>NZ_BAAAWE010000001.1:0-1367575 GCF_039534915.1 Streptomyces roseofulvus | reverse complement strand
GGATGCCGCCGACCGCGTCGAGGTCGAGCTTCCGGTAGTCGCACTCCAGGAGGCCCTTCCACCCGTCGTGGAAGCCGATGACCTCGTCTCCGTGGTCGACGACGGCCCGGTGCACGACGGAACGGATGACGGCGTTCAGACCGGGGCAGTCTCCGCCGGAGGTGAGCACACCAATGCGCATAGCCCAAAAACCTTTGCAACGTGGGCCGACTCCCGGACCACGTCGTCCGGCTGGATCCCCGCCACCCTATCGTTGCCGGGTGGCGGGGCCGAACCGGATGTCCGCAGATTGGACACCGTATTTACTTACGAATCCAATGTGCGCTAGGCCGCTCAGAAGTGCAGGTCCGAGGGCCTTCTGGCGACCCGTCAGGCGGGCTGCGAGGCGGCCGCGATGCGCTCGGCGCGCAGCGCCTCGTACCACCGGTCGTCGGTCGGCGGCAGCGCGTTGACGTCGAGGGCCAGCTTCAGCAGCAGGTCCGCGATCTGCGGGTTGCGGGCCATCACGGGACCGTGCATGTAGGTGCCGAAGACGGTGTCGTTGTACGCGCCCTCGGTGCCGTCGCCGGTGCCGTTGCCGTTGCCGAAGACGGTCCGCGCGAAGGGGCGGGCCGTCGGGCCGAGGTGGGTGACGCCCTGGTGGTTCTCGAAGCCGGTCAGCTGGGGGAGGCCCAGGTGCGGGTCGATGTCGGCGAGCACGTCGCCGACGCAGCGGGCGCCCTCGCCGCGGACCGTGGTCACGTCGAGCAGGCCGAGGCCCGGCTCGCGCGCCCCGAGGTCGTTGATGAACTCGTGGCCCAGGATCTGGTAGCCGGCGCAGACCGAGAAGATGATCGCGCCGTTCGAGGCGGCCCGGGAGAGGCCGCCGTCGCGGCGCAGCCGCTCGGCCGCGAGCCGCTGCGGCCGGTCCTCGCCGCCGCCGATCAGGTAGATGTCGCCGGAGGTCGGGACCGGCTGGTCGCTGCGGACGTCGACGCGCTCGACGTGCAGGCCGCGCTGGCGGGCGCGGCGTTCGACGACGAGGACGTTGCCCTGGTCGCCGTAGGTGCTGAGCAGGTCGGGGTAGACCCAGACCACACGCAGGCTGCTGTCACTCATGCTGCCACTCCTTCTGCGAGTCGGGGCGGGGTCAGTTGCCGACACGGCGGCGTACGTCCTGGAAGGCGGTGTAGTTGGCGATCAGCTCGATCTGTCCGGGCGGGGCCATGGCGACCGCCTCGTCGAGCGTGTCGCAGACGCGGAAGTCCACGCCCGCGACCTCCAGGCGGACCGCGAGGTCGAGCCGGCGGTCGCCGATCACCATGATCGGGTGGCCGGCGAGCCGGCCGTAGTCGACGTCCCACAGCCAGGAGGTGTCGGTGCCGTCGGCGCCGCGCGCGTTGACCGAGAGGATGACCGGCGTCGGCGGCGGGTCGATGAGGGAGAACGTCTCCAGCCAGCCGGCCGGGTTCTTCGCGAGCAGCAGCCGCAGCTGGCGGTCCTGGAAGGAGACCACGTCGTAGCGGCCGGCCACGGCCTGCACCTGGTACATGCGCTCCAGGGCGACCTGCGGCGGGACGCCGAAGACGGCGGCGACGGCGGCCGAGGTGGCGGCGTTCGCCTTGTTGGCGCGGCCGGGCAGCTGGAGCCGGATCGGCCAGGCCGAGCCGTGCGGGTCGAGCACGTGGTCGCCGCTGAGCGCCCAGCTCGGGGCGGGACGGCGGAAGCCGCACTCGCCGCAGAACCAGTCGTCGCCGGGGCGCTGGAGCACGCCGCCGCAGGAGGGGCACGACCAGGCGTCGTCCTTCCACTCCTGGCCGACCGCGACCCACACCACGTTGGGGGAGGAGGAGGCGGCCCACACGATCAGCGGGTCGTCGGCGTTGGCGATGACGACGGCCTTGGAGCCGTTCAGGCCCTCGCGCCACTTCTCGGCGAGCATCCGCGTCTCGGCGGCGCGGTCGAGCTGGTCGCGGGAGAGGTTGAGCAGCGCGATCGCCTTGGGGGTGGTGTCGCGGGCGACGCCGGCGAGGTACTTCTCGTCGACCTCGATCACGCCGAACCGGGCGTCGCTTCCGCCGGCGAGGGCGGAGGTGATGCCCGCGGGCATGTTGGCGCCGAGGGCGTTGGAGACCACCGGGCCGCTGGCCCGGAGCGCCTCGGCGATCAGCCGGGTCGTGGTGGTCTTGCCGTTGGTGGCGGACACGAGGACGACGTCCAGGTGCTGCGCGAGCCGTCCCAGCAGGTCGGGGTCGAGCTTGAGCGCGACCCTTCCGCCGATCACCGATCCGCTGCCACGGCCGGCCGCCCGCGACACCGCGGCGGCCGCCTTGCCCGCGGTCACGGCCAGCTTGGCGCGCGGCGACAGCGGCTCTGGATTACCGGGGTGTCCTGACATCGTCCTTGATCCTCCTTGCGTCGGTCGGGGCTCAGCCTATCGAGAACCGGCCAGGAGCCCGAACCGCGGCACCCGGGCCGACCGTATGAAAGGAGGAGGTCACGGCGGACCGTACGCTTACGGGCATGCGAAACCGCCCCATCCCCGGCAGCTCCGGCGTCGTCCGGACGATGACCCTGCTCGGCGACCCCGTGCTGCACACGCCCTGTGCCCCCGTCACCGAGTTCGGGCGCGAGCTCGACGGGCTGGTGGAGTCCATGTTCGCCACCATGTACGCGGCGCACGGCGTGGGTCTGGCCGCGAACCAGGTGGGCGTGGGGCTGCGGGTGTTCGTCTACGACTGCCCGGACGACGAGGACGTGCGGCACCTGGGGCACGTGGTGAACCCGCGGCTGGTGGAGGCGGACGGCGACGCGTACCGCGGCCCGGAGGGCTGCCTCTCGCTGCCGGGCCTGGAGGCGCCGGTGGCCCGCTTCGACCGCGCGGTGGTGGAGGGCGTCCGCACCGACGGCACGCCGGTCCGGGTCGAGGGTACCGGCTTCTTCGCCCGCTGCCTGCTGCACGAGATGGACCACCTGGAGGGCCGCGTCTACGCGGAGCACGTCACCGGGTGGCGCAGATCACGTCTCCTCCGCGCCGTCCGCAAGCAGTCCTGGGGCGAGGGCGCGTCCGTCCTGGAGGCGTAGCGGCGCCCTTCCCGGTTCTCCGGTACGGCTCCGAGGGTCCCCCCCCCCCCGGAATCGGCAGCCCTCGCGGCCGCCCGCCCGGCCACCCTCCGGGGGCGCTCCCGCTCCGGACCCCGGCCGGTGGATCCGGAAGCGACGGCCTAGAAGCCCGGGCCGTCCGCGCGGTCGTCGGCTTCGGCCAGGCGGCCCCAGAGGAGGTCGGCGAGGGAGCGGACCAGTTCGGCGCGGGAGCAGGGGCGCTCGCCGAGCCACCAGTCGCCGGCGGCGTGCATCATGCCGACGATGCCGTGGCCCCAGATCCGGGCCTGCGCCTCGGCCGCGGGGCCGAGGTCGACGCGCTCGGCGATGACCTGGCCCAGCTCCTCGCCCATGCGTCGCAGCAGCGGGGCGGAGTGGCGGCCGACGTCGAAGCCCTGCTCGGCCTGGTGGGACTCCTCGGCGGGGTGCATGAGGAAGCGGTAGACCTGCGGCATCGCCTCGATGGAGGCGAGGTAGGTGTCGAGGGTGGACTCGACCCGGCGGCGCCGGTCGGCGGGGGCGTCGAGGGCGGCCCGCAGCGAGGCGAGCAGGGCGTCGGTGTGGCGGGTGGCGAGGGCGCGGTAGAGGCCGCCCTTGTCGCCGAAGTGGCGGTAGAGGATCGGCTTGGTGATGCCGGCCTCGGCCGCGATCGCGTTCATGGATGCCTTGGGGCCGTCGCGGAGCACCACCCGGTCCGCCGCCTCCAGCAGTTCGCGCCGCCGCTGCTCGGCGGGCTTCTGCTGGTCGGTGGTCCGGTGTGCGATGTCCATAAGCGTGTCTCCCCGCCCGTGTGATGACCTGAGGCTGTCGCAACGTAACACCCGACCGGCACCCCGCGCCGAACGGTCCGGTCCGCTTCGTTCGCGAGGACCCGCAGGTTGACAGCCGTACCCGCCGGTAACAGACTGCTGTTACCGCAAGTAACGTACTGCTGGGAGGGAACATGGGCGAGTTCACGCTCGAGCTCAACGAGGACCAGAAGCAGGTCCGCGACTGGCTCCACGGCTTCGCCGCGGACGTCATGCGTCCGGCCGCCGCCGAGTGGGACGAGCGTGAGGAGACCCCCTGGCCGATCATCCAGGAGGCGGCCAAGCTGGGAATCTACTCCCTCGACTTCTACGCCCAGCAGTTCTTCGACCCGACCGGCCTCGGCATCCCGATGGCGATGGAGGAGCTCTTCTGGGGCGACGCCGGCATCGCGCTCTCCATCGTCGGCACCGGCCTCGCCGCCGTCGGCGTCCTCGCCAACGGCACCGAGGAGCAGATCGGCACCTGGGTGCCGCAGATGTACGGCGACGCGAACGACGTGAAGGTCGCCGCGTTCTGCTCCTCCGAGCCCGACGCCGGCTCCGACGTCGCCTCGATGCGCACCCGGGCCGTCTACGACGAGGCCAAGGACGAGTGGGTGCTCAACGGCACCAAGACCTGGGCGACCAACGGCGGCATCGCCGACGTGCACGTCGTCGTCGCCGTGGTCGACCCGGAGCTGGGCTCCAAGGGCCACGCCTCCTTCATCGTGCCGCCGCGGACCCCCGGGCTCTCGCAGGGCCAGAAGTTCCAGAAGCACGGCATCCGCGCCTCCCACACCGCCGAGGTCGTCCTGGAGGACGTCCGCGTCCCGGGATCCTGCCTGCTCGGCGGCAAGGACAAGCTCGACGAGCGCCTCGCCCGCGCCCGCGAGAAGGCCAAGTCCGGCGGCGAGCGCGTGAAGAACGCCGCCATGGCGACCTTCGAGGCGTCCCGCCCGGCGGTCGGCGCCATGGCCGTCGGGACCGCCCGCGCCGCGTACGAGGTCGCCCTCGACTACGCCAGGACCCGCGTGCAGTTCGGCCGCCCGATCATCGAGAACCAGGGCGTCGCCTTCCAGCTCGCCGACATGGCCACGCAGATCGACGCGGCCCGCCTGCTCGTCTGGCGCGCCTCCTGGATGGCCACCGCCGGCAAGCCCTTCACGAACGCCGAGGGCTCGATGTCGAAGCTGTACGCGAGCGAGGTCGCCAAGAGCGTCACGGCCCAGGCCATCCAGATTCTCGGCGGCAACGGCTACACCCGCGAGTACCCGGTCGAGCGCATGCACCGCGACGCGGCCATCTACACCATCTTCGAGGGGACGAGCGAGATCCAGCGGATGGTCATCAGCCGGGCCCTCGCCAAGTAGCCCGCCGCGCGGAGGCTCAGCCGAACCAGACGATCAGGCGGACGTTCCCGTCACCGTGGACGGCCGCCAGATCGCGCATCACCGCCCAGACCGGGCCCCAGCGGTCGCCGTCCGGCGGGGCGAACATCCGCGCCGTGTACACCACCGGACGGTGGACCGCCCCGTCCAGCGGGACCTCGCCGCCGGGCGGCCACTCGTACGGCCACAGGTCCTCGCCGAACAGCTCCTCCGCCGCGTCCACGACGGCGAGCGGCGTCCGGGCGACGTGGTCCAGGACGAGCTCGCCGTCCGGCCCCGGCAGCCACACCCCGACGTGGTTGCCGTCGGGGCGGTCGTTCAGCGGCGCGTCCCAGTCGACCGCCGCCACCTCCGCCCAGGTGGCGTACGAGTGGCTGTGGTTGACGTCGTCGTCGGGGATGTCCGCGGAGGCGTCCGGCGGGAGGCCCCGCATGTCGAAGAGCGGCCGCTCGATCTGGAGGCCGCCGCCGTACCCGAACAGGCACTCCCGCGCGTCCCGGTCGCGGCGCGTCGCGCAGTCCGGCAGCCAGTCCCGGACCGTCCAGCGGCCGTCCGGTCCCCGCACCTCGATCGCGCCCTCGATGTCGACCCCCATGGGAGACAGCGTAGGCGCGGGTGCCGTACGGACGCCCGGAATTCACGGGTCCGCAAGGACCCCTCCATTCCGTCTCCGTAGCGTCTCGCCCCGTCCGAGACCGCTACCGAGGAGTACCGTGAGCGCCTCCGCTCTGACCGCCCTGGCCGCCGCCCTCAGCGTCGTGGCCGCGTCCCCCGCCGCCCCGCAGCCCGTCCCCGTCACCGCCCGCGTCGAGACGCCGGTCGTCCACGACGACGAAACCGGCGGCAACGCCGACGCGGACGACCCCGCCGTCTGGGTCGACCCCACGCGGCCCGGCCGCAGCCTCGTCATCGGCACCCTCAAGGAGGGCGGCCTGGACGTGTACGGGCTCGACGGCCGTCGGCTCCAGCACATCGCCGCCCCGCCCGCCCCCGGCGAGGACGCCGCCCCCGGGCGGTTCAACAACGTCGACCTGGTCTACGGCTTCGACCTGGACGGCCGGCCGACCGACCTGGCCGTCGTCAGCGACCGCGGCCGCGACCGGATCCGCACCTACGCCATCGACCCCGCCGCCCTCGCCGCCGGCCGCGCCCCGCTGCGGGACGTCACCGCCGCCGACGTCACCCCCGTCTTCGCCGCGGACGAGGCCGAGGTCGACGAGCAGACCACCTCCTACGGCCTGACCGCCTACCGCGACGGGGACGACGCCTACGTCGTGGTCTCCCAGCGCGAGCGCAGCCGGCTGCGCCTGCTCGAACTCGAGGACCGCGGCGGCCGGGTGGGCTACCGCATCGAGGACACCCTGGACCTGTCCCAGTCCTTCACCCTGCCGAACGGCACCGCCTGGCGGCCGTGCGCCGACCCCGGCGAGCTGCCGCAGGTCGAGGGCATGGCCGTCGACCAGGAGGAGCACGTCCTCTACGCCGCCCAGGAGGCCGTCGGCCTCTGGCGCGTCGAGATCGACGACGAGGAGTTCGAGCGGCCCGAACTGCTCGACCGCGTCCGTCAGTACGGCACCCCGTGGACGTACGACGAGGCCGAGGAGGAGTGCGTCCTCGACGCCGCGCACGACCCCGGCTTCGGCGGCCGTCACCTGAGCGCCGACGCCGAGGGCGTCACCGTCTACCACGGCGAGGACGGCGCCGGCTACGTCCTCGCCTCCAGCCAGGGCGACAACACCTTCGCCGTCTACGCCCGCGAGGGCGCCAACGCCTACCTCGGCTCCTTCGCCGTCACCGACGGGCCCGCCACCGACGGGGTGCAGCACTCCGACGGCTCCACCGTGGTGAACGTGCCGCTCGGCGCCGCCTTCCCGAAGGGCCTGCTCGTCACCCACGACGGCGAGGCCACCCCGGCGGACGGCGACCGCGAGGGCACGAACTTCAAGTTCACCCGCTGGGACGACATCGCCGGGGCCTTCCCCGCCCCGCTGACCGTCGACACCGACTCCTTCGACCCGCGCGACGCCGGCTGACCCGACCGGTCACACCACGCAGAACTCGTTGCCCTCCGGGTCCTGGAGCACCACCGCGTAGTAGTCCATACCGTGCGGCTCGTCCATCGTGCGCAGCACGGTCGCGCCGAGCGCGGTCAGCCGGGCCACCTCCCCGTCGACCCGCGCCCGGCGCACCGCGAGGGGCACCCCGCGTCCACCGCCGACCTTCAGGTCCAGGTGGACGCGGTTCTTCACCGTCTTCGGCTCCGGGACCTGCTGGAACCAGACCCGCGGCCCCGCCCCCGCCGGGTCGACCAGGGACTCCGGCAGGTCCCCCGCCCCGTCGCCCAGCTCCTCCTCCGGCACCCCCGAAGCCGCCCAGTACGCGCGCCAGCTCGCGTACCCCTGCGGCGGCGGCTCCGGCACGTACCGCAGGGCCTCCGCCCAGAACGGCACCAGCCGGCCCGGATCCGCGCAGTCGATCGTGAGCTGAAGGGTCAGCGCGGGGCGCTCGCCCGCCTCGTCGTCCCTGAGGTTCTCGTCCATGGAGCCAGCCTCCCAGACGCCACTGACAAGCGAATTGATCCGGCCAACAGGCCAGATCCGGACGGTCCAGGGGCCACGGCTACCGCCAGGTCACCCGTGTGAGCGACAATCACCGCGCCGCCGCGACCACGAGGGATGCCACATGACCACCGAAACCCGGACCGAAGCGCCCGTCCTCACCGGACTGCCCGTCTTCGGCTCGATGTTCGACCTGAAGAACGACTCGCTCGGCACCTTCCTGCGCGCCCGTCGCGACCACGGCGACGTCGTCCGCATCACCGCGGGGCCGCCCGGCATCCGCTCCCAGGTCTACGGCGTCTTCTCCGCCGAGGGCGTCCAGCAGGTCCTCGCCGGCGAGTCCGCCAACTTCCGCAAGGACAACGCCTTCTACCAGGAGATCCGCGAGTCCTTCGGCAACGGCCTGCTCACCAGCCAGGACGACGACTACCTGCGCCAGCGCCGGCTCGTCCAGCCGCTCTTCACCAAGCGCCGCGTCGACGGCTACGCCGAGGCCATCGCCACCGAGGTCAGCACCCTCGTCACCGAGTGGGAGAAGACGGGCCGCACCTCCGTCGACGTCCTCCACGAGTCGACCCGGCTCGCGCTGCGCGCCGTCGCCCGCATCCTCTTCGGCACCGACGTGGACTCCGCCGTCGAGGTCGTCGAGCGCTGCTTCCCCGGCGTCGGCTCGTACGTGCTCCGCCGCGGCTACTCGCCGGTCAAGCCGCCCCGCGACTGGCCCACCCCCGGCAACCGCCGGGCCGCCGCCCTGCACAAAGCACTGTACGAGGAGTGCGACCGGATCATCGCCGAGCGGAAGGCCGGCGGGCGGACCGGCACCGACGGCGACGACCTGCTGACGCTGCTCATGGGGGCCGAGAGCGCCGAGGACGGCGCCTTCGACGCCACCGAACTCCGCGAACAGGTCCTCGTCTTCCTGGTCGCCGGCCACGAGACGACGGCCACCTCGATCGGCTTCGCCCTCCACCTCCTCGCCACCCACCCGGAAGTGCAGCGGCGCGCCCACGAGGAGGTCGACCGGGTCCTGGACGGGCGCACCCCGGGCGCCGCCGACCTCGACGCCCTGCCGTACGTGACGCGGGTCCTCAAGGAGGCCATGCGGCTCTTCCCGGCCGCGCCGGTCATCGGCCGCCGGGCCGTCGCCGAGACGACGGTCGGCGGGGTCGTCATACCGGCGGGCTCCGACGTCATCGTCTCCCCGTGGGTCACCCACCGGCACCCCGCCTACTGGGACGACGCCGAGCGCTTCGACCCGGACCGCTTCACCCCCGAGGCGGAGGCCGCGCGGCCCCGCTACGCCTGGTTCCCCTTCGGCGGCGGGCCGCGGGCCTGCATCGGCCAGCACTTCTCCATGCTGGAGTCGGTGATCGCGCTCGCGATGATCCTCCAGCGCCACGGCTTCGAGGCCGTCGACACCGAGGTGCCGGTCGCACCCGCGATCACCCTCCAGGCGGCCGGCCCGGCGCGCTGCCGTCTCGTCCCCCGGGCCTAGGCCGTCTCTTCCGGATCATGCCGGGCTCGCGGCGTCTGGCACGCACGCTCGCGGCGTTGTCGTCGGTCGCCGACTCCCCCAGCTACCGCTGGGAGGTGCCCCCACCGCGTCGACTCCCTCCTCCGCCTTGCGAGCGCACGCACCAGACGCCGCTCCATGATCCGGCCTGATCCGAAAGAAACGACCTAGCCGGCCCGGGCTCAGTCCGGGTTTCTGCGGCCGTGGAGGTGGAGCGAGCGCAGCGCGGCCTCCAGGGCGAAGCGGCGGTCGGGGTCCAGGAGCCGGTCGCCGAAGTGGTTGTCCAGGTTCCGCAGGCGGTAGCGGACCGTCTGGGCGTGCACGCCGAGCAGTTCGCCGACCTGCTCGGCGGGGGCCCGGGTGGAGACGTGCACCCGCAGGGTCTCGACCAGCCGCTCCCGCCGGGTGCCCGACAGGCCGTCGAGAGGGGCCAGTTCGCGCCGGGCGAGCTGGTCCGTCAGGGCCGGGTCGGCGAGCAGCCACAGCGTCGTCAGATGGTCCTCGCAGGCCACCGAGGCGGCGTCCGGCACGATGCCCTCGTCGATCAGCTGGAGGACCCGCCGGGCCCAGCGCAGCGAGTGGGCGGCCTGCGCGGTGGGCACCGTGAGACCGAGCACGGCGGGCGTGCCGGCCAGGGCGGAGTCGAGCATCGCCCGGCGGTCCGCGGTCAGCGCGCCGGGGACCAGCAGATGGGGGTGCGGCAGGCTGAGGTCGGCGAGGACGTCCCGGTCCAGCCGCGTCTGGAGGACGCCGGTGGCGGGCGGCCGGAGGGCTACCAGGGTGCACTCGGCGGGAAGCTGCCAGGACGCCTCCCGGCAGAGCTCGGCGATGGTCGCGCGGGGCAGCGGCGGTCCGGCGACGACGAGGTGGAGCAGTTTCCTGCGCAGCGCGGACACGTCGGAGACCGCGCGGCTCTGGACGGTGACGTATCCCTCCCGGGAGAGGGCCTCCAGCTCGTCCACGTACGCGAAGAGGGCGTCCGCGAAGGCCAGGATCAGGGTGGGGGAGAGGTTGTAGGTGCGCCCGATGCTCTTGGCCCGGCGCAGGGCGATGCGGGCGCCGAGCCGGTACGCGCCCTGTAACGTGTCGAGGTCCCGCCCCTCGTACGCCTCCACCCGGCCGAACTGGCGCAGGAGTTCGTCGCGGAGGGCGGACTGGGTGCCGGGATGGTCGACGCGGTCCACGAAGGCGGCCAGGGCCTGTTCGACGCCCTGGCGGATGGCGTCCGAGTGGGGCCCGTTGAAGAGGTGGGCGTACACGGGGTAGGCGCGCTCGATCTCCACGCCGATCTCCTTGATGAGGCCCGGGATCTCCGGTCTCATCAGGGCGGCGAACTCGCGGGGCAGCGGATCGAGCGGCTCACCGAGCTCCGGTGACTGGGCGACTGAGGGCATGGACCGATCCCTTGCTCTGCTACGTGACCGGTGGGGGAGCGGCGCTGCGGCGCCCGTCCGGGGAGGGCGGGCGCCGCAGGGACCGTCAGGTACGTACCGATGTGGACTGCTGAAAGCTAGGGCAACTGATGTGTGGTGTACACAAGTTGAGCAAGACTCAGCTCTCAGGCAAGGGGGTGGGCGGTCGAGTCGGCCGGTAATCACCCCTGGGTGGCCGTTAGTTGACGGCCGAGTGCCAGTTGCGCGAGAAGACCCTGCCGGCCTCCGGGGCGGCGATGCCGGGTGCGAACAGGCCGGTCAGGAAGGTCTGCGTGTTGTCGAGCGTCAGCCGGTTCCTGCCGGCGGCGGAGGGCAGGCCGGTCTTCAGGTTGACCGCCGCGTCGATGATGCCGAACCACCCGAGGCCGCAGCCGCTCGCGCCGGGCACGGCGAAGGAGTCGTCGTACTGGGTGGCGCCGAGGAGGTCGAGCCGGCTCATGTCGCCTTCCTCGTTCGCGGTGCCGTCGCCGTCGAAGCGCTCGACGCCGAACTCGGGCGCCGTGCGGTTCTTGGGGCGGAGCAGGATCGGGTCGGCCTTCGTCCCGATGTAGCAGTTGTCGCCGAGGAACGGGTTCTGCAGGCGGATGCGGACCGGGATGGTGACGATCGGCTGGTCGGTGAGGACGCCCGCGATCTGGTCGAAGTCCGACGGGGTGCCCACCGACTCCATCGTGGCGGTGATCTTGTTGAGGTTCGCGTCCGACAGCTGCCGGCAGATGTCGGTGATGAACGGGATGTCGCTCGGGCACATCAGGCCCATCAGCCCGCCGGGGACGGTGGCGGAGTCGGCGATGAGCGCACCGCCGGCCGGCCCGACGACCGCGTTGGTGCCGTCGGCGTTCTGCACGACGCCCATCTGGAGGTTGGTCCTCCCGGTCGTCACCGTGGTGTTGCCCAGCTTGATGGAACCGCTGAGGGAGTACGAGACGACGCACTGCGGCGACCGGTCGAGGCCGTCCGAGGCGAGCATCGCCGGGGCGTCGACGGGGCAGCGGGTGGACGGCGCCCAGCCGCCGTTCAGCACCGGGGCGGCCGCGGTGGCCGAGCCCATGGAGGCGAAGGCGCCGAGGGCGGTCAGGGCGGCGACGGTGGCCAGCTTCGTGCGGGCGGTGACGAGGGGCATGGCGGAGGCCTTTCGGTGGAAGGGGGCCGGGGTGGCCGGGTGGCGGCGCGGGTCAGCGCTCGGGCTTCGGGACCTGGCGGGGCTGGAGGTCCTGGGTGCAGAACTCCATGGGGGGCGACTCGACGCCCACGGAGCAGGTGCTGCCCTGCATCTGCTTGATGTGGTTGCCGGGCCCGGAGATGGCGGCGGTCAGGAGCCGGTCGAGGTCCTCGCCGCCGGTGCCGCATCCCGTGAAGGCGGGGATGGTCACCTCGCCGGTGAGCGGACCGCCGCCGGTGAGGATGTAGCCGACGGGCGGGTCGGGGAGGGTCTGGCTTCCCTTGCCGACGAGCACCAGATGGTCGCCGGGGTACTTGGCGGGCTCGGGCTCGGGCGAGGAGAGCGGCCGCTCGGTGCGGCAGGACGGGCCGACGTCCAGCCGGGTGCCGTTCACCTCGACGTCGAGGACGCGCAGGGTCAGCGGGACCCGGACGTGCGTCGTGAGGATGTTGGTGGGGAAGATCAGGAGGACGTCCGAGACGACGGTGAGGGGACCCGACTGCTCCAGGACCAGGGTCGCCTTGGTCGGGGCGAAGCCGAAGGTCAGGAAGGTGGCCTCGAAGGGCGGGGTCTCCTCGCGCCCGTGGTGGTAGAGGTTTCCCTCCGCCGGCGTGACGACGTGCATGCTTCCGTCCGGCCGCACCTCGAACTGCGGCAGACCCTGTTCGAGCAGGACGCAGGTCTCCGGGACGAGGCTGGCGCCGTTCAGCTTCCGCACGTTGGCGTAGCCGGTGATGTACGCCGAGAGGGACAGCGGGGTCGGCTTCTCGGTGACGCACGGCGGCACGGGGGGCCGGAGCTCCTGCGTGCCGGGCGAGGGCTCGTCGGCCGGCGTCAGGCCCCGTCCGGTCCGCGGCCCGGCGTCCGGCGTCTTCGGGCCGGGGAGCGGGACCGTGCCGTCGGGGGTGCCCGTCCCCGCCGGGGGAGTCCGGTCCGACGGGCGCGGCGGCAGGGGGAGGCCCGAGGAGGGGGACGGGGCGGACGGAGCGGCGGGCGTCGACGGGACCGGGGAGGTCGGCGGGGCGGGCGTCGCCGGCGGGGTGCCCGGTTCGCCGGTGCCGACCGGGACCCGGGCCAGTTCCGTACGGCCCTCCGCGTCCGGGCCGGGGACGCAGACGACGGAGAGGGACGCGGGGGTCGTGGCCGCGCCGTCGGCGGTGCTCGGGGCGAGGTCGAGGGCGAGACCGCCGGCGGCCAGGGCCAGTTCGCCGGCGCTGTCCGTCGTCAGGGTCGGCACGTCACCGCTGGTGGCGAGCGTGAGCGGGCCTTCGGAGGGGACGGCGACGGGCTCGGCCGTACCGCTCCAGACGACCTCGGCGCGCCGCTCGTGCTGGGCCACGCCGACCGTCAGCCGGGTCTCGGCCCGTACGGTGGCGGCCCCGAGCGCGGTGAGGTCGGCCACGGCCTCCGGCGGGAGCTCCACGGTCGTGGTCACGTCGGTGGGCCGGATCTCCTCGCCCACGGCAGCCCGTTCGGGGAACGCCGCCGTGACGCGTACCGTCGCGGGCCGGGCTCCCGAGGGCAGGGTGCAGACATAGGGCAGCGCGGCGTCGACCTTCAGCGTCCCCACCGCGACGGCCGCGGCCGGGAGCAGGGGGGCGAGCGCCACGAACGCGGCGATCGTCGCGCCGCGCACGCGGGCGCGGGTGGATCGGGGGGTGGGCCCGGGGCCTCTCATCGGGTGCTCCGCTCGGGTCGTTCGTGCGCCGGCGGGGGAAGGGGCCGGCGAGGGGCGCGGACAGGGCCGCGTCCGCCCGGCCGGGGGTGCCGGCCGGGCGGACGCGGGGTCTCGGTCCCTTACGGGTTGGAGCCGACGATCTTCGGGATGGTGGTGGTGTTGGCCACCTTGACCAGGTAGTTGCCCTTGAAGGTCGGCTTGGAGCCGACCGGGACGGCGCTGCCGCAGTTGGTCGCGGAGACGACCGTGAGCTCGCCGGCCGCGCTGCTCACGGCGAGCGTGCCGGAGGAGTTGGTGTACGTGCCGGACGCCTTGCCCGTGACGCGGAAGACGCAGGCGCCGACGGTCACCTTGGCGTCGACGTTGTCGATGTAGCCCTTGGAGACGCCGGTCGAGGCGGTGTAGTCGTACACCTTCACGGCCCACGGGGTGGTCGGGGTCGTGACGACGTTGCCCAGCACGCTGGTGCAGGGCACGCCGCTGGCGCCGAAGACCATGGTGCTGATGGAGCCGACGGTGGCCGGGTTGCCGGTGGCGCTCTGCATGGTGCCCGCGGCGTTCGACTTCGTACACGTCATGGCGATGCCGTTGACGCTGAGCACGATGTTCCCGCTGTTGACCGCGGTGAAGCCGGCCGGCGAGGGCGTGACGGTCCAGACCGTCGAGGCCACCGCGGAGGCGGGGCTGACGGCGAGGGCGAAGGCGGAGGCGGCGGCTCCCGCGACGACGGCCAGGTTTCTGGTGGTCTTCTTCATGGCTCTGGGACTCTCCTTGGGGATTGACCGGCAGAGGGTGCTTCGGTGGGGGTGCCGCGGCGGAGAGGGAACGGCCGGCGAACCGGCCGACCTCCCGCCGCGAAAATGACGTTACTTGCGGGAAACTTAGCCGAACAATGCCGCGAACCATGATTCTTTGAAGACGCCTTAATGCCTGTCAAGAGGGTGAGCGGTGGCGGGAATCCGCTTGGTTCCGGAGTGCGTAATGTCGACAATTCTGATCGATCATACGAGGTCGGGAAGGGGGTCCGTCGGCCAACTTCGCATACTTCTCCGGTGCGTGACAAAAAAGTCCGCCGCATTGTCTCCGGGCTGATAAAGCGGGCGCCGCCGGACGCGGTTCCGTGAAAACTCCGGATCCGGTATTGCCCGGCGAGGTTACTCAGCCGTAGCGTTCCCCGGGAGTCGACGCTCAGCCGCAGGTCGGCGCGACATCCTGTCGCGGCGGAGACAAGAACACCCCCTGACTTTGTCTGCGCGGTGACAAACGCGGGAGCGGATCAATGAATATGCGCCACACCTATTGTCCGGGTGATCCGGAACGGCCTACCGTGCGCCCGCGGCGCACGCGCCCCGCACGTCTGCTGGAGGTGGGATGGGAATCGAAGTAGTCGTCGAGGGGCTGACCATGTCCTTCGGCAGGCAGAACATCTGGCAGGACGTGTCGCTGACGCTGCCGGCCGGCGAGGTGAGCGTCATGCTCGGCCCTTCCGGGACCGGAAAGACCGTCTTCCTGAAATCACTCATCGGACTGCTCAAACCCCAGCAGGGCCGCGTCCTCATCAACGGCGTCGACATGGTCCGCAGCCCCGAGCGGGACATCTACGAGACCCGGAAACTCTTCGGCCTCATGTTCCAGGACGGCGCCCTCTTCGGCTCGATGACGCTCTTCGACAACATCGCCTTCCCGCTGCGCGAGCACACCCGCAAGCGGGAGTCCGAGATCCGGAAGATCGTCATGGAGCGCATCGACCTCGTCGGCCTGCTCGGCGCCGAGGGCAAGCTCCCCGGCGAGATCAGCGGCGGCATGCGCAAGCGCGCCGGACTGGCCCGCGCGCTCGTCCTCGACCCCCAGATCGTGCTCTGCGACGAGCCCGACTCCGGACTCGACCCGGTCCGCACCGCCTACCTCTCCCAGCTGCTGATCGACCTCAACGCGCGGATCGACGCGACCATGCTGATCGTCACCCACAACCTCGACATCGCCGCCACCGTCCCCGACAACATGGGGATGTTCTTCCGGCGCGAACTCGTCACCTTCGGCCCCCGCGAAGTCCTCCTCACCAGCGAGGAACCGGTCGTCACCCAGTTCCTCGCCGGCCGCCGCGAAGGCCCCATCGGCATGTCCGAGGAGAAGGACGCCGCCACCCTCGCCGCCGAGGCCGGCCACGCCCCCACCGCCCCGCCGGCCGGGCCCCGCGCCCTCGTCCCCCAGCTGGAGCCCTCGCCCGGGCTGCCCCCGCGCGCCGCCGTCGTCCGGCGCCGGCAGCGCGTCCTCTCGATGCTCGACACGCTGCCGCCCGCCGCCCGTGCCGCCATCGAGGCGACCTACGCGGCGCACGCGGGCACGCCCACCGCCCCGATCCCGGCCACCGGCGGCGGCTCGTGATCGCCGGCGCGCTGCGGCAGACCGGCCGGCTCTTCGCCCTGGCCGCCGAGGTCGGCCGGGCCGTCTTCCGCAGACCCTTCCAGTTCCGGGAGTTCGTCGAACAGTTCTGGTTCGTCGCGAGCGTCACCATCCTGCCCGCGGCCCTCGTCTCCATCCCGTTCGGCGCCGTGATCGCCCTGCAGGTCGGCTCCCTCACCCAGCAGCTGGGCGCCCAGTCGTTCACCGGCGGCGCCAGCGTCCTCGCCGTCATCCAGCAGGCCAGCCCGCTGATCGTCGCCCTCCTCATCGCCGGCGCCGCCGGCTCCGCGATCTGCGCCGACCTCGGCTCGCGCAAGATCCGCGAGGAGCTCGACGCGATGGAGGTCATGGGCGTCTCGCCGGTCCAGCGGCTCGTCGTCCCGCGCGTCCTCGCCACCATGGCCGTCGCCGTCCTCCTCAACGGCATGGTCTCCGTCGTCGGCACCCTGGGCGGCTACTTCTTCAACATCGTCCTCCAGGGCGGCACCCCCGGCGCCTACCTCTCCAGCTTCTCCGCCCTCGCCCAGCTGCCCGACCTGTACGTCAGCGAACTGAAGGCCCTCGTCTTCGGGTTCATCGCGGGAATCGTCGCCGCCCACCGCGGACTCAACCCCCGCGGCGGACCCAAGGGCGTCGGCGACGCCGTCAACCAGGCCGTCGTCATCACCTTCCTGCTGCTGTTCTTCGTGAACATGGTGCTGACCGGCCTCTACCTCCAGATCGTCCCGCCGAAGGGAGGCTGAGGCGGATGGCCTCCCCGTTCGTCTGGCTCGACCGCTCCGGCGACCAGCTCCTGTTCTACGTACGGGCGCTGCTCTGGGTCCCCAGGACCCTGCGCCGCTACCTCAAGGAGGTCCAACGGCTGCTCGCCGAGGTCGCCTTCGGCTCCGGCGGCCTCGGCGTCGTCGGCGGCACCGTCGGCGTGATGATCGCGATGACGCTCTTCACCGGGACCGTCGTCGGACTCCAGGGCCACGCCGCCCTCGACCAGATCGGCACCGCCGCCTTCACCGGCTTCGTCTCCGCCTACTTCAACACCCGTGAGATCGCCCCGCTCGTCGCCGGCCTCGCCCTCTCCGCCACCGTCGGCGCCGGCTTCACCGCCCAGCTCGGCGCCATGCGCATCAACGAGGAGGTCGACGCCCTCGAAGGCATGGGCATCCGCTCCATGCCCTACCTGGTCACCACCCGCATCATCGCGGGCGTCGTCGCCATCGTCCCGCTCTACGCGGTCGGCCTGCTCTCCTCCTACCTGGCCTCCCGCTCCGTCACGGTGCTCTTCAACGGGCAGTCCCAGGGCACCTACGACCACTACTTCGAGCTGTTCCTGTCGCCGACCGACGTCCTGCTCTCCATGCTCAAGGTGCTGATCTTCAGCGTGATGGTGATCGTCGCCCACTGCTACTACGGCTTCCGCGCCTCCGGCGGCCCCGCCGGCGTCGGCATCGCCGTCGGCCGGTCCGTACGCAACGCCATCGTGCTGATCAGCGTCACCGACTTCTTCCTGTCGCTGGCCCTCTGGGGCGCGACCACGACCGTGAAGGTGGCGGGGTGAGATGAACGCTCCACGAGGAGAGACCCTGCGCCGCCGGTCCGCCGGCGTCGTCTTCCTGCTGGTCCCCGCGCTGCTCGCCTGGCTGGCGGTCGCCGTCTACGAGAAGAGGTTCACCGACTCCGACCCCGTCACCGTCGAGACCGGCAGCGTCGGCAACGAGATGCATCTCGGCGCCGAGGTGAAACTGCGCGGCGTCGTCGTCGGCGAGGTCCGCGCCATCGACGCCACCGGCGACGGCGCCCGGCTCACCCTCGCCCTGCACCCGGGCGCCCTCGGCCACGTCCCCTCCGACGTCCGCGCCCAGATGCTGCCGACGACGCTCTTCGGCGAGCGGTTCGTCGCCCTCGTACCCCCCGCGAACCCCTCCCCGGAGCCGCTCGCCCCCGGCGCCGTCATCCCCGAGGACCGCTCCGGCAACGCCGTCGAACTCCAGCAGGTCCTGGACGACGTCCTGCCGCTGCTCACCGCCGTCCAGCCGCAGAAGCTCTCCGCCACCCTGTCGGCCGTCTCCCAGGCCCTCGAAGGACGCGGCGAGAAGCTCGGCGACACCCTCGCCCGGCTCGACGGCCACCTCAAGCGGTTCAACCCCCAACTGCCCGCCCTCACCCGGGATCTGAAACAACTCGTGAAGGTCAGCCACCTCTACGCGGACGCCGCCCCGGACATCCTCACCGCGCTCACCGACTTCACCACCACCAGCGGCACCCTCGCCGAGCAGGAGGCGGCGCTCTCCGGCACCCTCGGCGCCACCACCCGCACCGCCCAGGACCTCACCGCCTTCCTCCGCAAGAACAAGGACACGGTCATCAAGCTCAGCGCGAAGAGCCGGCCCACCCTGGAACTGCTCGCGGAGTACTCCTCGTCCTTCCCCTGCACCCTGCGCACCCTCGCCCAGTTCGTGCCCGCCATGGACAAGGCCCTCGGCAAGGGCACCGACCGGCCCGGGCTGCACGTGGACGTCACCACCGTGCCCTCGCGCGGCGCGTACGTCCCCGGCCGCGACACCCCCCGGTACGGCTCCGGCGGCGGCCCCCGCTGCCACCCGGTGCCCTACCTCGGCGTCCCGGTCGCACCCGCCGCCCGCGCCTCCGCCGTGGCCGACCAGGACCTCGGCCCGGCCAACTCCCCGCAGGAGAACGACCTCGTCACCGAACTCCTCGCCCCCGGCGCGCAGCGGCCGGCCGGGGAGCTGCCGGACTGGAGCAGTCTGCTCGCGGGGCCCGCCTTCCGGGGAGCGGAGGTGACCCTCCGATGAGAAGAGCACCGCTCACCGGCACCGTCCTCAAGTCCCTCGCCTTCGTCCTGGTCACGGCCGTCGCCACCACCGTCCTCGGCTTCAGCATCGCCGACACCGGCGTCGGCTCCGCCACCCGCTCCTACAAGGCGCTGTTCACCGACGTCACCGGGCTCGTCGCCGGCGACTCGGTGCGCATCGCCGGAGTGAAGGTCGGCGAGGTGACCGACGTCCGCGTCGTGGAGCGCCGCACCGCCCAGGTCACCTTCACGGTCCGCGAGGACCGCACCCTGCCCCGCTCCGCCACCGCCGCCGTCAAGTACCTCGACATGGTCGGCCGGCGGTACGTCTCCCTCGGCCGCGGCAGCGGCGACCTGACCGGCGCCCTGGACGACGGCGAGACCATCCCGCTGGACCGCACCACCCCCGCCCTCGACCTCACCCTGCTCTTCAACGGCTTCAAGCCGCTCTTCGAGGGCCTGTCGCCCGCCGACGTCAACGACCTCGCCGGCTCGCTCGTCCAGGTCCTCCAGGGCGAGAGCGGCACCGTCGACAGCCTGCTGCGCCACATCGGCTCCCTCACCCGGACCGTGGCCGCCAAGGACAAGGTCGTCGGCGACGTCGTCACCCACCTCAACACCGTCCTCACCACCCTCAACGACCGCGAGGCCGGCTTCGAGGACCTCGTCGTCACCCTCCAGAAGGTCGTCACCGGCTTCGACACCGACCGGAAACCCCTCGGCGAGGCCGTCCAGGCCATGGGCGACCTGACCACCACCACCGCCGGCCTCTTCCAGGACGCCCGCGCGCCGCTCAAGAAGGACATCGGCGAACTCGGCCGGCTCTCCGGCACCCTCGCCGACCACACGCCCGCCCTCGAACGGTTCCTCGCCCGCACCCCCGACAAGATGACCGCCCTCGCCCGCCTCTCCTCGTACGGCTCCTGGTTCAACCTCTACCTCTGCGAGGCCCGCGTGACCGGCGTGAAGACCTCCGACGGCTCGAAGCCGCCGACCGGCATCGCCGTGACCGAACCGAGGTGCCGCGGATGAGAGCGCCCCTCCGGATCAAGCCCGTCAAGGAACGCAACCCCGTCGCCGTCGCCGTCGTCGGACTCCTCCTCCTCGGCCTCCTCGCCACCCTCGCGTACCACGTCGAACGGCTGCCCCTGGTCGGCGGCGACACCGCCTACAGCGCCGACTTCTCCGAGGCCGCCGGCCTCGGCACCGGCGACGAGGTCCGGATCGCCGGCGTCAAGGTCGGCGAGGTCACCGGCGTCAGCCTCGACGGCCCCAAGGTGAAGGTGACCTTCGAGGTCGGCGACGCCTGGGTCGGCGACCGGTCGACCGCGGCCATCGCCATCAAGACCCTGCTCGGCGAGAAGTACCTGGCCCTCGACCCGCTGGGCACCGCGCGCCAGGACCCCGGGACCCGCATCCCGCTGTCGCGCACCACCTCCCCGTACGACGTGACGCAGGCGTTCCAGGACCTCGGCGGCACCATCGACGACCTCGACACCAAGAAGCTCGCGGAGAGCTTCCGGACCATCTCCGCGACCTTCGAGGACGCCCCGCCGCACGTCCGCAACGCCGTCGACGGCCTCTCCGCCCTGTCCACCACCGTCTCCAAGCGCGACACCGAACTCGCCCGGCTCCTGCGGAACAGCGAGAGGTTCACCAAGACCCTCAAGGAGAAGAAGTCCAGCTTCGAACTCCTCCTGGAGGACGGCGGCTCCCTCCTCGGCGAGCTCAGCAAGCGACGCGACGCCATCCGCGCCCTCCTCAAGGGCAGCCGGGCCCTCGGCACCGAACTCGGCGGCCTCGTCGCCGACAACGACCGGCGGCTCGGCCCGACGCTGAAGGCCCTCGGCAGGGTCACCGACGTCCTGGAGAAGAACGTCGGCCGGCTCGACAAGACGCTCGCCCTCGTCGGCCCCTACTACCGGCTCGTCGGCAACACCCTCGGCAGCGGCCGCTGGTTCGACAGCTACCTCTGCGGCGTGGTGCCCCGCGGCTACCTGCCCGAGGGCTCCCTGCCCACCACCGGCTGCATACCGCCGAAGCAGCAGACGACGCCGAAGCAGAACACGACGCCGAAGCAGAACACGACGGCGAAGGAGAGCGGCGCACGATGACCAGGACCAGAAGACCCCTCGCCGCCGGCCTCACCCTCGCGGTGCTCGCCGCCTGCGGCCTCGTCGCCGTCCGCGCCCTCGACGACGAAGGCATCCGCGTCACCGCCTACTTCGACCGTGCGATCGGCGTCTACGCCGGATCCGACCTGCGCGTCCTCGGCGTCCGCGTCGGGGAGGTCGAGTCCGTGGAGCCCCAGGGCACCCGCGTACGGGTCGATCTCCGCGTCGACGAAGGCGTCCGGATCCCCGCCGACGCCCGCGCCCTCGTCGTCGCCCCCAGCATCGTCGCCGACCGCTACGTCCAGCTCGCCCCCGCCTACACCTCGGGCCCCGCCCTCGACGACGGCGCCGAACTCCCCGCCTCCCGCAACCGCACCCCCGTCGAGATCGACCAGCTCTACGCCTCGATCACCGACCTCAGCCGGGCCCTCGGCCCCGACGGCGCCAACTCCACCGGCGCCCTCTCCGCGCTCCTCGACACCGGCGCGAAGAACCTCAAGGGCAACGGCGCCGCCATCGGCGGCTCCATCGACCGCTTCGGCAAGGCCGCCAAGACCCTCGACGGCAGCAGCGCCGAGCTGTTCGCCACCCTCGGGAACCTGCAGACCTTCACCACCATGCTCAAGGAGAAGGACGGCGACGTCCGCACCGCGCAGGAACGCCTCGACGAGGTCGTCGGCTACTTCGCCGAGAACAAGGACGACCTCGCCGCCGCCCTCAAGGAACTCGGCACGGCCCTCGCCCAGGTCAAGACCTTCATCAAGGACAACCGCGGCGAACTGAAGAAGAACGTCGACCGGCTCGTCCCCCTCACGCGGACCCTCGTCGACCAGCGCGCCTCCCTCGCCGAGGCCCTCGACGTCGCCCCGCTCGCCGCCGGCAACCTCGTGGGCGCCTACGACAAGGACACCCGCACCCTCCACGGCCGGGCCGACCTCAACGAGATCAGCATGGGCGGACCGCTGCTCCCGCTGCCCGTCACCGGAGCCGCCGCCGGCTCCACGCCCACCAGCCCCGCAGAGGAGGACCGGTGAGACGCCCCCGCCTGCCCTCGGCACGCGCCGCCGGCGCCGCGGCCACCGGCGCGGTCGCCCTGGGCCTCGGACTCGCCGTCGCCCTCGGCGCGATCCCCACGCCGTCCGTACGCTTCGACGGCATCGAGGACCTGCCGCTGCCCGGCGGCGCCGACCTCGGCGACCACCCCTACACCGTGACCGCCGAGATCGCCGACGTCCTGAGCCTGGTGCCGCAGGCCGCGGTCAAGGTGAACGACGTCGCCGTCGGCCGCGTCAGCGCCATCGAACTGGACCCGGCGACCTGGTCCGCCCGCGTCACCCTGGAGATCAACGGCGACGTCCGGATGCCCGCCGACGCCGGGGCCCGGGTCGAACAGTCCAGCCTCCTCGGCGAGAAGTACGTCCAGCTCGTCGCCCCGGCCCGGCCGTCCACGACCGCCGTCCGGCAGGCCGCCGCCCGGCCGGACACCGGCGCCCGGCTCACCGACGGCAGCGTCATCCCGCTGGCCCGCACCAGCCGCAACACCGAGGTCGAGGAGGTGTTCGGCGCCCTCTCCCTGCTCCTCAACGGCGGCGGCGTCAACCAGCTCAAGACCATCACCCGCGAACTCAACGCGGCCCTCGGCGGACGCGAACCCCAGGTCCGCTCCATGCTCAGGCGCGTCGACACCCTCGTCACCACCCTGGACGCGCACCGCGGCGACATCACCCGCGCCCTCGACGGCCTCAACCGCCTCTCCACCACCCTCGCCGGCCGCAGGAAGGACGTGGGCACCATCCTCACCGACCTCTCACCCGGCCTGAAGACGCTGGAGAACCAGCGCGGTTCCCTCATCACCATGCTCCGCGCCCTCGACACCCTGTCCGGCGTCGCCGTCTCCACCGTCGAGGCGAGCAGGAAGGACATGGTCGCCGACCTCAAGGCCCTCGCCCCGACCCTGACGGCCCTCGCGGACGCCGGCGCCGACCTTCCCGCGTCGCTCCAGGTCCTGCTGACGTACCCGTTCACCGACGAGGTGATGAAGGGCATCAAGGGCGACTACCTCAACACCTATCTCCACCTCGCGGCCGCACCCGGCACCGAGGTCATCCCGCCGCTCGTGCCCAGGACCGACCCCCCGCCCACCCCCACGCCCACCCCGTCCGAGCCGAACGCGCCCGCCGCGCGCGGCCGGGGCGCCGACCGGGGCACGGACTCGCCCCTGCCGCTGCCGGCCCTCACACCGACCGACGGAGGCGAGCACCGGTGATCACCCGTACCGTACGGCTGAAGAACCTCGCGTTCCTCGTCATCGCCGTCACCGTCCTCGGCTTCGTCGGCGTCCGCTACGCCGACCTCGGCCGCCACGTCGGCGTCGCCGACCACTACACCGTCCGGGTCCACCTCGCCCGCACCGGCGGGCTCTTCCCCCACTCCGACGTCACCTACCGGGGCGTTTCCGTGGGCCGCGTCGGCGCCATCGACCTCACCGCCGACGGCGTCGTCGCGGAACTCCGCATCAAGAAGTCCGCCCCCCGCATCCCCGCCGACGCGCGGGCCGTCGTCGCCGGGCTCTCCGCCGTCGGCGAGCAGTACATCGACCTGCGCCCGGCGAGCGACGGCGGCCCCTTCCTCGCCGACGGCGCCCGCATCGAGCAGTCCGACACCCAGGTGCCGGCCCCCGTCACCGACGTCCTCAGCAGCATGGACGACCTGACCCGCTCCGTCCCCCTGGACTCCCTCCGCACCGTCGTCGACGAGCTGGGCAAGGCGTTCGAGGGACACGGCGACGACCTCCAGGTCCTCCTCGACAGCGGCAGCGCCTTCGTCCAGGCCGCCGACCGGTCCCTGCCGGTCACCACCCGGCTCATCCGGGACGGCGAGACCGTCCTGCGCACCCAGGCCGACGAGAGCCGCGCCATCAGGGACTTCGCCACCGGCGCCCGGGCCCTCGCCACCACCCTCAAGGGCTCCGACGCCGACCTGCGCCGCCTGCTCACCGTCACGCCCGACGCGGCCGGCCAGGTCAGCGGGCTCCTCGACGACCTCGACCCGAGCCTGGGGGTGGTCCTCGCCAACCTCCTCACCACCTCGGAACTCGCCCTCACCCGCCAGCGCGGCATCGAGGAACTCCTCGTGACCTACCCCGCCGCCGTCTCCGCCGGAGCCACCGCCGTCGACGGCGGCCGCCTCCACATCGGCATGGCCGTCACCTTCTTCAAGCCACTGCCCTGCACCGCCGGCTACGGCGCCACCCGCTACCGCAACGGCCTCGACCTCGGCACCGCCCCGCCCCTCAACACCGGTGCGGCCTGCACGAGTTCCGCCGCCTCCGGGATCAACGTGCGCGGCTCCGCGCACGCCCCCAGGGGCGACGCCGCACCCGCCGCCCCCTCCCGCCCCGCCACCGTGCTCCCGCAGGCGCGCATGGCGCCCGGCACCCCGCCGCCGCTGCCTGGCGCCCTCGCGCTCCCCGGCCAGTCCGGCGGCCCCACGGACCTGGCCGGACTCCTCGGCCTCGGCACCGGGAGCGCGCGATGAAGCGGGCCGGGATCCTCTCCGCCGCCGCCCTCGCCGTCGCCCTCGGCTTCTGCGCCACCGGGGCCTGGAGCTACGTCCAGGCCCGCACGGACCAGGAGCTCTCCTTCGGCCGGGAACGCGACACCGCCCTCGCCGAGGGCCGGCAGCGCCTCACCGTCCTGAACACCCTCGACGCCTCCACCCGCGAGCGCGCCGTGGCCGGCATCGCCGCCTGGCGCGACGCCGCCACCGGGCCGCTCGCCACCGAACTCGGCCGCACCGCACCCGCGGTGGGCGCCTCCGCCCGGGCCACCGTCACCGAGGCCGCCCTCACCGCCCTCGACACCCGCGCCGGTACGGCGAAGCTCATCGCGACCGTACGCGTGGACGTCACCCCCCGGGGCTCCGGCGCCCCGACCACCGACCGCAAGCGCCTGGAGGCGGTCCTGAACCGCACCGGCGAGCACACGTGGAGGGTGGCGGCGCTCAGCGCGGTCCCCGTGGCAGAAGCGGAGAAGGCCGAGTGACCGAGCGCGAGCACGAGCCCGAGGCCGGTACCGGGACCGCCACGGAGCCCGAGCCCGGGACCGATCCCGGGACCACCGTCCGCCGGCGGTGGCGCGGGGCGGTCGTCCCCGTCGCCGTCACCGCCCTCCTCCTCGCCGGCGCCGCCTTCTTCCACGGAGCCCACCAGCTCCGCTCCACCCCGTCGGCGCGCAACCAGGCGCTCACCGACACCGCCGCCACCACCCGCGTCGGCGGCGACGTCGGCGAGGGCCTGGCCCGGATCTTCTCCTACACGCCCACCAGTTCCGACGCCGCCGAACGCTCCGCCGGCACCGTCCTCGCCGGCCGGGCCGCCCGCCAGTACCACGACCTGTTCGCCCAGGTCCGCGAGAGCCTGGTCGAACAGCGCCTCACCCTCGCCACCCAGGCCGTCCGCACCGGCGTGATCGAACTCGACGGCGACAGCGCCCGCCTCCTCGTCTTCCTGGACCAGGTGTCGCGCCGGGACAAGGGCGCCGCCACCGCCGCGGCGGCCCAGCTCACCGTCACCGCCCGGTTCCAGGACGGCCGGTGGCGGATCACCGACATCAAGGCCCGCTGACCTCGGGCGGGAGACGGGAGCACCTCCATGACACGCGCGGTCCGCACCCCCGCCGGTGTCCGGCCGGCCCTGGCCGTGGCCCTCGCCCTCACCCTGGCCGCGGGCGGCTTCGCGGCCTGGGGCGGCCAGGGCTGGTACGCCGCGGCCCACGACGACTCCGCCGGCTACGCCGCCGAGCGAGACCGGGCGCTCGCCGCCGGGGAGCAGGCGGTGCAGAACCTCAACACGCTCGACCACCGCCGGGTGGACCAGGGCCTCGACCTCTGGGAGTCCTCCACGACCGGCGAACTGCACGCACAACTCGTCGACGGCCGGGCCGAGTTCGCCGGCCAGGTGAAGGCGGCGAAGACGGTGACCACGGCCCGGGTGCTGTCCGGCGCCGTCACCGAACTCGACGACCGCGCCGGACGGGCCAGGCTGCTGGTCGCCCTCCGGGTCACCGTCACCACGCCGGACGCCAAGAGCACCGAGAAGGACAGCCGCATGCTCGGCGAACTCACCCGCACCGACGGCCAGTGGAAGCTCAGCGGCCTGGGGCAGGCCCCCGTGGGCGGCGCCGCGGCCGGCTGACCGGGCCACGCCGACCGCCCGCGAGAGAGCCGCCAGCACCCGAAAGGACACCGCACCATGCCGACGCCCCGCCACCACCTCAACCAGCAGCGCCGCCGCCGCGCCCGCGCCGAACAGCCGGCCGCCACCACCCCCGTCGCCGTCCTGACCGAGCCCGCGCCGCCGACCGCGCGGCGACCGGCGGCGAAGCCCGTGACGGAAGAGTCCGGGGCCCAGGAGCCGGAAGCCGGCGGCGGGACCCGGCACCGCGCCCCGCTGGTGGTCCTGTGCGTCCTGACCCTGCTGCTCGGCGGGTTCGCCGGGTGGGCGCACAGCAGGGCCGGCGAGCTGCGCGACGATCCCGCGCGCGCCAACACGGCCCTCACCGACCCCGCCCGCACCAGCGAGATCAAGGGGCGGACGGCCGCCGCCGTCGCCGCCCTCTTCTCCTACGACCACACCGACCCGGACGCCTTCACCCGGGCCGGGAAGACCTTCCTCACCGGCAAGGCCGTCGAGCAGCACCGGACGCTCTTCGCCGGGGTACTGGCCCGGGCCGCCGAGCAGAAGTCGGTGATCACGACGACCGTCACCGAGAGCGCCGTCGAGCGGATCGACGGCGACCGCGCCCGGGTCCTGGTCTACGCCGACCAGAGCAGCGTCGCCACCGCCGGGAAGCAGCGGACGAAGGCCCAGGACCAGGGCGTCTACGCGGGCGCGATGTTCGCGGTGGACCTCGTCCGCCGTGACGGGACCTGGCTGGTCGAGTCCCTCGACACCTTCGGCCGCTGAGCCGGCTACGCGACCCGGGTCGCGACGAGCACCGTCGCGTACCGCTCCCCGCACGTCACGATCCGCGCGTCGAGGCCGTGCGCGGAGACCGCCGCCACCGCCGCGCCGGTCTGGCGCTCGCTCGTCTCGACGAGCAGGTGACCGCCCGGCGCCAGCCATGCTGGGGCCTCGGCGGCCACCCGGCGCAGCACGTCGAGGCCGTCCGGGCCGCCGTCGAGCGCGACCAGCGGCTCGTGCTCGCGCGCCTCGGGCGGCAGCAGCCCGACCTCCTCGGTCGGGACGTACGGCACGTTGGCGACCAGCACCTCGACGCGGCCGAGCAGCGCGTCCGGCAGCGGCGCGAAGAGGTCGCCGCCGACGACGTGTCCGCCGCGCGGCTCGATGTTCCGGCGGGCGCAGGCCACCGCGGCGGGGTCGATGTCCGCGGCGTACACGCGCGCGCCGGGCACGGCCGAGAGCAGCACCGCGCCGGCCGCGCCGGAGCCGCAGCACAGGTCGACGCAGAGCGCGCCGGGCCCGGCCAGCGCCACGGCCCGCTCGATCAGGAACTCGGTGCGCCGCCGGGGCACGAAGACGCCGGGGTCCACGGCGATCCGCAGCCCGCCGAACTCGGCCCAGCCGACGACGTGTTCCAGCGGGAGGCCGGCGGCGCGCCGCTCGACGAGGACGTCGAGCTCGGCGGCGTGACGGGCCGCGGAGAAGAGGAGTTCCGCCTCGTCCTCGGCGAACACGCAGCCGGCGGCGCGGAGTCGGGAGACGGTGGTGGAGCGGAGGGAGACAGAGGGGTCGAGCGGCATGAAGACCTTCCGGGAAGCCGTGCGGAGGCCCCCGCGGTCCGCTACGACCGGGTCGGTCGCACGGCCGCCGAGAGGGAGCGTCCTGCCTGCGTGGTGCGGATCGAACCCACCTCCTCCGGTCGCCGTGTGCAGAGCCCGATGATCGTACCCCAGGCCCGGTGCCGGGCGGCCGCCCGGCACCGGAGCGCGCGGGGCTCAGCCGAGCAGCGCCTCGATGGCGGCGACGACCTCGGCGGCCTCCGGCTCGGTGCGCGGACGGAAGCGGGTGACGGTCCCGTCGGCGGAGATCAGGAACTTCTCGAAGTTCCACTGCACGTCGCCGGCCTCGCCGTCGGCGTCCGCCACCCGCGTCAGCTCCGTGTAGAGCGGGTGCCGGCCGTCGCCGTTGACCTCGGTCTTCTCCAGCAGCGGGAAGGTCACGCCGTACGTCGTCGAGCAGAAGCTCTGGATCTCCTCGGCCGTCCCGGGCTCCTGCCCGAGGAACTGGTTGCACGGCACGCCGACGACGGTCAGGCCGCGCTCGCCGTACGTCTTCTGCAGCCGCTCCAGGCCCTCGTACTGCGGGGTGAGGCCGCACTTGGAGGCCACGTTCACCACCAGCACGGCCTTGTCCCGGTAGTCGGCCAGGGAGACCGGCTCGCCGGCCAGGTTCTTCAGCGGGATGTCGTACAGACTCATGGGGGGCTCTCCTCGTCGAGACTAGGGTGTGATGACAACATGAGTGAAGAACCGCTGGCAATCGCGGTCGATTCCGCCTCCGGCGCGTCGCCGCGCCCGGTCCGCTGCCGGCTCTGCGGCCGCCCCCTCACCGGCGCCGACTCCCGCCGCACCGGGCTCGGCCCGACCTGCGACGCCAAACTCCACCCGCCGGCCCCCGACATCCGCACCCGCCGCCACGAGGTGGACCAGGACACCCTCCCCGGTCTGGAGTGACCCCGCCGGGGCGGGCGGCGCGCGACCCTACCAGGCGTCAAAACCGGTGGCCCACGGATTTCGCCGCACGTCAGGGTGGGGCGCGATGAGAACGAGACCCCAGCGACCGGAGTCCTGAACCATGTCCACCCTGCGCGTCACCGCCGAAGTCCTCACCGTCCACCCGCACCCGAACGCCGACGCCCTCGAACTGGCCCAGGTGGGGCTCTACCGGGCCGTCGTCGCCAAGGGCGCCTACCGCACCGGCGACACCGCCGTCTACATCCCGGAGCAGGCCGTGCTGCCCGCCGCCCTCGTCGACGGGCTGGGGCTCACCGGCCGGCTGGCGGGGAAGGAGTCGGACCGGGTGAAGGCGGTGCGGCTGCGCGGGGAGCTGTCGCAGGGGATCGTCTGCCGGCCGGGCGCCCTCGCCGGGGTCGACCTGGAGCGGGCCGCCGCCGACGGCACGGACTTCGCGGAACTGCTCGGGATCACCAAGTGGGTGCCGCCGATCCCGCCGACCATGAGCGGCGACGTCGAGGCCGCGCCCGACCTGCTGCCCTGGGTGGACATCGAGAACCTGCACCGCTACCCCGACGTGTTCGAGCCCGGCGAGCGGGTCGTCCTCACCGAGAAGATCCACGGCACGGCCTGCCTGCTCACCTACGTCGCCGACGGGGGCCGCGTCCACGTCTCGTCCAAGGGCTTCGGCGCCAAGGGGCTCGCCCTCCAGGAAGACCCGCGCAACCTGTACTGGCGCGCGGTCCACGCGCACGGGCTGCCCGCCGTCGCCGAGCGGCTCGCCGCCCGGCTCGGCGCCACCCGCGTCGGCCTCTTCGGGGAGGTGTACGGCTCCGGCGTCCAGGACCTGGCGTACGGCGCCGACGCCCGCCGCGAGGCCGTCGGCTACGCGCTGTTCGACGTGTCCGCCGAGATCGACGGCCAGGTCCGCTGGCTCGACCCGGCGGACGTCCTGGAGCCGGGCGAGGTCCCGCTCGTCCCGCGCCTGTACGAGGGCCCGTACGACCTCGGCACCGTCCTCGCCCACGCGAGCGGCGCCGAGACCGTCTCCGGCCGCTCCGCCCACCTCCGGGAGGGCGTGGTCGTCCGCCCGGCCGTGGAGCGGTACAGCCCCGTCACCGGCGGCCGGGCCGTCGCCAAGGCGGTCAGCCCGGCCTACCTGACCCGCAAGGGCGGCACCGAGTACGAGTGACCCGTCAGCCCAGGGAGCGGAACAGGCCCTCCTGGACCACCGACACGAGCATCCGCCCGTCCCGGTCGTAGATCCGGCCCCGGGCCAGTCCCCGGCCGCCGGTCGCGACCGGGGACTCCTGCTCGTACAGGAACCACTCGTCCGCGCGGAACGGACGGTGGAACCACATCGCGTGGTCCAGCGACGCCATGTCGAAGCCCCGCGGGCCCCACAGCGGTTCGACCGGGATGCGTACGGCATCGAGCAGGGTCATGTCGGAGGCGTACGTCACCGCGCAGGTGTGCACCAGCGGGTCGTCGCCGAGCGGCCCGACGGCCCGCATCCACACCGCGCTGCGCGGGTCGGCGTCCTTGACCTCGTCCTTCGTCCAGCGCAGCCGGTCGACGTACCGGATGTCGAAGGGCTGGCGGCGGGCCATCCGCTCCAGCGCCTCCGGCAGCGCCCCGAGGTGGTCGCGGATCTCGTCCGCCAGCTTCGGCAGGCTCTCCGGGTCCACCAGGTGCCGCGGCGGCAGCTGGTGCTCGAAGCCCGCCTCCTCCGGGAGGTGGAACGAGGCCGTCAGATTGAAGATCGTCCGGCCCTCCTGGACGGCCGTGACGCGGCGGGTCGTGAACGACCGCCCGTCCCGCACCCGCTCCACCTGGTAGACGATCGGCACGCCCGGCCGGCCCGGCCGCAGGAAGTAGGCGTGCAGCGAGTGCACCGGCCGGCCCGCGTCCACGGTTCGGCCGGCCGCGACCAGGGCCTGCCCGGCGACCTGCCCGCCGAAGACCCGTTGCAGCGACTCCTGCGGGCTGCGGCCGCGGAAGATGTTGACCTCGATCTGCTCCAGGTCGAGCAGGTCCACGAGCCTCTCGGCGGGATTGGTCACCACGGAACTCCTCCGACTCCTCTACAGCTGTCCGACCGACGTCACGCGGACGACCGCCCGGCCCTCCTCGTCGGAGGCCGCCAGGTCCACCTCCGCGCTGATACCCCAGTCATGGTCGCCGTTCGGGTCGGCGAAGGTCTGCCGGACGCGCCACAGACCGTGCGCCGGGTCCTCCTCGATGGCGAGCAGCTTCGGGCCGCGCGCGTCCGGACCGGTGCCGAGGTCGTCGTACTCGTCCCAGTACGCGTCCATCGCCTCGCCCCACGCGTCCGCGTCCCAGCCGGACTCGGCGTCCAGCTCGCCCAGCTCGCCGACCTTGTCGAGCGCCGCCAGCTCCACCCGCCGGAACATCGCGTTGCGCACCAGCACCCGGAAGGCGCGGGCGTTCGCCGTGACCGGCTTGACCTGGTCGGCCTTCTCCTGTGCCTCCTCGGCCGTCTGGACCTCCGGGTTGGCCAGCTGCTCCCACTCGTCGAGCAGCGAGGAGTCCACCTGGCGCACCAGCTCGCCCAGCCAGGCGATCAGGTCCTCCAGGTCCTCCGTCTTCAGGTCGTCCGGGATGGTGTGGTCGAGCGCCTTGTACGCGCTCGCCAGGTAGCGCAGCACGATGCCCTCGGTCCGGGCCAGCTCGTAGTGCGAGGTGAACTCGGTGAAGGTCAGGGCCCGTTCGTACATGTCACGGATGACGGACTTCGGCGACACCGGGTGGTCGCCGACCCACGGGTGCGACTTCCGGTACACGTTGTACGCGTGCCAGAGCAGCTCCTCCAGCGGCTTCGGGTACGAGATGTCCTGGAGCCGCTCCATCCGCTCCTCGTACTCGACGCCGTCCGCCTTCATCTGGCCGACGGCCTCGCCGCGCGCCTTGTTCTGCATGGCGGCGAGGATCTGGCGCGGGTCGTCGAGCGTCGACTCGACGACCGAGACCATGTCGAGCGCGTACGACGGCCACTCGGGGTCGAGCAGGTCGAAGGCGGCCAGCGCGAAGGTGGACAGCGGCTGGTTCAGCGCGAAGTCCTGCTGGAGGTCGACGGTCAGCCGGATCGTGCGGCCCTCGGCGTCCGGCGTGTCCAGCTGCTCCACCACGCCGCCGTCGAGCAGCGAGCGGTAGATCGCGATGGCCCGGCGGATGTGCTTCAGCTGGTTCCGGCGCGGCTCGTGGTTGTCCTCCAGGAGCTTGCGCATCGCCTCGAAGGCGTTGCCCGGACGGGCGATCACCGACAGCAGCATGGTGTGGGTGACCTTGAAGCGGGAGGTCAGCGGCTCCGGCTCGGCGGTCTGAAGCCTCTCGAAGGTGGTGTCGCTCCAGGCGACGAAGCCCTCCGGGGCCTTCTTGCGGACCACCTTGCGGCGCTTCTTCGGGTCGTCGCCGGCCTTGGCGAGGGCCTTCTCGTTCTCGATGACGTGCTCGGGGGCCTGCGCCACCACGAAGCCGGCGGTGTCGAAGCCGGCCCGGCCGGCCCGGCCCGCGATCTGGTGGAACTCGCGGGCCCGCAGCGTGCGCACCCGGTTGCCGTCGTACTTGGTGAGGGCGGTGAAGAGCACCGTGCGGATCGGCACGTTCACGCCGACGCCCAGGGTGTCCGTCCCGCAGATCACCTTCAGCAGACCCGCCTGCGCCAGCTTCTCCACGAGCCGCCGGTACTTCGGCAGCATGCCGGCGTGGTGCACGCCGATGCCGTGCCGGACGTACCGCGAGAGGTTCTGGCCGAACTTGGTGGTGAAGCGGAAGTTGCCGATCAGCTCGGCGATCCTGTCCTTCTCCTCGCGCGTGCACATGTTGATGCTCATCAGCGACTGCGCGCGCTCGACCGCCTGCGCCTGCGTGAAGTGCACGATGTACACCGGCGCCTGCTTCGTCTCCAGGAGCTCGGTCAGCGTGTCCGTGATGGGCGTCAGCCGGTACTCGTACGAGAGCGGCACCGGCCGGGTCGCCGAGCGGACCACGGAGGTCGGCCGGCCCGTGCGCCGGGTCAGGTCCTTCTCGAACATCGACACGTCGCCGAGCGTCGCCGACATCAGGACGAACTGCGCCTGCGGCAGTTCGAGCAGCGGGATCTGCCAGGCCCAGCCGCGGTCCGCCTCGGCGTAGAAGTGGAACTCGTCCATCACGACCTGGCCGATGTCGGCGTCCTTGCCGTCCCGCAGCGCGATCGAGGCCAGCACCTCCGCCGTGCAGCAGATGACGGGCGCGTCCGCGTTCACCGACGCGTCGCCGGTCAGCATGCCGACGTTCTCGGTGCCGAAGATCTTGCACAGGTCGAAGAACTTCTCCGACACCAGCGCCTTGATCGGCGCCGTGTAGAAGGTGACCTGGTCGTTGGCGAGCGCCGTGAAGTGCGCCCCGGCCGCCACCAGCGACTTCCCGGACCCCGTCGGGGTCGACAGGATCACGTTCGCCCCGGAGACCACCTCGATCAGGGCCTCCTCCTGCGCCGGGTAGAGCGAGATGCCGCGCTCCTCGGCCCAGGCGGAGAAGGCCTCGAAGAGGGCATCGGGGTCGGCGGTCGGCGGCAGCTGATCGATAAGGGTCACGTCCCCATCTTGCCTGCATTCCGCCCGGATGAGGGAACCGGCCGTCGAACGTGAAGATCACGACCGATAGGCTGCTCCGTCGACCGGTCGTCAACTCGGCGCCGGCAGGGGAGAAACGGGGCGACACCGACCATGATGGGACCGGCGCACTCGCTGTCCGGAGCGGCGGCCTGGCTGGGCGTGGGAGCCGCCGCGGCCGCCTTCGACCACCCGATGCCCTGGCCGGTGCTGCTCGCCGGCGCCCTGCTGTGCGCGGGCGCGGCCCTCGCCCCCGACCTGGACCACAAGTCGGCCACCATCTCGCGCGCCTTCGGCCCCGTCTCCCGGGGCCTGTGCGAGATCGTCGACAAGCTCTCGTACGCCGTCTACAAGGCGACCCGCAGCCCCCAGGACCCGCGCCGCTCCGGCGGCCACCGGACACTCACCCACACCTGGCTGTGGGCCGTCCTGATCGGGGGCGGCTGCTCGGCCGCGGCCGTCACCGGAGGCCGGTGGGCCGTCCTCGCCATCCTCTTCGTCCACCTCGTGCTCGCCGTCGAGGGCCTGCTGTGGCGGGCCGCCCGGATGTCCAGCGACGTGCTGGTCTGGCTGCTCGGCGCCACCAGCGCCTGGATCCTCGCCGGCGTCCTCGACCAGCCGGGCAACGGCTCGGACTGGCTCTTCACCGGCCCCGGCCAGGAGTACCTGTGGCTGGGCCTCCCGATCGTCCTCGGCGCCCTCGTCCACGACATCGGCGACGCGCTCACCGTCTCCGGCTGCCCGATCCTCTGGCCCATCCCCATCGCCCGCAAGCGCTGGTACCCGATCGGCCCGCCGAAGGGCATGCGCTTCCGGGCCGGCAGCTGGGTGGAGCTGAAGGTCCTCATGCCGGCCTTCATGGTGCTCGGCGGCGTCGGCGGAGCCTCCGCCCTCGGCTTCCTCTGAGGCCGGCTCTTTCGGATCGTGCCGGGCTGGCGGCGTCTGGCCTGATCCAGAAGAGACGGCCTAGCCCGGTCCTCCGTACAGAGGGGCCGCACCGGACACTTCGGTGCGGCCCCTCTGGGCGTTCTCCCGCTCCCTAGCCGTGCCAGGAGCGCCACAGCGCCGCGTACGCGCCGTCGGCGGCGACCAGCTCGTGGTGACTGCCCAGCTCGCTGATCCGGCCGTCCTCGACCACCGCGATCAGGTCGGCGTCATGGGCGGTGTGCAGCCGGTGGGCGATCGCCACCACCGTCCGCCCGTCCAGGACCCGGCCGAGCGAGCGCTCCAGATGACGGGCCGCCCGCGGGTCGAGCAGCGAGGTCGCCTCGTCCAGCACCAGCGTGTGCGGATCGGCCAGGACCAGCCGGGCCAGCGCGATCTGCTGGGCCTGCGCCGGGGTCAGCGCCCGGCCGCCGGAGCCGACCTCGGTGTCCAGGCCCGCGTCGAGCCCGCGCGCCCAGCCCTCCGCGTCCACCGCCGCCAGCGCCGACCACAGCTCCGGGTCCCCGGCCCCCGGCCGGGCCAGCAGCAGGTTGTCGCGGAGGGTGCCGACGAAGACGTGGTGCTCCTGGTTGACCAGCGCCACGTGCTCGCGGACCCGCTCGGCCGGCATCCGGGCCAGCTCGGCCCCGCCGAGCGTGACCGCCCCGGCACGCGGACCGTAGATCCCCGCGAGGAGCCGGCCCAGCGTCGACTTGCCCGCCCCGGACGGGCCGACCAGGGCGAGCCGCGTGCCCGGCGCCACCGCGAGCGACACGTCGTGCAGCACGTCCACGCCCTCCCGGTACCCGAAGCGCACCCCGGCCGCCTCGACGTCCCGCCCGTCGGGCCGCACCGACCCGTCGCCGGGCTCGGGCTCGATGTCCCGCACGCCCACCAGCCGGGCCAGCGACACCTGCGCCACCTGGAGCTCGTCGTACCAGCGCAGCACGATCCCGACCGGGTCCACCAGCATCTGCGCCAGCAGCGCGCCCGTCGTCAGCTGCCCGACGTCCATCCAGCCGCGCAGGACGCAGAACCCGCCGATGGCGAGGACCCCGCAGAGCACCGCCGTGTGCGTCAGGTTGACGATCGGGAAGAGCACCGCCCGCAGATAGAGCGTGTACCGCTCCCACCGCGTCCACTCGTGGATCCGCCGGTCGGAGAGCGCCACCCGGCGCGCGCCGAGCCGGTGCGCCTCGACCGTGCGGCCCGCGTCGACGGTCTCGGCGAGCGCGGCCGCCACCGCCGCGTACCCGGCGGCCTCGGAACGGTAGGCCGAGGGCGCCCGCCGGAAGTACCAGCGGCAGCCGGCGATCAGCAGCGGCGCGGCGATCACCACGGCCAGGGCGAGCGGCGGCGCCGTGACGGCGAGCCCGCCGACCAGCAGCCCGGCCCACACCACGCCGATGACGAGTTGCGGCACGGCCTCCCGCATCGCGTTGGCCAGCCGGTCCACGTCGGTGGTGATGCGGGAGAGCAGGTCGCCGGTGCCCGCCCGTTCCAGGACGCCCGGCGGCAGGCCGACCGCGCGGACCAGGAAGTCCTCCCTCAGGTCGGCCAGCATCTCCTCGCCGAGCATCGCCCCGCGCAGCCGGACCAGCCGCACGAACACCGTCTGCACCACCAGCGCCAGGGCGAACACCGCCACCGCGCGCCCCAGGTGGAGCTCCCGGGCGCCGTCGGCGAGGCGGTTCACCACCTGCCCGAGGACGTACGGCCCCGCCATCGACGAGGTCACGGCGACCGCGTTCACGCCGACGAGCAGCGCGAACGCCGTGCGGTGCCGGCGCAGCAGTCCGGCGACGTAGGCCCGCACGGTCGCGCCGGCGGCGACGGGCAGGGTGGTGGCGGTCGTGGGGGCCGCCGGGTCGTACGCGGGCGGCGCCAGGCCGATCATGCGGTTTCCCCTTCCCGTGCTTCGTGTCCGGCGGCCGTCGCCGCGGCGAGCTCGTCGTCCGTCTCCCGGGTGACGACCGCCCGGTAGCGCGGTTCGTCCGCCAGCAGCTCGCGGTGGGTGCCGTGGGCGACGGCCCGGCCCTCGTGGAGCAGGACCACCCGGTCGGCCAGGTCGAGGAGCAGCGGCGACGAGGCGAGGACGACGGTGGTCGCGCCCGCGCGCAGCTTGCGCACGCCGGCCGCGACCCGGGCCTCGGTGTGCGAGTCGACCGCCGAGGTCGGCTCGTCGAGGACCAGCACCTCCGGGTCGGTCACCAGGGACCGGGCGAGCGCGAGGCGCTGGCGCTGGCCCCCGGAGAGCGAGCGGCCCCGCTCGGTGATCCGGGTCCGCATCGGGTCGCCGCCGGCGTCCACCGACGCCTGCGCGAGCGCGTCGAGCACGTCCCCGCACTGGGCGGCGGCGAGCGCGTCCGCCGCGCGGACCGCGCCGGACGACGGCACGTCGAGCAGCTCGTGGAGGGTGCCCGACAGCAGCACCGGCTCCTTGTCCTGGACGAGGACGGCCGTCCGCGCCGCGTCCAGCGACAGCTCGTCCAGCGGCACCCCGCCGAGCCGTACGGAGACGTGGTCGTCGTCCGGCTCGGCCGGGTGCCCGCCGAGCCGGTCCGCGAGCCGTCCGGCCGTGTCCGGGTCGCCGCACACCACGGCGGTCAGCAGCCCGGCGGGGGCGATGAGCCCGGTCACCGGGTCGTACAGGTCGCCGGACGCCCTCCGGTCCGGGGCGTCCCCGGCCGGCTCGGTCACCCGGGTCAGCGCGAGCACGCGGGCCGCGCGCTTCGCCGACGGCCGGGAGAAGGCGTACGCCATGGCGATCTCCTCCACGTTCCGCAGCGGATGGTGGGTGAGCGCGACCGCGCCGTAGACCGTGACCAGCGCGCCGACCGAGATGCGGCCGTCGAGCGCGAGGCCCGCCCCGTACACCACCACGGCGATGAGCAGCAGCCCCGGAAGGAGCACCTGGACGGCGGCGATCAGCGCCCACATGCGGGCACTGCGCACGGCCGCCCGGCGGACCTCCTGGGAGGCGGCCCGGTAGCGGCCGAGGAACAGCTCCTCGCCGCCGATGCCGCGCAGCACGCGCAGTCCGGCGACCGTGTCGGAGGCGAGTTCGGTGGCCTTGCCGGCCTTCTCGCGCTGCTCGTCGGCCCGCCGGGTCGCCCGCGGCAGCAGCGGCAGCGCCGCGAGGGCGAGCGCCGGGACGCCGACCGCGACGACGACGCCGAGCGCCGGCTCGTACGCGACCAGGCCGACGCAGACGACCAGCAGGGTGAGGACGGCGGCGGCGAAGCGGGAGAACGCCTCCACGAACCAGCCGATCTTCTCGACGTCGCCCGTGGAGACGGCGACGACCTCTCCGGCGGCGACCCGCCGGGTCAGCAGCGAGCCGAGTTCGGCGGTCCTGCGGGCCAGCAGCTGCTGGACCCGCGCGGCGGCGGTGATCCAGTTGGTGACGGCGGTGCGGTGCAGCATCGTGTCGCCGACGGCGATCCCGGCGCCGAGCACCGCGACCCCCCCGCAGCCGAGCGCGAGCCCGCCGCCGTCCCGGTCGACGACCGCCTGCACGGCGAGGCCGACGCCGACCGGCAGCCCGGCGATGCACAGCTGGAGCAGCAGCCCCCACAGCAGCGACCGCACCTGACCGCCGAGCTGCATCCGCGCGAGCCAGATCAGGAACCGGGAGCCCGACCGGACGTCGGGCACCCCCGGGTCGGCGTAGGGGAGTTGATGGATCTGCATGACGTCCCCAGGGATGCTCGGGGGCGGACAGGGGGGAGCCGGGCGCACGCGGGCGTGGCTCGGCCGGGGTCCCGGTGAGGGACCCCATGGGTACGGACCCCGAGGTGCGGGATCCGTGCCAGGTTGACCCCCGGCCGCGTCGGGCGGCAACGGCTTTTCCGGCTGCGGCGGTACGCGTCCGGCCGCGCGGCGGGCGTACGGCGCCTGTCGGGCGCCCTGTGCGGGGTTCCCGACGCGCGCACCCCCCCGACGGGTGGTTCACCCGTCGGGGGGTGCGGTTTCCGGACAGCGGAAGGGGTCAGGGGCGGGTGGCCCGTTCCAGAGCGAGGAGGGCGGAGGCGTAGCGGCGGCCGGTGGCGCGGTCCATGCCGATCTCGCACATCCGGTTGGCGGAGAGGTGGGCGTCGAAGGGACGGGCGGTGACCTCCGCGGCCTCCCGGGCGGTGGCGGAGGCGGTCAGTTCGGGGTGGAGCATGCCCCGGTCGCCGGCGAAGGCGCAGCAGCCGGCGTCGACCGGCACGACGACCTCCTCGGCGCAGAACGCCGCGATCTCGGTGAGCCGGTCCGCGTCGCCGAGGTGCCGCATCGAGCAGGTGGGGTGCACCACCGCCGAGCCGACCCGGCGGCGGGCCTCCAGCCGGGGGAGGAGTTCGTCGGCGGCCCACACCAGGGAGTCCACGACGGTCAGTTCGGCGTGCAGCGCGCGGTTGTCGTCGGTGAGGTGGGGGACGACCTCGTGGGCGATGCCGAGGGTGCACGAGGAGGCGTCCACGACCAGCGGGAGCCGGCCGCCCGCGGTCCAGCCCCAGGCGGCCTCGACGATCCGGTTGGCCATCACCTCGTTGCCCTCCCGGTACCCCTTGGAGTGCCAGATGGTGGCGCAGCAGGTGCCGGCGACGTCGTCGGGGATCCACACGGGCCGGCCGGCCCGGGCCGAGACGGTGACGACGGCCTCGGGCAGGGAGGGGCCGTCGAGGTCGTCGGGGTCGCCGAAGATGCGGTTGACGCAGGCCGGGTAGTAGACGGCGGCGGCAGCCGGGCGGTGGGTGCGGGGCAGCCGCCGCGCCGCCGCGCCCGGGATCTCGGGCAGCCACTCCGGCACGAGGTCGGGCCGGACCGCCTTGCGGGCCAGGCCGGTCACCCGTTCCAGGAAGCCGTCGCCCATTCGGTCGGCGGCGCCCACGGCGAGCCGCGCGGTGCCCTCCACGGCGCGGAAGTGCCGGGCGGCGAGGGCGGCGATCCGCTCCTCCCGGGGCGAGTGCCGGGCGTGCCGGAAGTCCTTCATCAGCGCGCCGGTGTCGATGCCGACGGGGCAGGCCAGCGCGCAGGTGGAGTCGCCGGCGCAGGTGTCGACGGCGTCGTAGCCGTACGCCTCCAGGAGCCGCTGCTCGACGGGGGAGCCGTCGGCCTGCCGCAGCATCTCCCGGCGCAGCACGATCCGCTGGCGCGGGGTGGTCGTCAGGTCGTGGCTGGGGCAGGTCGGTTCGCAGAAGCCGCACTCGATGCAGGGGTCGGCGATCCGCTCGACGGTCGGGATCGTCTTCAGTCCGCGCAGATGGGCCTGGGGGTCGCGGTCGAGGACGATCCGCGGGGCCAGGAGCCCGTCCGGGTCGACGAGTTCCTTGGTCCGCCACATCAGGTCGGTCGCCTTGGGTCCCCATTCCAGCTCCAGGAAGGGGGCGATGTTGCGCCCGGTGGCGTGTTCGGCCTTGAGGGAGCCGTCGAAGCGTTCGACGGTGAGCTTGCAGAAGTCGTCCATGAAGGAGGCGTACCGCTCGACGTCGGCCGGGTCGGCGGCGTCGAAGGCGAGGAGGAAGTGCAGGTTGCCGTGGGCGGCGTGGCCGGCGACGGCCGCGTCGAAGCCGTGCCGGGCCTGGAGGTCGAGCAGTTCCGCGCACGCCTCGGCGAGCCGGGACGGCGGCACCGCGAAGTCCTCGGTGATCAGGGTCGTACCGGAGGGGCGGGAGCCGCCGACGGCGGTCACGAACGCCTTGCGGGCCTTCCAGTGGCGGCCGATGACGGCGGCGTCGCGGGTGAAGGCGTTGTCGACCGACGGGACCGGGGCCACCAGGTCGAGCCCGGCCAGCACCTCGCCCGCCGCCCGCTCGTACGCGGCGAGCGCGGGCTCGTCCGGGGCCCGGAACTCGACGAGCAGCGCCGTGGTGTCCTGGGGCAGCTCCGCCCAGTCGGCCGGGACGCCGGGCACGCTGACCGAGGCCCGCAGGGTGTTGCCGTCCATCAGCTCGACGGCGAGCGCCCCCGCCTCGTTGAAGCGGGGGACGGCGGCCGCGGCGGCGGGCAGGGAGGGGAAGAAGAGCAGGGCCGTGGAGACCAGCCGGTCGAGCGGGAGGGTGTCGAAGACGATCTCGGAGAGGAAGCCGAGGGTGCCCTCGGAGCCGACCATGAGACCGCGCAGGATCTGCACCGGGGTGGCGCCGTCCAGGAAGGCGTCGAGCCGGTAGCCGTTGGTGTTCTTGATCTCGTACTTGGCGCGGATCCGGGCCGTGAGCTCCGGGTCGGCCTCGATCTCGGCCTTGAGGGCGAGCAGCCCCGCGCAGAGGCGGGGCTCGGCGCGGGCCAGCTCCTCGTCGGCGGCCGGGTCGGCGGTGTCGACGACGGTGCCGCTCGGCAGCACGAAGGTCAGTGAGGAGACCGTCCGGTAGGAGTTCCGGGTGGTGCCGGCGGTCATGCCGGAGGCGTTGTTGGCGACCACCCCGCCGAGGGTGCAGGCGACCGCGCTGGCCGGGTCGGGGCCGAGCACCCGGCCGTACGGGGCGAGGGCCGCGTTGGCCCGGACGACGGTGGTGCCGGGGCGGATCCGGGCGCGGGCGCCGCCGTCCAGGACCTCGACGCCCACCCAGTGGCGGCGGACGTCGACGAGGATGTCCTCGCCCTGCGCCTGGCCGTTGAGGCTGGTCCCGGCGGCCCGGAAGACGACCTCGCGGCCCTTGCCGTGGGCGTAGGACAGCACGGCCGAGACGTCGTCGACGTCCTCGGCGACGACCACCACCTGCGGCAGGAACCGGTAGGGGCTGGCGTCGGAGGCGTACCGCACCAGGTCGGAGACGTGCGAGAGCACCTTCTCCGGCCCGACCAGCGCCGCGAGGTCCTCGCGCAGCCGCCGCGGGGTGCCCCGCGCCTGGAGGTCCGGGACCCGGTCGGGAGCCGGGGTCCGCTTCCGTCCCGGGCGGAGGGCGCGCGGGTTCGGTTCCAGCAGCGGCATGGCACGGCTCCCCTCGGCGCGGGCGCCGGCGGCGTCAGCAGCCGCTCTCCGGGACGGGCCCGGCCAGGGCGGTCAGCAGACCTCCGAGCACCTCGCGCTGTTCGACGGTCAATGGAGCCAGGATGTCCTCTGCGGCGGCCCGGCGCGCGCTGCGCAGTTCCCGCAGCGTGGCGCGGCCCTCGTCGGTGAGCTCGATCCGGATCACCCGGCGGTTGCTCGGATCGGGCACCCTGCGCACCCGCCCGGCCGCCTCCAGGCCGTCGACCAGGGTGGTCACGGCGCGGGGGACCACTTCGAGGCGGGCGGCGAGGTCGGCCATCCGCGGCGGGGCGTCGCCGTAGTGCGCGACCGTCCGCAGCAGCCGGGACTGGGCCGGGGTGATGCCGACCGGCTCCAGGTGGCGCTTCTGGATGCGGTGGAGCCGGCGGGTGAGCCGGAGCAGCTGCTCGGCGAGGAGCCCGTCGGGGTCGGGGGCGGACACGGCGGGGGTGTTCATGCGGGAACGATATCAGGACCATGCTCATTGTGAACATAGGTAAGAGTGAGCTACAGTCCGAAGTGCACTCGCCTGTACGCGCACCCTCGAAGGAGCCCATGCGTCCCCACGACGAGTCCACCTGGACACCCCCGCCGCGCGATCCCGCGCAGCCGAAGGAGCCCGCCCAGCTGCGGCGCATCCTCGGCCTCTTCCGCCCCTACCGGGCCCGCCTCGGGCTCGTCGGCCTCCTGGTCGCCGCCGCCTCGCTGGTGTCGGTCGCCTCTCCGTTCCTCCTCAAGGAGATCCTCGACACCGCGATCCCCGAGGGGCGCACCGGGCTGCTCAGCCTGCTCGCCCTCGGCATGATCGCCACCGCCGTGCTGACCGGCGTCTTCGGCGTGCTCCAGACGCTGATCTCCACCACGGTCGGCCAGCGCGTCATGCACGACCTGCGCACCGCCGTGTACGGCCGGCTCCAGCGGATGCCGCTGGCCTTCTTCACCCGGACCAGGACCGGCGAGGTCCAGTCCCGGATCGCCAACGACATCGGCGGCATGCAGGCCACCGTCACCTCCACGGCGACCTCGCTGGTCTCCAACCTCACGGCGGTCGTCGCCACCGTCGTCGCGATGCTCGCCCTCGACTGGCGGCTCACCGTCTTCTCGCTGCTGCTGCTCCCGGTCTTCGTGTGGATCAGCCGGCGGGTCGGCGACGAGCGCAAGCGGATCACCACCCAGCGGCAGAAGCAGATGGCCGCGATGGCGGCGACCGTCACCGAGTCGCTCTCCGTCAGCGGCATCCTGCTCGGCCGCACCATGGGCCGCGCCGACTCGCTGACCGAGTCCTTCGCCCGGGAGTCCGAGCGCCTCGTCGACCTCGAAGTGCGCTCCTCCATGGCCGGGCGCTGGCGGATGTCCGTCATCGGGATCGTCATGGCCGCCATGCCCGCCCTGCTGTACTGGGCGGCCGGCTTCGCCGTGCAGGCCGGCGGCGCCGCGCTATCGCTGGGCACCCTGGTCGCCTTCGTCTCGCTCCAGCAGGGACTCTTCCGGCCCACCGTGAGCCTGCTCTCCACCGGTGTCCAGATCCAGACCTCGCTCGCGCTCTTCCAGCGCATCTTCGAGTACCTCGACCTCCCGGTGGACATCACCGAGCCCGACGAGCCCGTCCGCATCGGCGCCGTCCGCGGCGAGATCGGCTTCGAGGGGGTCGGCTTCCACTACGACCCCGAGCGGGCCGGCCGTCCCACCCTCGACTCCATCGACCTGACCGTGCCCGCCGGCGGCAGCCTCGCCGTCGTCGGCCCCACCGGCTCCGGCAAGTCCACGCTCAGCTACCTGGTGCCGCGGCTCTACGACGTGACCGAGGGCCGGGTCACGCTGGACGGCGTCGACGTCCGCGACCTCTCCTTCGACACCCTCGCCGGCGCGATCGGGGTCGTCTCCCAGGAGACGTACCTCTTCCACGCCTCCGTCGCGGACAACCTGCGCTTCGCCCGGCCCGACGCCACCGACGCGGAGATCGAGGCCGCCGCCCGGGCCGCCCAGATCCACGACCACATCGCCTCGCTGCCCGACGGCTACGACACCCTGGTCGGCGAGCGGGGCTACCGCTTCTCCGGCGGCGAGAAGCAGCGCCTGGCCATCGCCCGCACGATCCTGCGCGACCCGCCGGTGCTCATCCTCGACGAGGCGACCAGCGCCCTCGACACCCGCACCGAGCACGCGGTCCAGCAGGCCATCGACGCCCTCTCCGCCGGCCGCACCACGATCACCATCGCCCACCGCCTCTCCACCGTCCGCGACGCCGACCGGATCGTCGTCCTGGAGGCGGGGCGGATCGCGGAGAGCGGCACCCACGAGGAGCTGATGGCCGCGGACGGCGCGTACGCCGCGCTGGTGCGCCGCGACGAACAGGCGAACGTGGGAGCGGTTGTTCCCACGAACGTGTGATCGTCTCCGGATTCGTTGCCCAACTCCCGTACGGCGTCGGATGATTACGGTGCGCAAGCGACGGGCTGCAGACCGCGACCGCGCTGTCCCATGAAACATCTGTACGAGGAGAAGCACCACCATGAACGTCATCACCAACCTGCTCGCCGGCGTCGTCCACTTCCTGGGCTGGCTCGTCTGACGCTCGCAGGTCCCGGCGCCGTCGGTTCCCCGTCCCAGGGGACCGGCGGCGCCGCCGTGTGCGCGGCACGTGGCCGCGTTCGGCGAGTCCGGAGGCGGCGGCCGAAGGGTTGGATATCGACCGATTTGCGAGGTATCGCGAGCGCGTGCGGCTCGTTGGGCAGCACATGAAGCAGCTCAGACGACGTCGCTGGATCTGGTCGCCCATCACCTCCTGGCAGGCCAGACGACTGGCCCGGATGACCGGGGTGGCCTTCGACGAAGCCTGGGTCGAGATCCGGCTGACCACCCATCCGGACGAGCGACATTTCGCCCTCGCGCACGACGTCCTCACCCAGGTCCTCCTCGCCCGGAGCGCCGTTCGCCTGGACGAGGGGGCGGGCTACGGGCCGGAGGCCGGCACGCGGTGCGTGCCGGAGACGGGACCGCGGTACGCGCCGCAGGGGGCGTGGCGGTCGCGCGACGGTTCGCTCAGACCGTGACCGGCCGGCGCACCGGCTCCGCGCCGCGCTCCTCGTCGAGCTCCTCGCCGTGCTCCTCCTCGCGCACCTCTTCGCGTGCGAGGAGACGGCGGATCTCGTTCACCGCGGCGCGCCCCGCCCGGTTGGCGCCGACGGTCGAGGCCGAGGGGCCGTAACCCACCAGGTGGACGCGCTCGTCCAGGACGGCGCGGGTCCCCTCCACCTGGATGCCGCCGCCCGGAGCCCGCAGCCGCAGCGGGGCCAGGTGGTCGATGGCCGGCCGGAAGCCGGTCGCCCACAGGATCACGTCCGCGTCGACCGTGCGGCCGTCCGCCCAGACGGCGCCGGTCGGCGTGATCCGTTCGAACATCGGCTGCCGGTCGAGGACGCCGTCGGCGAGTCCCGCGCGGATGGCGTCGTTCAGCGGCAGCCCGGTCACGGAGACCACGCTGCGCGGCGGCAGCCCCTGTCGTACCCGCTCCTCGACCAGGGCGACGGCCGCGCGGCCCTCGGCCTCGCCGAAGGGGCCTTCGCGGAAGACCGGCTCGCGCCGGGTCACCCAGGTCGTCGCGGCGGCGTGCCCGGCGATCTCCAGCAGGTGCTGGGTGGCCGAGGCGCCGCCGCCCACCACGATCACCCGCCGGCCGGCGAACGCCTCGGGCCCCGGGTACCGCGCGGTGTGCAACTGGAGCCCCCGGAAGGTCTCCTGGCCGGGATAGCGGGGCCAGAACGGCCGGTCCCAGGTGCCCGTGGCGTTGATCAGCGCCCGCGTCGTGTAGACCCCCTCCGAGGTCTCCACCCGCAGCCGGCCGCCCTCGCCCTCGCGTACGGCGGACACGTCCACGGGCCGGTGCACCCGCAGGCCGAAGTCCCGTTCGTACGCGTCGAAGTAGGCGCCGATCACCTCGGAGGAGGGGCGGGCGGGATCGGCCCCGGTCAGCTCCATGCCCGGCAGGGAGTGCATCCCGTGCACCTTGCCGTAGGTCAGCGACGGCCAGCGGAACTGCCAGGCACCGCCGGGGCGCGGCGCGTGGTCGAGGACGACGAAGTCCCGGTCCGGCTCCAGCCCGACCCGTCGCAGGTGGAAGGCGGCGGAGAGGCCCGCCTGCCCGGCCCCCACGACCACGACGTCCACGGCGCGCACCGCCTCCGCGCCCGTACCGACCACGTCGCCACCCGCGACCACCGAATCGTTCACGTTTCTACTAACGGGGGCGGGGGCCCGGATCTTCCCGCCCCCGCCCCCCTCGGCTAGCGACCGCCCCCGATCCCGGCCACCCCGCCGGCGAGCAGCGGAGACGCCGGCACCGTGCTCAGCAGGCCACGCTCCGCGAGCAGCGGAGTCACGCCCTCGCCGAACCAGTACGCCTCCTCCAGATGCGGGTAGCCGGAGAGCACGAAGTGCTCCACGCCGAGGTCGTGGTACTCCTCGATGCGGTCGGCCACGTCCGCGTGACTGCCGACGAGCGCCGTGCCGGCCCCGCCCCGCACCAGCCCCACGCCCGCCCACAGGTTGGGCGCGATCTCCAGCCGGTCCCGTTCCAGCGAGCCGCCCCGGTGCAGGGCGAGCATCCGCTGCTGGCCCACCGACTCGCTGCGGCCGAGCAGCTCCTGCGCCGCCGCCACCGTCTCGGCGTCCAGGTCGGCGAGCAGCCGCTCGGCGGTCGCCCACGCCTCCCGGGAGGTGTCCCGCGAGATGGTGTGCAGCCGGATGCCGAAGCGCACGGTCCGGCCGCGTTCCTCGGCCAGCCCGCGGATCCAGTCGATCTTCTCCTTCACCTGCCACGGCGGCTCGCCCCAGGTCAGGTAGACGTCCGCGTGCTCGGCGGCGACCGGTCCGGCCGCCGCCGAGGAGCCGCCGAAGAACAGCTCCGGCAGCGGGTCCGGCGGCAGCGCGGTCAGCCCGCCCTCCACCTGGAAGTGCTCGCCCTGGAAGTCGTACGGCCGGCCGCTCCACACGCCCCGCACGACGGACAGGAACTCGGCGGTCCGCGCGTACCGCCGGTCGTGGTCCAGGTGGTCGCCGAACCGCCGCTGCTCGACGGAGTCGCCGCCGGTCACCACGTTGAGCAGCAGCCGACCGCGGGTGATCCGCTGGTAGGTCGCGGCCATCTGGGCGGCCAGCACCGGCGACAGCACCCCGGGCCGGAACGCCACCAGGAACTTCAGCCGCTCGGTGTGCTGCGCGAGCGCGACCGTCGTCAGCCAGGCGTCCTCGCACCAGGTGCCGGTCGGCGTCAGCACGGCCTCGAAGCCGAGTCGCTCGGCCGCCTTGGCGATCTGCGCCAGGTACTCGATGTCGGGGGCGCGGACCCCGGCGACCGCGCCCGCGCGGCTGCGGGTGATCCCGCCGTCGGTGTACGCGTGCCGGTCGACGAGGGTGCGCCCGTCGCCGCCGGTGGGCAGGAACCAGTGCAGGTGGACCGTCATGGGTCAGTCGTCCTTTCCGTAGGAGCGCGCCGGGGTGGTCGACGGCGGCAGGTCCTTGTCGAAGCGGTGGTCCACGAAGTCGGCGAAGCGGAACCGGTTCGGGATCAGGCCGAGCCCGGCGAAGGTGTCGGCGATCTTCTGCTCGGACGCGATCGCCGCCGCGTCGAGGGCGACCGGGATACGGGTGCCGTTGCTGCGCTTCACGGCGGCGAGGGCCACCTCGTACGGCAGCCCCGTCTCCTTCGCCCAGACCTTCGCCCACTCCTCGGGGTGGCCGAACACCCAGTCCTGGGCGCGCCGCAGCCGGTCGACGAAGTCGCCGACGGCCTTCGCCTTCTCCGCGTCCGCGAGCGCGGCGGGCGCGGCGACCTGGAAGCCGAGGCCGTTGACGACCCCGCGCCCGTCGGTGAGGACCCGCCCGGTACCGCTGTGCAGCACCTGCGAGGTGTACGGGTCCCAGACCGCCCAGGCGTCGACCTTCCCGCTGGTGAAGGCGGCGAGCGCGTCGGCCGGCTGCAACAGCGTGACCTGGACGTCCTTCAGCGTCAGCCCGGCCTTCTCCAGCGAGCCGATCAGCAGGAAGTGGGCCGAACTGCCCTGCGCCACCGCGACCTTCCTGCCCTTCAGGTCGCGGGCGGAGCGGAGCGGCGAATCCTTCGGGACGAGGATCGCCTCGCCCGCCGAGTCGCCGTGGGTCGCGGCGACCACGGTGATCTTCGAGCCGGCGCCGGCCGCGAAGACCGGCGGGGTGTTGCCGACGCCGCCGACGTCGACGGCGCCCGCGTTGATCGCCTCGAGGAGCGGTGGGCCGGAGGTGAAGGTGGACCATTTCACGCGGTAGGGGAGGTCGTCGAGTTCGCCGGCGGCGCGCAGGACGGCCTCGGCGCCGCCCTTCTGGTCGCCGACGTTCAGGACGAGGTCGCCCTTGCCGTCGGTGTTCCCGCCGGCGTCGGCCCCCGAGGCGGGCGTGCAGGCGGTCGCGGCGAGCAGCGCGAGCGGCAGGAGCAGCGCGGCGGCGAGGGTGTGACGGAGAGGCTTCACGGGAGACTCCTAGGAGTGTGTCGTGTCTGCGAACTTGGTCTCCCCGAAGCCGAGTTCGGCGAGCAGGTGACCGCGGAGGGCGGCGAACGCCGGGTCGGCGGGGGAGCGGGGGCGGTCGAGGCGGACCGGCGTGTCGTACGCGATGACGCCGTCGCGCATCACCAGCGCCCGGTCCGCGAGGAGCAGCGCCTCGTCCACGTCGTGGGTGACCAGGAGGACGGTGCAGCCGCGCCGCCGCCACAACTCGGCGACGAGCCGCTGTGCCTTGATCCTGGTCAGCGCGTCGAGCGCGCCGAACGGCTCGTCGAGCAGCAGCAGGTCCGGATCGCGTACCAACGCACGTGCGAGCGAGGCGCGTTGGGCCTCGCCCCCGGACAGGGTCTTGGGCCACACCTCGGCCCGGTGGGCGAGGCCGACCTCCTCCAGGGCGCGGTCGGCGACGGCCCGTTCCGGACGGCCCGGCAGGCCGAGGAGCACATTGCGCCAGACCCGCTTCCACGGCATCAGCCGCGGAGCCTGGAAGGCGACCGCGCGGCGGCGCGGCACGAGCACGGTGCCGGAGATCTCCCGGTCGAGCCCGGCGAGCACCCGCAGCAGGGTGGACTTCCCGCAGCCGCTGTGCCCCAGCAGGGCGGTGAACTGCCCCGGCTCCAGAGTGAGATCGAGCCCGTCGACGACCGGCCGGCCGTCGAAGGACCGGGTCAGGCCCCGGACGGTCACCGTCCGGTGAAGGTCGGTCGCCATTGCAGCAGCAGCCTTTCGAGAGTGCGGACGACGGCGTCGGCGAGGAGGCCGAGGAAGGCGTAGACGACGAGGCAGACCACGATCACGTCGGTGCGGAAGAACTCGCGCGCCTGGTTCATCAGGAAGCCGATCCCGGCGTCGGCGTTGATGGACTCCCCGAAGACGAGGGCCAGCCAGGCGGTGGCGAGCGCGTACCGCAGCCCCGTCATCGCGCCCGGCAGCGCGCCGGGCAGCACGACATGCCGCACGAGACCCCACCGCCCGAGCCCCAGCGACTGCCCGGCCTCGACGAGTTGGGCGTCGACGCCGCGGATGCCGGCGTACACGTTCAGATACAGGTGGAACGCTGTGCCCAGGGCGATCAGGGCGACCTTCGGGGCCTCGCCGATGCCCAGCCAGATGATCAGCAGCGGGATCAGGCCGACCCAGGGCACGGTCCGCAGCATCTGCACGGTGGCGTCGACGAGGTCCTCGCCGAGCCGGGAGAGCCCGGACAGCAGGGCGAGCGTGACCCCGACGGCCCCGCCGATCACCAGCCCGGCCGCGACCCGGCGGAGCGACACGCCCATCGCGGTCGGCAGGGTCCCGTCCGCGACGAGCGCGGCGGCGGACCGCGCGATCGTCCCGGGCGAGGCGAGCACCTCGGGCGCGAGCACGCCGGTGGCGCTGGACACCTGCCACACCAGCAGGAGCAGCAGGGGCCCGACGGCCCGCCGCAGCCAGCGCGGCACGACGGGCAGCCGACCGGACCGAGGGGCGGGGGTGAGGGATTCGACATCCGGAATGGCGGACATATCCGGCGGGTGGGTGGAAGGAGGGGGCGCGTGACCGACGGCCATGAGGACTCCGGAAAGGGAGGAACGGGGATACGCCCGACACCACCGCGGGCACCACCGCGCGCGGAAGGGCACGCGCGCGTGCGGCGACGGGGGTCAGAGCGTCAGAGAGAAGCCGGCCGGACGAAAGGCCGGCGGAGAGAAGGCGTCAGCAGCCGCGGGAACAGGTGGCGGAGGCCACCCGCAGCAGGTCGATGTGACCGCGCGTGGTGAGCAGGGCTGTACGCAACATGGCGCGAACGTAGCGACCCGCCGCCGACACGGTCAACGGTGTCTCGGAGCGTGGACGGGCGATCCTGCACCGCGGACGGCAGGATGACCCCATGTCACACTCCTTCACCACCCGCGTCCTCAGCCTCACCACCGGCTCCCGCGAGACGGTCACCGACCTCACCCGCGCCTGCGAGGACTTCCTGGCGGAGGCGGCGGCGGGCCGTGACGGCCTCCTCAACCTCTTCGTCCCCCACGCCACGGCAGGCCTCGCGGTCCTGGAGACCGGCTCCGGCAGCGACAGCGACCTCCTCGCCACCCTCCACCAGCTGCTCCCCGCCGACGACCGCTGGCAGCACCGCCACGGCACCCCCGGCCACGGCCGCGACCACGTCCTCCCCGCCTTCCTCCCGCCCCACGCCACCCTCCCCGTCCTCGCCGGCCGCCTCAGCCTGGGCACCTGGCAGTCGGTCTGCCTGGTCGACACGAACGTCGACAATCCGGACCGCCAAGTGCGGTTGTCGTTCCTCGGGTAGGGGTGGCTCCTGCGGCACTTGTAGGCAGGTCCAAGGCATCGGGACCGGAACCCGGTCCGTCGAGGCGCGGTTCGCGGACGACGTGAAGGGCGACTGCTGCGTCGACCTGCGGGCGACCGCCGGCTGGCTGTACGCGCCGCGGGCGCAGCGCAGTTTCGGCGCCGGCGTGCCCCGGTTCTCCTGCCGGTTCCGCACCGCGCCGCTCGTACCGGCGCAGGGCCACGACGGCATCGCCTTCGTCGCCCGCTCGACCTGCTCCCACCCGCTGCCGGGCGCGGAGGAGCAGGGGCGGGCACCCTCACCGCCTCACGTGAGGGCGGTGAGGGCGGCGTCGAGGCGGCGGGCCGCCTCGTCCGCCACCGGGGTCATGGCGTCGAGGCCGGTGAGCGTGACCAGGGTTGAGGGGTCGATCGCCTGCACGATGACCTGGTCGCCTTCGGCGCGGACGACGACGTTGCAGGGCAGCAGCAGTCCGATCGCGCGATCGGCGTCGAGGGCCTGGCGGGCGAGCGGCGGGTTGCACGCGCCGAGGATCAGGTAGGGCTCCATGGCGTGGCCGAGCTTCGCCTGGAGCGTGGCCTGGACGTCGATCTCCGTCAGGATGCCGAAGCCCTGGTCGGCGAGGGCGCGCCGGACCGCTTCCACGGTCTCGTCGAAGGTCCCCGCCAGGGTGACGGTGCGGGCGTAGGACATGGTCTCCACCTTGCTGTTCCGGGTGCCATCGGGGGGCCGCCCACGCGGCGTCGGGGCCGGGTGCGCACACGAGCATGATGCCCCTGAGCTCCTCCTCCGGCCGCGAACGACAGGCGTGTGAGGCCGGTCCCCGGTGTGATCCCTGAACGGATATGGTCGGCGCCTACGGGGGCGGACGCCTCGCGGCGTACGTCCCCGGCACCGGCCTCCTCGTCGCGTTCGCGCTGATGGCGCTCGCCACCGCCGTCGCCATGCTCCGCGGGCCCCGGGCGGCGAAGGCGGCCGGGCCCGCCCCGGCGGACGTGCCCGTCCGGCACGTGGTCGCCGTGGGTCTCGTCGTCGGGGCGGTCACCGGCCTGGTCGGCTCCGGCGGCGGATTCCTCGTCGTGCCGGCCCTCGCGCTGCTCGGCGGGCTGCCCATGAGCGCCGCCGTCGGCACCTCGCTCCTGGTCATCGCCCTGAACTCCCTGTCCGGGCTGGCCGGCCACCTCGCCGACGTCCGCGTCGACTGGCATCTGGTCCTCATGGTGACCGGCGCTGCCGTCGTCGGGAGCCTGATCGGCGGCCGGTTCGCCGGACGCGTCTCCCAGGACTCCCTGCGCACGGCGTTCGGCTGGTTCGTCGTCGTCATGGGCGTCCTCGTCCTCGGCCGGCAGCTGCCAGCCGCGATCTGGGCCCACCCGCTCACCTGGGCCGGCGCCGGGCTCGCCGGGGCGACCGCCGTGACCTGGGGCGTCGTCCGGGTGCGTCGTCCACGGCCCGTCGTGGACGCGCCCCGGGCGCGCTCCCGGGAATCGGCTGCGCGCTCCTGACGTTATACCCCGAGGGGTATCGCACCGGTCGACCGGTCGCGGGCCGAAGCCGGAGAGAGCAGGAGGAACCCCGTGAAGGTGGAAGAAGAGGCGGCGGCCGCGGTCCTCAACCGGCTGCGGCGGGCCCAGGGCCAGCTCGCGGGCGTCATCGCCATGATCGAGGCGGGCCGTGACTGCAAAGACGTCGTCACCCAGCTCGCGGCCGTCTCCCGGGCCCTGGACCGGGCCGGCTTCAAGATCGTCGCGAGCGGCATGCGCCAGTGTCTCGCCGAGAGCGAGGAGGGCGCGCCCCCCATGACCGAGCAGGAGCTGGAGAAGCTCTTCCTCACCCTCGCGTGACCCTCGCGACGGGCGCCTGCCTGGCGTCAGCCGGCGTCCGCCGCGGGCGGTTCGAGGGGGTCGTGGCCCACGTTCATGCCTTCCCTCGTCGCGCCTTCCCTCGTCGTGCCTTCCGTCGGGTCAGCGGCGGGCCGCTGCCTTCTCCTCGCCGCTCCTGGGCCACCGGAGCAGGGCTCCGACTCCGCCGGTCGGCGCGCCGTCCGCGCCGTCGCCGGGCAGGACGACCGCCTCGCCTCCGGCGGCGGCCGTGCTGAGGAGCAGGGCGTCGTCCCCCTCGCATGCTGCCGCGTGGCGCGTTCACCTCCCTGGTGGGCAAACCGGGGCTTTCCGGGTCTTCTGCCCGTCGGGCGGGGTCTCGCAGGGCGCCGGCTCGGCGGCCCGCCGTCGCCGTACGCGCGTTCGGCTAACCTGACTGTGCCGGGTGGACCCGGCCCGCCGCGTCAGGCCCGGGCCGCTGAGCCGCCCCGGTGGAGGCGGGGGACGGAGCGGGCGGAGGCGGAGCGAAGGTGACGGACGGAGACCGGGCGGCTGTCCGCCGTGGACCCGCTGGGGCGGCGCGCGCGGCACGGGCGACGCGGGCCACGGCCCGCGCGGCGACCCGGACGGGGCGCCGTGGATAAGATCGCGCTCACCGCCGCCGGCCTGTACGTCATCGTGCTCCTCCGGGCCGGGGGGACCTTCGCCGTCGGCTGGCTGGCCGGCGCCGGCGCCCGGCGCAGCAGGTTCGCCGGGCGGATCTCCTCCGCCCGCTTCCAGCGCGCCGAACGGGCCATCCAGCGCTGGGGCGCGCCGGTCGTCGCCGTCTCCTTCCTGACGGTCGGCTTCCAGACCGCGGCCAACTTCCTCGCCGGCAGCATGCGGATGCCGCTGCCGCGCTACCTCCCCGCCCTGTTCGTGGGCGGAGCGGCCTGGGCGCTGGTCTACGCGACGGCGGGGCTCGGTCTCCTCGCGGTGCTGGCGCGGCTCTTCGCCGAGCGGACGGCGCTCGGGGTGGCCGCGGTGGCGGTCCTGCTCCTCGGCGTGTGCGGCGCGGTGGTGTACGGCAGGCGGAGGGCGGCGCGGTCCCGCCGCGACGCCGAGCCCTCCGAGTGACGCCGGCTCCCGCGTGGTCCGGCCGCGCCGCATCGGCGGTGGCCCAAACCGCCTGCTCCGCAAGGGGGTTGCGGGTGCGTGGTGGGGCGCGTGGGAGTGCGGGAGGTCTCGACATGGTCACAAGCGGGGGAGGGGACTACGCGAACCGTTAGGCGTGCCTTACCTAAGTTGTATGGTGGCGCGGTCGGTTCCGGCGAGGGGAGGGAAGGGGGTGTCCCATGAATGATGTCCGCCTCGTGGCGAGTGACCTGGACGTCGGGCACGGCGGGCACACCGTGCTGAAGCGGGTGGGCCTGTCCTTACGGAGCGGTGAGATCACCGTCCTGGTCGGGCCCAACGGGTGCGGAAAGTCCACCCTGTTACGCACCGTGGCCGGTCTGCTGCCGCCGCTCGGCGGCGAGGTGCGGATCGACGGCGAGCCGCTGGGCTCCCTCGGCCGCCGGGCGCTCTCCCAGCGCCTCGCGTTTCTTCCCCAGTCCTCCCAGTCGCCCGCCGGTGTGACGGTCCGTGAGCTGGTACGCCACGGCCGGTACGCCCACCGCGGCGCCCTCGCCCGGCACACCGCCGAGGACACCGAGGCCGTCGACTGGGCCCTCGACGTCACCGACGCGCGCCCCCTGGTCGACCGTCGGCTCGACGAACTCTCCGGTGGCGAGCGCCAACGCGCCTGGCTCGCCATGGTGCTGGCGCAGCGGGCCGACATCCTCCTGCTCGACGAGCCCACCACCTACCTCGACATGCGGCACCAGTTCGACGTGCTCGACGTGGTGCGCCGGCTGGCCCGCGAGTACGGCATCGCCTGCGGGGTGGTCCTCCACGACCTGACGCAGGCGGCGGCCTACGCCGACGAGGTCGTCGTGGTCGCCGACGGCGGCGTCGCGGCGGCCGGCTCCCCGGCCGACGTCATCACCCCCGAGGTCATCGAACGGGCCTTCGGGCTGCGCGTCCATGTCGTCCGCGACCCCGCGACCGGGCACCTCGCCTGTTTCCCCCGGCGCGCCGAAGCCTCCGCCGCCTCCTGACTCCACGGCGTACGCCCCACGCGGCGGCTGTTCCGCCGACCGCGGCTTTCCGCACGGCCACGACACACCGGCACGTGCCGTACACACGGAAGAGAGACACCATGCAGAGAATGCTGCGCGCCCTCGTCACGGGCGGCGCCGCCCTCGCCCTCGCGCTCACCGCCGCCGGCTGCGGATCCGGCACGGTCGGCGAGTCGAACGACGGCTCCCCGGGCGGGAAGGCGACCGGGGACACCACCGCCACCGGCGCGATCACCGTCGACACCGCCCAGGGCGAGGTCTCGCTGGACAAGCCCGCGACGAAGGTCGTCACTCTGGAGTGGACGTACGCGGAGGAGCTCGTCGCCCTCGGCGTCGCCCCGGTCGGCAACGCGGACAACAAGGGCTACGCCACCTGGATCACCGCCGAGGGCGCCGACCTGCCGGCCCAGGTCACCGACGTCGGCAACCGCAACGAGCCCAGCCTGGAGAAGATCAAGGCGCTCCAGCCCGATCTGATCGTCGTCGACGACGACCGCTCCAAGGCCCATCTGAAGCAGCTCCGGGCCATCGCGCCCGTCCTGTCGTTCACGTACACCACCAAGCCCCAACTGGCCACGATGAAGAAGAACTTCACCGAGCTGGCCAAGGCCGTCGGCAGGGAGTCCAAGGCCGCCGAGGTGAGCGCCGGGATCGACACCAAGGCCGCAGAGCTCAAGGGCCGGCTCGACAAGGCCGGCAAGAGCGGCCTCACGTACGCCCTCGCGCAGGGCTTCACCGCCAACGGCGCCGCCTCCGTCCGGATGCTCGGCGACGACGCCATCTCCGCGCAGGTGCTGAACCTGGCCGGCCTCAAGAACGGCTGGAAGGGCCAGGCCGACGCCTGGGGCCTCACCACCGTCGGCGTCGAGGGCCTCACACAGGTCGAGAAGGACGCCACCTTCCTGTACGTCGCCGCGGTCAACGACAACCCGTTCACCGGCGACCTCGCCGGCAACGCGGTCTGGAAGGGCCTGGACTTCGTCAAGAACGACAAGGCGCTGCCGCTGGACCCCGGCACCTGGCTCTTCGGCGGACCGCTCTCCGCGCAGCACGTGCTCGACGAGACCGGCAAGGCCCTGAAGGTCTGATGGTCGCGGAAGGACTGAAGGCCGCCGCTCCGGCCGGTCCGCTCGGCCGCCGCCCACGGGCCCTGCTCGTGGGCGGCGGCCTGTCCCTCGCCCTGGCCGCGGTCGCGGTCGTCCACCTCGGCCTCGGGGCCTCCGGGGTCGGCCTCGGCGACATCCTGGACCTGCTCCTCGGCCACGGCGAGGCCCGCACCGAGGACGTCCTCCTCGGCAGCCGCCTGCCGCGCACCCTGACCGGCCTCGTCGTCGGCGTCGCCCTCGGCGTGTCCGGCGCGCTCGTCCAGGGCGCGACCCGGAACCCGCTGGCCGCCCCCGACACGCTCGGCGTCAACGCCGGCGCGTACTTCGCCGTGGTCCTCGTGGCGTACACCGGCATCGGCCTCGGTCCGGTCCCCGCCGGCGGCGCGGCCTTCCTGGGCGGGCTCCTCGCGGTCGGCCTGGTCTACCTGCTGACCAGCGGCGGCCTCCTGACCCCGGGCCGGGTGCTGCTCGCCGGCGCGACCGTCGCCCTGGCCGCCACCTCCGCCGCCGAGTTCCTCCAGATGCTCGACGTGCAGGCCACCCGCGGGCTGTTCTTCTGGGGCAACGGCACGCTGCTCCAGTCCGGTCTGGAACGGCCGCTCACCCTCGGCGCCGTCGTCGCCGTCGGCGTCCTGGCCGCACCGTTCCTGGCCCGGCCGCTGGACCTGCTGGCGCTCGGCGACGAGACCGCCCAGGCGATGGGCGTCCGCGTCGAACGGATCCGGCCCGCCGCCTTCCTGCTCGCGGTGCTGCTCTCCGCCGCCGCCGTCTCCCTCGCCGGACCGATCGGCTTCGTCGGCCTCATCGGCCCGGTCGTCGCCCGCCAGCTCGGCATGCGCGCCCACGCCCTGCTCATCCCGACGGCGGCGCTGCTCTCCGCCGCGCTGGTGCTCGGCGCCGACGCGGCCGCCCAGGTCGTCGTCACCCCGTCCGCCACCCAGCCCGCCGAGATCCCGGTCGGCGTCGTCACCGCCCTCATCGGCGGGCCGGTCTTCATGCTGCTCGCCCGCCGGGTGAGCACCGGCGACGCCGACACCGGCGCGGCCGTGGCGGTCTCCGACCGGCGCCGGGCGCCCGGCTACGCCGTCGCGCTGGGCGGCGGGCTGCTCGCCCTGGCCCTCGCGATGGCGGTGTCGCTGCGGGTCGGCGACGTCCCCGTCGGCTGGGGCCGGCTCGGCGCCTGGCTGACCGGCTCCGCCGATCAGCTCACCGAGGCCGTGGTCTCCTTCCGGCTGCCGCGCGTCCTGGTGGCCGCCACGGCCGGGGCCTGCCTCGCCGTCGCGGGGGCGGCCGTCCAGTCCGTCGTCCGCAATCCGCTCGCCGAACCCGGACTCGTCGGGGTCACCGGCGGGGCCTCGCTGGGAGCCGTCACCGTCATCCTGCTCGTCCCGTCGGCGCCGCTCGCCGCCCTTCCCGCGGCGGCCGGCCTCGGCGGCGTGCTGATGCTGGTGCTCGTGGTGCTGGTCGCCCGGGGCACCCGCGGCGGCGGCCGCGGCGGCATCGACCCCACCCGGGTCGTGCTCGTCGGCATCGGCGCGGCCGCCACCTCGATGGCGCTGGTCAACATCATGGTGGTGGGCGCCCAGATGAACATCGGGGCCGCGCTCGGCTGGCTCGCCGGCAGCACGTACGGCCGCGGTTTCGACGCCCTCGGCTGGCTCGCCCTGCCCGCCCTCGCCGCGCTGCTCCTGGTGATCGCCGCCCGGCCGGTCGACCTGCTCGCGCTCGGGGAGGAGCTGCCGCGCGCCCTCGGGCTCGACCTCGGGCGCGCCCGGCTCCTCGTCCTCGGCGCGGGCGCGGTGCTGGCCGCCGGTACCGCGGCGGCCGTCGGAGCGGTCGGCTTCGTCGGGCTCGTCGCCCCGCACCTGGCCCGCCGGGTGGTGGGCAACAGCGTCGCCCGCATGGTGCCGATGGCGGCCGTCCTCGGCGCGGTCCTGGTCGTCTCGGCCGACGCCCTGGGCCGCCGGCTGCTGGCCCCGACGGAGATCCCGGTCGGCATCGTCACCGCCCTCCTCGGCGCCCCCTACCTGGTCTGGCTGCTCCGCCGGACCCGGGAGGTCTGACCCGCCCCCCGTCCGGGCCGCCGGTGCCTCAGGAGGCGCGGGCGGCCCGGGCGCGGGGGCGCGGCTCCCGGACGGCGCCGGACGGACCGGGGTCGGGCCTGAGGGCGCGGGAGGCGGCCACGCCGAGCAGGCAGACCAGCGCGGCGGCCAGGCAGACGGCGGTGAAGGCACCGGAGAAGGCCGTCGTCGCCGGAGCCCGCAGGGCCGGCGCGAGGAGGTCGAACCGGCCGGTCTCGACGGCCTCACGCACCGGCGCGGCGGCCGTGGGACCGGCCCCGAGGCCGCTGTCCAGCCGGGCGGCGAACACCGCGCCGAAGACGGCCACGCCGGTGGCGGTGCCGAGCGGATAGCAGGCGTTCGTCAGCCCGGAGGCCATCCCGGCCCGCTCCTCGGGCACGGTCCCCACCGCCACGCCCATAAGGGGCGGGAAGATCACGGCCCCGCCCGCGCCCAGCAGCGCGAGCCCGGTGACCAGGACCGCCTGGCCGGTGCCGGCCCCCGCCAGGGCGAGGAGGAGCAGCCCGAGGCCCTGTGCGGCGAAGCCCGCGGCCACCAGCACGTGCGCGGGGAAGCGCTTCTGGAGTCCGTTCACGAACAGGCCGGTGATCAGCAGCCCGCCCGTCAGGGGCAGCAGGAGCAGGCCGGTGCGGAGCGGGGAGTACCCGTACGTGCTCTGCAGCCACAGGGTGAGGAAGGCCAGCATGCCCAGGCTGGACAGCCGGGCGAGGAAGCCGAGGACGGCGGCGCCCGAGAAGGCCCGGATCCGCAGCAGCGTCATGTCGACCAGCCCGCCGCCGCGCCGCTGTACGGCCACCAGGGCCGCGGCGAGCAGCACGCCCGCCCCGGCGGAGCCGAGCACCTCCGGCGCCGTCCAGCCGGCCTCGGGGCCGGTGACCAGCGGATAGTGCAGGGCGAGGAGGGTGCCGACGGCGAGCAGCGCGCCCGGGACGTCGACGCGCGGGCGGCCGTCGTCGGGCGCGGCGGCCCCGGGCATCCGGCGCAGCGCCCCGGCCACCACCAGCAGGCCGATGGGGACGTTGACCAGGAAGATCCACCGCCAGCCGAAACCGGTGACGAGGAGGCCGCCGACGATCGGTCCGAGCGCGCCGGCGGCCGAGGCGACGAGGGCGTACGCGGCGATCGCCGCCCGGCGCCGGGCACCGTCGTAGGCGGCGGCGATCAGGGCGAGGGTCGGCGCGAACACCATGGCCCCGCCGAGGCCCTGGGCGGTCCGGGCGGCGATGAGGGCGCCGGCGTCCGGGGCGAGGCCGCAGGCGGCGGAGGCGAGCGTGAAGAGGACCATTCCGGCCGTGAAGACGGCGCGGCGGCCGAGCCGGTCGGACAGGGCGCCGGCGGTGAGCAGCAGCGCGCCGAAGGCCAGCGAGTACGCGGACACCGTCCACTGCACCCGGTCCAGGCCGGTCTCCAGGTCGCGTGCGACGTCGGAGAGCGCGACGTTCACGACGGTCACGTCCAGGGTCATCATGACGCCGCCGGCGCTGACGAGCGCGAAGGTCCATCGGGGGTCGTGCCGTCGGGAGGACACCGGTGAGAACACCTCCGGGAGCGGTCGGGTCGAGCCGCTCCGGGCGGCGGGGCTCGTCGCCTCGGGCGTCAACTCGCCTTCTGTGGCCGAAAGTTGAGCTTGCTCATTAGGTAAGGCTTACCTAATGTAGCGGCCGTTTGGGCGTCCCGTCGCCCGAACGGACCGAATCCAGACAGACACCGGAGCCGCCCGATGACCCACCCCGCCGACCACCCCGTGCCCGCGCTGCCCGACGTGGCCCCGGCCGCCTGGCGCGAGGCCAACAGGCGCCTGCTCGCCAAGGCGATCGGCGAATGGTGTTTCGAGGACATGCTGAAGGCGGAGGACGCCGGCGACGGGGAGTACCGCGTCGGCCTCGCCAGCGGGACCACCTACGCCTTCCGCGCCCGCCCCGGCGCCTTCGGCTGGCTCCGGGTCGACCCCGACTCGATCACCCGCACCGCCACCAGCATGCTCGGCAACTCCATCGCCCAACCCGCCTGGGACGCCCTGCAGTTCCTCATGGAGGCCGCCACCACCCTCGACAGCGACCCCTCCACCCTCGCCACCTACTTCACCGAGCTCTCCGCCACCCTCGCCGTCGACGCCGCCCGCCTCACCCACGGCGGCGAGACCGCCGCCGAACTGCGGGCCCTCGACCACGCCGAGCTGGAGTGCCGCATGACCGGGCACAACCTCCTCGTCGCCAACAAGGGGCGCATCGGCTTCTCGGCCACCGACGTCCGCGCCTACGCCCCCGAGTCCGCCCGGACCCTGCACCTCCTGTGGGTCGCCGTCCACCGCGGCCTCGCCGAGTTCCGTGGCACCTCGGAACTGTCCGAAAAAAGCGTCCTGGAAAGGGAGTTGGACGAGGAGACCCGGACCCGCTTCACGGCGGTCCTGACCGCGGCGGGCGTCGACCCGCAGGGCTACGTCTGGATGCCCGTGCACCCCTGGCAGTGGGACCACGCCGTGCAGACCCTGCACGCCGCCGACGTGGCCCAGCGCCGGATCATCCCGCTCGGCGAGAGCCCCGACGCGTACCTGCCCGGCCAGTCCATCCGGACGATGGCCAACGTCACCACGCCCGACCGGTACGACGTCAAACTCCCGCTGAAGATCCTCAACACCCTGGTCTGGCGCGGCATCCCGCCGCACTGCACCATGGGCGCCCCCGTCGTCACCCAGTGGCTGCGCGGACTCGTCGAGCGCGACCCGTTCCTCACCGACGAGTGCCGGACCGCCTTCCTCGGCGAGGTCGCCTCCGTGACGGTCCGCCACCCCTACCTCTCCACCCTCGAGCAGGCGCCGTACCAGCACCTGGAGACCCTGGGCTGCATCTGGCGCGACTCCGTCTCGGCCCGCCGGGACCCCGGCGAACGGGTCCGCACCTTCGCCTCGCTCCTGCACGTCGACAGCGCCGGCACCGCCTTCGTCGCCGAACTCGTCCGCACCTCCGGCCTCGACCCGGAGGAGTGGCTGCGGCGCCTCTTCGACACCCTCCTCGTGCCGGTCATGCACGTGCTCTACCGGTACGGCGTCACCTTCAACCCGCACGGCCAGAACACCCTCATCGGCTACGACGACCACGACGTCCCGGCCCGGCTCTACCTCAAGGACTTCGTCGACGACGTCTGCGTCTCCTTCACCGACGTCCCCGAACGCGGCCCCGAGCCCGACGGCCACGACCACGTGCTGCCCCGCAAACACCCCTCCGTCATCAAGCAGCACGTGGTCGACCAGGTCTTCGTCGGCCACTTCCGCTATCTGGCGCCCCTCTGCGCCGACCAGCTCGGCGTCCCCGAGAAGACCTTCTGGCGACTGGTCCGGCAGACGATCCTCGACTTCCAGAAGCGCTTCCCCGAGCTGGCGGAACGATTCGCCGAATACGACCTGCTCACCCCCGAGATCCCCCGCTACGGGCTCAACCGCGACCGCGTCGTCGTCACCCGCTACGGCGACCGCGCCCTGCGCCACGCGCTGTTCCCGAACGGCACCCACCCCAACCCGCTCGCAGAAGGCTGAGGAGCACCGGCCGTGACACCCCCGACCCGCACCCTGCCCGCACGGACCGACCCGCAGCCGCCGCTCCTCGCCGGCTCCCGCGCCGGCCTCGCCGACGTCCTCGCCCGCCTGGACGGTGCCGTCGACGCCGCCGCCAAGGCCCGCCGCCCCCTCGGCCCGCTCCCCGCCGGCACACCCACCGAGGTGCTCGCCGCCGCCGCGCACGCGCTCGGCCCGGCCGAACTCCCCGCCGAAGGACTCGGCGCCGACGCCGCCCTCGGCCTGCTCGCCACCGTCCTCGTCGAGCACGGCATCGACCTGTCCCACCCCCGCGCCGCCGCCCACCTCCAGCCGCCCGCGCTGTCGGTCGCGGTCGCCGCCGACGTCCTCGCGAGCGCCGGCAACGCCTCCCTCGACACCTACGACTCCGGCCCCTCCGCCCTCGCCGTCGAACGCTGGCTCATCGGCGCCCTGACCGGCCTCGCCGGACTCGGCGAGCGCGCCGACGGCGTCCTCACCCCGGGCGGCTCCCTCTCCAACCTGATGGGGCTGCTCCTCGCCCGTGACGCCGCCGCCCACCGGCGCGGCATCGACGCCCGCGACCAGGGCGTCGCCGCCCTGCCCGGACCGGTCGTCTTCTGCTCCGAACTCGCCCACTTCTCCACCCACCGGGCCTGCGCCGCCCTCGGACTCGGCGAGGCCGCCGTCCACCCCGTCCCCGTCGACGACCGGCGCCGCATGCGCCCCGACGCCCTGCGCGCCGCCCTCGGCGCACTCGGCCCCGACCGCACCCCCGTCGCCGTCGTCGCCACCGCCGGCACCACCGACTTCGGCTCCGTCGACCCCCTCCCGCAGATCGCCGAGATCGCCGCCGGACACGGCATGTGGACGCACGTCGACGCCGCCTACGGCTTCGGTGCCCTCTTCTCCGACCGGCTCGCCGACCGCCTCGCCGGCCTGGAACTGGCCGACTCGATCACCCTCGACCTGCACAAGATCGGCTGGCAGCCGGCCGCCGCCGGCGTGCTCCTCGTCTCCGACACCACCGCCTTCACCGCCCTCGACCGCCAGGTCGCCTACCTCAACCCCGTCGACGACTCCGAGGCCGGCTACGACGGACTGCTCGGCCGCAGCCTCCAGACCACCCGGCGCCCCGACGCCGTGAAGGCCGCCGCCACCCTCCTCACCTACGGCCGCGCCGGCCTGGGCCGGATGGTCGACACCTGCCACGACCTCGCCCGGCACGCCGAACGCCGCATCCAGGCCGAGCCCGAGCTCGAACTGGTCGCCCCCGCCGAACTCACCACCGTCCTCTTCCGCCACCGCACCGCCGACCCGGCCGCCGCCGACGCCTTCAACGCCGCCCTCCGCCGCCACCTCCTGGAGACCGGCACCGCGCTCATCGGACGCACCGAGGCCGCCACCGACGGCCCCGGCACGCCCAAGCGGGTCTGCCTGAAGTTCACCCTGCTCAACCCCACCGCCACCACCGACGACATCGACGCCCTCGTGGACGCCGTCCTCGACGCCGGCCGCACCTGCGCACGACTCATCAAGGAGGACGACGCCGCATGAGCACCACCACCACGGCGCCCCCCACCCAGGCCGACCCCCTGCACGCCCGAGACGCCCGCGGCGCCTCCGAACACGCCCACATCGAGGCGCTGTTGCGCTGCTGGCTGCGCGAGACCCACACCCCCGTCGCCGCCGGCCCCCTCCGGGTCGAGCTGCCCACCGCGGGACTGGCCCTCGTCACCGAGGTCACCCACCGCTCGCCCACCGGCTGGCACCGCTTCGGCCCCACCCGTCTCGAGGGCCCCGGCGGCCCGCTCGGCGACACCGCCGACCCGGTGACCGCCGTCGCCCTGCTCTCCACCGAGGCCGCCGTGCGCGGCGGCGGCCGGCCCGGGGGAGTCCCCGCCGGAGAGGTCGCCGACCTCGTCGAGCGCACCGCCGAATCCGTCCGCAGGGTCGCCGCGTTCATCGACGACCGCCGCGCCCACCCCGCGCCGCCGCCCGGCGTGGACGGCTTCCTCGACGCCGAACAGTCCCTCCTCCTCGGCCACCTGAACCACCCCGCGCCCAAGAGCCGGGACGGCGTCTCCGACCACGACGCCCGCGCCTTCTCGCCCGAACTGCGCGGCTCCTTCCGGCTGCACTGGTTCGCCGCCGACCCCTCCGTGGTCTCCCACGACGCCGTCGACGGCGCGCCCTCGCTGGCCGGCCGCGACGCCGTCGCCCTCCTCGCCGACCTCGCCGGACACCGCCCCGACGACGGCCGGGTGCTCATCCCCGCCCACCCCTGGCAGGCCCGCGACCTGGCCCACCGGCCCCGCGTCCGGGCGCTCCTCGCCTCCGGCGCCCTGGAACCGCTCGGCGAGCTCGGCCCCGCCTGGTGGCCGACGTCCAGCGTGCGGACCGTCTACCGGCCGGACGCCGACGTGATGCTGAAGCTCTCCCTCGGACTGCGGCTCACCAACTCGCGCCGCGAGTCCACCCGTACCGAACTCCGCCGCGGACTGGAGATCAACCGCCTCCTCGACGCCGGACACGCGGACGACACTTTCGCCGCCCACCCGGGCTTCGCCATCACCCGCGACCCCGCCTGGATCGCCGTCGACGAACCGGGCCGCCCCGAGGGCCCCGAGGTCACCGGCCTCGACGTCGCCGTCCGCGAAGTCCCCCGGGACATCGACCGGTTGCGCTGCCTGGTGGGCCTCGTGGCGCCCCGCCCCGGCCTCGGCCGCAGCGCCCTCGGCGAGCTCGTCGCCACCCTCGGCCCCGGCGCGGCCGAGCGGTGGACGGCCGACTACACCGACCACGTCCTCGTCCCCATGCTCCACCTGTACGCCGCCACCGGCATCGGCCTGGAGGCCCACCAGCAGAACACCCTCGTCCGCCTGGACGAACGCGGCCGGGTCACCGGCGCAGCCTTCCGCGACAACCAGGGCTACTACCTGGCCGGTTCGCACCTGCCCGCGCTCCTGAAGCGGCTCGGCGCCGACACCTCCACCCTCGCCGTCGTCGACGACGCCCTGGTCGACGACCGGCTCTCGTACTACCTGCTGCGCAACCAGGCCCTGTCGGTCGTCGGCTGCCTCGCCGTCGACGGCCTCGCCGACGAGCGGAGACTGCTCGCCGTCCTCGCCGAACGGCTCCGCGCCGCGCTCCCCGCCCTCGCCGCGGCCGGCCCCGACGGCGACCGGCTCGCCCGCCGCTGGCTCACCGCGGACACCCTGCCGTGCAAGGGCAACCTGCTCACCCGGCTGCACGGCATCGACGAGGTCCTCGCCCCGCTCGATGCCCAGTCCGTCTACCTCGACGCCCCCAACCCCCTGCGGGAGGCCGCCCGATGAGCACCGTCGAGCAGGGCGGCGCCACCGTCCCCGGACCGCCGCTGCCCGTGCTGCCCGGCCGCTGGACGGCCCGCGTCGCCCGCGCCGAGGGCGCCGACCTGGACCTCGTGCACGGCTGGATGCAGGCCCCGCACATCGACGCGTACTGGCACCAGGCGTGGCCCCGCGAGCGCTGGCACGAGGAGATCGCCGGCCATCTGGCCGGCGACGCGATCCTGCCCGTCCTCGTCGACCTGGACGGCGAACCGCTCGCGTACATCGAGGTGTACCGGGTCTTACGGGACCGGCTCGCCGGCCACTACCCCGAGCTGCCCCACGACCTCGGCGTCCACATCGCCATCGGCGAGGCCGGGCGCACCGGGCGGGGCCTCGGCCGGACGCTGCTGCGGGCCCTCGCCGACGGCCTGCTCGCCGCGGACGCCGCCTGCACCCGCGTGGTCGCCGAGCCCGACGTGCACAACGGCCCCTCGCTCAGGGCCTTCGAGGCCGCCGGCTTCCGGCCCGCCGGCGAGGTCGCGTTCCCCGACAAGACCGCCGCCCTGATGATCCGCCCGCGCACGCCGCAGGACATGCCCCGATGAGCGGACCCGCCACCGACCACGGCGTCTCCGCCCCGAACCTCGACACCGGGGCCGTCCGCGACGCCACCATCCTGTACGCCGTCACCGGGCGCGAGGTCTACCGCCTGCCGCGGCGGAGCGCCTCCACCCGCTTCGAGGCCCTCGGGACGACGGCGCACGGCGGGGCCTGACGGTGGTCCCGCCCCCGCGGCGGCGAGGCCGGCGGCGGTCCGCCCGCCGTCGGCCTCCCGCGCGCGTCCGCGGCCTACTCGGTGCGCAGGGCGGTCGCCGTGCGCGTCCTGGCCGCCCAGCCGGCCGGGAGGAGGGCGCCGAGGAGGGCGATGAGCAGGCCGCCCAGGGCGAGCGCGACGAGCGTGCCCGCGCCGTACACGTCGATGACGGAGGCGGGCAGCCGCCGCATCCTCGCCAAGCTCCGGCTGCGCGACCGCGCGCAGGCCGTCATCGTCGCCTACGAGACCGGTCTGGTCAGCGTCGGCGAGAGCGGCGACCGCGCGGCGGACGAGCCGTCCGCCCGGGGATGACGGACGTGACCCGCCGGGCGGGGGAGCGGTCCGCGGATCCGGGTTCGGCCACCCGGCGGTGGAGTTCCGCCTTGAGGCGGTCGGGCAGGAACGCGGCGGCCACCGCCTGCGCCCTGGTCCTCAGCGTGCCGGCGACGACCTTGTCCTTGCCGGCGAAGAGGGCGTCGAGGCCCTGCGCGGCCACCAGGGCGGGATCGGCCTTCCTGCCCCGGCCGACCCTGGTGTCCTCCATGTGGGCGCGGCGGAAGCAGTCGGTGGCGGTGGGGCCGGGCATCAGGGCGGTCACCGTCAGGGGCGTGTCCCGGAGCTCCTTCTGCAACGCCTGGGAGAACGACTGCAGGAACGACTTCGAGGCGTTGTAGACGGCCTGGAACGCACCCGGCATGGTGGCGGCGATGGAGGAGGTGATCAGCACGCGCCCGGCGCCCGCCGTGGCCATCGACCGCAGCAGCCGCTTGGCCAAGTGCACCGTGGAGCGCACGTTCAGATCGATGATCTCGAACTCGTCCTCCAGATCGGTGTCGAGGAAGGCTCCGCCCTCCCCGACACCGGCGTTGAACACCGCGACCGCCACCGGACGTCCGGTGGCGGCCACCGCCGCCACGAGCCGCTCCGCCTCCGCGTAGCTGCGCAGATCGGCCCGCACCGGCCGCACGTCCGCCCCGGTCCGTCGCCTGATCTCGTCCGCCGCGGACCGCAGCCGGTCCCCGTCGGCCGAGTTCACGATCAGGTCGAAGCCGCGCTCGGCGAGCTGCCGGGCCAGCTCGAAGCCGATGCCGCTGGACGCGCCCGTCACGATCGCGAGCTCTCGGTTCTGGGTCATGACAGCACGCTCCGGGATCGGTTCTCACCGCGTGCGCAGCTCGAAGCCCCCGCCGGGGAGGGTGGGGACGCGGTGCAGGGGGATGGTGAGGTCCTGCTCGGGAACGTCGTGGTCGAGCCGCGCCAGTTCCGTCGCGAGGGCCGCGAGCACCGTGACGGTGATGTCCTCGCCCGGGCACCGATGGCCCCGGGACACGTCGCCGCCTCCCTGGGGGACGAGGACGTCCAGCGGGTTCGGCGGCCGGCCGGGTCGGGTGAACCGGTGCGGGTCGAACCGGTACGGGTCCTCCCACAGGGCGGGATCGTGGTTCTGGCCGTACAGGTCGAGCAGGACCAGGGTGCCCTCGGGGATGTCCCCACCGCGCCACGTCAGGTCCTGTGCCGCGAGCCCCGCCACGAAGGGCGCGAACGGGTAGAAGCGGCGTACCTCGTGCGCGAACGCCTCGGCGTGGACGCCCGAGGTGTCGGCCCGCAGCGGCTCGCGCCGGTCGGGCCACCGGTGCAGGGCATGGGCGGCGAAGGCGGCGAACCAGGCGATGGCGACGGTGGGCCGGATGACGTTCAGGAGCTCGACCGCGGCGGTGCGGGGGTCGAGGAGGTCCCCGCCCGCGTCCCGGTGCCGGGCCACCGTCTCCACCACCGAGCCCCCGGTCGCCGCTTCCGGGCTCCGGCGCACCTGCGTGACCAGGTCGGCGAGGGCTCGCTCCTGGCGGCGGCGAGCCCAGCGGGCGCGCAGGTGGCGGGGGCCGGCGGTGGCGAAGCCGTCGACCATGGCGATGCAGTCGCGGGCCAGCTCGAGGGTCGTGGGGTCGGAGAGCGGCAGACCCGCCCAGTCCCGGACGGAGAGGGCGAGGACACGGGCGGCCTCCTCGAAGACCACGAGGGGTCGGCCCGGCGGACCGGCCAGCGCCTCCCGCCAGCGCCGGCCGACGATCCTGCCGAGCTCGGCGACGCCGGCGTCCTCCTTGAGGAGGGCCACGAACATCGCCTTGCGCACCCGGTGTGCCTCGCCGTCGAGCGTGTGGACGGCGCCTCGGCCGAAGAGCGTGTCGAGGACGGGGCCCGGGAGGGCCGCGGTCCGGACGACGTGTGCTTCGTCGTAGAAGAAGGCGACGGCCTCGGGGCCGCGCAGGGCGACGGCGGGCCGGCCGAGCAGGCGGCACCGGACGGTGCCGTCGGGGCTGTGGCGCATCCGGTCGGGCAGCCACGCGTAGCCCTGGGCGAGGAGCCCGAGTGTGCTGTCCTTCCACGGCGCGGGGTTCCTGGAGGGTGTCATGGGAGGCGCGTACCCGGTGAAGGACCGCGGACACGCTCCCGATGACCGGTGCCACCCGTACGGGTCGGCCGGGGGCGTCAGACGCGCTGGGCGCGGTGGAGCAGGGTGCGCAGGCCGGACGCCCGCAGGGCGGCGCGGGCGGCGTTCGCGCCGGGGGCGCCGTGGACGCCTCCGCCGGGGTGGGCGGCGGCGGAGGCGAGGTACAGGTTCCTGACGGGGGTCTCGGGTCGGCCCGTGCCCGGGGTGGGCCGGAAGAACAGCTGCTGGTGCAGGGCCGTGGTGCCGCTGTTGATGGCTCCGTTGTGCAGGTTCCGGTCCATGCTCTGGAGGGTGGTGGGGGCCAGGATCCGGCGGGCCCCGATCAGGTCGCGGAAGCCCGGTGCGAAGCGTTCCACCTGGGCTTCGACGCGCGCGGCCATGGCCTGCTCCTCACGGGCGTCCCAGCGGCCGGTGATGCCGTCGGGGCCGGCGTCGGAGGCGATGCGCTGCGGGAGGTGGGTGTAGGCCCACGCGGACTCCGTGCCGGCGGGGGAGCGGCTCGGGTCGGCCGTGGTCATCTGGCCGAAGAGGACGAAGGGTTCGTCGGGCACGTGCCCGGCGGCGATCTGCGCGGCGAACCGGGTCAGGCCGTCGACGCCGTCGGCCAGGTGGACGGTGCCCGCCCCGACGGCCCCCTGCGCGGTCCACGGGACCGGGCCCGTCAGCGCCCAGTCGACCTTGAAGGTGGCGAAGTCCCACTGGAAGCGCTCCAGATCCCGGAGCAGCCGGGAAGGCAGGTGCTCCTCGCCGACGAGGTCCCGGTACAGGGCCGGGGCCGACGTGTCGGCCAGCACCGCCCGCCGGGCCCGGACGGACTCCCCGCCCGCGGTGACGACCCCGACGGCCGTGCCCCCGCGCACGACGACGGAGGTGACGGGCTCCCCGCACCGCAGGACGCCGCCCCGGCGCCGCAGGCGGTTCACCAGCGCCGCCGTGAGGGCCCCGGCGCCGCCCACGGGGACCGGGAAGCCGTGACTCTGGCCGAGCATCGACATCAGCCAGCCGAAGCCGCCGCTGCCCGCCGCCTCCGGAGCCAGGTCGGCGTGCAGGGCGTTGCCCGCCAGCAGCAGCCGGCCGCCTTCGCCCCGGAACTCCTCCTCGCCCAGGCGCCGTACCGGCAACGCCAGGTTCCGGGCCAGCCGCAGCCCACCGGAGGCCCGGAGCCCGGCCGCCAGGCGCAGCCCGGCCCGGACGGGCGGGAAGGGGGTGAAGAGGGCCGAGAGCACCGCGGGCTCCAGGCGGCGCCAGGTCTCGTGCATGCGCTGCCAGGCATCCGCGTCGGCGGGCGCGAACCGGGCGAGCCCCGCGCAGGTGTCGGCGGCCTCGCGTTCGAGCACGGCGCAGCGGCCGTCCGGCAGGGGGTGGGCGAGGACCCGTGGGGCGTGGCTCCAGCGCAGGCCCTCCGAGCCGAGGCCGAGGCGGGCGAGGACGGGGGAGGCGGCCGCCAGGGGGTAGAAGGCGCTGAAGAGGTCCGAGACGTGGTCCGGATGGACTCCGCGGTCGCTGCGGACCGCGCCCCCGGGGTCGTCCTGCGCCTCCAGGACCTCCACGCTCCAGCCCGCGTCGGCGAGCAGGTTCGCGGCCACGAGACCGTTGGGGCCCGCGCCGACCACCACCGCGTCAGGCACGGCCGGCCGTCCCGCGTTCCCGCTCCCGCCGGTGGTCGACGACCTCGGCCAGGCGGGCCAGCATGCTCCGGTGCCGGAGCTGCAGCGCGGCTTCGCTCAGGGCGGTGTGCAGGTGCCGCGCGGGGCCGCGCAGCGGGTGCTCGTCACAGATGACGAGCGTCTCCTCGCCCCACGGCCGGAGCTGGAGGAAGATCCGTGCGGTGCCGATCTTCCCGAACGCGGCCTCCAGCTCCAGTTCCCGGCCGAGCTCCTGGTGGCGCACGGTCGTCGTCCCCTCGGCGGACGACGGGCCCAGCCGCACGGTGTACCGGAGGCGGGAGCCGACCTCGGGCCAGGGCCCGTCCAGGGGCTCGGAACGCGACGTTCCCACCACCCACTCGCCGTACAGCGACGGATCCGCGAGTACGGACCAGACCGTGGCGGGCGCGTGCCGGATGAGCTGATGACGGACGGCCATGGGGAGCCTCCTACGAGTCGGTGGAACGGCGCTCGGGGGCGAGCGCCTCCGTTGTCCCGGCGGCTTCACGCCGGGCGTCTACCCCCGTCCTGTCGGCGCATCCGAGAGCGCGCGGGTTCCGTGACGCGCGTGCGGCGTCCGGGCGTCCGGGAGCCGCGTGATCACGGGCGCCCGTCCTCGCCCCCGCTGCCGCGAGGCCGGTGCGCGCCCAGCTCCTCGCGCTGCTCGTCGCTCCACGCGCGGGTGTCGCGGGGCTCGACGTAGGGCTCCTCGTCCGGGGGGTGGCCGCCGATGACGGCACGTTCGCGGGTCAGCTCGGCATCGAACTCCAGGCCGAGCAGGATGGCCAGGTTCGTGATCCAGAGCCAGACCAGGAAGATGACGATTCCGGCGAGGGTGCCGTAGGTTTTGTTGTACGAGCCGAAGTTCGCCACGTAGACCGCGAAGCCGGCGGAGGCGATCATCCAGATCACCAGGGCCAGGAAACTGCCCGGGGTGACCCACGCGAACCCGCGGCCGCGCGCGTTGGGCGAGGCCCAGTACAGAAGCGCGATCATGATCGTGACCAGCAGGACCAGGACCGGCCATTTGGCGATCGACCACACCGTCAGGGCGGTGTCGCCGATGCCGAGGGCCGTGCCGATCTGCTGGGCGACCGGGCCGGTGAGGACCACGAGCAGCGCGCTGAGGCAGGCCAGCAGCATGAGCGCCAGCGTCAGGACCAGCCGCAGCGGCGTGACCTTCCAGACCGGGCGGCCCTCGGGGATGTCGTAGACCGCGTTGGAGCTGCGGATGAACGCGGCCACGTACCCCGAGGCCGACCACAGGGCCACCACCAGGCCGAGGACGGCCGTCACGGTGCTCGTGCCGCCTGAGGACCGCAGTTGGGTCACCGCGTCGGTGATGATGTCCCGCACGGTGCCGGGGGTGAGCTTCGTGAGGTTGTCCAGGACCTCCCGCGTCGCCGACTCGCCCGCGATGCCGAGCAGCGAGACCAGCACCAGGAGGGCGGGGAACAGCGCCAGGACGCCGTAGTACGTCAGCGCCGCCGCCCGGTCGACCAGCTCGTCGTCCTTGAACTCCTTCAGCGTCCGCCTCAGCACCGCCCCCCAGGACTTCCGTCCCATGTCCGTGGGTTTGTCCGGCGTCCCGTGCTCCCCGCCCTCCTGCGGACCGGACCCCGCGCCGCCCCCGCGGTCGGCCTCCGGGTGTCGCCCCTCGTGCTGCTGATCCTCGCGCTTGCGCTGCCAGATAGGTGCCATGCCGGGCGAGTAACCGCAAAAGCCGCCGCGTGAACCTCCGGCCGCCCCCCGAGACGCACGGCGCGGCGGGGCGGACCGGTCGGAGAGGCCCTAGACCGGCTCCCCGGCGGACCCGTCGGCGTACGCGTCCGCGTCGATGGCGGGGTTGCGGAGCAGCGTCCAGAAGGCGTCGTCGGGGACCGGCGGGAGCGGCGGGCCGCCGAGGTCGGCGTGGAGGTCGTCACGCCAGAGCGGCACGTACAGGGCCCGGGTCGTCGGTATCTCCGCGACCGCCCGGTACACGGAGCCCCGCACCGCGTGCGCCAGTTCGCCCGCCGCCATGGCCCGGACGGTGTCGCCGCGAGCCTCCGCCTCCGCCTTCGCGGCGCGCAGCCGCCGCACCGCCGGGCCGTCGGGAGAGGCGTCGGGGGCGCCGGCGTCCAGCGCGTCCAGGGCCCCGGCGATCTCCGGGTACGCCACGAACCCGGTCTCCGCTGCCAGGCGGCGGGCCTGCCGGCGGGCCGCCGCGGCGACCCGCTCGGCGGGAAGCGTGGCGACCAGGGCGGCGAGCTCGTCCAGGCCGTAGAGGTGGCCCACCTTCAGCCGCTCCGCCGGGTCCTCGGGGAGGGGGAGATCGGCGAGTTCCGTGCCGGGGCCGGGCGGCGGGGCGTCCGCCGGGTGCCACTCGGGGAGGTGCCTGACCGGACCCTCCCGGATCAGACGGCCCGCGAAGACGACCGGGGCCGGGTGCCCCGGATCCTCCAGCCGGTCCGCCTGCTCCGTCAGGTACGCGCCCAGGGAGTCGGCGGTCCTGAAGTCGGTGCCCGTCTCGTCGAAGAAACGGCCGATCCTGCCGTACGCGCTCCCGCGCGGATCACAGTCGACGACGACCCCGTCGGCGGTGACCTCGTACGCGCCGAACTGCACGTACGAGGGCAGCCAGTAGTCCGCGTCCTCCTCGTCCAGGCCCGCCGCGCACGCCCGCAGGAAGCCGGTCGCCTCCACGATCCCGCGGAGCCCGAGGGGCCGGTCGTGGTTGTCGAAGCGGAACGCCTCCGGTCCCGGGCGGGCGCCGTCGTGGCGGCGCAGCGACGCCGTCAGCTCCGGCGGGAAGGTGACGCCCAACTCCCGCTCGGTCGCGCGGATGTCCTCGTCCCGCGCCGGCGGCGCCAGCGTGGCGAAGGTGCGGGGCGCGTGCGTCAGGAGCCAGCGGTCGATGCGGTCCCAAGCGGCGTCCACCAGGTGCGAAGTCATGGCGCCGAGCGTAGCCAGCGGCACGGACAGCGCCCCGCCCGTCCGATAACCGGTTGCCCGGCCGGAGGACCCCGCCGACAGTTGCCTCGTGATCACGAACGACGACAGGCCGACGGTCGACGCCGACCGCTGGCTGCACCTGTACGGGAACGACTGCCCCGCACCGCCGGCCGCCGAACTGCCCGCCCTCACCGCCGAACTGGCCGAGGCCCTCCGCCACCCGGACCCGGACATCCGCGACGGCGCCCCCTACGTCGTCCTGCGCACCTGGATCCGTCGGGACGTCATCGACCGCCCCCTGCGCGCCCGGCTCGGCTCGGTGATGGCCGCACGGTTCGCCGACCCCGAGGTCCAGGCGCGCACCTTCGCCCCGCTCGTCCTCGACATGATCGTCGGACGCGGCGACCTCGACCCGGCGTGGCTCGACGCCTTCCGGCGCTGGTACCCGGCCGAGACGGACCTGCGGGGACACGACCCGCGGCTCGGCTGGCTGCACGCCGTCGCCCACGGCGCCGACCTGCTGGGCTCCTTCGGGCTCCACCCGGACGTCGACCCGACCTCGATGCTCGACCTCGCCGCGGACCGGCTCGTCGCCCCGACCGACCAGCTCTTCGCCCAGCAGGAGGACGACCGGCTCGCCCAGGGCATCGCCCGCACCCTGACCCGGCCGGAACTCTCCGAGGCCGACGCCGTCCGCTGGCTGGACGCGATCGAGACGGACTTCGCCGCCGGCCGTCGCGGCGCCCCCACCACGGCCGCGCACACCTCCAACGCCATGCGCACCCTCCGCATGCTGTACCTGCTCGCCGACACCGGCGTACGGACCCCGGGCGACGCGTCCGTCCTCGTCCGCCCCCACCACGCGGAAGCGCTGAAGCGGCGCCTGGCGGAGGTGCTCGCACCGGTCTTCCAGACGGCGTGAGGCGCGTCTCATCGGCGGGCGCCCGCCTTGCTATGCAACCAGTTGCATAGCAGGATCGGGGGCATGGCGCTCGAACACGCGATCCTCGTGTCCCTGCTGGAGAAGCCGGGGTCCGGATACGAACTGGCCCGCCGGTTCGAGCGGTCCATCGGCTACTTCTGGACCGCCACCCACCAGCAGATCTACCGCGTCCTCAAGCGGATGGAGAACGACGGCTGGGTCGCCGCCCGCGACGTCCCCCAGCAGGGGCGGCCGGACAAGAAGGAGTACTCCGTCGCCGATCTCGGGCACGCGGCCCTCAGCTCCTGGCTGCGCGAGCCGATCGAGCCCGAGAGCGTCCGGCACGACCTCGCCGTCAAGATCCGCGGCGCCGCCTTCGACGACCCCGCCGGCCTGGTCCGCGAGGTCGAGCGGCACCGGCAGGCCCACACCGACCGCCTCGCCCACTACCTCGCGGGCGAGGCCCGGGACTTCCCGCCGCGACCGGACGACGCCACCCCGCCCGACGCCGAACGTGAGCTCCAGCACGCCGTGCTGCGCGGCGGCATCGCGTACGAGCGCATGATGATCGGCTGGCTCGACGACGTCCTCGCCACCCTGCGCAGGTTCTGAGCGGCACCCCCACCCGGACCCCGCGCCCACCCTCATCCACCCCTCGCACCCAAGGCGGTACCCCATGGCCGACGCGCTGCTGTTCAACCCGCGCACCTACGACCCCGCGCACTTCGACCCCGAGACCCGCCGGCTGCTGCGCGCCACCGTCGACTGGTTCGAGGAGCGCGGCAAGCGCCGGATCATCGAGGACTACCGCACCCGTGCCTGGCTCGGCGACTTCCTCGAATTCGCCGCGAAGGAAGGGCTCTTCGCCACCTTCCTGACCCCCGCCGCCGAGGCCGGCGAGGGCCAGGGCGACAAGCGCTGGGACACCGCCCGCATCGCCGCCCTCAACGAGATCCTCGGCTTCTACGGCCTCGACTACTGGTACGCCTGGCAGGTCACCATCCTCGGCCTCGGCCCGGTCTGGCAGAGCGACAACGCCGCCGCCCGCGCCCGCGCCGCCGAACTCCTCGACCAGGGCGAGGTGTTCGCCTTCGGCCTCTCCGAGAAGACGCACGGCGCCGACATCTACTCCACCGACATGCTGCTCACGCCCGACGGCGAGGGCGGCTTCCGCGCCACCGGCTCCAAGTACTACATCGGCAACGGCAACAAGGCCGGGCTCGTCTCCGTCTTCGGCCGCCGCACCGACGTCGAGGGCCCCGACGGCTATGTCTTCTTCGCCGCCGACAGCCGCCACCCGGCCTACCACCTGGTCAAGAACGTCGTCGACTCCTCCAAGTTCGTCAGCGAGTTCCGCCTGGAGGAGTACCCGGTCGCCGCCGGGGACGTCCTGCACACCGGCCGCGCCGCCTTCGACGCCGCCCTCAACACCGTCAACGTCGGCAAGTTCAACCTCTGCACCGCCTCCATCGGCATCTGCGAGCACGCGATGTACGAGGCCGTCACCCACGCCCACAACCGCGTCCTCTACGGCCGCCCCGTCACCGCCTTCCCGCACGTGCGGCGCGAACTCACCGACGCCTACGTCCGGCTGGCCGGCATGAAGCTCTTCAGCGACCGCGCCGTCGACTACTTCCGCACCGCCGGCCCCGACGACCGCCGCTACCTCCTCTTCAACCCCATGACGAAGATGAAGGTGACCACCGAGGGCGAGAAGGTCATCGACCTCATGTGGGACGTCATCGCCGCCAAGGGCTTCGAGAAGGACAACTACTTCGCCCAGGCCGCCGTCGAGATCCGCGGACTGCCCAAGCTGGAGGGCACGGTCCACGTCAACCTCGCCCTGATCCTCAAGTTCCTCCGCAACCACCTCCTGGACCCGGTCGACCAGCCGGCCGTCCCCACCCGCGTCGACGCCGCCGACGACGCCTTCCTCTTCCGCCAGGGCCCCGCCCGCGGCCTCGGCTCCGTCCGCTTCCACGACTGGCGGCCCGCCTTCGACGCGTACGACCGGCTCCCGAACGTCGCCCGCTTCCGCGAACAGGCCGACGCCCTGTGCGACTTCGTCCGCACCGCCGCCCCCGACGAGGCCCAGAGCCGCGACCTCGACCTGCTCCTCGCCGTCGGCCAGCTCTTCGCGCTCGTCGTCCACGCCCAGCTCGTCCTGGAGCAGGCCGCCCTCACCGGCCTCGACGACGACGTCCTCGACGAGCTGTTCGCCGTCCTCGTCCGCGACTTCTCCGCCCACGCCGTCGAACTCCACGGCAAGGACTCCGCCACCGAGGCGCAGCAGCGGTGGGCGCTCGGCGCGGTCCGCCGCCCCGCCGTCGACGAGGCCCGCACCGCCCGTGTCTGGGCCCGCGTCGAGGCCCTCTCCGGCGCCTACGAGATGAAGCCCTGACCCCGCCGGTCCGGGCGGTGCGCCGCCCGGACCCCGGCTGTCACCCGGGCCGCCTACGATGATCGCTCATGAACACGAGTGACGACGGCGGCAGACCTCTCGTCGACGGACGGTTCCGGCTGGTCTCCCGGCTGGGCAGCGGCGGCATGGGCACCGTGTGGCGGGCCCGCGACATCGCCCTCGACCGGGACGTCGCCCTCAAGGAGGTCCGCCCGCCGGACCCTGCCGCCGAGGAGGCGCACCCCGGCCTGACGGCCCAGCTGCGGGCCCGGGCGATCCGCGAGGCCCGCGCGCTGGCCCGCCTCTCCCACCCGCACGTCGTGACGGTCCACCACATCGTCGAGCCCGCCGACGGCTCCGCCCCGTGGATCGTCATGGAACTCGTCGAGGGGAACTCCGTCGCCGACCGGCTCGCCGCCGGTCCGCTCCCCGTCCCCGAGGCCATCACCCTCGGCCGGCAGGTCCTCGGGGCGCTGCGCGCCGCCCACGCCGCCGGCATCCAGCACCGCGACGTCAAACCGGCCAACGTCCTGCTGCGCGCCGAAGGCGGCGCCGTCCTCACCGACTTCGGCATCGCCGCGTTCGACGAGGCCACCTCCCGGCTCACCGCCTCCGGCGACCTCATCGGATCCGCCGACTTCATCGCCCCCGAGCGGGTGCGCGGCGAGGAGGGCAACCCGGCCTCCGACCTGTGGTCGCTCGGCATGCTCCTGTACGTGGCGACCGAGGGCCACCACCCGCTGCGCCGCGCCACCAGCCTCGCCACCGTCGTCGCCGTCCTCGACGACCCGATCCCGCCGCCGGTCCGGTCCGGCGCCCTCGGCCCCGTCCTCACCCGGCTCCTCGTCCGCGACCCCGCGCTGCGCCCGGACGCCGCCGAACTCGACCGCCTCCTCGCCGAGGCGGCGGCCGCCCCCGCCGACGCCGTGCCCGCCGGCTTCGGCCCGCCGACCCCCGTCGCGTACCCGGCGCCCCCGCCACACCCGTACGCCGGGCCCGCCCGCCCCCGGCCCGTCCCGGCCCGCGTCCCCGACCGGCGCAAGCGCGTCGCCAGGCTCACGGGCGGACTCGTCCTCGCGGCGGCGCTCTTCGCCCTCGCCCTCGTCCAGGTGCTCCCGAAGGGCGGCGACGGCGGCGGCACCGGCGGCCTCGGCCTCGGCACCGGCGACGGCAAACAGACCGGCTCCACCGGCTCCACCGGCTCGACCGGCTCGACCGCCTCACCCGGCAGCACGGCCGGCACGGCCCCCACGAACACCGCCCCCACGACCACCGCCGGCTCCCACCTCACCCCCGCGGGCGTCCGCACCGCCGTCGCCGCCTTCCGTGACGCCACCGGTGTGTCCACCGTCAAGCAACTGGTCGTCTACGAGGAGTACGCCGTCGCCGAAATCCCCACCAAGCCCGGCGCCAGCACCTACGACCGGTACATCTACCGGGACGGCAAGGTCAGCCGACAGGGCGTCGGCGGCACCATCAGCTCCTCCGATCCCGACGAGCAGCCGTTCGACCCGACACGGATGCCCTGGGACGACCTGCCGGAGCTGGCCGAGCGCGCCGACCGCGAGCTCAAGGTCGAGTCGCCCACCTCGCGGTACCTGATCGCCGAGCGCTGGACCTTCAACAAGGACCGCCCCACCCTCCTCGTCTACCGCACCAACGACTACTCCGCGACCGGCTACCTCGCCGTCGACGCCGACGGCACCCAGGTGCACAAGGAGACCGCCGACTGACCGGACCGGCTCCGGCGGGCGCCGGGGGACAATGGCACGCGTGAACCATGACGACCCGTACCTGTGGCTGGAAGACGTCGACGGCGAGGCCGCCCTCGCCTGGGTGGCCGAGCGGAACGCGGAGACCGAGGCCGAGCTCGCCGCCGGGCCCGGCTTCGACGCCTTCGCCGACCGCCTGCGCGAGGTGCTCGACGCCGTCGACCGCATCCCGTACACCACCCGCCGAGGCCCCTGGCTCTACAACTTCTGGCAGGACGCCGAGCACGTACGGGGCCTGTGGCGGCGCACCACCCTGGAGCAGTACCGCAAGGACGCCCCCGAGTGGGAGACGCTCCTCGACGTGGACGCGCTCGCCGACGCCGAGGGCGAGAAGTGGGTGTGGGCCGGGGCCAGGGTCCGCCGGCCCGCCCACGACCGGGCGCTCGTCAGCCTCTCCCGGGACGGCGGCGACGCCACCGTGGTCCGCGAGTTCGACCTGGAGACCCGCGCCTTCGTGGACGGCGGCTTCACCGTCCCCGAGGCCAAGACCAGCATCGGCTGGATCGACGCCGACACCGTCTTCGTCGGCACCGACCACGGCCCCGGCTCGCTCACCGACGCCGGCTACCCCCGCACGGTCCGCCGCTGGCGGCGCGGCACCCCGCTCGCCGAGGCCCCCACCGTCTTCGAGGGCGAGCCCGCCGACGTCTCCGCCTGGGCCTGGCACGACGCCACCCCCGGCCACGAACGGTCCTTCGTCGGCCGCTCCCTCGACTTCTTCCGCAGCGAGACCCACCTCCTCACCGCCGACGACCGGCTGGTGCGGATCGAGGTCCCGGAGGACGCCGAGGTCTACGCCCACCGCCGGCACCTCGTCGTCACCCTCAAGTCGCCCTGGCTCGGACACCCCGCCGGCGCCCTGCTCGCCTTCGGCTTCGACGCCTTCCTGGCCGGCGACCGCACCGCCGAGGTCCTCTTCGCCCCGGACGAGCGGACCGCCCTCGCCGGCCACTCCTGGACCCGGCACCACCTGATCCTGGAGACCATGCGGGACGTCAGCACCCGCATCGAGGTGCTCACCCCGCGCGAGGAGGGCGGCTGGTCGCGCGCCCCGCTCGCCGACGTCCCGCCGCTGTCGGCGGTCGCGGTCACCGACACCGACCCGGACGTCTCCGACGAGTACTTCCTCGACGTCTCCGGCTTCCTCCAGCCCTCCACCCTCACCCGCGGCACCATCGGCGGCGACACCGAGATCCTCCGGCAGGCCCCGGCCCGCTTCGACACCTCGGGCCTCTCCGTCGAGCAGGCGTTCGCCGTCTCGGAGGACGGGACCCGCGTCCCGTACTTCGTCATCGGCCCCGACCGCTCCCAGGGACCCGGCCCCGCCCTGCTGTACGGCTACGGTGGCTTCGAGGTCTCCCTCACCCCCTCGTACGCGGCCCTCACCGGCCGCGGCTGGCTGGAGACCGGCGGCACGTACGTCATCGCCAACATCCGCGGCGGCGGCGAGTACGGCCCCGACTGGCACCAGGCCGCGCTCGGCGCCCGCCGGCACCGGGCCTTCGAGGACTTCGCGGCCGTCGCCCGCGACCTCGTGGCCCGCGGCATCACCACCCCGGCGCAGCTCGGCGCGGCCGGCGGCAGCAACGGCGGCCTCCTCATGGGCGCCATGCTCACCCGCTACCCGGAGCTGTTCGGCGCGATCGTCTGCCAGGTGCCGCTGCTCGACATGGTCCGCTTCCACAAGCTGCTGGCCGGCGCCTCCTGGATCGCCGAGTACGGCGACCCCGACGACGAGGCCGACCTGCCGCACCTGCGCGAGCTCTCCCCGTACCACCGGCTCACCGCCGACGCGCCCTACCCGCCGGTGCTGCTCACCACCTCCACCCGCGACGACCGGGTCCACCCCGGCCACGCGCGGAAGGCGGCGGCGCGGCTGCGCGAGCTGGGCCACCCGGTGCTCTTCCACGAGAACACCGGCGGCGGGCACGCCGGCGCCACCGACAACGCGCAGGCGGCCCGCAACAAGGCCCTGATGTACACCTTCCTGCGCAAGCACCTGGGCGACTGACCCGAGCGGTCAGAGCCAGCCGTGCCGCTGGGCCTGGAGCGCCAGCTGGAAACGGTTGCCGGCGCCCAGCCGGGCCATCAGGACCTGGATCCGGCGGAAGAGGGTGCGGCGGCTGACGCCGATCTCCCGGGCGATCACCTCGTCCGCCGCACCCGCGGCCAGCAGCCACAGCAGCCGCCGGTCGGCCGGCCCGAGCCCGCCCGGGAGCGCGGTGCGGCCGTGGAAGGGCAGCGCGTCCCGCCAGGACTGCTCGAAGAGCGCCACCAGCGCCGAGAGCAGTCCGCACGGCTGCACCACCAGCATCGTGGTGAACACGTCGGCCTCCCGGATCGACAGTGACACCAGCGCGTACGCCTCGTCGATGATCACCAGCTTGACCGGTACGGAGGGCAGCACCCGGGCCTGCTCGCCGGCCGCGATCACCGGCTCGATCGACCGCTCCAGATGGCCCGGCTGCTCCAGCGAGGCCCGGGAGTAGATGACCCGCTGGGTGACGCCCCGGGCGAGGGTCGCGAGGGCGTCGTCGGTGGCGCCGGGGACGGCGAAGTACGGCGGCGAGTCCAGCTGCCGGATCTGCCGCCGGGCGCTCGCCCACGCCTGCCGCATCCGGGGCCCGATCGCCTCCCCGGTCACCACCTCGACCAGGTCGTCGTGCGCGGCGAGCCGCTGCCGCCGGAACGCCTCGAAGGCGCCGCCCACCGTGATCCGGGACTCGTCCAGCTCCGCCGCCCGGTGCCGGCCCAGGATCTCCAGGCCCGCCGCCGGCGGCACCGGCGCCACCGGGTCGCCGGCCTCCGCCGCGCTCGCCAGCCCCGCGTCGACCAGTTCCCCGTACGCCTCCGTCAGCGCCGGCCCGTCGAGCCCGGCCGCCGCGCCGATCGCCTCCAGCGGTGCCGGGGCCCGCTCCAGGAGCGCGTCGTACACCCGCGCCGCCCCCTCGCCGAGGCCCAGGAGCCGCAGGGCCTCGCCCAGTCTCGCGTTCGCCATGACACCCATTCTGAGTGCCCCCGGACGCTCCCGGTGTCCGATCCGTGCCACTGGCACTCCTGGGCCCCATCGGCCCGGACGGCGGGCTACGGTCCGTGAGCCGCCGACGACCGGCGGTTCCCCGAGGCATTCACGACGAAGGAGCACGACGTGGCGAAGGGTCGCAAGAACGGCCTGTACGACGGCATCTCCGAGGAGCTCTCCGCCCTGATGCGGACCGGCTGGGCCGACACCGAGCGGCACGACCTGGTCCCGTCCGAGCAGGCGCCGTACGCCGCCGCCCGCCGGGCCGCGCTCTCCGCGCGGTTCCCCGGCGAGCGCCTGGTGGTCCCCTCCGGCAACCTCAAGGTGCGCTCGAACGACGACACGTACCCCTTCCGCCCGCACTCCGCCTACGTCCACATGACCGGCGACCAGGCCCGCGACTGCGCGCTCGTCCTGGAGCCGCGGGCCGACGGCGGCCACGAGGCGTACTGCTACGTGCTGCCGCGCGACGGCCGCGACGACGACACCTTCTGGATCGGCTACACCGCCGAACTCTGGATGGGCCGCCGGCTCTCCCTCGCCGAGGCCGAGCGCGTCCTCGGACTGCCCTGCCGGGACGTCCGCGAGCTCCCCGCGCGGCTGGCCGATGGCGCCGGGGTGCCCACCCGGATCGTCCGCGGCGTCGACGCCGCCCTGGAGGGGGTCGTCACCACCGACGAGGAGCGGGACACCGAGCTGGAGGACGCCCTCAGCGAGCTGCGCCTGGTCAAGGACGCCTGGGAGATCGGCGAGCTTCGCAAGGCGGTCGACTCCACCGTGCGCGGCTTCACCGACGCCATCGGCGACCTCTCCACCGCCGTCGCCACCTCCGAGCGGTGGATCGAGGGCACCTTCTTCCGCCGCGCCCGCCTGGAGGGCAACTCGGTCGGCTACGGCTCCATCTGCGCCGCGGGCGACCACGCCACGATCATGCACTGGACGGCCAACGACGGCCCGGTCCGCCCCGGCGAGCTGCTGCTCTTCGACGCCGGCGTGGAGACCCACTCGCTCTACACCGCCGACGTCACCCGCACCCTCCCCATCAGCGGCACCTTCAGCCCCGTCCAGCGCCAGGTCTACGACGCCGTGTACGAGGCCCAGCAGGCCGGCTTCGACGCCGTGAAGCCCGGTGCCCCCTACCGCGCCTTCCACGAGGCGGCCCAGCGGCACCTGGCGGCCCGGCTGGTCGAGTGGGGCTTCATCGAGGGCCCGGTGGACCGCGCGTACGAGCTCGGTCTCCAGCGCCGCTTCACCATGGCCGGCACCGGCCACATGCTCGGCCTCGACGTGCACGACTGCGCCTCCGCGCGGAACGAGGAGTACGTCGACGGCTTCCTGGCGCCGGGCATGGTCCTCACCGTCGAGCCGGGCCTCTACTTCCAGCCCGACGACCTGACCGTGCCCGAGGAGTGGCGGGGCATCGGCGTCCGCATCGAGGACGACCTGCTGGTCACCGAGGACGGCCACGAGAACCTGTCGGCCGCCCTGCCCCGCACCTCCGCCGAGGTGGAGGAGTGGATGGCCCGCGTCGCCGGCTGAGCCCGGCCGGCGGGCTCACGCCTCCCGCGCGGACACCCGGTCGACGAGCGCGGCCAGGGCGTCCGCGAGGGCGCCGAGCCCGGGCCCGGCCGCGCCGCCCGGCTCGGCCATGTACACGTCCCGGCGGATCTCCACCATCAGGGCGCTGACCTCCGGGTCCCGCCCGTAGTGCCGCAGCGGCACGTACGTCCCCGCGAAGGGGCTGTCGATCCCCGTGCCGCCGAACCCGGCGAACGCCTCCCGGGCCGCCTCCAGGAGCCACCCGGGGGTGTGGAACGGATCCGTGCCCAGGCAGACGGGCGGCCTCGGACCCTCCCCGTGCAGTTCGTACGGGAGGGCCCGGGTCGGGTACGAGTGGACGTCCACGACCACCGCCCGCCCGGTCGCGGCGAGGCGGCCGGCGACCGCCTCGGTCATGGCCCGCGCGTACGGCTCGAAGTACCGCTCGACCAGCGGCCGTCCGTCGAAGGCGGCCGGCCGCAGCTCCTCGCCGTGGGTGGTGCGCGTGTACACCGCGCCCATGCCGACGGCGAGCATCTCCTCCCGCTCGTCCGGGAACCGCTCGGGGTCCACCACCAGCCGGGAGAGCCCGTTCACGAACCGCCAGGGCGTCCGGCCCGCCGCCGAGGCGGCGCGGGCGGCGATCTCCGCGGTGTGGGCGTCGGTGATGTGGTCCAGCTCGCGGCCGAGCGCCGTGTCGTCGAGGACGATGCCGGCCCGCACCGCGGCCGGTATCTCCCGCGCGGAGTGCGGGACGTGGAGGAGGACCGGCGAGTCGGCGGCCCCGGGGTGGAGCCGGAACGGGGCGGAGGGATCGCCCGGCACGGCCTTCTCCGACGCGGGGCTCTCGGGCACGGGGCTCTCCGACACGGGATTCTCGGGCACGGCGTTCTCTCCCTGCTGCTGGACCGGGGCCGGTGGGCGATCCGATGATCATGGCACCCGGGACCGACAGGGGCCATGGTTGGGCCGCCGCTCCGCTCCCCGCCGGGAGCGGCACAATACGATCATGATGCAGTCGTTCCTTCCCGTCCTCGAACGCGTCGCCGAGGAGATCGAGGGCCTGGTCGGCCGGGGCCGCCCCGCCGACTACATTCCGGCGCTCGCGGCCGGCGACCCGCACCGCTTCGGGATGGCCGTCGCCGAGCTGGACGGCCGGGTGTACGGCGTGGGGGAGTGGCAGCGGCCCTTCTCCACCCAGTCCGTCACGAAGGTCTTCAGCCTCGCGCTCGCCCTCGCCAAGGAGGGCGACGCGCTGTGGGAGCACGTGGGCCGCGAGCCCTCCGGCAACCCCTTCAACTCCCTCGTGCAGCTGGAGTACGAGCGGGGCATCCCCCGCAACCCGTTCATCAACGCGGGCGCGCTCGTCGTCACCGACCGGCTGCACCGGCTCACCGGCGACGCCTCCGGCGTGCTGCGGGACTTCCTGCGCGCCGAGAGCGGCAACGACGACCTCGACTTCGACCGGGACGTGGCCGCCTCCGAGACCGAGCACGGCGACCGCAACGCGGCCCTCGCCCACTTCATGGCCTCGTACGACAACATCAGCACGCCCGTACCCACCCTGCTGCGCGAGTACTTCCGGCAGTGCTCGGTCGAGGCGTCCTGCGCCGACCTCGCCGTCGCCACCGGCTTCCTGGCCCGGCACGGCATCCGCGCCGACGGCAGCCGGCTGCTCACCCGCAGCCAGGCCAAGCAGATCAACGCCGTCATGCTCACCTGCGGCACCTACGACGCCGCCGGCGACTTCGCCTACCGGGTGGGCCTCCCCGGCAAGAGCGGGGTCGGCGGCGGCATCATCGCCGTCGTGCCCGGCCGCTGCACCCTGTGCGTGTGGAGCCCGGGCCTCGACGAGCGGGGCAACTCGGTCGCCGGGGTCGCCGCCCTCGACCGCTTCACCACCATCACCGGCCTCTCCGTCTTCTGAGCTGCTCCTTCCGGCCTCCGGTCCGGCTGGCGGACGCGTCCCGTACGGGGTACAGATCCGGTGGGGCGCCGTGCGCGCCCGGAGCGAAGGAGGTCGCCGTGGACAACCGCACCACCGGATTCGTGCAGTCCTTCAACCGCCGCGCCGGCTACGGGTTCGTCCTGCCCGTCGGATCCGAGGAACCCGTCTACTTCCGGGCCGAGGACATCGAGGACGGCGTCCGCGCCCTCTCCGAGGGCCAGCAGGTCACCTTCGTGCTGGCCCTCGGAGAGGGCCGCTTCGAGGCGCGCGAGCTGCGCGTCTGACCCGGGCGCCGTCCTCGTACGGAGCAGTGCGCGGAGTCCGTGCGCGGCGGGCGCCGCCCGTGCCAGGGTGGAGGCATGAGCATCGAAGTGCGCCCGGCCTCCGTCTACGAGGACGTCCGTGCGGTGATCGGCCCCAAGTCGCCCACCGCCAACGTGTGTTTCTGCCTGAGCTACCGGATCCCGACCAAGCTCAACAAGGAACTGCGCGAACCGGAGAGAGGCGAGTTCGTCGCCGGTCTGTGCGCCAAGGAGCCGCCACCGGGCGTCCTCGCCTACGACGACGGCGAACCGGCGGGCTGGGCCGCCGTCGCCCCCCGCGCGGAGACCCAGTTCGCCCGCAACCGGAAGATCCCGCACGTCGACGACCTGCCCGTCTGGTCGCTCTGGTGCATCCGGGTCCGCCCGGGCCACCGCAAGAAGGGCGTCAGCCACGCCCTGATCGCGGGCGCCGTCGCATTCGCCCGCGCGCACGGGGCGCCGGCGGTGGAGGCGTACCCGCTGGACAACGGGGACGCCCGGGTGGACATGACGATGGCGTACGCGGGGCTGCGGAAGAACTTCGAGCGGGCCGGTTTCGTGAAGGCCGCCGACACCACCTCGGTGCTCGCCGGACACCCCCGGATCCTCATGCGGCTCGACCTGCGCTGAGACGGGATCCGGACGGCCCCCCTGCCCTCTTCAACGTATAGCGCACGGGGGGCCTTGCGGCAAGGCCCCCCGAGTGACGCAGAATCGGCGGCTGAACAGCGCAAACAGATGGGGGAACATTCATGTTCGATGCCGATGTCCTCGTGATCGGCGGCGGGCCGACCGGGCTCGTGCTGGCGTCCGAGCTGCGCCTGTGGGGCCTGCGGCCGCTCGTCCTGGAGAAGGCGGCGGAGCCCAGCGGGCACAGCAAGGCGCTCGGACTGCACGTCCGCAGCATCGAGGTGATGGACCAGCGCGGGCTCCTCGACCGCTTCCTCGCCCGCGGGCAGCAGTACCGGGTCGGCGGCTTCTTCGCCGGACTCGGCACCAGCTGGCCCCAGGGCCTGGACACCGCCCACTCCTACGTCCTCGGCATCCCGCAGAACGTCACCGAGGAACTGCTCGACGAGCACGCCCGCGAGGTGGGCGTGGAGATCCGCCGGGGGCAGGAGCTGGTCGGGCTCGACCAGGACGCGGAGGGCGTGACGGCGGAGCTGGCCGACGGGACGCGGCTGCGGGCCCGCTGGCTGGTCGGCTGCGACGGCGGTCGCAGCACCGTGCGCGCCGTGACCGGGATCGCCTTCCCGGGCCTGCCCGCCCGGCACGAGACGCTGATCGCCGAGGTGCGGATCGGGGTCCCGTGGGAGGAGGTCGTCCCCGTGGTGGCCGAGGTCCGCAAGACGCAGTTGCGGTACGGCGTGATGCCGCTCGGCGACGGGCTCTTCCGGGTCGTCGTGCCCGCCGCCGGGCTCTCCGGGGACCGCTCCGCGCCGACCCTCGACGAGCTGAGGGAGCGTCTGATCGCGGTGGGCGGCACCGACTTCGGGGTCCACGAGCCGCGCTGGACGTCCCGCTTCGGCGACGGCACCCGGCAGGCGGAGCGGTACCGCGAGGGCCGGGTGCTGCTGGCCGGCGACGCCGCCCACATCCACCCGCCGACCGGTGGCCAGGGCCTCAACCTCGGGGTGCAGGACGCCTTCAACCTCGGGTGGAAGCTGGCCGCCGAGGTGCTGGGCTGGGCGCCCGAGGGGCTGCTCGACACGTACCACTCCGAGCGCCACCCGGTCGCCGCCGCCGTGCTCGACAACACCCGTGCCCAGATGGAGCTGATGTCCGAGGAGCCGGGGGCGCGGGCGGTGCGCCGGCTGTTCGCCGAGCTGATGGACTTCGACGAGGTCAACCGGCATCTGATCGGGAAGCTCACGGCGATCGACCTCCGCTACGGCTACGCGGAGGAGGGCGAACCTCCCCTGGTCGGGCGCCGGCTGCGCGACGTGCCGCTGAAGGAGGGGCGGCTCTACGAGGCGGCCCGCGCCGGGCGGGGACTGCTGCTGGACCGGACGGGGACGCTCTCGGTGGCGGGCTGGGAGGACCGGGTGCGGCTCGTCGCGCCCGCCGGCGACGAGCCCGCCGTGCCGGCGGCGCTGCTGCGGCCGGACGGACACGTCGTCTGGGCCGGCGACGACCCGGGGGAGCTGCGCGAGCGGCTGGAGCGCTGGTTCGGGGCGCCGGCCACGACCTGACCGGACGGACGGGCGCTCGGCGTGGGCCGGGTCCAGGACGTCGAGGACCGGCCGGGTCGCGACGTCGTCGGCCGCGCGGCTGCTCGAAGCCACCGCGCCGGGCGCAGCGCACGCCCCCGCCGCCGAACGGCAAAGCCTGGAACCCCTCGCCGAGCGGGCCGGCCGCTGCCGCGCACCCTCGCCTGCCTGCTGGTCGTACCCGGCGGCCGGCTCGTGATGCCCGGCGCGGACGCCGGACTCCTCGCCGTCCGGCGGGGCGACGCCCCGGTGCTGCTCGTGCCGCTGCGGGAGCCGGGCGCGGCCGGGCCGCTCGACCGGACCCTCCTCCGCGAGCCGGGGCCCTGACCCCCTCGTACGACCGTCCGACAGACCTTTGGACGCGCATTCACCGGATCAGGTGACTGAGGTCGAGGCGAAACGTCCCTCCCGCCGACGCTACGGCCACGCTCGACCTGACACTTGGACCCACCCTGGGGAGCGTCCGATGCAGCTGATCCCCCGTCACGACCCGCACCTCGCCGTCCGTTCGGCCGGCGCCCTGACCGTCGCCGTCCTCAGTGGCGAACTGGACCTCGTCCTCGTCCGCCACCTGCGGCCCGAACTCGACGCCCTCGTCCGCGAGGCCGACGCGCTGGCCCTCGACATCCGTCCGCTCGCCTTCTGCGACGCCACCGGCCTCGGCCTGCTCGCCCACTGCGCCCGCGGCGCGCGCGAGCGCGGGGCGCACTGGCAGCTCGTCTGCGACCAGCCGTGGATCCTCCGCCTGGTCCGGCTCACCGGCCTCGACGAGCTGCTGCGCCCCGAGCCCGCGCTGCGCCCGCTGCCCGCGCCCCCGCTGCTCTCCGGTCCCCGCGCACGCGCGGAGCACCCCGTCTGACGCCGGGGGCCGAGGCGACCGTGGCCCTGTGCCGGTCCGCGCTCCGGCCGTCGACCGGGCGGAGCGCGGCGCCGTCCGGAAACCCCGTGGAACGGCCGGCCACGGGCGCGTGATGATGCCAGGATGACCGCGCAGACCCTCCCGCCCGTGGACACGCTCCTCGTCGTCGACGTCCAGTCCGCCTTCGTCACCGGCGACGGCGCCGTACCGGACGCCGCCCGGCTCGTCGACCGCACCGCCGCACTGCTCGCCCGCGCCCGCGCCGCCGGGGCGCTCGTCGTCCACCTGCAGAACGACGGGCCGCCCGGTGCGGAGGACGAACCCCACACGCCCGGCTGGGAGTTGCACCACCCGGTCGTGCCCGGCCCCGTCGAGGCCGTCGTCCGCAAGCCGTACGACGACGGCTTCGAGGAGACCGGACTCGGCGCCCTGCTGGCCGCGCACGGCAGCCGGGCCGTCGCCGTCTGCGGGGTGATGTCGGAGATGTGCGTCCAGGCCACCGCCCGCACGGCGCTGGAGCTCGGCTACCGGGTGGTGGTCCCGTACGACGCCCACGCCACCCAGGACTGCCCGGCCGTCCCCGGCGTCGCCGACGTTGTGCCCGCGGCGGTCGTCTCCCGGGTCGCCGCCTACGCCCTCGGCTCCGACGCCGAGGTCACCGTCCCGGCCGCCGCCGTCGCCTTCACCGCCCCGCGGGCGGCCGTGGACGCCGTGCGAGGATCGGGCGCGTGACCGCTCTGCACCATCGCCCGGCCGGCGAGGCCGACCTCGCCACCCTGGTACGCCTCCGCGACGACGCGGCCCGCTGGATGCTCTCCCGGGGCATCACCGGCCAGTGGCGCCCCGGCGAGCTGGACGAGGACCACTTCCGCCGGATCATGGCGCACGGCGAGGTCTGGCTGGCCGAGAGCGGCGGGCGGGTCGCCGGCGCCTGGGAGTTGTGGTGGGACGACGAGGCCGCCTGGGGTCCGCAGCCGCCGGTCGCCGGATACGTCCACCGGCTCATGGTGGACCGGGCGGCCCCGGCCGGCACCGGACGGCTGCTGCTGGCCGCGGCGGAGCGGCGGGCGGCCGAGGCGGGCCGGACCCGGCTGCGGCTGGACTGCCTGACGGCCAACGCGAAGCTCACCGCCTACTACGAGCGGGCCGGTTACCGCGCCGTCGGCCGCAAGGACGGCAAGCCGCAGCCCGGCGGCCCGCCGAAGTCCTTCACGCTGATGGAGAAGGAACTGCGGCCGCCGGTCTAGCCGTCCGCCGTCCCGCCCTCCTCCTCGCCGGCGACCGGCTGGATGCCGGCGAGGAGGTTGAAGGCGCCCGTGAGCAGGTTGAGGCTGACGAGCCCGACCACCTCGGCGACGACCCGGTCGCTCCAGCCGTGGGCCCGCACCTCGGCGACGTCCGCGTCGCCGAGCGCGCTCGGCTCGGCGAGGACCTTCAGGGCGAGCCCGATGAGCGCGGCCTCCCGCGGATCGACGGAGGTGCCCTGCCGGGCCAGGGCGATGTCCGCCTCGCTCAGCCCGGCCGCCCGGCCCGCCGCCTCGTGCGCCTCGCGGCAGGTGCCGCAGCCGATCCACTCCTGGACCGCCAGCGACAGCTTCTCGCTCAGCGCGCGCGGGATCTTCACCCGCTTCATCGCCCGCGACAGGCTGAGGTAACCCTCGATCACCGCAGGCGAGTTGGCCATCGTGGACACCATCTCGCCGGCCGAGCCGTGCCGTTCGACGATGTCCGCGAGCAGTTCCCGGGCCCGGCCCTGCGCCTGGTCGGGGGTGAGCGCCGGCAGGCGGCGGGCGGTGGCACCGGTCGTGGTCGTGGTCATGAGCTCCTCCTCGTCATACCCGTGGGGGGTATAACGCGGGGTGGGTGGAGATCGTTCCCGCCCCCGCGACAGCCGTCACGCGGCCCGCGTGTCCCGGGCGCGCGGCACCAGCCGGGACGGGCTGTGGAAGACCCGGTCCGGGGCGTGCTCCACCTCGACGAGCGGGCGGGCGTCCGGCCGGAGCGGCGGCAGTCGGTCGAGGAGCACCGCGAGACCGGTCTCCGCCTCCAGCCGGGCGAGCGTCGCCCCCGCGCAGGAGTGGGCGCCGAGCCCGAAGGCGTCGTGCCGTCCGGTGGTGCGCCGGACGTCGAGGGCGTCCGGGTCGGCGAAGCGCGCCGGGTCCCGGTGGGCGGAGCCGAGGACCGCCACCAGCCGGTTGCCGCGCCGGATCCGCCGGCCGGCCCCTCCGCGATCGCCCCCGTGTCGGCCGCAGCCCCGCGACGGCCCCGGTCCCGAGCGGTGGGTCCACCGCGCCGGCGGCTTGGTGTGAGCGGCGGGTCGAGGAAGACCGGACCGTTCTCGACGACCCTCCGCAGCGTCTCGTACCCCCGGGTATGGGCGCCCCGCGCCCGTCCGGCGGCGACCGCCGCCGGTAAGAACGCTCCGCCGGCACCCGCGCCGCCTCCGCGTACCGGAAGAGGTACCACGTGATGGCCCCCGGCCCGCCCCGCCGCCGGACGGCCTTACCGCCCGCACCGGGTCCCGCTCCCGGTGGCGGCGGTACACCGGATGAGGATCGGCCGGGTCCGGCAGCCCCGGGTCGAACGGCGGCAGCTCGTCCGTGCTCCTCACGCTCCGGCGGTGACCGCCCGCCCCGGCGGCTCGTTGGCCGGGCATGAACACGCACCTCCCGGCCGCCCTGCTGGCCGCCCTGTTCCTCGCCGCCCCCACCGCCGGAGGCGCCGAGCCGGGCCCCACCCCGCCCGGCGGCGCCCCCGACCGTACGACCGTGCCGGCGGCGCCGATCACCCCGACCGTTCCGACGGCCCCGGCCGCCACCTCCGTCCGGCTCACCGTCACCGGCCCGGCCCCCGCCACCACGGCGCTGTCGCCCGACGGCGCCGGCCCGGCCGCCCCCGCCGCGCGCACCGTCACCCTCCACTGCGACCCGGCCGGCGGCGACCACCCCCGGGCCGAGGCCGCCTGCGCCGACCTGGACGCCACCCAGGGGCGCGTCGAGCGCGACTCCGCCACCGCGTGCACCCTTCTCTACGACCCCGTCGATGTGCGCGCGGAAGGCGTCTGGCACGGCCGGCCCGTCTCCTTCGCCCGCCAGTACGGCAACACCTGCGAACTGAACGCCCGCACCGGCGCCGTCTTCGCCTTCTGACCGCGCCGCGAAGGCCCCCCCGTGCCCGGCCCCGGCGGGGCCAGCGGTGCGCAGCCGAACGGATGCGCCGCGCAAGCCCCCCGACGGCACCTCGGCTAGGGTGATTCGGTAGGGATTGCCCCCCGGGGCCAGGCCGATGCGTAGGTCGATGCGTGGACGCTCATCAGTCGTCGCCGAGCAGGGTTCCGCAGCCGCCGCGAGCGGCCGTCGGGGACGCGGGCGTGCTCCGGGAACTGCTGCCGATCGCCCTGTGGCGCGAGGACGCCGAGGGGCGGATCGTCGAGTGGTCCCTCGCCGCGCAGGACCTCCTCGGCCACCGCCCCGAGCACGTCCTGGGCCTGCTCGCCACCCCTCTCCTGGTGCCCGACGCCAACCGGGAGCTCGCCGACCGGCTCACCCGCCGCGTCCAGGCCGGCGAGACCATGGTCGGCACCCTGCCGGTCCGCCACCGTGACGGGCACACGGTCCCGATGGAGATGTGGATCGTGCCCGCCGCCGACCCGGCCGGCCGGCCCGGGGCCATGCTCATCGCCGTGGAGACCTCCGAGGTCCTGCGCATGCGGGAGAACCTCGCCGCGATGGAGAGCCTCTTCACCCAGTCGCCGATAGGGCTCGCCCTGCTCGGCCCCGACCTGCGCTTCCTGCGGGTCAACGACGCCCTCGCCCGGATGAACGGCGTCAGCGCCGCCGAACACGTCGGCCGCCGCCTCACCGAGGTGGTGCCCGGCGTCAACGCGGCCTCGCTGGAGTCCCTGATGCGGCAGGTCCTCGAGTCCCGCACGCCCGTCATCGACGCCCGCCGGGTCGGCCGCACCCCCGCCGACCCCGGCCGCGACCACATCTGGTCCTGCTCCTACGCGCCCCTCGTCGACCGCGGCACCCGCTTCGGCCAGACGGGCACCACCGCCCCCGGCACCGTGACCGCCCGGACCGTCGCCCCCGGCGTCGCCCACGCCGACGGCGTCGCCCACGCCGACGGTGTCGCCCACGCCGACGGCGTCGCGGACGCCGGGCGGTCCGGGCGCCCGCTCGGGCTCATCGCCTCCCTGGTCGACATCACCGAGAGCCAGGAGGCGCACCTGGAGGTCGAACGGGCCCGGCACCGGTTCGCGCTGCTCTCCGAGGCCGGCGCGCGCATCGGCACCACCCTCGACCTGCGGCAGACCGGCGAGGAGGTCGTCCGCTTCCTGGTGCCGCAGCTCTGCGACTCCGCCGACGTGCAGATGCTGGAATCGGCCCTGGAACCCGACGACCCGGCGGCCTCCTCCCGGGGCGTGCTGCGCCGGATCGCCGCCGTCTTCCCCGAACCGGTGCCGCCGAGTCCGCTGCTCGGGCCGGGCCAGACCTTCCAGCTGCCCCCGGGATCGGCGTACGAGCGGCTCGTCCTCGACGGGCGGCCCACCTTCCTCACCGACGCCGACATCCCGGTCCTCTTCCCCGGCAGGGCCGCCGAACCGCTGCGCACCTATCTGTCGACCCGCTTCGGCTCCGCCCGCACCGTCCCGCTCGTCGCCCGAGGCCAGGTCCTCGGCGCCGTCACCGTCACCCGGCTCAAGACCCGCGAACCCTTCGACGACCAGGACGCGGTGCTCATCGACGAGGTCGTCGCCCGGGCCGCGCTCAACATCGACAACGCCCGGCTCTACACCACCCAGCGCGCCGCGGCCCTCGCCCTCCAGCGCAGCCTCACCAACAGCGCCCTGCCCGCCGTGCCCGGCCTCGAACTCACCGGCCGCTACCTCCCGGCCAGCGCGCACGACGTCGGCGGCGACTGGTTCGACGTGATCGAGCTGCCCGGCGGCCGCACCGGGCTCGTCATCGGCGACGTCATGGGCCACGGCATCCACGCCGCGGCCGTCATGGGACAGCTCCGCACCGCCGTGCGGACCCTGGCCCGCCACGACATCCCGCCCACCGAGATGCTGCGCTCCCTCGACGCCGTCGTCGCCGACCTCGGCGAGGACACCATGGCCACCTGTCTGTACGCCGTGCACGCCCCGGCCACCGGCACCTGGACGATCGCCCGCGCCGGCCACCTGCCGCCCGCCGTCGTCACCCCCGAGGGGGCGGTCTCCTTCCTCCAGGGGCCGCCCGGCACCCCCCTCGGCACCGGGGCGCACGACTTCGGCACCGAGGAACTCCCGCTGGCCCCGGGAGGGTTGCTCGTGCTCTACACGGACGGTCTGATCGAGGCACGGGACCGCGACCTCGACGAGGGGATGCGCCAGCTCGGCCTCGCCCTCGGCCGGGCGGACGGCCCGCTGGAGGAGATCTGCGACGGCGTCCTGGGCCGGCTCCTCGTGGACCCGGCCCAGGACGACGTGGCGCTCGTGCTGGCCCGCACCACCGGCTGACCGTCAGACGGCGAGGACCCGGTGCAGGTCGCGCAGGAGGGCGATCTCGGCGCCGTGGTGCAGGAGTTCCTGGTTGACCCACCACACGATCTCCAGGAACGGCTCCTCCGCGTCGCCGCCGTGCGGGTAGGAGCAGTGCCCGACCGTGTCCAGCTCCTTGTCGCCGACGGACAGCAGCGCCGCCCGCCACGCCTCGGCCGCCCGGTCGAAGTCGGCCATCGCCGTGGCGGCGTCGCCGGCCGAGCGGTAGTCGTCGCGGGTCAGCGAACGGGTGCCGTTCGTGTGGTCGGCACGGAGCTCCAGCAGTTCGCTCAGGTGCGTCAGCCGCCAGGCGAGGGTGGTGAAGGGCGGCGGGACGGGGTGCGGGTACGGGGCGGTCTCCCGGCCCCACTCGCCGGTACCGGTCAGCAGCGCGGCGGCCGGACCCGGACCGTCGGCGAACCGGCGTACCGACCAGCAGCCCGGCGCCGGCTCCCACAGGTACTCGGCGTCCGTCATCGGGCCGACCGGCACGTCCGTGCCGTTGCCGCTGTCCACCACCGGCCCGCCCAGACGGTCCGTCAGCCGCTTGCGGGCGAAGTCGAACTCGGCGAGCAGGGGCGAGAGTCGGGCGGGTATCGCCATGGGGCGGCTCCGTTGCGCGGGGACAGGACGCCCGTACCCTCGCACGCCGCCGCCCGCGCCCGCACCCGAGTTACCGGCCCCTCGGCCGCCGCTCCGCGGCGCCCCGGCCCATCGACTCCACCAGCGGCAGCAGCCGGTGGGCGACCCGCTCGCGTAGCGCGATCTCCGTGCGGGTGCGGACCACCCCCGGCAGCTGGATGAGCCGCTGGATCACGTCCTCCAGGTGACCGGCGTCCCGGGCCACCACCCGGGTCAGCAGGTCGCCCCCGCCGGTGATGGAGAACGCCTCGACGATCTCCGGCACGGCGGCGAGCGCGTCCCCGACCTCGTCGAGGTGCCCCTGGGTGACCTCCACGTGCACGAAGGCCAGCACCGGATGCCCGAGCGCGGCGGGGGAGAGGACCGGACCGGTGGCCGTGATCACCCCGTCCCGTTCGAGCCGGTCGATGCGGGCCTGCACGGTGCCCCGGGCGACGCCCAGGATCCGCGCGTACTCCCGCACGCTGGTGCGCGGCTGCTCGATCAGGAGCCGCAGGATGCGGGTGTCGAGTGCGTCCACCGCCATGACGTGCCGGCCTCCCCGTGCCCGCCGGGTCGGGTACCCGGCCTGATGGTCCGCCCGGCGGTCGATCCGCCGGAATGGTCCCGACTGTACCCATCGGGCGATCGGCACTTCCGGAGGGGCGCGTTCCGTGCCCACCTCGCCCTCACTCCGTGCCCTGCCCATGCTCTCCCCGCGCCCTCTCCGCGCCCTCCCCGCGCCCTCTCCGCGCCGTCCCCGCGCGCGTACCGCGGCGGGGCCGGGGCGGGGTCGTCCGATCGGCTGACCCCCGGGTCCGCCGGGCGGGGTCCGACGAGCATCCGCCGGGCCGACCGGACGGGGCCCTGGCCGCACCCAGGATGGAGTGCGGAGCGGGACGGCGAGACGGCCTCCCGGTCCCCCGGACCCCGGCGACCGCCGGCCCGCCGTCCCCGCCCGTTCACCACCAGGAGTGACCGACCATGAAGCAGATCTCGAAGCGTGCCCGTGTCCTGACCGGCGGTGCGGCCCTGCTCGCCCTCGGCGCCGGCGCCTTCGGCGCGGTCTCCGCGAACGCCGCCGCCCCGGCCGCCGCCCCCGCCGCCGTCGCCAAGGCCGACGCGAAGAACAAGAACACCACCACCAGCACCCACCTGACGATCGACGCCGCCACCAAGGCCGCCCAGGCCGCCCTCGACGCCGCCGAGAAGGAGAACCAGCGCGTCTCCGTGGCCGTGGTCGACCGCAACGGCAACACCCTCGTCACCCTGCGCGGCGACGGCGCCGGCCCGCAGTCCTACGAGTCCGCCGAGAAGAAGGCGTACACCGCCGTCTCCTGGAACGCCCCCACCACCGAGCTGGTCAAGCGCCTGGAGCAGGCCCCCAATCTCAAGGACATCCCCGGCACCCTCTTCCTCGGCGGCGGCGCCCCCGTCACCGCGAAGAACGCCCCCGTCGCCGGCATCGGCGTGGCCGGTGCCCCCTCCGGCGACCTCGACCAGAAGTTCGCCCAGGCCGGCGTCGACGCCCTCGCCAAGTAGGACCCGGGGGCCTGTCGGCACCGACGGCGTCCGGGCACGCCCGCCCGCACGCCGTCGGCCCCCGCCCCCGTACGACCCGCCCGCGACCGTCGAGCCCGAGGAGACCGCCGTGACCGTCGCACCCCACCGGCGGCTCCTCGCCGCCGCCCGCCGGGGCGACACCGACGCCGTCCGTGCCGCGCTCGCCGACGGCGCCCGGACCGAGACCCGCGACGAGGAACTGCGCTCCCCGCTGCTCCTCGCCGTCCTCGGCGACCACGTCGACACCGCCCGCGCGCTGGTCGCCGCGGGCGCCGACGTCCACGCCCGGGACGCCCGGCACGACAGCCCCTGGCTGGCCACCGGCGCCACCGGCAGCGTCGCCATGCTGCGGGTGCTGCTCACCGCCGACCCCGCCCCCGACGTCCGGCTGACCGACCGCTTCGGCGCCACCAGCCTCATCGCCGCCGCCGAACGCGGCCACGTGCCGTACGTCCGCGCCGTCCTGCGCGACACCCCGACCGACGTCGACCACGTCGACGACCTGGGCTGGACCGCCCTGCTGCAGGCGGTCATCCTCGGCGACGGCGGCCCGGCCCACCAGAAGGTCGTCGCCCTCCTGCTCGCCGCCGGCGCCGACCCCTCCCTGGCCGACGCCCACGGCACCACCGCGCTGGAGCACGCCGAGCGGCGCGGCCACACCGCGCTCGCCGCCCTGCTCCGGCGTACCTCCGCCGCTCCGGCCACGCGCGCCTGAGCTGGTCCACTGGCCCGCAATCGGGTCAGTGCGACGCGCGAAGACCGGGCCGATGGCCCAGTCTTTCGACGCCGATTTGAGCCAAGCGCCCGGTCGGTGTTTCCCTTGTGCGTACCAGGTACTTTCGGCGCCGCGCGCCGGGACGGCGACGAGGCCGCCCGGACGGCGGCGCCTTCGTCGTGTCCGTGCGCGTCCCACCACCCCGGGACAGGTCGTACGGCCGGCGAGCGGCAAGACGAGGGGGCGGCCGACCGTCGTGAAGAGGATGTTCGTGGCTCCGGACCCGGGGCTCCTCCGGCTCAGGACCGGAGTGCGTGCCGTGCTCGGCATCGCGCTCGCGGTGACCGTGGCCGAGCTGGCCGGTTTCTCGCTCACCGCGTCGATCACCGGAGGACTGGCGGCACTGCTCGCCCTGTTCACCGTCACCGACGCCACCGTCCGCGGCCAGATCGGCACCACCCTCCTGCTGCCGCTCGCCGGGTTCCCGGTCCTCGCGCTGGCCACCCTGCTGCACGACCACACCCTCCTGCGCGACGGCGCCTTCCTGCTCGTCGTCCTCTGCGGCGTGTACGCCCGGCGCTGGGGCCCGCGCGGCCACGCGCTCGGCATCTTCGCCTTCATGAACTTCTTCAGCACCCAGTTCCTGCACGCCCAGCCCGGCCAGCTCCCCGAGCTGTACGCGGCCGTCGGCATCGCCCTCGCGGCGGCCGGGACCGTGCGGTTCGCGCTCTGGCCGATCGAGCGGCGCACCCCGCCGCCCGCCGCCCCCGCCCCGCTCCCCGGCAAGGGGCTGGCCCGGATCACCACCCGGCAGGCCGTCCAGGCCACCGCCGCCTGCGCCGTGGCGCTCGGCATCGGCCAGGTGCTCTCCGAGGAGCGCTGGTACTGGGCCGTCGGCACCACCTGGTGGATCTTCGTGAACACCGTCTCCCGCGGCGAGACCCTGGTCCGCGGCTTCCGCCGCTTCCTCGGCACCCTGCTCGGCATCGCCGTCGGCATGGTCGTCGCGATCCCGCTGCACGGCGCCCCGCTGCCCACCGCCCTCCTGGTGGCGGTCTGCGTCTTCGGGATCTTCTACACCGCGCCGCTCTCCTACAGCTGGATGATGCTCGCGGTCACCGTGATGGCCGGACTGCTCTACGGGCTCCTCGGCGTCCTCGACCCGGCGCTGCTCGTGCTGCGCCTGGAGGAGACCGTCGTCGGCGCGGTCTGCGCCGCCCTCGCCGTCCTGCTGATCCTCCCGGTCACCACCCACGCCATCAACGACGCCTGGATCCAGCGCGCCCTGCGGGCGGTGCACGCCGCGACGGCCGCCTCCGAGCGCCGGCTCGCCGGCGACGAGAGCGCCGACCCGACCCCGCACGTCGCCGAGCTCGACCTGCTCCTCGGTCGGGTGCGGCTCTCGGTCGCCCCGCTCGTCCACCCGCTCAGCCCGTTCCGCGAGCGCAAGGGCCGCGCCCGCCGGGTCCTCGCGCTGCTCGACGAGTGCGCCGCCGAGGTGCGCGGGCTCGCGGCCGTCGCCGCCGACCCGGACGCCAGCCACGACGCCCGGCTCGCCGCCGCCTGCTGGCGGGTCGAGACGGCCGTCGAGCGGCTCACGTCGCCCGGCCGGACCCCGGCCGCGCCGGCCGCCGAGCCGGAGCCGGCCGTCCACCCGGCGCCCGCCGCCCTCGGCCACGTCAGCGGCCTGGAGCGGCTGCTCGCCGCCCTCGACGAGCCGCTGAGGACCCCGCCCGGCTCCCTCCTCGTCCGCTCCTGACGGCCTCCGCCACCGGCTGATCGAACTTGGTCTAGACCGACTGCTAACGTCGGGCCGACACGGCCGGTCGGAGCGACCGGCCCCGGGGCAGGGAGGCGCCGTGGGCGGGACCGACGAGACACACGAGCGGACGGCGGGGCGGGCACGGGCCTACCTCGGCTCCTTCACCTCGGCCGGCGGCCTCGGCGTGCTCGCCGCCGACGTCGATCCGGCGACCGGCGCGCTCACCCTCACCGGCTCCACCGACGCCGTCGCCGACCCCTCGTACCTCGCCCTCGCCGACGGCGTCCTCTACGCCGTCTCCGAGGCCGAGCCGGGCGCCGTCGCCGCCCTCGCCCCCGATGGACCCGCGCCGCGCCCGCTCGGCGACCCCGTGCCCGTCGGCGGCGCCGGCCCCACCCACCTCGCCGTCGCCGCCGGCCATCTCCTCACCGCCAACTACACCTCCGGCAGCGTCTCCGTGCTGCCCCTGGGCGCGGACGGCCTCCCCGGCCCCGCCACCGCCGTCCTCCGCCACGAGGGCGGCGGACCGGTCGCCGAGCGGCAGGCCGGGCCCCACGCGCACCAGGTCCAGCCCGACCCCAGCGGCCGCTGGACGGTCAGCGTGGACCTCGGGACGGACTCCGTGCGCGTCTGCGCCCTCGACCGGGCCACCGGCGCCCTCCGCCTGCACCGGGAGACCGCCCTCCGCCCCGGCTACGGCCCCCGCCACCTGGCCTTCCACCCGGCCGGCGGGCACGCCTACGTCGTCGGCGAGCTGGAGCCCGCCGTCACGGTCTGCCGCTGGGACGACCGGCGCGGCGAGCTGACGCCGCTCGCCGAGATCCCGCTCGTCGACGCGGACGCCGCCGGACCGGCGTACCCCTCCGCCGTCGTCGTGGCGCCCGACGGACGGTTCCTGTGGGTGGCCGTGCGCGGCACCGACACCATCGCCGTCCTCGTCCTCTCCCCGACCGGCGACGAGGCGATCCGCTCCGCCACCGTCTCCTGCGCCGGCGCCTGGCCCCGCGACCTCGCCCTCGACCCGTCCGGGCGGCGGCTGTACGCGGCGAACGAGCGCTCCGGCGACGTCACCTGGTTCGACGTCGACCCCGGCACCGGCACCCCGGTCCGCGCCGGCTCCGTGGCGGCCCCGGCGGTCACCTGCGTCGTCTTCGGCTGACCGGCGCCTCGGGGTCCCCACCCGGACACGCGGAAGGGCCCGCACCGGACGGTTCCGGTGCGGGCCCCTCGTGCGTTCCGGGCGTCAGTGCGCGGGGGCCGCGCCCTGCTGCGGAAGGCCGAGCACGGCCGCGTACTGCGACAGCACCAGCTTGCCGATGGCCGGGTACGCGCCCAGCGCCTCGGCCGCCGGGCAGCCGGCCTCCTTCGACGCCTCGTCGAGCAGGCCCTCGGCCAGCTCCGGGCCGATCAGGTACGGGGCCAGCGCGAGCTGCACCGCGCCCGCCTCGCGCAGCTGCTCGGCCACGGAGGCGATGGAACCCTCCTGGTCGAGCGCGGCGGCCATCACCGGCACGGCGAGCCGGGCCGCGAGCAGCATGCCCGTGATGCCGGCGGCCTGCACGGCCTCCTCGCCGCCCACGGTCGCCAGGACGATGCCGTCCGCGGCCGTGGCGACGGTGAACAGCCGGGCGCGGTCGGCGCGGGCCAGCCCCGCCTCCGACAGGCGCACGTGCAGCGCCTCGGCGAGCAGCGGGTGCGGACCGAGCACATCGGTCAGCTCGGCGGTGTTGCCGCTGTCCATGACGGCCTGGCGGATCTGGCGCATCACGGCGCTGTCCGGGCCGGCGAGCAGCGGGACGACGATCGCGGCGGGGCCCTCCGGGGCACCGACCTCGCGGCCGGCCGCCACGGCGATCCGGTACCGCTCCTCGCGCAGCTCCGCGGCGGCGGTCAGCACGCCGGCGAGCGTCGGGTACTCCTCGCCGTCGCCGTCCACGAAGCCGATCGCGGCCTCCAGGCCGGGCAGCTCGGACCGGGCGATGCTCACCAGCTCTTCGGCCAGGGAGCGTATGGCGGCCGAGGGCGCGCCGGGGACGGCGAGCACCAGGGCGGGAGCGCCCTCGGGCGCCGCCGCCGGGTCGGGGCGGCGGTGCCGCCCGGACGGGCGGGGGCGCGGCATTCGTACAGGCAGGCCGTTGGCGGGCCCAGTGGGGGTGCTCATGGCGCCGCATGCTACTGGCTTTGCGGACGGGAGCGTTCGGTGAGGTACGAGCCCGCGCCTTCTGCCCCTGTATGTCCGGTCCGGCGCGTGCCGGATCATGGACGGTGCCGCCGCCCGGCCCCTCGGCACGGCTTCGACCAGCGGCGATACCCGCCCGGGCGGGGCGCCCCGGTCAGACGATCCGGAGCAGCGCGGGGTCCTCGGGGAGCCGGATCCCGGCGCCGGCGAGCCCCGCGGCCAGCGTCACCGCCCCGTCGAGCGGGTCCCCCGCGGGAGCGACGGTCCGTGCCCCGGGCAGCCGCTCCGCGAGCGCCGCCCGCAGCGGTACGAGCAGCGGCTCGCCGAGCCGGAAGAGACCCCCGGTCAGCGCCACCACGGAGTCCGGGCCCGGCGGGCAGGCCGCCTCGGCGGCGTCGGCGATGTGCTCCGCTGCCCGTTTCAGGACCGCCGCGGCGACCGGGTCGTCCGCCGCGCAGGCGGCGACCTCCGGGGCGAAGGCGGCGAGCACGGCCGGCCGGTCGGTGCGCGGGTAGAGCGCGGCGGGCAGCCCCGCCGCCGGGCCGTGCAGCTTCTCGGCCCGGGCCAGCAGCGCCGCGGAACCGCCGCGCCGCCCGTCGTACGCGCGCAGCGCCGCCTCCAGGCCCGCCCGGCCGATCCAGGCGCCGCTGCCGCAGTCGCCCAGCAGGTGGCCCCAGCCGTCGGCCCGGCGCCAGCGGGTCAGGTCGGTGCCGAGGGCGATCAGTCCGGTGCCGCCGGCGACGACCGCGCCGGGCCGCGCGCCGAGCGCCCCCGCGTAGGCGGTGACGGCGTCGGCGGCGAGCGCGGTCCCGCGGACCCCCCAGGCGTCGGCGAACGCCCCCGGGAGGACCGCCCGCAGCTCCTCGCCGAGCGTGGCCATGCCGGCGGCGCCCACGGCGGCGGCGCTCACCGGGCGCCCGCCCCCGGCGCGGGCCCGCAGCGCGGCGACGGCCGGCAGCACCGACTCCAGGAAGTGGGCGGCGGAGATCCCGCCCGGTCCGGTCCGTACGGGCCCGGGCGCGGCCGCCCTGTCGAGGACCGTGCCGTCGGCGGCCCGGGCGAGGGCGATCCGCAGCCCCGAGCCGCCCGAGTCGATCCCGACGACCACCGCGTCCGCCGCGTCTCCGGCGTGCTCGCTCCGGTTCTCCACGCTCGCGACCGTCCTCACCGGCTGGGGGTATGGGGCCCGCAGTCTAGGGCGGGCGGCGTTGTCGGTGTAGGCCGCTAGAGTGACGGACCGTGACTGCGAGACCGTTGAACGAACTGGTGGAGCCCGGTTGGGCCAAGGCCCTGGAGCCCGTCGCGGGCCGGGTGGCCGAGATGGGCGACTTCCTGCGGCAGGAGATCGCCGCGGGCCGCACCTACCTGCCGTCGGGGCCGAACGTCCTGCGCGCCTTCCAGCAGCCCTTCGACGACGTGCGGGTCCTGATCGTGGGTCAGGACCCTTACCCCACCCCGGGGATGGCGATCGGTCTGAGCTTCGCGGTGGCCCCGGAGGTGAAGCAGCTGCCGGCCAGCCTCCTGAACATCTTCTGGGAGATGCACACCGACCTCGGGCACCCCCGCCCCTCCAACGGCGACCTGACGCCGTGGACCCGGCAGGGCGTGCTGCTGCTCAACAGGACGCTGACCACCTCCCCGCGCAACGCGGGCGCCCACCGCAACAAGGGCTGGGAGGAGGTCACCGAGCAGGCCATCCGCGCCCTCGCCGCCCGCGGCAAGCCGCTGGTCTCGATCCTGTGGGGCCGGGACGCCCGCAACGCCCGTCCGCTGCTGGGGAGTCTGCCCGCCGTCGAGTCCGCGCACCCGTCGCCGCGCTCGGCGGACCGGGGCTTCTTCGGCTCCCGGCCGTTCAGCCGGGCCAACGAGATGCTGGTCGCCCAGGGCGCCGAGCCGGTGGACTGGCTGCTGCCCTGAGCGGGGCGCCGACGGGCCGGGGGCGGCGGGGAGTTCAGATCACCGCCGCCCGGACGCAGAGGACGTCCGGCAGGTGCTCGGCGAGGAGCTGCCAGGTGTCGCCGTCGTCGGCGCTGGCGTACACCTCGCCGTTGCGGTTGCCGAAGTAGACGCCCGCCGGGTCGGCGTCGTCGGTGCAGAGCGCGTCGCGGAGGACCGTGCCGTAGTGGTCGCCCTGCGGCAGGCCCTTGTCGAGGGGTTCCCAGCTGGTGCCGGCGTCCGTGGTGCGGTACACCCGGCAGCGGTGGTCCGCGGGGACCCGGTCGGAGTCGGCGGTGATGGGGAAGACGTAGGCGGTGCCGGACCGGTGCGGGTGGGCGGCGACGGCGAAGCCGAAGTCGGAGGGGAGCGGCCCGCCGATGTCGGTCCAGCGGCCGCCGGCGTCGTCGCTGCGGTAGACGCCCCAGTGGTTCTGGAGGTAGAGCCGGTCCAGGTCGCCCGCGTCCTGCGCGATCTTGTGGACGCACTGGCCGAACTCCGGGTCGGGGTCGGGCAGGAAGACCGCGGAGACGCCCTGGTTGGCCGGGGCCCAGGAGGCGCCGCCGTCCCGGCTGCGGAAGACGCCGGCGGTGGAGACGGCCACGGTGACGGCGTCGGGGTCGCGGCGGTCGGTGACGACCGTGTGCACCGCCTCGCCGCCCCCGCCGGGCACCCACTGGGAGCGGGTCGGGTGCTCCCACAGCGGCCGGACCAGCGCGAAGGACTCGCCGCCGTCGTCCGAGCGGAAGAGGGCGGCCGGTTCGGTGCCGGCGTAGACGACGCCGGGGGAGTGGGCGGGGGCCGGGTGGAGCTGCCAGACGCGCTCCAGGGAGGCGCCGGTGTCCTGGGGGAACTTGACGGCCGGCGCGGGCGGTTCGGTCCAGGTGCGGCCCAGGTCGTCGGAGTGGAAGACGGAGGGACCCCAGTGCGCGCTGTCGCCGCCGACCAGCAGTCGCGGTGTGTCCGGCCGGGTGTCGATGGCCACCGAGTACACGGCCTGGGCCGGGAAGTGGGGATCGTCGAACTCCCAGCGCCCGTCGTGCCTGCGGCCGATGAAGAGTCCCTTGCGGGTGCCTACGGTGAGAAGTACGTCGGGCATGGGTGCCCACCTCCAGGACGCCGTTGTCACGGATACGGGCCAGTCTGCACCCGCCCACTGACAACGGCGCCCGGAGACACCCCGGGGCCGTGCGGCGGCGGGGCGTCCGCGGAGGGCGTCGGCGTCAGATCGCCCAGGCGTACTGCGGCGGCGTGGGGGTGGAGCCGCCCAGTTCGCGTGCGGCCCGGCGCGGCCAGGAGGCGTCGCGGAGCAGCTCGCGGCCGAGCAGGACCGCGTCGGCCTCGCCGTTGGCGACGATCTTCTCGGCCTGTTCGGGCTCGGTGATGAGGCCGACGGCGGCGACGGGCAGGCCGGTCTCCTCCCTGACCCGGGCGGCGAACGGCACCTGGTAGCCGGGGCCGACGGGGACCTTCGCGGGGCCGCCGTTGCCGCCGCTGGAGACGTCCAGCAGGTCGACGCCGTGCTCGCGCAGCAGCGCGGCGAAGCGGACGGTCTCGTCCGGGGTCCAGCCCGCGTCCTCCAGCCAGTCGGTGGCGGAGATGCGGAAGAACACGGGCAGGTCCTCGGGCCAGACGGCGCGGACCGCGTCCACGATCTCCAGGGCGAGCCGGGTCCGGTTCTCGAAGGAGCCGCCGTAGGAGTCGGTGCGGTGGTTGCTGTGCGGGGAGAGGAACTCGCCGATGAGGTAGCCGTGGGCGCCGTGCACCTCGACGACCTCGAAGCCGGCCTCCCGCGCGCGGCGGGCCGCGGCGGCGAACCGCCCGACGATCTCCCGGATGCCCTCCTCGGTGAGCTCGGTCGGCACGGTGTGGCCCTCGGCGAAGGCGAGCGGGCTCGGGGCGACCGGCTGCCACGCCTCCTCGGCGGCGGCGGGGCCGCGGCCGAGCCAGGGGCGCTCGGTGGCGGCCTTGCGGCCGGCGTGCGCGATCTGGATGCCGGGGACGGAGCCCTGGGCCTTCACGAAGGAGGCGATCCGGCGCAGGGCCGCGGTCTGGGTGTCGTTCCACAGGCCGAGGTCGGCGGGGCTGATCCGGCCCTCGGGGGCGACGGCGGTGGCCTCCACGAGGATCAGGCCGGCGCCGCCGGTCGCGCGGGACCCGTAGTGGGCGAAGTGCCAGTCGTTGGCGACCCCGGCGTTCGGGCCGAAGACCTCCGCCGAGTACTGGCACATCGGCGCCATCCAGACGCGGTTCGGGACGGTCAGCGAGCGGAGGGTGTAGGGCTCGAAGAGGGTGGCGCTCATCGCGGACTCCGTTTCGGGACGGCGGGGTCGCCGGTCGCGGGGCGGCCCGGCGGGACGCTCGTACGATACCCATCGTAGTACGGCGCCTGTCAAACTACGAGGACTCTCGTATAATGGGGTCCGTCCCGGGCCGACCCCCGGGAGAAAGTGGAGCCGCCGCCATGACGCCCGCCGCCAGCCCCCGCCTCCTGGAGCACCCGACGCGCGAGGAGATCCGCCTGGAGCCGGTGCTCCACGCCTTCTCGGACGCCGTGCGGCTGCGGATCGTCCGCGAACTGGCCGCCGCGGACACCGAGCTGAGCTGCTCGTACTTCGTCCTCCCCGTCACCAAGTCGACCACCACCCACCACTTCCGGGTGCTGCGCGAGGCCGGCGTCATCCAGCAGGAGTACCGCGGCACGGCGAAGCTCAACGGGCTCCGCCGCGCCGACCTCGACGCGCTCTTCCCCGGCCTCCTCGACACCGTCCTCGCGGCGTCCGAGGCGCAGTCCGCCCGTCAGGACGCGGACGGCGCCCCGGAGCCGGCGGGGGCCTGAGCGGCCCCCGCGGTCACAGCGACCGCATCCGGCCGATCTCGGCGGTCTGCTGCGCGATCACGTCGTTCGCCATCTCCTCCACCTGGACGTTGTTGCCCTGGCCGAGCACCTCGGCCGCCATGGTCACGGCGCCCTCGTGGTGCGTCACCATCAGCTTCAGGAAGAGCTCGTCGAAGGCCGCGCCCTTCGCCGCCCGCAACTCCGCGAGCTGCGCCTCGGTCGCCATGCCCGGCATCGTGTGATGGGCGTGCGCGCCCTGGTCCCGGGGGCCGCCGTTGGTCGTCAGCCACCCCTCCATGGCGCCGATCTCGGGCTGCTGGGCCGCCGCGATCCGCTCCGCCACCTTCCGGACCGCCGGCGACCCCGCCCGCTCGGGGGCCAGCGAGGTCATCGTCAGGGCCTGCCGGTGGTGGACGATCATCATCTGCACGTACCGGAAGTCGGCGCCGTTCGGCCGCTCGTCGGGGAGCAGGCTCGCCGCCTCCTCCGGTGAGACCCGCCGGGCCGGCTCGCCGGGCCTGCCGGGCACCACGACCGCCGCGGCGGCGCCGGTCGGGGTGGGCTCCGGGCCGCCCGCGCCGGAGTCGGACTCGCAGGCGGCCAGGGCGAGTACGGCCAGCGCGGCGAGGTTCACGGCGACGGCGGCACGCCGGTGGTGACGGCGGATCAGCAACGGTACCTCCAGGGGTTTTGCGGGTACAGGGGCCGTTCCTAGCAGGTCTTTCCGGGGGGTCCCACAGATTCCTTGATTACATCTGTGTTGCCATCTGTTGGGATGTGCACGCCAAGGAACATACTGCCGGGGTCCAGCACCGTTCAGCTTTGAACGGAAAACACGGAGGACGGAGTGACTTCGTTGCATACCCCGCAGAGTCCACGCTCCCGGTCCAGACGCCTCGGCGCGGCCACCGCCGCGGCCGGCCTCCTGGCGGCGCTGCTCGCCACCGGAACGGCGGTCGCCACCCCCGACCCCGGAGACGCGCCCCTCCGGGCGCCGGTCTCGGCGGAGCAGGCCGCCGAGGCACGGGCCGCGATCCAGAGCGGCGAGATACCCGGCGTCGACGAGATCGTGAAGACCGACAACATCGAACTCCTGGCGAACATCCCCAAGGACGCGCTCAAGAGCCTCAACACGGACCTGGCCTTCCAGGGCCGGTACGCCTTCGCGGGCAACTACGACGGCTTCCGGATCTTCGACATCAGCGACCCGAAGGCCCCGAAGACCGTCGCCCAGGTCCTCTGCCCCGGTTCCCAGAACGACATCTCCGTCTCCGGGGACCTCCTCTTCCTCTCCACCGACTCCTCCCGCAGCGACGACTCGTGCGCCAGCACGACGCAGCCCGCCTCCGTCAAGGAGTCCTGGGAGGGCATGAAGATCTTCGACATCAGCGACGTCACGAACCCGAAGTACGTCGCCTCCGTCGAGACCGCGTGCGGCTCCCACACCCACACGATCCTGCCGCAGCGCAAGGACGTGTACGTGTACGTCTCCTCCTACTCGCCCAACGCGGCCTTCCCCGACTGCCTGCCGCCGCACGACGGCATCTCGGTCATCAAGGTGCCCCGCGAGGCGCCCGAGCAGGCCCGCGTCGTCAACTTCCCCGTCCTGTTCCCCGGCGAGGGCCCCGACGGCGGCGGCAACCCGGGCGGCCCGACCAACCCGGGCGTCTCCAAGACCACCGGCTGCCACGACATCACCGTGCTGCCCGGCAAGGACCTCGCCGCCGGCGCGTGCATGGGCGACGGCATCCTCTTCGACGTCTCCGACCCCGAGCACCCCCGGGTGATCGACCAGGTCCAGGACAACGTCAACTTCGCCTTCTGGCACTCCGCCACCTTCAACCAGAAGGCGAACAAGGTCGTCTTCACCGACGAGCTCGGCGGTGGCGGCGGCGCCACCTGCAACGCGGCCGTCGGCCCGAACCGCGGCGCCAACGGCGTCTACGACATCACCGGCAAGGGCGCGCACCGCAAGCTCGTCTTCCGCAGCTACTTCAAGATCCCGCGCCACCAGGCGAACACCGAGAACTGCGTCGCCCACAACGGCTCGCTGATCCCGGTCAAGGGCAAGGACCTCATGGTCCAGGCCTGGTACCAGGGCGGCGTCTCGGTCTGGGACTTCACCGACTCCGCGCACCCGAAGGAGATCGGCTACTTCGACCGCGGCCCGGTGTCCGCCACCGCCCTCACCACCGGCGGCTCCTGGTCCGCCTACTACTACAACGGCCACGTCTACTCGAACGAGATCGCCCGGGGCCTCGACGTCCTGAAGATCTCCGACCGCCGCACCGACCCCGCGCAGCGGATCCGGATGGACGAGCTCAACGTCCAGACCCAGCCGGACTACTTCGAGGACTTCGGCGACCTGGACTGACCCCGGACGCCTCAGGGCATGCCGTCGGGCGGACCACCGTCCGGCGGCATGCCGCTCTCCCAGGCCAGGCCGTACCGGTGGAACAGCTCCGCGCGCAGCCGCGCCACCGGCATCGGCGCGCCCGGCAGCAGCACCGCCACCACCGAGCCCATCAGCAGCGCCCGCAGCAGCGGGTAGTCCCGGTCCACGTCCTCGGAGCCGTACCGCTCCACCGTGTCCCGCAGCAGGAACGCGAGCCGCTGCTGCTCCTCGCACCGCACGAAGCCCTCGGCCTGGAGGATCCCGGCCATGTGGGTCCGCATCAGCGTCGGCCGGTCCACCGCGAGCCCCAGGATCGCGTCGATCGCCCGCGCCAGCCGCTCGGCACCGTCCTCCGTGCGCGGCTCGCGCTCCAGCGCCTCCTCCAGCGTGAGGTGCATCAGCCGGTGCACCGCGGACTGGAGCAGCTGGCGCTTGCCGGGGAAGTAGTACGAGACGAGGCCGCGGGCCACCCCGGCCCGCTCCGCGATGTCGCCGAGGGTCGTGGCCTCGTATCCGTGCCGTCCGACCAGCTCGACGGTGGCCGCCAGGATCCGCTCCCGGGAACGCCTCCGAAGCTCTTCGTTGACCGACGGGCTACGCGGCGTCATGCTGGGCTCCTGCGTTGACTGGCTCTCGGCCAATATACTCAGCGTGGCTCGCCGGACCGCCCTCGTGGCGCCCCGGCGGGGCGGCCGCCTGCCCTGGGCGACACGGGGGATCGTCCAGGACGGGCGGCCTCGTCATGTCTCCTCCCCGGCGTCCGGGCCGGGCCCCGCCGGGACGGGCCGGCGGGCGGGGCCCCGGCGGTACGACACCACCGCGACGGCCACGCAGGACCAGCCCATCAGCCAGCCGGCCAGCACGTCCGACGGCCAGTGCACCCCCAGGTAGATCCGGGTCCAGCCCACGCCGAGCACCGAGACGACCGCCAGCCCGGCCAGCGTGCCCCAGCCCCGCCACGGCTCCCGTCCGACGAGCGCGACCACCCACAGCAGCAGGCCGCAGACCACGGCCGCGGTCATCGCGTGCCCCGAGGGGAAGGCGGCGAACGACGCCGAGTCCACCGGATCGCGCCACTCCGGCCGTTCCCGGCCGACGAGCGCCTTCACCGCCTGCTGCACCCCGGCCGCCGCCACCACCGTCCCGGCCACCCACCAGGCGAGCCGCCGGCGTCCGGACCGGACGAGGAGCACCACGACGGCGAAGGCCAGCGCCCGCAGCGTCCACGGGTCCCACACCCAGTCGCTGAACACCCGGTTGACCCGGGTGAAGCCGGGGTGGTCGACGGCGCTGCGGTGCAGGGCCTCGTCGACCGCGCGGTCGAAGGAGAGCAGCGGTGACCAGCCCGCCATCACGAGTACGAGCAGCAGCAGGGCGAGGGATCCGGAGACCACGGCGGAAGTACGCATTCCACGATCCTGCCGGACCGGACGCCGCGCACCGCCCCGCGCAACACCGGGACGGGTGCGGGCCGTCGTGGGGGACACCCGCTAACCCAGCGCGGCCAGGCCCGGATAGAAGGCGACGAGCAGCGGGACGACCGGGACCAGCGCGGCGGTCGCCGTGAGCCCCAGGCGCCGGGTGGCGGGCAGCCTCGGCGCGGCGGTGAGCAGCCGGTCGACCCGCTGGGGGAGTCCGGCGAGCGGGCCGCTGCCGGGCGCGGCGCCGAACACCCCGCGCTCCTCGTTCAGTTCCACCAGCGCGAGCGCGATGGTGAGCCGGCCGAAGCGCCGCGAGGCCACGTCGTCGGCGGCCAGCTCGACCAGCCGGTGCATCTCCTCGCGGAAGGCGGTGAAGACCGGGACGCCGGGGAAGCCGGCGGCCAGCGCGCCGGAACAGTGCAGCAGCCAGTCGTGCCGGGCCCGCGCGTGGCCCTGCTCGTGGGCGAGGAGGGCGTCGAGCTGGCGGCCCTTCAGCCGGCGGAGGGCGGCGGTGGTGACGACCAGCCGCGGGGTGGTCCCGGGCAGCCACCAGGCGTCGGGCCGCTCGCCCTCCAGGACGACCAGCCGTCCGGCGGCCTCCTCCTCCCCGGGCAGCTGCGGGGCGCGGACCAGCAGGTCGGCACGGCGCTGCCGGCGGCGGGCCCGGGCCAGCCCGATCTCCCGCCCGAGCATGGCGCCCGACCACAGCCCGCCGGCCGCGAGGGCCACGGCGATCACCGCCGACCAGGGGCCGCCGCCGGTGGAGAGCTCGTACGCGTCGACCACCGCCGCGGGCGCGGGGGCGAACACCTGCCCGCGCACGGCCTGCCAGGCGGCGGCCGCGCTGAACGTCATCGACAGCGCGAAGCTGACCAGCACCGCGGCCACCACGCACTGCCACACCCAGAGCGCCACGACCGGTTCCCGCTCCACCCAGTCGGCCCGGGCCAGCAGCCGGGGAGCGGTGAGAGCGGTCAGGACGCCGAGCAGCAGCAGTGCGAGGGAGACCGACATGGCGTCAGCCTATGAGCCGGGTGCTCCCCGGGGGTATGGCCGCACCGGCCAAGTGACGCACGCCACGGTTTCGCCCCGCCCCGGGGCGAACGCCCGTGCGGGGCAAGGGACTCAGAGCGCGCAGAGCATGGCCAGCATCGCGAGCCCCATCGACAGCCGGCACACCAGGGTGAGCTCCGGTCGGGTCGCCCACCCGCCGCCCCCTCCGGCCCCCGCCGCGCCCGGGTGCGGGGCGACCGGGACGAGCCGCGTGCCGGTGCGGAGCACGTACACCCCGTAGTAGAGGAGCAGCCCGCCGGTGAGCAGGGGGATGCCGCCGGCCGTGCCCGCGCCGTGCGCCCCGTGCACCCCCGGTGCGCCGCCGGCCGCCGGGGCCATCGCGAGCGCCATGTAGAGCATCGCGAGCGAGCCCACCGCGTGGTGCAGCCGGTGTGCGTCGCGGCGGGCCGCGAGGAGGTCGCCCACCGCCACCGCGCCGAACAGCGCCGCGTACACCGCCCAGCTCCAGGACGGCGGTCCGACGACCGCCGCGGGCAGCGCCATCGCGGCCATCCCGAAGCCCATCACCGCCTCGGCGCGCGCGGCGCGCCGCGCCTCGCCGGCGCACGCCCGCATCCGCAGCAGGCAGTAGGCCCCGCTGGCCGCGCAGAGCGCCACGAGCAGCCACCCGGACAGGGCCGGTCCGTGCACGGCACACCCCCCTCGACTCGTACCCCACCGAGGGGCATGCCCGGGGCGGCGAGCGCCCACGCGGGCGCATGGGCGCGCACGGGTGTACGAAAGGGGAGTGCGGCGGCGCGCGTTAGGCTCGGAACGATCGCGCACGCCGATCCGCAGCGCCCGAGGGGAGCCCCGCACGATGGACACCGCCACGCCCGTTCCCGACACCGCCGAGAGCCAGGAGCCCGGCATCGTCACGTACCGGCGGGCGGTGCTCGACGACGTCCCCGTCGTGGTGCCGCTGGTCGAGTCGGCCTACCGGGGCGACGCGAGCCGGGCGGGCTGGACCACCGAGGCGGACCTGCTGGACGGGCAGCGGACCGACCCGGAGGGCGTGGCCGCCGTGATCTCCGCCCCCGGCAGCGTGCTGCTGCTGGTGGAGCGGGACGGCGAGACCGTCGCCTGCTGCCAGCTGGAGCACCGCGGCGAGGCGGCCTACTTCGGCATGTTCGCGGTCCGGCCCGAGCTCCAGGGCGCCGGTCTCGGCAAGCGGATCATCGCGGAGGCCGAGCGGCGGGTCCGCGACCTGTGGGACGTCCGCGAGATGCACATGACGGTGATCACCGCCCGGGAGGAGCTGATCGCCTGGTACGAGCGGCGCGGCTACCGGCGCACCGGCGAGACGAGCCCCTTCCCGTACGGCGACGAGCGCTTCGGCCTGCCCCGGCGCGACGACCTTCGTTTCGAGCTCCTGGTGAAGCCCTTGGTCTGATCCTTCCGGCGGAAGCGTGCGTTCACCCCCCGGGCGACAGGAAAAAATGCGGTCGGGAGGGTGTCACACGGGAGAATTTCTCTTGGCCCTCTTGCGAGGACGAGTCATGCGTGGATACGGTTCCTTTACGCAAGGTTCTCCTGTGGAGGAAGAGGCATGACGGAAATTCTTGTGCAGGACGTGACCGGTGGGGGGATAGCCACCGATGCCCGCGTGATCGACCACCCTGCCTGGCCGGAGCTCAAGAACGCCGTGGAGGAGATCCGGGTCTGGCAGAGCGCCGACGGATCCGTGGACCTCGACGCCGAGGGCGCGCCCGCCCGGGCGCTCGTCGAGCTGACCGTGGACCGCATGGTGGCCGCCGTCGAGCAGCTGTCCCCGCTCGTGCCCCACGACGCCGAGTACCACCGCGCTCTCGTCGCCGACCTGCGCAAGTGGTCCGAGGGCGGCTTCGGCGTGCCGGACTTCCTGGACTCGCTGATGGTCTTCCACCCGGCCGCCGGCCGCGCGGACGGGCTCCAGCACCTCGTGCTCTTCCCGATGTACACGCAGAACGGCAACCCGGACCGCAACTTCGAGGCCGTCGTGCTCCGCATGGTCTGGCCCGAGTGGCTCTCCGAGCTGGAGGCCACCCGCTACGACAACCCGGGCTTCTGCGGCATCACCTTCGAGGACTTCACCGCCGGGTACGACACCAACTCGGCCGTCCTCTTCCCGGAGACCGTCGCCGTCCGCGAGGTCCCCGAGCGCTTCACCTGGGGCGGCATCTTCTGCGACCGCGAGGCCGCGCGCTTCCGCAAGGTCACCGAGGCCGCCGTCGACACCCTGGGCCTGAAGCTGCCCGCGGACATCGCCGCGATGCTCGACGACCAGAGCCGCTGCGAGCAGGCCTTCGTCCTCTGGGACCTGGTCCACGACCGCGCCCACAGCCGCGGCGACCTGCCCTTCGACCCCTTCATGATCAAGCAGCGCCAGCCGTTCTGGATGTACGGCCTGGAGGAGCTCCGCTGCGACCTCACCGCCTTCAAGGAGGCCGTGAAGCTGGAGGCCGAGGGCAACGAGCACGGCCGCGACGTGCAGTACGCGGTCCTCTTCGACCGGATGTTCCGCTTCCCGCTCACCGGCGACCGCAACCGCAACTACGACGGTCTCGGCGGCCAGCTGCTCTTCGCGTACCTCCACAAGAACGACGTGGTGCGCTGGACGGACAACATCCTCACCATCGACTGGGAGCGCGCCCCCGAGGTCACCAACCGCCTCTGCGCCGACATCGAGACCCTCTACCGCGACGGCATCGACCGCCCGAAGCTCGTCCACTGGTTCAAGGCGTACGAGTTCGTCTCCGGCTACCTCGCCCCGCACCCGGGCTCCAAGTGGGCCAAGGGTCCCGACGCCCTGGACCTCTCCCTCCCGCCGCGCAAGCTCGTCGACGACGTGCTTCCCGACGAGTTTCCGCTCAGCATGTTCTTCGAGGCCCTCGCCAAGAAGATGAAGGGCGTGATCGCCGGGACGAAGGGCATCACGGCCGCGGACGTGACGGGCACCGAGCGGGTCGCCGCGTGAGCGAGGCCCGCCAGGACACGGAGGAGGCGGCGCGGATGGACGCCGAATCGAACGGCGGACCCCTCGACGGGGCCGTCATCGCGGTGGCCGGCGCGGCCGGCCCCGCCGGCCGGGCGGCGCTGATCCGCCTCGCCGGCGCCGGCGCGACGGTGGTCGCCGCCGACGCCGACCCGGCCCGGCTCGCCGAGGCGGTCGAGGCCGCCCGCGAGACCCAGGGCGCCAAGGTCGTCGGCGAGACCGTCGACCTCCTCGACCTCGACGCCACGCGCGCCTGGGTCGACAAGACGGAGAAGGAGTTCGGGCGCGTCGACGGGCTCGTCCACCTCGTGGGCGGCTGGCGCGGCAGCTCCTCCTTCACCGAGACCGACCTCAAGGACTGGGACTTCCTGGAGAAGCTCCTGATCCGCACGGTCCAGCACACCTCGCTCGCCTTCCACGACGCCCTGCTCCGCAGCGGTGGCCGCGGCCGCTACGCCCTGGTCAGCCAGGTCGGCGCCCACAAGCCGCAGGCCAACAACGCCGCGTACAACGCGGGCAAGGCCGCCGCCGAGGCGTGGACCCTGGCCCTGGCGGACTCCTTCCGCAAGCTGGGGGGCGACGACGGCCCGCAGGCCGCGGCTGCGATCCTGGTGATCAAGGCATTGGTGCACGACGCCATGCGCGCCGAACGCCCCAACGCGAAGTTCGCGGGCTTCACCGACGTGAAGGACCTGGCCGACGAGATCGCCGGCCTGTGGGACCGGCCCGCCCAGGAAGTGAATGGACAGCGCCTGTGGCTGACCCCCGCACCGTGACCGCCGCCCTCGGGCACCGGACCGACGCCCGTCGTCACCACGACCCGTCGGTCCGGGGTTTCGCGAGCGACAACTACGCCGGCGTCCACCCGGAGGTGCTCGCCGCGATCGCCCTCGCCAACGACGGCCACCAGGTCGCCTACGGCGAGGACGAGTACACCGACCACCTCCAGCGGATCGTCCACAGCCACTTCGGCCCGCTCGCGGAGGCGTTCCCGGTCTTCAACGGCACCGGGGCGAACGTGACCGCCCTCCAGGCGCTCACCGATCGCTGGGGCGCCGTGATCTGCGCCGAGTCCGCCCACATCAACGTGGACGAGGGCGGCGCGCCGGAGCGCATGGGCGGCCTCAAGCTGCTCACCGTGCCGACCCCGGACGGCAAGCTCACCCCCGAGCTGATCGACCGGCAGGCATGGGGCTGGGAGGACGAGCACCGGGCCATGCCGCAGGTCGTCTCGATCACCCAGAACACCGAGCTGGGCACCGTCTACACCGTGGACGAGATCCGCGCCATCGTCGAGCACGCCCACTCCAAGGGCATGAAGGTGCACCTCGACGGCGCCCGGATAGCCAACGCGGCCGCCTCGCTCGACGTGCCGATGCGCGCCTTCACCAACGCGGTGGGCGTCGACGTCATCTCGTACGGCGGCACCAAGAACGGCATGCTCTTCGGCGAGGCCGTGATCGTCCTCAACCCGGACGCCGTCAGCCACATGAAGCACCTGCGCAAGCTGTCCATGCAGCTCGCGTCCAAGATGCGCTTCCTGTCGGTGCAGCTGGAGGCGCTGCTCGCCAAGGACCTGTGGCTGCGCAACGCCCGGCACGCCAACGCGATGGCCGGCCGCCTCGCGGACGGCGTGCGCTCCCTGGACGGGGTCGAGATCCTCTACCCGGTGCAGGCCAACGCGGTCTTCGCGCGGCTCCCGCACGAGGTCAGCCGACGGCTCCAGAAGCGCTTCCGCTTCTACTTCTGGGACGAGCAGGCCGGCGACGTGCGCTGGATGTGCTCCTTCGACACCACGGAGGAAGACGTCGACGCCTTCCTCCAGGCCCTGAAGGAAGAGCTGGCCCGCTGAGCTGAACTGAATAGATATGCGGTCGAGTGGAAAGTCATTGACGCCACTCGGCCGCATGTCTATGCTCGCGGATCATGGAGCTGATGCAGCAGAACCCTGACATCGAGGCGTATTTGGCGGTCGGTGAGGCCGTCGATCACGACCATCCGCTCGTCCGGGCCACCGCGGAGCGCATCGCCGCCGACCACCCCGACGCATACTCATACGCCGAAGCGGCCTATGTCTTCGTCCGGGACACCATCCCGCACTCCCAGGACTCCGGCGACCCGCGTGTCACCTGGCGCGCCTCCGACGTCCTGGAGCAGGGCACCGGCATCTGCTACGCCAAGTCCGTCGCGTACGCCGCGCTCCTGCGGGCCCGGGGCATCCCGGCCGCCCTCTGCTACCAGCGGCTCGCGGACGACGACGGAGCGAACCCGGCGCTCCACGGCCTCGTCGCGGTGAAACTGCCGGGCGAGGAGCGGTGGGCCCGGCAGGACGTGCGCGGAAACGTGCCGCCGGGCGTGGACGCCCGGTTCTCGCTGGGCGAGGAGCGGCTGGCCTGGACCGTACGACCGGAGTTCGGCGAGGTCGACCACCCGGTTCTCTACGCCGAACCCCACCCCGTGGTCCTCCGGGCCCTGCGCGCCGCCCCCGACCGGCCGCACCTCTGGCGGACGCTCCCCACGGAACTGTGAGCCCGGGCGGCCCCTGGCCGGGGAGTTACTGCCCGGCCGCCTTCAGCTGCTCCGGGGTCGGCGCCGTGCCGCCCAGGTGCGCCGGGATCCACCAGGTGTCCGCGGCGTCCTTCGGGCGCACCGGGTAGGCGCGCTGGGCGGCCTCCAGGAGCTCCTGGACGCGCTCGCGCAGCCGCCGGGTGATGGCGCCCGCGTACTGGTCGGAGGGCGCCTCGACCGGCTCCCCGACCCGGATCGTCACCGGGATGTGGGCCCGCTTGAAGTTCCGCGGCCGGCCCTTCGTCCAGATCCGCTGGGTGCCCCACAGGGCCATCGGGATCAGCGGCACCCCGGCCTCCTGGGCGAGCCGGGCCGCGCCCGACTTGAAGCTCTTCAGCGTGAAGGACTCCGAGATGGTCGCCTCGGGGAAGACGCCGACGATCTCGCCCTTCCGCAGCGCCTCCAGGGCGTGCTGGTAGGCGTGCTCGCCCTGCGCCCGGTCCACCGGGATGTGCTTCATGGCCCGCATCAGCGGTCCGGAGACCTTGTGCCGGAAGACCGACTCCTTCGCCATGAAGCGCACCAGGCGCTTCTGGGGCAGCGCGGCCAGACCGCTGAAGATGAAGTCCAGGTAGCTGATGTGGTTGCTGACCAGGACGGCTCCGCCGGTCCGCGGGATGTGCTCCGAACCCTGTGTGTCGATCTTGAGGTCGAGCGCCTTGAACATGGTGAGCGCGGCGCCGACCACCGGTCGGTACACGAGTTCTGCCATGGGAGGGGATCCCCTTCGTCTGTGCCTTCGGGAGGGCTCTCCCGGCGAAGTTACGCGGCCGTAGGTTTTCGGCTTTGGGCAGATCGTGCCGCATGTGGGCCGCTGTGACCAGTCCAGGCGGCTTCGTACGGGGAGATTCTCGTCACTCGCGGTGGTCGGGGCGGGAATCCCGCGGTGCCGTGCGACGCTGCACGGGGAGAAGGACGCGGAACGAGGGGACAGGGATGACGGTGGACGCGACGGAACGGCCGGGGCCGGAGCGGGTCGGACCGGAGCGGCTCGGACCGGACGGGCCCGGGACGGAAGAGCCCGCGCCGGAGCGGCTGGGGCCGGAGCGGCTCGGCGGCGCGGAGCTGGGCGAGCGGGCGACCCTGGTCCAGTTCTCCAGCGCCTTCTGCCAGCCCTGCCGGGCCACCCGCCGCACGCTCGCGGAGGTCGCCGCCATGGTGCCCGGCGTCGCCCACGTGGAGATCGACGCCGAGGAGCACCTCGGCCTGGTCCGCGCGCTCGGGGTCGCCCGTACCCCCACCGTCCTCGTCCTCGACGCGGCCGGCCGGATCGTCCGCCGGGCGGCCGGGCAGCCCCGCCGGGCCGACGTCATCGCCGCCCTCGGCCGCGCGCTGTGACGCCGACCGGGCGCGGGCCCCTGACGCGGTGACACATCTCCCACATCCCGGTACGCACTTGACCCGGGCCGTCACTCCTCGTCACCCTGACGGAGTGACCGGTGAACTCCTTCTCTACGGCCGGGCCCATGTGGACCTGGGCCGTCATGCGAGCGCGCGCTGTCCGGGCCTCTGACGCCCCAGGACCCCGCTCCATGCCGCCCCGCACGAAGGACAACTCCATGACGGTTTCGCCCGAGCTCCGCACCGTCCCCACGATCGGCGCCCCCAGGCCCGCCTCGCCGGACCTGCTCCGCTCCGTCTTCCGCCGCCACGCCGCCGGCGTCGCGGTGATCACCGCCCACGGGGAGCGCCCCGTCGGCTTCACCGCCACTTCGCTCAGCTCCGTCGCCGCCGACCCGCCGCTGATCTCCTTCGGCGTGGGCACCGGCTCCTCCAGCTGGCCCGTGGTCGCCGAGGCCGAACACATCGGCGTCCACATACTCGGCGAGCACCAGGAGGAGCTGGCGGCCACCTTCGCGCGCAGCGGCGCCGACCGGTTCGCCGAGCCGACCCGCTGGAGCCTCGGCCCCGAGGGGGTGCCCGTCCTCGACGGCGTCCTGGCCTGGCTGGTGTGCCGGGTGGTGGCCCTGGTGCCCGCGGGGGACCACCGGATCGTGATAGCCCAGGCGGTCGCCGGGGACCCCGACGGCGCGGGCCGTCCGCTCCTCTACCACCACGGGCGCTTCAACGCGCTGCGCGACTGAGAGTTCCCGTGGGGGCCGTCCCGCGAGGGTCGGGCAGATCACATTGCTGAGCGCTTGCTTAATGGTCACGAACTGGGTGTACTGACGAGTAATATCTGGTCGGGGCGTCCGGCGCCCCGACCGGAAACCCGCCCTTCAGGCGCCTATGCTGCGAGCAACAAGGCAGCCCAGTTATGACGATGCAGTAGGAGAGCCGGCGTGAGCTTGAGGATCGTTGTCTGTGTGAAGTACGTGCCGGACGCCACTGGCGACCGGAAGTTCGCCGACGACCTGACGGTCGACCGCGAGGACGTCGACGGTCTGCTGTCGGAGCTCGACGAGTACGCGGTCGAGCAGGCGCTGCAGATCGCCGAGGAGGCGGACGACGCCGAGGTCACCGTCCTCACCGTCGGCCCCGAGGACGCGCGCGACGCGCTGCGCAAGGCGCTGTCGATGGGCGCCGACAAGGCCGTCCACGTCGACGACGAGTCCATCCACGGCTCCGACGTCATGGCCACCTCGCTGGTGCTCGCCAAGGCGATCGAGAAGACCGGCTACGACCTGGTCATCGCCGGCATGGCCTCCACCGACGGCACCATGGGCGTCCTCCCGGCGATCCTGGCCGAGCGCCTGGGCGTCCCGCAGGTCACCCTGCTCTCCGAGGTCAAGGTCGAGGACGGCAAGGTGACCGGCCGCCGCGACGGCGACACCGCCTCCGAGCAGCTGGAGGCCTCCCTCCCGGCCGTCGTCTCCGTGACGGACCAGTCGGGCGAGGCGCGCTACCCGTCCTTCAAGGGCATCATGGCCGCCAAGAAGAAGCCGGTTGAGGAGCTGGAGCTCGACGACCTGGGCCTCGACGAGGGCGAGGTGGGCCTGGAGGGTTCCTGGACCGCCGTGGACTCCGCCGACGAGCGTCCGGCGCGCACCGCGGGCACGATCGTCAAGGACGAGGGCGAGGGCGGCAAGCAGCTGGCCGAGTTCCTCGCGAGCCAGAAGTTCATCTAGGGCTCGCGCGAGCCGTACAGACTGCCCCCCTTTTCGTTCGCAGGAGATTGAAGTCCCATGGCTGAGATTCTCGTCTACGTCGACCACGTCGACGGAGCCGTCCGCAAGCCCACCCTGGAGCTGCTGACCCTCGCCCGCCGCATCGGCGAGCCGGTCGCCGTCGCGCTCGGCAACGGCGCCGCCGACACCGCCGCCGTCCTCGGCGAGCACGGCGCCGTCCGCGTCCTGACCGCCGAAGCCGCCGAGTTCGCCGACTACCTGGTCGTCCCGAAGGTCGAGGCCCTCCAGGCCGCCTACGAGGCCGTGTCCCCGGCCGCCGTGCTCGTCCCGTCCTCCGCCGAGAACAAGGAGATCGCGGCCCGTCTCGCGGTCCGCATCGGCTCCGGCATCATCACCGACGCCGTGGACCTGGAGGCCGGTGCCGAGGGCCCGGTCGCGACGCAGTCGGCGTTCGCCGCCTCGTACACGACCAAGTCCCGCGTCTCCAAGGGCACCCCGGTCATCACGGTCAAGCCGAACTCGGCCCCGGTCGAGGCCGCCCCGGCCGCCGGCGCCGTCGAGGCGCTCGCCGTCACCTTCTCGGAGAAGGCCCACGGCACCAAGGTCACCTCCCGCACCGCCCGCGAGTCGACCGGCCGCCCGGAGCTGACCGAGGCCGCGATCGTGGTCTCCGGCGGCCGCGGCGTCAACGGCGCCGAGAACTTCGCGATCATCGAGGCCCTCGCCGACTCGCTCGGCGCGGCCGTCGGCGCCTCCCGCGCCGCGGTGGACGCCGGCTGGTACCCGCACTCCAACCAGGTCGGCCAGACCGGCAAGTCGGTCTCCCCGCAGCTGTACATCGCCGCGGGCATCTCCGGCGCGATCCAGCACCGCGCCGGCATGCAGACCTCGAAGACCATCGTCGCCATCAACAAGGACGCCGAGGCTCCGATCTTCGACCTCGTCGACTACGGCGTGGTCGGCGACCTCTTCGACGTCGTCCCGGTCCTGACCCAGGAGGTCCAGGCCCGCAAGGGCTGACGACCAGCGCTTTCACAGCCCCCGGGGGCCGCACGGCGAATCTCGCCGTGCGGCCCCCGGCCGTTTCGGTCAACCATTGACGCAGGTCCCGGCGGCCCATTAACTTCGCCATACGGATTGTTGATTCCGTGCAGCGGAAAACAGGAGGATCAGGGATGGGTCAGCAGGAGAAGGTGTCGACGAGCCTCGCGGGCGCGGTCAGCGAGGGCATCAGCTCCTCCCTCGCGGCGGTGGACGCCGAGCTCGACCGCCGCTACCCGGGCGACCCCGGCACCCGCCAGCCCGTCCACACCGTCTACGTCCCCGGCGACGTCTTCGACGCCGGCACCATCCGCTCCTGGGGCGACCAGGCCCTCGCTGCGCTCGACGAGCACGCCCCCGACGCCGCCTCCTTCGCCGCCGTCCTCGGCCTCTCCGACGACCTCGCCGAGGACGTGTACGCGCGCGTGCGCACCAAGCTGGAGCGCGAGCCGATCGAGGACCTGCGGGTCGACTTCGAGGACGGGTACGCCGGTGGCGGTGGGGCCGCAGAAGACAACGACGCCGCCCGCGCCGCCCGGCTGATCTCGGAGGCGTACGCCGGGGGCACCGCCGCCCCCTACATGGGCATCCGGATGAAGTGCATGGAGGCAGCCGTCCGCGACCGCGGCATCCGCACCACCGACGTCTTCCTCACCGGCCTCCTGGAGCACGGCGGCCTGCCCGACGGCCTCGTCCTCACCCTCCCGAAGGTCACCTACCCCGAGCAGGTCACCGCCTTCGTCCGCCTCCTCGAAGCCTTCGAGAAGGCCCACGGCCTGGACGCCGGCCGGCTCGGCTTCGAGATCCAGATCGAGACCAGCCAGTCCATCCTCGCCGCCGACGGCACCGCCGCCGTCGCCCGCATGATCGACGCCGCCGAGGGGCGCGCCACCGGCCTGCACTACGGCACCTTCGACTACAGCGCCTGCCTCGGCGTCTCCGCCGCCTACCAGGCCAGCGACCACCCGGCCGCCGACCACGCCAAGGCCATCATGCAGGTCGCCGCCGCCGGCACCGGCGTACGCGTCTCCGACGGCTCCACCAACGTCCTCCCGGTCGGCTCCACCGCCCACGTCCACGAGGCGTGGAGGCTGCACTACGGCCTCACCCGCCGCGCCCTGGCCCGCGCCTACTACCAGGGCTGGGACATGCACCCGGGCCACATCCCGACCCGCTACGCCGCCGTCTTCGCCTTCTACCGCGAGGGCTTCGAGACCGCCGCCAAGCGCCTCTCCGCCTACGCCAACCACGCGGGCGGCGACGTCATGGACGAGCCCGCCACCGCCAAGGCCCTCTCCTCCTACCTGCTGCGCGGCCTCCAGTGCGGCGCCCTGGACACCGCCGAGGTCGACGCCCTCACGGGGATGACCCGCGCGGCCCTGGAGCGGTTCGCCGCCCCGCGCCGCGGCGACCTCACGGCCGGCGCCGGCCGCTGACCGCAGGCCGCCCGCTCAGCCGGACGACGGAGGGACCTCGCCCGAGCCACGGGCGAGGAGCCGGGTCCCGATGACCACCCGGCGGGGCGCCTCGGCGGCCCCCTCCAGCCGACGGAACAGCTGCTGGGCGGCCGTCCTGCCGAGCCCCGCCGGATCCTGCGCGACCACCGTGACGCCCAGGACGTCCCCCAGCTCGACGTCGTCGAAGCCGACCAGCGCCACCGGCGGTCCGCCTGCCACGGCGGTGCGCCCGGCGAGCACCCGCACGGCGGTGACGGTGACCCGGTTGTTCCCCGCGAAGACCGCGGTCACGGGCTCCGGACCGGACAGCATCCCGGCCAGCGCCGCCGCCACCCGCTCCGGATCCGTCGGCCCCGGTGCCACCCACCGCTCGTCGACCGGCAGCCCCGCGTCCTCCATCGCCGCCCGGTAGCCGCGCAGCCGCTCCGCCGCGGTGTGGATCCCCGGCCGGTCGCCGACGAAGCCGATCCGCCGGTGCCCGTGGGCGACCAGATGCGCCACGCCCTCCCGGGCCCCGCCGAAACTGTCCGAGAGGACCGCGTCCGCGTGCAGGAGACCGGCCGGCCGGTCCGCGAAGACGGTGGCCACCCCGGCCCGGATCTCCGGCTCCAGATAGCGGTGGTCGTCCCCGGCCGGGATCACTATCAGGCCGTCCACCCGGCGCGCGCACAGCGCCAGCGCCAGCTCCCGCTCCCGCTCGGGGTCCTCCGCGCTGGAGCCGTTGATCAGCAGGGTGCCGTGCGCCCGGGCGACCTCCTCGACGGCCCGGCTGAGCTGCCCGTAGAAGGGGTCGGCGAGGTCCTCCAGGACCAGCCCGATGGTCGCCGTGCGCCCCTTCCGCAGGACCCGCGCGCTGTCGTTGCGGCGGAAGCCGAGCGCGTCGATCGCCTCCCGCACCCGCCGTTCGGTCTCCGGCGTCACCCCCGGCTCGCCGTTCACGACCCGGGAGACGGTCTTGAGGCCGACGCCCGCCCGCGCGGCGACGTCCTTCATCGTGGGCCGGTTGCCGTAGCGGGGCTCGGGGCGGGGGGTCTCGGCCACGGTGCGGGGTTCCTCCGTACGGGATGCCGGTGGGCGCCGGCCGGCGGATCATGCGCCTCCGACCGAGCATAGAGCGTGGAAAACGTTGTCAGACCCGGTCGATCGGGACGGCCGGAAGGCGGCGGACATCCGGTCGCCGCCGGTACGGGCCGGAGGCCGGCGCGGGGCACCGTGAGAACCTACGTGCATGCCCTCCGCCGCCCCGTCCGCCGCCGCCCCCGCCCCCGGTACCCCCTCCACGCCCCCCGCGGCTCCGTCCTCCGGCCCCGTCGTCGCGCTCGACATCGGCGGCACCAAGATCGCCGGGGCGCTGGTCGACGCCGGGGGACGGATCCTGGCCAGGTCCCGGCGGGACACCCCGGCGCGGGAGGACGCGGAGACGGTCTTCGCGGCGGTCGCGGAGGTGCTCGACGCCCTCGCCGCCTCGCCGCACTGGGACGCCGCCGAGGCCGTCGGCATCGGCAGCGCGGGGCCGGTGGACGCCGCCCGGGGCACGGTCAGTCCGGTGAACGTGCCCGGCTGGCGCGCCTTCCCGCTGGTCGAGCGGGTCCGGCGGCGGGCGGGCGGCCGGCCGGTCACCCTCGTCGGCGACGGCGTCGCCATGACCGCCGCCGAACACTGGCTCGGCGCCGCCCGCGGCCGCGCCAACGCCCTCTGTCTGGTCGTCTCGACCGGGGTCGGCGGCGGCCTCGTCCTCGACGGCCGCCTCCACCCGGGCCCCACCGGCAACGCCGGTCACCTCGGCCACCTCAGCGTGGACCTCGACGGCGACCCCTGCGCCTGTGGCGGCCGCGGCTGCGTCGAGCGCATCGCCGCCGGTCCCCACATCGCCCGCCGCGCCCTCGACCAGGGCTGGCGGCCCGGCCCCGACGGCGACACCTCCGCCGCCGCCGTGGCCGAGGCCGCGCGCGCCGGGCATCCGGTCGCCGTCGCCGCCTTCGAGCGGGCCGCCCGCGCCCTCGCCGCCGGCATCGCCGCCACCGCGCATCTGGTGGAGGTCGACATCGCGGTCGTCGGCGGGGGAGTGGCCGGAGCCGGCGAGGTCCTCTTCGCCCCGCTCCGGCGCGGTCTCGCCGACTACGCCACGCTCTCCTTCGCCCGCGGTCTGACGGTCGTCCCCGCCGCCACCGGCACGGACGCGGGCCTCCTCGGCGCCGCCGCCGCGGCCCGCGCCGCCGCCGCGGGGAGCTGAGCGGCCCGGGCGGCGCGCTCACTCCCGTACGGGAGAGGCCCGCCCGGGCGCCACCGCCTCCGGCTCCGCCCGCTCCGGGGTCCGCTGCTCCACCACGACCAGGAAGGCGTCGGACGCCAGGTCCATCACCACCCGGGCCGGCACCCCTTCCTGGCGGCACGCGCCCGCGTACTCCTCCGCGGGCCAGTGCCCCCGGGGCCCACCCGCCGGAAACCGTTCCAGAACCGTACGGTCCATCTCCGCACCCCCTCGTGCTCGCCTGTTCAACGACCCGCGGGCCGGAAGCGTTACGCCTCGGCCCGGACATGTGTTCGTGGTTTTCGTGGCAGGGTGTTGCGGGCAAGCCACAGGGGGCCGTCGATGAGGGGGGAAAAGTGATCGTCTGGATCAACGGTGCTTTCGGCGCGGGCAAGTCCAGCACCGCGCGCGAACTGGTCGGACTGATCCCGCACAGCACGCTGTACGACCCCGAGGCGACCGGCGCGGAACTGCGCCGGCTCCTGCCCGCCAAGCGCCTCGCCGAGGTGGACGACTACCAGGACCTGCCCATCTGGCGGAGGCTCGTCGTGGACACCGCCGCCGCCCTGCACGCCGAGGTCGGCGGGGTGCTCGTGGTCCCGATGACGCTGCTGCGGCAGGAGTACCGGGACGAGATCTTCGGCGGCCTCGCCGCCCGCCGCATCGACGTCCGGCATGTGCTCCTGGCACCGGAGGAAACGATCCTGCGGACACGTATCGACGGACGCGCGGAGTACGGCGACCCGGGCGTCGACGCCGACGTGCGCCGCTGGTGCCACGACCACATCCCGGCCTACCGGGAGGCCGCCGCCGGCTGGCTCGGCGCCGACGCCCACACCGTCGACACCTCGGCGCTCACCGTCGCCGAGACCGCCCGGGCCGTCGCCGACGCGGTCCGGGCCGGGCGCGCCGCGCCCTGCGGCATCGTCCAGACCCCCGAGCCGACCCGCGAGACGCTGGCCGCCGGCGTCCTCCTCTTCGACGAGGAGGACCGCTTCCTCCTCGTCGACCCCACCTACAAGCCCGGCTGGGAGTTCCCCGGCGGCGTCGTCGAGTCCGGCGAACCGCCCGCCCGCGCCGGCATGCGCGAGGTCGCCGAGGAGATCGGCCTGGAGCTGGACGCCGTCCCCCGGCTCCTCCTCGTCGACTGGGAGCGGCCCCAGCCGCCCGGCTTCGGCGGTCTCCGGCTGCTCTTCGACGGCGGCCGGCTCGCCGCCCGCGACACCGCGCGCCTCCGGCTGCCCGGCGCCGAACTGCGCGCCTGGCGCTTCGTCACCGAGGAGGAGGCCGCCGACCTCCTCCCGCCCGTCCGCTACGACCGCCTCCGCTGGGCCCTGCGCGCGCGGGAGCGCGGCACGGTGCTCAACCTGGAGGCGGGCGTACCGGTCGGCTGACCGGCGCCGTCAGAGCGTCACGGCCCCGGCCGCCGCGGCCGCCGACAGCTGCTCCGCCGTGTTCTCGGTCACCGCGGGGCCGTGCCCGCAGCACAGCACCGACGGCCGCAGCTCCGCCAGCCGCCGCATCGACTCCAGGGCCCGCGCGCGGTCCACATGGAACACGCCGAAGGTCACCCCCCGTACCGACGCCACGGTGTCGCCCGCGAAGAGCACGCCGTGGCGGGGGAGATGCACGGCCATCGAGCCCGGCGTGTGCCCGGGGGTGTGGACGGCGACCGCGCCGTCCCCGAAGCCGAGGCCGTCGCCGTCCCCGACCTCCCGGTCCACCCGGGTCGGCGGCGCCTCCGGACAGGTGAGGCCGTGGTCCCAGAGGGGCCGCTCCCACTCCAGGAGGTCGGGGAGGGGCATCGGCAGCTCGCCGCGGACGTACGGCGCGTCGAGCCGGTGGGCGACGATCTCGGCGCCGTGCCGGTCGGCCAGCGCCGCCGCCGCGCCCACGTGGTCCCGGTGGCCGTGGGTGAGGACGATCCGGGCCAGCCGGTCCGGGTCCAGGCCGGCCGCCCGGACGGCCGCGGTCGTGCGGTCCGCCGATCCGGCCCAGCCGGCGTCCACGAGGGTCAGTTCCGTGTCGTCCCGCCACAGGTAGGCCTGCCCGATCGAGTAGTCGAGCAGGTGCAGCCGGGGCGTGATCCTGAGGGGTTCCATGCGCCGAACGTAGGCGCGCGGACGGCCCCGCCGGGGCGTTCTACGCTCTCCGCGAGGTTCGCCCGACGCGGAACCGCCGGAGCGTGCCCCGGGCCCGCTCCGACGGTCGGCGGGGCGTCAGGCGCCCCGGCTCGCCGCGTAGTTGACGAGGAACAGCGCCTCGGCGACCGAGAGCCGCTCCAGCTCCTCCGGCGAGACCGACTCGTTGACCGCGTGGATCTGCGCCTCCGGCTCGCTCAGGCCGATGAGCAGGATCTCGGCCTCGGGGTAGAGCGAGGCGAGCGTGTTGCACAGCGGGATCGAGCCGCCCATGCCGGCCGCCTGCATCTCCTGGCCCGGGTACGCGATCCGCATCGCCTCCGCCATCGACGCGTACGCCGGGCTGGCGGTGTCGGCCTGGAACGGCTGGCCCTGGCCGACCTGCTCCAGGGTCACGCGCGCGTTCCACGGCGTGTGCTTCTCGATGTGGGCGAAGAGCAGCTTGGTCGCCTCGGCCGCGTCCTGGCCGGGCGGCACCCGCAGGCTGATCTGCGCGCGGGCGGTCCGCGGGATCGACGGGGTCGCCCCCGCCACCGGGTGGCAGTCGATGCCGATGACGGTGACGGCCGGACGGGCCCAGATGCGGTCGGCGACCGTGCCCGCGCCCGGCAGGTCGACGCCCGGCAGCACCTTGGCGTCGGCGCGGAACTGCTCCTCCGGGTACTGCAGGCCCTCCCACACCGCGTCGGCCGGCAGACCGTCGATCACCGTCGAGCCGTCCTCGCCCCGCAGCGAGTCCAGGATCCGGATGAGCGCGGCGAGCGCGTCGGGCGCGGCACCGCCGAACTGGCCCGAGTGGAGGTTGCCCTCCAGGGTGTCGACCTGGACCCGGATCATCGTCATGCCGCGCAGCGTCGCGGTCACCGTCGGCAGACCGACCCGGAAGTTGCCCGCGTCGCCGATCACGATGGTGTCGGCGGTGAGCAGCTCGGGGTGCTCCTCGGCGTACCGCTCCAGACCGCCGGTGCCCTGCTCCTCCGAGCCCTCGACGATCATCTTCACGGTCACCGGCACGCCGCCGTTGGCCTTGAGGGCCCGCAGCGCCAGCAGGTGGAGGATGAAGCCGCCCTTGCAGTCGGCGGCGCCGCGCCCGTACCAGCGCCCGTCCTCGCGCTCGGTCAGCTGGAACGGCGGGGTCAGCCACGCCGACTCGTCCAGCTTCGGCTGCACGTCGTAGTGGGCGTAGAGCAGCACCGTCGGCGCGCCGGCCGGGCCGGGCAGCACGCCGTACACGGCCTGGGAACCGTCCGGCGTGTCGAGCAGCGCCACGTCGCGGAAGTCCTCGGCGCGCAGGGCGTCGGCGACCCAGTTCGCCGCGGCCTCGCACTCGCTGCGGGGCGCCACGGCCTCGTCCGCGACCGACTCGAAGGCGACCAGTTCCGCCAGCTCGGACTTGGCCCGCGGCATCAGGGACCGGACGGTCTCGGCGATCGGATTCGGCGTCATGGGCACGCTCCTCGTGGGTGCGACGTTGGTGCGAGAGGGAGCGGACGGCGTATCGGGTGGTACGGCGTTCGCACCGTCGATCCTACGACCGGGCTGTGATCTACCGAGCCGTAGGATGCGGTAAGCAGACGCCGGTCGGATCAGGAGCAGAAGCACACGTGAGCAGCGAGCACGCAGAGAACGCCGGTCCGGAGCACACCGAGCCGACCGGACCCGGCGAGCCGGCCGCGGCGGCGGGTCCGTCCGGCGCGGTGACGGGCGCGGAGCCGGGCCCCGCGGGGGAGACCGGCACGGAGTCCGGCCCCGATCAGGACCGGCCGGACGTGTGGGACGTCGTGGTCGTCGGCGCCGGCCCGGCGGGCGCGTCGGCGGCGTACGCGGCGGCGGTCGCCGGCCGCCGGGTGCTGCTCCTGGAGAAGTCGGAGCTGCCCCGGTACAAGACCTGCGGCGGCGGCATCATCGGGCCCTCCCGCGACGCGCTGCCGCCGGGCTTCGAACTGCCGCTCCAGGACCGGGTGCACGCGGTCACCTTCTCGCTCGAAGGCCGCTTCGCCCGCACCCGCCGCTCCCGCCGGATGCTCTTCGGGCTGATCAACCGGCCCGAGTTCGACGCCCAGCTCGTGGAGCACGCGCAGAAGGCCGGCGCGCAGCTCCGCACCGGCGCGACGGTGACCAGGGTGGAGCAGCACGGCCCGGCCGTCCCGGACCGGCGGACGGTCGCGGTCGTCCTCGCCGACGGCGAGACGGTGCTCGCGCGGGCCGTGGTCGGCGCGGACGGCAGTGCCAGCCGGATAGGGGCGCACGTCGGCGTCAAGCTCGGCCAGGTGGACCTGGGCCTGGAGGCGGAGATCCCGGTGCCGCCTTCGGTGGCGGAGGACTGGAAGGGCCGGATCCTCATCGACTGGGGGCCGATGCCCGGCAGTTACGGCTGGGTCTTCCCGAAGGGCGACACGCTCACGGTCGGCGTCATCTCGGCGCGCGGCGAGGGCGCGGCGACCAAGCGGTACCTGGAGGACTTCGTCGCCCGGCTCGGTCTCGCCGGCTTCGAGCCCACGATCTCCTCGGGCCATCTGACCCGCTGCCGCAGCGACGACTCGCCGCTCTCCCGCGGCCGGGTCCTGGTCTGCGGCGACGCGGCGGGCCTGCTGGAGCCGTGGACCCGCGAGGGCATCTCGTACGCGCTCCGCTCCGGCCGGCTCGCCGGCGAGTGGGCGGTGCGGGTGGCGGAGGCCGGCGACGCGGTGGACGCCCGGCGCCAGGCGCTGAACTACGCCTTCGCGATCAAGGCGGGCCTCGGTGTGGAGATGGCGGTGGGGCGGCGGATGCTCGCCGTCTTCGAGCGTCGTCCGGGGCTGCTGCACGCGGTGATCACCGGGGTCCGGCCGGCCTGGAAGGCGTTCGCGGACATCACCCGGGGCTCGGCCACGCTGGCCGGCATGGTCCGGTCGAACGGTCTGGCCCGGCGGGCCCTCGAAGTGCTCGACAAGCGCATGGACACCGAGTCGGGCGTCGGCCCGGCGGGCCGGGGCGTGAGCCGCAGGGGCGAGGACGTCGTCCCGGAGGCGACGGACGGCGACGGGGTGTCCACCGGACGGCGGGAGCCCGAGGCGTCCTGAACCCGGCCGCCGTCCGGGCGGTGGGGAACGTGAGGGTGGGTGCGGACCGGGTGGTCCGTGCCCACCCTCACGCGTGCGGGGCGGCGTCGATGCGGAAGACGGGGTGCTTGGGGGCGATGGCGCGCAGTTCCTCGTCGGTGGAGTCCGGGCCGACGCCGGCGAAGAAGACGCCGACCTCGGCCTTCCAGCGCTTCAGGTAGGCGCGCAGCACGTCCGCCTTGGCGTCGTCGCCGACCTCGGTCACGGTGAACGGTTCGACGTGCTTGCCGAGGTGCAGCTCGCCGCCGCCGACCGCCCGGATGTTGCGGGTCCACTGGACGTGGCCGCGGGGGGCGACGAGGTAGCGCTCGCCGTCGAGGGTGAGCACGTTGACGGGGGTGGTGCGCCAGGCGCCGCTCTTGCGGCCCTTCACGGCGAGGACCCGGGAACCCCAGACGCTGACGCCCCGGCGGGTCAGCCAGGCGACGGAGCGGTTGACGACGTTGACGGTGAACCAGCCGGGCTTGATGACGTGGGCGGCGGGGGTGGTGGACATCAGGGCCTCCTGGGCGGGCGTCGGGCGGGCGGCGACAAAACCGTGAGCGCTGCTCTCGATTCGTATCGCTTCCCCGAACCGTGAGCACTGCTCTCGCTTGAGAGCAGTCTGCACGGGTCGGCGCTCGGAAGCAAGAGCAGTGCTCTCGTTTCAGTGCGGCGATCCGGATCGTGGCAGACTGCTCTCCATGACCACCGTTCAAGGAGCCCGCGCCCGCGCCCGGATCGAGATCACCGCCGCCATCAAGGACGAGGCCCGCCGGCAGCTCGCCGCCGAGGGCGCCGCCAAGCTCTCGCTGCGCGCCGTCGCCCGCGAACTCGGCATGGTCTCCTCGGCGCTCTACCGGTACTTCCCCAGCCGGGACGACCTGCTGACCGCGCTCATCATCGACGCGTACGACGCCGTCGGCGCCGCCGCCGAGACCGCCCACGCCGCCGCCGTGGAGGCCGCGCCCCGCGACCACCTCGGCCACTGGACCGCCGTCTGCCGCGCCGTGCGCCGCTGGGCCGTCGCCCACCCCCACGAGTACGCCCTGATCTACGGCTCCCCGGTCCCCGGCTACACCGCCCCCCAGGACACGGTCGCCCCCGCCGCCCGCGTCGGCCTGCTGCTGGTGGCGACCGCCCGCGCCGCCCACCGGGACGAGGGCGTCGCGCTGCCGCCGCTGCCGGAGAGCCTCACCCCGGAAGCGGAGCGGCTCGCCGCCGATCTGGCCGCCGACCTGCCGCCCGCGCTCGCCGTGGCCCTCGTCTTCGCCTGGGCGCAGCTCTTCGGCCTGGTCTCCTTCGAGGTCTTCGGCCAGTTCAACAGGATCGTCGAGGACCGGGACGCCTTCTTCGCCACCGCCGCCGAACGCCTCGGCCGCGAGGTCGGTCTGCTGCCCCGCCCCCGCCCCCGGCCGTGAGTCCGCGGCGGCCCGGCGGGCCGCGTCCGGAGCGGGTCCGGCGGGCGGCCCCGATCATGGCAGACTCGGGCGCATGAACGGCAAGGCGACGACGACGCGTACTCGGCTGGACAGGGGGCGGAGCGCGCTCGGTCCCGCGCTGGAGCTGGTGCACACCGGACGGGCGCCGACGCGGGCCGTCCTCACCGCCGAGCTGGGCGTCACCCGCGCCACCGCCGGCGCCGTCGCCGCCGAGCTGGAGGCCCTCGGGCTCATCCGGGTCGACTCCAACCCCGGTGCCGCCGCCGGTTCCCAGGGCCGGCCCTCGCACCGGCTCGCGGTCGACGAGAAGGGCCCCGTGGCGCTCGCCGCCCAGGTCCACGCGGACGGCTTCCGGGCCGCGCTGATCGGCCTCGGCGGCACCGTCGTCGCCACCGTCCCGGGCAAGGTGACGGTCTCGGCCGACCCGGCGCAGGTCCTCGGCGCCGTCGTGGACGCGGGTGCCGCGCTGCTCCGGGAGTCCGGGCGGCGCTGCGTCGGCGCCGGCCTGGCCGTGCCGTCCGCGGTCGCCGAGCCCGAGGGCACCGCGCTCAACCCGCTCCACCTGGCCTGGCCGGCGGGCGCGCCGGTCCGCGAGATCTTCGCCGACCGGATCCGGGACGCCGGTGTCGAGGGTCCCGCCTTCACCGGCAACGACGTGAACCTCGCCGCGCTCGCCGAGCACCGGCACGGAGCCGGGCGCGGCGCCCGCGACCTGCTCTGCGTCGCCACCGGGCACCGGGGCGTCGGCGGGGCGCTCGTCCTCGACGGGCGGCTCCACACGGGTAGTTCGGGCCTCGCCCTGGAGGTCGGCCATCTGACGGTCAATCCGGAGGGCGGCCCCTGCCACTGCGGCGGCCGCGGCTGCCTGGACGTCGAGACCGACCCGCTGGCCTTCCTCACGGTCGCCGGCCGGGCGCCGGGCCCGGAGGTCTCCCTGCTCCAGCAGGCCCGCGACCTGCTCAGGAACGCGCCGGACGATCCGGGGGTGCGGGCCGCGGTGGCGGAGCTGATCGACCGTCTCGGCCTCGGCCTGGCCGGGCTGGTGAACATCCTCAACCCCGACCGGATCATCCTCGGCGGCCTCCACCGCGAGCTGCTCGACGCCGACCCGGAGCGGCTGCGCGCGGTCGTCGCCGACCGCAGCCTGTGGGGCCGCAGCGGCGGCGTCCCGATCCTGCCCTGCACCCTCGACCACAACAGCCTGGTGGGCGCGGCCGAACTGGCCTGGCAGCCGGTGCTCGACGACCCCCTGGCCGCCCTCGGCGGCGCCCCCGTCTGACCGGGGTGGCGCGGAGGCGCGCGTTCCGGGGAACGGGTGCGCGAAAGTGGGTGGGCGGCGCCGGCCGGGGCCGGTAACCTCGCCGTCCATGATCTCTTCAGACGCCCCGCTCCCGCCCCGCCTGGGCAGCCTCACCTTCCACGGCCCGCTCTCCGAGGAGCGGGCCGAGAGCCTCGTCCGCCGGATCGCCGCCGCCGGCCCCGCCGACGTCCTCGACATCGGCTGCGGCTGGGGCGAGTTGCTGCTCCGGGTCCTCGACGCGGTGCCCGGGGCGAAGGGCATCGGCATCGACATCAACGCCGAGGACCTCGCCCGGGGCCGTGCGCTGGCGGCGGAGCGCGGTCTCGCCGACCGCTCGGTCTTCGTCGAGGAGTCCGCGCGCGGCACCGGGCGCGGCCCCGTCGACGCGATCCTCTGCCTCGGCTCCAGCCAGGCGCTGTGCGACCCGGAGCTGCCGCACGACCCGGCGGAGGCGCTGCGGGAGCTGCGCCGGCTGGTCCGGCCCGGCGGCCTGGTGGTGCTCGGCGAGGGCTTCTGGGAGCGGACCCCGACCGAGACGGAGCTCGCCGGGATGTGGCCCGGCGCCACCACCGGCGACCACCTCCCGCTGGGCGGGCTCGTCGGCCTGGCGATCGAGGCCGGGTTCCGCCCGGCGTGGATCGAGACGGCCGGCCGCGACGAGTGGGAGGCGTTCGAGTCCGGCTACCGGTACGACACGGAGCTGTGGCTCGCCGCGTACCCGGACCACCCGCTGGCGGCCGAGACCCGCGAGCGGGTCGACCGGCAGCGGTCGAGCTGGCTGAACGGCTACCGGAACGTCCTCGGCATGGCGTACCTGACGCTGGTCGCCACGGCCTGAGCTCAGGCCCGGGCCCCGCTCGCCGCGAGCGCCGGGGCCTCCGCGGGCGTGCTCAGCGGCACGCCCGCGAGCCGGCCGTACGAGACGACCGGCGCCAGGGGCATCAGCCCGAAGCCCAGTCCGGCCTCGGCGCCGGTGACCGCGGGACCGCCGGCACACGGCGGGGCGGTGAGGGTGAACCAGACGACCTTGCCGCTCACCCCGCCCGGGCGGACGCCCCAGCTGTCGCTGAGCGCCCCCACGATGGCGAGGCCGCGGCCCGAGGTGGCGAGCGCGTCCGGCCCGCCCCACAGCTCCTCGGCGGGCGTCTCCGACGCCACCGGTATCCGGGGGTCGTTGTCCCGGACCGAGACGGTCAGCCGGTCGAGCAGGAGTTCCAGCTCGACGGTGCACTCCTTGTCGGGCTGCGCGTGGCGGTGCACGTTGGTCAACAGCTCGGTCACTCCCAGTTCGACGGGATCGACCAAGTCGTCGAGCTGCCAATGGCGCAGATGGGCGGCGACGATCCTGCGGATCTGTCCGATCCGCGGCGGCAGGGCCTGAAGCTCCACCGCGTAATACCTGCTCGGCTCGCTGATCACGGCTGCGACTCCCCGAAGTAGTCCTGAAGAAGACGGAGATTCGGATCTGTCATGCGGTACGGCGGCGGGCGCTGAGCGCAGTGTCACCACCGTTCGACCCTCAGTGAGGTGGTTCCAGCGTGAACCAGCCGTCACCGCCCCGCAACCCGCCGCGAGCTTCCCCAGGTCAGCGCACCCGCCGGAGGAGTCAGCGGCCGCCGGCCGCCCGCTTCAGGGCGGCGAGGAAGCGGCCCGCCTGCTCGGCGTCCCGGTCGTCGTCCTCCCCCGCGCCGTCCATGGTGAGGCGGTACCGCGTGCCGTTCACCCGCGCCACCGTCTCGTCGCCCTTCGCGAACCACGGTCGGCCCGCCCGCACCGCCTTCACGGGCGCGCTGTCGATCTCGGCGCCGTAGCTCGTCAGCAGCGCGAGCCGGCCGTCCTCGATGCGGACCTCCCCGGCGCGGGTGAGCGAGCGCGGCCAGCGCGCGATCCGTACGCCCCTGGCGCTGAACTCCGGTTCCGTCATGCCGGTCCACCCCTTCCGCCTGCCGTCCCTCCCAGTGTGCCGGGCCGTCGCCGCGGGCACCAGGGACCGTCGTACGAGCGTCCTCCAAGGCGTTCCTATGGAGCGTCAAAGGGAACGTTTGCCCAGGTGAGAGCGGTATCGTCGGGGGTGGGAAGCCCGGGCTCCGCCCCGGCGGTACAGCGAGGAGAGACCGTTGAGCACCACCCCCCACACTGCCGAGGCCACGGCCACCGTGGACGTCGACCGCAGCGATCCGGCCTACCGCGCCTGGCTGAAGGAGGCGGTGCGCAAGGTGCAGGCCGACGCCAACCGCTCCGCCGACACCCACCTGCTGCGCTTCCCGCTCCCCGAGAAGTGGGGCATCGACCTCTACCTCAAGGACGAGTCCACCCACCCCACCGGCAGCCTCAAGCACCGGCTCGCCCGCTCGCTCTTCCTGTACGCGCTCTGCAACGGCTGGATCCGTCCCGGCAAGCCCGTCATCGAGGCGTCCAGTGGCTCCACCGCCGTCTCCGAGGCGTACTTCGCGAAGCTCATCGGCGTGCCGTTCGTCGCCGTGATGCCCCGCACCACCAGCCCGGAGAAGTGCCGGCTCATCGAATTCCACGGCGGGCAGTGCCACTTCGTCGACGACCCGCGGTCGATGTACGAGGAGTCGGCGGCGCTCGCGGCCCGCACCGGCGGCCACTACATGGACCAGTTCACCTACGCGGAGCGGGCCACCGACTGGCGCGGCAACAACAACATCGCCGAGTCGATCTACCAGCAGCTGCGTCTCGAGCGCTACCCCGAACCGGCCTGGATCGTCGCCACCGCCGGCACCGGCGGCACCTCCGCCACCATCGCCCGTTACGTCCACTACACCCAGCAGGACACCCGGATCTGCGTGGCCGACCCGGAGAACTCCTGCTTCTTCGACGGCTGGGTGCGCCACGACCCCGGAGCCACCGCCGACTGCGGCTCGCGCATCGAGGGCATCGGCCGGCCCCGGATGGAGCCCAGCTTCGTGCCGGGCGCCGTCGACCGGATGATGAAGGTTCCGGACGCGGCGAGCGTCGCCGCCGTCCGCGCCCTGGAGACCGCCATCGGGCGCAAGGCCGGCGGCTCCACCGGTACCGGCCTGTGGAGCGCCCTCAGGATCGTGGCGGAGATGGTCGCGGCGGAGCGCACCGGCAGCGTCGTCACCCTCCTCTGCGACCCCGGCGACCGCTACCTCGACAAGTACTACTCGGACGCCTGGCTGGCCGAACAGGGCCTCGACATCACCCCGTACGCGGCCACTCTCGAACGCTTCCTGGCGACGGGCGTCTGGCCGGAGTGAGCCGTCGGTCCAGCGCGGCCGCCGCCCGTCGGAAGGACAGGCCCAGGCCCGGTGACGCCAGCCGCAGACCGGCGCGGAACGGGGCCGGGCCGTCGGCCGCCATCGTCCAGCGCAGCCGCGTCCCCGCGCCCTCCGGGGCGAGCGCCCACTCCTCGGCCAGCGCGGACACGGCCGGGGCGTTGGTGAGGTCCACGCGGTAGGCGTACCGGAGGTCCGGCTCGGCGGCCAGGATCGTCTCCTCGAACCGGACGCCGCCGCGCAGCCGTATCGTCCGGCGCGCCCCGTCGTCGAAGGGCACGGCCGACGCGACCGGGGTGAACCAGGCGGGCAGACTGCCCACCTCCACCGCGATCGACCGGTAGACGGCCGGCGGCGGTGCCTGGAGCCTGGCCTCGAAGGCGAGGCGGACGGGCGCGACGGCGGTGAAGTCGAGCTCCACCGGCCGGAGTCGGCGTGGCATGGACCGGACCTCCCCGAGGGGATCGGATGGGAGCCAGCACCCTAGCTGACACGCCGTCAAGACGAAAGCCCGTTCGAGGGCTACGGGGTGAGCAGCCCGTCCAGCGCCCGGCCGAACACCACCCGGCCCGCCCGCGCCAGCACCCCGTCGAAGACCCCCGGCACCCCGCGTACCGCCAGCTCCTCCGTCCAGACCACCCGCACGCCACCGGCCGTCGGCGCCACCTCGATCTCGGCCCAGCCGCGCACCAGCCGCCCGTACTTCTCCAGCCGGCACATCCCCGGCCCGTCCCCGCGCGGCGGCTCCCAGCGGACCACCTCCATCGGGTCGTCGAAGCCCAGCGGGCCGAGCCCGGTGCGCGCGGTGAACCGCGTCCCCGGCCCGCTCGGACCGGGCGTCAGGACCGTCGTACGGGTCAGCGGCACCTGCCGGCCGTGCGCCGGCCAGTCGGTGAGCCGCCGCCACGCCTCCTCCGGCCCCAGCGGCACGGACCGCACCACCCGGAACCGGCTCACGCCGTCTCACCGGCCACGAGCAGCCCCGGCACGTGCTCCGCGACCTCGGCCCGCACCTCGGCCGCCATGCCCCGGTCCGTCACCCAGGTGTCCACCTCGTCCAGCGTCCCGAACGAACTCAGGCCCACCGTCCCCCACTTGGTGTGGTCCGCGACCACCACCACCCGGCGCGCCGACCGGATCAGACAGCCGTTGGTCTCCGCCTCCGCCAGGTTCGGCGTCGACAGGCCCGCCTCCACCGACAGCCCGTGCACCCCGAGGAACAGCAGGTCGAAGTGGAGCGAGCGGACCGCCCGGTCCGCCACCGGACCCACCAGCGCGTCCGACGGCGTGCGCACCCCGCCGGTCAGCACCACGGTCGGCGCCCGCCGACCCTCGCCCGACGCGGGCCGCGCCTCGTGGAAGACGTCCGCGACCCGGACCGAGTTCGTCACCACGGTCAGGTCCGGCACGTCCAGCAGCCGGCGGGCCAGTGCGTACGTCGTCGTCCCGCCGGACAGCGCGATCGCCGAGCCGGGCAGCACCAGCGCCGCCGCCGCCCGCGCGATCTCGTCCTTCGCGCTCGGCTCCAGCACCGACTTCGCCTCGAAACCCGGCTCGTGGGTGCTCGGCTCCGCCGCCGGCACCGCACCGCCGTGCACCTTCGCGACCATGCCCTGCCGGGCCAGCGCGTCCAGGTCACGGCGGATCGTCATGTCCGAGACGCCCAGCCGACGCGTCAGCTCGTTCACCCGGACGCCGCCGCGCCGCCGCACCTCGTCGAGGATCAGGGCGCGCCGCTGCTCCGCGAGGAGGTTCTGATTGTCAGTCACCGCCGGGGCCGGTCCTTCCGCAGGAGACGAGGGAATGGCTGTCGGATTCGGTGAGAGGCCGTGCGCGGGCGCGCGGTCGTCCGGGATCCTGGAGCCGACGTCGCATCCTCCCACCCACGAGAGGAAGACTCCTAAGTGTCCCCTGCCACACCCGCCCCGGAGCCCGGGGGCGCGGCGCTCGAACTCCTCGTCCACGGAGTCGGCGGAGCCTCACCCCAGTCCATGCTGGACGACCCCAGGACCGTACGCGTCACCGGCGACGAGACCGCCGCCGTGCACCGGCGCGCCGACGACCTCGACGCCGAGGACCATCCGGACCGGTACGCGGCCGGGCCGGTCCCGGAGGCGTACGTCTGGTCCCACCTGACCTCGGGCGACGGCGCCCGCGCCCTGTGGCTGCTGCTCCTGCCGTTCATGGTCGTCAACCTCGCCCACTGGATGCGTCCGCCCGCCGCCGGCCGCCCCGGCCTCGTCCGGCTCTACGGCGTGCTCGTCCGGCTGCTCGCCCTCACCCTCACCGTGCTGCTCACCGCCGCCGTCTGCGAGGTCGCCCTCGACCTGACGGCCTGGCAGTGCGCCGGCACCGCCGGCTGCGCCGACGGACGCGCCTGGCTCGGCTTCCTCGCCGCCGACCGGGGCGGCTGGTGGTCGGGGCCGGGCCGCAGGCTCGCCCTCGCCGCCGCTCTCCCGACCGCGCTCGTCGGCCTCCTCTGGTACCTCTCGCGCCGCACCTGGAGCGCGTACGAGGCCCAGCACCCGCCCACGGACGACACGCCCACCGTCCCCGTGCCGCCCACCGACCCGCGGCCCGCGCTCGGCCGGCCCGGATTCTGGTACGGCAGGCGGCTCGTCGCCCGGCTGCGCGCCGCGCACACCGCCGTCGGCCTGCTCACCGTCGCCGCCGCCCTCGCCGCCGCCCCCGCCCACCGGGACACCGGCGCCCTCGCCGCCACCGGACTCGCCCTGCGGGCCGCCCTGGTGGCCTGCGCCGCCCTGGTGCTCTGGTCGGTCTGCGGCCGGGGCCGCAGCGAGCGCCGACTCGACCAGCGGGTCGAGAGCGCCGTCTTCATCCGTCTGCCGACCGTCGCCGCCGCACTGCTCGTCCTGACCCTCGTGCACACCGCCTGGGACCGGCCCGGCTGGACCTCCACCGGCACCCTCCCCGGGAACACCGTCTTCGGGGCCCTCACCCTCGCCCAGGGCGGCCTCGTCGTCGCCCTCGGGGCGGTCGCCCTGCTGCTCCAGCGCCCCCGACGCGACCCCCGCACCGCCCTCGCCGGGCTCGGCGGGCCCGCCACCGCCGTGCTCGCCTGCGCGCTGGGCGGGGTCATGTCCGGCGGCGTCGCCCAGTGGGTCGCGGACCGGCTCGGCGGATCCGCGGACCCGGCCCCGCCGATCGGCCCGCCCGTCCTCCTCAGCTGGCAGGCGTCGGCCATCCCCGTCCTGCTCCTGCTGCTGCTCGCGCCCGCCGCCCTCCTCGGCGTCCGCACCGCCCTCGCGACCCGGCGGCTGCGCGCCGCCGTCGAGGCCGACTACGCCGACGAGAGCCCCGACCCGGTCCGTACCCGCCAGATCGCCGCGAGCCGCGCCCGCGCCTCGCTCACCGACTCCGCCCCCGTCCTCGTCGGCGTCGTCGCCGGCACCGCCCTGCTGCTCGGTGCCGTCTCCGTCGTCGGCGCGTGGGCCGGCGGCGAGGTCCCCGGCCGCGCCTTCGCCGACGCGCACCCCGCCGTCGCCGGGCTCGCCACCACCACCCAGGCGCTCGGCTCCTGGATGATCGGCTTCGGCTTCCTGCTCTTCGTGACCTGGGGCCGCCGTGCCTACCGCGACGCCTCCGCCCGCCGCACCATCGGCATCCTCTGGGACGTCGGCACCTTCTGGCCGCGTGCCGCCCACCCCTTCGCGCCGCCTTGCTACGCCGAGCGGGCCGTGCCCGACCTCACCTGGCGGATGCGCTCCTGGACCGGGCACACCGGCGGCCGGCTCGTCATCTCCGGCCACTCCCAGGGCAGCGTCCTCGCCGCCGCGGCCGTCTGGCAGCTGCCCTCCGCCACCCGCGCCCGGGTCGCCCTGCTCACCTACGGCTCCCCGCTGGAACGGCTCTACGGGCGCTGGTTCCCCGCCTACTTCGGCCCCGACGCGCTGCGCGGCCTGCACCGGGCGGTGCACTGCTGGACCAACCTGCACCGCGCCACCGACCCCATCGGCGGCCCGGTCTGCGTCCCGGCGGCGGACGGCCGCCCGGGCGTCGACGCCCCGGCGCTGCGCGACCCGGTCGCGTACGGACGCACCCGCGCCCACCCGCTGCCCGAGCCGGTCCTCGGCCACTCCGACTACCAGGCCGACCCCGCCTTCGCCGAACGGCGGGCCGCGCTCCTCGACCGGCTGCCGCCCGCCCTGCCCCGGCAGCGCGCCGACGAGCCCACGGATCAGGGGAGTTCGGGCAGGTCCTCCGGGTAGAGCAGGGTCAGGTCGTCGGTGCTCGCCTCGGCGAGCACCGCGACCCGGCCCGCGTGGCGCTCGACCATCGACTCGAAGGTCTGGCGCGCGGTCCGCCCGTTGCCGAACGCCGGGCCCTTCGGCAGCTTCTCGAAGTACGTGAGCAGGGCCTCGTCCGCGCCCTCCGCGAGCCGGTACTCGTGCTCGTCCGCCTGCTGCCGCACGATCCGCAGCAGCTCCTCCGGCGTGTAGTCGCCGAAGCTGATGGTCCGTGAGAAGCGCGACGCCACTCCGGGGTTGACCGTCAGGAAGCGTTCCATCTCGGCGGTGTAGCCGGCGACGATCACGACCACCGCGTCCCGGTGGTCCTCCATCAGCTTCACCAGCGTGTCGATCGCCTCGCGCCCGAAGTCCCGGCCGGAGTCCTCCGGGGACAGCGCGTACGCCTCGTCCACGAACAGGACGCCGCCGCGCGCCCGGTCGAACGCCTCCTGGGTGCGGATCGCGGTCGAGCCGATGTGCTCGCCGACCAGGTCCACCCGGGAGACCTCCACCAGGTGCCCTCGCTCCAGCACGCCGAGCGAGGCGAGGATCTCGCCGTAGAGGCGGGCGACGGTGGTCTTGCCGGTGCCGGGGTTGCCGGTGAAGACGAGGTGGCGGCGGACCGAGGCGGCCTTCAGGCCGGCCTCCTGCCGCTTGCGGCCGACCTCGATCATGTTGGTGAGCGTCCGCACCTCGTGCTTGACGCTGTCCAGGCCGACCAGCGCGTCCAGCGCGCCGAGCACGTCCTCGGAGGAGCGGGGCGCGGGTACCGCGGCCCGCTCGGGCGCCGGCGCCGGGGCCGCCGCCGGGGTGGTGGTACGGGGCGGGGGGAAGGCGCCGAGCAGGCCGGGGGAGTGCCCGCCGGCCGTCAGGACCTGGGCCGGGGCGGCCGCTTCGGGGGCCGGCGGGGTGCGGACGGCGCTCTCGTCGCCGGTGCAGTCCTCGACCACCGGCCCGTCCTCGGGGAACTCGTACCCGCCGCGCGCGCACCGCTCGGTGCGGCAGCGGCGGAGCACGGTGCGGCAGCCGTCCATCACGTGGAAGCCGTAGCCGCCGCTGCCGGTGACCCGGCAGCCGTGGAAGGTGCCGCGGCCCTCCGCCGACACGTAGAAGCCGGCCTCGGCGGGGGAGGTCACCACACAGCGCTCGACCGTCGGGTCGGCGCCCTTGGTGACGATCACGCCCGTCTGCACGGCGTCCACCGCGCAGTTGGCGAGCGTGCCGCCGCTGCCGTGGTCGCGGAACCACGCGCCGGTGGACGCCTCCCTGATCCGGCAGTCGTCGAGCTGGGCGGTGGCGCCGTCGCTCACCGACACGGCGGTGTTCCGCACCTGGCTGAGGTCGCTGTCCACGACGTCCACCCGGGAGCCGCGGTCCAGCACGAACAGCGCGTCCGGCACGTCGTGCACCCGGCACGCGTCGAGGACGGCGCTCGCCCCGTCGCTCACCCACACCGCCGGATAGTCGCCGGTGCTGTCGTGGATCTCGCACTGGTGGGCGTCCACGCGGGTGCCCGGGTCCCAGACGGACAGGCCGTTGCGGCCGAACCGGCGGACCGTCGACCGGGTGAGCGTCAGCACCGAACGGGAGCGCAGGTCCACCGCGTTCTCCGGCACGTCGTGGATGTCGCAGTCGGAGAGCGTGAGCACGGCGTCGGTGTCCAGGGTGACGCCGTCGGCGGAGGTGCGGTGGACGGAGGAGTCCACCAGGTGCGCGCTGCCCCGGGCCGCGATCTGCAGCCCGGCGCCCTTGATCTCGTACACCTCGCAGCCGACGCCTTCGAGCCCGCTGCCCTCGCCGGTGACGGCGATCCCGGCGCCCGAGGCGTGGTGCACCCGGCAGCGCTCCAGCCGCGGGTGCGCCCCGCCGCGCACCGACACCCCGGCCTGCCCGGCGGAGACGACCTCGCACTCCTCGAAGACGCCGCCGGCGCCGTCGACGGCGGCGATGCCGACGCCGGCCGGATTGTCGACCGTGCAACGGCGGGCGGTCGGGCGGGCCCGGCCGCGCACCTCGATCCCGGACGCCGAGCGGGTCATGATCCTCAGGTCGAGCAGCTCCGGCGTGCCGTCCTCGACGAGCAGCGCGGGCGCGGCCACGTCCTGCCCCTCGATGTGCAGGTCCTGCACGATCGCCGAGGCGCGCAGCGTCAGCGGCACCCCGTCCGGCGGCGCGATCCGCACCGGCCCCGCCCCGTCCTCCGGCCCGCGGAGCGTCACCGCACGGGTCAGGACGAGGTTCTCGCGGTACGTGCCGGGCGCGACGGTGAGGACGTCGCCGTCGCCGGCGGCCTCCAGCGCGGCGGCGAGGGAGGCGTACTCGCCCGTGCGGCGCCGCCACCGCGACGTGCCGGTGTGCGTCACCTGGACCGTGCCCTGTGCCATGGGTGTGCTCTGCCCCCGCCTGTGCGTCGACGCTGAACCGATGCCCCACCGTAGCGCGCGCGGGGGCGCGGGGTTGACGGGTCGTCGTGCCGCACCCGTACGAGGGGCGGAAGCTCAGCTTCCGGCGCCGGTGCGCCCCCAGTCGGGGCCGACCGACGCCCACGCGCGGTCGAGGCGGGCGTAACGGCGGTGGCGGAGCCGTCGCATCACGAGCCGTCGGACGAGCTCCACGCCGAGTCCGCAGAGGGCGGCCGCCGTCAGACCGGCGACGACGGCGTGGGCGCGGGCGGTTCCGCGGGCCAGCGGGGCGGTGACGGGGCGGCCGTCCCGGTCGGTCCAGAGGGAGAAGGTGCCGCCTGGCGTGGCGTCGGTCCGCGAGGTGGTGACGGTGCCGGTGCGGATCGTGCCGTCGGGGGCGGTCCAGCGGGCCACCACCGCGCGCCGGAACCGCTGTTCGGCCGTCTGCTCGCTCGTGGTGGTGGCGCGGGGCGGTGTCGGTGCGGCGCGCAGGACCCGGGCCGTGGTCTCCGTGCGTCCCTGCTGCTGGGCGTGGACCGCGCGCTGCAGGGAGTGCTGCGCGGAGGCGCCGACCGTCCAGCCGGCCACGGGCACGGCCACGCACAGCAGGACGGCGGCGGTGAGTGCCACCCACGCCTCGACCAGGTCCGTCGTCCGGCGCAGCGGGTTGTGCCGCCAGCGCCAGAGTCCGGTGACTGCGCGCATGCCGGAACCCCCTGGTTCGTCGCTCCTTGGACGAGTGTGCCCGCGGGGCGCCCGGTTCGCCTGTCGAGCGAGGAGAGACGGGGGAGGGGGCGGTTCAGTCGAGGATCTTCACCGGGTCGCCGACCCGGACGGTGCCGCGGTGCTCGGGGATGAGGAGCTGGCCGAAGACGAGCTTGCCGCCGAGGTTCCGGTGCCGGCCCAGTGTCCGCAGCGGTTCCTTGCCGCGCTCGGCGGTGGTCTGGTCGGTGGTGGTGACGACGCACCGGGCGCACGGCTTCGCCACCCGGAAGGTCACGTCGCCCACGGCCAGCCGGGTCCATCCGTCCTCCGCCCAGGGCGCGGCCCCGTCGACGACCAGGTTCGGCCGGAAGCGGGTCATCGGCAGCGGCCCCTCGTCGGCGTGGTCGCCCTGCTCGACGAGGGCGTTGAGGGCGTCGAGGGAGGCGGTGGAGGTGAGGAGCAGCGGGTAGCCGTCGGCGAGGCTGACGGTGTCGCCGGGGCGCGCGTAGGCGGGGTTGACGGGCCGCCGGTGCTCGGGCGCGTCCAGGTGCACGAGCCGCGCGTCGGTCTCCAGGTAGGCGGAGAACCAGGCGGCGGCCGCCGTCCCGGCGGGCACCGTCTCCACCGGCTTGTCGAAGATGTCCATGGTGAGCGTGGCCGAGGGCTCCGGCACCGGGACCAGGAGCGGCTCCCGGCCGGGCGCGGTCAGCCGCAGCCCGCCGTCCGGGAGGGGCTCGGCGGCCGCGAGGGCCAGCCGCGGATGGCGGCGCTGGGTCATGACCGTGCCCGTGGCGTCGACGACGGCCCACCGGCGGTCGTGCGCCAGGCCCCAGGGCTGCACCTCGGCCTCCGCGCGGTCGAGCGCGCGGAGGGCCTTCACCGGGTGGACGTGGACGGAGCGGAGGACGGGATCAGACATGCCCTCATCCTGCCAGCCGCTCCGCCCCCGGTCAGAACGGTCCCCCGCCGGCCGTCAGTAACCGCCGCCCTGGTAGGGGCGGTTGTACGGGTCCTGGTACGGCGCGGGGGCCGGGACCGGCGCCGGTGCGGGGCGCGGGGCGGCCGGGCGCATCGCCTCGTAGCCGGTGGCCATCGGGCGGGGCTGCTGCGGGACCGGGCCTCCGGGGTATCCGCGCGGCGGCGCGGGCTGCTGCGGGATGTACGGGGTGGGCGCCGGCTGCAGCGGCGCGGGCGCCATCTGCGGGGCCGGCTGCGGGTATCCGTACCCGCCGCCGCCGTGGTACGCGGGCGCCGGCTGGGGGGACGGCGCCGAGGGGAGGGCCGGCAGCGCCGCCGGCAGCGCCGGCAGGTAGGAGCCGGTCGGCATGGGGGCCGGGTAGCCGACGGGGGCCTCGTACGCGGCGGGCACTCGGATCGGGGCGATCTGAGGCGTGCCCCGCTCCGCGACCAGGGAGTCGTAGATAGGGGTGTCCGGGAAGGACGGCGCGGTCTGGTAACCGCCTCCATAGCTGGAGCGGGGGGAGGTCATGGCACATAAGTTAAGCCCACGATCTGCCGATTGGGGAGCCTGCTCAACACCTTCTTTGACGGGCTTCTGACGATGGCGGATCCCCAACCCGAGCGAACACGTCAAAAACGGGCAGCCCGGGGTCCCAAGATCGCGTAAAACCCGAGCTGGGAGGGGGTTACCGGCGGGTCGGCCCACGCGGCGCCGAGGAGTGCGCCCGGTATGAAGAACGGATAAAGAAAAGGCGACCGGAAGGAGTGGGAGAAGTGATCTTGGGTATGCCGAAACGTCAATCCGGCACCGCGGGGCGTTCCGCGCACGCGCCGAATTCGCCGCGTTACTCCCCGTGTCGGGAAGCGAATTCACCGCCGTTCGCCGCGCGGCTTCCCGAGTAGACCCGCCCCTTCCACGCCCCGCCCCGGCCCCGGTAGTGGCGCACCGCCGAATCCACCGTCATCGCGAGATAGAGGAGAGCGGTGAACGGCAGCAGCGGAGCCGTCCAGGGCGACACGCGGTAGTACCGGAGCATCGGCAGATACGTCCCCGCCATCACCGCCCACGCCGCCCCGCCCGCCCACGCGGCCGCCGCGTCCCCGGACACGAGCCCCGCCGCCAGCGCGGCCGGCGGCACCGCGTAGACGAGCAGCAGACCGGCGACCGTCCCCAGGAGCAGCGGCGGGTGGTACCGGAGCTGGGCGTACGCGCTCCGCGCCACCATCCGCCACAGCTCCCCGAGACCCGGGTACGGGCGCACCGAGTCCACCCGCTCGGCCAGCCCCAGCCAGATCCTGCCGCCGGCCGCCCGCACCGCCCGCGCCAGCGCCACGTCGTCGATGACCGCCGTACGGATAGCGTCCGGCACCCCGGCCGCCACCGCCGTCTCCGGCCGCAGCAGCACACAGCCCCCGGCGGCCGCCGTCGCCCGCGGCCGGGCCGCGTTGATCCAGCGGAACGGATACAGCTGGGCGAAGAAGTACACGAAGGCCGGCACCACCAGCCGCTCCCAGGGGCTGGCCACCCGCAGCCGCGCCATCTGCGACACGAGGTCCCGGTCGTCGTCCAGCGCGGCGGCCACCAGCCGCCGCAGACTGTCGGGCTCGTGGGCGATGTCCGCGTCGGTGAGGAGCAGGAACTCCGGCCCTCGCGCGCGTGCCAGCGCCATTCCGTGCCGCAGCGCCCACAGCTTCCCCGTCCACCCCGGACCGGGTTCCCCCGGCGACGCCACCGTCAGCGGCAGCCCGCCGTGCCGCGCGGCCAGCCCGGCGGCGAGCCCGCCGGTCCCGTCCGCGCTCCCGTCGTCGACCAGGATCACCTCGGCCCGGCCCGGATAGTCCTGGGCCAGCAGCGACGGCAGGCTCAGCGGCAGGACCCCGGCCTCGTCCCGCGCGGGCACCACCACCACGACAGCGGGCCAGTCCGCCGGCTCCCCGCGCGCGTGGCGCCGGCCCGGCCGCGGCAGGCGCTGGTCCGTGCGCCAGAAGAAGCCCTGCCCGAGCAGGAGCCAGAGCCAGACGGCCAGGGAGACGCACGCGAACCAGGCAAGGGTGCTCATTCGCCGCAGTCTGCCCCAGAACGCCGGGGACACGGGGCCCATCGGCTAGGGTGACCGGGTGAAGATCGCGCTCATGGACTCCGGAATCGGCCTCCTCCCGGCAGCCGCCGCGGTGCGCCGGCTCCGCCCGGACGCCGAGCTGCTGCTCTCGAACGACCCCGACGGCATGCCGTGGGGACCGCGTACCCCCGAGGACCTCACCGGGCGCGCCCTCGCCGTCGCCCGCGCCGCCGCCGCCCACCGGCCCGACGCGCTGATCGTGGCCTGCAACACCGCCACCGTGCACGCCCTCCCGGCCCTGCGCGCCGCCCTCGAACCGGGCATCCCGGTCATCGGCACCGTGCCCGCGATCAAGCCGGCCGCCGCGGGCGGCGGCAAGGTCGCCATCTGGGCGACCCCCGCCACCACCGGCAGCCCCTACCAGCGCGGACTCATCCGCGAGTTCGCCGCGGGCGCCGAGGTCACCGAGGTGCCCTGCCCCGGCCTCGCCGACGCCGTCGAGCACGCCGACCCCGAGGCCATCGACCGCGCCGTCGCCGCCGCCGCCGCGCTCACGCCGCCGGACGTCCGCGCCCTCGTCCTCGGGTGCACCCACTACGAACTCGTCGAGGACCGGATCCTCGCCGCCCTGGCCCCGCGCCGCCGTCCGGGGCTGCCGCCGCTCGTCTTCCACGGCTCCGCCGACGCCGTCGTCGCCCAGGCCCTCCGCCGCATCGGCGCCGGACCCACCCCCGACGCCGAACCGACCGGCACCCTCTCCGTGCTGCTCAGCGGCCGCCCCGGCCCCCTCCCGGCCGCCGCCCTCGAGTACGCCGCCGGACGGCTCATCGCTGCCGCCCCGGCCCCCTCGCTCTGACCCCGTCCCTCCGGGTAGCCGAACGGTCGCCCTCCGGCGCGCGCTGAAACGGGCGCGGCTGGGTAGTCTTCGCGATATGAGGCAATCCGGGCAGCAGCATGCCGACGGGCGCCCGCCCGCCGTCTGGACCGGCCGCGCGACGAACCGCTTCCAGTGGGTCGCCGCGGTCGCCGGAGCCGCCTGCATGGCGCTCGGGATCACCCTCGCCGTCGGATCCCCCTGGACCTCCGGCATCGCCGCCCTCGTCATGGCCGTCGTCGGCTGTGTCGCGGCGGGCCTCCTCGTCCTCTTCGGCACCCTCGCCTTCGTCCACGTCGAGGTCCGCGTCGACGACCGCGCCATGGAGGTCCGCTGCGGCCACATCGGCGTCCCCCGCCGGACCATCCCCTTCACCGAGGTCGTCGACGCCGCCTACGCCCCCACGGTCACCCCCCGCCACTGGGGCGGCTGGGGCTACCGCTGGCGCCCCGACCGGGGCACCGCCGTCGTCGTCCGCCGCGGCGAGGGCCTGGTCCTCCGGCTCGCCGACGGACGCAGCTTCACCGTCACCGTCGACGGCGCCGAGGGAGCGGTCGACTCCATCCGCGGCCACCTCCGCCACCCCACCCCGCCGCAGACCCCGACCGGCGCCTGACGGGCCCCCGCGCGCGTGGGCCGGGCCGAGCCGTCCGGGCGCGGCGGGCGCCCCGGACCGTGCCGGACCGGGCGTCAACAGGCACGCCCCGTACACTCCGCAAGGTGAGCACCACCATCACTCCCGAAGCGGCCGGAGCCGCCGACGACACGCCCGCGACCGAAGGCCGGCCGGGCCGCTTCGGCCCGGCCGCGCGGTTCGCCCGCCCCGGAGCGGCCCTGCTCTCCGGCGTCCTGCTCTACCTGAGCTTCCCGCCGCGCCCCCTGTGGTGGCTCGCGCTGCCCGCCTTCGCCCTCCTCGGCTGGAGCCTGGACGGGCGCCGCCTCCGCGCCGGCTTCGGCCTCGGCTACCTCGCCGGTCTCGGCTTCCTGCTTCCGCTCCTCGTCTGGACCGGCGAAGAGGTCGGCCCGGTGCCGTGGCTCGCGCTCGCCGCCGTCGAGGCCCTCTTCGTCGCCGCCGCCGGACTCGGCGTCGCCGCCGTCTCCCGGCTGCCGTGGTGGCCGGTCTTCGCCGCCGGCGTCTGGATCCTCGCGGAGGCGGCACGCGCGCGCGTGCCCTTCGGCGGCTTCCCCTGGGGCAAGATCGCCTTCGGCCAGGCCGACGGGATCTTCCTGCCGCTCGCCGCCGTCGGCGGCACCCCCGTGCTCGGCTTCGCGGTCGCCCTGTGCGGCTTCGGCCTCTACGCCGCGGTCCGCCTGGTCCTCCACCACCGCGCCACCGGCACGGTCCCGCGCGGACCGCTCGCCGCCGCCGCGCTCTCCGTCCTCCTCCCGGTGACCGGCGCCGTCGCGGCCCTGCCGCTCGTCAGCGACGCCCCCGAGGACGGCACCGCCACCGTCGCCGCCATCCAGGGCAACGTCCCCCGCCTCGGCCTCGACTTCAACTCCCAGCGGCGCCAGGTCCTCGACAACCACGCCGCCCGGACCCGCGAACTCGCCGCCGAGGTCAAGGCCGGGACGAAGCCCCAGCCGGACTTCGTCCTCTGGCCGGAGAACTCCTCCGACATCGACCCCTACGCCAACCCCGACGCCGCCGCCGTCATCGAGGGCGCCGTCGAGGCCGTCAAGGCCCCCACCGTCATCGGCGCCGTGATCTCCCCGCCCACCGGCAAGCTCCGCAACACCCTCATCCAGTGGGAGCCCGGCAGGGGACCCGTCGCCACCTACGACAAGCGGCACGTCCAGCCCTTCGGCGAGTACATCCCGATGCGCTCGGTCGTCCGCCTCTTCAACAGCAACGTCGACCGGGTGGCGCGCGACTTCGGCCCCGGTACCGAGGTCGGCGTCTTCGACCTCGCCGGCACCCGGGTCGGCCTCGCCACCTGCTACGAGGCCGCCTTCGACTGGGCGGTCCGCGACACCGTCACCCACGGGGCGCAGCTGCTCACCGTCCCCAGCAACAACGCCACCTTCGGCCACAGCGAGATGACCTACCAGCAGCTCGCCATGTCCCGCGTCCGGGCCGTGGAGCACAGCCGCGCCGTGGTCGTCCCGGTCACCAGCGGCGTCAGCGCCGTCATCCGTCCCGACGGCCGGATCGTCTCGCAGACCGCCATGTTCACCCCGGACTACCTGGTCGAGGAGGTCCCCCTGCGCTCCACGCGGACCCCCGCGACCCGGCTCGGCACCCTCCCGGAGGCCCTGCTCGCGGCCGTCGCCGCCGCCGGACTCGGCTGGGCCGCGGCCCGTGCCGTACGGGCCCGGCGCTCGCGGGCCTGAGCCCCCGGGCCGCCCCGGCACATGATCTAGGGTCGACCGCATGGCTACCCCTGACTTCATCCGAGAACTCCGCAGGACCGCCGGGCACCAGCTGCTCTTCCTGCCCGGGGTCAGCGCCGTGGTGTTCGACGACCGGGGCCGGGTCCTGCTCGGACGGCGCGCCGACAACGGGATGTGGGCCGTGATCGGCGGCATCGTCGAACCCGGCGAGCAGCCCGCCGACTGCGCGGTCCGCGAGGTCGAGGAGGAGACCGGGGTGATCTGCGTGCCCGAGCGGGTGCTCCTGGTGGAGACCCTGCGCAAGCCCGTCGTCTACCCCAACGGCGACGTCTGCCAGTACCTCGACGTGGCCTTCGTCTGCCGGGCCGTCGGCGGCGAGGCCCGCGTGAACGACGACGAGTCGACCGACGTGGGCTGGTTCGAGGTCGACGCGCTCCCCGAGATGAAGCGTTTCTCCCACCGTCGGATCGAGAAGGCGCTCGTCGACGAACCCACGTGGTTCCGCACCGCCCACGCCGGCTGAGGCGCGACGGCGGCGCGACCGCCCGGCAGGAACGGTCACCCCCTCGGCGCGCGTCGCCCACAGGCGTCGTCCACAGGGGTGGTGCGGGCCCGGGTCCGCCGGGTATCCCTTGTGTCCATGTCGCACGAACACGTCTCCTACCTGGAACTCCTCGCCCGGGGAGCCGCCACGGAGGCATACGACCGGCCCGTGCTCCTCGCCCGCGCGAGCGGCGCGGGCGCCGAGGAGCTGGCCGGGCTCGAAGAGGCCAAACAGCTCGCCCTGCGCGTCCGCGCCGAGCTGGAGGGCCGGCGGCGCCGCGAGGCCGAGCTGTCCGCCCTCTTCGCGACCGCCCACGACCTCGCGGGACTCCGCGACCTCGACGCGGTGCTCCGCGCCATCGTCCAGCGCGCCCGTGCCCTCCTCGGCACCGAGGTCGCCTACCTGAGCCTCAACGACCCGGCGGCCGGCGACACCTACATGCGGGTCACCGAGGGCTCCGTCTCCGCCCGCTTCCAGCAGCTCAGGCTCGGCATGGGGGAAGGACTCGGCGGACTCGTCGCGCAGACCGCCCGCCCCTACGTCACCGACGACTACTTCCACGACGAGCGCTTCCAGCACACCCGCACCATCGACACCGCCGTCCGCGACGAGGGCCTCGTCGCCATCCTCGGCGTGCCGCTCACCCTCGGCAGCCAGGTCATCGGCGTCCTCTTCGCGGCCGACCGCCGGGCCAGGGTCTTCGAACGCGAGCAGGTCGCCCTCCTCGGCTCCTTCGCCGCCCACGCGGCCGTCGCCATCGACACCGCCAACCTGCTCGCCGAGACCCGCTCCGCCCTCGCCGAGCTGGAGCGGGCCAACGACATCATCCGCGAGCACAGCGCCGTCATCGAGCGGGCCTCCGAGGTCCACGACCGCCTCTCCGAGCTGGTCCTGCGCGGCGGCGGCGTCCACGACGTCGCCGACGCCGTCTCCGAGGTCCTCGGCGGCACCGTCGAGTTCACCGAGACCGCCGCGGGCCCCGCGCGCCGCGCCGGCGGACACGCGGTCCGCGACGGCGACGACTGGGTCGCCGCCGTCTCCGCAGGCGGCGAGCACCTGGGCGCGCTCGTCCTGCGCGGCCGGCCCGACCTCGACCCCGTCGACCTGCGCACCCTGGAGCGGGCCGCGCTCGTCACCTCCCTGCTGCTGCTCGCCCGCCGCTCGGCCGGCGAGGCCGAGCAGCGGGTCCGGGGAGAGCTGCTCGACGACCTCCTCGACGCCCCCGACCGCGACCGCCGCCTGCTCCGCGAGCGCGCCGCCCGCCTCCGCACCGACAGCGACGCCCCGCACGTGGTGCTCGCCGCCCGCATCGACCGCGCCGGACCCGACGGCGGCGCGGAGCCGCCCGGCCGCGAGAGCGCCGACCGGCAGCGGCTCCGGTCCGCCGCCTCCCACCTCGCCGCCACCCGCCGCGGCCTCGCCTCCGCCCGTGACGGCGGCACCGTCCTCCTGCTGCCGCTGGGCCCCGGCGAGGACGCCGCCGAACTGGCCCGGCAGACCGCCGCCCAGCTGGGCGGCGCCCTGCGCGAACCCGTCACCGTCGGCGCCTCCGCGCCGGTACGGGCCCCGCTCGACCACCCGGACCAGGTGGTGGGCGCGTACCAGGAGGCCCGCCGCTGCCTCGACGCGCTGCGGCTGCTGCACCGCGCGGGCGAGGGCGCCGCGGCAGAGGACCTCGGCTTCCTGGGCCTGCTCCTCGCCGACAGCCGTGACATCGGCGGCTTCGTCGAGCGCACGATCGGCCAGGTCGTCGCGTACGACGGGCGCCGCGGCACCGATCTGGTGCGCACCCTGGACGCCTACTTCGCCAGCGGCATGAGCCCGGCCCGCACCAAGGACGACCTGCACGTCCACGTGAACACGGTGGCCCAGCGGCTGGAGCGGGTGGGCCGGCTCCTCGGCCCGGACTGGCAGTCGCCGCCCCGCGCCCTGGAGATACAGCTGGCGCTCCGCCTGCACGCCCTGTCGGCCCCGTCCCACCCCCGGTGACCGTGCGGCAGGGGCGGGCGCCGCGCGGAACTCGACGGAGAACGTCCGTGTCGCAGCGCCCTTCGGGGCGTGACGTGCTACGGTGGACTTGTTGCAGTTGTGGTACCCATGAACCTATGTGCGCCTGACCGGAATGTTTTTCCGCAGGCGCATTATTCGTTTTACCGGCATCTCCGGATGGGGCCTCTGCCTTACAGAAGGAGAACGTCATGGCGCAGGGAACCGTGAAGTGGTTCAACTCGGAGAAGGGCTTCGGCTTCATCGAGCAGGACGGTGGCGGTCCGGACGTGTTCGCCCACTACTCGAACATCGCCACCCAGGGCTTCCGTGAGCTCCAGGAGGGCCAGCGGGTCACGTTCGACGTCACGCAGGGCCAGAAGGGCCCGCAGGCGGAGAACATCGTCCCCGCCTGATTTCGGACGCTTCGGTCCGTCGCTCACCGGGGTCCGCACCGTCGTGGTGCGGACCCCGGTTTGTGCTGTTCGCGTGGTGCGTCATGCGTGGTTCGTGCAGTTCTAGGAAAGGCAAGAAATATATGTCCCGTAGGCCCCGGAAGCCGGGCAAGCGCGTTTCGGCAGCCTCGGCTCCGGCCTCGTCCCCGGTCTCGTCCGGCGAGTTCCGGATGCCGGAGAGCGCGACGCCCGCGCTGCCCGCCGTGGACGACTTCGCCGGTCTGGACATGCCCGCGGGGCTCCTGGCGACGCTCACCGCCCAGGGCGTGACCACGCCCTTCCCCATCCAGGGCGCCACCCTGCCCGACTCGCTCGCCGGCCGCGACGTGCTGGCACGGGGGCGGACGGGCTCGGGCAAGACCCTCGCGTTCGGTCTGGCGCTGCTGGCCCGTACCGCCGGACTGCGCGCGCAGCCGAAGGCCCCGCTCGCGCTGGTCCTCGTGCCGACCCGCGAGCTGGCGCAGCAGGTCACGGATGCCCTGGCGCCGTACGCGACCGCGGTGAACGTACGGCTGGCGACCATCGTCGGCGGACTGTCGATCACCAAGCAGGCCGCCACGCTGCGGCGCGGCGCCGAGGTGGTCGTGGCGAGCCCCGGCCGGCTGAACGACCTGGTCGAGCGCGGGGACTGCGTCCTCGACGACGTCCGCATCACGGTGCTGGACGAGGCCGACCAGATGACCGACATGGGCTTCCTGCCGCAGATCACCAAGCTGATCAAGCAGGTGCGGCCGGACGGGCAGCGGATGCTCTTCTCCGCCACCCTGGACCGCAACATCGACCAGCTGGTCAAGCGTTTCCTGACCGACCCCGTCGTGCACTCCGTGGACCCGTCCGCCGGCGCGGTGACGACGATGGAGCACCACGTCCTGCACGTGCAGGACGTGACCGACAAGAAGGCCGTCACCACCCGCATCGCGGCCCGTGACGGCCGGGTCATCCTCTTCCTCGACACCAAGCGGTCGGCGGACCGGCTCGCCAAGCGGCTGCTCTCGGTCGGTGTCCGCGCGGCGGCCCTGCACGGCGGCCGGACCCAGCCGCAGCGGAACCGGACCCTGGAGCAGTTCAAGAACGGCCAGGTCACCGCCCTGGTGGCCACGAACGTCGCGGCCCGCGGCATCCACGTCGACGACCTCGACCTGGTCGTGAACGTCGACCCGCCGGCCGACCACAAGGACTACCTCCACCGGGGCGGCCGCACCGCCCGGGCCGGCGGCTCCGGCAGCGTCGTGACGCTGGTGCTGCCCGAGCAGAAGCACGAGGTCAGCCGGCTCATGAAGGACGCGGGCATCGCCCCGCGGACGGCCCGCGTGAAGTCCAGCGACGAGGAGCTGGCCACCCTCACCGGCGCCCGCGAGCCGTCCGGCGTCGCGGTCACCATCGAGGTCCCGCAGCAGCCGGCGCCGGCCCCGGCCCGCGGTGCCCGCGCGTCCACCGCCGAGGGCGGCCGCCCGTCCCGGCGGCGCCGTGGCGGCGGCAACGCGGCGGCGGCGTCCGAGGCGCCCGCCCGGACCGGCGGCGCGCGCGGCACCGGCCGCCGCACCGCCGGCGGCGGTACGCAGGCGGCGACGGGTGCGAAGGCGCCCACCGCCGCGAAGACCGCGACCGGCGGCGGGCGGGCCTCGTCCGGCGGCGCCACGGCCGGTGGCCGCGGCACCTCCCGGCGTACGGGATCCGGCGCTGCGGCCAGGACGGGCGAGGCGGCCGCGAAGTCCGGCGGCCGCACCGGCGACCGGCGCCCCCGCCGGCGCACCTCCGCCCAGGGCGGTACGTCGGAGCGCTGACGGCCGACCCGGGCGGTCCGCTCCGGCGGGCACGCGGAACCGGTAAGGCCCCGGCCCCGACGCCGTCCACGACAGGGTCGGCAACATCCTGATCAGCCGGCTCGCCGGCGCCGACGCGCGGCTGGTCCGGGCCGGGGCCGAACCGGAGCGGCGCCGACGTCGGCGTCGGCGTCGCCGGACGCCGTCCGTGTCGCCGGTGCCGTCCGCGGCGTCAGTCGAGGAAGTCGGCCACGAGGGCCGCGAACGCCTCCGGCGTCAGGACCTCCACGCCGAGCTTCTCGGCGGCGACCGCCTTCGAGCTGGGCTTGCCGCCGGCGGAGGGCGCGGAGACCAGATAGCTCGTCCTGGCGTTGACGCCGCTGCCCGCCCGGCCTCCGGCCCGCTCGATGAGCTCGTTCATCTGCGAGCGGCCGTACCCGTCGAGCCGGCCCGTCATCTTCCCGGTGACCACCACGGTCCTGCCCGTCAGCGGCCCCTCGGCGGGCGCGGAGCCGTCGGCGGCGGGCGCGCCGACCGGCTCGGGCTCGGTCATGTTGACGCCGGCCGCGATCAGCTTGTCCACGACGGGGGCGAGGGCGGCGAGTTCGGCCACGACCACGGGCGCCTTCTCCGGGCCGATGCCCTCGACGGCCAGCAGGTCCTCCGCGCTCGCCGCGCGGATCGCCTCCATGGTGCCGAAGTGGGCCGCGAGCCGGCGGGACATGCGGCGTCCCGTGCCCCGGATGCCCAGGGCGCAGAAGACCCGGCTGAGCGGGCGGCTCCGGGCCAGCTCGAACTGCTCGACGAGCTTCGCGCCGCGCCGGGCGCTGCCCGCGGCGGCCGTCAGCTGCTCCTCGGTCAGCGTGAACAGGTCCGCCACGTCCGTGACCAGTCCGGCGTCGATCAGCGCCTTCACGTACGTCTTGCCGAGACCGTCGATGTCGAGGACGTCGCGCCCGGCGGCGTACTCGATCAGCGGGGCGAGCGCGCAGCCCGCGCCCTTCGCGCACCGCCAGCGCTCCTGGCTCTTGTCGATGGCGCCGCCGCAGTTCGGGCAGTCGGCCGGCAGCGGGACCGGCACGGCGCCCTCGGGGCGGAGCTCGACGACCGGCGCCTGCACGCGCGGGATGATGTCGCCCGCCTTGTAGACGGTCACGGTGTCGCCGAGGTGGAGGTCGCGGCGGGCGATGTCCGCCGGGTTGTGCAGGGTGGCGCGGGAGACCGTGGAGCCGTCGATCTCGACCGCGTCGAGGACGGCGGTCGGCGCGAGCACGCCCGTGCGGCCCACCTCCCAGACGACGTCCCGCAGCACGGTCTGGCGCTCCACGGCCGACAGCTTGTAGGCGATGGCCCAGTAGGGGAAGCGGCTGCCGAGCCCGGCCTCGGCCTGCTCGGCGGCGCTGTTCGCCTTGACGACCACGCCGTCGATGCCGAAGGGCAGCCCGGCGCGCAGCGCGCCGATCGCGTCCACGCGGGCCTGCGCCTCGGCGATGGTGTCCACCACGTGGAGCCCGGCGGGCGTGTCGGCGGTCGTCCTCACGCCGGCCGCGGCGACCGCGGCCAGCACCTCGGCGTGCGACGCACCGGTGGGCAGAAACGATCCGCCGTCCAGGTCGACGGCGCCGTACGCCCAGAACGCCATCTCCAGCCGGTACGGCCGGTCCTTCGCCCGCAGCGTGCCCGCCACGGCGTTCCTCGGGTTCGCGAACGGGGTCCCGCCGTGGGCGGCGCGCACCTGCTGCGCCGTCTCGAACTGCTCCTGGGTGAACAGCACTTCGCCCCGGACCTCGAAGGTCGCCGGCTCCGGCAGCCGCTCGGGCAGTCCGACGACCGAGCCCACGACATGGCTGACGTCCTCGCCGTGCGTACCGTCGCCCCGCGTGATGACCTGGACGAGCCGCCCGTCCCGGTACCGCGCGGCCACCGCGGCCCCGTCCAGCTTCGGCTCGACCGCGAACCCGCCCTCGACCGCGCGGCCCAGCCGCCGCTGCAGCGAGGCGTCCCAGGCGACCAGCTGCTCGGGCCCGAAGACGTTGTCGAGGCTGAGCAGGCGGGTCGTGTGCGCGACGTCGCCCTCCGGCGCGGCCCCGTCGGCGACCAGCCCCGTGGGCGACGCGGCGTCGCCGCGCGGGTGCTCCGCCTCCCACGCCAGCACGGCCAGACGCAGCGCGTCGTACGACGCGTCGTCCAACGGGCTGTTCTCGCCCGCGTAGTAGTCGCGGGACGCGGCGCGCAGACGATCGAGCGCGTCCTCGTACGCGGCGGGGCTGGACAGGACGACGTACGCCTCAACGGCGGGAGATGCGGTCATGGACCCATCTTCGCGTGAGGGTCTGACAACGCCCTCCGACCGGCTCCCGCCCCCGTTCGCACGACCGCGGCGGGTCCTTCGGCTCTTCGTCCTCGCCCCCGGTCCGGGCGAGGTCCACGTTCTGCGCGGGAGCGGTGGGGGATGAGGAGTGGGCCGCGGGGGGCCGGATCATAAGATCCCCGCGTGCATCCCACGGCGAAACCGCAGCCCAGTCAGCGCCCCCGGCCCGCCCGGCCGGTTCCGATGAGTCCCGAGGAGGCGATGGCTCTGGCCGTGGCGCCCGAGGGGCCGCCGGACGGGTGGCGGGAGTGGGGCGGTGAGGTGCTGGTGCCGTCCGTGCGGGTGGCGTCCCTGCGGGCGGAGATCGTCCGAGAGCCGGCCGTGCTGCGGGGGGAGGAGCGCGGGGAGGCGCTGTACCAGGCCGTCCGGGGGCTGGGGGCGGATGACTGCGCTCATGTGGGCCGCCTGGCCGGGGAGTTGGCCGGGAGCCGGGACGCCGTGCTGGAGGGGGAGGCGGTGCGGCTGGCCGGGGAGGGGCTGCGGGCGGGGGTGCTCGGCGCCGGCTTCGTGCGGGACACGCTGACGGGGCTGCTCGGGTCGCGATCCGGGAGCGTCGTGAACCGGGCCCTCGCCGCCCTCGCCGAGCCGTGGGCGGTCGTGCCGCCGCTGCCGGCCGACCGGTTCGCCGGACTGTTCCGGCCCGCGACGGCCGACGCCGCGCTCACCGCCGCCGTCGCCCACGGGCACGGGGAGCCGCTGTGGCGGGCGGCGGCGGATCCGGACCAGGCGCCCCGCGTACGGAAGCGGGCCCTGGCCCTCTACGGGGAGACGGCGCTGCGTGGCGACGTGCCGGCCGTGCTGCGGCTCGCCGGGCAGGATCCGCTGCTGCTCGCCGGACCCGCCGTGGAGTGTCTGCGCGCGATGCACCGGCGCGGTCACTTCGCCACCGGCCCGGACGTCCCCGCCGTGCTGGACCTCGCGCTCGCCGACCACACCGTCCCGGTTCGCGCCGTGGCGACCGTCCTCTTCACCGCCCGGCACGACGTGCTGCGGCTGGCGGCCGAGACCGCGCCCGACGATCCCGCCTGGCCGCGCCGGCTGGACCTGCTCGTCGCGCTGGACGAACAGGGCGTCGGCGGCCTGCCCGTAGCGGCGGAGATCGCCCGCCTCCTGCCGCTCGCCGCCGCCCCCGGGCCGTTCCTGCGCGCCCTCCGCGCGCTCCGCGACCCCGGCACCGAGGACGCCGTCCTCGCCGCCCTCCCGCACGCGCCCGCGGACGCGCTCGACGCGCTGGAGGCCGTCGGCGGCGAGCGGACGGTACGCGTCCTGGGCGCGGCCCTCGGCCTCGACGCCTGCGCACGGGCCGACGCCGTCCCCGAACCGGGGGGCGTCGAGCGGGCCCTGCGGGCCCACCGGCAGCGGGCCCTGGAGCTGGTCTGGCTGCTGGCCACGGAACCCGCCGTCCGGCGGGAACTGCTCGTCCGGATGGACGCCGCCGCGCTGCCCGCCCGGGTCGCCGCCGACCTGGGCGGCCCCGACGAGCGCGAACTCGCCTTCCTCGCCGCCCATCTGGACCCCGACCGGCCCGCCGACGCCCTGACCCGGCTCGCCGAGCACGCCGGCCCCGGCCTCCTGCCCGTCCTCGCCGACCTGCTGCTGCGGATCGCCGGAGAGGCCGCCTCGGCGTGGGAGCCCGGCGGCGCGAAGCCCGTACCGGACGAGGAGCCGACGGTGCCTCCGGAGGCCGTCACGGCCCTGTGCCGGCTCGGGCGGCGGCTGCACGCGCGCGGCCGGATCCGGCCGGTGTGCCTGCTGGACGCCAGGGACGCCGAAGCCGCCGGGTCCGCGCTCGTCACCGACCTGACCCTCGGGCTCCTGGCCCGGCCCGGGCTCACGGCCGGCGAACGGACCGTCCTGCTGCGTCTGTTGCTCGACCTCCCCGAGGCGCCGCACCGGACGATCCGGCGCCGGGTGCACCCCCTCCTGCGCCACCCCGACCGGCACGTGCGCAAGCACGCCGTCGCCCTCCTCGCCCGCGACGCCGACGGCGACGGCGTCGAAGCCGTGTCGGCGACGCTGCTCGCGCTGACCGGACCGGACCGGGACCCGCAGACCGTACGCCGGACGCTGAGCGCCCTCGGGGACGCCGGGGCCCGCTGGGCGTCGGACGCGATCGCCGCCTGCCTCGACCACCCCCAGGCGAACGTCCGCAAGACGGCGGCCCGCGCCCTCGCCACCGCCGGGACCGCCCGCGCCGTACCCCGCCTCCTCCACCGCCTCGGCCGCGACGACAACCCCGGCCTGCGCGCCCTCCTCGTCGACGCCCTCCGTGCCCTCCTCGGCGACACCCTCGCCGCCGCCGTCACCGCCGCGGCGGACCAGGCGGCGGACGCCCGCGTCCGCGAGCGGCTCCTCGCCGCGCTCGCCGCGGGCCCGGATCCCGACCCGGACGGGACCGACATCGCGCGCCTGACGCGGGACGGCTGGGACCCCGACACCGCCCTCCGCCTGGCCGCACGGCCCGCGCCCGCCGCCCGCCTCCGCCCGACCCGCCCGTACCTCGCCGAGTGGCTCGCCCTCGCCACCGCCTCGGCACGGGCCCGCCGAGCGGTCCTCGCCGTCCTGCCGGACGGCGTCTGCCCCGCCCCCCGCACGGCGCGGGAACGCGACGTGCTCGCCCGGCACGTGACGGTGCTGCTCGACGGCCTGGCCGAGGCGGAGGGGGAGCGGCGGGACGGGATCCTCGGCCTTCTGGAGGAGATCGCGGACCGCCCGCCGGTCGGTGCCGAAGTCATCTTCGGCGTACGGGCGTTGCCGCCGCGCGCTCCCGGCCGGCGGTCCACCCTGCCGCTGCTCCGGCGAGCCGGCGCCGTCGTCGTCCGCGCCGACCTCGACCGCGAACTCAGCGCCGCCGCACGGGCGTCCGACGCGGCGCGGGCCCGGGCGGCGGTGCTGCGGGAGGCGTTCGGGATCGCCCGGCCCGACAACCGGTCCGACGCGCCGACGTCCTGGTACGGCGAACTCGCCGCCGCCACAAGGAGTGTGCGCGAGCTGGCCGCGTACCGGCAGCGGGGAGCGGCCGTCGGTTCGCGTGACCTGCTCGCCGCGCTCGCCGGCCTCCACACCGGCGCCACGCCCGACGTCCGGGACGCGCTCCTCGACTGGATGACGGACCTCCAGCCGCTGGGTGCCCCGCCGTGGACCCTCGCGGAGGAGGCCCACGCGGCGGACTCCGCCCCCCGTGTCCCGCGCCCCGCCGACCTGGACCAACCTCGGTCCGCCGCCCAACGCGAGCGACTCCTGGCGCTGCTCGGCTCCGACAGCAGGCAGCGCCGGAACACGGCCGCACACACCCTTCTCGCCTGGCCCGAACCGCAGGCCCGCGCCGCCGCCCTCGACGCCCATCTGCGGGGCAGGACCGACGAGCCCGCCGACCCCGCCCTGCGGACCGCGCTGGGCCGGGCGCTGACGGAAGCCGATCCCGAGACCCTGCGCGGTGCCGGGGTGCGGCCCGACCGGGTGGCGCGGATCGCCGCCACCGCCCTCGGCGCACGCGAACTCCAGCCCCTCCTCCCCGTCCTCCTCCACCTGTGGGAGCACGCGGAGGACGGCGACGCACGGGCGGACGCGTTCGGCGCGCTGCGGCGCCTGCCCGCCGACGCCCTGGCGGCACACCTGGAACCCCGGCTCGCGGCGGGGGCGACGGGCCTGCTGGACCTGGTCGCCAACCGCCGCCTGCTGCGCACCCCCGTCCTGGACCGGCTGCGCACGCGGCACCCCGAGGCCGGGCTCGACCTCGTCGACGGCCCGCTGCACGGCCCGGAGGCCGCCGGGCAGCAGGCGGCCGCGCTGCGCGCGCTACGGCAGCGGGCGCCCGTCCCCGTCCCCCCGCGCCCCTCCGGTCCCACCGACGACGAGCTGGTCGCCCTGCTCCGGTCGCCCGAACCGCCGCGGGTCCGGCGCACCCTGGCCCACCTGACGGAGCGTTCCGCCACCCTTCGACCGGACCGCCTCGAAACGGCGCTGCGGGAGCTGCTGGGCCACCCCGAGACCGGCGTACGGCTGCACGCGCACCGGACCTCGCGGGCGCTGCTCGACCGGGACGCGCATCTGCGCCTGACCGAGGTCCTGCTGGGCGACCCGCAGCCGGACGTGGTGCGCACCGCGATCCGGGTGCTGTCCCAGGCGCGGTGGCGGCCGGCGGTCCCCGCGTTCGTCGCGCTCCTCGACCACGGCCGGGCCACCGTACGGCGGGCGGCCGAGGAGGCCGTGCTGCGCGCCGGACCGGAGGCCGTCCCCCTCCTGCGCAGGTCGGCTTCCCACGCCCGCCCGGACCGGCGGGCCGGCTACGAGAGCCTGCTCGCGCGCATCCGCGACGACGAGCGGCGCGAGGCGGAGCGTAGGGACACGGAAGGGCGGTCGACGCGAGGGCGGTAGGCGGCGGAACGCGGCGGGGGCGGCGTACGCCGACGGGTGTCGGGTACGCCGCCCGGGCGGCGGCCGGTGGCCTCGGAGGCGGCCGCGCGGACTACGCGGGGTCGCGGTTGAAGACGGACTTCGACCAGAGGTAGCCGAGGGTCGTGAGGCCGACGCACCAGGCGATCGCGATCCAGCCGTTGTGGCCGATCTCGGTGCCGAGGAGGAGGCCGCGGAGGGTCTCGATGGCGGGGGTGAAGGGCTGGTACTCGGCGATCGGCTGGAACCAGCCGGGCATCGCGGCGATCGGGACGAACGCGCTGGAGATCAGGGGGAGGACGACCAGCGGGAGGGCGTTGTTGCTCGCGGCCTCCGCGTTGGGGGAGACCAGGCCCATGCCGACGGCGATCCACGTGAGCGCGAAGGCGATCAGGGCGGTCAGACCGAAGGCGCCGAGCCATTCGAGGGCGGTCGCGTCGGTGGCGCGGAAGCCGATGGCGACGGCGACGGCGCCGACGAGGACCACGCTCATGACGCACTGGAGCACACTGCCGACGACGTGTCCGACGAGGATCGACGGGCGGTGGATCGCCATGGTGCGGAAGCGGGCGATGATGCCCTCGGTCATGTCGTTGGAGACGGAGACCGCCGTCCCGACCACCGTGCCGCCGACGGTCATCATCAGGATGCCGGGCACCAGGTAGGCGACGTACGCGGCGCGGTCCGCGCCGCCCATGCCGGCGCTCATCACGTCGCCGAAGACGTAGACGAAGAGCAGGAGCATCATCACGGGCGTGAGCAGCAGGTTCAGGGTGAGGGAGGGGTAGCGCCGGGCGTGCAGGAGGTTGCGGCGGAGCATCGTGGACGAGTCGCGGACGGCGAGGGACAGGGTGCTCATCGGGCGGTCTCCTTCGGCTGGGCGGGGACGGTGGTGGCGGTGAGGGCGAAGAAGACGTCGTCGAGGTCCGGGGTGTGGACGGTGAGTTCGTCCGCCTCCACGCCCGTGGAGTCCAGCCAGTCGAGGATGGCCCGCAGCTCGCGCTGGCTGCCCCCGCTGGGGATCTGGAGCGCCAGGGCCTCGTCGTCGCGGGTGGCGACCTGGAGGGTCGTGACGGCGGTCCGGTAGGCGTCGGGGTCGGTGAAGCGGAGGCGGATGTGGCCGCCGGGGATCTGGCGTTTGAGCTGGTCGGCGGTGCCTTCGGCGACGATGCGGCCGCCGTTGAGGACGGCGATGCGGTCGGCGAGTTGGTCGGCTTCTTCGAGGTACTGGGTGGTGAGGAAGACGGTGACGCCGTCGGCGACGAGTGCGCGGATGATCTGCCACATGGTGTGGCGGGAGCGGGGGTCGAGGCCGGTGGTGGGTTCGTCGAGGAAGATGATCCTGGGGTCGCCGACGAGGGTCATGGCGATGTCGAGGCGGCGTTTCATGCCGCCGGAGTAGGTGGAGGCGGGCTTCTTCGCGGCGTCCAGGAGGTCGAAGCGGGCGAGGAGTTCGGCGGTGACCCTGCGTCCCTCGGCCTTGGGCAGGTGGTGCAGGTCGGCCATGAGGAGCATGTTCTCCTCGCCGGTGATCAGGCCGTCGACCGCGGAGAACTGGCCGGTGACGCCGATGGCGGCTCGGACGGCCTGCGGGGAGCGGCTCAGGTCGTGGCCGGCGACGGACGCCTGGCCGGAGTCGGCGGAGACGAGTGTGGAGAGGATCTTCACGGCGGTCGTCTTGCCGGCGCCGTTCGGACCGAGCAGCGCGAAGACCGTTCCCGCCGGGATGTGGAGGTCGACTCCGTCGAGGACGGTCTTCTCGCCGTACGCCTTGCGGAGGCCGGTGGCGGTGATGGCGACGGGCGCGGCGACGCCCGCACTAGACATGGGCATGACAGAAGAAGGCATGGGGCCCTCCGATCGAAGGGTGAAGGATGAGGGGGAGGTGAGGGAGAGGTGAGGGGGAGTACGGGGAGGGGGGAGGCGACGGCGCGTCAGGCGCGGGCGCGGCGGATGTCGATGTTGCCCCAGTTGCTGCGCGCGCGGATCCTGACCGTCTCCTCGGACTCCTCCGGGGCCCCGGACGCGGTGAGCGCGTTGCGCACCTGGCCGCGGTTCGAGCTGACGTCGAGCCAGGCGGCGGTGCCCTCGCGGACGCCGACCTCGATGGAGCCGTTGGACGTCTCCAGCTGGACCTCGCCGCGGGAGACCTCGGCGACGCGCAGACTGCCGTTGGTCGAGGTGCCGGTGACGTCCGAACCGGCGCGCATGATCTCGATGGCGCCGTTGGCGCCGCTCACCCGCAGACCGCCGGTGACGGTGTCGACGATCGTGCTGCCGTGCGAGTTCTTCAGGACGGCGGGGCCGGCGATGGTGCCGATGCGCAGACTGCCGCTGCTGGTGGTGAGCTCGGCCGCGCCCTCGACCCGGTCGACGCTGGTCGAGCCGTGCGCGGCGTTCAGCGTCAGCGGGCCGGTGGTGTCGAGCCGGACGTCGCCGGCCGCGATCTTGACCCGGGTCTCGCCGAGCCGGCCTTCGCCGAGCAGGGCGGCCGCGGCGCCGGTCACGTCGACGGCGGAGCCGGTGGGCAGGTCCACCGTCACGTCCACGACGCCGCCGCGCCCGAGCAGATTGGCCTTCGGGGTCTTGAGGGTGAGGACGCCGTGGAGGTACGTGACCTCGGTCTGCTCGGCCGCCCGGGCGTCCAGGTCCTTCTTCGCGTTGCGCGGCCGGATCTCCACGACGGTGTCGGGGCGGTCGCTCGCGGTGAACTGGAGGGAGCCGGCGTACAGGTACGCGGTGACGGAGATCGGTGCGGGAGTGTCGAAAGAAGGCATGGCTGTCCCGTCCTCGTGGGTCGTCGGGTCGTCCCCGCAGGTGGGGGCCGTGATGGGGAGGAGTGGTGCGGGCGGGCCGCGAGGGTCAGCGGACCCAGCCCGTGATGCTCTGTCCGGTGGTGCGGGTCTTCTCCGGGATGCGCGGGGCGGCGCCGCCGGCGACCGCCGTCGACACGGCCCGTACCAGCCAGGCGTTGACCGACAGGCCCTCGCGGGCGGCGGCCTCCTCGGCGCGCGCCTTGAGGTGGGCCGGCAGGCGCAGGTTGACGCGGGCGGTGCCGCCCTCGTCGCCCTCGGCGGCCGGGGCCGGGAGGGGCTCGGCGGGCGGGGCCGGCTCCGCGGGGGCGACGCTGTCGGTGGGCGGCAGCGTGACCACGAAGTCGGGGTCGAGCCCGCGCAGCCGTACGTCGACCGAGCCGGGGGCGAGCTCACGGGTGATCTCGTCCATGGCGGCCGAGAGCACGTTGAGCATGGTCAGACGGGTCGCCGACTCCAGGGGGGCGGTGAGCCGCTCGGCCAGGTCGCGCGCTTCGTCGCCACCGGCCTCGGCGGCCACCGCGAGTTCGCGGCGGAGGCTGTCGACGTACGGGGTGAGGTCCATGACGTCATCATGGCACCATCATGGCGCCATGCGCAACCCCGAGTGGTGCCATGTGGTGCCGGATGGCGCCACATGGCGTCATGGGTGGCGCTGAATGGTGTCGCGCGATGCCGGAGTGGCGCCTGGTGGTGTCATGTGGCGCCAGGTGGTGCCCGTCGTGCCCGGTGGTGTCGAGCGGCATCGCCTGGCGTATGGGGGCGGGGGCGACGCCGGGGCGGCGGGTCATCCTCTCAACCCCCCTGTCCCCCCGGATGGTTGACGGTAGGTCTGGACCAATCTACGGTCTGCTGGAGCGCGCGCCATGCCCCGGAACGACCCCCCACGTCCCAAGGAGCACGCATGCCAGGCTCACGGATCGTCCGCGCCCTCGGCGCGGGCGCGAGCGCCCTCGCCGCCCTGCTCGCCACCGTCACCGCCACCGCACCCGCCCACGCCGGTGCCACGGCCGGTGCCACCGGTGCCACGTCCACCGCCGCCGACACCTGCGCCCTCAAGCCCCGTCCCGCCGGCAAGGTGCTCCAGGGCTACTGGGAGAACTGGGACGGTGCCGCCAACGGCGTCCACCCGCCCTTCGGCTGGGTGCCCATCGACGACCCGCGGCTCGCGGCCCACGGGTACAACGTCATCAACGCCGCCTTCCCCGTCATCCGCTCGGACGGCACGGTGCTGTGGGAGGACGGCATGGACAACACCGTCCGCGTCTCCACCCCGGCCGAGATGTGCCGCGCCAAGGCCGCCGGTGCCACCCTCCTCCTGTCCATCGGCGGGGCCGCCGCCGGGATCGACCTCAGCTCCCAGGCCGTCGCGGACCGCTTCGTCGCGACGGTCGTCCCGATCCTCCAGAAGTACAACTTCGACGGCATCGACATCGACATCGAGACCGGACTCGTAGGCAGCGGCAGCATCACCACCCTCTCCGCCTCCCAGGCCAACCTGATCCGCATCATCGACGGCGTCCTCGCCCGCATGCCCGCCGGCTTCGGCCTCACCATGGCCCCCGAGACGGCCTACGTCACCGGCGGGAGCGTCGCGTACGGCTCGATCTGGGGCGCGTACCTCCCGATCATCAAGAAGTACGCCGACAACGGGCGCCTGTGGTGGCTGAACATGCAGTACTACAACGGCAGCATGTACGGCTGCTCCGGCGACTCGTACGCCGCCGGCACCGTCGCCGGCTTCACCGCCCAGACCGACTGCCTCGACCGCGGTCTGGTCGTCCAGGGCACCACCGTCCGCGTCCCGTACGACAGGCAGGTCCCCGGCCTGCCGGCCCAGCCGGGCGCCGGCGGCGGCTACATGTCGCCCTCCCTCGTCTCCCAGGCGTGGAACCACTACGGCGGGCGCCTGAAGGGCCTGATGACCTGGTCGGCGAACTGGGACGGTTCGAAGAACTGGACCTTCGGCGACAACGTCAAACGGCTCCAGGGCCGTTAGGGCCCCCGGCCCGCGTTCCACCCGCGCCCGGCCCTCGCGTGTTACCCGTGGGTACGCCATGATGGCGGTATCCATCGACGACCGACCCCGGGGGCTGAGGCAGCGGTGACGATCGAGAAGCGGACCACGGTGCACGCCTTCCGCGACGACTCCCTCGGGGAGCACGACGCCGTGGGCCTGGCGGAAGCCGTCCGGCGGGGCGAGGTGAGCCCCGCCGAGGTGGCCAGGGACGCGGCGGCCCGGCTCGGGGCGGTGGCGGAACTCCACGCGGTGCAGGTCCCGCTGGACCCGCCGGCGCTCGGCGGCGGCGCCGGCGGGGCCTTCGCGGGCGTCCCGACCCTGGTCAAGGACAACACCGACTACGCGGGCCTGCCGACCGGCCACGGCAGCGCCGCCTTCACCCCGCGGACGGCACGCCGGCACGCGCCCTTCGTCCGGCAGCTCCTCAGCACCGGCGTCACCGTCCTCGGCAAGACCCGGCTGCCCGAGTTCGGCTTCAGCCCGACCACGGAGTACGAGTCCGCCGACCCGGCCCGCAACCCCTGGCACACCGGCCACTCCGCGGGCGGATCCTCCGGCGGCGCCGCCGCTCTCGTCGCCGCCGGCGCCGTCCCCCTCGCCCACGCCAACGACGGCGGCGGCTCCATCCGCATCCCCGCCGCGTGCTGCGGCCTCGTCGGCCTCAAGCCGACGCGCGGCCGGATGGTGCCCAACGACCAGAGCCGGCACCTGCCGGTCGACCTGGTCGTCGACGGCGTCGTCACCCGCACGGTCCGCGACTCCGCCGCCTTCCTCGCCGCCGCCGAACGCCACCACCGCAACCCGAAGCTTCCGCCGGTCGGCCTCGTCGAAGGACCCTCCGACCGGCGGCTGCGCATCGGCTACCTGCTCGACTCGCCCAACGGCGTCCGCTGCGACGACGACACCCGCGCCGCCGTCACCGACACCGTCGCCACCCTCCGGGGCCTCGGCCACACCGTCGAACCCGTCACCATGGACATCGACCCCCGCTTCACCGAGGACTTCCTCACCTACTGGGGGATGCTCTCCTTCCTGCTCGGCGCCACCGGCCGCACCTTCGGCGCCGACTTCGACCGTCACCGCATGGACGGCCTCAGCCGCGGACTGCGCGAGGAGTACGTGAAGCGCTGGCGCGGCACCCCCGGCGTCGTCCGCCGGCTGCGCCGGACCAAGCTGGCGTACGCGGCCGCGCTGCGCGGCCTCGACCTCGTCCTCACCCCGGTCCTCGCCCGCACCACACCCCCGCTGGGACACCTCGCGCCGGACGTGCCGTACCCCGTCCTGGTCGAGCGGATCCTGGAGTACGTCGCCTACACCCCGGTCGACAACGTGGTGGGCACCCCGTCGCTCTCCCTGCCCAGCTCCCGCACCACGGCCGACGGCCTGCCCGTCGGCGTCCTCCTCTCCGGCCGGCCGGGCAGCGAACGCACGCTCCTGGAGACCGCGTTCGCGCTGGAGGCCGAGCGGCCGTTCCGCCGCATCCAGGACGTCTGACGATGACGTCGAGCGGGTGACGGCGGGGCGCCCGGCGGAGGTTCGCCCCGGCGCCGGAGGCCCGGCGCAGCAGAGTGGGCGCATGGATGTCGAGCAGGTCACCGACGAGCTGTACGGGCTGCGGCCGTCCGCGTTCACGGCGGCCAGGGACGCGTACGCGGCCGAGGCGCGCCGGGCGAAGGACGCGGCCGCCGCGAGGGCGATCGCGGCGCTGCGGCGGCCGCCGCTCGCCGTCTGGGCGGCGAACCTCCTGGCCCGCGAACGGCCGGAGGAGGCCGAGCGGTTCCTCGCCCTGGCCGAGGCGCTGCGCGACGCCCACCGGACGCTCGACGGCGAGCGGCTGAGGGAGGCGAGCCGGCAGCAGCACCGGCTCGTCGCCGCGCTCGTCCGGACCGCCGCCGGTCTCGCGGAGGAGGCCGGGCAGCCCGTCAGCGACACGGTGCTCGGCGACGTCGAGCGGATCCTGCACGCCGTCCTCGCCCGCCCCGACGTCGCCGGGCCGTGGGCGCGGGGACGGCTCGCCGCGATGCCGGAGGCGGCCGTCGGCTTTCCGGACGTCCCGACCGAGGCCCTGACGGCCCGGCCCCCCCGCCGCCCCGGCGAAGACCGGGACGACGGAAAAGGCCGAGGAAGTTGAGAAGGCCGGGAAGGCCGGGAAGAAGGAGAAGGCCGGGAAGGCCACCGAGGCCGGGGACGCGAAGAAGAAGGCCAGGGAGGCGAAGGAGGCCAGAGAGGCCGAAGCGGCGGCGGAGGCGCGCGCCGAGGCGGAGGAGGCCCGGACCGCGCTCGCGCGCCGGGAGCGGGACCGGGACGCCGCCCGGGAGGCGGAACGGGCCGCGACGGCGGCGGCCGAGGAGGCCGCCGACCGGCTCCGCCGTGCCGAGCAAGAGCGGGAGGACGCCCGCAAGGCGGCCGCCGCGGCCGAGAAGGCCGCGAAGCGGGCCGGTACGGACCTCCGGGCCGCCGAGCGCGCCGTGGAGAAGGCCCGGTCCGCCGCCGAGGCGGCGGGGGCGGCGGCCCGGCGGCATCGCACCTGAGTACGTCACAGGAGTACCGGCCCGGATCCCGCGCGGCCGGGTCCGTCAGCCCTCCTCCGGGAAGTGGCAGGCCACCTCCCGGGGTTCGTCCGCCGTGAGCGAGCGCAGGACCGGCGCCTCGGTGCGGCAGATCGCCTGGGCCTTCGGGCAGCGCGGGTGGAAGGTGCAGCCCGGCGGGGGAGCGGCGGGACTCGGCGGATCGCCGAGCAGGGTGATGCGCTCGCGGGCCCGCTCGGCCGCCGGGTCCGGCAGCGGCACCGCGGAGAGCAGCGCCCGCGTGTAGGGGTGCGCGGGGGCCTCGTACACCCGCTCCTTGGCGCCGATCTCGACGATCCGGCCGAGGTACATGACCGCCACCCGGTCGCAGACCCGCTTCACCACGGACAGGTCGTGGGCGATGAAGAGGTAGGCGAGACCCAGTTCCTCCTGGAGCCGTTCCATCAGGTTGACGATCTGCGCCTGGACGGAGACGTCGAGCGCGGAGACCGGCTCGTCGGCGACGACGAGCCGGGGGCCCGTCGCCAGAGCGCGGGCGATACCGATGCGCTGCGCCTGCCCGCCGGAGAACTCGTGCGGGTAACGGTCGGCGTGCTCGGGGATGAGTCCGACGAGCTCCATCAGCTCCCGCGCCCGCTTGCGCGCCTCGGCCGCCGAACTGCCCTGCACCAGCAGCGGGTCGGCGATGATCCGGGAGACCGGCTGCCGCGGGTTGAGGGAGGAGTGCGGGTCCTGGAACACCATCTGGATCTCGCGGCGGAGCGGTTTCATGGCCCGCTGCGGGAGATGGGCGATGGGCCGGCCGTCGTACTCGACGGAGCCCGCGGTCGGCTCCAGGAGCCGGACGATCATCCGGCCGGTGGTCGACTTGCCGCAGCCGGACTCGCCGACCAGGCCGAGGGTCTCGCCCGCGGCCAGGTCGAAGCCGACGCCGTCCACGGCCCGCACGGGCGCCGAGCGCCGGCGGCCCGGGAAGGTCATGGCGAGGTCCCGCACCCGCAGCAGCGGCGGTGTGCCGGGAGGAGTCGTCGTGCTCACGGGGCGATCCCTTCGTACGCGGGGACGGCCGGGAAGGCCGCGAAGTGACAGGCGGCGGCACGGCCCGGGGGCCCGCCGAGCGCCGGCCGCTCGGTGGCGCACCGCTCGCGCTCCTCCGCCGTGCCGGCGGCCGCGCGGGCGCAGCGGGGCGCGAAGGCGCAGCCGGGCGCCGGGTCGAGGAGGGACGGCGGGGTGCCGGGGATCGCCCGGAGCGGTACGTCGTCGGGGTCGTCGAGCCGCGGCAGCGAGTCGAGCAGCCCGCGGGTGTACGGGTGCGCGGGGGAGGCGAACAGGGCGTCCACCGGGGCCTGTTCGGCGGCGCGTCCGCCGTACATGACGAGCACCTCGTGGGCGACCCGGGCGACCACGCCCAGGTCGTGGGTGATCATGACGACGGAGAGCCGGCGCTCCTCCTGGAGGCGGGCGAGCAGGTCGAGGATCTGGGCCTGCACGGTGACGTCGAGGGCGGTGGTCGGTTCGTCGGCGACGAGCAGGTCCGGTTCGCAGACCAGCGCCATCGCGATCATCACCCGCTGGCGCATGCCGCCGGAGAACTGGTGCGGGTACTCGCCGACGCGCCGCTTCGGCTCGGGGATGCCGACCTCGGCGAGCGCCTCGACGGCGCGGGCCCGGGCGGCGGCCCGGCGGGTGCCGAAGTGGACGCGGTGGTGTTCGGCGATCTGCTCGCCGACCGTGTAGTACGGGTGGAGGCTGGAGAGCGGGTCCTGGAAGATCATCGCCATCCGCCGGCCGCGCAGCCGGTTGAGCTCCTGGTCGGGCAGGCCGACGAGTTCGCGCCCGTCGAGCGTGACGGAGCCGGTGACCTCGGCACCGGTGTGCAGGCCCATGACGGCGAGAGAGGTCACGGACTTGCCGGAGCCCGACTCGCCGACGATGCCGAGGGTGCGGCCGTGCGGCACGTCGAAGGAGAGGGAGTCCACGGCCCGGACGGGGCCGCGGGGGGTGGGGAAGGTGACGCTGAGGTCCCGGACGGTCAGGAGCGGGGCGGGGTCGGCCATCAGTACCTCACTCGCGGGTCGACGACGGCGTACAGCAGGTCCACGGCCAGGTTGGCGACGACGATGAAGGTGGCGGCGAGCAGCGTCACCCCGAGGATGACGGGCTGGTCGCCGGTGGTGAGGGCGCCGTAGAAGAGGCGCCCGACGCCGGGCAGTCCGAAGAGCGACTCGGTGATGACGGCGCCCGCGAGGAGCCCGCCGAGGTCCATGCCGAAGATGGTGAGGACGGGGGTCATCCCGGCCCGCAGGCCGTGCTTGACGACGACGGTGCGGCGCGGCAGGCCCTTGGCCCGGGCGGTGCGGATGTACGGCTCCGCCATGGACTCGATCATCGCGCCGCGGCTCTGCCGGGCGTACATCGCGGCGTACAGGATCGCGAGCGCCAGCCACGGCAGCAGCAGGTTGGAGGCCCAGGACACCGGGTCGGAGGTGAGGGGGACGTACTGCGGGTAGGGGAGCAGTCCGGTGAGCCGGATCAGCCCGTAGATGAGGAGGACGGAGGTGAAGTAGACGGGCAGGGAGGCGGCGGCGACCGCGCCGACCATCAGGGCCCGGTCGGTGAGGCTGTCCTTGCGGAGCGCGGCGGTGACGCCGGCCGACAGTCCGAGGGCGAGCCAGAGGACGGCGGCGCCGACCGCGAGCGAGGCGGAGACGGGCAGGCGGTCGACGAGCAGGTCCCAGACGCCCTCGCTGTTCTCGTACGAGTAGCCGAGGCAGGGGAAGTCGCAGTGCAGGGCGTACTGGCCGGTGCCCATGGTCCGGCCGGTGAAGATGCCGGTGACGAAGTCGGCGAACTGCCGCCAGAGCGGGGCGTCCAGACCCATGTGGGCGCGGATGGCGGCCAGGCGCTCGTCGCTGCAGGCCTTGCCGCAGGCGGCGGCGGCCGGGTCGGAGGGCAGGACGTAGAAGATGGTGAAGGTGACGGCGGCGATGGCGAGGAGCACGCCGAGCACGCCGAGGAGCCGGCGGCCGAGGTAGAGGATCACGTACGGTTCCCCCGGGGGTCGAGGACGTCGCGCAGCGCGTCGCCGAGGAGGGTGAACGCGAGGACGGTGAGGAAGAGGCAGAGGCTCGGGACGAGGAAGTACATGGGGTCCGTGTCGTAGTACGAGACGCTCTCGGCGATCATCTGGCCCCAGGACGGGGTCGGCGGGCGGACCCCGACGCCGAGGTAGCTGAGCGCCGCCTCGGTGGCGATCATGCCGGGGACCATCAGCGTGGTGTACGCGATGACCGGCCCGGCGACGCCCGGGAGGATGTCGCGGGCGAGGATCCGCCAGGGCCCGGAGCCGCCGACGCGGGCCGCGTCGACGTACTCGCGGTGCTTGAGGGAGAGGGTCTGGCCGCGCACCACGCGGGCGACGCCGGGCCAGCCGAAGAGGCCGATGACGAGGATCATCAGCAGCATCCGGTCGACGTCCCTGGCCACCGACATCATCGCGATCATGAAGATGAGGGAGGGGAACGACATCGTGAGGTCCATCAGCCGGGAGAGCACGGTGTCGGTGCGGCCGCCGAAGTAGCCGGCGGCGACGCCGGCGGTGGTGCCGGCGAGGACGACGATCGCCGTGGCGGCGAAGGCGATGAGCAGCGAGACCTGGGCGCCGTGCACGACGCGGGCGAACAGGTCGCGGCCGGTGACGGGTTCGACGCCGAGCCAGTGCTCGGCGGAGACGCCGCCGAGCGGCCCGATCGGCAGTCCGCCGAGGTACGGGTCGACGGCGGACTTGTCGAACTCCTCGGGGCCCCAGCCGCCGAGCGCGCTGATCAGCGGGGCCGCGACCGTCATCACCGCGAACAGGGCGACGACGGCGAGGGAGACCTTGAGGGAGGCCCGGCGGCGGAGTTCCGCGCGGACGAGCCGCCAGGCCCCGCCGCCCCGGCGCCCCGGAGGGGACGTGGTGGTCGTGGTGGTGGTCATCGGAGGGGCGTCCTTCAGTTCGTGCTCTTGGACGGGTCCTTGAGGCCGACGGTGGCGTAGTCGATCTGGCCGCCCCAAGAGGTGTGGCCGAAGGCTCCGGCGATGTTGGTGCCGAGGACGAGCGGGCGGCGCTTCACGGCGCCGGGCGCGACCGGGGCCTTGGCGAGGATCTGGGCGTCGAGCTCCTGCCAGGCCTTGTTGGCCGCGTCGCCGTCGGTCATGGCGGCGATCTCGTCGATCCGCTTCTGGGTGGCGTCGTCGCGGAAGAGGGAGTGGTTGCCGGAGTTGCCCTTCTCCTTGATGGAGCGTCCGTCGAAGACGAACGGGAGGAAGGTGGAGCCGGAGGGGAAGTCGGGGCACCAGCCCGTGTAGACGAGGTCGGTGCGGTTCCGGGTGTCGCCGATGGTGTCGTAGAAGGCGGACGGGTCGACGGTCTCGATGGTCACCTTGATGCCGGCCCGGCCCAGGGCCTGCTGGATGGCCTCGCCGATCGCCTTGTCGCCGCTGGAGACGGTGAGGGCGGTGGCGAAGCCGTCGGCCTTCCCGGCCTCCTTGAGCAGGGCCTTGGCCTTCTCGGGGTCGCCGGCGAGCGGGATCCTGAGGGTGTCGGGCTGCTTGCCGCCGGCGAAGAGCGCGCCGGGCATGGCGGCCGTGGAGGCGTCGGTGAGGGCGGGGCCGCCGGCGGCGGTGACGATCGACTCGCGGTCGAGGGCGTACTGCACGGCCCGGCGCACCCTCACGTCGTCGAAGGGGGCGCGGCCGGTGTGCATCTGGAGCATCTCGTTGCACGTGCTGGACTCGGCGAGGAGACGGGACTTGACCTCGGGCTTCGTCAGCACCTTGGGGGTGGACTCGGGGCGGAGGGCGGCCCACGGGACGGCGGAGGCGTCGGCGCCGGAGGACGCGATGAGGCGGTCGTCGACCTGGGTGCCCTTGAGGCCCATGGTGACGACGATCCGGTCCGGGTACGCCTTGCGGACGGTGTCGGTCTTCGGGTCCCAGTGGGTGTTGCGGACCAGGACGAGCTGCTTGTCGCGGGCGTAGGTCTCGATCTTGTACGGCCCCGAGGAGAACGGGCGGTTGTCGTACTGCGGGCCCTTGTCCTGCTTCGGCGGCACCGGGGCGAAGGTCGGCAGGGTGGCGGCGAAGGGGAACTCGGCGAAGGCGGTGTGGAGTTCGAAGACGATGGTGCGGGCGTCGGGGGTCCTGATCGAGTCGAGGTGCCTGCCCTCGGCCGGGCCCTGGTACCCCTTGGCGCCGGCCAGGTAGCGGGCCGCGTAGTCGGGGCCGCCGGGCAGGTCGGGGGAGAAGGACCGCTCGACGTTGTGCTTGATGTCCTGGGCGGTGATCGGGGTGCCGTCCTCGTACTTCAGGCCGGGCTTCAGCCGGAAGGTCCAGGTCTTCGCCCCGTTCGAGGGGGTGCCGAGGTCCTCGGCGAGGTCGGGGACCAGCTCGCTGCCCTTGGCGCCGGGTTCGGCCTTGTAGGTGACGAGGGTGCGGTAGAGCAGCCGGGTGCCGAAGTCCATGTCGGGCATGACCCAGTTGCGGGCCGGGTCGAGGTGGGAGAAGTCCTGGTTCGACAGGACGGAAAGGGTGCCGCCCTTCTGCGGTGTGCCGCCGAGGACCGCCCCCGCGTTGGCGGCGGCGGGGTTCCTGCGGTCCGGCCCACCGGACGGGCCGCCGGAGGAGCCGCCGGAACAGGCCGTGAGGCCGACGGCGAGGGTCGACACCAGGGCGACGGCCAGGGTGGGGGTGCGCTTGGTCATGGGTCACTCCGAGGAAGAGCGGGAGAACGGTCGGACAGCCAGAGCGGCCGGAATGTGACCCGTAACATAGTAATGTGAAATTGCACTGACAAGGTGTGGGATCCCGCTCGGCCGGTCCGTTACCCATCCGTGTCCGGGACGCGGGCGTTCCGGCTGGGCGTCGGGCCGTCTGTTTGCGCGGAGACTGCAACCGACTGTCATTCTCTTGCGATACTTGCGCTACTCTTGCGCGCATGACGCGACGACTTGCTCAGGTGGCGAAGAAGGTGGGGGTCAGCGAGGCGACGGTCAGCCGGGTCCTCAACGGCAAGCCCGGGGTGTCCGAGGCGACCCGCCAGTCCGTCCTCACCGCCCTGGACGTGCTCGGCTACGAGCGCCCCACCCAGCTCAGGGGCGAACGCGCCCGGCTCGTCGGACTGGTCCTGCCCGAGCTGCAGAACCCCATCTTCCCCGCCTTCGCCGAGGTCATCGGCGGCGCCCTCGCCCAGCAGGGGCTCACCCCCGTGCTCTGCACCCAGACCAAGGGCGGCGTCTCCGAGGCCGACTACGTGGAGCTGCTCCTCCAGCAGCAGGTCTCCGGCGTCGTCTTCGCCGGCGGACTCTTCGCGCAGGCCGACGCGCCGCACGACCACTACCACCAGCTCGCCGAGCGCAACATCCCGGTCGTCCTCGTCAACGCCTCCATCGAGGGCCTGGACTTCCCCTGCGTCTCCTGCGACGACGCCGTCGCCGTCGAACAGGCGTGGCGCCATCTCGCCTCCCTCGGCCACGAGAAGATCGGGATGCTGCTCGGCCCCGCCGACCACGTGCCCTCCCGCCGCAAGCTCGACGCCGCGCGGGCCGTCGCCGAGGCGGCCGGCACCCCGCTCCCCGACGCGCACGTCGTCCGCTCGATCTTCTCCCTCGAAGGCGGTCAGGCCGCCGCCAACCGCCTCCTCGAAGCGGGCGTCACCGGCATCGTCTGCGCGAGCGACCCGCTCGCCCTCGGCGCCATCCGGGCCGCCCGCCGGCGCGGGCTCGTCGTCCCCGCCGACGTCTCCGTGGTCGGCTTCGACGACTCGGCCTTCATGAACTGCACCGAACCGCCGCTCTCCACGGTCCGCCAGCCCATCGAGGCCATGGGGCGCGCCGCCGTCGAACTGCTCTGCGCCCAGATCCAGGGCGTGCACTCGCACCCGGGCGAACTGCTCTTCGAGCCCGAGCTGGTGGTGCGCGGCTCCACGGCCCCGCCGGCCGCCGCCCGCTAGCGGAGCGCGTACCGCACCCCTCCAGGCACCGGTTCCTCCCGCCGCCCCACGCGGCCGGGCGGACCGGTGCCTTCGTCGTTTCTGTGCGCTCTCCGTTGACAAGGGCGTCATCCAGTAGAAACCTGTGCCCGCAACGACCGCAAAACTTTGACTGAATAACTCAAAAACCATGCGAGTCACGCGTCAGGCTCACGGAGGGCCCTTGATGACATCCCTACGACACGGCCTGCGGCTCACGATCGGCATGCTGATCGCCGCGCTGGTCGCCCTCGGGCTGCTGCCCGCTCCCGCGTACGCCGCCGCCGCGGCGGACCCCGACCTCGCCCTCGGCAGACCCGCCACCGCGTCCGGCGCCCACGGCGCCTACCCGGCCGGCAACCTCACCGACGGCAGCCAGGCCAGCTACTGGGAGGGCCCGGCCGGCGCCTTCCCGCAGTGGGCCCAGGTGGACCTCGGCGCCGCCGTCGACGTCGACCGCGTCGTCCTGAAACTCCCCACCGGCTGGGAGCCCCGGGACCAGACCCTCGCCGTCCTCGGCTCCACCGACGGCAGCGCCTTCACCACCCTGGCCGGAGCCCAGGCGCGCCGCTTCGACCCGGCCGCCGGCAACGCGGTCGCCCTCGACCTCGACGGCGCCCGGGCCCGCCACCTCCGCGTGCAGATCACCGCCAACACCGGCTGGAACGCGGCCCAGCTCGCCGCCGTCGAGGTGTACGGCGAGCCCGGCACCGTCGAACCGCCGGTCGGCGGCACCGACCTGGCCCGCGGCAAGCCGGTCGAGGCGACCTCGGTCACCCAGAACTACCAGGCCGCCAACGCCAACGACGGCTCCACGGCCACCTACTGGGAGTCCGCCGGCTTCCCCGCGAGCCTCACCGTGAAGCTCGGCGCGGACGCCGACGTCGCGGGCGTCGTCGTCAGGCTCGACCCGGATCCGGTGTGGGCCCCGCGCACCCAGTCCTTCGAGATCCAGGGCCGCGCCGCCGGCGCCACCGCCTTCACCACCCTCGCACCGCGCGCCGACCACGCCTTCAGTCCGTCCTCCGGGCAGAACACGGTCACCGTCCCGGTGACCGCCCGCACCGCCGACGTACGGCTCGTCTTCCACTCCAACACCGGGGCCCCCGGCGCCCAGGTCGCCGAGCTCCAGGTCCTCGGCACCGCCGCCCCCGCCCCCGACCTCGTCGTCACCGATCTCACCTGGACCCCGGCCGCCCCCAGCGAGACCGACGAGGTCACCGTCCGCGCCACCGTCCGCAACACCGGCACCGCCGCGGCCCCCGCCGCCACCGTGCAGGTCAGCGTCGAGGGCGCGGTCGCGGGCACCGCCCCCACCGCCTCCCTCCCGGCCGGGGCCGCCACCACGGTCGACATCCCCGTCGGCCGCCGGCCCGTGGGCGCCTACACCGTGTCCGCCGTCGCCGACCCGGCCGGCGCCGTCCCCGAACTCGACGACTCCAACAACAGCCGCACCGCCGCCTCGAAGCTCACCGTCGGCCAGAGCCCCGGCCCCGACCTGATGGTCACCGGCATCACCGCCAACCCCTCGGCCCCGGCCGTCGGCGCGCCCGTCTCCTTCACCGTCGCCGTCCACAACCGCGGCACCACCGCGGTCGCCGCCGGCACCGTCACCCGGCTCTCCGCCGGCACCACCACCCTGAACGGCACCACCGGCGCCGTCGGCGCGGGCCAGACCGTGACCGTCCCGGTCGCCGGCACCTGGACCGCCACCAGCGGCGGCGTCACCCTGACCGCCACCGCCGACGCCACCGGCACCCTCGCCGAGACCGACGAGGACAACAACGTCCTCACCCGCTCGATGGTCGTCGGGCGCGGGGCCGCCGTCCCGTACACCGAGTACGAGGCGGAGGACGCCCGCTACCAGGGCACCCTGCTCACCGCCGACCGGCTGCGCACCTTCGGGCACACCAACTTCGCCACCGAGTCCTCCGGGCGCGCGTCGGTGCGGCTGGACGCGAGCGGCCAGTACGTCGAGTTCACCTCGGTCAACCAGGCCAACGCCCTCACCGTCCGCAACTCCATCCCGGACGCGGCGGCCGGCGGCGGCCAGGAGGCCACCCTCAGCCTGTACGCGAACGACGTCTTCGTGCGGAAGCTGACCCTCTCCTCCAAGCACTCCTGGCTGTACGGCACCACCGACGACCCGGAGGGGCTGACCAACCGGCCCGGCGGTGACGCCCGCCGGCTCTTCGACGAGTCGCACACCCTCCTCGAGCGGTCCTACCCGCCGGGCACCCGCTTCCGGCTGCAGCGCGACGCGGGGGACACCGCCGCCTTCTACGTCCTCGACCTGATCGACCTGGAGCAGGTGGCCCCGGCCGCCGCCCAGCCGGCCGGCTGCGTCTCGATCACCGCGTACGGCGCCGTGCCGAACGACGGCCTCGACGACACCGACGCGATCCAGCGGGCCGTCACCGCCGACCAGAAGGGCGAGATCGGCTGCGTCTGGATCCCGGCCGGACAGTGGCGCCAGGAGCAGAAGATCCTCACCGACGACCCGCTGAACCGGGGCCAGTACAACCAGGTCGGCATCCGGGACGTCACCATCCGCGGCGCCGGCATGTGGCACTCCCAGCTGTACACGCTGACCCCGCCGCACCAGGCCGGCGGCATCAACCACCCGCACGAGGGCAACTTCGGCTTCGACATCGACGCCAACACGAAGATCTCGGACCTCGCCATCTTCGGCTCCGGCACCATCCGGGGCGGCGACGGCAACGCCGAGGGCGGGGTCGGCCTCAACGGGCGCTTCGGTCAGGGCACGAAGATCAGCAACGTCTGGATCGAGCACGCCAACGTCGGCGTCTGGGTGGGCCGCGACTACTCCAACATCCCCGAGCTGTGGGGGCCGGGCGACGGCCTGGAGTTCACCGGCATGCGGATCCGCAACACCTACGCCGACGGCATCAACTTCGCCAACGGCACCCGCAACTCCACCGTCCACGACTCGTCCTTCCGCAACACCGGCGACGACGCCCTGGCCGTCTGGGCCAGCAAGTACGTCAAGGACACCTCGGTGGACGTCGGCCACGACAACCACTTCCGCAACAACACGGTCCAGCTGCCCTGGCGGGCCAACGGCATCGCGGTCTACGGCGGGTACGGCAACACCATCGAGAACAACGTGATCGCCGACACCATGAACTACCCGGGGATCATGCTGGCCACCGACCACGACCCGCTGCCCTTCTCCGGGCAGACCCTGATCGCGAACAACGCGCTGCACCGCACCGGCGGCGCCTTCTGGAACGAGGACCAGGAGTTCGGCGCGATCACCCTCTTCGCGCAGGGGCCCGACATCCCCGGCGTCACCATCCGGGACACCGACATCCTCGACTCGACCTACGACGCCATCCAGTTCAAGACGGGCGGCGGGGCCGTCCCCGACGTGCGGATCAGCGACGTCCGCATCGACGGCACGGTCAACGGCTCCGGGATCCTCGCCATGGGCGGGGCCCGCGGCAGCGCCACCCTGACCCGGGTCACCTTCGCCGACACGGCGGAGGGGGACGTCGTCGTCGAACCCGGCTCGCAGTTCACGGTGAACCGGGGCTGAACCACCCCGCCGGAACGGCGGTCCGCACCCCCGCGGACCGCCGCTTCGGCATGCCCGCGCACCCCCTCCGACGGGCGCTCAACTCGCCCGGTCCTACCGGTAGACGACCCTTCGTTCCTCTGGAACTCTCTGAGCGTCCCGCGCAAGGAATCGACATCTGAGCGCGAATTCTGGACACATCCCTTGAGTGAGAGACCGAGGAGCGATGAGGATCCGCAACTGGAGATCACGGGGCCTGAGCGCCGTGATCGCGACGAGCCTGCTGGCGCTGGGCGGTCCCCTGACGACCGCGCAGGCCGCCGGAGGCCCGAACCTCGCCCTGGGCGACACCGCCGGGGCGAGCAGCGCGCACGCCGAGTACGGCGCCGCGAACGTCACCGACGGCAATCAGGGCACGTACTGGCAGAGCGCCGGCTCCGCCTTCCCCCAGTGGGTGCAGGCCGACCTCGGCACCGCCACCCGCGTCGACGAGGTCGTGCTGAAGCTGCCCGCCGGCTGGGAGAGCCGGAACCAGACCCTCTCCGTGCAGGGCAGCGCCGACGGCACGAGTTTCACCACCCTGAAGACCTCGGCAACCTACGCCTTCACCCCCGGCTCCGGGAACACCGTCACCATCGCCTTCCCGGCCGCCCAGACCCGTTTCGTACGGGTCGACATCACCGCCAACACCGGCTGGCAGGCCGCCCAGCTCTCCGAACTGGAGGTGCACGGCGCCGACGGCACCTCCGCGAACCTCGCCGCCGGGAAGACCCTCACCGCCAGCGGCCACACCCAGACGTACGTGGCGTCCCACGCCAACGACGGCAACCGTGCCACCTACTGGGAGAGTCCCGGCGGCGCCTTCCCGCAGTGGCTCCAGGCCGACCTCGGGGCCGCCCTGCGCGTCGACCGGGTCGTGCTGCGGCTGCCCGACACCTGGGAGCCCCGCAGCCAGACCCTGAAGATCCAGGCCGGTACGGACGGCACCTCCTTCACGGACCTGACCGCCGCCCAGGCGTACGCCTTCGACGCGGCGAGCGGGCGCAGCGCGACGGTCTCCTTCGGCGCCACCACCGCCCGGTACGTCCGCGTCCTCGTCACCGCCAACACGGTGCAGAACGCGGCCCAGTTCTCCGAGCTGGAGGTCTACGGGCCGGCGGGCGGCGACACCCGGGCGCCGACCGCGCCCGCGAACCTGGCGTACACGGAGCCCGCCTCCGGGCAGATCCGCCTCACCTGGAGCGCGGCCACCGACGACACCGGCGTCACCGCGTACGACGTCTACGCCGACGGCGCCCTGCTGACCACCGTCGCCGGGAACGTCACCACGTACACCGACATCCGCCCGGCGGACCGGACGGTGACCTACAAGGTCAGGGCGCGGGACGCGGCAGGCAACCAGTCCGGCGACTCCAACGCCGTGACCAGGACCGGGGACACCGGCGACACCCAGGCGCCGACGGCCCCCGCGAACCTGGCGTACACGGAGTCCGGTGCCGGCCGGATCCGGCTCGCCTGGACCGCCTCCACCGACGACACGGGCGTCACCGGCTACGAGATCTACGCGAACGGCGCCCTGCTGACCACCGTCGCCGGGAACGTCACCACCCACACCGACACCCAGCCCGCCTCCGCGACCGTCACCTACCGGGTACGGGCCAGGGACGCGGCGGGCAACCGGTCCGGCGACAGCAACAGCGTCACCCGGAACGGCAGCGGCGGCACCGGGTCCAACCTCGCCGTGGCCAAGCCGATCAGCGCCTCGTCCACCGTGCACGCCTTCGTCGCCGCCCACGCCAACGACGACAGCACGGCCACCTACTGGGAGGGCGCGGGCGGCAGCTACCCGAACGCCCTCACCGTGCGGCTCGGTGCCGACGCCGACCTCGACCGGCTCGTCCTGAAGCTCGATCCCGGCAGCGCCTGGGGTGCCCGCTCCCAGACGATCGAGGTCCTCGGCCGCGGCCAGGACGCCACGGGCTTCACGAGTCTCGTCGCCGCGAAGAGCTACGCCTTCGACCCCGGCAGCGGCAACCAGGTGACCATCCCGGTGACCGCCAGGACCGCCGACGTGCAGCTGCGGATCACCGCCAACACCGGCGCCCCGGCCGGACAGGTCGCCGAGTTCCAGGTGATCGGCGTCCCGGCGCCCAACCCCGACCTGCGGGTCACCGGGCTGACCGTCTCGCCCGCCTCGCCCGTCGAGTCGGACCCGATCACGGTCTCCGCCACCGTCCGCAACGACGGCACCGCCGCCGCCCCGGCCAGCGGCCTCGCCGTCCGCCTCGGCGGCACGAAGGTCGCCACGGCGGCGGTCGGCGCGCTCGCCGCCGGGGCCCAGACCACCGTCTCGGCCTCGATCGGGGCCCGCGACGCCGGCTCGTACGAGCTGAGCGCGGTCGCCGACGAGGGCGGGGCGGTCGTCGAACAGAACGAGACCGACAACACCTACACCAGCCCCACCGCGCTCGTGGTACGGCCGGTGGACAGCTCCGACCCGGTCACCGTCTCGGTCGCCACCTCGCCGTCCAGCCCCTCGGCCGGCGACACGGTCACCTTCAAGGCCGTCGTCCGCAACCAGGGCACGGTGGCGACCGCCACCGGCACCCACGGGGTCACGCTCACCCTCCTGAACGACCAGGGAGGCACCGTGAAGACCCTCACCGGCTCGTACGCCGGGCCGCTGGCGGCCGGGGCGCGGACGGAGGTGAGCCTCGGGCCGTGGACGGCCGCCGACGGCTCGTACACCGTCCGCACGGTCCTCGCCGACGACCCGAACGAGCTGCCGGTGAAGCGGGCGAACAACACCGCCACCCAGCCGCTCTTCGTGGGGCGCGGCGCGAACATGCCGTACGACATGTACGAGGCGGAGGACGGCACCCCGGGCGGCGGCGCGACCGTCGTCGGGCCCAACCGCACCGTCGGCGACATCGCGGGCGAGGCGTCCGGCCGCAGGGCCGTGAACCTGGACGCGACCGGCGAGTACGTCGAGTTCACCACCCGGGCCTCGACCAACACCCTGGTCACCCGCTTCTCGATCCCGGACGCCCCGGGCGGCGGCGGCATCGACTCGACGATCAACGTCTATGTCGACGGGGTCTTCCGGAAGGCCCTGCCGCTGACCTCGAAGTACGCCTGGCTGTACGGCTCCGAGACGGCTCCCGGAAACTCCCCGGGCGCGGGCGGACCGCGGCACATCTACGACGAGGCGCACCTGATGCTCGGCGAGACCGTGCCGGCCGGCAGCAGGATCCGGCTCCAGAAGGACGCCGCGAACACCTCCACGTACGCGATCGACTTCGTGAACCTGGAGCAGGTCGCGCCGGTGGCGAACCCGGACCCGGCGGCGTACGCCGTGCCGGCGGGCTTCGGCCACCAGGACGTGCAGAACGCCCTGGACCGGGTCCGGATGGACACCACGGGCGCCCTGACGGGCGTCTACCTGCCGCCGGGCGACTACCAGACGTCGGGCAAGTTCCAGGTGTACGGCAAGGCCGTGAAGGTGGTCGGCGCCGGGCCCTGGTACACCCGGTTCCACGCCCCCGCGACCCAGGAGAACACCGACGTCGGGTTCCGGGCCGAGGCGACCGCGAGGGGCTCGCTCTTCAAGGGCTTCGCCTACTTCGGCAACTACACCTCGCGGATCGACGGGCCGGGGAAGGTCTTCGACTTCGCGAACGTGTCGGACATCGTCATCGACGACATCTGGAACGAGCACACGGTGTGCCTCTACTGGGGCGCCAACACCGACCGGATCACCCTCAGGAACTCCCGGATCCGGAACCTGTTCGCCGACGGGGTCAACATGACCAACGGGTCGACGGACAACCTGGTGACCAACAACGACGCCCGGGCCACCGGCGACGACAGCTTCGCGCTGTTCTCGGCCGTCGACGCCGGCGGCGCGGACATGAAGAACAACGTCTACGAGAACCTGACCAGCACGCTCACCTGGCGGGCGGCGGGCGTGGCCGTCTACGGCGGCTACGACAACACCTTCCGCAACATCCACATCGCCGACACCCTGGTCTACTCCGGCATCACCATCTCCTCGCTGGACTTCGGGTATCCGATGAACGGATTCGGAACCGCTCCGACGACCTTCGAGAACATCTCGATCGTCCGGGCCGGCGGCCATTTCTGGGGCGCCCAGACCTTCCCCGGGATCTGGGTCTTCTCGGCCTCCAAGGTGTTCCAGGGGATCCGGGTGAACCACGTCGACATCGTCGACCCCACCTACAGCGGGGTGATGTTCCAGACGAACTACGTGGGCGGCCAGCCGCAGTTCCCCATCAAGGACACGGTGTTCACCGACATCTCGATCACCGGAGCGCGCCGGTCCGGTGACGCCTTCGACGCGAAGTCCGGCTTCGGCCTGTGGGCCAACGAGCAGCCGGAGGCAGGCCAGGGTCCCGCCGTGGGCGAGGTGACCTTCAACGGGCTGCGGATGAGCGGCAACGCCGTCGACATCCGCAACACCACCTCCACCTTCCGGATCACCGTCAATCCGTAGCCGTTCGCCGTCGACCGGGGGCCCGGCAGGCCCCGGAGAGGCCGGTGCGAGCCGCTTTGCGCGGTTTGCGCCGGCCTCTCACGCATGCAAGGTTGCGCTTCACTGTCGAGCATTTACGAAATCAGCGCGATATCTTGCGTTCACTTGTCGGGGGTGGTTGAGTGTGCCGCGCCCCGCCCACGCAGCACCGCCGGGGCCACCTCCACGCCCAGCCCGAAGGGGACCACTCATGAGAAGTGCCCGGCTCCGCCGTACCCGCAGACCGGCCGCAGTCGCCCTCGTCTCCGCCCTCGCGCTCACCGCGCTCGCCGCTTGCGGCACCAGCAGCAGCGACGACGGCACCGACGGAACCGAGCAGAGCGGCTCCTCCGACCCCACCACGCCGCTCGACCCCAGGACGAAGGTGACGCTCACCATCGACTGCATGCCGCCCGCGGCGAAGGCGGCCGAGCTGAAGGAGTGGAAGGAGGACGTCGCCGAGTTCAACAAGACCTACCCGAACGTCACCATCGAGGGCCGCTCCACCCCCGGCCAGTGCCTGGAGCCCCCGCGCTTCACCGCGATGCTCAAGGCCAAGTCCCAGCCCGACGTCTTCTACACCTACTTCACCGACCTGCCGCAGGTCCTCGCCGAGGACGGCGCCGCCGACATCAGCGCCTACGTCCACCCCACCAGCGTCCCGCTCCTCAAGGACATCGCCCCCGACGTCCTCGGCTCCCTCAAGCACAAGGGCAACCTGTACGGCCTGCCCACCAGCAACTACACGATGGGCCTGCTGATCAACCGCAAGCTCTTCAAGGACGCCGGCCTCGACCCCGACGCCCCGCCGCGCACCTGGGACGAGGTCCGCGCCGCCGCCAAGAAGATCGCCGCCCTCGGGAACGGCGTCGCCGGCTTCGGCGAGTACAGCGCCGGCAACACCGGCGGCTGGCACTTCACCGCCCAGATGTACAGCCTCGGCGGCGACGTCGTCGACGCGAGCGGCACCAAGGCCGCCTTCAACGACGAGATCGGCAAGCAGGTCGCGAAGAACCTCCACGCCATGCGCTGGGAGGACGACAGCATGGGGAAGACCCAGCTGCTCAAGTGGGGCGACCTCCAGAAGCAGATCGCCACCGACAAGCTCGGCATGTTCCTCGCCGCCCCCGACGACATCGCGTACATGGTCCAGCAGCTCGGCGCGAAGTACGAGAACTTCGGCATGGGCCCGATCCCCGGCGGCAGGAACACCCTCGCCGGCGGCAACAACTACATGGTCAAGAAGGGCATCTCGCCCGACAAGATCAAGGCCGCCGTCGCCTGGCTGAACTTCAAGAACCTCACCGTCGGCAAGGGCCAGTTCGACTGGGCCCGCGCCAAGGCCGACGGCCTCCCCGTCGGCGTCCCGCAGCCCAACTTCTGGCTCGGCGACTCCAAGACGAAGGACGACGGCGCCCGCACCCGGCACGCCACCATGCCGGTCGCCAACTTCAAGGCGTTCATGGACAACCCCGTCCCCGGCAAGGCCGAGCCGCCGAAGGCCCAGGAGGTCTACAAGGTGCTCGACAACGTGATGTCCGGCCTCCTCACCAACAAGGACGCCGACATCGACAAGCTCCTGGCGACCGCCGAGACCCAGGTCAACCAGGTCCTCGCCCACCAGTGACCCGGCCCGGGCGGGGCGGACCGGCCCGGTCCGCCCCGCCCGCCGGATCCTCCGACCGCGGCACCCAGCACCAAGGAGCGACGATGCCGGCCCTCAGCACCGCCCCGCGCCCCACGGCGCCACCCCGCACCGACCCACCGGCCAGGACGGCACCCCTCGCCACGGCCCTGCGGCGCAACCTCACCGCCCACGGCTTCCTCATCGGCGCCGTCCTCTGCTTCGCGGTCTTCTCCTGGTACCCGATGGTCAGGGAGTTCCTGCTCGCCTTCCAGAAGACCGAGAGCGGCCGCACCACCTGGGTCGGCCTCGACAACTTCCGCACCGTCGCCGACGACCCGGCCTTCTGGCAGGCGTGGGGCAACACCCTCCTCTACACCGCCCTCGCCCTGCTCCTCGGCTTCGCCGTCCCCTTCGTCGCCGCGCTCGTCATCAACGAGTTCCGTCACGGACAGGGCTACCTCCGGCTCCTCGTCTACCTCCCGGTGATGCTCCCGCCGGTCGCCGCCGTCCTCCTCTTCAAGTACCTCTACGACCCCGGCTACGGCCTCCTCAACGAACTCCTCCGCTTCCTCGGCCGGCCCGAACAGCAGTGGCTCCAGGACCCCGACATCTCCCTGCTCGCCGTCGTCATCGCCTCCACCTGGATGAACATGGGCGGCGCCACCCTGATCTACCTCGCCGCGCTCCAGTCCATCCCCGGCGAGCTGTACGAGGCCGCCGAACTCGACGGCGCCGGCCTGCTCCGCAAGATCTGGCACGTCACCATCCCGCAGACCCGGCTCGTCCTCTCCCTGATGCTGCTCATGCAGGTCATCGCCACCATGCAGGTCTTCGTCGAACCGTTCCTGCTCACCGGCGGAGCCGGACCCGAAGGGTCCACCACCACCGTCGTGTACCTCATCTACCAGTACGCCTTCAACTTCAACAACTACGGCGCCGCGGCCGCCCTCGGCCTCATGCTGCTCGTGCTCCTCGCCGGATTCTCGGCGGCGTACGTCAAGCTCAGCCGCGCCGAGGACGAGTAGGACCGGGGGAGACACACATGTCCACACGCACGCTCATCTCGCCGGCCCGGCTCGCCCGCCCCCGCGGCAGGGCCGCCTACCGGGCCGTCCTCGTCCTGGTCCTCGTCCTCTTCACCCTGGTCTTCCTCGGCCCCCTCTACTGGCTCGCGTCCAGCGGCTTCAAGGACGCCCAGGAGGTCATCCAGACCCCGCCCACCCTGGTCCCCGGCAGCTTCGAACCCGCCAACTACGGCCGGGCCTGGGAGGTCATGGACCTCGCCACCCTCCTCCTCAACACCCTCTACTACGCCTTCGGCGCCCTCGCCTTCCAGCTCGTCCTGGACGTCGCCGCCGCCTACTCGCTCTCCAAACTGCGCCCCGTGCTCGGCAAGGCCGTCCTCGGCATGATGCTCGCCACCCTGATGATCCCGGCGACCGTCCTCGTCGTCCCCCAGTACCTCACCGTGCTCGACGTGCCGATCGTCGAACGCAACCTGCTCGACAGCCCGTGGGTGATCTGGCTGCCGTCCGTCACCAACGCCTTCAACATCTTCCTGCTGAAGCGCTTCTTCGACTCCATCCCCCAGGAACTGCTCTCCGCCGCCGCCCTGGACGGCGCCGGCCCCCTGCGGATCCTCTGGTCGATCGTCCTGCCCGTCTCCCGGCCGATCCTCGGCGTGGTGTCGATCTTCGCGGTCGTCGGCGTGTGGAAGGACTTCCTCTGGCCGATGCTCACCCTTCCCGACCCGGCGAAGCAGACCCTCAACGTGGGCATCTACTCGCTCTCCAACGGGGTCCCGGTGAACGTGCTCATCGCCGCCCTCACCATCGCCTCGCTGCCCACGCTCCTCGTCTTCCTGGTCTTCCAGCGCAACATCATGGGCGGCCTCACCGCCGGCGGCCTCAAGGGCTGACCCGCCGCCCCGCCCCCGCTCACCCACCGCACCCTCCCTGCCCGAAAGGACCGTCACGTGGCAGCCCCCACCCCGACCCGTACCGCCGACTGGTGGCGCGACGCCGTCATCTACCAGGTCTACCCGCGCAGCTTCGCCGACGGCGACGGGGACGGCACCGGTGACCTCGCGGGCGTCCGGGCACGACTGCCCCACCTCGCCGCCCTCGGCGTCGACGCCGTCTGGTTCACCCCCTGGTACGCCTCCCCGATGGTCGACGGCGGCTACGACGTCGCCGACTACCGCGCCATCGACCCCGCCTTCGGCACCCTCGACGAGGCCGAGAAGCTCATCGCCGAGGCCGCCGCCCTCGGCCTCCGCGTCATCGTCGACATCGTCCCCAACCACGTCTCCGACCAGCACGCCTGGTTCCGCGAGGCGCTCGCCGCCGGACCCGGCAGCGAGGCCCGCGCCCGCTTCCACTTCCGCCCCGGCCGCGGCGAGCACGGCGAACTCCCGCCCAACGACTGGCCCTCCCAGTTCTCCGGCACCACCTGGACCCGGGTCCCCGACGGAGAGTGGTACCTCCACCTCTTCACCCCCGAACAGCCCGACCTCAACTGGTCCCACCCCGACGTCCGCCGCGAGCACGAGGAGGTCCTCCGCTTCTGGTTCGAGCGCGGCGTCGCCGGCGTCCGCATCGACTCCGCCGCCCTGCTCACCAAGGACCCGGACCTGCGGGACTTCACCGAGGGCGTCGACCCGCACCCGTACATCGACCTCGACGAGATCCACGACGTCTACCGCTCCTGGCGGTCGATAGCCGACGAGTACGGCGGCGTCTTCGTCGGCGAGGTCTGGCTCCCCGACGCCGAACGCTTCGCCCGCTACCTTCGCCCCGACGAACTCCACACCGCCTTCAACTTCAACTTCCTCGCCTGCCCCTGGGAACCGGACCGGCTGCGCCGCACCATCGACGACACCCTCGCCGAGCACGCCCCCGTCCACGCCCCCGCCACCTGGGTCCTCTGCAACCACGACGTCACCCGCACCGCCACCCGCTACGGCCGCGCCGACACCGCCTTCGACTTCGCCGCGAAGCGCTTCGGCACCCCCGCCGACCTGGAGCTCGGCACCCGCAGGGCCCGGGCCGCCGCCCTCCTCACCCTCGCCCTGCCCGGCTCCGTCTACCTCTACCAGGGCGAGGAACTCGGCCTCCCCGAGGCCGACATCCCGCGGGACCGCATCCAGGACCCCATGCACTTCCGCTCCGGCGGCACCGACCCCGGCCGCGACGGCTGCCGGGTGCCCCTCCCCTGGGAGGCCGGGGCACCTTCGTACGGCTTCGTCAACGGCGGCGGTACGGACCCCTGGCTGCCGCAGCCCGCCGACTGGGCCCGTTACGCCGTCGACCGGCAGAGCGCCGACCCCGACTCCATGCTCACCCTCTACCGCACGGCGCTCGCCCTGCGCCGCACCGAGCCCGGCTTCGGCGACGGCACGCTCCGCTGGCTGCCGGCCGCCGACGGAGTCCTCGCCTTCGCCCGCGACCACGGCCTGATCTGCGTCGTCAACCTCTCCCCGGGCCCGGTCGAGCTCCCCGCGCACACCGCGACACTGCTCGCCAGCGGCCCGCTCGACCCGACCGGCGCCCTCCCCCCGGACACCGCCGTCTGGCTGCGCGGCTGAGCGGCCGCGCCGCCGGGGTCACCAGCCGAAGCGGCGGTCCACGACGGCGGCGAACTCCTCGAAGCTGAGGACGCGGTCGCCGTTCTGGTCGGCGGCGTCGAAGAGCGCCGCCGAGTCGTCGTCGCCGCCGACGCCCCAGACGGGCAGGACACCGCGCGCCGCCAGGGTGGGGCCCTTCTCGCGCAGCGCCCGGATGACCTCGGTCCGGGTCAGTGTGCCGTCCTGGTCGAGGTCGAGCGCGTCGAAGAGGATACGGGCCCTGTCGCTCATCGCGTGTCCTTGTTCGGTCCGGTGCCGGGTTCGCACGGGTGAGGACGCGCGGGGCGCCCGGCGGGTTGCCTGCCGCCCGGCGCGGGGGTCGCCGGGCCCGGCGGTACCTGTCTAGGCTCTGCCCATGGCGACCTCCTCCTCTCCCGAGCTGCTGGTCCTGCACGCCGTACGGCTGCGGGGCATGACCACCGAGGCGGAGGCCGCGGCCCGCTTCGGCCTCGACGCGGACGCCGTCGGCGAGCTGCTGCTGGACCTCCAGGCGTACGGCCGGGTCACCCGGAGCGGCTTCGCCGGCACGTCCGGCTGGAGCCTCACCGACGCCGGCCGCACGGAGGGGGAGCGGCTGCTCGCCGAGGAGCTGGCCGGGTCGGGTCACGGGGCGTACGTGCGCGAGCGGTACGAGACCTTCCTCGCGTACAACGCGCGCTGCCTGACGGCCTGCACCGACTGGCAGCTGCGGCCCGACGGCAGCGGCCGGCTGGCGGTCAACACGCACGCCGACATGGACTGGGACGGCCGGATCCTCGACGAGCTGACCGTCCTCGGCGGCGTCATCGACACCCTCGCCGCGGAGCTCGGCTCCCGGCTCGACCGCTTCTCCGGCTACGGCGACCGCTTCACCGCCGCCCTGGCCCGGGTCCGGCGCGGCGAGTTCTCCTGGGTGGACCGGCCCCGCGCCGACTCCTGCCACACCGTCTGGATGGAGCTCCACGAGGACCTGCTGGCGACCCTGGGCATCCGCCGGGGCGAGGAGCCCGTGCCGCGCGCGGCGGGCTGACCCGTCCAGGCGACGGCCAGCACGAAGGTGACGGTGATGAGCAGGGCCCAGGCGCCGAACTTGGCGACGGAGACCGGCTGCCAGCCGTCGAGCTGGTCGGGGTAGCTCCAGGCGCCGACGTAGGTGGCGGCGTTCTCGGCGATCCAGAGGAAGAAGCCGATGAGGACGAAGGAGAGCGCGAGCGGCATCCGGAGGTCCTGCTCGCCGACGCGGAAGCGGACCCAGGTGCCGGCGGTGGCGCACAGCAGCAGGGCGGCGAGCACCCAGCGGGCGTCGGGCAGCCAGTGGTGGCTGAAGAAGTTGAGGTAGACCGCCCCGGCGAGGACCGCCATGGCCCGGGGCCGGTAGCCGGTCAGACGCAGGTCGAAGAGGTGCCAGGCGCGGCAGACGTAGCTGCCGACGGCCGCGTAGAGGAAGCCGCCGTAGAGGGGCACGCCGCCGACCTTGGTGACCGCGTCCTCCGGGTAGCTCCAGGAGCCCATGCGGACCTTGACCAGCTCGAAGAGCAGGCCGATGAGGTGGCAGACGGCGATGACGGCGACGTCCCGCCCGCTGTCCCAGCCGAGCCGCCAGGCCAGCACGGTGAGCACGATCCCGTAGCCGAGGAGCAGGTCGTAGCGGGCGACGGGCAGCTCGGGCAGGAGCGTGGAGACGGCGATGCCGCCGACGAGCGCGACGGCGAAGGCGCAGCAGCGCGCCTCCAGGAGCGCGAAGCGCAGGAGCTGGCGGAGGCCGTGCGTGATCCGGTCCATGCGGGTGGGGACGCGCCCGCGCGCGTGTGCGGTTTCCGGATCGCGGGACCGGTCAGTGGTGGTCGTGGTGGTGGGCGCAGCGCGGGGCGGTGAGCAGCCGGCGGACCATGTCGCCGGCGGTGGCGGCGTCGCGGGCCTCGGCGGGGAAGAGGAGGCGGAGGTCGCAGTGGCCCTCGCCGTACTCGCAGCGCAGCGAGACGGCGTGCCGGTCCATGGCGAGCGGGAGGGCGCGGACCACGCCGTGCGGGAGGCGGGAGCCGGCCAGGACGACCAGGTCGGACACGAGGTCGGGGTGGGCGTCGGCGAGGTGGGTGAGGAGCGCGGCCTCCTCCAGGGCGAGCGGGTCGGGGGCGGCGAGGGCGTACGCGGCGGGGGCGACCTCCTCGGTCCCGGTGCCGGTGCGGAGGGTGATCCGGGACAGGTCGAGGCGGAGCGAGCCGGGGTCGCCGGGGGTGGCGGGGGCGAGCCGGCCGGTGAGGGCGACGCGCGCGCGGACCCGGTCGCGGAGGGCGGTCGGGGCGATGTCGGTGAGGTCGACGCGGACGTCGAGCGTCCGGAGCGGGGCACGGTCGAGGTGGTCGGTGAGCGGGGTGTCGGCGGGCGGGTGGAGGGTGATCCGGCCGCGGGCGCCGACGGTGTGGGCGCCGAGCAGGTCGTAGGTCTGTCCGTCGAGGGTGAGGGAGAGGGAGATGGCCCGGGCCAGGACGGACCGGACCTGTTCCGCGGCGGTCTGCTGGGGCAGGACGGGGGAGGGGGCGACGCTCACGGTGACTCTCCTCGGTCGGGCGCTCGGGGGTCGTGGTTAGGTGAGGCTTACCTAACCACTGCTGGGCCGGGGTTGTCCAGAACCCCGCGAGCCGCGGGGATTCAGGCGTTGTCGGTCGCCCCCGCTACTGTGCGGAGCACTGATCGACGACAGCAATGCGGGAGGGGCCGTGCGCCGCTGGGAGCACGCCGGGGACGGCGCGGGGAAGTTCTGGGAAGCCGGTGCGGAGGGCACCTCGGTGACCGTCCGGTTCGGCCGGATCGGCACGGCGGGCCAGACCCGCGTCAAGGACCTCGGCACGGTCGAGGCGGCCGAGGCGTACCTGCTCAAGTCCATCGGCGAGAAGGAGCGCAAGGGATACGTGGCCGCCGGCGACGGCACCGCCGTGGCGCCGCCCGCGCCCTCCGCACCGGTCGCCGGGCCGCCGCCGGGCGAGGCGCCCGACGGCCCCGCCGTCCGCCCCGACGAGACCGCCTTCGTGCTGCCCGACGCCTGGAAGCGGCACCTCCGCCCGCGCCGCGGCGGCACCCCCGTCCCCGTCCCCGCCCCCGACCCGGAGGCGCCGGCCCGGCTCGCCGACTGGCGCTCCCGGCAGTCGACCGAGATCGCCCGCGCCCTCGACGCCGGCCGGAGCGACCCCGGCCTCGTCGCCGCCGCCCGAGCCCACGACGCCGGCAGCCCCGACCCCGTCGGCGCCGCCGTCCTCGCCGCCTTCCTGCCGTACGACGCCGACCGGCGCACCGTCGCCGACGCCTGGACACTCGGCCACGGACTACCCTTCGCGGCCGTCGCCGCCGTCGAGCACCTCGAATGCCGCCGCCTCTGGGTCCAGGGCACCCGGAGCAGCGTGATCGGCGGCATCGACGCCGCCCCCGAGGACGAGGGACAGTGGCAGCGCGGCGAGGCCCACGCCGTCCTCGAACGGGTCCGCGCCCTCCTCGCCGTCGCCGACGACGAGACGTACGCGGCCGCCGTCGCCGCCCTCGGCCGGCACCGCACCAGTCCCCGTCGCCGCGTCTCCGTCTCCTTCCTGGTGCCCACCGAGCGCGCCTGGACCGACGAGTGCGTCGCCGACCCCACCACCCGCGACCACGCCCAGATCCCGGTGCGGGACATGCTCGTCTGCTCCCTGACGGCCGACCAGACCGCGGCCTACGCGGGCCGCGTCGACCTCGGCTGGCGCGGCTGGGACGCGGCCACCGTCGCCACCGTCGCGGACGGCGTCGGCACCGCCGTGGCCCCCTTCCTCATCGCCGAGACGCACCGCCAGTACCTCGGCACCGACGACCTCAAGGCGCTCGCCGCCGCCCTCGCCGAGCTCCCCTCCGACGAGGCGTTCCAGGGACTCGTCGACCGCGTCGGCGACAAGCACGTCCGCGCCGAACTGGCCGCCGCCGCACGCCGCTTCCCCGTCCGCGCGCTCCGCCTCCTCGCCCTCGCCGCCCGCGAGACCACCGCCGACAGCGCCCTGATCCGCCGGATGCTCACCGGACACGTCGCCACCCACCGCGCGCTCACCCTCGACGTCCTGCCCGAACTCCCCGCCGAGGCCGCCGAGATCGTCGCACCGCTCACCCGCGAGCAGGACACCACCGAGGACGCCGCCCCCGCCGACCTGCCCGCGCTCCTCACCCGCCCGCCGTGGACCGTGCGGCGCCCGGCCGCCAAGCCCCGCGTCGTCACCGGCGTCGCCGCCCCCGACGGCACCCGGGTCGTCTGGCGGAACGAGGAGCGGGGCGCCTGGGCCACCACCGAGTCCTGGGTGACCGGCTGGCAGCCGTACGAGCCCATGGAGACCCTCGTCGACAAGCTCCTCCGCGGCGACCTGCACAACTGGCACACCGTCGGCGTCCTCGTCAACGGCCCCGCCGACCGCGTCCGTCCGTACCTCGCGGACTGGGACGGCATGGACTACTGCTACGACGGCGCCGAGGTCTTCAAGCCGCTCGTCGCCGCCCACGAGGAAGCCGCCCTGCCGCCCCTGCTGCGCATGGCCCCGCACCACCCCACCGCCATGGCCGAGGTGATGCTGCCCTACCTCGACGTCCGGGTCGCCCGGCTGATGGCGAACTGGCTGCACCGCCTCAAGACCGCGGGCCGCACCGCCCGCACCTGGCTGCACCGCCACGGCACCGACGCGGCCCGGCTCCTCGTCCCCGACGCCGTCGGCGCCGCCGGCCCCGAGCGGACCGCCGCCGAGGGCGCCCTGCGGGCCGTCGTCGCCGCCCACGGCCCGGACGGCGTCCGCACCGCCGCCAAGGAGTACGGCGAGGAGGCGGTCGAGGCCGTCGAGGCGCTCCTCGCCACCGACCCGCTGGTGACCGCGCTGCCCGCCCGGATGCCCCAGCCGCCCGCCTGGCTGGAACCCCGCGTGCTGCCCCGGATCCGGCTGCGGACCGGCGCCACCCTGCCCGTCTCCGCCGTCGCCCACCTGACCACCATGGTCTCCGTCTCCAAGCCGGGCGCCCCCTACCCCGGCCTCGCCGAGGTCCGCGAGCTGTGCACCCCCGCCTCCCTCGCCGAGTTCGCCTGGGGCCTCTTCGAGGAGTGGCGGGTCGCCGGCATGCCGCCCAAGGAGGCGTGGGCCCTGCACGCCCTCGGCTGGTTCGGCGACGACGACACCGTCCGCGCCCTCACCCCCGTCATCCGCGCCTGGCCCGGCGAGGGCGCCCACCACCGGGCCGTCGAGGGGCTCGACGTGCTCGCCGCCATCGGCACCGACAGCGCCCTGCTCCACCTCCACGGCATCTCCCAGCGCGTCAAGTTCAAGGCGCTCAAGCAGCGCGCCCAGGAGAAGATCGCCGAGGTCGCCGACGAACTCGGCCTCACCGCCGAACAGCTCGCCGACCGGCTCGTCCCCGACCTCGGCCTCGACGCCGACGGCAGCACCGTCGTCGACTACGGCACCCGCCGCTTCACCGTCGGCTTCGACGAGGCCCTCAAGCCCTTCGTCCGCGACGCCGAGGGCCGCCGCCTCAAGGACCTCCCCAAGCCCGGCGCCCGCGACGAGACCGAGCGGGCCACCGCCGAGCGCAAGCGGTTCCTCGCCCTCAAGAAGGACGTCCGCACCATCGCCGCCGACCAGGTCCGCCGCCTGGAGGCCGCCATGGTCGCCGGCCGCTCCTGGACCGGCGCCGAGTTCCGGCAGCTCTTCGTCGAGCACCCCCTCGTCTGGCACCTCTCCCGCCGCCTCGTCTGGAGCGCCGAACAGGACGGCACCACCACCGCGTTCCGCATCGCCGAGGACCGCACCTACGCCGACGCCGACGACGAGCTGCTCACCGTCGCCGACGACGCCACCGTCACCCTCCCGCACCCCTTCCACCTCACCGACTCCCTCGGCACCTGGGCCGAACTCCTCGCCGACTACGAGATCGTCCAGCCCTTCCCGCAGCTCGGCCGGCAGCTGCACCTCCCCACCGAGGAGGACACCGCGAGCGCCCGCCTCACCCGCTTCGAGGGCGTCACCGTCCCCGTCGGCCGCCTCCTCGGCCTCCAGAAGCGCGGCTGGGAGCGCGGCGCCCCGGCCGACGCCGGCGTCGAGCGCTGGTTCTCCCGCCGCCTCGCCCCCGAGCGCCACCTCGTCATCCAGCTCGACCCCGGCATCGCCGTCGGCATGCTCGACGAGTTCCCCGAGCAGACCCTCGACACCGTCTGGCTCGACACCCAGCCCGGCGACCACTGGGAGAGCCGCACCTACCCGCTGCGCCTCGCCGACCTCGACCCGGTGACCGTCTCCGAACTCCTCGCCGACCTCACGGAGCTGACCTCGTGACCGCCCCCGACCCCGTCGGCCCCGCGCCCGACGCGCTCCAGCGGCCGCCCGCCGAGGTCCGGTACGGCGAGGAGCTCGCCGCCCTGCGCGCCGGCGACACCGACCCGCGCCCGCCCGGCTGGCGGCTCAGCCTTCGGGCCGCCCGCCGGTTCGTCGTCGGCGACGAGGAGCACGGCATCAGCCGCAAGTTCGTCGGCGACACCGCCCTCGTCGAGCGCGCCCTCGTCGCCCTCGCCACCAACCGCGGCCTGATGCTCGTCGGCGAACCCGGCACCGCCAAGTCCCTCCTCTCCGAACTGATCGCGGCCGCCGTCGCCGGCGACTCCACCCTCGTCGTCCAGGGCGGCGCCGCCACCACCGAGGACCACATCAAGTACTCCTGGAACTACGCCCTCCTCGTCTCCGAGGGCCCGTCCGAGCGGGCCCTCGTCCCCGCCCCCATGCTCAAGGGCATGGCCGAGGGGAGGCTCGTCCGCTTCGAGGAGATCACCCGCTGCCCCCTGGAGGTCCAGGACTCCCTCCTCTCGCTGCTCTCCGAACGGGTCGTCGCCGTCCCCGAACTCGACGGCCCCGCCGGCATGGTCTTCGCCCGCCAGGGCTTCAACGTCATCGCCACCGCCAACACCCGGGACCGCGGCGTCAACGAGATGAGCGCCGCCCTCAAACGGCGCTTCACCTTCGAGACCGTCTTCCCCATCCCCGACCTCGACACCGAACTCGCCCTCGTCGAGGCCGAGGCCGGCGCCCTGCTGCGCCGCTCCGGCGTCCCCGTCGCCCCCGACCGGGACGTGCTCACCGTCCTCGTCACCACCTTTCGCGAGCTCCGCGCCGGCACCACCCGCGACGGCGCCCCCGCCGACCGGCTCTCGGCGGTCATGAGCACCGCCGAGGCCGTCTCCGTCGCCCACGCCGTCGGCGTCCGCGGCTGGTTCCTGCGCGGCGGGCCCGGCGACGCGGCCGACCTCGTCACCTGCCTCGCCGGCACCGCCGCCAAGGACAGTCCCGAGGACCTGGCCCGCCTCCGCCGCTACCTCGAACAGCGCGTCGCCGGCCGCGGCGGCGCCCAGTGGAAGGCGCTCCACGCCGCCCGCCACCTGTTGGCCGGCTGATGACGGTCACGTACCTCGGCGTCCGCCACCACTCGCCCGCCTGTGCCCGGCTCGTCGCCCGGACCGTCGAGCGCCTGCGCCCCGCGTACGTCCTCGTCGAAGGCCCGTCCGACCTCGACGGGCGGCTCGACGAGCTGCTGCTCGGACACGAGCTGCCGGTCGCCGTCTTCAGCCACTACCGCGACGACGAGCGGGCCGCGACCTCCTGGACCCCGCTGTGCGCCTACTCGCCCGAGTGGGTCGCGCTCACCGCGGGCCGGGCGGCCGGCGCCGAGGTGCGCCTCATCGACCTGCCCGCCTGGCACCCGGCGTTCGCGGGCCGCGCCAACCGGTACGCGGACGCCGAACTCCGCTACGCCGAGGCCACCGCCCGGCTCCGGCACCGCTTCGCCGTCGACTCGACCGACGCCCTCTGGGACCGCATGATCGAGGCCGACCCCGACGCCCCGGACCTGCCGGAACGCCTGGACGCCTACTTCGACGCCGTCCGCGGCGACACCGAGGCCGACGACTCCGACCGCGCCCGCGAGACGTACATGGCCGCCTGGATCCGCGCCGCCCGGACCGCCGCGGGCGACCGCCCGGTCCTCGTCGTCACCGGCGGCTTCCACCGCCCCGCCCTCCGCAGGCTGGCCGAGTCCGGCCCCGGCGGCCCGGCGGAGTGGCCGACCGTGCCCGCGCCGCCCGACACCGCGCTCAGCGGCAGCTTCCTCGTCCCGTACTCCTTCCGGCAGCTCGACTCCTTCGCCGGGTACGAGTCCGGGATGCCGTCCCCCGCCTACCACCAGTGGCTGTGGGAGGAAGGCCCGGAGGCCGCCGGACGGCGACTCGTCCGCACCGTCGCGGACCGGCTCCGCGACCGCGGCCACCCCGTCTCCACCGCCTCCCTCGTCGCCGCCCGGGCCTCCGCGGCCGCGCTCGCCGCCCTGCGCGGCCACCCCGTGCCCGGCCGCCTCGACCTCCTCGACGCCCTCGCGGGCGCCCTGGTCACCGAAGCCCTCGACGAACCCCTGCCGTGGACCCGGCGCGGCCCGCTGACCCCCGGCGCGCACCCGGCGGTCGTCGAGATGGTCGCCGCCTGCTCCGGCGACCGCGTCGGCCGGCTCCACCCCGACACCCCCGCCCCGCCCCTCGTCCACGACGTGGCCGCCCGCCTCACCGCCCTCGGCCTCGACGGCACCGCCCCCGTGACGCTCCGGCTCACCGACCCGGCCGGACTCGACCGCAGCCGCGTCCTCCACCGGCTCCGCGTCCTCGGCATCCCCGGGTACGCGCGGACGGCCGGCCCGGCCGACGGCACCGACCCGGTCACGGAGGAACGGTGGGAGCCCCGGCCGGCGGCCGGCCGCGACGCCGCCCTGGTCGAGGCCGGCGCGTACGGCGCCCGCCTCGACGACGCCGCCCTGGTCGCCCTCGGCGACCGGGCCGGCGCCGCCGCCGACGACTGCGCGGCCCTCGCCGAGGTCCTCTTCGACACCGTCGTCTGCGGCGCCGGCGACCTCGCCGGCCCCCTCGTCACCCGCCTCCGCGCGGGACTCGCCGCCGCCACCGGACCCGGCCCGCTGGGCACCGCCCTCGCCACCGCCCTCGGCCTGTGGCGGCACGACCGCGTCTACGGCGTCGCCCGCGACCCCCTGCTCGCCGCCGCCGTCGACACCGCCGTCACCCGCGTCCTCTGGCTCGTCGAGGGCACGGCGCCCGGCGGCACGACCGGCCCCGACCGGGCCCGGCTGCGTGCCCTCGTCGCCGTCCGCGACGCCCTCCTGCACGCCGGACCGGTCCTCACCGTCCCCCGGGACGTGGCCACCGACGTCTTCCGCCGCGTCGCCGCGGACCCGGCCGCCCCGCCCGACCTGCGCGGCGCCGCTCACGGCCTGGTCCACGTCCTCGCCCGCACCCCGCAGTCCGGCGCCGCCGAGGCCGTCCGGGCCGCCGCCGCGCCCGCCGTCCTCGGCGACTGGCTGGCCGGGCTCTTCGCGGTCGCCCGCGAGGAGGTGGCCGCGGAGACGGCCGACGGCGAACCGGGCCCCCTCGTCGCCGTCCTCGACGACCTGGTCGTCGCCATGTCCGACACCGACTTCCTCGTCGCCCTGCCCGCCCTGCGCGAGGCCTTCGCCTGGTTCCCGCCCACCGAGCGCGAACGGATCGCCGCCCGCCTCATCGCACGCCGCGGGCTGCGCGGCTCCGCCCGCGCCCTGCTGCGCACCCCCGCGGACCCGCTGGCCCTCGCCCGCGCCCTGGAGGACCACGTGTCACGCACCCTCGACGACCTCGGCCTCGGGGCCGCCCGATGACCGCCCCGCACACGCCGGAAGCCGGACCCGACGCCGGTCTCGAACGGTGGCGGCTCGTCCTCGGCGCCCCCGCCGAACGCTGGACCGGCCCCCTCGGCGCCGAGGCCGCCGCCCGCGACGCCGCGCTCGACTGGCTCTACGGCCGCGACCCCGACCAGGCCCGCCGCGGCGTGCGCGCCACCGGCCGCGAGGGCGGCGACGGCGCCTCGACCGTGACCCCCGTCGACTGGCTGGACGACGTGCACCGGCTCTTCCCCCGCGAGACGATCGAACGGCTCGAACGCGATGCGGTCGAGCGGTTCGAGATCCACGAGATCGTCACCGACCCCGCCGTCCTGGAGCGCATCGAACCCGACCAGACCCTCCTCCGCGCCGTCCTGCGCACCAAGCACCTGATGAACCCCGAGGTGCTGCGGCTGGCCCGCCGCATCGTCGAGACCGTCGTCCGCCGGCTGATGGACCGCCTCCGGCCCGAGGTGCGCCGCGCCCTGCACGGCACCCGCTCCCGCCGCCCCAGCCGGCTGCCGCTCGCGCGCGACTTCGACTTCCGCGGCACCGTCCGCGCCAACCTCGCCCACTACCGGCCCGAGGAGCGCCGCCTCCTCATCGAGCGGCCCCGGTTCCACTCGCGGACCCGCCGGCACGTCGAGCGCTGGCAGCTGATCCTCCTGGTCGACCAGTCCGGCTCCATGGTCGACTCGGTCATCCACTCCGCCGTGACGGCCGCCAGCCTGTGGGGGCTGCCGGGCCTGACCACCCATCTGATCGCCTTCGACACCTCCGTGGTGGACCTCACCGGCGACGTCGCCGACCCGGTCGACCTGCTCATGCGGGTCCAGCTCGGCGGCGGCACCGACATCGCCCGGGCCGTCGCCTACGCCACCGGTCTGGTGGACAACCCGCGCCGCGCGATCGTCGCCGTCATCAGCGACTTCTACGAGGGCGGCGACCGCTACCGGCTGGTGCGGGGCGTCCGGACCCTCGTGGAGCAGGGCACGGTCGTCCTCGGCCTCGCCGCCCTCGACGAGGAGGCCCGGCCGGCCTACGACCGGGAGACCGGGCAGCTCCTCGCGGACGCCGGCGCCCACGTCGGCGCCATGACCCCCGGGCAGCTCGCGGAGTTCGTCGCCGAGAGGCTGGGCCGGTGACCAGGACCGACCTCCTCGCCCTCGACGCCGAGACGCTCGCCGCCCTCGCCAACCGGGGCCTCGTGAAGCGCGCCGCGCGGGACCTGGCCGCGGGCGCGGGCGCGACGGTGACGGCCGAACCGGACGCCACGCTCACCGGCCGCTTCCCCGACGGCACCACCGTCACCCTCGCCCCCGGCGCCGGACTCGACCGCGGCACCTGCACCTGCGCCGCCCCCGGTGTCTGCCGCCACCTCATCGGCCTGGTCCTCGCCCACCAGCGCGCCGCCGGGAACCCGCCCGGGGCCCCCGCACCCGCCGCGGCCCCGGCGCCGCCCGCACCCGAGGCGCCCGAGTGGCGGCCCTGGTCGCCCGGCGACACCGGCGACGAGGAGCTGGCGGCCGCCGTGGGGGCGCGGGCGGTGGCCGCCGCCCGGCGGACCCTGGCCCGCGGCTACACCGCGCGGCTCACCCACCCGAGCCCCGACCAGCCCGCCGCGCGGGCCGAACTGCCCACCTGCACCGTCCGTTTCCCGGTGCGGGACACGGTGGCGCACGCGGTCACGGACGCCGCCGACGCCGTGCGCGGCGAGGCCGTCGCCCTCGCCGTCTGGGCGTTCCGAGCGGCCGCCGAGGCGGATCCCGCGCACCCGCCCGCGCGGATCGACGTCGGCGGGACCGCGCCCGGCCGGAAGGGTACGGCGGCGCTCGACGGGTGCGGTCCGCTCCTCGCCGACCTGCTGCTGGACGGCGCCGCCCACACGGGCCCCGTCCTTCCCGGCACCCTCGGCCGGGTCCGGGACGAGCTCGCCGCCGGAGCGCTGCACTGGCCGGCGGGCGTCCTCACCGACGTCCTCGACCAGCTCGCGGCGTACGAGGAGAGGGGCGCCCGCTTCCGGGCCGAGGAGCTGGCCGCGCTGCTCGGCGAGGCCGACGCGCGGGCCCGCGGCGGGTCCGGCGCCTTCCTCGGCAGCGGCGAGCGCGGCGACACCCCGCTCCGCCGGGTGCGGCTCACCGCCCTCGGCTGCCGGATCTCGGGGACCCCCGCCGACCGCACGGCCGAGGTGTACCTCGGGCACGGCGGCGCGGGCATCGCCCTGGTGCTGCGCCGCCGTTGGGCGGTCCCGGAGGACGCGGAGCCGACCGGGGCGGTCCTGGCCCGGCGCCGGATCGCCGGCAGCACCCTGGGCGCGCTCGCCACCGGGAACGTGGTGAGCGAGGTCGCCTCCCGCACCCCGGGGCGGGCGGTGACGCTCGGCACCTCGCGGGTGGCCGCCACCGGGGTCACCCCGGTCGGGAACGCCTGGGCGGAGCTGCCCGAGCCGCTGCTCGTCCGGGACTTCGCCGCCCACGCGCGGGCCCTGCGCCGCCGCCCGCCGCGCTTCGCCCGCCCCCGGGTGGAGGCGGAGGCCGTGCACGTGCTGGCCGTGGAGGCGGTGCGGGAGCCGGGCTACGACCCGGCGCGGCAGGAGCTGCGGGCCACCGTCCTGGACGCCGCCGGCACCGCGGCGCGGCTGGTCGCCCCGTACAACCCGTACAGCCCCGGCGGGCTCGACGCCCTGGCCGAGGCCCTGCGCGGCGGCGAGCCCGCCGGGCCGCTGCTGGTCAGCGGCTTCGTCCGGGTGACGGCCGACGGCCTGGTGGTGGACCCGCTCGGCGTCCGGACCGGCACCGGCACCGTCGTACCCGATCTGGCACCGGCCCCGCGGCGGCCCGTGGCCCGGCCGCCGCACACCGTGCCGCCCGCTCCCGACGACCCGGTCGCGCTCGCCCTGCACGGCGCCCTCTCCGCGCTCGCCACCGTCACGGTGCACGGGCTGCGCCGGCTGCCCGCCGGGGCCGGGACCGCGCTCTCGGACGCGGCCGACGCCCTCGCCCGGCGCGGCCTCGCCACCACGGCGGAGCGGCTCCGGCGGGTGCCGGCGGCGCTCGCGGAGGAGGGTCCGGAGGCCGCGGTACGGCCCTGGCTCGACGCCCAACTGCGCCTGCTCACCGCCGTCGAGCTGCACGCCCGGGGAGACTGAGCCGGCCGCGGTCGCCGGGCCCGGCCAACCGGTCCGGGCCCGGGGCCTGTTGGTCCGCCGAGTTCGGCTCCGCTTGTGATACTGCCTTACCAGGACATGAGACGTTTGTCCCGTTTGGTGGGGAAAGGGGTCGCAGATGGCGCAGGGCGGACGAAGGCCGGACGACCGGCGGGGCGGCGGCAAGGGCCGCAGCCGCTGGGGCGGCCTGCCGGTGACGGCGGACCTGCCCGATCCGGAGGGCCGCCACCCGGCCCGTACCGACATGGTCGTCTTCGGCGTCACCGCCGTCCTCACGCTCGCCTTCGTCGTCTGGGGCGCGACGGCGACGGACAGCCTGGAGTCGGCCTCCAGCAGCCTGCTCGACGGGCTGATCCGGGACGGCGGCTGGGCCTTCATGCTGGCCGCCTCCGGCTTCGTCGTCTTCGCGCTGTGGCTGGCCATCAGCCGGTACGGCCGGATCACCCTCGGCCAGGAGGACGAGGGCCCGGAGTTCCGCACGGTCTCCTGGATCGCGATGATGTTCAGCGCCGGCATGGGCATCGGCCTGATGTTCTACGGCGTCAGCGAGCCGCTCGCCCACTACGGCACCCCGCCGCCCGGCACCTCCCCGGCCGACTCGGCCGAGCGGATGGAGACGGCGATGGCCACCACGCTCTTCCACTGGACGCTCCACCCGTGGGCGATCTACGCCGTCGTCGGTCTGGCCATCGCCTACTCGACCTTCCGCCGCCGGCGCCGGCAGACCATCAGCGCCGTCTTCGTCCCGCTGATGGGCGAGCGCCGGGCGTTCGGCGGGCCCGGCCGGGTCATCGACATCCTCGCCATCTTCGCCACGCTCTTCGGTTCCGCGGCCTCGCTGGGCCTCGGCGCGCTCCAGATCGGCAGCGGCGTGGAGGAGCTGGGCTGGCTGGAGAAGACCGGCACCGGGCTGCTCGTCGGCGTCATCGCGGTGCTCACCGTCGCCTTCGTGCTGTCCGCCGTCTCCGGGGTGGAGAAGGGCATCCAGTGGCTCTCCAACATCAACATGGTGCTGGCGCTGCTCCTCGCCGTCTTCGTCTTCGTCGCCGGGCCGACCATCATCGTCCTCGACCTGCTGCCGACCTCGATCGCCGCCTACCTCGGCGACCTGCCCCAGCTGGCCGGCCGCACCGAGGCCACCAGCGGCGAGAACATCCACGCCTGGCTGGGCAGCTGGACCGTCTTCTACTGGGCGTGGTGGATCTCCTGGACGCCCTTCGTCGGCATGTTCATCGCCCGGATCAGCCGGGGCCGGACGATCCGTCAGTTCATCGGCGGCGTCATCCTGGTGCCGAGCACGGTGAGCCTGGTGTGGTTCGCGATCTTCGGCGGCACGGCGATGCGGCTGAGCGAGGAGGGACGGCTGACGGGCGAGGCCACCCCGGAGGGCCAGCTCTTCGGGCTGCTCCAGGAGTTCCCGGCGACGGGCGTGATGAGCCTGCTCGTGATGGTCCTCGTCGGCATCTTCTTCGTCTCCGGCGCGGACGCCGCCTCCATCGTCATGGGCACCCTGTCGCAGCGCGGGGCGCTGGAACCCACCCGGCCGGTGGTGGTCTTCTGGGGCGTGGTCACCGGCGCCGTCGCCGCCGTCATGCTGCTCATCGGCGACGGCCAGGGCGACGCCCTGGCGGGCCTGCAGAACCTGACGATCCTGGTCGCCGCCCCGTTCGTGCTGGTCATGATCGGCATGTGCGTGGCGCTCATGCGGGACCTCCGCGAGGACCCGCTGATCGTGCGCGGGCGGGTCGGCAAGGAGATCGTCGAGGTCGCGGTGATCGCCGGACACGAGAGGTACGACGGCGACTTCGAGCTGCGGATCGGCCCGGGCACCACCGACGGCTCGCCGGACGGTCCGCCGGCCCCCGCCGGGAGGCCGGGCCCGCGCTGACCGCCGCCTCCCGCGCGGACGGACGTGATCAGGGGCCGACGGAGCGCCAGATGCGGTCGGGGAGGACACGGGCGGCCTCTTCGAGGTCGACGTCCCCCAGGGTGAGCCAGCGGCGGGCCATGCCGACCACCGGGCCCAGGACCAGGGACTCGATCACGGGGGTGGGGAGGTCGGCGATCGCGCCGGCCTTCCGGTGGCCGTCGAGCCACTGCTCGATCGGCGTGAGCCGGGCCTCCTGGTTGTCGCGGATCTCGCTCGCGCGGGCCGAGCCCTCCTGGTCCGCGAAGGGGGAGTGCAGCAGCCGGGACGCGGCCGGCTGGGTGCGGACGAAGTCGAGGTAGGCGCGGACGACCGCCTCGATGCCGGAGCGGGCGTCCTGATGGGAGACCAGGGCGGTGCCCAGTTCCCCGAGGAGGCGGCCGAGCCAGCGCAGGGCGAGCGCGCTGATCACCCCGTGGAGATTGCCGAAGTGGTGGTAGACGCTGCCGGTGCTGACCCCGCTCACCCGGGTGAGCGCGGAGACGGTGAGGCCGGCCTCGCCCTCGCGCGCGTACAGGTCGAGCGCGGCGTCGAGGACGCGCTCGACGGTGGCTTCTCCGCGCTGCTGCTTCCGGCTCATCGAGCGGGGTGCCCCTTACGTCGTGTGCCAACCCTGGCCTGGTTCTTCCGTACCTGGTCAGCATAGGAGGCGCGGGCACCGCAGGACCCCGCCCCGCGTCGGAGGAGACGTCGGCGCGCGCGGCGACCACACGCGGGGACCGGTGCGCCGGGCCTCGGGCCGCGAGGAACGGTCAAGGCTCGTGACCGTGGGCGGCGACCGCGAACGTCCGGGAGATCAGCACCTGTTCCGCGCGCCGCTGGAGCCGGTCCGCGAGGCCGCGCAGCCGCGCCCCCTCGGAGGCGGGGATCGACAGCGCCACCGCCGCGGTCTCCGCGCCGACGGTGATCGGCACCGCCGCGCAGGCCGTCCCCAGCGCGTACTCCTGGTGCTCCAGGACCGGCAGCCGGCGCGGCAGGCCGGCGAGCCGCTGCTCGAAGTCGCGCCGCATCCCGACCGTGTGCGGGGTGAGCGCCGCGACCGGGTGGCGGCTCAGGTGGTCGCCGCGCTGCTCCGGATCCAGCTGGAGCAGCAGGCTCTGGCCGGCGGCGTGGGCGTGCGCCGACGCCCGGAAGTCGGCCCACTCCTCGACCGGGGGCCGGGCCGGGTTGTCCGACACGGCCCCGAGCTCCACCTCGCCGTCCCGGTACTGGACGAAGTAGACGGCCGCGTCCAGGTCGAGGCTGAGGGTGTCCACCCACGCCTGGATCCCGAGCGCCGGCTCGTGGGCCGCGCGGCCCAGGTCCCGGCGCAGCGGCGAGACGAGCGTGTAGACACCGTTGTCGTTGCGGATCAGGCCCTCGTGGACCAGGGTCCGCAGCAGGTGGTACGCCGTCGGCAGCGGCAGCACCGCCTCGCGGGCCAGCTGCTTCGCGCTGCCCGCGCCACCGCGCCGCTCCAGTTCGTCCAGCAGCCGTACGGCCCGGCGTACCGACTGGATCAGGGTCGGTGCCGTGCCGCTTCCCCCCTCGCGATATGGCATGCGTGTCCTTTCGCAACGCGCGGAGCACGGTGCTCCGGGTCCATGATCGGACAGTGAACCCCGAATCACATACCGTCAGGTAACCCGGGGTGTCGGAACCGGTCGCGCCCCCTTCCGCGTGGTGCACTGCGGAAACGATCACCTCCGAAAGGACGTTCGTGAACTCCCAGCCCTCCGGCGCCTCCCGCCGGACCGCTCTCGCCCTCGGTGCGGGCACCGCCCTCACCGCCGCCCTCGGACTCGCCGGCGCCGGCTCCGCCCAGGCGTCGCCCCGCCCGGCCGGCCGGCCCGAGGAGCCCGTCGTCGCCCGCTTACGCGCCCTGGAGGAGCGGTACGACGCCCGCCTCGGCGTCCACGCCCACGACGTGCGCACCGGCCGCACCATCGCCCACCGGGACCGCGAGCGCTTCCCGATGTGCTCGGTCTTCAAGACCCTCGCCGCCGCGGCCGTCCTGCGCGACCTCGACCACGACGGCACCTTCCTGGCCCGCCGCCTCACCTACACGGCCGCCTACGTCGGGCGCTCGGGCTGGTCGCCGGTGACCGAGGAGAAGGAGAACATCGCACGGGGCATGACGGTCGCCGAACTCTGCGACGCCGCCATCCGCTTCAGCGACAACACCGCGGCCAACCTGCTCCTGCGCGAGCTGGGCGGCCCCACGGCCGTCACCCGCTTCGCCCGGTCCATCGGCGACCCGGTCACCCGGCTCGACCGCTGGGAGCCCGAGCTGAACTCCGCCGAGCCCTGGCGGATCACCGACACCACCACCCCGCGCGCGATCGCCCGGACCTACGGCCGGCTGGTCCTCGGCCGGGTCCTGGAGCCGGCCGACCGCGCCCTCCTCACCGACTGGCTGCTCCGCAACACGACCAGCCTCCACCGCTTCCGCAAGGGCCTGCCGGCGGACTGGACCGTCGCCGACAAGACCGGCGGCGGCGAATACGGCGGCAACAACGACGTCGGGATCACCTGGCCGCCGGACGGCGGCCCGATCCTCCTGTCCGTCCTCACCACCCGGTTCCACCCGGACGCCGAGGGCGTGGACGAACTGGTCGCCGCCGCCGCGGCGATCGTCGCGGAGGAACTGCGCTAGCAGGACGCCGGATCAGGCCTCGGTGGCCATGTCGTACGTGATCCACATCGTGCGCGTGGCCACCTGGTCGTACTTGGAGCGGGCGCGGTGGTTGTCGTCGGCCGTGATCCAGCGGACCACGCTCCAGCCGCGCTCCGCGCCGATCCGGCGCAGCGCGGCCAGCAGCAGGTCCGCCGCGCCGGTGCCGCGGCTCGCCGGGTCGACGAACAGGTCGTCGAGCCAGCCGCCGACGCTCGCCGCGAGCGGACGGGCGAACGGCCGGAAGTGCGCGAGCCCGACGAGCCGGCCGTCGGCGCCCTCCGCGACCAGCCCGTTCACCTCGTGGGCCGGGTCGTGGAGCCAGGACCAGACGAGCCGCGCGGCCTCCTCGGTCTGCTCGACCCGGTAGAACTCGGCGTACCCCCGGTACAGGGCGCGCCACTGGTCGAAGTCCTCCTTTCGGACCGGACGGACCCGGACGGCGGTGGTGTCGGCGACGGACATGGACGTTCACTCTCCTTCACGCACCGCGCCCTGCGGTGCGGAGGCAAGTGGATCACGCCGCCGGCTCAGCTCTTCAGGGAGGAGGGCTCCGGCTCGATCAGCGGCAGGTGCTCGCGCAGCGCCTTCGCCCACGATCCGTCGGAGACCATCGCCGCGATCGCCGACTGCACGCGGCCCCGCAGCGGGCTGCCCTCGGGCAGGCCGATGCCGTACCGCTCCTCGGTCAGGTCGAGGCCCGCGAGCCGGAACCTCCCCTGGTAGGGCTCCTGGGCCGCGTAGCCCGCGAGGAGGGCGTCGTCGGTGGTGACCGCGTCGAACTGCCCGCTCGCCAGGCCGGAGACGCACTGCCCGTACGAGGGGGACCCCGTGAGCAGCGCGGCGGGGGCGACCTGGCGGACGGTGAGGTAGGAGCTGGAGCCGGTGGCCGCGCACACCCTCCTCGCCGCGAGGTCGCCGGGGGTCCGCACCGCGGTGTCCTCGCTCCTCACCAGCACGTCCTGATGGGCCACCAGGTACGGCCCGGCGAAGTCGACCAGTTCCTCCCGGCGGTCGTCGACCGTGTACGTCGCCACCACCATGTCCACGGTGCCGTTGCCGAGCACCGTCTCCCGCTCGGAGCTCGCGACCTCCTTCCACACGATGTCGGCGGGGTCGTGCTTCAGCGCGCGGGCCACGTACGTCGCCACGGCCACCTCGAAACCGGTGTACGTGCCGTCCGGACCCTTCGCGCTGAGGCCCGGCTGGTCGGCCTTGACGCCGATGACGAACTTCGGCCCGGCGCCCCCGGAGGGCGAGGCGGACGTCGGGGGAGGGGTCGAGGAGGCGGACGGGCCGCCGGCGCCCCGCGCGTCCCGGCCGGTCTTGTCCTCGGGCCACAGCGCCCAGGTGACCCCGCCGCCGGCCAGCGCGAGCGCGACCCCGGCCGCGAGGAGGACCCGCGCCCTCCGCGGCCCGCCGGGGCCGCGGGGGGCGGCGGCGGGCGGGTCCGAGGGCAGGGGAGGGGCGGGCGGGGCGAGGCGGTACGAGGTCGGCTCCGGCTCGCGGGGCGGTGCGGCGTCCCGCGGGCCGGCGTCCCGCGGCGCTCCGGCCGCCACCTCCGCCAGCAGCCGGTCCAGCTCCGCCGCGTCGGGGCGGGCGGCCGGGTCGCGGACCAGGACGGCCATCAGCACCGGGCCCAGCGGGCCCGCGTGGCGCGGCGGCGGGACGTCCTCCGCGAGGACGGCCGCGAGCGTGGCCAGGGTGTGGGCGCGCCGGAACGGGTTGTGGCCCTCCACCGCCACGTACAGCGTCATCGCCAGCGACCACAGGTCGGCGGCGGGCCCGCCGTCCTCGCCGCGCACGCGCTCCGGCGCCATGTAGTCGGGGGTGCCGATCGCCGCACCGGTCGGCGTGAGCGCGGTCGCCCCGTGCAGGGACGCGATGCCGAAGTCCGTCAGGACCGGGGTGCCGTCGGGGCGGAGCAGGACGTTCGGCGGCTTCACGTCGCGGTGCTGGACGCCCGCCGCGTGGGCCGCCCGCAGCCCGGCGAGCAGGCCCCGCCCCAGGGCGGCGGCCTCGGCCGGTCCGAGCGGTCCCCGGCCGAGCCGCTCCTGGAGGGAGCCGCCGGTGACCAGCTCCATCACGATCCAGGGGTACGGGGCGTCGGGACCGGCCGCCTCGACGACGTGGTGGATGGTGACGACGTTGGGGTGGGCGAGCCGGGCGAGCGCCCGGGCCTCGCGCAGGACGCGGGCGGCCAGCGCGGCGGCCGCCGCCGGGTCGTGCTCGGCGAGGCCGGGGTCGGAGGGCCGGACCTCCTTGACCGCCACCTCGCGGTGCAGCACCCGGTCGCGGGCCCGCCACACGAGCCCCATACCGCCGCCGCCGAGCCGGTCCACCAGCTCGAACCGTCCGTCCACCACCCGCGCCACGCGCCGCCCCCCGTCCAGCCGTCCCGTCCGCCCCGCCCGTTCGCGGGTCCTGGCCGCACTCTGCCACAACCAGCCCCGGCCGCACGGCGGTTGCCCGAGCCGCGGGGCGGTCCCCGGCGCGGACGGGGCGCGCGGGGGCGCGGGCGGCGTGCGGCGGGACCGTCCGGGGCACGCTCCCGGTGCCGGCGGAAGGGGCCCTGCCCCTCCCGGCCGAGCCGGCACACGGCGCAGCATCCGAGGAACCGAGGTGAGGAACCGCATTGGCGACCGACCGTCACGGCACCACCCTGCACGCCTGCACACCCGAGGGGGCGGACCATCTGGACCGGGCCGTCGAGGCCCTGCTCTTCTTCCGGCCCGAGGTCTCCACGGCCGTCGAGGACGCGCTCGCGGCGAGCCCCGAGTCGCCCGACGCCCAGGCGTTCGCCGTCTATCTGGGGGTGCTGGGCACCGAACACACCGCCGCCGCCGCGGCCCGCGCGCGCTTCGGGCGGTATCTCGCCGGCCGCGACACGAGCGCCCTGCCCGCGCGCGAGCGGCTCCATCTGGCGGCCGCCGGGGCCTGTCTCGCGGGGGACCTGCACGGGGCGGGCGACCTCCTGGAGGAGCTGTCCCTCGCGTACCCGAGGGACGTGCTCGCGCTCTTCGCCGGCCACCAGCTGGACTTCCTCACCGGGGACGCCGTCCGGCTGCGGGACCGGATCGGCGGGGCCCTGTCGGCGTGGGGGAGGGCGGACGGGGCCTGGGGGCCGCTGCTCGGCATGTACGCCTTCGGCCTGGAGGAGTCCGGGCACTACCGGCGCGCGGAGGAGACCGGACTCGCGGCGGTCGAGCGGCACCCGAGGGACGTGTGGGCGGTGCACGCCGTCACCCACACCTACGAGATGCAGGGCCGGATCGCCGAGGGCGTCGCCTTCCTCGACGCGCGCGCGGACGACTGGGCCCGGGGCAACTACCTGACCGTGCACAACTGGTGGCACTACGCCCTGTACTGCCTGGAGGCGGGCGCCGAGGAGACCGCGCTGCGCGTCTACGACGCCGCCGTGCACTCCGCGGAGTCGGCGGGGCTCGCGATGGAACTGCTCGACGCCGCGGCGCTGTTGTGGCGGATGCGGCTGGCGGGGCGGGAGGAGCCGGAGCGGTGGGCGCGCCTCGCCGACGCCTGGGCCGCGCGGGCCGATCCGCCGTTCTACGCCTTCAACGACGCCCACGCGGTGATGGCCCACGTGGGGGCGGGCCGGATCGCGGCGGCGGAGGCGCTGGTGGCCGACCGCCGGCGGTGGCTGGCCGAGGGCGGCGAGGACCGGCGGACCCTGGCCAACCACGCCATGACGGCCGAGATCGGACTCCCCGTCTGCGAGGCGCTGCTGGCGCAGGGGCGGGGCGACCACGCGGCCGTGGTCGCGCTGCTGTGGCCGGTCCGGCGCCGGATCCAGGTGCTCGGGGGCAGCCACGCCCAGCGCGACGCCGTCCAGCGGACGCTGCTGGAGTCGGCGCTCGCCGCCGGGGACCACGACCGGGCGCGGCTGCTGCTGAGCGAGCGGGACGGGCTGCGGCCGGACAGTCCGTACACCTGGCTGGGCCGGGCCCGGCTGGCCGACGCGCTCGGCGACGCGGCGCTCGCGGCGGTGGCGCGGGAGCGGGCGGCGGGTGCGGCGAAGGGGCTGCGGCCGACGGCGCCCGGGCTCGGAGCCGTACCGAACACCCGCCGCTGAGCTGCGCGTCCGGTCCCGGACGAGGGGGCCGGGCGTCCGCCTCCCCCCGTTCCCTCGCGGAGGCGGACGCCCGGCCGTCGCAACCGACCCGTGCACAGGGGTTGTCAGTGCAATTTCACATTACTATGTTACAGCTCGTGCGGCGGACGGTCGTCTCTCCGTCAACTCCCGTTCAGCTGACGCCGATCGGCCGCACCAACCCCCCTCATCCCCACCCTCATCCAGGAGACCTCGTGTCCCAGCACAAAGTCGTGCGCTCCTCCCTCCTCGCCACCGCGATCGCGGTGACCCTGGTGGCCTCCGCCGGCCAGGCCGCGACCCAGGCCGCCGAGGCGCCCGCGCCGCGCGCCGCCGGCGCCGCCCTGCCCGGCGCCTTCGCGCCCGCCGCCGAGCCGAACCCCTTCGACGAGGTGGAACGATTCGCCAACGCCCGGTCGGCCAAGCCCGCCCCGGCCCCCGCCCCCGGCGGCACCGGCGACACCCGGGCCCGCGTCCCCGGCCAGGCCGGGAAGAGTGCCAAGACCAAGGCCGAGCAGCAGGCCGCCCCCGCCGCCACCACCCTCGTGGCAGGCGTCCCGTGCACCCTCGACGGGATCTCCGGGCTCTCCCCGACCGCCTTCGCCGACTTCCTCGCCGACCCCGCCGTCACCGCCGCCGGCTGTCTGAACGGCCTGATCTGGACCTGGGACGCGCGCCTCGCCCGGGTGATGTCCGACGCCCACGTGCAGGCGGTCGCCCAGCGCATATCCGCCCTGGCCGCCGCCCACGACGGCCGCAACTCCTCCCACCTGGAGGAGATGTTCACCTACCTGCACGCCGTCGCCTACCACGACTTCTCGCGCTCCGAGATCGACATCACCGACGCCCCGACCGTCGACGCCGTCCGCCGCGCCATCGCCGCCTTCGGCTCCGCCGCCCGCACCTTCGACGTCACCGCGTCCAACGCCCGCACCCTCCGCGAGGCCCTCTACATCGGCAGCGCCCCCGGCCTGCGCCAGCACCAGCTCGGCCTCATCACCAAGGTGCTCGCCACCATGGACGCGGCGCACCCCGCCACGAACCAGGACCCGACCTGGGCCGGCGCCGCGCTCGCCGCGCTCTCCGTCAACTACCTGGGCATCTACTCCGGCAACCAGGACGCCGCCTTCCATGCCGCCGTCGCCGCCGACCCGGCCTACCGCGCCGTCTTCAAGGCGTTCGCCGGCCACACCCACCTCAAGGGCACCGCCAACGCCTGGGTCGTCCGCGACGCGCTGAGCGAGTACGGCCGCTTCGGCGAGGTCGCCGGCCTGCGCGGCGGCGTCGTCGCCGACCTCGGCGCGCTGATCGGCCCCGTCGAGTCCGCCTGGGGCTCCGGCAGCCAGCCCTGGGCCAAGATCGTCTCGTGGCTGAACTTCTACGACGCCTGCGCCCCGTACCACGTCTGCAAGGCCGACATCGAGGCCCGGATCTTCCCGTACACGTACACCTACGACACGGGCACCGGCGCCGCCCTCAAGGTCCGCACCGGCCTCGACCGCGCCACCGTCGACCAGCTGTACTACGCGAGCAAGCAGGTCAAGGCGCAGTTCCACCGGGTGGTCGGCAGCGAGCAGCCGCTGGCCGGCGACCCCAACACCACCCTGAACATCGTCCTGTACGGCTCGCGGGCCGACTACGAGAACTACCACCCGATCATCACCGGCTACGACACGAACAACGGCGGCATCTACATCGAGAACGGCGCCACCTTCTACACGTACCAGCGCCGCGTCCCGCAGGACTCCTCGCTCACCCTCGAAGAGCTCTTCCGCCACGAGTACACCCACTACCTCAACGGCCGCTTCGCCGTCCCCGGCTTCTTCGGCCAGGGCCCCTGGTACCAGGGCGACCGGACCACCTTCATGGACGAGGGCACCGCCGAGTTCTTCGACGGCGCCACCCGCGACGACGGCATCGCCGTCCGCCGGTCCCTGGTGCGCGGCATCATCAACGACACCGCCGGCGGCGGCCCCCGCATGAACCTGCGGCAGATCCTGCACGCCACCTACGACGGCGACGGCTTCCGCTTCTACAACTACGCGGGCACCTTCTTCGAGTTCCTGTGGACCGAGCGCCCCTCGCTGATCCGCGAGATGTACACCCGGCTGCGCGCCGACGACGTCGCCGGCTACGACGCCTGGCGCGAGCGGCTCAGCTCCGACGCGGGACTCCAGCAGGCGTACGACCGCTTCCTCGACGCGCAGATCGCCAAGGTCGACGAGCTGTTCGTCCCGAACACGACCTACACCCCCAACGCGCAGCTCACGTACTCGACCGTCGCCGGGGTGAAGGCCGCCTTCGCCAACGCCACCTACAACACCCCGGACTGCGTCGAGAACGGCGAGCCCGGCAAGCGCCGCTTCGTCTGCACCGGCCGGATCACCGCGAACCTGGCGAACGCGAACAGCGACGACCAGAACTTCAAGGACATGTCCGAGACGGTCGACTACTTCATCCTCGACCGCGCGGGCGAGGCGCTGAACAACCTGGCCGACATGAACTGCAGCTTCGGCCCGGTCCAGATCTGGTCCAACCGGGTCGCGGGCACGTCGGACTTCCGCTGCGAAGGCCCGCTGCGCAGCTGACCGCACCCTCCACCGTGCCCAGGTGCCGGAAGGCCCTGGGCACGGCCTGAAGAATGTGACATATTACTGTCGTGCCCAAGAGACACTCCCCGGACGTCGTGATCATCGGAGCCGGCGTCGTCGGCGCCGCCTGCGCCTACTACGCCACCCGCTCCGGACTCACCGTCGCCGTGGTCGACCGCGGTCCCGTCGCGGGCGGTACCACCGGCGCCGGGGAAGGCAATCTGCTCGTCTCCGACAAGGAGGCGGGCCCCGAGCTCGACCTCGCGCTGCTGTCCACGAGACTCTGGCGCGAACTCTCCGCGACACTCCCGCCGGAGACCGAGTACGAGCCCAAGGGCGGGCTCGTCGTGGCGCCCGACGAGTCCGCCCTCAAGGCCCTCCGCGCCTTCGCGGAGGGCCAGCGGGCGGCCGGCGTCGACGCCGCCGAGATCCCCGCCGACCGGCTCGCCGACCTCGAACCCCATCTCGCCCACGGCCTCGCCGGCGGCTTCCACTACCCGCAGGACGCCCAGGTCCAGCCCGCCCAGGCCGCCGCCCGGCTGCTCGCCGCCTCCGGCGCCGCGCTCCACCTCGGCGAGGAGGTCACGGCGATCCTCCGCGACCCCTCCGGCGCCGTCCGCGGGGTGCGCACCGCCCGCCGTGAACTCCTCGCCCCCGCCGTCGTCAACGCCGCCGGCACCTGGGGCGGCGAGGTCGCCCGGCTCGCCGGCGCCCACCTGCCCGTGCTGCCCCGCCGCGGCTTCGTCCTCGTCACCGAACCCCTGCCGCGGATCGTCCGCCACAAGGTCTACGCCGCCGACTACATCGCCGACGTGGCCAGCGGCTCCGCCGCCCTCCAGTCCTCCGCCGTCGTCGAGGGCACCCCCGGCGGGCCCGTCCTCATCGGCGCCACCCGGGAACGCGTCGGCTTCGACCGCACCCTCTCCACCGAGGCGCTGCGCCGGCTCGCCGCCCAGGCCGCGGCGCTCTTCCCGGTCCTCGCGGACGTCCAGGTGCTCCGCGCCTACCACGGTTTCCGCCCCTACCTCCCGGACCACCTCCCGGCGATCGGCGCCGACCCGCGCGTCCCCGGCCTCCACCACGCGTGCGGCCACGAGGGGGCGGGCATCGGCCTCGCCCCCGCCACCGGCGCCCTCGTCGCCGCCGCCCTCACCGGCGCCGCGCCGCCGCTCGACCCGGCGCCCTTCCGGCCCGGGCGCGACTTCGGCCCCGCAGACACGATCCCCCCGCAGGAGCAGCAGAGTTGAGCCGCCGCACCCCGCGCGACCTCGTCGGAGGCGCGCCGCAGGAGACCTTCACCTTCCGCTTCGACGGGCGGGACATCCCGGCCGCCGCCGGTCAGACCGTGGCCGCCGCCCTCTGGGGCGCGGGCGTCCTCGCCTGGCGCACCACCCGGCACGGCGGCGAACCGCGCGGCGCCTTCTGCGGCATCGGCCAGTGCTTCGACTGCCTCGTCACCGTCGACGGCACCCCGAACCGCCGCGCCTGCCTCGTCCCGGCCCGCCCCGGCGGCCTCGTCACCAGCCAGGAGGGAACCGGCCATGACGACCTCGCCGTCTGACCCCGCCGCCCGCGCCGACCTCGCCGTCGTCGGCGCCGGGCCCGCCGGCCTCGCCGCCGCCGTCACCGCCGCCGCCCTCGGCCTCACCGTCACCCTGCTCGACGCGGGCGCCCGCCCCGGCGGCCAGTACTACCGCCACCCCGACCCGGCCCTCGGCGCCACCCGCCCTCAGGCCCTGCACCACGACTGGGCCGCCTTCGCCGGCCGCGAGGCCGAGCTGCGCGCGTACGAACGATCGGGCCGCGTACGGTATCTGTCGGAGCGTCAGGTGTGGAGCGTGACCGGGTCCGGCACGGACTGGACCCTCCACTCCCGCACCGACGAAGGGGCCGGAGCGCCCGTCCGCGCCCGCGCCGTGCTGCTCGCCACCGGGGCGTACGAGCGCCAGCTGCCCTTCCCCGGCTGGACCCTCCCCGGCGTCGTCGGCGCCGGGGGAGCCCAGGCCATGCTGAAGAGCGGGCTCGTGCTGCCGGGGCGCCGCGTGGTCGTCGCGGGCAGCGGCCCGCTGCTGCTCGCCGTCGCCGCCTCGCTGGCCGCCGCCGGCGCCCGCGTCCCCGCCGTCGTCGAGGCGGGCGGCTATGGGCCGTACGCCCGCCACACCGGCACCCTGCTGCGCAACCCGGCCAAGCTCGCCGAGGGCGCCCTCTACGGAGGTGCGTTGCTCCGCCACCAGGTCCGTCCGCTGCTCCGGCACGCCGTCGTCGAGGCGCACGGCACCGACCGGGTCGAGGCGGTGACCGTCGCCCGGCTCGACCGCGACTGGCGGCCCGTGCCCGGCACCGCCCGGCGCATCCCCTGCGACGCGCTCGCCGTCGGCCACGGCCTGGTCCCCGAACTCTCCCTCGCCACCGCGCTCGGCTGCGCCACCCGCACCGCCGCCGACGGCACCGTCGCCCTCGTCCTCACCCCCGGCCTGCGCACCTCGGTGCCGGGGGTCTGGGCGGCGGGCGAGACCGGCGGCGTCGGAGGAGCCCGACTCGCCCTCGCCGAGGGCGAGATCGCGGCCCACACGATCGCCGGACGGGCCGTCCCGGCCGCCCTCGCCCGGCGCCGCGCCCGGCTGCGGGCCTTCGCCGACGCCATGGGCGCCGCCCACCGGCCCGGCGAAGGCTGGACCGGCTGGCTCCGCGAGGAGACCGCCGTCTGCCGCTGCGAGGAGGTGCCCGCGGGGCGCGTCCGCGAGGCGGTGGAGGAGCTGGGCGCCACCGACGCGCGGACCGTCAAGCTGCTGACCCGGGCGGGGATGGGCTGGTGCCAGGGCCGCATGTGCGGTCCCGCGGTGGCCGCCCTCGCCGGCGGCGGGCCTGCTCCCGACCGGCGCCCGCTGGCCTGCCCCGTCCGCCTCGGCCAGCTCGCCGAGCTCCCCGCCGACTAGCCCCTTTTCCTGGTGGCCGCGCTCTTGTGGCCGCCGCACACCCCTTAGTAAAATGTCACACACTACAAAGGAGTACGTCACGATGACCGACACCCGCACCCGCCCCTGGCACGGCATCATGGTCGCCACCACCCTGCCGCTGCGCGAGGACCTCTCCGTCGACCTCGACGCCTACGCCGCCCACGTCCGCTGGCTCCTCGACAACGGCTGCGACGGCGTCGTCCCCAACGGCTCCCTGGGCGAGTACCAGACCCTCACCGACGCCGAGCGCGCCGCGGTCGTCCGCACCGCCGTCGAGGCCGCCGGCGACGGCTCCCGCGTCATGCCCGGCGTCGCCGCCTACGGCTCCGCCGAATCCCGCCGCTGGGCCGAGCAGGCCGCCGAGGCCGGCGCCGGCTCCGTCCTCCTCCTGCCGCCCAACGCCTACCGCGCCGACGAGGAGGCCGTCCGCGTCCACTACGCCGAGGTCGCCCGCGCCGGGCTGCCGATCGTCGCCTACAACAACCCCATCGACACCAAGGTCGACCTCACCCCGGCCCTCCTCGCCCGCCTCCACGCCGACGGGAACATCGTCGCCGTCAAGGAGTTCAGCGGCGACGTCCGCCGCGCCTACGAGATCGCCGAACTCGCCCCCGGACTCGACCTCCTCATCGGCGCCGACGACGTCCTCCTGGAGCTGGCCGTCGCGGGCGCCGTCGGCTGGATCGCCGGCTACCCCAACGCCCTGCCCGAGTCCGCCGCCACCCTCTACCGGGCCGCCGTCGCCGGCGACCTCGCCACCGCGCTGCCGCTCTACAAGGCCCTGCACTCCCTCTACCGCTGGGACTCCAAGACCGAGTTCGTCCAGGCCATCAAGCTCTCCATGGACCTCGCCGGGCGCCCCGGCGGCCCCACCCGCCCGCCGCGCCTGCCGCTCACCGGCACCGCCGAGACCGCCGTCCGCGCCGCCACCGAGAAGGTCCTCGCCGAAGGACTCCGCTGACCCAGGGGGGAAGACAGCCCATGCGCACCCGACACGTCTACCACGCGGTGGACTCCCACACCGAGGGCATGCCCACCCGGGTGATCACCGGCGGAGTGGGGGTGATCCCCGGCGCCACCATGGCCGAGAAGCGCCTCCACTTCATGGAGCACCGCGACGACCTGCGCACCCTGCTCATGTACGAGCCGCGCGGCCACGCCGCCATGAGCGGCGCCGTCCTCCAGCCCGCGACCCGCCCCGACGCCGACTACGGAGTCCTCTTCGTCGAGGTCTCCGGCCTGCTCCCGATGTGCGGCCACGGCACCATCGGCGTCGCCACCGTCCTCGTCGAGACCGGCATGGTCCCGGTCACCGAACCGGTCACCACCGTCCGTCTCGACACCCCGGCCGGGCTCGTCTCCGCCGACGTCCGCGTCGAGGACGGCGCCGCCCGTTCCGTCACCCTCACCAACGTCCCCGCCTTCAGCGTCGGCCTCGACCTCAAGACCGAGGTCCCCGGCTACGGCACCGTCACCTACGACCTCGCCTACGGCGGCAACTTCTACGCCTTCGTCGAACTCGACGCCCTCGGCCTGCCCTTCGACCGCGCCCACAAGCAGGAACTGATCACCGCGGGACTGGCGATCATGGACGCGATCAACGCGGGCGAGGACCGGCCCGTCCACCCCGAAGACCCGGCCGTCGCCGGCGTCAAGCACGTCTACCTCGCCGCCCCCGGCTCCGACGCCCGCCGCTCCCGGCACGCCATGGCCATCCACCCCGGCTGGTTCGACCGCTCCCCGTGCGGCACCGGCACCAGCGCCCGGATGGCCCAGCTGCACGCCCGCGGACAGCTCGCCCTGGACACCGACTTCGTCAACGAGTCCTTCATCGGCACCGAGTTCACCGGCCGGCTCGTCGCCGAGACCACCGTCGGCGGCCGCCCCGCCGTCGTCCCCACCGTCACCGGACGGGCCTGGATCACCGGCACCGCCCAGTACTTCCTCGACCCCACCGACCCGTTCCCCGCCGGATTCCTGCTGTGACCGCCCTCCCCGCGGACGGCGTCCGCGTCACCGACTACCACACCGCCGGCGAGCCCTTCCGGATCGTCGCCGACGGCGTGCCGCCCGCCCCCGGCGACACCGTCGCCGAGCGGTGCGCCACCGCCATCGGCCCCGGCGGCTCCGGCACCGCCCCCCGCCCCGGCCCCCTGGACGCGCTGCGCCGGCTCCTCGTCCAGGAACCGCGCGGCCACGCCGGCATGTACGGCGGGTTCGTCGTCCCGCCCGACGACGACGGCGCCCACCTGGGCGTCCTCTTCTGGCACAAGGACGGCTTCTCCACCGCCTGCGGCCACGGCACCATCGCCCTCGCCGCCTGGGCCGTCGACACCGGCCGCGTCCCGGCCGGCCCCGGCGACCGGGACGTGCCGGTCCGCATCGACGTGCCGTCCGGCCGCGTCACCGCCACCGTCCACCGGTCCGGCGGCCGCACCACCGGCGTCACCTTCCGCAACGTGCCCGCCCGGGTCACCGCCCGCAAGGTGCCCGTCGCCACCGGCCTCGGCATCGTCGAGGCCGACCTCGCCCACGCCGGCGCCTGCTACGCCTCCGTCTCCGCCCGCGAGCTCGGCCTCACCGTGGACCGGGCGTCGCTGCCCGAACTCACCCGGGTGGGACGGGAGATCCGCACCGCGCTCGCCGGCCACCCCGCGACCTGGCACCCCGACGGGCCGCTGCTCTCCGGCGTCTACGGCGTCATCCTGTACGAGGACCTGCCCGAGACCCCGGAAGGGCCGCGCCAGCGGAACGTCACCGTCTTCGCCGACGGCCAGATCGACCGCTCCCCGTGCGGCTCCGGCACCTCCGCCCGGCTCGCCCTCCTCGCCGACGAGGGCCGCCTGAAGGAGGGGCAGGTGCTCACCCACGAGTCCGTCGCCGGCACGGTCTTCACCGGCCGCGCCGTCCCCGGCGGCGATCCCGGCCGCGGACTCGTCACCGAGGTCACCGGCACCGCCCACCGCACCGGCGAGGCGCACTTCACGCTCGACCCGGACGACACCCTCGGCGCGGGGTTCCTCCTGTGACCGCGCTCCCGTACCTCGACGGCGGCGCCGTCACCCGGGCGCTCGCCCCGGCCGCCGCCGTCGAGGCCCTGGCCGCGGTCCTGCGGGACGGGCTCGACCCCGAGACCTGCCCGCCCCGCTCCGCCGTCCCCGTCCCGGCCGGCGAACTGCTGCTCATGCCGGCCGCGGCCGGCGACTGGGCCGGAGTGAAGATCGCCGGGGTGGCGCCCGGCAACGCCGCCCTCGGGCTGCCCCGGATCACCGGGAGCTACATCCTCCTCGACGGGACCACCCTCCGCCCCCGCGCGCTGCTCGACGGCGCCGCTCTCACCGCCCTGCGCACGCCGGCCGTCTCCGCCCTGGCGGTCCGTCACCTCACCCCGGGAGAAAGGCCGTTGCGGGTGGTGATGTTCGGCTCGGGACCGCAGGCGTACGGGCACGTGGACGCGCTCCTCGCGGTGCGGAAGCTCGCCTCCGTCACCGTCGTGGCCCGCGACCCGGGGCGGGCCGAGGGGCTCGCCGCGTACGCGCGGGGGATCGGAGTCCCCGTGGCGGGCCCCGGCACCGCCGCCGAGGTGGCGGAGGCGGACCTGGTGGTCTGCTGCACCACGGCACGGACGCCCCTCTTCGACGGGCGGCGGGTGGCGCCCGGGGCGGTGGTCGTCGCCGTCGGCTCGCACGAGCCGGACGCCCGTGAGACCGACACCGCCCTGGTCCGCCGCGCCGAGGTCTGGGTCGAGGCGCGGTCGGCGGCCCTGCGGGAGGCGGGTGACCTGCTGATCCCCGAGGCGGAGGGGGCGATCGGCCCCGGCCACATCACCGGCACGCTCGCCGACCTCGTCCGGGGCCCGGGGCTGCCCGCCCCCGGGCCGGCCCCCCGGCTCTTCAAGAGCGTGGGCATGGCCTGGCAGGATCTCGCCGTGGCCGTCGCGGTCCACCGGGCGGCCACCGGCTGAGCAACGTGACATTGTACGCTGGGCGCCTGCGGATTCTCGGAGGAACGGCGTGGGTGACCTGAAGCAGCACAGTCTCATCAAGGCCCAGGAGCGGCTTCGCGACCAGGTGGGCCACGCGCTGCGCGCGGCCCTCACGGCCGGTGAGCTGAAGCCCGGGACCGTCTACTCGGCCCCGGGCCTCGCGGCCGAGCTCGGCGTGTCGGCCACCCCGGTGCGCGAGGCCATGCTCGACCTGGCCCGCGAGGGCCTCGTCGAGCCGGTCCGCAACAAGGGCTTCCGGATCACCGAGGTCAGCGAGCGCGAGCTCGACCAGTGCACCGAGCTGCGCATGCTCATCGAGGTGCCGACCGTCGGCCGGGTCACCGAGACCGCGACGGCCGAGCAGCTGGAGGCGCTGCGCCCGCTGGCGGAGGAGATCGTCGCCAACGCCCGCGAGCACAACCTCATCGGCTATCTGGAGGCGGACCGGCAGTTCCACCTGACCCTCCTCGGCCTGTCCGGCAACGACCGGCTGGTGGAGACCGTGGGCGACCTGCGCAAGCGGTCCCGGCTCTACGGGCTGACCGGCCTGGACGAGGCCGGCAAGCTGGTCTCCTCCGCCGAGGAGCACGTCGAACTGCTCGACCTGATGATCGCCCGCGACCGGGCCGGCGCCGAGGCGTGCATGATGCGCCACCTCGGCCACGTCCGCTCGCTCTGGGCCGAGGCCCGGGACGAGCCGGTCGAGCCGGCGGCCGGCGCCCTGCGCTCGGTCCGCAAGCGCTGACCCCGGCCCGCCCGGACGACGAACGGCGCGCCGCACTCCACGGGGGAGTGCGGCGCGCCGTTCGCGTGGGCGCGGGCGGGGATCAGACCGCCGTGGCCGGGAAGGTCGGGTACTCGACGCCCGAGACGTGCTGGACGACCCGGATCACCTGGCAGGAGTAGCCGAACTCGTTGTCGTACCACAGGTACAGGATCGCGTTGTCGCCGTCGACCTTGGTCGCGCCGGCGTCGACGATGGACGCGTGGCGCGAGCCGACGAAGTCCATCGAGACGGCGTCGGGGGCCGTGGTGAAGTCGATCTGACGCTTCAGCGGCGAGTGCAGCGAGACGTCCCGCAGGTACTCCAGGACCTCGTCGCGGGTGGTCTCGCGGCCCAGGCGCAGGCTGAGGATGGCGATCGAGACGTCCGGGACGGGGACGCGGATCGAGCTGCCCGTGATCGGGGCCTTCAGCTCCGGCAGCGCCTTCGCGACGGCCGAGGCGGCACCGGTCTCGGTGATCACCATGTTGAGCGGCGCGGAACGGCCGCGGCGGTCGGCCTTGTGGTAGTTGTCCAGCAGGTTCTGGTCGTTCGTGAACGAGTGGACGGTCTCCACGTGACCGCGCAGCACGCCGTACTCGTCGTCCATCGCCTTGAGCGGCGGGACGATGGCGTTGGTGGTGCAGGAGGCGCAGGAGAGGATCTGCTCGTCCGGCTTGATCGTGTCGTGGTTGACACCGTGCACGATGTTCGGGACGTCGCCCTTGCCGGGCGCGGTCAGGACGACCTTGTCGATGCCCGGACGCAGGTGCTTCGACAGACCCTCGCGGTCGCGCCACTTGCCGGTGTTGTCGATCAGGATGGCGTTCTCGATGCCGTACGCCGTGTAGTCGACCTCGGAGGGGTCGTTGGCGTAGATGACCTTGATCGTGTTGCCGTTGGCGACGATGGAGCTGTTCGCCTCGTCGACGGTGATCGTGCCCTGGAACTGGCCGTGGATCGAGTCCCGGCGCAGCAAGGAGGCGCGCTTGACGAGGTCGGCCTCGCCGCCGCCGCGCACGACGATGGCGCGCAGCCGCAGCCCGTTGCCCGAGCCGGCCTTCTCGATGAGGAGGCGGGCGACGAGGCGGCCGATGCGGCCGAAGCCGTAGAGGACGACGTCCCGGCCGTCACGGCGCTCGATCTTGTTCGCACCCGTGGCGCCGGCGACGGCCTCCGCGGTGAACTCCTCGACCGTCAGGCCGCGCGAGTCGGCCTTGTACTCGGCGGCGAGCATGCCGATGTCGATCTGCGAGGGGCCGAGGTCGAGCGTGGTGAGCGTCTGCAGGAAAGGCAGCGTCTCGGTGACCGAGAGCTCCTCGCCGGCGATCTGGCGGGCGAAGCGGTGCGTCTTGAGGATGCTGACGACCGACTTGTTCACCAGGGAGCGGCTGTGAACGAGGACGGTGACGTCCTGCTCACGGTGCAGCTTCCCGATGATCGGGATCATCGACTCCGCGATCTCCTCACGGTTCTTCCAGCTGGTGAACGAGTCATCATTGACAGTCACAAGATTTATCTTTCGAGCTAGACGGCGCTCATATGGTAACCCGGGGGTCCTTCGCCCCCACAAGGGGGCCCGAACGCATGTCCTCCACCTCACACCCGCGGTGGGGCGAACCGCTCCCCGACCAGCCGTCGCAGCTCCGCCGCCGAGCCGGGCGCCAGCCGGTAGACGCCCTGGAGTCCGGCCGAGCGCAGCAGCCGCCCGTCCTCCACGTGCGACAGCCGCCGCTCGCCCCGGCGGGAGGTGAAGGTCAGCCGCTCCAGGACGTCGCCGGGGACCACCGTGTCGAAGGAGAGCGGCGAGCCCGGCGGGCCGAGCAGCACCTCGGTGACGGCGCCGGTCTTCAGCACCCGCCAGTACAGGAGCTTGGCGTAGTCGTCGTCGTGCAGCTCGGTCCCCGCCTCCTCGTACGGCAGGACGCGGGACACCTCCATCGCCCCCAGCACATGGAGCCGGGTGCGGTGGGCCCGCACCGGGAAGACCGTGTCGCCCGGGCGCAGTCCGGCCCGCCGGAAGCTGGGCAGCGAGCCGAACGGCCCGCCGAAGAGCATCGTCAGCCGCACGCCCTCGTGACCGGAGCGCTTCAGCTCCCGGCAGAGGGCGTCGGTCCACAGCGTCGTATAGGAGTCGGCCATGGCGGCACCGTAGGGGCCGGCACCGACAGCGCCCGTCGGCTCACGCGAAGGCGTGTGCCCGGAACGCCTCGCGGACCCGGGCCAGCGGGGCCGGGTCCCGGGTCACGTACAGCCGGTTCGTCAGCAGGACCGCCCACCGGGCGCGGGCGGGGGAGACCCACATCGCCGTCCCCGTGAAGCCGAAGTGCGCCCACACGTCGTCGGCGGGCGCGGTGCCGGGCGCCGGGTGCCAGAGCAGGCCGCGCGCCGGGCCGAGGTTCCCGGTGCCGACCCGCAGCGAGGCCGCCGCCCAGGCGGCGGAGAAGGTCCCGGGCGGCGGGTCGAGGACCCCGCGCAGGAAGCGGCCCGTGTCGCCGGCCGTGGTGAAGACGCCGGCGATCCCGCACGCCCCGCCGAGCAGCCGGGCCGAGAAGTCGTGGACCGTGCCCTTCAGATGACGCCCGGTCTCCTCGTCGTACTCGGTGGGCGCGCAGCGGACCGCCGCCTCGGGCGGCAGCGGGCCCCAGTGGGTGTCGCGCATGGCGAGCGGCGCCCACACGCGCTCCTCGGCGAGGCGGGCGAGCGGCCGGCCCGTCAGGTGCTCGGCCAGCCAGCCGAGGACGAGCGCCGCCCGGTCGGTGTACGCGACGGCCGCGCCCGGCGGGTGCCGCAGCGGCTCGGCGAGCACCCCGTCCCGCACGTCCTGCGGGTCGGAGCCGTACAGGAAGCGCAGATTGGCCCGGAGCGGCATGCCGGCGGTGTGGGTGAGGAGGTGGTGCGGGGTGACGGCGCCGACCGGGCGCCCGGCGGCGGCCGCCCAGAAGGTGCCGAGCGGCGCGGACAGGTCCAGCTTCCCGGCGTCCACCAGGGTGCCGGTCACCGCCCACACCGAGAGGATCTTGGTGAGGCTGGCCACGTCGAACAGGGTGTCCGGGCGGACCGGCTCCTCCGGCCGGGCCGGGTCGAGGACGCCGACCGCGCCGGCCGACCAGGTGCCCGAGGCGTCGCCGACCGCCCACACGGCGCCCGGGCACACCCCGTCCCGGACCGCGCCGGCGAGCAGCCGGGCGTACGGGGGAACCTCGGCGCGCTCCGCCACGGCACACCTCCCACGGGGGCCGGTGCGGCCCGGACCGGCCGCACCCAGGCATGCATGCCCGCGGGCGGCGGGGAGGACACCGTTCCGCCCCGGACGCCGTCGGCCGGCGGAGTCGGTTGGCGGAGTCGGTCGACCGCGTCGGTCGACCGCGTCAGTTGACGGCGTCAGTTGGTGCCGTCGGTGCAGACGACCTCGTCGCGCGGCGTGTAGTGGGTCTTGAAGGTCTGCCGCTTGACCTCCTCGCCGCCGTTCTTGAAGACCCGGTCGACGGCGATGTCGAAGCCCTCCAGCGGCTCCTGCGGCACGCACTTCTCGCCGGTGGCCTCGCGCTTCTCCGGCTTCGTGATGTTCGTCCGCGGCCCGGCCACCGCCTCCACGGAGTCGTACTTCCTGGTGCCGTAGAAGGTGATGGTCACCGAGGAGTCCGTGGCGCTCGCCGCGATGTAGATCGGCTTGCCCGAGTCGTTGCGGAACTTCTGGTCCAGGCTGCCCCAGGCGACGGTGGCCTCCCGGCCCGCCGGGTAGCGCTCGATGTAGAAGGAGTGCGCGCCGTACTCGACCGGCTGCACGCCCGCGAAGAAGACCGCGTTGAAGACGGTGGTCGCGACGGCCGACACCCCGCCGCCGGGCGCCTCCTGGTACCGGCCGTCGAGGATCATCGTGCCGTCGACGAAACCGTTCTCCTCGGTGCGCTCGCCCACCGTCTCGTTGAAGCTCCACACCTCGCCCGGCTGCACCAGCGAGCCGTTGATCAGCTCCGCGGCCCGGCCGATGTTCACCGTCCGGTACGGCGCCGTGGGGAAGTTCACGGTGAAGGTGGACATCTGCTCCTTGATGCCCAGCGAGCCGAGGGTGGCGGTGCTCACCTGCGGCTGGGTGACCTTGGTGGCCACCGTGGCGGTACGGGCCGCCTCCCCGGTGCGGGTGAGCAGCGGGTCCACGGCGGCGCCGAGCGACCTCTCGGTCACCTCGCGGCCCGGCCTGCCCTCCTTCACGACGACGACCTTGCCGTCCCGCACCCCGAGGGTGCCCTCCACCGGTGCGCCCGTCATGGCGGCGAGCGGCCGGGCGACGTCCGGGTCGCGCAGCAGGGCGGCGGGGTCGAGGGAGCCGGTGAGCCGGCCGTTCTCGTTCTTCACGGTCAGGTGGTCGCCCAGGGTCTCCGGGGAGATCCGCAGCTTCTGGTCCCCCACGGTCAGCGTGACCGGGCCGGAGACGGCCGGCTTCGCGTACGCGTCGAGGAAGCGGGTGACCTCGGCGGCGGGCAGCTTCGGCTGGGTCACCGACACCGGCAGGCTCACGGCGGCGGCGCCGGGGGCGGCCGGGTAGGCGGCCCGCAGGGCCTCGGCGGCCTTCGCGGTGTCGAGCTTCTGTCCGGCGACGGAGCGGGTGGCGACGGCCTCGCCGTCCCGGAAGGAGACCGAGCCCTCCTTGACGGCCCGGTCGTTCTCCTCGGCCAGCGCGGCGACGGCCGCGTCGGTCTTCGCCGCGTCATGGGCGAGAACCGGATCGATCTCGCGGTCGCCGGAGGAGAAGAGGCGGCCGATGACGGTGAACGGGTCCCTGGACGGGTCGGCGGCCCGCTCGGCCGTCGCCTCCGCGTCGACGGTCAGCCCGGCGGCGGCCGGGCTCACGCTCTCGGTCCGCTCGCCGACCGTCACCGGTATCGGCGCGGTCCACGCGGCCGGCGCCTGCGCCCGCAGCCGCTCGGCGGCCTCGGCCTTGCTCAGGCCGCCTATGTCCACCCCGGCGACCCGGGTGCCGGCGGATATGTCGTCTCCGGTGGTCACCAGACCGGCCACGTACAGGCCGCCCGCCGCGACGGCCACCACGCCCGCGGCGATCGCGACCGTCCGCCACCGTGGGCGGCCGCCGCCGGCTGCGGGCGTCGGGGCAAGGTCGGTCCTGGGGCGGGGCACACGCTCTCCCGGGGCGTCGGGGACAAGGGGATCCTCACGACCGTACGTCGAAAGAGTGTCAAATGCACATAAAGCCGGTCTGACCTGCGACGATACGCCACGGAACCGGGTCGCGACGCAGGGTGCGCACCGGGCCGGGGACGGGGCGCGGGAGGGCCCCGCGGAGCGGCGCGACCACGGCGCCGCGGCGCCGCCCGCCTGATAGGTTCGCCGCACATACGGGCGGTCGGCGGGCGGCGGGCCCGGGGCCGAGGGGAGAAGCGGCACATGGCGTCGAGCGGGCGACAGACCGGCAGGCCCACCCTGGAGGAGGTCGCGGCCCGGGCCGGCGTCGGCCGCGGCACGGTCTCCCGTGTCATCAACGGCTCCCCGAAGGTGAGCGAGCAGGCCAAGGCGGCCGTCGAGAAGGCCGTCGCCGAGCTGGGCTACATCCCCAACCGGGCCGCCCGCGCGCTGGCCGGCAGCCGCACCGACGCCGTCGCCCTCGTCGTCCCCGAGACCGAGGCCCGGCTCTTCGCCGAACCGTACTTCCTCGACATCATCCGCGGCGTCAGCGGCGAACTCGCCGCCGCCGACAAGCAGTTGCTGCTCACCCTGATCCGCAGCGACCAGGAGCGGCAGCGCTTCGAGCAGTACCTCGCCGCCCAGCGCGTCGACGGCGTCCTGCTGGTGTCCGTGCACGCCGACGACCCGCTGCCCGACCGGGTTCGCGCCCTCGGCCTGCCCGCCGTGCTCAACGGCCGCCGCCGCGAGGACGAGCCGGTCGCCTTCGTCGACTCCGACAACACCGGCGCCGGCCGCACCGCCGTCGCCCACCTCGCCGCCCGCGGGCGCACCCGCGTCGCCACCATCACCGGCCCCCTCGACATGTACGGCGCCCGCTGCCGCCTCGACGGCTACCGCGAGGGCCTCGCCGAGGCGGGGCTCGCCCCCGACGACGCCCTCGTCGCCACCGGCGACTTCACCGAGGAGGGCGGCCGCCGCGCCATGCGCGAACTCCTCGACCGCGCCCCCGACCTGGACGCCGTCTTCGCCGCCTCCGACGTGATGGCGGCCGGCGCCCGGGCCGTGCTGCGCGAGGCCGGCCGCCGGGTCCCCGAGGACGTCGCCCTCGTCGGCGTCGACGACTCCGCCGTCGCCCGGCTCATGGACCCGCCGCTCACCAGCGTCCGCCAGCCCATCGAGGAGATGGGCCGCACCATGGCCCGGCTGCTGCTGGCCGAGATCGCCGCCCCGAGCGAGCCCGACGACCAGCCCCGCCGGATGCTCCCCACCGACCTCGTCGTCCGCGCGTCCTCCTGACGACGGCCGCCCGTCACCCGGCCATGGCATGATCGCGCCACCGCCGGCACCGGGCCGGCGGCGACCGGGGGACCCTTCATGGACCGGTACGTCGTTCCCGGGGCGTTCGCGCTCCTCCTCGCCGTCGGCGGCATCGCCACCCTCCGCACCGGATGGGTGCCGCCCTGGCTCCGCCGCAAGGTCCGCAAGGTCGCCCTCTACGGCTGGGCCCAGGTCGTCATGGCCGGATCCTTCGCCCTCCAGAGCGCCGGCGGACTCGCGGGCGAGCCGGCCGCGGGATCCGCCGTCGGCCTGGTCGCCGTGCTCACCATGCTCGCCGCCCTCGTCCTCCTCCTCGTCTCCCGACTCGCACCCCGCGGCGAGTGAACCCACGGCCGGCGACCCGCGGCGAGGGAATCCGAGCCCCGGCGTGTCGTTCGGGTGAGCCCAGCAGGCGGCCGGGCCGCCCGTGGGTTCGAATCGGGTCATGGCTTCCTACGACAGGCGCACAGGCGGCTCCCCGAGGCCGCCGAAGGCCGGTGACACCTGGTGGTACGCCGCCGTGGCCGGCGAGGCCGCGGACTCCTTCAGCACCCGCGTCCGCACCCGGACCCGGCGTGCCTGCCTCGGGGCCGTCCTGCTGCTCACGCTCGTCTACGCGGGTCTCGTGCTCACCGCGACCGGCCGCCGCTGGGGCGACGCCGCCGTCACCGGCCGCCGCGCCGACACCCGCATCGCCGTCTTCCTCCGCGACCACCCCTCGCTGGCCGGGGCCGCCACCCTCTCCCTCGTCCTCGCCTGCGTCCTCCTCGTCGGCCTCGGCGTCCTGCGCAAGCGGTACGCGCTCACCGGCGCCGCCGTCGGGGCGGTCGCCGTCGCCCTCGCCGTCGCCGGACTCCTCCAGCGGTACGCGCCCCGCCCCCGCCCCGACGCCGCCGGGGCACTCGCCCCCAGCGGCTTCCCCAGCGCCACCGCCACCCTCGCCTTCGGGATCGCCTTCGCCCTCGCCCTGGTCGTGCCCCGGCGCTCCCGCGAGCTCGTCGTCGGCGCCGCCACCCTCTGGGCCGTCGTCCTCGGTGCGTACTCCGTCGCCGCCGGCGACCACCGTCCCGGCGACGTCATCGCCGCCGCGCTGCTCGCCCTCGCCGTCCAGTGCGGCCTGATCGCCCTGCTCGCCCGCCGCGGCAAGGTCCGCCCCGGCACCCGGCGCGGCACCACCGCGCGCGGCCTCCCGGTGACCCTGCCGCTCGCCCTGCTCGCCGCCGGCGGCCTCGCGGCCGGGTTCCTGCTGCTCGGCGACACCCTCGGACTGCCCGCCACCGCCCCGTACGACCCCGACGAGCTCCGCCTCGCCCACCGCTGCGGCCAGGCCCTCGCCGCCGGGGTCGGGGCCGCCGCCGGGCTGGCCCTGCTCGTCCTGGTCCGCCACGTCGACCTGGCCGGCGGCCCCGCCTCGTACCGGCTCGGCGGACCCCTCATCGAGGACTCCGGCGCCCCCGATCAAGGAGAGCTCGTGGGGCCCTTTACGGAGAACCACGATCACGAGATATCTTGATGTCGAGCAATCTCGCATACGCAGACGTGGAGCGGAGCACCCTGGTGACTGACTCGACCATCATCTACACCCACACCGACGAGGCGCCGGCCCTGGCGACGTACTCGTTCCTGCCCGTGATCCAGGCGTATGCCTCCACGGCCGGCGTCACGGTCGAGACGCGTGACATCTCGCTCGCGGGCCGCATCATCGCGAGCTTCCCCGAGTTCCTGGAGGAGGGCCAGCGCATCGGCGACGCCCTCGCCGAGCTCGGCGACCTGGCCAAGACCCCCCAGGCGAACATCATCAAGCTGCCGAACATCTCGGCCTCGATCCCGCAGCTGAAGGCCGCGATCGCCGAGCTCCAGGCGCAGGGCTACGCCCTCCCGGACTACCCGGACGACCCGCAGACGGACCAGGACAAGGACGTCCGCGCCCGCTACGACAAGGTCAAGGGCTCCGCCGTCAACCCGGTCCTGCGCGAGGGCAACTCCGACCGCCGCGCCCCCGGCTCGGTCAAGAACTACGCCAAGAACCACCCGCACCGCATGGGCGCCTGGACCTCCGAGTCCAAGACCAACGTCGCCACCATGAGCGAGAACGACTTCGCCGGCACCGAGAAGTCCTACGTCGCCGCCGAGGACACCACCCTCCGCTTCGAGCACGTCGCCGCCGACGGCACCGTGACCGAGCTGCGCGCCCCCCTCAAGGTCATCGCGGGCGAGGTCGTCGACGCCTCCGTCATGCGTGCCGCCGCCCTGCGCACCTTCCTCTCGGAGCAGGTCGCCCGCGCCAAGGCCGAGGGCGTCCTCTTCTCCGTGCACCTCAAGGCCACGATGATGAAGGTCTCCGACCCGATCATCTTCGGCCACGTCGTGCGCGCCTTCTTCCCGAAGACCTTCGCCGCTTACGGCGCCGACCTCGCCGCCGCCGGCCTCTCCGCCAACGACGGCCTCGGCACCGTCCTCAACGGCCTGTCCGCCCTCCCGAACGGCGCCGAGATCAAGGCGTCCTTCGACGCCGAGCTCGCCGAGGGCCCGGCCCTCGCCATGGTCGACTCCGACAAGGGCATCACCAACCTGCACGTGCCGTCCGACGTCATCGTCGACGCCTCGATGCCGGCCATGATCCGCACCTCCGGCCACATGTGGGGCCCGGACGGCCAGGAGGCCGACACCCTCGCGGTGCTCCCGGACCACAGCTACTCCGGCGTCTACCAGGCCGTCATCGAGGACTGCCGCGCCCACGGCGCCTTCGACCCGGCGACCATGGGCTCCGTCCCGAACGTCGGCCTCATGGCGCAGAAGGCCGAGGAGTACGGCTCCCACGACAAGACCTTCGAGATCGCCGCGGCCGGCACCGTCCGCCTCGTCGACGCCTCGGGCGCCACGGTCCTGGAGCAGGAGGTCGCCGAGGGCGACATCTTCCGCGCCTGCCAGACCAAGGACCTGCCGATCCAGGACTGGGTCAAGCTCGCCGTCACCCGCGCCCGCGCCACCGGCGCCCCGGCCGTCTTCTGGCTGGACGAGAACCGCGCCCACGACGCGCAGCTCATCGCCAAGGTCGAGCAGTACCTGCCGGAGCACGACACCGAGGGCCTGGACATCCGGATCCTGTCCCCCGTCGAGGCCACCAAGTTCTCGCTGGAGCGCATCCGCCGCGGCGAGGACACCATCTCCGTCACCGGCAACGTCCTCCGCGACTACCTGACCGACCTCTTCCCGATCCTGGAGCTGGGCACCAGCGCCAAGATGCTGTCGGTCGTCCCGCTGATGGCGGGCGGCGGCCTCTTCGAGACCGGCGCCGGCGGCTCCGCCCCGAAGCACGTCCAGCAGCTCGTCAAGGAGAACTACCTCCGCTGGGACTCCCTCGGCGAGTTCTTCGCGCTGGCCGCCTCCTTCGAGCACCTGGCCACCACCACGGGCAACGCCCGCGCCCAGATCCTCGCGGACACCCTGGACCGCGCCACCGGCACCTTCCTCAACGAGGACAAGTCGCCGACCCGTCGCCTCGGCGGCATCGACAACCGCGGCAGCCACTTCTACCTGTCCCTGTACTGGGCCCAGGAGCTGGCCGCGCAGACCGACGACGCCGAGCTCGCCAAGGCGTTCGCCCCGCTCGCCGAGACCCTCTCGGCGAACGAGCAGAAGATCGTCGACGAGCTGAACGCCGTCCAGGGCTCCCCGGCCGAGATCGGCGGCTACTACCAGCCCGACCCGGCCAAGGCCGCGGCCGTCATGCGCCCGTCCGCCACGTTCAACGAGGCCGTCGCGTCGCTCGCCTGATCCGGCACCCGACGCGTACCGCCCCGGCCGGAATCCTTCCGGCCGGGGCGGTCCCGTCGGTGGCGGATACGCCATTCGGGTGTGACCCTGGAGGGCATGAGCTGGGCATCTTGGACGACCGCCGGTGTCTACACCGGGCGTGGTGGGGTGCTGACCGTCGAAGGCGGAATCGTCACGGGCGACCTGACCGTGCACACGACCTTCGCCGACGGTGAGGCACGCGTGGCCGTGCAGTACAGCGGCGCATCCGACTGGTTCACCATGTCGGGCAGTCCCGTCCCCTGCTCCTCGGAGGAGGAGAGCCGAGAACTCCACGACGTCGTCGTGGAAGCCGTCCGGGAGGGCCACGGGGCGACCGTCCCACGCCTGCCCCATCCGACCGGCTAGCGGCCGGACCGTCGAGCGAGAAAAGTGTTATCCCTGCCCGGCCCCTCGGCTCTCCACCAGGACGGGGACGAGGACCGGGGACAAGGGAGCACCATTCATGCACAGCGACGAGCAGCGCACCACCGCCCTGGTGGAGGCGGCGCGCGCCGGCGACCCGCACGCCAGGGACGCGCTGGTACGGGCCTTCCTGCCGCTCGTCCACAACGTGGTCGGCCGTGCCCTCGACGGCCACGCCGACACCGACGACATCGTCCAGGAGACCCTGGTGCGCGCCCTCGACGGGCTGCCCGCGCTGCGGGACCCGGCGCGCTTCCGGTCCTGGCTCGTCGCCATCGCCATGAACGGCGTCCGCCGCCGCTGGCGGGAACGCCTCCAGGCACCCGTCCCCGGCCTCGACCGGGCCGTCGGCCTCGCCGACCCGGCCGGCGACTTCACCGACCTGACGATCCTCCGCCTCGGCCTGACCGGACAGCGCCGGGACGTCGCCCGGGCCACCCGCTGGCTCGACGAGGACGACCGCGAACTGCTGTCGCTGTGGTGGCTGGAGGCCGCCGGCGAACTCACCCGCGCCGAACTCGCCGAGGCCCTCGGCCTCGACCCGGCCCACGCCGCCGTCCGCGTCCAGCGGATGAAGGAACGCCTGGAGACCGGCCGGGCCGTGGTCGGCGCCCTCGACGCCCGCCCGCGCTGCCCCGGCCTGGCCGACGCCCTCACCGCGTGGGACGGCCGCCCGTCGCCGCTGTGGCGCAAGCGGCTCGCCCGCCATCTGCGCGACTGCCGCGCCTGCGGCGCCGGCCGCGACCGCCGCGGACTCGCCCCCGTCGAGGGCCTGCTCGTCGGCATCGGCCTCGTCCCGCCCCTCGCCGGAGTCCTCCTGGACGCCGGGACGTCCCCGGCGTTCGCGGCCGAACCGGTCGGCTGGGCGGATCCGTCGGGCGGCGCGGAGCCGTCGGCCGGCGTGCAGCCGACCGGGACGGCGGACCCCGCGGGCGCGGTGGAACCGGGGGGCGCGGTGGACCCCGCGGGCGCGGCGGAGGGCATACCCGGCGGCGAGCCGGTGGCCGGGCACGCCGCCCCGTACTGGACCCCCGGGCGCCGGGCCGGGGCCGCCGGCGTCGCGGCCGTCGCCGTCCTCGGGGCGCTCGTGCTGACCCTCCCCGAGCCCGCCCGACCGGCCGCCGCACCGCCCGCCACCACCACGGCGCCGGCCCCCTCACCCACTGCCACCCCCACCCCCACGCCCACCCCGAGCGCCGTCACCGCGGCAGCCACCCGCCCGGTGCCCACCCGCCCCCCCACCACCGCCGCGCCGACCCCGACGCGGACCGTCGCACCCACCCCGGCCGACCCGGGGGAGCGGGTCACCGCACTGGTCAACGGGCTGCGGGCCGAGGCCGGTTGCGGACCGCTGCGCACCGACGCCCGGCTGACGTCCGCCGCCCGCGCCTACGCCCGTGACATGACGACCCGCGGCTACTACGGCCACGCCAGCCCCGAGGGCGAGTTCGCGGACACCCGGATGACCGAGGCCGGATACCGCTGGTCGGCCTGGGCGGAGAACCTGGCCCAGGGGCAGCGGGACCCGGCGGAGGTGGTCGCGAGCTGGCGGGACGACCCCGCCCACGCGCGCAACCTCCTCGACTGCGCCTACCGCGACACCGGAGTGGCCGCGGTGCCGGGCCCGGGCGGCACGGTCTGGGTGCAGAAGCTGGCCGCGCCCGCGAACTGAGCGGACGTCACCCCCGGGTGCCGAAGTCCTGCACCCACCACGGCCCGTCCGCGGTCAGGGCGACGCCGACCCCGATGTCGCGGAACGCGCAGTTGAGGATGTTCGCCCGGTGGGCCGGGCTGTCCATCCAGTCGTCCATCGCCCGCCGCGGGGTCTTCGGCCCCTTGTGGATGTTCTCGCCCCACGCCGACCAGTGGTAGCCGGCGGCGCTGATCCGGTCGCCGCCGTCCCGGCCCTCGGGGCTGGCGTGGGCGTAGTAGTCGCGGGCCGCCATGTCGTCGGCGTGCCCCTGCGCTGCCTTCGCCAGCCGGGCCTCGGTGCGCAGCGGGCCGCAGCCGGCCCGGTCCCGTTCGGCGTCGACCAGCGCCAGGACGTCCTGGACGTAGCGGTCGGTCCGGGACGGCGCCTTCACGGGAGCGGCCAGGGCGGCCCCCGTCTGCGGGGCGAGTCCGTCGGCCGCCCCGCCGGCGCCGTCCGCCCGGGGCGCGGCCGGGGTCTGCCGGGCCCCGGCGAGGGCCTGGGGCGAGGTGGGGGCGGGGTGTCGGGGGGCGGGGGTCGGGGGGGTGGGGGGACGGGGGCGTGGCCGCGCGGGGGACGGGAGCGGAGGGCGGGGTGGCCGCGTACAGGCCGAGGAGGATCGTCACGGCGGCCGCCGTCGTGCCCGCGGCGAGGACGGCCGCGGAGAACCCCGGCCGGGGGAGCGGCCGGCGGCGGACCGGGCCGCCGCGACGGTGCCGGCCGGCCGCGGCGGCGTCCCGGCCGCGGGCGCGTCCGTCGGGGTCGGAGGGGTCGGGACCGTGGTGGGGGCCGGGACCGTCGTACCGCATGGGGCTCCGCTCTCTCGCCTGGGCCGCCGTCGGGTCCGGCGCCCGGACGGGCCGCCGGGGCGACGGGGTCAAGGCTTTCCGCGCTCCGCCGCCCCGACACCCCCCGTCAACCCGGCGGGTCAACTCCGTGCGTCAACCCGCCGCGTCGGCTTGACGGGATGACCCGTCCCTCCTCAGCCCTGCGGGACCACCGCCACCGGGCACGGCGCCAGGTGCAGCGCCGCGTGCGCCACCGACCCGATCCGCTGCCCCAGCGCCCCGCGCCTCGCCCGCCGGCCCACCACCAGGAGCTGCGCGTTGCCCGAGGTGGTGAGCAGCACCTGCCCGGCGCTGCCGAGTTCGACGTGCTCGGTCACCGGCACGTACGGGTACCGCTCGCGCCACGGGGCCAGCGCGTCGCGGAGCGCCTTCTCCTCGAAGGGCACCAGACCTCCGGCGTCGTCCGCGAGCCGCAGCGACGCCGGGCTGTACGCGAAGAGCGGCGGCAGGCTCCAGGCGCGCACCGCGCGGATCGCCGCCCCGCGGGCGGCGGCCGTCTCGAAGGCGAACCGCAGCACGGCCTCGCTGTCCTCGGGGCTGCCCTGCTGGCCCACCAGGATCTCGCCGGTGGGCGGTTCGGCGGCCCGGTCGTCGCGGGCGCGGACCGCGACCACCGGGCGGGTCGCGGCGGCGATCACCTGCTGGCCGTACGAGCCGAGCAGGAATCCGGCCACCGCGCCGTGTCCGCGCGAGCCGATGACCAGCATCTCGGCCTCGCCGATCGTGTCGAGGAGCGCCGCGACCGGGGTGTCGGTGAGCACCTCGGCGGTGATCTCCAGCGTCGGGTGCCGGCCGGCGATCTCCGTCTCGGCCGCGCGGACCACCTCCTCGGCGGCGTGCCGCTGCGTCTCCTCGTCCTGGACGAGCGGCAGGTCGAGCGGTTCCCACCGCCAGGCGTGCGCCAGCCGCAGCGGGACGCCCCGGTGCTCCGCCTCCCGGGCGGCCCAGTCGGCGGCGGCCAGGCTCTCCGGCGAACCGTCCACCCCGGCGACGATCTCCCGGCCCGCGCGGGGCTCCCGGGCCTCGCCGCCGTCCGCTCCGGTCTGCTGGGCCTCGCGACTCATCTGACGTCCTCCCTGCTCGTGGCCTGACGGGCCCGGCCGGACGGCCGGATCCCTGCTCACTCCCAGCTTGGGGCCAACGGCCGTCCCGGATGAGGGCCGGAGGTCCCGACATGCCGGTCCGTCCGCCCCGGGGACCCGTGTTGAACGCGTTCAAGACGGCGTGGCAGGATGCTCCCGGGGGTGATCGTCATGACGACGACGCGGACCGGTCCTCCTTCGTTCGGCCGGATCCTGATGGTGGCGACGGGCATGCTCATGCTGGAGCTGACGCTCGTCGCGGTGGTGCTCACGGCGTTCGAGGCGACCCGGGAATCGCGGGGCTACGCCTTCGAGCTGTCCTTCCTGCCCCTGCTGACGCCGTTCGCCGCGATCTTCGGCGGGGCGGCGGCGCTCGTCCTGGTGGTGCCGACGCTCGTGCTGGCCGGTTCCCTCGGGCGGCGGTTCGCCGGCGGGAGCGAGGCGTGGTGGTGGGTGGTGGCGGCCGCGGTGGTGATCGCGGCGGGCGGCTCCCTGATGGCGGGGCTGTACGTCCTCCGGTCCGTGCCCGCCGCCCTCGCGGCCTGGCCGGCGCTCACCGCCGGCATCGTGCCGGCCGCGCTGGTGGCCCGGTCGTCCCGGCGGTGGCTGCTGCGCGGCATCGCGCTCTGGGGCACGCTCGCCGTCGTCGGCACGGCGCTCCTCGGCGGCCTCGCCCTCGGCACCGGCGTCCTGGAGGAGTACCGCCCGCCCGCGGTCACCCGCGAGGGGCTGGTCGGCACCTGGACCGACGGGCGCGGCGGCACGCTGGAGCTGGCCGCCGACGGCACGGCGACCGCCGACGGCCTCATGGACCCGCCGGGCTTCGCTCCGCTTCCCGGCGAGGCGGTCGAGACCTGCACGGCGCGTGGCACGTGGACGCTCGCGGCGGCCGAGGGATGGGGCGAGAGCGTCGTGACGGACTTCCGGGAATGCCGGTTCGAGCGGTGGGAGATCGGCGGCGAGGAGGCCCGGGTGGTGCTCCGTCAGTGGGACCTGGACGGTGAGGAGATGGTCGCGCTGACCCGGGCCGGCTGACCGGGCGGCCCCGGATCAGGCGCTCCGCGCCAGCCGCGCGTGGGTGCCGTTGAGGTAGTGGTCGCCGATGTCGCGGAGGCGGTGCGACGGGCGGGTACGGGCGGTGAGCGCGCGGGCGTTGCGCCAGAAGCGGTCGAAGCCGGGCCCGCCGACCCCGGCCGGCGGGGCGCCCTCGACCAGTTCCAGGATGCGGGTGGTCAGCTGGACGGCCGCCCGGCCGGTGACGGTCTCTGCGGCGGCCACCAGCACCGCGAGGTCGGCGCGGTCCTCGACGCCGAGCGTCCAGCCGGAGCGCAGACCGCGGGCGAGGGCGTCGGTGGCCCGCTCGGCGACGGCGGCGGCGGTGTGCGCGGCGGTCGCCAGCTCCCCGTAGGAGAGCAGCAGATACGGGTCGTCCCCCTGGTCCGGCAGGGTCTCGGCGGGCGCCGCGCCCGGCTCCGGGGCGATCGCGCGGTTCACGTCGCGGGCCTCGGCGAGCGCGCCCTCCGCGATGCCGAGCGCCACGTGCACGAGCAGCAGCCGGAGCACGAGCGGCGCGAGCGCGGTGAACGGCGCCACGGCGTGCTCGTCGGCCGGCAGGGTGCCGAGGACCCGGGCGCGGGGCACCGATACGTGGTCGAAGACGACCGTCCCGGCGCCGGTCAGCCGCTGGCCGACCCGGTCCGCCGCCGCCTCGGCGCGCACTCCGGGGTGGGCCGGGTCGACCAGGACGACCAGCTGGTCCGCGGTGCCGGCGGGGCGGGCGGTGACCACCAGCCGGTCGGCGACGGTCACGGCCGAGTCGAAGGCGCGCCGCCCGTCGAGGAGCCAGCCGCCCCGGTCGGCGCGGGTGAGGGTGAGGCCCGGGCCCGCGCCGACCTGCGGGGGTTCGGCCGCGCCGGCGAGCAGCCAGCCCTCGGCCGCCGTCCGCGCGTCGAGGCGCGGGAACGTTCCGGCGCCCCGACCCGACGGGCCGGTGAGGAAGCGGCTCGTCCAGGACAGGGCGTAGTGGTGGGCCAGCAGTTCGCCGACCGAGCTGTCGGCGGCGGAGAGCTCCCGTACGGCGGAACACGCGGTGCGCAGGTCGGCCCCGTGGCCGCCGCCGAGGAGGGGGTCGGCGGCCGTGAGGAAGGCCGGGAGCCCGGCTTCCTGGAGCCGTTCCACCTCGTCGCGCGGACTCCGGCCGGCCCGGTCGCGGGCGTGCGCGTCGACGGCCAGGTCGTCGGCGACTTCCCGGACGACCCGCCGCCAGAGCGTGTCGTCCCTCGGCGTCGTCTGCTGCGCGCTCATACCGTCCCACCCGCTCTCCGTAATCCCACTGGATCAGTAGGGATAGTGGCAGAGGGGTGGCCCGGGCCCCAAGGGGTGTCCGCGATACGGATGGGGTCGTTTCGTCGGGTGAGACGCTGTCAGGTCGGCGCAGGTGGGGGAGGGGTGCCGCCGCGGGAGCGGCGGGTGGTGGCCCGTCAGGGGTTGGTCCACGCCTCCGGGTCGTCGGCGCGCGCGGCGATCTCGGCGGGCAGCCGGGCCGAGGCGACCTCGGCGAGCGAGACGCCCAGCACGTCGCGCACGCCGGCCCGCAGCGCGATCCACAGGGTCAGCAGCGACTCGGCGGGGCCCGTGTACGAGAGGTCCGGCGGGCGCTCCCCGCGCACCGACACCAGCGGGCCGTCCACGCAGCGGATGACGTCCGCCACCGAGATCGTCTCGGCGGGCCGCGCCAGCCAGTAGCCGCCCCGGCCGCCGCGCTGGCTCTCGACCAGCCCGCCCTTGCGCATGTCGCCGAGGATGCTCTCCAGGAACTTGTGCGAGATGCCCTGGCCCTCGGCGATCGCCTCGGCCTTCAAGGGCCCGGCGTCGCCCGCGGCCGCGAGCTGGAGGGCGGCCCGCACGGCGTAGTCGGCCCTGGCTGAAATGCGCATGCGGCGCATTATTCCGTACGGCTCCGAGGGCTGACGGACGCCGGTCGCGCGGGTCGCCCCGGGCCCGGGTGCGGGGCGCTTCGGCGCACCGCCCGGCCGAGCCGGCCGACCGCCGGGCCGGGGTCGCGGCGCGGTGGGGGTGGGGGCGGCCGCGCCGGGCCGGTCCCGGGCCAGGGGTGGGGCGCCGTGGGTCGTCCGGCCCGCCGGGCCCCGCCGGTGCGGGTGCGGGACGCTTCCGCGTACCGCACCCGTCCTGCCGGCCGGTCGCCGGGCCCGGGCGCGGTGCTGGGGGAACGTCCGGTCCGTGCCCTTGACGGCGTCCGGCGGGCGCCGGACACTCGGGGCAGGCAATCCGAGCGGACAGGTAGGGAACGGCATGCGACACGGCGACGGGCTCGACGGCCGGCAGGCCCGCCCCCTGCCGCGCTCCCTGCCGCTCACCTCGCGCCGCCACATCGACCTGCTGCGGGTGTGCAGCGCGGCCTGACCGCGCCCCGCCGCCTCCGTCGCGGCCTTCCCGGTCACCGTCTTCCCGTCACTCAGCCGCCGCCGCGCGGGCGTTCCGCCGCGTCCCGACGGAGCCCGCGCGGACCCGGCACCGAGCAACCCTGGGAGCACCATGTCCGTCGTCGTCCCCTCCGCGCTGCTGCCCGCCTCCGCCGCGCCCGCCTTCCGCGGCCGGATCGGCCGGTCCGCCGACAGCGGCCACTACGCCGTGCCGCACCGCTACCGGCTCCACCTCGCCCCGGCCGACCCCGGCTGTCTGAGCCTCGCCGTCACCCACGGACTCCTCGGCCTCGACGCCACCCTGCCGCTGCGCCTCCTCCCCGAACTCCCCGACGCCGCCGACGGCTCGTACACGGCCCTCCGCCCCCTCTACGAGGCCGGCGCCCACCTGTACACCGGACCCGCCACCGCGCCCGTCCTCGGCGACGCCTGGACCGGCCGGATCGTCAGCAACCACGTCCCCCACATCCTGCGCGACCTCGCCCTCCGCTTCCGGGGCGACGGGCCCGACCTGCTGCCGGAGGAGCACCGCGCGGAGATCGACGGCCTCGCCGCGCTCTGCGAGGACGGAGTCCACCGGGCGGCGCAGCGCGCCGGCGAACTCGGCCTCCACCCGGACGAGGGCGCACGGCGGGAGGCCGAGGAGGCCCTCGGGACGCTCTTCGAGGCGCTCGCGGCCCTCGACGCGCGGCTCACCGGCCGGCCGTACCTCCTCGGCTCCGACCCGACCCTCGCCGACGTGCACGTGTGGGGCGCCCTGCTGCGGCTCGACACCGTCCACCGCTGGCACCTGGACGCCGCCGCCCTGGACCGCGTCGCCGGCCACCGGACGCTCTGGGCCTATGCCCAACGGCTCGCCGCCCACCCCGCGTTCGCCCGCCACCTCGACGTCGACGCGGTCCTGCGCCGCCACCGCGCGCACTGCCGGGGGCGGGAGGCGGCCGGCGCGGCGATCCGGATCGTCGACTGGGGCGGCACCGGCACCGGCGGCTGACCGCGGGCCCCGGCACGACGGGACTCAGGCGACGCGACGCCCGGCCAGGGGAGCCGTGTCGCCGCCCGCGCCGGAGCGCACACCGCGCAGGAACGCCTCCAGTGCCTCCACCGAGGTCGCCTCGGGCCGCCAGTCCAGCTCCTCGCGCGCCCGGTCGGTCGCCATCACCGGGATGTGCCGCAGGAGGTCGAAGAGGCCGGGAGAGGCGGGGGCGATCCGCAGACGCCAGGCCGCCGCGAGCGCGCCCCGCACCGCGCCCGCCGGGACCCGCACCGGCCGGGCCTTGAACAGCTCGCCGAGCAGCGCCGCGTCGACAACCGGCTCCGCCGCCAGGTTGAACGCGCCCCGCACGTCCCGCAGCACCGCCCGCGCGTACGCGTCGGCGGCGTCGTCGGTGTGGAGCACCTGGAAACGCAGGCCCGCCGGCTCCGGCAGCACCGGCAGCAGATCGGGCCGGACCAGCTGCCCGGGCAGGAACCGGCCCGCGAAGATCCGGCGCTGCTCGCTCGCCGCCTCCTCCTTGAAGAGGAACGCCGGCCGCATCCGCACCACCCGGGTCTGCGGATGATCGCGTTCGAAGGTGTCGAGGACCCGCTCCACGTACGCCTTCTCCCGGCTGTACGCGGCGCCCGGCCAGCCGTGCGTCGGCCACGCCTCGGAGACCGGCGCGCCGCTCTCGGGCCCGGGGGAGTACGCCCCCACCGAGGAGGCGCACACCAGCGCGGGCACCCGGGCCGCCGCGACCGCGTCGCAGACCCGCACGGTGCCCAGCACGTTGGTGCGCCAGGTCTTCACGGGGTCGTGCGTCGGCTGGAAGCGCCACGCCAGGTGCACGACCGCGTCGGCGTCGGCCACGTACTGGGCGAGCCGCGGTTCGTCGCCGTCCTCGGACAGGTCGACGGCGGCCCATTCGACGCCCGGCAGATCGAGCCCCGGCAGCCGGCGGGCCACTCCGAGGACGGAACCGACCTCCGACGCGGCCGCCAGGGCCCGCACCACGCTCGTTCCCACGTTCCCGGTGGCGCCCGTGACGACCACCCTCAGCCGTGTGCTCGCGTTCATGTCTTCGACCCTCCGCCATCCGGGCGACGTCCGCACCTCGGCCCGCTCCGGGTGACCCAACGTGACCATCCGGGTCGCGCGAGCGTCCGGCGCTGAGCACCATGGAGCGACGCACGAGACGGGGGGCCGCCACGGAGGAACCCATGCTGCTGCCCGACCGGAACACCGTCGAACGGCTCCTCCGGCACTACCGCGCCCAGGAACGCACCGTCCGCGCCACCCCCGGCGACCCCTCCGTCCGCCGTCGCTTCGAGGACACCGCCTACACCCTGTGCGTGCTCATGGGCGTCCGCTCCACCCCCGAAGCCCTCCGCGCCGCCGAACGCTACGTCGCCGCCCGGGCCCCCCGCGCACCCCTGTGACGCCGTCCTCCCGGCCGACGTAGGGCAGCACCGCCCCCGCGCAGACCACCGCCGCGAGCAGCAGCGCCCGCGCCGGCGCCCCGGCCGCCACGGCCCCCGCCACTGCCGCGCCGACCGCGAACCCAGTGATCTTCAGGCTGGCGCCGGTGGTGAACACCCGGCCGCGCAGGCGACGCGGCGTCTGCGCGTGCCGGACCGAGAACAGAGCCGTCAGCTGCGGGCCTTCGGCGGCTCCCGCCACCGTGAACGCCGCCACCAGAGCTGCCGCACCGCCCGCGCCGCCCGTGACGCCCACCGCCCCGGCGGCCGCCGCCCACGCGCCCGCCTGCGCCAGCGCCCCACCCCACAGCAACCGCTCCGGCGGCACCGCGCCCGGCCGGCGGGCGTGCACCGCGGTCGCCGCCAGCGCGGCGGCCGCCGCCACGGAGAGCAGCAGCGCCCCCCGGCCGGCACCGCCCAGAACGCACGCCCCCAGCGTGGGCAGACAGGCCGCGACCATGCCCTGCGCGGTGGCACAGCCGACCGAGGTGACCGTGGCCCGCAGCAGCGGTCGACGCCGGAACACGGCCGCGACGCCCCGCGCACCCGTCGCCCCGTCCGGCGGCGGTCCGGCAGGCGGCAGCCACCAGGCGACCGGCGCCGCCGCCGCGACGAGGGCGGCCGCGAGGACGACCGCCGCAGGCGCCCCGAGCAGCAGCGTCGCACCTCCGGCGAGCGCCGGGCCGGCCAGCGCCGCGAGCGAGAACGTCAGCGCGTCCAGACCGTGCAGCCGCGCCATCCGGTCGGCGGGCGCGAGCCGGGGCAACTGCGCCGTCCAGCCGCCGGCCAGAGCCGGGCCCATCAGCCCCGTCACCACCGCGAGCAGCGCCGTCACGCCGAACGGCAGCCGGCCGAGCCCGAGGAGCACGGCGCCGAGCCCCGCCGCGTACAGGACGAGCGCGCCGGTCAGGAGTCGCCCCGGCCACCGGGCCCGGTCCAGGAGCGTGCCCAGGAGCGGACCGCCGACCGCCGCCGCGACCGTGACGCAGGCGAGGAGCGTCCCGGCCCGGGACGTCGATCCGGCGACGGCGAACCCGGCGAGGGTCAGCGCGGGGCCGGACGTCTCGTCGCCGGTCCGCGCGGCGAGCGCCCCCGCCAGATGGGCGGCGACGGCGGGACGGCGAGGCTTTCGCGGGCTGCTGCGCATGGCGCCCGAGGCTACGGAGGTAACTCAAAACCTCGCAATATGCGTTACATTCGGCCGATGCCCGTCCTCCCCGACCGGTCCGCCCGGCACTCCACCGTCGCCATGGCGATGCGCACCGCCGCCCTCGTCAACGCGCTGGCCGACCCGGCGGCAGACCCCGACGAGATCGCCGCCGTGCTCCTCGCCCACGGCGAACCCGCCCCCGTCGACGTGAGCGCCGAGGACGTCACCCTGATGCGGGCCGCCGCCGTCCACCTCAGGGAGGTGTTCGCCGCGGGCTCCGCCGACGAGGCCGCCGCCCTTCTCAACACCCTGCTCGCCGCCCACACCGGGCCCCTCCGGCTCACCTCGCACGGCGGCACCGCGCCCTGGCACCCGCACGCGGACACCGCCGACGACGCCCCCTGGACGCCGTGGTTCCTGGCCTCCGGCTGTCTCGCGCTCACCGTCCTGCTCTGGGAGCGGCAGGCCCCGCCGGGGCGCACCTGCGCGTCCGCGTCGTGCGGGCGGGTGTTCGTGGCCCACGGCAGCGGACCCGAACGCCGCTACTGCTCCCGGCGGTGCGCCACCCGTGAACGGGTGGCCGCCCACCGTCGCTCCCGTACGCCGACGGGGCCCTGACCGGACTCAGAGGCGCGGGACCCGGCGGCGCCAGGCCCAGAGGGCCACCGCGGCCGAGCAGGCGGAGGCGACCAGGGTCAGGGGGAGCGCCACCGACGGGCCCTGGCCGGGGGCTGCCGCGGCGGCGGCCGGGCGCTCGGCCGTGGTGCCCGGGGCGGCGGCGGGAGCGCCGGCCCGGCCGGGCGCGGACACGGTGCGGGTGTCCGACCGGTCGGCCTCCGGCGACTTCGGCGGCAGGAGCGAGCCGACCGGCTGGACCTTGCCCGCCGCCGCGAAGCCCCAGTCGAGCAGGGCGCGGGCCTCCTCGTACACGGCGAGGCCGCCGCCCGACTGCGGGTTCATCACCGACACGACGAGGGTGCGGTCGCCCCGGCGGGCGGCGGCGACGAGCGTGTTGCCCGCGTTGCTCGTGTAGCCGTTCTTGACGCCGATGATGCCCGGGTAGCGGCCGACGCCGTCCGCGCCGGTGAGGAGCCGGTTGGTGTTGGCGATGCCGTACGACCACGAGCCCGCCGGGAAGTCCGCGTACGCCGTCGAGCAGTAGCGGGTGAACTCCGGGTCCAGGACGCCCGCCCGGCCGAAGACCGCCAGGTCGTACGCGGACGAGACCTGGCCCGGCGCGTCGTACCCGTCGGGGGAGACCACGTGGGTGTCACGGGCCCCCAGCGACCGGGCCTTCTCCTGCATCTGGCGGGCCATCGACTCCCAGCCGCCGCTCATTGCCGCGAGGACGTGCACGGCGTCGTTGCCCGAGCTGAGGAAGACGCCGTTCCACAGGTCGGAGACCCGGTACGTGTACCCCTCCTTGACCCCGACGAGGCTGCTGCCCTCGCCGATCCCCGTCAGCTCCTCGTCGGCCACCGTGTGCCGCTCGTCCGCCTCGTGGTGCGGCAGCGCCGTCAGCGCGAACAGGGCCTTGAGCGTGCTGGCCGGCGGCAGCTTCCGGTGCGCGGAACGGGCGGCGAGCACCTCGCCCGTCCCGGCGTCGGCCACCACCCAGGACAGCGCCGACAGCGAGGGCACGGCCGGGGCGCCGGCCAGCGGCTGCACCTGCGTCCCGGACCGGTCGAGACGGGCCGTGTCCACGAACCGCCGCGCGGGAGGGGTCGGTTCCGAGAGGGAGCCAGGTCCGAGGGCGGGGGCGGACACCGGGGCGCGGAGCGGGGTCGCGGCGGCGGCCAGAGGGGCGGAGAGCACGAGCAGCATCGCGGCGGAGCCCGCGGCGGCATGGCGAAGAGCTGACGTGACGATCATTCAGCCACCGTAGGAAGGAGGGGAGGAGCGCGCAGAGCGGAGTGCGCCACCCGGCCTAGCGAACGCGACGCCGGGCGGCGCGTCGTGCCGCCGGGCGGGTGGTCGTGGCACCACCGCGCCCCGCCGGGCGGGTGAGCGGGCCCGCGACGGACCGCGGCCCGGCCGCGCCCGGCGGCCGCAACTGCGCACGAACACGTGTGCGTTGAGCCTAGGATGCGGGCGGCCGTCCCGGTGCCCGTCCGGCGGTCTCTCTCACCCATCGTCAGGAGTGGACATGGACGCACACCCCGCAGCCGCCGCGGACCGCGCCCCGGCGCCGGAACCGTACCGGCTCGACCCGGCCGGCGGCTGCCCGCACGCCGCCAACGCGCGGCTGCTCGCCCAGGGCGCCGTGGCGCCGGTGGTGCTGCCCGGAGACATCGACGGCATGGTCGTCCTCGGCCACGACGCCCTCCGCGACTTCCTCGCCCACCCCGACGTCGCCAAGGGCCCGCAGCACTTCACCGCGCTCGCCGAGGGCCGCATACCCGAGGGGTGGCCGCTGCGCACCTTCGCCACCGTGCCCGGCATGATGACCGCCGACGGCGCCGACCACCGGCGGCTGCGCGCCCTCGTCAGCAGCGCCTTCACCGCGCGCCGCGTCGAGGAGCTGCGCCCGCGCGTCGAAGCGGTGACGGCGGGCCTGCTCGACGGCCTCGCCGGGGCCGCCGCGGCCGGCGACGGCGTCGCCGACCTGCGCCGCCACTACGCCCTGCCGCTGCCGCTCGGCGTCATCTGCGAACTCCTCGGCGTCGACCCCGCCCACCAGGAACCGCTGCACCGGCTGTCCAGCCTCGTCGTCGCCACCGACACCGAACCGGCACAGGTCGTCGCCGCCAACCGCGACCTGGTCGAGCTGCTGGCCGCGATCGCCGCCGCCAAGGCGGCCGCCCCCGGCGACGACCTGACGAGCGCCCTGATCGCCGCCCGCGACGAGGGCGGCGACCGGCTCACCCAGCCGGAACTGATCGGCACCCTGCTGCTGCTGATCGTCGCGGGCCACGAGACCACCCTCAACCTCGTCACCAACGCCGTGCGCGCCCTCTGCGCCCACCGCGACCAGCTCGCCCTCGTCACCGAGGGCCGGGCCACCTGGGCGGACGCCGTCGAGGAGACCCTCCGCTGGGACAGCCCCGTCAGCTACTTCCCGTTCCGCTACCCCACCCGGGACCTGACGGTCGACGGCACCCTCATCCCCCGGGGCACCCCCGTCCTCGCCGGCTACTCGCCGGCGGGCCGCGACACGGCCGCGCACGGCCCGAACGCCGACCGCTTCGACCTCACCCGGACGGCCAAGCACCTGTCCCTCGGCCACGGCCCCCACTACTGCCTGGGCGCCCCGCTCGCCCGGATGGAGGCCGCGATCGCCCTCGAAGCCCTCTTCACCCGCTTCCCCGACCTCGCCCCGGCCGTCCCCGAGGCCGCCCTGACCCGGCACAAGGGCTTCGTCGGCAACAGTGTCCGCGCCCTGCCCGTCCGGCTCGGCGCCCCCGCCCGCTAGTGACCTGAGTCGGAGATTCGTCGTTGGTTGGGCATGAGTCGTCCTGGTCCGAAGATTCCGCCGTTGTCGGTCACTGACGCCCAGCGGGCGGTGCTGGAAGGCTGGTTGCGTCGCCGGACGACGGCCCAGGCTCTGGCCCAGAGGTCGCGGATCGTGCTGGAGTGCGCCGAAGGCCACTCGATCATGGAGGTGTCCCGCCGGCTGCGGGTCACTCCGGACACGGTCCGCACCTGGCGGCGCCGGTTCATCGAACGCGGCTTGGACGGTTTGTGCGACGACCCGAGGCCCGGCGTCCCGAGGAAGATCACCGATGCCGACGTCGAGCGGGTGATCGTCAAGACGCTCGAGGAGACCCCGAAGAACGCGACCCACTGGTCGACGAGGTCGATGGCCGCGGCGACAGGCATGTCCCAGTCGACGGTCTCGCGGATCTGGCGGGCGTTCGCGCTGGCGCCGCACCGGTCGCAGACGTTCAAGCTGTCGACCGATCCGTTGTTCATCGACAAGGTCCGCGACGTCGTCGGTCTGTATCTCGATCCGCCGGAGAAGGCTCTGGTGCTCTGCGTGGACGAGAAGTCGCAGATCCAGGCCCTGGACCGGTCCCAGCCGGTGCTGCCGATGGTGCCTGGTGTTCCTGAACGCCGCAGCCACGACTATGTCCGGGCCGGCACCACGACCCTGTTCGCCGCGCTCGAAGTAGCCACCGGCAAGGTCATCGGCTCCCTCCACCGGCGCCACCGGGCAGCGGAGTTCAAGAAGTTCCTGACCAAGCTGGACAAGGAAGTCCCGGCTGATCTGCAGGTTCACCTGATCCTGGACAACTACGCGACGCACAAGACACCCGACATCAAGAAGTGGCTGCTGGCCCATCCGCGGTTCCACCTGCATTTCACGCCGACCAGCGCGTCCTGGCTGAACCTGGTCGAGCGGTGGTTCGCCGAACTCACGCAGAAGAAGCTCAAGCGCGGCGTCCACCGCTCCGTCCAGGCCCTCGAACGCGACATCCGGGCCTGGCTCGCCGACTGGAACGAGCACCCCAGGCCCTTCGTCTGGACGAAAACCGCCGACGAGATTCTCGACAAGGTCGCCGCCTACTGCCGACGAATCTCTGACTCAGATCACTAGGCCGTCTCTTTCGGATCATGCCGGGCTCGCGGCGTCTGGCACGCACCCTCGCGGCGTTGTCGTCAGTCGCCGACGCTCCGCGTTGGCTCCCTCCTCCGCCTTGCGAGCGCACGCACCAGACGCCGCTCCCTGATCCGGCCTGATCCGAAAGAAACGACCTAGGCCGCTCAGGCGCGGCGGCCCCGGTCCGCCGTGGGGGCCGCCGCGCCGGGAGGCGAACCGGGGGACGCCCGCAGGGCGGAGACGAGGCGAAGCAGCCGGTCCTCGTTCCCCACCAGGCCCGCCGCGCGCAGCGCCTCGTCGGCCTCCGCCATGGGGTTCGTCAGCATCACCCCCGCGTACGGGGCCAGGCGCGGGTCCGTCAGCACGGCCTGGGTGGATTCGAGGAGGCGCAGATACGCCTGGGCCGCGGCGCGCTCGGTGGCGGAGATGGTGGTGGTCATGTCGGGCTCCCTCTCGACGGCTTGACGCACCCCACCCTCTCGCACGGGTCTGACAATGCCCCTCAGGCCCGCCCGCGCACCCGCGTGAGAAGCCGTTCCAGGAACACCCGCTGCCCCGCGACGAGCAGCGGTTCCGCGGCCTCCGGCGCGAACCAGCCCACCCGGTCCAGCTCCGGGAAGTCGGCCCGGACGCCCGACCGCGGCGGCCACTCCATGGTGAAGGTGCCGGGAACCACGGCCGCCGGGTCCAGGTCGCCCTCCACCGCCCACACGGTGACGGTCTTTCCGCCCTTCTGCCGGACCTCCCCGAGGGCGAGCCAGTCGCCGTCCGGGACGGGCAGCCCCAGCTCCTCCCGGAACTCGCGCCGGGCCGCGTCCTCGGGGGCCTCCTCCGGCCCGTACTCGCCCTTGGGCACCGTCCAGGCGGCCTCCTCGCGGCGCGCCCAGAACGGCCCGCCCATGTGCCCGATGAGCACCTCGATCCCGCCGTCCCCCGTCCGTCGGAAGACGAGCAGACCCGCGCTGCGTGTGACCGGCATGCCGTCAGTCTGACCGGGCCGGGCCCGCCCCGGAGCCGAGGGCGCGTCAGACCGGCGTGTCCCGCTGCGGATCGGGTGCTCCGCCGGCGAGGTGGGCGAGGACCGCGTCCGCGACGGCACGGCCCGCGGCGGCGGCCCGGACCGCGGGCGCGCCGGCGTGCGCCAGGCCGCCCGCCGCGAACACCCCCGGCACCCCGGTCCGCAGCGCCGCGTCCACCAGCGGGCCCCGGCCGCCGGGCGCGAGCGGCAGGCCGCCCGCGCGGGCCAGTTCGTGCTCCGGGATCCAGTCGCCGGTGAGGACGAGCGTGTCGCACCGCACGGTCCGCGTCCGCCCGTCCCGGCCCCGTACCGCCACCCCGTCGAGGCGCCCCCGGCCGGTCAGCTCCGTCACCGCCGTCCCGGTGAGCACCGGCACGTCCCGGACGCCGGCGGCCGCCCGCTCCCCCTCGGCCAGCACCGCCGCGACCGTGACGCCCGCGCGGCGCAGCAGCCGGACGGCGTGTCCGGCCACCGGGCCGTCCCCGACGACGACGGCCCGCCGCCCGATCCGTTCCGGGCGCGCGCCGAACAGGGCGACCGTCCGCTGGAGCTCACCGGTCGTCAGCACCCCCGGGGCGCGGGTGCCGGGCAGCAGCCGGGCGGGCCGGGACCGTTCGCGGGCGCCCGTCGCCAGGACCACCGCCCGCGCGCCGATCGTCTCCAGGCCGGTCGGCGCGGTCGTCTCCAGCCGCAGCGGGCCCGCCCAGCCGGTGGCCGACACGCCGGTCCGGACGACGGCACCCGCCCGAAGCGCCGCGCGCACCGCCCGCCGGGCGTACCCGGGTCCGTCCATCGCGCGCCCGCGCGCGTCCGCGCCGAAACCGGTACGGGCGCAGTGGCGGGGCACTCCGCCGGCCTCCGGCTCCCGCTCCAGCACCTCGACCCGTCCGGCGCCCGCCGCCGCGAGGCGGGCCGCCGCGGCGAGCCCCGCCGGGCCCGCGCCGACGACCAGCACGTCGACGGCGCGGGCGGTCCGTTCCTCCGCCGGCCGATGGTTCACCGGGCCCCGGCCCCCTTCCCGTACTCCTCGAACAGGGCCCGCAGGGCGGGCCGGCAGTGGGTGCCCTGGCAGCGGCCGGCCCCCGCGCGGGTGCGGCGGCGCAGCCCGTCGAGAGCGGCCGGCGGGACGACCGACGCGAGCGCGTCCCGCACCTCGCCCCGGGTGACGTGCTCGCAGTGGCAGACGACCGTCCCGAAGGCGGGGTCGCGGGCGACGGCCGCGGCGTCCCGGTAGGGGCGGGGGAACGCCTCGCCGATGCGGGGCATCCGCACGGGGACGAGGGGCCCTTCGGGGCCGGTCCGCAGGCCGCACTCGGAGAGCAGTCCGAGGACGTGCTCGGCGAGGGCGAGGGAGGCGGACAGGCCGGTGGAGCGGATCCCGCCGACGGTGACGTACCGCAGCGCCGGGCGAGCGACGCACCTGTAGTCCTCCCGACCGGTCGCGGCCCGCAGTCCGGCGTACGCGGCCGTCACCTCCTCCGCCACGAGCGCGGGCACGATCCGGGCGCCCCGGTCCCGCAGCCCGGCGAGTCCTTCGGCGGTGGTGCCGGTGGCCGTGCGGTCGTCGAGGTCCTCGGCGGTCGGGCCGAGCAGCACGTTCCCGTACACGGTGGGCGCGACGAGGACGCCCTTGCCGAGCGGGCCGGGCACGGGCAGCAGGATGTGGCGCACGAGGTCGCGGGCGGCCTTGTCGTAGACGAGCAGCTGGCCCCGGCGCGGGGTGACGGTGAAGTCCCGTACGCCGAGCAGCGCGTCGAACCGGTCCGCGTGCAGTCCGCAGGCGTTGACCAGGAAGCGGGCGGACAGGGGACCGCGCGCCGTCGTCAGCCGGTGGAGAGCTCCCGGGCCGGTGACGACGTCCGTGACCCGGCAGCCGAGGTGGAGGTCGACACCGGAGAGGACCGCCTGGGTGGCGTAGGCGAGGGTGGTGGTCCAGGGGCAGATCAGCGACTCGCCCGGCACGGCGAGCGCGGCGAGCGCGCCGGGGCCCAGGTGGGGCTCGCGGCGGCGGAGTTCGGCGGCGTCGATGATCCGGGTGGCGTGGTGGCCGTTGCGGGCCGCCTTGGCGGCGAGCTTCGGCAGCGCGGCGTGCTGTTCCTCGTCCCAGGCGACGAGGAGCGCGCCGACCGGTTCGACGGGGATGCCGGCCTCGGCGGCGTAGCCGGAGAGGAGCCGGTGGCCCGCGCGGACGAGCCCCGCCTCCAGGGTGCCGGGAGCGGCGTCGAAACCGGTGTGCAGGATCGCCGTGTTGGCCTTGGAGGTGCCCTCGCCGACGTCGTCCGCCGCCTCGACGAGCGCCACCCGCAGCGGGTACCGGGCGAGCGCTCGGGCGATCGCGCATCCCACCACCCCGGCCCCCACGACCACGACGTCGTACACCGCGTCCGCCCCACCGGGCAGCGGTCCCCGCCGGCCGACCGCGCCGCCGCCGGGCAGCGGCCCGCCCCGCCCGGCCCTCGCGCCGCCCGGGCGGTGCCCGGGTGCGCCGGCGGTGGTCCTGGCCCTGCGGACCGGGGTCACACCGACCCCCCGTCGGCCGTGGAGGGCCGGTCGAGCAGGGCCCCGACCTCCGCCCGGAAGCGGCCCAGGCGTTCGGCCGCCTCGTCCGCCGAGATCGCGGGCTCGTAGACGGCGGACGGCTTCCAGGGCGGTACGGCCTCCGGCACGGCGAGCGCCGGGTCGTGGCCGAGGCGGGCCATCGCGCCGACGCCGAGCGCCGTCGCGTCCGGCAGCGCGGCGACCTCCACGGGCAGCTGGAGCAGGTCCGCCTGGGTCTGCATCAGGAGCGCGGACCGGGTCAGGCCGCCGTCGGCGCGCAGCGACTCCAGGGGTGCGCCCCGGTCGGTGGCGGCGGCCCCGGCGAGTTCGACCACCTGCGCGGCGATGCCCTCGACCAGGGCGCGCACCACGTGCCCGCGACCGGTGTCGAGGCCGAGCCCGGTGAGGGTGCCGCGGGCCTCGCCGCGCCACCAGGGGGCGGCGAGGCCCGCGAGCGCGGGGACGAAGGCGACGCCGCCGGTGTCGGGGACCGAGCCGCCGACGGCGTCGAGGTCGCGGGCCCCGCCGATGACCCCGAGGCCGGTGAGCCAGCGCACGGCGGACGCGACCGTGTACACCTGCCCGTCGAGGCAGTGCTCGGTACGGCCCCGCAGCCGCCAGGCCACGCAGCCGACGAGGCCGGTCGTGGTCCGGCGGGGGAGCGGGCCGGTGCGGGCGAGCAGGAACGCCCCCGTGCCGTAGGTGCACTTGGCGGCGGCCGGCGCGGTGGCGCTCTGCGCGAGAAGGGCGGCCTGCTGGTCCACGACGAGCCCGGTGACGGGCAGCCGGGGCCCGAACGCCGTGGTGGTGCCGACCGGTTCGTCGCAGTCGACGATCCGCGGCAGCCGTTCGCCGCCGAGCCCGTAGAGGTCGAGGGCGGGCGCGGACCAGGCGACGGAGGCGGGGTCGAGGAGTCCGGTACGGCCCGCGGTGGCCGCGTCGGTGACGAAGGCGCCCGTCAGCCGGTGCACCAGCCAGGCGTCGCTCGTGGTCACCACCCCGGCGCCGGTCGCGTGGCGACGGATCCAGGCCATCTTCGGGGCGGCGAAGTACGGGTCCACGGGCAGGCCCGTCAGCTTCGTCAACACCGCCGCGTGCGAGGCGAGTTCGGCGCAGATCCCGGCCGCCCTGCGGTCCTGCCAGACCAGCGCGTCCGTGAGCGGCTCGCCGGTGGCCGGGTCCCAGGCCAGGACCGTCTCGCCCTGGTTGGCGAGGCCCACGGCGACCACCGGGACGCCCGCGTCGGCGAGGGCCGCGCGGCCGGCCGCGACCACGGAACCGTACAGCTCGCCGGGGTCCACCTCGACCCGCCCGCCCGGCAGCGGGCGGGGCGTGACCGGCGCCGTGCCGCTGCCCAGCACCCCGCGCCGGGGGCACAGGACGAGCGCCTTGGTGCCGGAGGTGCCCTGGTCGACGGCGAGTACCGGACCGCCCGTCATGTACCTGCTCCCGTCCTGGTGTCCACCGCCCCGGGTGATCGCCCGGTCACGGAAAGGGGTCAGGCTCGCGGGCGCGCCGCCGTCCGTCAAGTGCCGTCCGGAGAACCTGTCAGGTGGCTGACAGAAACCTGACGATGGTTCACATAGCGACAGTGGCCGAATAGTTACGGTCACAAGGGAGATGCGGACGGTCACCTTCGGTCGCGCCTATAGTGAGCGCCGCTCGCCGACCGACCGCGGGCGCCGCTCGCCGACCGACCGCGCCCGACCGAGGACCGATGACCACGCCCACCGCCAGGCCCGTGCCGCCCGGCCGCCCCGCCCGCTGATGCCCGCCCACGCATTCCGGCCCGTCTTCCATCCCGCGGGCCACGACCACGCCCTGCGGCACGCACTCCAGGACCTGCGCACCGGCCGCTGGGGCGAGATGGCGCGACTTCTCGACGACACGGCCGAGGCAGCCGAGACCGCCGGCGCCGGCCGCTGGGACGGCTGGACCCGCCGCACCCAGATCCTCGCCACCGTCGCCGCCGGCACCGACGTCGTCCGCGCCTGGCGCGCCGAGGAGCCCACCAGCCCCACCGCCGCCGTGATGCACGGCCGGGTCGCCGTCGAGCGCGCCGTCCGCGCCCACCGCGCCGGCCACGCCCACACCCGCCTGCTCTGGCAGGAGGCGTGGACCGCCTGCCGGGAGGCCGCCGACCGCGCCCCCGCCGACCCGGTGCCCTGGATCGGCTTCCTCGCCCTCGCCGCGCTCGACGCCCGCCGGCACGTCGCCGAACACCGCGTCCCGCCGCCCGCGCCGATGCTCCCGCCCGGCCCCTGGGGGCTGCTCGCCGAGGCCGAGAAGCGCGACCCGTACAACCGCGAGGCGTACCACCGCATGCTCCAGTTCGTCTGCGCCCGCCGCGAGGGTCCGCTCGCCGAGGCCGTCAACTACGCCCAGTGGGCGGCCTCCTCGGCGCCCCGCGGCTCCGCCCTGCACGCCCTGCCGCTCTACGTGCGGGTCGAGCGCTACCGGCGCGACCGGGGCCACGAGCACGCCCTCGACCTGCACTGGGTCGCCGAGGACGCGGTGCGCGAGGCGCGCCGGGCCATGGACGCCTGGTTCCTCTTCTGCGCCGTGCCGGAGGCGTCCCAGCTGGACCTCAACCATCTGGCGCACGCCCTCTTCGGCGCCCTGTGCTTCACCGACGCGGCGCGCGTCTTCGAGGCCCTCGGCCCGTACTACACGCCCGCGCCCTGGGCCCACCGCACCCCGCGTCCGGACGACCGCGCCCTCGCCGAGGAGGTCTTCCTGCGCGCCCGCGCCCGCTGCCTCGGCGGCTGAGCGCCGTCCCCGTACCGCTCCGTTCCTTCCCCCCGTCCCCCGCCCGGAGGTCCCCTGATGCCCCGCACCACCCCTGTGGACGCGCCACCCACGCCACCCGCGGCCGCCTTACCGGACGAGGAGGCCCGGCTGCGCGAGCTGGGCTACCAGCCGGTGCTCGCCCGCCGGATGGGCGGCTTCGGCAACTTCGCCATCAGCTTCTCGGTCATCTCCGTCCTCTCCGGCTGCATGACCCTGTACGGCTTCGGGCTCGGCACCGGAGGGCCCGCCGTGATGCTCTGGGGCTGGGTGGGCGTCGGCCTCTTCGTCCTCTGCGTCGGCCTCGCCCTCGCCGAGGTCACCAGCGCCTACCCCACCTCCGGGGCGCTCTACTACATGGCCGACCGGCTCGGCGGCCGCCGCTGGGGCTGGTACACCGGCTGGCTCAACCTGCTCGGCCTGCTCGGCGCCATCGCCGGCATCGACTACGGCGCGGCCCTCTTCACCGGCGCCTTCCTCAACCTCCAGTGGGGCTTCGTCCCCACCCCCGGCTCCACCTTCCTGATCTTCCTCGCGATCCTGCTGCTCCACGCCGGCCTCAACCTCTTCGGCGTCCGCCTGGTCAGCGTGCTCAACTCGATCAGCGTCTGGTGGCACCTGGCCGGCGTCGCCGTGATCGTCGGCGCGCTCGCGATCGTGCCCGACCGCCACCAGTCGGCCTCCTTCGTCTTCACCGAGTTCGTCAACGACACCGGCTGGGCGAACCCCTTCTACGTCGCCGCGATCGGGCTGCTCCTCGCCCAGTACACCTTCTCCGGCTACGACGCCTCCGCCCACCTCTCCGAGGAGACCGCCAACGCCTCCGTCACGGCGGCCAAGGGCATCGTCCGCGCCATCTGGGTCTCCTGGATCGCCGGCTTCGCCCTGCTCGCCGGGCTCACCTTCGCCATCCAGGACTACGCGGGCACCGTCGGCAGCGCGACCGGCGTGCCGCCCGCCCAGATCTTCCTCGACGCGCTCGGCACCGGCGGCGCCACCGCCCTGCTCCTCGTCGTCATCGTCGCCCAGCTCTTCTGCGGCAACGCCGAGGTGGCCGCCGCAAGCCGGATGGTCTTCGCCTTCAGCCGCGACAACGCCCTCCCCGCGTCCGCGACCTGGCGGAAGGTCAGCCGCCGCACCCGGACCCCCGTGCCCGCCGTCTGGCTGTCCGTCGGCGCCGCCGCCGTGCTCGCCCTGCCCTCGCTGTACTCGGCGACCGCCTACGGCGCCGTCACCGCCATCAACGTCATCGGCATCACGCCCGCCTACGCCATCCCCATCCTGCTGCGGCTGCGGGCCGGGCGCGCCTTCACGCCCGGCCCGTGGAGCCTCGGCCGCTGGAGCCGGCCGATCGGCTGGACCGCGGTCGTCTGGGTCGCGGTGGTGACCGTCCTCTTCTGCCTGCCCCAGAAGAGTCCGGTGACCGTCGACACCATGAACTACGCGGTGATCGCCCTCGCCGCCGTCCTGCTCCTGGCGACGGTCTGGTGGTACGCCGCCCGCCGCTCGTACGGCACGCCGACCGCGTACGGCGGCAGCGCCCGCGAGGAGGCGGAGATCGCGGACGGGCTGGTCTGACCCCGGGCGGCCCGGCCGGTCAGAGGCTGTACTCGTACGTCCAGGCCGCCTCCTGGGCAGAGAAGTCGATGTCCGTCACCTCCAGGACGTGCCCGTGCTGGTCGCTCACCACCCGGTGGACGCTCAGCCGGGCGGCGCCGCCGGCCGCCGACCCCGCGGCGCCGGCCGGGACCCGGACCGACTCCCGGTGGGTGGCCCGCAGCCCCGCCTGGTGCATCCAGTGGTAGAGGAGCCGCAGGTCCGGCTGGTTGACGCGGGAGCGGGTCCGCCGGTAGCGGGCCAGCTGCGGGATCTCGTCGAGCGCGGGCCGGGAGAACCAGGACACCGCGCGCTGGAGCTCCCGGCCGTGCGGGGCCAGCACCCGGTGCCGGTGGACCAGCGTCGGCTCGCCCGGCGCGAGGTGCAGCCGCGGGGCCAGCGGCGCCGGCGGCGGCTCCCAGCCGAGCGAGGCCCGCACCAGCGCCTCCGCCGCGCGCGACCCGCCCGGGAAGACCGGCCGTGCCGCGGGCGGCGCCACCGGGGGGCCTGGGGGCGGGAGTTGGCCGCCCGCCTGTCCGTCCGCGGCGAAGGTGCCGCGCCGATCGGTGACCACCAGCCGCTCCTCGCGCAGCAGTTGGAGCGCGCTGCGGACGGTCTGCCGGTTCACGTGGTACCGCTGCGCCAGGGAGCGCTCCGAGGGGAGCCGGCCGCCGGGGGCCGGCGCACGGCGCACGAGGTCGTCCCGCAGGGCGGCGGCGACCCGCAGATAGCGGGGGACCTCCCCTCCGGAGGGTTCGGCGTCGGATACGGCATCGAGTGCGACATCAGGTACGACATCGGGTACGGCCATGATCAACCCCTTCTTCGCTCAGCGTGACAGCGCGGGCCGTATGGGTGATCAATTCCTATCATTGGTCTAAACCATTTCGCTAGGGCGACCGTGCAGAGTGGCCGAAACCCGCGGCGCACCCTGTAATGGGGACCAGGCGACAGGACCGGCGGCAGCCGGTGGCGGAACAGGGGTGAGGCCGGATGACGACGCCCGCGGAGCACGCCCGACGCGGCCGCGCGGCCCGGAAGCGGGTCCCGCGCTCCTCCCACGGACGCTGGATACCGAGCTCCCAGCGCCCCGACCCGCTCACCGTCCTGGAGCAGCAGGCCACCGACCGCCTGCCCGACCTCGCCCCCGTGCGGTACGGACGGATGGCCGCCTCCCCCTTCGCGTTCCTGCGCGGCGCCGCCGCCGTCATGGCGGCCGACCTCGCCGCCACCCGTAACACCGGACTCACCGTGCAGCTCTGCGGCGACGCCCATCTGCTCAACTTCGGCGTCTACGCCTCACCCGAACGGACGCTCCTCTTCGACGTCAACGACTTCGACGAGACCCTGCCCGGCCCCTTCGAGTGGGACGTCAAACGGCTCGCCGCCAGCGTCACCGTCGCCGCCCTCCAGAACGGCAGCTCCCGAGCCAAGGCGCGCCGCGCGGCGCTCGTCGCCGCCGCGTCGTACCGCACCACCATGCGCCGCCTCGCCGGCCTCGGCGAACTCGCCGTCTGGTACGAGCGGATCGACGCCGACGAGCTCACCGCGCTCGCCCGCCCCCGCGAACGCGAGCGGCTCACCCGCAACCTCGCCAAGGCCCGCCGCCGCACCAGCCTCCAGGCCCTGGAGAAGCTCACCGTCCCGGACGGCGAAGGCGGCCGCCGCATCGCCGACGACCCGCCGCTCCTGGAGCGCGTCCCCGACCTGGACCGGATCACCCTCGGCAAGATCTTCGGCGACTACCGCAGCTCGCTCTCCGACGACCGCCGCCTCCTCCTCGACCGCTACACCTTCCGCGACGCCGCCCGCAAGGTCGTCGGCGTCGGCAGCGTCGGCACCCGCTGCTTCGTCGTCCTCCTCGAAGGCCGCGACGGCGCCGACCCGCTCATCCTCCAGGTCAAGGAGGCCGGCCGCTCGGTCCTGGAGGCGTATCTGCCCCCCACCGCCTACCCCCACCAGGGCCAGCGGGTCGTCTGCGGCCAGCGCCTCACCCAGGCCGCCAGCGACATCTTCCTCGGCTGGATGACCGGGCCCGAGCAACGCCACTTCTACTGGCGCCAGTTGCGCGACATGAAGGGATCGGCCGAGGTCGAGACGATGACCCCCTCGACGCTGCGGGAGTACGCCGCGCTCTGCGGCCGCGCCCTGGCCCGCGCCCACGCCCGCTCCGGCGACCGCATCGCCATCGCCGCCTACCTCGGCTCCTCCGACGTCTTCGACCGCGCGGTCGCCGACTTCGCCCTCGCCTACGCCGGGCAGAACGCCGACGACTACGCGAGCCTCGGCGCCGGCATCGCCGCCGGCATGGTCACGGCGGCCCCGGGCGTCTGACCCGGAGCCGCCGTCGCCCGCCGTCAGTCCCCGGCCCGCAGCGGCGGCCCCGCCGGGGTCTCCGGGACCGGCGAGAACAGCGCCGCCCGCAGCACGGCCGGCGCGAACAGGCTGGTGAGCGGCGCCGTCAGGGTCAGCACCGAGCGGAACGGCACCCCGACCACGGCGTCGCCCGCCGCGCGCTCCTGCACCCGGGCCAGGTACCAGCCGGTCACCCGGTCCGCCGGCTTGGCGCGGGCCGCGTCGCCCGACGCGCCCGGCATCTTCTTGTCCGCGCCGGCCGAGATGTCCCACGCCTGCCGGGACGCGTCGAGCAGCGCCCGCTGCACCCGCCGCGTGGTCGGCGTCCGCCGCGTGTCGGCCAGGGCCCGGCGCAGCGCGACCGCGGCCAGCGCCGCGACCGCCATGCCCTGCCCGTAGATGGGGTTGAACGCGCACAGCGCGTCGCCGGTGGCCAGGAAGCCGGCCGGGCGGCGGCCCGGACGGTCGTACCGGCGGCGGATGTTGGCGGTCTGCCGGAAGCCGTGCACCGGCCCGGCCGGCTCCGCGCCCGCCAGCCACTCGCTGATCACCGGATGCGGCAGCCGCTTCGCGTACTCCTCGAAGGCCCCCTCGTCGGTGGGCGGTTCGTCGCCCCGCAGCCCCGACATGGTGACCATGTGGAGCCCGTCCCCGAGCGGGACGATCACCCCGCCGTACGGCTGCTGCGGACCCGGCACGATGTAGTAGCCGAGGGCGTCCGTGGCCGGCACCGCCTCCGTCGCCCGGTACACCCGCGAGCCGTACGCCAGTCCGGTGTCCAGGGTCTCCTCGTGCGGCGCCTCCGCGCCGATCGCGGCCAGCCAGTCCGCCGCCTTCGTCGACCGCCCGGAGGCGTCCACCACCAGATCGGCGGCGAGGGTGCGGGGCTCCCGCCCGGCGCCCGCCCCGCGCTCCCGCAGCCGCACGCCGGTCACCCGCGCGGCGGTGCCGGTCAGGCCCACCGTCTCGGTGCCCTCGACGAGTTCGATCCGCGGATCGGCGAGCACCCGCTGCCGCACCAGCCACTCCAGCTGGGGCCGCGGGCCGCTGTAGAAGTGCGCCGAGGCGGGCAGTCGTGTGAACCACTGGCCGGCCTGCCACTGCACCATGTCCGAGGGCATGCCGACCCTGGGGGCGCCCAGCTCCCGCAGCTCGTCCACGAAGCCGGGCAGCAGCTCGTCGAGGGCCTGCTGGCCGCCCGCGACGAGCACGTGCAGATGCCGCCCCTGCGGCACTCCGGGCCGGGCGTCCGGCCCCTCCGGCAGCCGGTCGCGCTCGACGACCGTGACCCGCTCCGCGTGCTCCGCGAGGACCCGCGCCGCCAGGAGCCCGGCGAGACTTCCCCCGATGACCACCGCGTGACGTGTCCCGCGGCGCCCCAACTCGTCGGCCATGCCCGACCTTTCCCTCGTGGACCATGAAAGTACCGACCAGTATCCACGCCGGAGGGGAAGGCGCACCGGCGCGCGCCGGGGGCGGAAGGGCGCGAACGGGCGCGCAGGAGTGCGGCGGCGGGCCGTCCCGTCAGTCCTCCGGCCCCAGTTCCTCCAGCGCGGCCGTCAGCCACTCCACCCAGAACCGCTCCAGGTCGATGCCGCCGCGCAGCACGAGGTGGCGCAGCCGGTCGGGCTCGGTGGCGCGCCGCTCGGCCGGGAAGTCCCGCTGCTCGATGAGGCGGTACTCGTCGAGCTGGGCCCGGTGCAGGGCGAGATGCCGCTCCAGCTCGGCGCGCAGACCGGCCGAGCCGACCACGGCCGCGGCCCGCATCCGCAGCAGCAGCGCGGACCGCAGCGGCTTCGGGTCCTCGGCCGCGCCGACCCACTCCCGCAGGAACTCCCGACCGGCGGGGAGCACTTCGTACTCCTTGCGCTGCCCGCGCACCGGCACCGGGGTGGGCAGGGCGCGGATCTGCCCCGCCTCCTCCAGACGCCCCAGCTCCCGGTAGATCTGCTGGTGCGTGGCCGACCAGAAGTAGCCGATCGACTTGTCGAAGCGGCGCGTCAGTTCGAGGCCGGAGGACGGCTTCTCGAGCAGCGCGGTGAGGATCGCGTGCGGGAGGGACATGCTCGCATCCTAGGTTCGGGCCGCGCGCCGTTCGGGCGGGGTCGGCGGGTCAGAGCGTGGCGGCCAGCCGGGTGCCCTGGTCGATGGCCCGCTTGGCGTCCAGTTCGGCGGCGACGTCCGCCCCGCCGATGAGGTGCGCCGTGCGGCCGGCGGCGACCAGCTCCTCGTACAGGCTCCGCTGGGGCTCCTGGCCGGAGCAGAGGACGACGGTGTCCACCGGGAGCAGCTGCCGCTCGCCGTCGACGGTGAGGTGCAGGCCCTCGTCGTCGATCCGGTCGTAGCTCACGCCCGCGACCATGGCGACACCGCGGTGCTTGAGCTCGGTGCGGTGGATCCAGCCGGTGGTCTTGCCGAGCCCGGCGCCGACCTTGGTGGTCTTGCGCTGGAGCAGGTGCACCTGGCGGGGCGGCGCGTTCCGCTCGGGCGCGCGCAGACCGCCCCGGTTCTCGTAGGAGGTGTCGACGCCCCACTGGCGGAAGTACGTCTCGGGGTCCTGGCTCGCGCCCTCGCCGCCGTCGGTGAGGAACTCGGCGACGTCGAAGCCGATGCCGCCGGCGCCGATGATCGCGACCCGCTCGCCGACCGGCGCGCCGTCGCGGAGCACGTCGAGGTAGCTGACGACGCTCGGGTGGTCCTGGCCCTCGATGCCGGGGCTGCGCGGGGTGACGCCGGTGGCGACGACCACCTCGTCGTAGCCGTCGAGGTCGGCGGCGGTGACGTGGGTGCCGAGGCGGACGTCGACGCCGTGCTCGGCGAGCTGCACGCGGAAGTAGCGCAGGGTCTCGTCGAACTCCTCCTTGCCGGGGACCCGCTTGGCGACGTTCAGCTGGCCGCCGATCTCGGCGGCGGCGTCGAAGAGGGTGACGGAGTGGCCGCGTTCGGCGGCCGACACGGCGCAGGAGAGGCCGGCCGGCCCGGCGCCGACGACGGCGATCCGCTTGGCGAGCCGGGTGGGGGAGAGGACCAGCTCGGTCTCGTGGCAGGCGCGCGGGTTGACCAGACAGGAGGTGATCTTGAGGCTGAAGGTGTGGTCGAGGCACGCCTGGTTGCAGCCGATGCAGGTGTTGATGGTCTCGGCGCGGCCGGCGGACGCCTTGTTCACGAAGGCCGGGTCGGCGAGGAAGGGCCGGGCCAGCGAGACGAGGTCGGCACGCCCGTCGGCAAGGATCTCCTCGGCGACCTCGGGGGTGTTTATGCGGTTCGAGGTGACGAGGGGAACGCTCACCGCGCCCATCAGCTTCTTCGTCACCCAGGTGTAGGCGCCGCGCGGCACGGAGGTGGCGATGGTGGGGATGCGGGCCTCGTGCCAGCCGATGCCGGTGTTGATGATGGTCGCGCCCGCGGCCTCGATCTCCTTGGCGAGCCGGACGACCTCCTCCAGGGTGGAGCCGCCGGGGACGAGGTCCAGCATGGAGAGCCGGTAGACGACGATGAAGTCGGGGCCGACGCGCTCGCGGATCCGGCGGACGATCTCCAGCGGGAAGCGGACCCGGTTCTCGTAGGGGCCGCCCCAGCGGTCGGTGCGGTGGTTGGTGGCGGCGGCGATGAACTCGTTGATGAGGTAGCCCTCGGAGCCCATCACCTCGACGCCGTCGTAGCCGGCCTCCTTGGCGAGCTCGGCGCACCGGGCGTAGTCCTCGACGGTCTGCTCGACCTCGGCGTCGGTCAGCTCGTTCGGCACGAAGGGGCTGATCGGCGCCTGGATGGCGCTGGGCGCGACGAGGCCGGGGTGGTAGGCGTACCGCCCGAAGTGCAGGATCTGCATCGCGATCCTGCCCCCCTCGGCGTGCACGGCGTCGGTGATCATCCGGTGCTCGGCGGCCTCCTCGGCGGTGGTCAGCTTGGCCCCGCCGTCCCAGGGCCGGCCGGCCTCGTTGGGCGCGATGCCGCCGGTGACGATGAGGCCGACGCCGCCGCGGGCCCGCTCCGCGTAGAAGGCGGCCATCCGCTCGAAGCCGTGCTCGGTCTCCTCCAGGCCGACGTGCATCGAGCCCATGATCACCCGGTTGGGCAGAGTGGTGAAGCCGAGGTCGAGCGGGCTGAGCAGATGCGGGTACGGGGTCGTGGCCGTCACGGGGCGCCTCCTCGCGCAGGGATCGTCGGATCCTGTTGTACGGGGCGCGCCCCTGCTTATGCAACTAGTTGCAGAAGGTTCGGGGTGTGATGGTTACTACTCGGTAGAGACGGCTTCCCCGGCTTGCCCAGGCTGGGGCCCATGGTTGGGACGCTCACGCACGAGGGCGGCGCCTTCGTGAACGTCCGGCACTTCGACTCGCCGCGCCGCACACGCACGCGTATCGCCGGCTCGACGTGAAGCGGTTCCGCCTCCCCGCCGTGGACGCCAGCGACCGGGACCTCCTCGCCGCCCTCATCGCGCACGAGCAGTTCCGTGACGACTACGCGGGCGGCGGGGTGGACCCCGACGGCACCCGCCACGGCGAGTACGGGATCCGGCACGTCACCCCCGAGGCGTACGAGCCGATCGGCCGGCAGCGGGCCACCCGCCTCCCGGAGACCTGGGCCGAGCAGTACGGCGCCCTCCCCGGCCCGCTCGCCGAGGCCCTGCGCCGCCAGGCGTACGACGCCCTGACGGAGGCGGACGCCGTCCACCACCTGAACGGCCTCGGCGAGGAGGAGCACCACGACTGGGCGAGCGTCCACGGCGAGTTCCACGAACTCGTCGTCGTGGACCGCCGGGCCGGGCGGCTCACCCTCCTGGTCGCGGCCGACGACTGAACCGCCCGGCCCGCCCGGTCACCTCACCCGCTCACCCCACCCGGTCCAGCAAGAGGTCCAGGTCCTCCGCCGTCCGCGGCGCCGGTACGCCCTCCGGGAGCAGTCCCTGCGCCCGCAGCAGCCGGCCGACCGAGACCGCCCAGGGGCGCCGCAGCCGGGCGGCGTCGAGCAGTGCGTCGTCGGCCAGCAGCTCGGCGGCCGGGCCGGTGCGCAGCCCGGCGGGGGAGAGCACGGCGGCCTCGTCCGCCCACCGCAGCGCCAGATCGACGTCGTGCGTGGCCATGACCACCGTCGTGCCCGCCGCCCGCAGCCGCTCCAGGGTCTCCAGGAGCCGCTCCTGCCCGTGCGGGTCGAGCCCCGCCGTCGGCTCGTCCATGACCAGGACCCGGGGGCGCATCGCGACCGCGCCCGCGATCGCCGCCCGCTTCCGCTGCCCGTAGGACAGCAGATGCGTCGGCCGGTCCGCGAGCGCCGTGATGTCCAGCGCCTCCAGCGCCTCCGCGACCCGGAGCCGCACCTCCTCCTCGGCCAGCCCCAGGTTCATCGGCCCGAACGACACGTCCTGCGCCACCGAGGCGGCGAAGAGCTGGTCGTCCGGGTCCTGCACCACCAGCTGCACCGAGGTCCGCAGCCGGGTCAGCCCCTTCCGGTCGTACGCCACCTCCTCGCCGTCCAGGAGGAGCGTTCCCGCCCCGGGGCGCAGCCCGCCGCTCAGCAGCCGCAGCAGCGTCGTCTTCCCGCCGCCGTTGCGTCCGAGCAGCGCGACCGCCCGGCCTTCCGTCACCGCGAACCCGACGTCCGTGAGGACCGCCGGCCCGTCCTCGTACGCGAAACCGGCGCGCACCAACTCCACGACCGGGGTGGGGGTCGTCATGGCAGGAACCTTTCCAGTACGAGGGTGAGGGCGACGAGCCCCGCCAGGAGACCGCCCGTCGCCGCGAGGAAGGGGCGGGAGACGGGCGCCCCGGGCAGCAGGACCCGCAGGGTGCCGTCGTAACCGCGCCCGGCGAGCCCGCTCTGCAGCCGCTGCGCACGGTCGAAGGCGCGCACGAACGACGTCGCGCCCAGCCCGGCGAGCGACCGCCAGACGGCCGCCCGGGTCGTCGCCCCGAGCCGCGCCGCCTGCGCCTGCCGCACCTTCGCCTGAGCGTCCAGGAGCAGGAAGACGATCCGGTACATCACCAGGGCCACGTCCACCACCGGCGCCGGCACCCCGGCCCGCACCAGGCGCGGCAGCACGTCCGACACCGGCGTGGTGAAGGCGAACAGCAGCACCCCCAGCGAGGCCGACGCCGTCCGCAGCAGCAGCTCCCCGGCGTGCACCGGACCGTCCGGGGCCCAGGCCACGGCGCCCCCCGGCCCGCCCACCGCGAACAGCAGCGGCACGGCGCCCGTGACGCAGAAGCCCAGCGGGACCCGGAAGGCCCGCCACAGCTGCCGGCCCGGCACACCGGCCGGACCGAGCAGCACGGCGAGGGTCGCCGCCGCGACCAGGAGCGCGCCCGGCCACGGCGGCAGGCACACCGCGCAGATGGTCAGACCGAAGCCGAGGGCGGCCTTCTCCGAGGGATGGCGGCGGCGCCAGCGACTGCTGTGCGCCGCCGCGTCGATGGGCAGCATCGGCGGCTACGCGTCCGTGTCCGCGTCCGGCGCGGACGGCGCACCCTCCGCACGGGCCGCGGCCCGCTCCTCGCCCTGCCGCCGGCCGCGCCGCAGCCCGAAGTAGTAGGCGAGTACGCCGGCGCCCAGGGCCGCCTGCAGCGAGAACAGCGCCGACTCGATCTCGCCGGACGGCGGCTCGTACAGCGGGCTGAACCAGGGCTCGTAGTCCGGCTCGATCTCCGTGATCGCCGTCTCCGCCTCCCCGTCGGCGCCGGTGAACGGCTCCTCCTTGTGGTCGCCGAGACCGAGCGCCAGCGGCAGCACCGCCAGGGCCGCCACCAGCGCCAGCAGCAGGGTGTTGATCTTCGCGTTCCGGCTCATCACGCCGCCGCCTCCTCGTGCCGCTTCGGCTCCGGCCGGGCGAGCACGCCGAGCCGCAGCAGGTCCCCCTTGCTGGACTGCGTGAGCAGCCGCATCACCAGGACGGTCAGCAGCCCCTCGCTGACGGCGAGCGGTAGCTGCGTCACCGCGAAGATCCCGCCGAACTTGGCGAGGGACCCCGCCACGCCGCTGCCCGGGTCGGGGAACGCCACGGCCAGCTGGACGCTGGTCACGCAGTACGTCGACAGGTCGGCGACGAACGCGCCGAAAAACACGCCCACCATCAGCGGCGCCCCGAACCGCCGGAACAGCAGGTACGTGCCGTACCCCGCCCACGGCCCGACGATCGCCATCGAGAACGCGTTCGCCCCCAGCGTGGTCAGCCCGCCGTGGGCGAGCAGCAGCGCCTGGAAGAGCAGGGTGATGGTGCCGAGCACCGCCATGATGGGCGGCCGGAACAGGATGGCGCCGAGCCCCGTGCCCGTCGGATGGGAGCAACTCCCCGTCACCGACGGCAGTTTGAGAGCGGACAGGACGAACGTGAAGGCGCCGGAGGCGCCGAGCAGCAGTGTGGACTCGGGGTTGGCGCGCACCTCGCGGGTGAGCGCGCGGACGCCGTGGACGACGAACGGAGCCGATGCGACGCCCCAGGCGGCCGCGTGGACGGGGGGCAGATACCCCTCGGCGATATGCATGATCGGGAGACCCTCTCCAGCACCTCGTGGATGGACAACGCGCCCTGGCCGGTCTCCTGGCTGACGGTAGTGACGCCCGACTCCGCCTTCCCACCCCACGACGGTCTCCCGCGGCGGCGCAGTGGCTTCCCCGGAGGGATGGAGCCGGACCTCCCGATCACAGTGGCGAGGGCCGCACCGGTACTGCACCGGTTTCCCGAACACCAAGGCGCTGCGACATTAGTGTGTTGACCTGCTTCATCACAATGCGGGGTCGGTCACGTGCGCTGCGGAGTCCCCGCGGTCCCGTCGTCGAACCGGTCGTCGGCTCCCGTCGCCGGGCCCGTCGCCGGACCCCGTTGTCAGACCCCCGCACTAGCGTGGACGTGTCCAAGTGCGTTGCTGCTGCTCGGACGACGAGGGGCGCCCCCGGCGGCGTGGAACCCAGCCGGAGGCGCCCCGTCGGCAGCCGTCAGACCTTGCGGTAGGCGTACGCCTCCGAGGCCGCGGCCGCCACGGCGTCGAGATCGCCGCCCGCGCTCGCCGTCACCAGGGCGGCCACCGCGCCCTCCACGAAGGGGGCGTCCACGAGCCGCGTGCCCTCCGGGAGTTCGTCACCCTCGGCGAGGAGGGCCTTCACCGTGAGGACCGCGCTGCCGAGGTCGACCAGGACGGCCACCCCGGCCCCCGCGTCGACGTCCTGCGCCGCCGCGGCGATCAGCGCCGCGCTCGTGCCGAGCCCACCGTCCGGGCCGCCGCCGGCCGCCGCGACCGGCGCCAGGTCCCCGCCGCCGGCCAGCCCCCGGGCCAGCTCCGCCACCGCCGCCGCGACGGCCGCGCTGTGCGACACCAGCACGATCCCCACCCTGTCCCCGCTCATCCGGCCGTCACCTCCGCCAGCGCCGCGAACAGCAGCGCCGAGGACGTCGCCCCCGGATCCTGGTGCCCGACCGACCGTTCACCGAGATAACTGGCCCGGCCCTTGCGCGCCCGCAGCGGGACGGTCGCCAGCGCGCCCTCCTCGGCGGCACGCGCCGCCGCCGCGAACGACTCGCGCAGGCCCGCGACGGCCGGCGTCAGCGCGTCCAGCATCGTCTTGTCGCCCGGCACGGCCCCGCCGAGCTGCCCGACCGCGGCGACCCCGGCCTCCAGCGCGTCCGCGAGCTCGTCCCGGGTGACCTCCCCGGCGTCGCCGAGCGCCTTGCCCGCCCGCCGCAGCAGCGTCCCGTACAGCGGCCCGGAGGCCCCGCCCACCGTGGAGATCAGCTCCCGCCCGGCGGTCACCAGGACCGCGCCCGGCGTGGCGGGCGGCTCCTCCGCCAGCGTCGCGGCCACGGCGGCGAATCCGCGCTTCAGATTGGCCCCGTGGTCCGCGTCGCCGATCGCCGCGTCCAGCTCGGTGAGCCGCCCGGCCTCCCGCTCCACCGCGGCCGCGACCGCCGCCATCCACCGCACCGCCGCGTCGGCCCCGTACGTCTCCGTCATCGCCCGCTCACCGGCCCCAGCGCAGCGCGGCCGTCGCCACCGGCGCGTCCCAGAGCCGCAGCAGCTCCTCGTCCGCGGCGCACAGCGTCACCGAGCAGCCCGCCATGTCGAGGGAGGTCACGTAGTTCCCGACCAGCGTCCGCGCCACCGGCACCCGCCGCGCGTCCAGCACCCGCCGCACCTCGGCGTTGAACCCGTACAGCTCCAGCAGCGGCGTCCCGCCCATCCCGTTCACCAGCAGCAGTACCGGATCCGACGGCCGCAGGTCGTCCAGGACGGCGTCCACGGCGACCTCGGCGATCTCCCGCGCGGTCATCATGCCGCGCCGCTCCCGCCCCGGCTCGCCGTGGATACCGACGCCCAACTCCAGTTCCCCCGGCGGCAGGTCGAAGGTCGGACCGCCCTTCGCCGGCGTGCTGCACGCGCTCAGAGCGACCCCGAACGACCGCGACCGCGCGACCACCCGCCGGGCCAGCGCCTCCACCCGCTCCAGCGGCGCGCCCTCCTCCGCCGCCGCCCCGGCCAGCTTCTCCACGAAGAGCGTGGCCCCGGTACCGCGCCGCCCCGCCGTGTACAGGCTGTCGGTCACCGCGACGTCGTCGTCGACGAGCACCTTGGCCACCTGGATGCCCTCGTCCTCGGCGAGTTCGGCGGCCATCTCGAAGTTCAGCACGTCCCCGGTGTAGTTCTTCACCACGAACAGCACCCCCGCACCGCTGTCCACGGCGGCCGCGGCCCGCACCATCTGATCCGGCACGGGCGACGTGAACACCTCCCCGGGACAGGCCCCGTCCAGCATCCCCGGCCCCACGAACCCGGCATGCAGCGGCTCGTGCCCCGACCCGCCCCCCGACACCAGCGCGACCTTCCCCGCCACCGGCGCGTCCCTCCGCACCACCACCCGCCGCTCCACGTCCACGGTCAACTCGGGATGCGCGGCGGCCAGCCCCCGCAGGGCATCGGCGACGACGGTCTCGGGCACGTTGATCAGCATCCTCATGGATACCTCCTGGTGAGGCTGGCAGGTAGGTGACTGAGCAGGCTTTTTGCAGGTGAGAGCGAGTGAGATCAATTGTTGATCTCGGCGGTTCATGGCGTTCGGGAGCGGTCTCGGGCGGTACTGACGCCGACCTGTTGCCGACTTTCCTGATCAACCGTCAGGGGTGGGTTGGACTGGGTGCGCTTTGCACCTGTGCATGATGGCGCAATTATCCGCTTGGGGGCGCGGTCGCGCACCGGTGCGGCGCGGCCGCAGGTGACTGATCCTCTGTCGGTAGGTCTCCTGCGGCGCCTCGGGACCGCGGGCATCGACCGCGACCGCGACGCCGTCATCGCTGGACTGACCCTGCCAGCGGAGCCTTCGGCCCGCTCCGGTCCGGCGGAACGTATCGGTCGGTTCAGTGCTGCGGGGAGCGGAGGATGAGCAGGGTGATCTCGCTGGGGGCGAAGACGCGGAAGGGTGGGCCCCAGAAGCCGGTGCCGCGGCTGGTGTAGAGGAGGGTGCGGGCGCCGTGGTGGCTCAGGCCGGCGACGGCGGGCTGGTCGATGCGGACCAGGTGGTGGAAGGGCCAGATCTGGCCGCCGTGGGTGTGGCCGGAGAGTTGGAGGTCGATGCCGGCGGCCGCTGCCTGGTCGACGAACTTGGGCTGGTGGGCCAGGAGCAGCACGGGCAGGTCGGGATCGGCGCCCTGGAGGGCTCCGGCGAGGTGGGCGCGGTGGCCCGCGAGCCCGGAGGACTCGGCGGTGACGTCGTCCACGCCGGCGACCACGAGGATGTCGCCTCCGTTTTCCAACAGCAGATGGCGGTTGCGGAGCGGCTGCCAGCCCAGCTCGTCCATCAGGTCGACCCAGCCCTGGGCCTCGCTGTAGTACTCGTGGTTGCCGGTGACGTACACACGGGCCCGGGTCGCCCGCACGGTGCCGAGCGGTGCGGCCTGGGCGCGGCGGCGTTCGGCTGTGCCGTCCGCGATGTCACCGGTGTGGCAGACCAGGTCGGCCTCCAGGGTGTTCACCGTCTCGCACACCCGTGCCGACCAGCGGGCGCGGTCCAGGGGGCCGTAGTGGGTGTCGGTGACGAGGGCGACGCGGAAGCCGTCGAGGCCGGGACCCAGCCGCGGGAGCCGCACGTCGAGTCGGCGTACGCGGGGAACGCGGCGGGCCTCGGCGTACCCCCAGGCGAGCAGGACGGCGGTGACGCCGAGGACGGCCCAGGCGACGATCCGGGCCCGGTCCTGGCTCTCTCCGACGCCGGCCACGGTCAGGACGAGCCGTAGGAGGACGCCGAGCAGGACGGACCAGGTGAACAGGATCCAGCTCGCGCCCAGCAGGGTGTCGCCGACGATCGCCGCCCGGTCCTGCTGACGCCGTCCGTGGCCGCGCGCCATCGCGAACGGCATCCCGACGAGACCGAGGACGAACAGGGCGGTGCCGAGCAGGGTGGCGGGCAGCGGCCAGTTCTGGCCGCCGTACAGGAGCACCCAGCAGGGCACGGCGAACAGGAGGACCGGGGCGATCAGGGGGACGTAACGCATCAGGCGCTGCAGCCGGCTCTGCCGCCGCAGGGGCGCTTCACCCTCGGTGGGACGGGTGTCGCTGGTGTCGGTCACGCTTGCCTCCCCGACCGGGCCGCTGTCCCGCGCATTGTATCCGTTCGCCTCGCGACGGGTCGGACGGGTGTTCACGGAACACCCCCAGGCCGCGTCGGTCAACCGACACGTGCTCCGCGCAGGGGGTTGCGCACGCGTCCGGGAAAGTGCCCGTCGAGGGGCAACCCTGGGGGCCGTCGAGGTCGGAGAGGCGGAACGGGACGAGCAGGGGCGGGATCCCGATGAATGTCGAACGACGACGGGCCGGCCTCAGGGGGGTGCTCGTCAAGAACGGTCGGCTGGACTTCGACGGTGTCGTCGGCGGCTCCTGGCTGTCGGCGAAGACCGTCGGCAAGGGCTGGAACATCTACCCCGAGGTCCTGTCGCCCGGCCACCTCGGCGGGGCGAAGGGGGCCGACCTGATCGGCCGCGACACGGCCGGCGTGCTGTGGAGCTACCTGGGCTATCCGGGCGGCAGCCTCACCACCCGCACGCGGGTCGGCGGCGGGTGGAACGCGTACGACCAGCTCGCGGGACAGCGCGACCTGACCGGCGACAGCAGGGCCGACATCGTCGCCCGCGACAAGACCGGCGTCCTGTGGCTCTACAAAGGCACGGGCGACTACAAGGCGCCGTTCGCCAGCCGCACGCGGATCGGCGGCGGGTGGAACGTCTACGACCGACTGCTGTCGATCGGCGACATCGACTCCGACGGCAAGGTGGACCTGCTGGCCCGCACGACGACGGGCGAGGTGCTCCGGTACTCGGGCACCGGTGGCGCGGCGCGTCGAGGCTGGTGGAGCTGGCCCGTCGAAGATCACGCTCTGCTGTTGCCCCGGCTGGCGTGATTCAGCACAGCGCCCTGGGACTGCGCTCGGATTCCACCTGATCGTTCCAGGGTGAGTTCGGCGTAGAGGCTTAGCATTCGGGTCTGGTGGTAACGGAGCGGTGCGGGTGCCGAGGGAGAGTTGATTGAGCAGCGGTGTGCAGGAATTTGTCAACCAGTATCGCAATGAGAACGGCCGACGTGATCCCTTCGATGACTGCCTGATGCGCGCAGGAGGGGTAGCCAGCTGGGGCTACGACGATGGGAACAGTGAGTTCCTGTCCACAGCTCTTGCGGAGGCTATGCGTCTGGCTATGGCTCGACATGGAGTGATGTCTGCCGCGGATCTGAGGGTTGATTTCGCAAGGGACGAGATCTCCCGCTGGCTGGACATGGATCCGATCCCCGGCTCGGCGGCATGGCCAGCCCCGGTTGGCGAGTTCGCCGAAAGCTGGCGTCGCCTTTTCCTGGAGTGCAGCCCGGAAGATGTTCGTCTGCATCTGAGGAGGGCTGAGAGTGTTCTGGCTGAATTTACCGGCGAGGTGAAATTGCGCCATCCGGAAACGGTAGCGAATTTCGGAACGTCCACCAAGGAATTTGTTAATCCCGTCACGGGCGTAAAGTTCTACGGGATCGCTTGAGGGGAAAAGGGCGTGGGGTGCTCGCCGTGCGGCGAGCACCCCACGCCGGCACCCGCGGAGGGGAGCCCGGCCTGGCCCATGCCTCACCCGTCAGATCGAGAACCTTCTTGGGGTCCTTTTCCGGGAAGACGGAGCTCCCGAGGAACGGGCCTTCGCGCAGCTGAAGTCCTGGCGGATCCTCCGCGGGGCCCGACGCTCCACCCGCCGCATCGGCACCATCGTCCAAGCCATCCACGCGATCCTGACCTGCAACTGTTCAGGACGAGAAAGGCCATTCCGGCCACAGCGATCGAGGAAGGTCTCTCCCGCCGACGCTGCTCCACGCGCCAGCCATCGGAGCGACCGGAGTTCGTCGACTGACCCAGGTTGCCTCACCGTGCAGGAGACGGACGGTGGTCGGACATGCCCTCGGTGCATGCGGCGGAATCGCCGAAGGTGTCCTTGGAGGCCGGGCTCACGAAGATGCAGTCGAGCTTGATCGGCGGCGTCAGCCTGAGCCCAGACTGCACGGGTATCGCCTGGACGAGGCCCGTGGCTGGTCCCGACGGGCGCTGCCCGCCGGCGCGAGGCACCTGGATCAGGCCGGGCCCGGGTGCAGTCGTCCTGCCCATAGAGCGCTTGGCAAGCGGTTCCGCGTACCGACGGAAGACTTTCCCTCTTTTCGGGGATCGTTGCTGGTCACATGGGGTGAAGAGGAGTCGGGTGCCGTTCCTGGAGCTGACCGGGCGGCGTTGGAGAAGGCGTGAGTACCGCAAGCACAGCTCCGATACTGACCGTTCCTCTCGGCACCCCCGCTCCTTCTGTTGTGCACGACTCGGGCGCGTGTGCCGCGCCCGGCGACATAGTCGTCGCCTCCTGCACCACCCTCGGCTCCACCCTGGTTGTCCACCTCACCGGGGAGATCGACCACTACAGCTCCGGCCCGCTGCGAACCCTGCTGGCCTCGGCAGCGGATCACGGCTACACCGGCCTCGTCCTGGACACCGCCCGGGTCACCTTCTGCGACTCCGCGCTCCTGGCCGTCCTGGACTGGTGGCCCCAGCGCGGCCGCCGCCTCAGCCTCGCCAACAGCTCCCGGGCTGTTCAGCACCTCCTGAACGCGGCCGCCCCCACCTGGCAGCAGACAAGCCCGCCCACCGCCGCTGCCATGGGAAACCGGCTCCGGGAGGCCCGCCGTCCATCGCATGGAAGCCGCTCGCGAAGGTGAGCCGGTCACCGTCCTGTCAGTGGTCCCCCGATCTGCACGAGGTCACCGGCATCGTCCCGCTCGATCCCACGAAGTAGGGCGCGGGGCAGCGTCAGGCCCGGGTTCTCACCGCCTCGTCTGCTGCCTGAGGGACCACGCGGCTGATCCGGACACGCGTCACCCCGCAGCCGCGCAAACCTCGCTGGTCTCCGCCGGCCTCGGCATCGCCTGGACCTGGAAACTCTGCGCGAATGACGGCGGGACGGCGCACAGGGCGCCCTCCTGCGGCTCAAGGATCGGGGCAGCTCCCGACCCGTCGGTGCCATGACAACTGGGGTTCGACCGACCCCTGCGTTCTCACGGGGGAGGGCGCGGGGGCGGGCGGGACGGCACGCGAGCCGGCGGGCTGACCGTTCCTCCGAGCCGGGCTCTGTCTTCCCTGCGGATCCGGGGCTGCGGTGTCTCACGGAACCGCTGCGAAGTCGTGTGCCAGGCCGTCGTGATAGCCCGGGTGGTACGGGTTCCAGCCGAGTTCGGCCTTCGCCTTGGCGTTGCTGATCCGCAGGGATGTGTCGATCATGAGGCTGGCGAAGTACGGGGCTGTCAGGCGGATCAGCCAGCCGGGCAGTGCGCGCGGGGGTGGGGTGCCGGCTGCTTGGGCGTGCGCACGAAACATCTCTCCCCACGTCGCGGGACAGTCGTCGACGATGTTGTACGCCTGCCCTGCAGTGGCGTTGGCGATCGCGGCCACGGTCGCCGCCGCGGCGTCGGCCAGGTGAATCCACGCCATGGTGCCGCCGCCTCCTCGCGGGACGGGGAGCTTGCCTGCCCTGAGCGCGGTGACGAAGCCCTGGGAGGCGCTCAGGCCGTAGAAGGCGCCGTAGCGAAGAGCGATGCCGTCGATGCCGGTGGCTTGGAAGACGCGCTGCTCCGTGTCGTACAGGGCTGCCACCGCCGGGTCGGTCTTGTCGCCGCGGGACCGGCCGAAGGCGTCATTCTCGGTGAGCGGCCGCGGGCCGTGATCCGTGTAGCCGTAGCCGGGGACCATCGACTGGGTGATGAAGCGGCCGGCGCCCGTGGTCCGGGCCGCCTCCAACAGGTGCGCCGTCCCTGTCGTGCGCAGCCTGTTGGTCAACTCCAAGTCGGCGTGCTTCACAGGGAGCTTGCCGAGCGCCGTCAGCTCGTGGATCACCACGTCGATGGAGAGCCCGTCCACGGCGCGTAGCAGTCGGTCGCGGTGCAGCACGTCGGCCTGCACCACGTGGGCGCCGGGGACGACCGCGCCGACGCGTCGGGTGAGAGCCACCACCTGGTGGCCGGACTGCTGCAGGGCGGAGACCAGCGGCTGCCCGATCGCGCCCGTGGCGCCGGCGAGCAGGATTCTCATGGCGGTTCCTTGTCGAGTGTGCGGTCGGGGCGTGTGGCGAGGGACTGGGCAGGACAGCCACTGGGTCACGGCGAGCGGGGCCGCGCCGATGCCGGTCCGGAGCGCCGCGAGACGAGGGCTTCCCCGCTTGACGGGCTCGGTGGCCGCCAGGCCGAGGTCCTGCCTGGACTTCCAGGTGCCCGGGGGGTCCGCGTAGACCTGCGCGAGCGGTGGGGTCGGCGCCCTGTCGGCCGGGTCGGGAGAGTCGGCGCGACCGGTCAGGCCGAGGAATTCGTGGTGGCGCGGCCGCCCTTGGAGACCAGGGTGGTGAGGTTCATCCGCTTGCTATAGCGGTAGGTCATCAGCGGGCTGCCGCTGACGATCTTCTTGTACCAGACGGCGCTGCGGCCGGTGAGCCGCATGCGGACCGGGGTGAAGTCGGCCCGGGTGAACTGGATGACCGCGTCCTTGCGGCCCAGACTGATCGGCTGGTGGAAGTAGCCGAAGCGGAACGGTTGGACGGTCTTGCCGCGCACCAGGCGCGCGATGGTGTCGGCGGTGTACTGGGCGGTGGGAAGCCCGCTCTGGCAGGAGCCGTGCAGCTGTCCGAAGTCCATGCGGATGGCGGCGGCGTCGCCGACGGCGTGGATCTCCGGGTGGGAGACCGAGCGCAGGGTGGCGTCGGTGAGGATCAGGCCGTGGGGGTCGGTGGCGATGCCCGCCTCGGCGGCCAGCGCCGAGACCGTGACACCGGCGGTCCACAGACAGGCGTCGGAGCGCAGGAGCCGCCCGTCGGCGAGCTCGACGGCCTCGGGCAGAACCTCCGCGACCCGGACGCCGGTCTCGCGGGTCACACCGAGGCGGTTCAGCGCGCGGTGGAGGTAGCCCCGGGCCTTGTCGCCCATCATGGCGCCGGGCTCCTCCGTCCCGATCAAGGTCACGCGCAACCCCGGGTGGGCCTCGGCCAGCTCCGCGGCCGCTTCGATTCCGGTCAGGCCGGCGCCGCAGACGGTGACCGTGCCGCCGGCCGCGGCGACCTCGGCGACTCTCGCGGCGAACCGGCCGGCGACCTCCGGGCTGTCGAGGGTGAACGCGTGGGCCTCGGCGCCGGGGACCCGGCTGGTGCCGGTGGCGCTGCCCAGGGCGTACACGAGCGTGTCGTACCCGAGGGTCGTCGAACCGTCGACCGTGATCCGCCGGGCCTCGGGGTCGAGGGCCGTGGCCGCACCCTGGACGAACGTGACACCGGTGCCGTCGAGCAGGTCCGCGATCTTGTGAACGGCCAGCTCCTGGCCCGCGGCGATCTGATGCATCCGCAGCCGCTCGACGAACCGGCCCGACGGGTTCACCAGGGTGATACGCACACCCGCGGTGCGACGAGTGCGGTGCGCCAGCCGGATCGCGGTGAACATGCCCGTGTAGCCGGCGCCGAGAACGACGATGTGGTGCCCGTCGGTCATCTCTGCCTCCTGGGTGAAGCACCGGCTTCCGCGCCGGTGACACCCCCCTGACAAGACGCCATCGTGCATCCTGACAGGTCCCGGATGTGCGCTGCGCCACATCCCGCGAACGTGCTGAACCTCGCTGGTTTCCAAGGGGCTCGCGCATGCTCCTTCCCCCGCCGGACCCTGCCGTGGTCCGCGTTCGAAGGCGCAACCCTGCGCCGTGCCGTTCTGCGCCGACATTCCGCCGCGACCGGCCTGACGGCGGAACTCATCGCATGTCGATGGCTGCAACCCTCTGCCTTGCGGCGGACTGTCCCGCGCCGCTCTCCTGGTGGCGACCCGGTCCTCAGCACTCCGGCCTTGCCGCGCCTCTTTGCCCCCGCGTCATTCATGCGACACGGAGCGCAGGCTCTGGAACGGTGTGGTCCAGACCGTGGTTGTCACCACATCAGAGGGACAGGCTCAGCCTGCCGTGGGTCTGGGCTGTGCAGGGTGGGGGGCCATCTCTGGCTGAACCAGCGAGGGCCCGGCACCCGGTCGTGCAGGGTCCTCGCTGGAGGTCGGCAGGAACGGCGGCACGGGAAGCGTCGCCGGCGCGACGGAGGGCCCGTGTGGTCGGTGTCGGCCCGCCGCCCGCGGCTGTCAGCAGGGGATGCTGAGCGTCATGCCGGAACCCTGGTAGTGGGTCTCGTACGCGTTCTGCACGCTGCCGTTGACCATCCCGGAGTACCGGTACATGGTCACCCCCTCGTCCGACACCGCCGGTCTCTTCGGCCCGGGGCGGGAGCGGCTGGAGGAAGACGCCCCGGCCCGACCCTCATCGCCGCCCGGGGGCGTGCGACCTCAGGAGCCCGTCGGCGCCTGGGTCGTCGGGCGGCCCAGGTACCAGACGGGGCCGGGGTCGGGTACGTCGAGTTGCGTGAATCCCAGGCGGTCGTAGAAGGCCCGGGCCGGGGTGTTCGTCCGCACCATGCACAGGTGCACGGCGGCCACCCCGCGCTCATGCAGCGCCGCGAGGAGGGTGTGCATGAGCGCGCGGCCGTACCCCTTGCCCTGCCAGGGCGGCAGCAGGTCGATGTGCAGGTGCGCGGGATATCCGGACAGTTCGCTGAGGACCATGCGCTCCGGGGTGTGCAGCAGGACCGCCATCGACTCGGCGGGCGTGGTCGGCGCCCCGGCAGGGGCCGGGAACCGTTCCGCCACCTTCGGGAGCCATTCCTCGCGGAACCGGGCGGCGAATCCCGCGGTGTCCGGCGCCCCGAGAACGTAGCCGACGGCCCGCCCCGTGCCGTCGTCCAGGACGAAGGCGAAGTCCGGTTCCAGTTCCACGTAGGGGTAGGCGAAGATCACGGGCATCAGCTCGGGGTCCGGGTAGAGGCCCGAGGAGTCTCCGCCTTCGTGAGCCGTCCTGACGCAGATGTCGGCGAGTCGAGCGCGGTCCGAGGGGCGGTAGCGGCGGATGAAGGCGGTCGTCGTCATCCGGGTGATCCTTGCAGGCTGGGAGCGCTCCCACAATGGGCCTGGACGTCCTCGCGTCCAGCCGCCGCGCGTGCGGGGGGAGTCGGCGTACTCCTCCCGCGCCGGTCTACCGCCGATCGAATGTCCAGGTGAGGACCACCTGGCCCGCTTCCGGGGCGCCACCGGCGCGGCGGTACGTCGCCAGCGCCGCCGCGTTCTCCTCGTCCGTGATCGTCCACAAGCCGTAGCAGCCCCGCGCACGGAACAGGTCCGCGAGCGCCGACACCAGCGCCCGGCCGACGCCGCGCCCACGGAACGACTCGTCCACGCCCAGCTCGTACAGGAACATCTCGGTGCCCTTGTCCGGATGGGTCATCTCGACGCCGGTGACCATCCCCGCCGGGACGTCGTCCACGTAGGCGATCAGGAGGTGGTGGCGCTCGTCCGTCAGAAACCGTTCCGTGGCCTTCCGCCCTGGGGTGGTGTCGAAGAGATGCCCAGCGGCGTCGACCGCCTCGACCTCAGTGACACGACGGATCTCCATGCGAGGATCCTGACACGTTTCGGCCGTCGCCGGTCGGCCGTCGTGCCGAACGTTCGAAGTCGCCGCATTCACTCCGGAGCCGCTTCCCGTCCCACCACCCCGACAGCGCTGCCCGTCGGGGTGGCCACGCTGGAGAAGCGGTACGGGGGCGAGGTCGTCGGGCGTTCCGTCACCTTGTTCACCGCGGCGTCCGACCAGTCCACCGGCACCGGGACGTATGTCGCGAGGGAGTCCTTCGAAGGGACGCTCCACGGCCGAGCGGGCGTCATCGTGCCGGCCAGTGGGACGGGCGCGATGACCGGGATCACCGGGACGGGCGGGCTCGCGGTCGACCCGGACGGCACCCACCGCGTCTGGGTCGACTACGAACTCGCCCCGTAGCCCGCCGCTTTCCCTCCCACCTGGGGTGATGGACAGGAGCCCTGCTATCGTGCGCCGATGTCAACGATCAAGAAGATCCAGGTGACCATCGACTGCGCGGACCCCATGCGCCTCGCGGCGTTCTGGTGCGAGGTCCTCGGGTACGTCGTGCCTCCGGTCCCGGAGGGCTTCGCCACCTGGGAGGAGTACGACCGCTCGCTGCCGGCCGAGGAGAAGGTCGTCTACTTCGGGTGCAGCGATCCGTCGGGCGTCGGGCCCCGCGTGCTCTTCCAGCGGGTTCCCGAGGGCAAGGTGGTCAAGAACCGCGTGCACATCGACGTCCGGGCCGGCCTCGGACTCGTGGGGGACGAGCGCCTGTCCACGCTCGAGGCCGAATGCGCACGGCTCGTCGCGCTCGGCGCGACGCATGTGCGGACGATGCTTGCCGACGGAGAGAACGAGTCCTGCATCGTGATGCAGGACCCCGAGGGCAACGAGTTCTGCCTCGACTGAATCTCGTCCGAGACCGCGCCGCCGCGAGCACGGCACGGCCGAGACGGCGCCCCTGGTCGTGCTGTCGGCGGTGCGGGATGACGAGTCCGGTCCGAGGGTGACCGCCGGCGGCGATCGCGAGGGCACCTGCCTCGTCGGCGGCGGTCTTGGCCCCGGGCCCTCAAGCGTGGAGGGACTTCACGGCCGGCTTCTCGGACGGCGTCCGCACCCTCGCGCCGCCGCGCACCGCGTCTCCGTCGGCTGCCTGGCACCAGGATGTGCCGGTGCAACTCGGCGTCGCCCAGCGTGCTTTCCGACACGCCGCCGCGTCCGGCCGGGCCTACGGGACTTCCACGGCGTCTGCGGCGTGCCCCCTCGCGGCGTTCCGCGGGCAGACGCTGGGCGCTCCACGCGCCGGAGATGTCGGCGCGGATCCTCGGGGCCGGCCTCTGTCGTCAGGGCACCGACGGGGCCGGGGGCGCTCAGGGTTCGTCGTCGACCGCGCCGGGGGCCAGCGCGGGAGCGGGGAAGGCATGGCGTGCCTCGCCGCCGGACCACCACACGCCGATGGCGAGGACCGCGGTCGCCTCCAGCAGAGCGGCGCGGGACAGTCCGCCGCAGGGCAGGGGGGTGCAGCCCATGGAGGTGATGAGCCGCGTCGTCAGGTCGGTCGCGGCAGCGGAGTCGGCGCAGAACGGCACGGCGAGCGGCGCGCCTTCGAACGAGGGCTGCGGGAGGGTCCAGATGCTCTCGTGGCAGATGCCGAAGACCTTGGCGACATGGGCGTCCGGTGCGGCGGTGGCGATGCGGATGGCGACGGAGTCGGTGCCTCCGGCGGTGGTCAGCGAGGGCCCGTACGGGCCGGGCGCCATGGGTACCGTGCAGTCCAGCAGCGTCCGTCCGGCCAGGAGCGGGGCGAGTTCCTGGGCCGACCGAGGCGCGGCGTCCGCCGGCAGTGCCATCAGGACGGCCTCGCCGTGTGCCGCCGCCTCGGCGAGGCTGCCGTGTCCGGTGGCTCCGATCCGGGCCGCTGTCGCCGCCGCGGCCCGCGTGTCCCTGCCGCCGACCAGGACCTGGTGCCCGGCCCGTACCCAGGCGCCGCCCAGGGCCGTCGCCATGGATCCCGTGCCGAGAATCCAGATGCGCATGCTCCTGCTCCCCGATGTGTTCGTGTCGTGGGACGTCATGCCGTGGACGCTAGGGGAGTCGATACGCACCACATGGTGTGCGTCGACCGGGCAGGATGGACGCATGGGAGAGCACGAGGAGCTGGGGGGCGACGTGTTCGCGGCGGACTGCCGGGCCCGCGTCGCCTTCGAAGTGCTGGCGAACCGGTGGGACAGCGTCGTGGTGTTCGTCCTCGGCGAGAACGGTCCGATGCGCCCACGCGCCCTGCTGGACCGGATCGGCGGCATCGGCCCCAAGGTGCTCAACGACGCCCTGCGACGGCTGGAGTACAACGGCCTGGTGGAGCGACGCCGGTACTCCGAAGCGCCGCCCCGCGTCGACTACACCCTCACCGAGGCCGGCTTCGCCCTGCTGGTGCCCATCCGCGCGATGGGCACCTGGGCCGCCCGGTACGCGGACACGGTCCTGGCCTCCCAGGACCGTGTCGCCGCCCGCCGGGCCCTCCCGGTGGACTGACCGGGGCCGTCCGACCGAACGGCGGGCGAGGAGACGTCCCGCCGGCCCACGGTGACGACCGGACGGGCCTCACCGCTACCAGGAGGAGAAGCGCGGCCGCTTGGGGCCGCACGCGCCGGCGGCGACGGCCTTGTCGTACGACTCCCGTACGGCGGCGTCGATTTCGGCCTGCGAGGCGTTCGCGGGGACGTAGGACCCGGAGTACACGACGCACGCCGAATCCTGGACCGGCCAGAGCGCCCAGGACCCGAACGCGACGACAGCGGCTGTCACCGTGAGCACGACGGCGGTGCGGCGGCGCGAGGTGAAGAGAGAACGGGACATCACCAGGGGATCCTACGGAACGGTGCGCAGGGAGCGGGCAGCGGCGGCTCCGGCAGACCGAGGAAGCCGAGCGATTGCCAGGACGAGGACGGTGGTGGGCAGACGCTGGACGGCGTTGCGCAGGGCGCCGTGGCCCAGGCGGGCGAGGAGGTCGCGGCCGAGGGAGTCGGTGCTCATGCGGGGTGTGCCCGGTGGATGTGGAGGGTGTGGAGGGTGATGAGGGCGTGCTCGCGCGGCTGCCCCGTGGCTGCTGCTCGCGGCGGTTCCGCTCCTCGGCCTCGCCGCCACCCGGCCACCGGCCGCGGCTCCGCCGCCGTCAGGGTGGACGGCGGAAGGAGGCGTCACCACGACGTCCTTGGGAGTGACCTCAGGTGAGCAGGTCGGTCCCCTTTCTGCCGTCGGAGCCGGAACCGGCGTGGCGCCGGCACCGGCGTCGGTGCCGGCGCCGGCGCCACGCCGGCAAGGCGGAACGGGGGTCAGTCGCGGTACGACCGCATCTGCCACACCCTGGCGCTGTCCAGGCGGGCGGTGCCGCCTTCGGCGAAGAGCCGGATGCCGTCGCTGTCGGGGCTGGGGAAGATCTGGTCCGTGATCACGGCTTCGCCCTCGCCGCCGAACACCTCGACGGACGACCAGTCGATCAGGATCCTGAGCTCGATCTTGCCGTTGCTGGCCGTCAGCGGTGCGCGCTGGACGCCGGGGAAGTCGCCGTGGAAGTCGACCGCGCCCGAACGCCTCCGGTCCACGTACAGCTCCCCGGTCTCCTGGTCGTAACCGATGACGGTCTCCTGCCCCTCGCCCGTCCGCACCGTGAACCCGAAGCGCTCGGCGTCGGCGAGGGTGAACGTGGCCCGGATGTCGAGCGCCGCGCCGTCGGCCCGGCCGCCGGCCAGCGGCACGGAGCCCTCCGCGATCCCGAGGTCGCGCACCCCGACGGACGGGCCGTGGAGCGACTCCACGGCGGGCACGGGCCGCTGCGTGAGCCGGATCCGGCCGTTCACGGTGCGCAGCGCCATCTCGCGCGGGACGCTCTGCGCGCCGCGCCAGGGGGAGGTCGGGACGGCGTTGCCGTACTGCCAGTTGTTCATCCAGCCGATCATGCGGCGCTTGCCGTCCGGGGCGTCCTCCCAGGAGACGGCGGCGTAGTAGTCCTTGCCGTGGTCGACCCAGTCGGCCCGCTGGACGGCCGAGGTGGCCGGCCGGTCGGCGGCGACGAAGTGGTCGGCCATCACATGGCCCCAGCCGGCCCTGTTCATGTCGACGATCTGGAGGACGGCCTGCTCGCCCTGGTGGGCGCGGAGGTCGAAGGAGGCCCAGTCCAGGGTTCCGCTGTCCGCGCCGGTCGCGCTGGCGACGACCTTCCCGTCGACGAGGAGGTTGACCGCGGTCTCCGTCGAGCGGGGCCGTGCCGGGGTGTCCGACAGCATCACCTGGTCGAGCAGGATGTGGCCCCAGCCGCCGGTGTTCTCGTCGACGACCTCGACGCGCGCGGTGCGGCCCGCGAGGTCGCCGAGGTCCCAGGAGACCCAGTTGAGCTCTTCCGAGTCGGTGCCGGTGGCGCTCCGGACGATCCTGCCGTCGACGACGAGCCGGACGGCCGTGGGCGCGTCGGCCCCGGAGGGGTGGTTGCCGCCGCCGACGAGGAGGTTGAGGTGCCTCGCGGTGATCGTGAAGTCGGGGGAGGTGAGGGTGCCGGTGGTGGCGTCGCCGCCCAGGAAGGTGTTCACGAGGCCGGAGCCCTCGTGTCCGGACACCGGGTGCTGCCCGGGGAGGGTGCCGGCCGCGGGCCCGTCGCCGAAGGCGGTGCCGGTGGCCGTCCAGGAGCCGTAGCCGTCCTGCTCGAAGTCGGCGAGGACCTCTCCCGGCGGTGCGGGCGCGTCGCCCGGGACGGCACCGGGGACGTGCGGGTGGCGGCCGCCGCCCACCTTGAAGTTGAGGTAAGGGCTGGTGACGGTGAACGGCGGTGAGGTGAGCGTGCCGGTCTCGTGGTCGCCGGTGTGGAAACTGTCGGCCAGTCCCCTGCCTTCGGCGCCGCTCGTCCCCGACGTCCCGGGCGCGGGCGCGGGAACGGGCCCGTCGCCGAAGGCGGTGCCGGTCGTTCCCCAGGTGCCGTAGCCGGACCCCTCGAAGTCCTGCACCACCACGCCGGGCGGCGGGGTGTAGGAGCCGTCGTCGTCGGGCGTGAACCGTGTGCCGTCGAAGTCGCCCACGAAATACTGGGCGGCCGAACCCCCCGCGATTCCCCCGGGGTTGAGGTTGACGACGAGCACCCACTTGGTACGTCCGGGGTCGCCGTCGACGGGCAGGGGGAAGAGGTCCGGGCACTCCCAGACACCCCCCACCGCGTTCCGCGGGCCGAAGTCGCTCAGGTGGGTCCAGGTCTTGAGGTCCTTGGAGGAGTAGAACCGGACCTTGTGCTCGGTCGAGAGCGAGACCGTCATCAGCCAGCTCCTGGTGGGCGCGTACCACTGGACCTTGGGGTCGCGGAACTCCTTCGAGCCGATGTCGAGCACGGGGTTGCCGGAGTACCTGGTCCAGGTGCGGCCGCGGTCGGTGCTGTACGCCAGGGACTGGGCCTGCTTGCCGTCGTCCTTGGAGTGGCTGGTGTAGACGGCCACCATCGCCGGGTTCTCCGGGGTCCCGAATCCCGTGGTGTTGCCGTGGTCGACGACGGCGCTGCCGGAGAAGACCATCTCCTCGTCGTCGTGCGGGAGGGCGAGGGGGAGTTCCCGCCAGTGCACCAGGTCCTTGCTGACGGCGTGGCCCCAGGACATGTTCCCCCAGGTGTCGCCGCTCGGGTTGTACTGGTAGAAGAGGTGGTACTCGCCCTTGAACCAGACGAGTCCGTTGGGGTCGTTCATCCAGTTCTTCGCGGGGCTGAAGTGGAACTGGGGCCGGTACGTCTCCGTGTACGGCCGGCTGTCCTCCGCCGACGCCGGCGGGGCGGCGGAGGTGACGGTGAGCGCGCAGGTCGCGGCGGCGGCGGCGACGAGGCGCAGCGGTCCACGACGGCGTGCGGGGGCTCGGCTCATGGTTTCTCCTGCACTGGGGGCGGCGTGCGGCGTCGCGTCCGCGTCCGCTGCGGTCGTACGACGCCGGGGGATGCGCGGTGCCGGGTGGTGGGGCGACCCGGAAAGGGTGGTGTCATCGTTGACATGTGACAGCGATGACATCCGCTGGGGAGTGATGATGGGCGGGCTCCGGGGGGCGCGTCAATGGCCCGGACGGAGTTCGCCCGGGCGCGCGGCCCGACCGGCGGGTCGGCGCGCGGCCCGACCGGCGGGTCGGCTGGCGGCCGACCGGCGGGTCGGCTGGCGGCCGAACGGAGGGTCAGCGGGCGGCACGTCCGGCCATGGGCGCCGGCAGGCGCAACTCCTCGGCCCACGGCGGGTTCGGCCCGACGGCGCCGCAGGTCAGCGCCGCCACGTGGGCGGCGAAGACGCAGGCGTCGAAGACGTCGTCGACCCTCAGGCCGGTCAGCCGTCCACCGAGGAGGCCCCGGGCGCCGAGGTGGTGCAGGAGCCCCGCCGTGAACGAGTCGCCCGCGCCGACGGTGTCGACGACGTCGGCCGGCGGCGCCGGCACGACGATCCGCTCGCCGTGCAGCGAGGCGACCGCGCCGTGCTTGCCGCGGGTGACCACGACCAGCGGGACGCCCGCCGCGTGCCAGACGTCGCAGGCCCGCTCGATGGTGCACCCGGGCAGCAGCAGCCCCAGGTCGTCCTCGCTGAGCCGGAGGATGTCCGCGAGCGCGCACCAGCGCGGCAGGCGGGCGCGGTAGACCTCGGGTGCCACGAGCAGCGGCCGGACGTTCGGGTCGAGGGAGATCGTGGCGGTGGCGGAGGCGCGGGCGAGGAAGTCCTCCACGACCGGGCCGCCGGGGTCGCGCACCAGGGCCAGGGAGCCCGAGTGCAGGCAGGCCGTCGTGGCGAGGTCCGTCACGGCGAGCTCGTCCGCCGTCCACTGCCAGTCGGCGGTTCCCCGGGCGTGGAAGGAGTACTCCGCCCGGCCCTGGGCGTCGAGTTCGGCGACGGCCAGTGTGCTGGGCTCGGTCGCGCGTACGGCGGCCGAGAGGTCGACGCCCGAGCTCTCCAGGTGGCCGCGGAACAGCCGGCCGAAGACGTCGTCGGACAGCCGCGCCAGGAAGCGGGCGGGCGTGCCGAGCCGCGCGAGCGCCACGGCCGTGTTCGCCGGGCCGCCGCCCGGCAGGACCCGCAGGGCGAGCTCGCCCGGCGCGGTCGCGGGGGCGGTGAACGCGTCGGCGACGCATTCGCCGAGGACGGTGACGAGGGGCAGGCGCATGACTCGTTCTCTCCAGGTGGGCAGGGCGGAAGGGCTGCGTGCGCGGGGGTCGCGGAGGGTCACGGAGAGCGTCGCTCTCGTCGTGGGTCCCGGTGCGGGCGGCGTTGCCGTTCTGTGACGGCGTCAAGGCATTGACGTTTCCGGGTGATGGAGTTCATCATCCTCCGCAAGCGGTGTCAACGATGACATCGGTCAACGATGACACCGCCGTGACGCCGCTTCACCAGCCTTACGACAGCAGCAGTTCCTCGCGCCGCCGCCCTTCGATCCGCGCGGCCGTTCCGCTCTCGCCCAGCAGGAGACCAGCATGCTTCGCAGAAACCGCACCCTCCGCGCCTCCGCCGGCCTCACCGCCCTCGCCGCCGTCTCGGCGCTGACCCTGACGGCCTGCGGCGCCGGCGCGCAGGGCGGCTCCGGCGGCGGGACCAAGGTCGGGCTGATCACCAAGACCGACACCAATCCGTTCTTCGTGAAGATGAAGGAGGGCGCCGAGCGGGCCGCGAAGGAGAACGGCGTCGAACTGGTCAGCGCCGCCGGGAAGTTCGACGGCGACAACGCGGGCCAGGTCACCGCGATCGAGAACATGGTCAACTCCGGGGTGAAGGGCATCCTCATCACGCCCAACGACTCCAAGGCGATCGTCCCCGCCCTGGAGAAGGCGCGCGCCAAGGGCGTCCTGGTCATCGCGCTCGACAGCCCGACCCAGCCGCAGGACGCCACCGACGCCCTCTTCGCCACCGACAACGTCAAGGCGGGCGAGCTCATCGGCCGGTACGCCAAGGCCGCCATGGCCGGCAGGCAGGCGAAGATCGCCACCCTGGACCTCGCGCCCGGCGTCGCGGTCGGCGCGCAGCGCCACCAGGGCTTCCTCAAGGGCTTCGGCATCGCGGAGGGCGACCCCTCGGTCGTGTGCATGCAGGACACCGGCGGCGACCAGGCCAAGGGACAGACGGCGATGGAGAACTGCCTCCAGAAGGCCCCGGACGTCAACGTGGTCTACACGATCAACGAGCCGGCCGCCCTGGGCGCCCACACCGCGCTGAAGGCGAAGGGCCTGGACAAGAAGGTGCTGGTCGTCTCCGTGGACGGCGGCTGCACCGGCACGAAGGCCGTCAAGGAGGGCAAGATCGCGGCGACCTCGCAGCAGTACCCGCTCCAGATGGCCTCCCGGGGCGTCAAGGCGGTCGCCGACTTCGCCAAGGGCGGCACGAAGGCGTCCGGCTACACCGACACCGGCGTCACGCTCATCACCGACGCGGCCCAGCCGGGCGTCGAGGCCGAGGACACCGCGTACGGCCTGGAGAAGTGCTGGGGCTGAGCCCCCGGCAGCAGGGCGCGCCGCGGAAGCACCTCCGGGCCCCTGAAGAACCCCGCTCCGCCGACCACCGACACACCGGCAAGGACCACCATGACTGCCACAACCCTGCCCTACGACCAGCTGAAAGGACCGAGCACGGTCCGCCGGCTGCTCGCCACCCCCACCACGGGCCCGCTCGTCGCCCTCCTGCTGGCCTGCGTCTTCTTCTCCCTGACGACCGACCAGTTCCTCTCCGGTGGCAACTTCTCGCTGATCGTCCAGCAGGTCATGGTCGTGGGCACGCTGGCCATCGGCCAGACCCTGATCATCCTCACCGCCGGCATCGACCTCTCGTGCGGCGCCGTCATGGCGTTCGGCAGCATCGTCATCGCCAAGACGGCCGCCGAGGGCGGCCTGCCCCCGCTGGTGGCGATCGCGCTCGGCCTGGCCGTCTGCGCGGGCTTCGGACTGGTCAACGGCCTGCTCGTGCAGCTGATCCCGCTCCCGCCGTTCATCGTCACCCTCGGCATGCTCAACGTGGCGTTCGCCCTGACCCACATCTACTCGGCCGAGCAGACGGTCACCGACCTCCCCGGGCCGCTGACCGCCCTCGGCGAGACCTTCCCGCTCGGCAACACCGACATCACCTACGGCTCGCTCGTCACGATCGCCCTCTTCCTGCTCTTCGCCTACGCCCTCAGCGGCACCGCCTGGGGCCGGCACGTCTACGCGCTCGGGAACAGCCCCGAGGCCGCCCGCCTCAACGGCATCCGCACCTCCCGGCTGACCGTCGGCCTCTACACCCTGGCCGGACTCGTCTACGGAATCGCCGCACTGCTCCTGATCTCCCGCACCGGCGTCGGCGACCCGCAGGCCGGACAGACCGACAACCTGGACAGCATCACCGCCGTCGTCCTCGGCGGCACCAGCCTCTTCGGCGGCCGCGGCGCCGTCCTCGGCACCTTCATCGGCGTCCTCATCGTCGGTGTGTTCCGCAACGGCCTCCAGCTGATGGGTGTCGCCTCCATCTACCAGACCCTGATCACCGGCGTGCTGGTGATCCTGGCCGTCACCGTCGACCAGATCTCCCGGAGGAAGGCACGATGAGCACCGCCGACGTCACCCCCGTGCTCCAGGCCCGCGGCCTGGTCAAGCGGTACGGCCATGTCACCGCCATCGACGGCGCCGACTTCGACCTGCTGCCCGGCGAGGTCCTCGCCGTCATCGGCGACAACGGCGCCGGCAAGACGAGCCTGATCAAGGCCCTCACCGGCGCGCTCACCCCCGACGCGGGCGAGATCCGGCTCCACGGCGAACCCATCCGGTTCACCGGACCGCAGAGCGCCCGGCAGCACGGCATCGAGACCGTCTACCAGGACCTGGCCGTCGCCGCCTCCATGGACATCGCCTCCAACATGTTCCTCGGCCGCGAGCTGCGCCGGCCCGGCTTCCTCGGCAGCACGCTGCGCATGCTCGACAAGAAGCGCATGCGGCAGGAGGCGGCGGCCCACATGGCCGACCTCAAGATCGGACTGCGGTCGCTGACGCAGCCCGTGGAGACGCTCTCCGGCGGCCAGCGCCAGGCCGTGGCGGTCGCGCGGTCGGTGGCCTGGGCGAGGAGCGTCGTCGTGATGGACGAGCCCACCGCCGCGCTCGGCGTCAGGGAGTCGGGGCAGGTCCTCGACCTGATCCGCCGCGTCCGCGACAAGGGCATGCCGGTGGTCCTGATCAGCCACAACATGCCGCACGTCTTCGAGATCGCCGACCGCATCCACATCCACCGGCTCGGCCGCCGGGAGGCGCTGATCAAGCCGTCCGACCACTCCATGGCGGAGGTCGTCGCCATCATGACCGGGGCGCTCAGGGTGAGCGACGATGGAGGTACGGTCGTTGCCGACGCGGACGCCGCCCAGGCAGCGGGCGTGTCCGCCCACTGAGCCGCCGCGGCCCGGCGCCGCACCGGCCTCAGGGGTCGCCGCGCAGTCAGGACAGCGGGCCCGGCCCCCGGGAGGTGCAGGGCCCGACGAACGCACAGGAACGGTGGTACATGGCCGCGAACCGCCGCCCCACACTGGCCGATGTCGCCAGGGAAGTGGGCGTCAGCGCCAAGACGGTGTCCCGGGTCCTCAACGAGGACGGTCCGAGCTCGCCCGAGACCCGCGAGCGGGTGCTCGCCGCGGTCGCGAAGCTCGGATTCCAGCCCAACCTGATGGCCCGCAACATCCGTGTCGGGGGCCCGGACACCACCGTCGGCCTGGTCGTGCCCGACCTCGGCAACCCGTTCTTCGGGACCGTGGCCGGTGCCATCGAGGACGTCGTTCGAGCCCGCGGGCTCACCCTGCTCATGGGGTCGTCGGCCGAAGACGCGGACCGCGAACGGGCGTTGATCCAGACGTTCCTCGCCCGGCGCGTCAGCATGCTGATGGTCGTCCCGGCGTTCGGCGCCGACCACAGCCACCTCAAGGCGCCCCGCGCGGCCGGCCTTCCGGTGGTGTTCCTCGACCGCCCGGGCGTCGGACTGTCCGCCGACTGCGTGGTCAGCTCCAACCGTACGGGCGTCCACGAGGGCGTCTCCCACCTCATCGCCCGCGGCCACCGCCGTATCGGATTCATCGGAGACCTCCCCGCCAACCTCTACACCCGGCGGGAACGCCTCGCCGGCTACCGCTCGGCGCTCGCCGAGGCCGGACTGCCCTACGACCGGGCCCTGGTGAGCGGCGCCCACACCCAGGAGGAGGCCGCCGCCGAGACCACCGCCCTCCTCGCCCGGCCGCAGCCCCCCACCGCCCTGATCGCGGCGAACAACATCATGGCCCTCGGGGTCGTCGCGCAGCTCACCCGCGCGGGCCGCAAGGACGTCGCCCTGGTCGCCTTCGACGACCTGCCGCTCGCCGAGGTCCTCGAACCCGCCCTGACCGTCGTGGCCCAGGACCCGGCTGCCATCGGCGAGACCGCGGCCCGCACCGCCCTGGCCCGCCTGGACGGCGACCGGACCCGCGCCCGCACCCACATGGTCCCCACCCGGCTGGTGGTCAGGGGTTCGAGCGACCTGCCCCACCACGCCGGCGACCTGGGGCGGCACACCGGAGGCTGACCTCCTCGGCGCCCGCCCCTATCGGGAGCCGTCGGCCACCGCGTGGCCGTGCGGGGCGGGGCCGAGGAGTTCGGCGAGCCCGCGGCGGGTGGCCGCGATGACGACGCGGTCGTGCGGGTGCAGCACGTGCCCGGGGTGGAGGTCCCACAGGAGCGAGGGCTGTTCGTCGCGGCCCGTGTGGGCGAGGTCGGGATGGCGGGCCTCCGGGCGCGCGGTGTCGAGGGCCAGGACGCGCCAGGAGCCGGGGCGGAAGGCCTCGGACACGGTGCGGCCCTCGAACGGGGGGTGGCCGGCGACCGGGAGGGCGGCGAAGAGCAGGACCTTGCGCTCGACGGAGATCGCGCCGAGGATCTGACGCCCCATCATGGCGCCGGCGAAGGCGGGGGCGGCCAGGTGGGAGACGCTGCGGCTGCGGGTGACCGCCTGCGGATGGGCGGAGCGCAGGGTGCGGTAGACGGCGGCGGCGAAGTCGTCGTCGTACAGGCGGAGCGCGACCCGCAGATCGTCCTTGAGCGCCCGGGCGGCGAGGGTGGCCTCCAGGTTGGTGGTGTCGGAACTGGTCAGGGCCAGCAGCGCGGCGGCGCGGTGGACACGGGCCGCGTCCAGGACGCCGTCCTCGGTGACGTCGCCGAGGACGACGGGCACGCCCAGGTCGCGGGCGAGCGCGATACCGCGGGCGTCCGGGTCCTGTTCGACGCAGACGACCGGGATGTCGAGCTCGCGCAGCCGGGCAAGCACGCGGGTGCCGATCTTGCCGAGGCCCAGCAGCACGATGTGGTCGGAGAGCCCCCGGGGCGGCCGTCGGAGGGATCCGGCGGTACGGAACGTACCGAGGGCCTCCAGGGCGCCGGCCACCAGCAGCGGCAGCAGGGCAAGACCCACCAGCCCGGACAGGAGCTGCAGGACCTGACGGGTGGTCGGCTCGTCCACCGCGGGGTCGTTGATCGAGAACAGGTCCAGCAGGGTCAGGTACGCGGCGTGCAGCGGATCCGCGTCGGTGAGCGCCGTCGAGGTGACGGTGAGGGTGACCACGGCGGCGACGATGCCGGCGAGCGCCCACCGCAGCCGGCTGGAGAACACCTCCCCGAGCGGGGCGCCCCGCCGGGCCAGCCGCCGGGCGGGCAGCGCGGGTCCCGCGTGCCGGACCGCCTCCAGGACCACGGTGCCGCGCGCCGCGCCGCCGAGGACGGCGCGGTCGTCGGGCAGCAGTTCGGGGCCGGGCGCCGATCCCGCGTCCGAGCCCTCGAAGCCCGCAGGTTCGGAGGCCGTGGACGACAGCAGGGCCAGGGTGCACAGGCCCGGATCCGGCACCTCGCCCCGGCCGGGAACCGGCCGTTCGGAGGCCCGCAGCAGCAGCCCGTCGGCCTGGACGACCTTGTTGGTGTCGGCGATCGCGGTGGCCACCAGCGCCGGCGCGGCGGTGTCCGCGTCGGACAGCACCGTCGTGGAGGCGTCCAGGACCGCACGGTCCGCCCCCGGCAGCGCCACCAGGGCCGCCTGGTCGAGCAGTTCCTCCAGGTGCTGGCCGAGCTTGCGGTTGTACATGCGGACCACGAGCCTGATCCCGGGGCTGAGCCGGCGGGCGGCGAGCGCGGCCCGCAGGTTCGTCTCGTCGTCCTCGTACATCAGCGCCAGCGCGGCGGCCCGGTCCACCCGCGCGCGCTGCAGCACCGCGGGGGTGGGCGCCGCCGCGGTCTCCACCCGGACGGGCAGGACCACGCCCCCGCTCAGGCTGTCGTGGCCGGCCGCGCTCGGATCCGCCGCCTGCTCCTCGGCCTCGGCGGCGGGCGCGACGAGGACGACGCGCTGGCGGTAGACCTCCCGCAGTTCGATGGCGAGCCGGCGGGCGAGCCCGTCGTCGCCGCACACCACCATGTGGCCGCTCGTGCCGTCCTGCGCCTGTCCCTGGTGGGGCACCGCGGTCATGTTCCTCCCCCGTGACGTCGCTCCGTGTCCGCCCGATCATGCACCGCACGGCGTCCTCGCCGCCGCCGGGCGGATGATGCCACGGCGTCGCGCGGGGGTTCACTGCCCGTGCCGGGCAATCTCCGTGCGCTTCCGGTGCCGTGCTCGTACGGTCGGCCGGAACGCGGCCACCAGCCCCCGGGGCGACGTGCGACGACGGCATGCCCGCGGTGCGGGAAGGTGCTCGGTCCGCGCCGGGGTCACGGGTAGGGTGACGCCCCGTATCGACGTTTCTGTCGCCTTTCTGACGGGTCGCCGACATGGAGGAGGAGCCGACAGGAAGGAGACCGTCGCCTTGACCACCGCGGCGCGTCAGCGAGCACGCACGTTCTTCTCCGCGCACCCGGCCCGGACGGTCGTGTTCTCCTTCGCGGGCGCCGTCGCACTCGGCACCGTGCTGCTGATGCTCCCGGCGGCCGCCCAGGACGGCGCGGCGACCAGCCCGCTGATCGCCCTGTTCACCTCGACCTCCGCCGTCTGCGTCACCGGTCTGGCCGTCGTGGACACCGGCACGTACTGGAGCGGCTTCGGCGAGGGCGTGATCCTGGCCCTCATCCAGATCGGCGGCTTCGGCATCATGACCCTGGCCTCGATACTCGCCCTGCTCGTCTCGGGCCGCCTCCGCCTCCGGCTGCAGCTGACGGTGCAGGCCGAGACGAAGAGCCTCGGCATCGGCGACGTACGCCGGGTGCTGCTGGGGGTCGCCGGGACGACGCTGATGGTGGAGCTGGCGGTCGGCGCCGTCCTCGCCCTGCGGATCCGTTTCGGGTACGGCGAGGGGATCGGCACGTCGGCCTACCTCGGCCTCTTCCACGCCGTCTCCGCGTTCAACAACGCGGGCTTCGGCCTGCACGCGGACAACCTCACCCGCTACGCCCAGGACCCCTGGATCATCCTGCCGATCGCGGTCGCCGTCATCCTCGGCGGCATCGGCTTCCCCGTCCTGCTGGAGGCACTGCGGCACCGCCACCGGGCCCGTACCACCGGCCGGAGGAACTGGACCCTGCACACCAAGCTCACCGTCGCGACCAGCGCGGCCCTGCTGGCGATCGGCACGCTGCTCACCGGTCTGCTGGAGTGGTCCAACCCCGCCACGCTCGGCGCGCACGACGTGGGGGGCAAGCTCCTCGACAGCTTCTTCCACTCGGCGGTCAGCCGGACCGCCGGCTTCAACTCGCTCGACATCGGCGCCCTGCACGCCTCCACCCTGCTGATGACGTGCATGCTCATGTTCGTCGGCGGCGGCAGCGCGGGCACCGCCGGCGGCATCAAGGTCACCACCTTCGCCGTCCTCGCCGCGGCGATCCTCGCCGAGGTCCGCGGCGAGACCCACTCCGTCGTCCTCGGCCGCCGCCTCGCCCCGCAGGTGCTGCGCCAGGCGCTGACCGTCGCCCTGCTCGGCGTCGGCCTGGTCATGGCCGCCACGCTGGCGCTGCTCTCGGTGAGCGAGGCGGCGTTCGAAGCGGTGATCTTCGAGGTCGTCTCGGCCTTCGCGACCGTGGGCCTCTCCACCGGCATCACCGCCGAGCTGCCCGGCATCGGGCAGCTCGTCCTCGTCGCCCTGATGTTCATCGGCCGCATCGGCCCGATCACCCTGGTCTCCGCGCTCGCGCTGCGCGAACGCACGCGACGGTACGAACTGCCCGAGGAGCGACCCGTCATTGGCTGACTTCCTGCACCACCTGCGCCGGCGCCGCCGGCGGCGGCTCACCCAACCGCACAAGGCTCCCGCGGACCAGCGGGTCGCCGTCATCGGCCTGGGCCGCTTCGGCTACTCGCTCGCCAACGAGCTGATGCGCCGCGGCTGGGACGTCCTCGGCATCGACACCGACGCCCGGATCGTCCAGAAGTACAGCGACACCCTCACCCACACCGCCGTCGCCGACTCCACCGACCCAGAGGTCCTGCGCCAGCTCGGCGTGCACGACTTCACCAGCGCCGTCGTCGGCATCGGCAGCTCCATCGAGGCGAGCATCCTCATCAGCGCCAACCTCCTCGAAGCCGGCGTCCCCACCATCTGGGCCAAGGCGGTCAGCCGTCGGCACGGCCAGATCCTCGAACGCCTCGGCGTCCACCACGTCGTCCTGCCCGAGCACGAGATGGGCGAACGCGTCGCCCACCTCGTCACCGGCCGCATGCTCGACTTCATCGAGTTCGACGACGACTACGCCCTCGTCAAGACCGTCGCGCCGGGCAGCGCCACCGGCCGGCCGCTCGGCGAGTCCCAGGTCCGCAGCCGGCACGGCGTCACCGTCGTCGGCATCAAGCGCCCGGGGGAGGACTTCACCTACGCCACCGCCGAGACGGTCGTCGAGAAGGGCGACATCCTCGTCGTCACCGGCAAGACCCAGGCCGTGGAGGCGTTCACCGAACTGCCGTAGGCACGTGCGTCCGTACCGAGCAGGTGCGGCGCCCGGCCGCCGGGCGTGCGCGGCGCCCGGCCGCGCGCGGCGGGCCGGTTCAAAGGAGACCCAAAAGACCGCGTGCGTTCGGTAAACGGGCCGGCGGCCGCGGGGCTCGGACCTACGTTCCTGGAGTGACCACTTCTCCGGAAACCGAAACCCCCGTGCCCGGCGCCCCGCGGAGGGCCGCCGCCTCGCGCCGCGGACTGCTGCGCACCGCCGTCGGCGGGGCCGCCGCCGTGACCGCGGGGGCCTGGGCCCTCGACTCGCCGGACGCGGCGGCGGTGCCGCGGCGGCGGCCCCGGCCCGCCACCCCCCACGAGGCGCTGCGCGAGCTGAGCGCCGGGAACCGGCGCTGGCAGGTCTTGCGGGAGCGGCATCCCCACGAGACGCGTGCCGTGCGCGACGCGCTGGTGTCCGGCCAGCATCCGTTCGCGGTCGTCCTCGGCTGCATCGACTCCCGGGTCCCGCCGGAACTCGTTTTCGACCAGGGCCTGGGCGACCTGATCACGGTCCGCTCCGCGGGCGAGGTCCTCGACGAGGCGGTGCTCGGCAGCGTGGCGTACGGGGTCCTGGAGCTCGACATCCCGCTGGTGATGGTCCTCGGGCACCAGGCGTGCGGGGCGGTGACCGCGGCCGTCCACGCGGACGAGACCGGTGCGACGCTGCCGGCGCACATCCGGTTCGTCGCCGACCAGATCAAGCCCGTGATCGACCACTCGCTGGAGGGCGCCGCCCGCGTCGACGCCGCCATCACCGCACAGATACGGCTCGTGCGGGCGCGGCTCGCCGCGGAGCCCGACCTGTCGGCCAGGATCGCGACGGGACGGCTCGGCGTCGTCGGAGCCCGGTACGAGCTGACCAGCCAGGCGGTGCACCTGATCCGCTGACGGACTTGCCCCTTCCCCAAGGGCAGCGGGCACGGTGGCGGCGTGCCCAACGACATGATCACCATCGGGGAGCTCGCGGCCACGACCAGGCTCAGCCCCGAGGCCCTGCGGCTCTACGGCGACCGGGGGCTGGGTGAGCGGAGCCGGGACGACGGGGCCGCCCCCGCACGCGTACGGGCCCCGGGGGCGGGTAGGCGGTACGAGGGGGAGGGGACACGCGAGCGGGAAGGGGCGCGATCATGAACGTCAGCGACGGCACTCCCCGCGTGGTCGTCGGAGTCGACGGCTCGGCCTCCTCGTACGCGGCGCTGCGGTGGGCGGTCCGCCACGCCGAGCGCACCGGGGCGGTCCTGGAGGTCCTCGGGGTCTACGACGTCCCCGGCGCGACCGGCTGGTCCGCGCCGCCCGTGGACGCCGCCTTCGACGAGCAGCAGGCACGCGAGGCGCTGGCCGAGGAGCTGCGGGCCGTGCTGACCACCGGCGACGGCATGCCTCCGCTGGAGCAGCACGTCGTCCGGGGCAACCCCGCCGAGGTGCTCATCGAGGCGTCCGCCGGCGCCGAGCTGCTCGTGGTCGGCAGCCGGGGCAGGGGCGGCTTCGCCAGTCTGCTCCTCGGCTCGGTCAGCCAGCAGTGCGCCGTGCACGCCTCCTGCCCCGTCGTGATCGTCCGCGAGGACGCTCCCGGCACCACGGCCCGATCCGCCCGCACCGCACCCGCGGAGGTGAACCCATGAAGGTGACGACCTCCTTCCTCAGACTCCCCGACGGGCATCTGCTGCTGCCCGCCGACGAGGTGACCGAGCTGCTGAGGCGTCTCGCCGCCCTGTGGATCGAGTCCGCCGAGGCCGAGGACTCGGAACTCGCGCCCGACACGGTCGCCGCCCTGGTGGGAGCGCTGACCGAGGTCGCCGACAACATCGACGCCGAATGCATCGCGCTCATGCCGGTGCGCGAGGACGAGGACTGACCGGGAGCGGCCGGCGGCGGCCCGGGGAGGCGGAGCGGAGATGGCACGGCCGGTGTGGAAAGGCAGTCTCGCCTTCGGCCTCGTCAGTCTGCCGGTCGGGCTGTACACGGCGACGGACCACCACACGATCCGCTTCCACCAGCTCCAGCGCGGCACCTCGGACCGGATCCGCAACCGCCGGGTGAACGAGCGCACCGGCGAGGAGGTCGACCTCGACGACATCGTCAAGGGCTACGACACCGGGGACGAGTACGTGCTCGTCGAGCCCGGCGAACTCGACGCCCTCGCGCCCGGCCGCTCCAAGGTCCTGGAGATCAGCGGCTTCGTCGACCTCGACGAGGTCGATCCGATCTTCTTCGACCGGACGTACTACCTCGGCCCGGCCGACAAGGAGCACGGCAAGATCTACCGGCTCCTCGAACAGGCCCTGGCCCGCGCGAACCGGGCCGGCATCGCCACCTTCGTCATGCGGCAGCGCGAGTACCTGGTCGCGGTCAAGGCCGAGAACGGGCTGCTGACCTGCCACACCCTGCACTGGGCCGACGAGATCCGCGATCCGCGCGAGGAGATCGACACCCTGCCGGGCCGGCCGAGGACCACCGACCGGGAGCGGAAGACGGCCGCGCAGCTCATCGAGGCGATGACGATCGACTGGGACCCCGACGCCTACCACGACACCTTCCAGGAGAAGGTCGCCGCCCTCGTCGAGGCGAAGAGGTCCGGCGAGACCGTCGAGAAGGCCGAACCCCCCTCCGGGTCCACGAACGTCGTCGACCTCATGGACGCCCTGCGCGCCAGCGTGCGGCAGGCCCGGGGCGACGGGCGGGGCCGTCCGCGGCAGCGCGGCGAGCTCGGGAACCTCACCAGGTCCGAGCTGTACGACCGGGCCTCCGCCGCCGGGATCCGGGGCCGCTCCTCGATGACCCGCGACGAGCTCATCGAGGCCCTCGCCGCATGAGCCCGCGACTCAGGACGAGCGATGTGGACAAGCCGGGCTGGCGGCGCGTCCGCCACGGCCGCGGCTTCCGCTACCTCGACACCGCCGGAGCGCCCCTCGCCGCGCAGGACCGGGCCCGGGTCGTCGCGCTCGTGATCCCGCCGGCCTGGCGGGACGTCTGGATCTGCCCCTGGCCCAACGGGCACATCCAGGCCGTCGGGACGGACGCGGCGGGCCGGCGGCAGTACCTGTACCACGAGGAGTTCCGGCGCCGGCAGGAGGAGGCGAAGCACGCGCACGTGCGGCAGGCGGCCCGCGGGCTGCCCCGGCTGCGCCGGGCCGTCGCCCACGACCTCGCCCTGCGCGGACTCTGCCGGGACCGGGTCCTCGCCTGCGCGGCCCGCCTCCTCGACCTGGGCTTCTTCCGGATCGGCGGTGAACGCCACCTGCGGGACAACGCCTCGTACGGCCTCACGACCCTGCTCCGCGAGCACGCCACCTGCGCACGCGGGGAGATCTGCCTCCGCTATCCGGCGAAGTCGGGCCGCCGGCAGCACCGCACGCTCGTGGACGAGCCCACCTACCGCGTCGTCCGCGCGCTGCTGGCGCGGCGCGGCGGCGGCCCTCGGCTGTTCGCGTACCGGCACGGCGGCGCCTGGCACGACCTGCGGGCGGAGGAGCTCAACGGCTACCTGCGGGAGAAGGCCGGGCGGCCCCTCACGGCCAAGGACTTCCGCACCTGGCACGCCACCGTCCTCGCCGCCGTCGCGCTCGCCGTCTCGGCGCCGGTGGCGGACGGGTCCCGGACGGCCCGCGCCAAGGCGGTCCGCCGGGCCGTCCACGAGGTCAGCGAGTACCTCGGGAACACGCCGGCGGTGTGCCGGGCCTCCTACATCGACCCGCTCGTCATCGAACGCTTCGAGGAGGGCGTGACCGTCGCCGACGCGCTGCGGCGCCTGGGCGAGGACGGCGGCTACGGGCATCCGGCCACCCGCGGCGCCGTGGAGCGCGCGGTGCTGCGCCTCCTCACCTGAGCGGCCACCCGGGAGACCGGGCCGGGGCGGTCACAGCGCGTCCGCCGCCGTCCGCAGGTCGGCGACCAGGCCCGCGTACATCTCCTCGCGGCGCGGGGAGCGCAGCACGGCCGACGGATGCACGGTGGCGAGCACCCGGGTGCCGTTCTCGTCGCCGGGCAGCGGCCTCGGCACACCCCGGTCGGTGCCGACGCGGAAGGACGGGCCGAGCAGGGCACGGCCCGCGGTCGCCCCCAGGGTGACCACCAGCTCGGGGGACACCAGCCGCAGTTCCGCCTCCAGCCAGGGCCGGCAGGCCAGCGTCTCGCGCAGGCTCGGCGCCTTGTGGATGCGGCGCTTGCCGGTCTCCTCACGGGTGAACTTGAAGTGCTTCACCGCGTTGGTGACGTACAGGTCGTCCTCGTCGATCCCCGCTTCGGCCAGAGCGCGGAACAGCAGCCGGCCGGCGGGCCCCACGAAGGGGGCGCCCTCCCGGTCCTCCTGGTCGCCCGGCTGCTCGCCGACCAGCATCAGCCGCGCCCCCGTCCCGCCCCGGCCGAAGACGGTCCCGGTCGCGTCCCGGTACAGCGGGCAGCCCCGGCAGCCGGCCGCGGCCCTCCGGTGGGCCGGGAGCCCGCCCCGGTCCGGCAGATACGGCGTGGCGTCGTACGCGGCCTCCCGCTGCCCGGCACCGGTCATCGCGCACCTCCTCGCGGCGGACCCGCACCCCGGAAGACGGCGGCGCCGCCGACGTGCCCGCGCCTGCCCCCGCAGGCCCGCCGGAAACCCCCGGACGCGCCCCTGGCGGGTGCGCGGCCCCCGGCATGGCGGGCCCCCGGGCGGGTAGACGCGCGCCGAGGCGAGGAGCCCGCGATGAAGATCCTGACGATGGGTGTCGAGGAAGAGTTCGTCCTGGTCGACCGCGTGACCCGGGCCCCGGTCAACCGGGCGCCGGAGGTCATCCGGCGGGCCGGCCGCGCACTCGGCGAGCAGGTCCAGGCGGAGTTCTTCAACGCCCAGGTCGAGATCTGCACCCGCGCCACCGCGGACCGCCGTGACCTGGGCGACGAACTCTCCTGGCTGCGTACGGTGGTGGGCGCGGCGGCGCGGGACGTCCGCTGTCTGACGGTCGCCTGCGGCACGCCCGTCCTGCCGCCCGAGGAGCCGCTGACGGTGACGGACTCCGACCGGTACCGGCTGATGGCCCGGCGGTTCGCGCCCCTCGTCACCCGCGCCGACGGGGTCGCGCGCGACGACGGGCTCGTCTGCGGCTGCCACGTCCACGTCGGCACGCTCGACCGCGGGCGCGCCCTCGCGCTGGCCCAGCACGTGCGGCCGTGGCTGCCCGTGCTCCAGGCGCTGGCCGGCAACTCGCCCTTCGCGGGGCGGCGCGACACCGGCTACCAGAGCTGGCGGGCCGTCGAGCACGCCCGGTGGCCGACCGTCGGCCCGACGCCGGTCCTCGACGAGGCCCAGTACCTCGCCCACGTCGCCCGGCTGGTCGGGGACGGCACCCTGCTCGACAACCGCATGGTGTACTGGCACGCCCGGCCCTCCGAGCACGTGCCGACCCTGGAGATCCGCGTCGCGGACGCCAACGCGGAACTGGACACGGTGGTGCTGCTCGCCATCCTGGTGCGCGGGCTCGCCGCCACCCTGCTTCCCCGCGTCGACGCCGACGAGCCGCCGCCCCGGGTCCCGCGCGGGAGCCTGCTCCGGGCGCACCGGCTCGCGGCGGCGCAGGGCATCACGGGCATCGGTCTGGACCCGGTGGACGGCCGGGAGCGGCCGGCGGCGGAGCTCCTGGACGACCTGATCGACCTCGCCCGGCCGGGTCTCGACGCGACCGGCGACATCGAGTGGGCGCGGGAGCAGTGGGGGCGGATCCGCGAGGACGGCGGCGGCGCCGCACGGCAGCGCGCCGTCCTCCACCGGTACGGATGCTTCAGCGCGGTGGTCGACGCGCTGGCCGCGGACACCATGCGGATCTGACGAGCCGCGCCGGAGCCGAGATCCGACGAGACGCGGCGATCTGACGAGACGCCGCGGAGCCCGGCCGCTCAGCCGCGCGGCCGGGCTCCGGAGGGCTCACAGCTCCTCCGGGTCCATCCGCTCCAGCGGCTGGAGCGCGGGCCCCTGCAGGATCCGCCCGTCGGTGCCGAAGCGGGAGCCGTGGCAGGGGCATTCCCAGGTGCGCTCGGCCGGGTTGAAGGCGACGAGGCAGCCGAGGTGGGTGCAGACGGCGGACACCGCGTGCAGCCCGCCCCGGTCGTCACGGTGCACGGCGCAGGGCCGGCCGCCGGAGCGGACGACGGTCCCGCCGCCCGGGCGCAGGGCGCGCACCGCCTCGGCGGCGTCGCCCAGGCTGTCCAGCCGGTCCTTGACGGCGTGCTTGACGGTGTCCCACTGGGCCTTGGCGAGCTCCGGGGCGGTACGGAGGACCGAGCCGACGCGGCCGGGGTCGTACAGCCCCTCCCACGGGTCCTCCGCGCCGTCGACGAGGGCGGCGATGATCATCCCGGCCAGGGCGCCGCCCGTCATGCCCCATCCGGCGAAGCCGGTGGCGACGTAGACGTTCCCGCCGCGCCCCGGCATCCGGCCGATGAGCGGCAGGTCGTCGGTCGCGGCGTTGTCCTGGGCCGCCCACCGGTGGGTGAGGGCGAAGCCGGGGAAGTGCCGTCCGGCCCAGTCCTCCAGGCGGGCGTACCCGGCCTCGGTGTCCTGCCCGGTGCCGGGCTGGAACACCTCGCCGGTGACGATCAGGAGCCGGCTGCCGTCCGGGAGCGGCGCGGTGCGGACGGACCGCTTGCCGCCCTCCTTCGTGATGTACATGCCCTCCGGGTCGAGGCGGGCCGGCACGCTCCCGGCGATCACCAGGTCGCGGTGCTGGGTGAGCCGGGCGGCGAGCAGTGTGCGGTCGAGGACCGGGTGGTGGGTGGCCACCACGACGTGCCGGGCGGAGACGGTGGCCCCGGTGTCGATGGTGAGCCGGCAGGGACGCGGCTCGTCGCCGTCCTCGTCGAGGCCGGTGACACGGGTCCCCTCGTGGATCCGGCCGCCGCGCACGACGAGCGCGTCGACGAGACCGCCCAGATAGGCGAGCGGATGGAACTGCGCCTGTTCCTCCACCCGGACCGCGCCCGCGACGGGGAACGGCAGGCCCGACTCGGTGACGAAGGAGGCGTCGAGGCCGGCCGCGCGCGCCGCCGCGGCCTCCGCGCGCAGCGCCTCGACGCCGTCGGCCTCCTGGCAGTAGGTGAGGGCCGGGCGTCGCTCCAGCGCGCAGTCGATGCCGAGCTCCCCGGCGGTGTCGACGACGTGCCGCAGGGCGGCGCTCTGGGACGCCGCGTACCGGCGTGCGGCGTCCTCGCCGTGCGTCTCCCGCAGGCCGTGGTAGGCGGTGGTGTGCAGGGCGGTGAGCTTGCCCGTCGTGTGCCCCGTGACGCCGCCCGCCAGCCGGTCCGCCTCCAGCACGACGACGCTCCGGCCCGCCCGGGCCAGTTCCCACGCGGTGCTGAGGCCGGCGATGCCGCTGCCGACGACCACCGCGTCCGCTTCCGCCTCCCCCCTGAGCGGTCCGAAGGACGGCAGCGAGGCCGTCCGCATCCAGTACGAGTCACCTGTCTCCACGCGTTCGTTCATGCCGGGCGTCTGCCCGGGCGGCCCGCCCTGATGCGGCGCCGATCCCGCCGCCCCCGCGCCGGGCCCGCCCGGTCACGGACGGTCCGCGCCCGCCGGGGCCCGCGGCCGGATGGTCCGGCCCCCGCGTTGGGGCTAGTGTCGAGAGATAGGCCGAAGGTGCGCCCGTGCCCCCGCGGTCTCGTGGTCCGCGGTGCGGGTCGAGGCGCGCGGAAGGAGCCTCCGATGACCCGTACACTGCGAGGCGCGATAGCGGTGGCCTCGACCATGGCCCTGTCCCTCGGCGTGGTGGCGACGGCGACGGGCTCGTCGCCCGGGCAGGCCAGGCAGGACATCCGGATCGGACTGCTGCTGCCGGAGAGCAAGACCACGCGGTACGAGAAGTTCGACCGGCCGTACATCGAGCAGAAGATCAAGGAACTCGCCCCGGACGCGCAGATCGACTACTACAACGCGGCCGAGAGCGCGACCACCCAGCAACAGCAGGTCAACACCGCGCTCGCCAAGGGCGACAAGGTGCTGATCCTGGACGCCGTGGACGCCAAGTCCATCCAGTCCTCCGTCGAGAAGGCGAACAAGGCCGGCGTGAAGGTCGTGGCCTACGACCGTCTGGCCCAGGGCCCGGTCGACGCCTACGTCTCGTACGACAACCGCAAGGTCGGCGAACTCCAGGGCAAGGCGCTGCTCGACGCGCTCGGCGACAAGGCGGAGAGCGGCCAGATCGTCATGCACAACGGCTCGCCCACCGACCCGAACGCCGCCGAGTTCAAGGCCGGCGCGCACTCCGTCCTCGACGGCAAGGTGAAGATCGGCAAGGAGTACGACACCCCCAACTGGGACCCGAACAACGCCAACCAGCAGATGTCCGGTGCCATCAGCGCGCTCGGCAAGGACGAGATCGTCGGCGTCTACTCGGCCAACGACGGATTGGCCGCCGGCATCGCCACCGCCCTCAAGGCGGCCGGCATGGACGTGCCGCTGACCGGCCAGGACGCCCAACTCGACGCCATCCAGCGCATTCTGCTGGGCACGCAGACGATCACCATCGAGAAGCCGTACAAGCCCGAAGCAGACATCGCCGCCACCATGGCCGTGAACCTCGCCGAGGGCAAGCCGCTTCCCGCCGACCTCACCCCCACCACCGTGACCAGCGGCAGCGGCCAGAAGGTGCCGGCCACGCTGCTGACCCCGGTCGTGGTCGACAAGGAGAACATCAAGGACACGGTCGTCAAGGACGGGCTGTACACGGTCCAGGAGATCTGCACGCCCGCCTATGCCGACGCCTGCAAGGAAGCCGGGCTGGAGTGACCCGCCCGGTGGTGCCCGCTCCCGCCGAGGAGGCGGTCGAAGGTGACCGAAGCGCCCGTGCTCACGCTCCGGGGGGTGTCCAAGAGGTTCGGCGCGGTCCAGGCCCTGTCGGGCTTCGACCTGGAGGTCCACGCCGGTGAGGTGGTCGCGCTGGTCGGCGACAACGGCGCCGGCAAGTCGACCGCCGTCAAGGCGATCGCCGGGGTGAACCCGCCCGACGACGGCGTCATCGAGTGGCAGGGCCGGCCGGTCTCCATCCATCGGCCCCACGACGCCCAGCACCTGGGCATCGCCACCGTCTACCAGGACCTCGCCCTCTGCGACAACCTGGACGTCGTCGGCAACCTCTTCCTCGGCCGGGAGCTGCGCCGGTTCGGCGTGCTCGACGAGGTCCGGATGGAGCGGCGCTCGCGCGAACTGCTCGACACGCTCTCCATCCGGATCCCGTCGGTACGGATCCCCGTCGCGTCGCTCTCCGGCGGCCAGCGCCAGACCGTGGCGATCGCCCGCTCGCTCATCGGCGAACCGAAGATCGTCATCCTGGACGAGCCCACCGCGGCGCTCGGCGTGGAGCAGACCGCCGAGGTCCTCGACCTCGTCGAACGCCTCCGCGAGCACGGCCTCGGCACCATCCTGATCAGCCACAACATGGTGGACGTGATGGCGGTCGCCGACCGGATCGCGGTGCTGCGCCTCGGCCGCAACAACGGCTTCTTCGACCGGCGCGCCACCACCACCGAGGAGATCATCTCCGCCATCACCGGAGCCACCGACAGCGCCGTCACCCGGCGCCAGGCCCGCAAGCGCGAGCAGCGGGAGGCCCAGGACGGGGAGGAGACGCCATGAACGGCGCCAGGGACCCCGACGGACGGCACGGCGTGCCCGGCCCGGCCGGCCCCGCCGACGCGGGCGCCCAGGAGCCGGCCCCCGAGGCGGTGCCCGCGGTCGACAGCCGGCTGATCGTCCGTGAGGAGGGCTTCCGCGGTTACGTCGGCGAGTTCCGGCGCAAGCTGCGCAGCGGCGAACTCGGCTCGCTGCCCGTCGTCGTCGCCGTCATCGTGATCTGGACGGTCTTCGGCAGCCTCGACAGCGCCTTCCTCTCGGCGCAGAACCTGTCCGACCTCAGCCAGCAGATCGTCGGCACCGGGATGATCGCCGTCGGGATCGTCTTCGTCCTCCTGCTCGGCGAGATCGACCTGTCCGTCGGCTCCGTCAGCGGACTCTGCGCGGCGCTCTTCGCCGTCCTCAACGTCATCAACGGCATGAACCAGTGGCTGGCGCTGCTCGTCGCGATCGCCGGGGGAGCGGCGGTCGGGCTCGTCCAGGGCTTCTTCTTCGCCAAGGTGGGCGTGCCCGCCTTCGTCGTCACCCTGGCGGGCAACCTCGCCTGGAACGGCCTGATGCTCCAGGTGCTCGGTACCAGCGGCACCGTCAACATCCCCAGCGAGAGCGTCGTCGCCGAGCTGTACTCCACCATCTTCGAGAGCCCGGCGGCCGCCTACCTCACGGCGGCGGTGGGCGTCGGGCTGTTCCTGCTCGCCTCGCTGCTCGACGCGCGGCGCCGGCGGGCCGCCCGGGTGCCGTACCGGCCGCTCGCCGAGATCGTGCTGCGGACCCTCGTCCTCGCGGCGATCGCCTTCGCCGCCGCGTACATCCTCAACCGGTACCAGGGACTGCCGCTCGCGCTGCTGATCTTCCTGGTCGTGCTGGTCGTCCTCGATTTCGTACTGCGCCGCACCCGCTACGGGCGGCAGATCTTCGCCGTCGGCGGCAACATCGAGGGAGCGCGGCGGGCCGGCATCAGCGTGCCGTTCGTCCGGATGAGCGTCTTCACCATCGCCGGCACCATGGCGGCCGTCGGCGGCGTCTTCCTCGCCGGCCAGATCCAGTCCGCGAGCCAGACCTCGGGCGGCGGCAACCTGCTGATGAACGTCATCGCCGCCGCCGTCATCGGCGGGACGAGCCTGTTCGGCGGGCGCGGCTCGGTCTGGTCCGCGCTGCTCGGCGCCCTCGTCATCGGTTCCATTCAGTCCGGCATGAACATCATGGGCGTGAGCAACGCCGTTCAGTTCATGATCACCGGCGCGGTCCTGCTGGCCGCCGTGGTCGTCGACTCCCTCTCCCGCCGCAGCCAGAAGGCCGCGGGCCGCGCCTGACGGCGCCCGGACGTCCCCGCGTCGCCCCCGCACCGCGGTGAGGCCGCGCGCGCCCACCGTGGGGATCTTGTGCGGATCCGGGGAAGGTCCTGCGCCGGTTCGCCCGGCCGCCGGCCTCCCGTGATCACTCTTGCCCGCAGGTTCGCCCCGGCCTGCGGGCCTCATTCTGCCCACATCGCCACATAATCACCCTTGTATGCGCGTTTCTGACGATCCATCGGTCATGTTTGCGCATCGCTCGAACGTTCTGGAAACCTCCGTGTGACTTGTCCTGCACATGAGCACGGAGGCACTTCCCCATGCCCTCAAGGCGAATACGCCGCGCCTGGTTCACCGCCGCCGGCGCGGCCTCGCTCGCGTTCACCGGCCTCGTGGCCCCGGCCCAGGCCGAGGACGTGCCCGGCTCGGACCCCACGGTCCAGGAGCCCCTGACGACCGAGACCGCGCCCGCGCCGTTCGCGGCCACCGCCTGGACCTCGCCCGGCGGTGCGGCCTCGCCGGGCGACTTCACGCTGTCGCCCGGCGCGCTGAACGCCGAGACCACCACCCGGGTCGCCCGCCTGGACGCCGTCCTTCCCAAGTCGGGCGTGCAGAACCTCCTCGCCGGGGCCAACCGGACGGCCGAACCGTGGTGCCCGCGCGACCCGTTCGGCACCGCGGCCGACCCCGACATCAAGTACTGCCTGCAGAGCGACGACTCCGTCTCGCGCGAGTGGGTGCCGCAGGGCATCACCGGCGTCTCCGACGCCAAGGACAACGAGCTGTGGGGCGAGGCCGGGAACATCCAGCTCTTCGCCTCGTACGACGGCTGGGACCCGGGCCGCGAGACCGACCCGGACCCGGCGACCGGCGACTGCACCGCCGCCGAACTCGCCGCCGACGACGCCTGCAACCAGAAGGGCGTCCGGATCACCTTCGTCCAGAGCCGCACCAACCCGGCCACCGGCAGCCCGGAGGTCAGGTACCGGCACGTCCTGCTGGGCTGGACCTACGTGAACTCGGCCGACCACGTCTCCTTCGACGGTCTGCACGCCGCCGAGTACCCGATCCAGAAGGGCGTCCACGCCGGCGGGATCGTCTGGTACGGCAACTACCTCTACGTCGCCGACACCCGCAACGGCCTGCGCGTCTTCGACATGCGCACCATCATGGACCTCGACCCGGACGGCGACCCCACCACGCACGACGCCATGGGCGCCGACACCGACGGCGTGCAGACGACGGCCAACGTCCAGGACAAGACGAAGGTCGGCCGGCACAACAACGTCTGGTACAGCTTCGGTTACCGCTACGTGATGCCGCAGGTCGCCGCCTGGAAGTTCAAGGCGACCCAGAGCAACCCCAAGGGCTCGTACGCCTGCGTCTCGACCGGCGCCCCGAAGGCGTCCTACATCTCCCTCGACCGCAGCACCACCCCGGACCGGCTGCTGATGGGCGAGTACTGCCGTCCGCAGACCGGCTACCCGTCCACCGGACGCATCGCCTCCTACCCGGTCGCGGCCCTGGAGGGACGCACCGCCGACGTGACCGCGGAGGGCTGGGCCAACTACCTGCCCCTGGCCAACGGCGGCGCGCAGGGCGCGGTGTCGACCGGCGGCACGCTGTACGTCAACGAGTCCAAGGGCACGGACGAGCCCGGCCAGCTCTGGCGCTACCAGTGGAGCAACGGGCAGCTGGTCCAGAAGGGCCAGCCCGTCAAGACGGCCCGGGGTCCGGAGGACCTGTACGTGGAGCGCGGCACGGGCCGCCTGTGGTCCCTCTCCGAGCACCGCCCCGGCTCGGCGTCCGACTGCACCGCGAACCGGGACGCCGCCGATCCGGTGGGCACCGACTACTGCCAGCGGGTGCTCTACGGGCACAAGCTGAGCTGGCTCGACGCCCAGCCGTAGGATCCGGGGCCGGGGTCAGGACCGGGTGGTACCGCCCAGCGTGCGCACGGCTGCCACGATCAGGTCCCAGAACCGGTCCGCGTCGACGTCCGTCGCGACGTCGACGGTGGCGGGCAGGCCCGTCACCCCGTGCAGGTCCACCACCGTCGCGCCCCTGGTGTACGTCCCGTTCAGCTCCACCGCCACGGCCGCCCGCGCGAGGCCGGACACCGCCGGGTCGATCAGGTGGGCGACGGTGAGCGGATCGTGCAGCGGGGGAGCGTCGAAGCCGAACACCTCCCGGTAGGTGGACGCGAAGTAGGTGAGCAGGTCGACGCAGAGCCGGCTCAGCGGGGTGCCGAGGGCGTCGATCCGGGCGACCACCTCGGGGGTGGCCCGCACCTGGTGGGTCGCGTTGAGGCCGAACATCGTCACCGGCAGCCCGCTGCGGAGGACGATGTCGGCCGCCTCCGGGTCGCACAGGATGTTGAACTCGGCCGCGGGCGTGGTGTTCCCGCGCTCCGTCGAGCCGCCCATCAGCACGATCCGGGCGACGCGGGCGGCGAGTTCGGGGTGGGCGAGCAGCAGCACCGCGATGTTGGTGAGCGGTCCGGTCGGCACGAGCGTCACCGGCTCCGGGTGCGCCAGGAGGGTGTCCCGGAGCAGGGTGAGGGCGTCGCGCGGATCCTGCGGCACGTCCGGTTCGCCCGTGCCGAAGCCGGGCCCGTCGAGCCCCGAGGCACCGTGGATGTCGGCGGCGACCCGGCCCGGCCCGCGCAGCGGCCGGGCCCGCCCCGCGGCGATCGGCACCCCCCGGATCCCGGCCGCCGCACACACCCGCCGGGCGTTGAGCGTGGTCTTCTCCACGGTCTGGTTGCCCGCGACGGTGGTGATGGCGAGCAGCTCGACCGCGGGGTGCGCGGCGGCGAGGAGGATGTTGAACGCGTCGTCGTGACCGGGATCGCAGTCGAGAATCACGGGAACGGCCATGCCCCCACCGTCCCACATCCGCCCTCCGCAGCGCCCCGATCAGGGCGCGTCGGCCCGTCTTCCGCGCCACGCGTCCGTCCACGCGCCGGGTGACAGTCGACGGCGTGTTCGACAGTATTTCCTGTCACCAGCCCTCTTTGACAGGTACGCTTGTCGCATGAGCGATGTGGCCGGGGTCCCGACCCCCGACAAGACCGACGACGACTTCTGGACCGCCCTCTCGAACCTGGTGGAGCCGCCGTACCGCGAGCCCGTGCAGGACGACGCGTTCACCATGGACGAGCACGTCCACGAAGCCGTCCGCGACCTGGCGGAGCGCATCTCGACCCGCCTGCTGGCCTACCGCGCCGCCGGCAAGGACCCCGACCCGGTCCTGATGGCCGCCCCCGACGTGCAGCTGGCGCTCCTGCGGGCGCTGTACGAGGCCAAGCAGTCCGTCGACCGGCTGGCCGAGAGCGCCGCCACCGTCGCCGGCCGCAGCGGCGCGAACTACGCGCAGCTCGGCGCCGCCTGGGGCGGCATCAAGCGGCAGTCCGCCCGGCTCAAGTGGCCCCACGCCGTGGTCAGGAAGTCGGCCAGCGAGTCCATCCCGCTGCACTACGCGGGCGGCACCGCCGTCGTGCACCACGACGCGGACGCCGACGCCTGGTGGTACACCGCCACCGCCGCCGACCAGCAGGAGCAGGAGTCCGAGCCCGTCCACGGCAGCTACGCGGAGGCCATCGCCGGAGCGACCGAGTTCCTCCTCGCGCACACCACGCCCGGCCGGCCCTCGCCCGCCTGACGGGTCAGGGAGGGCCGTCCCCGAAGCCGGTTCCGTCCTCGCCCTGCTCCCCGCCCTCCGTCCGGCGGACGCGGCGCTGCTGCTGCGAGGGCGGGGCGGGATAGCGGGACAGCAGGGCGTCCAGCTTGCCGAGGGCGGTGGCCGTGGCCATGAGGACGAGCGCGGTCGCCGCGAGTCCGATGCCGACGTGCAGGCCGCTCGCGTTCAGGACCACGCCGATCCCGAGGCTCGCGGGAACCCCGAGGCCGGCCACGGCCACCTGGAGCACCTCCAGCCGTTTGCGCGCGCCGAACCGGCCGGCCATCGCGGCTCCCCTTCGCCGTGGGCAGTGAAACCTCTGTGCGAGGGGTGGTTCCCGCACGTCCGCGGCGGAACACGCGCCTCCACCCGCCGGCCGCAGGCGCCTCTCCCGGCCGCCGCGCGTGCGCCGACGCCGTCGCGGGCGGATCCTGGAAGGGGCGGGGGAGCGGCGCCCCGGGCGCGTACGGCACCGGCGGCGCCCACCGGCATGCGAGGAGGCAGACCATGACACGGAACCTGGAATGGAGGGTCGGCCTGGAACTGAGCGAGGACGCGGGCAGGACCAAGGCCGAGGCCCGCCTCGACACGGGGCAGGCGACCTTCACGGGGCACGGAACGGCCCGCTGCAACCCGGCGGACACGGACGTGCCGGTCATCGGGGACGAGCTGGCCGCGAGCCGGGCCATGAAGGACCTGGCGGGCAAGCTCATGCGGGAGGCGAACCGGGAGATGGACGCCGCCGGCGCCGGGACCGTACCGCAGCACACGGGCCCCGGATACGGCTGGCCGGAGGCGGTCTCCTGAGGAGCCCGCCCCCGCACGGACCGCGGCCCCCGGGCTCACCCGGGGGCCGCGGTCCGCTCAGTCCCGGGGCGGCTCCACCACCAGGTGGTCGACCACCTCGACCACCCCGTCGACGGACTCGCACAGACGCCGCAGCAGCGGGACGAGGTCCGCGCGCCCCACGGTGCCGCTGAGCGTGACCCGGCCCTCGTCGACGTCGATGTGGACGGCGGCGGGGGAGAGGCCGAGGATGCGGACGACCACGTCCTCGCGGATCTCCTCCTGGATCGCGCGGTCCCGGCGCAGGAAGAGCTGCAGCAGATCGCTGCGGCTGAGCACGCCGATGAGCCGCCCGCCCGCGTCCACGACCGGCAGCCGCTTCACCCGGTGCCGCTCCATGAGCCGGGCCGCCTCGACCGCCGTCCAGGAGGGCCGGGCCGTGTGCACCGGGCTGGACATCATCGCCTCGGCGGTGCTGGGGCCGTCCTTGGCGGTGTGGCGGCGCAGCAGGTCCGCCTCGGAGACCACGCCCACCGGCCGGTTCTCCTCGTCGACGACCGGCACGGCCGTGATGCCGTACTCGTCGAGGAGCCGCGCGATCTCCTTGAACGGTGTCCCGCGCTGGACCGCGACCGCCGTCGGGGTCATCAGGTCCGCCACACTGCGGTGCCTCATCGTCCGTTCCGTCCCTTCTGCGGGTGACCGTTCCATGATCCCGCATCGGGCGCGCGCGGCGTGCGGGAGGGGTGGGGAACGGGGGTGCGAAGACGTCTTGTGGGCGGGGCGGGTCCGTGGTTACCTGCGAGTTACCTCCGGTAAGTCCCCGCCCCGCCAAGGAAAGAGAGGCACCCCCATGCCCTCGGCACGTACGACCCGGACCCGCCGTCTCGCGGTCGCCCTCGCCGCCTCCGTCACGGCCTCCCTCACGCTTCTCGCCCCGGCCGTCGCCGCGCCCGCGGCCGCCGCGCCCGCGGTCCCGGCGGCGGAAGGGCCGCTCCAGGAGGTGATGTTCGTCGGCAACAACTGGGACGGCACCGCCGACGTCATCGCCGCCCGCGGCGACTTCCACCGCATCGGCCGGCTGAACGTGATCCCCGACAAGGAGGAACGCCTGCGCGAGATCTACCTCGACCCGGTCAAGCTCGCGTTCTTCCTCGGCGTCCGCAGCGGGCCGGGCGAGGGGCACGACCAGTTCGTCGACGACATGTACGCCACCCCCGACGGCACCTCCATGGTCGTCTCGCGGCCCAGCTTCGCCGACGTCGTCTCCCTCGACCTGCGGACCGGCCGGATCAACTGGCGCTTCCCCGTGGCCGGTCACCGCTCCGACCACATGGCCGTCTCGCCCGACGGCACCCGCGTCGCCGTCTCCGCCTCCACCGCCAACACGGTCCACGTCCTCGACATCGCCACCGGCCGCGAACTCGGCAGCTTCAAGACCGGCGACAAGCCGCACGAGAACGTCTTCACCTCCGACGGACGCCTGTGGAACATGTCCATCGGCGAGGTCACCACCGCCCTCGACGCGCCCTGGCTCGACTGGACCAAGGGCGACCGCAGGATCACCGTGGTGGACGCGACGACCTTCGAGACGGTCCGGGTGATCGACATGCGCTCCCGCCTCGACGCCTTCGGCCGCGACGACCTCTCCGACGCCGTCCGCCCGCTCGTCTTCACGCCGGACGAGAAGAAGCTCTACTTCCAGGTGTCGTTCCTCAACGGCTTCCTGGAGTACGACGTCGAGAGCGACCGCGTCACCCGGCTGAAGACCCTGCCGGGCAACCCCGCCACCGACCCGGACCGCACCACCTGGGTCAACGACTCGCGCCACCACGGCCTGTCGATCAGCCCCGACGGACGCAAGCTCTGCGTCGCCGGGACCATGGACGACTACGCCACGGTCGTGGACCGCGAGACCCTGAAGCAGGGCCCGCTCGTCCCCACCAGCAAGCCCTACTGGGCGACCGTCAGCGGTGACGGGCGGGCCTGTGTCGTCTCGGAGAGCGGCGCCGACCGGGTCAGCGCCATCGACTTCGCCACCGGCGAGCGCGTCGCGTCCGTCGCGGTCGGCGACCACCCGCAGCGCGTCAGGCTCGCCCGCGTGCCCGCCGACTGGACCTCCCCGACGACGAACTGACGGCCCGTCGGAAGGGCCGGAAGGGCCGGCCGGATCGCCTTCGATCCGGCCGGCCCTTCCTCGTCGTCCGCCCTCTCCGCCGCGTGGGCCCAGGAGCGGTCCCAGAAGCGGGCTCAGGAGCGGGCGACCGTCACCTCGTGGAGCGAGTAGCCCCACTGCGTGGCCCGCCGCTCCCCGTGGACGCGTACGTGACGGGCGGGTGTCGAGGCGAACTCGGCCGTGTCGTACCCGCCGTCACCCGCCTCCGTCGACCAGACCGTCCGCCAGCTCGCGCCGTCCTCCGAGACCTCGATCCGGTACTGCCGGGCGTAGGCCCGCTCCCAGTCCAGCGTCACCCGGCCGACCCGCCGGACCTCGCCCAGGTCCACCTGGAGCCACTGGTCGTCCGACCAGTCGCTCGCCCAGCGGGTCTCCGTGTCCCCGTCGAAGGCGCGCCCCGAGGCGTAGCTCGTGAACGGGTGCCACTCGGTGGAACTGGCCGACGTGGGCCTGCCCGCCGCCAGGTTCTCGCCCGGCTCGTGCCGCTCGGTCGCCCGCCAGGTCCGCAGGTACGACTCGGCGCCCAGCGCCAGGTCCCCGATGACCTCGGGGCCGCCCGGGGTGAGCCGGATCTGCTCGATCCAGTCCGGCACGAGCCCCGCGTGCGCCGCGCCGTCCGTGTTCAGGTCCCAGGTCCGCTCGCCGGTCACCTGCCGGTCGAGGACGGTGCCGCCGTCGAAGCTGCGGTACGGGTACGTCACCGCGTTCGGCGCGTCCGGGCCGACCGGGCCGGGCCAGCCGCCGACGCCGTTCATGTCGGTGCCGTAGCCGAGGCCGACGCCGTACTTCTCGCGCAGCTCGGCCTTCCCGTCGGCCTCACCGATGAAGCCGCCGGCACTGTGCATGTACGGGGCGGTGAACCCGCCCAGCCTGTAGAGCCGTTCGGTCCAGTCGAGGTCCATCCAGCTGTGCGTGGAGAGCACGCCCGGGTACTCCTCGGCCTCCAGGATGTCCAGCGCCCGGCCGGCCGCCTTCACGCTCATGTGGTCGAGCTCCAGCATCATGCCCCGGTCCATCATGCCCCGGAGCGCGTACTCGCCCAGCCTGGTCAGCCCCCGGGTGTTGCAGCGCGCGTCGGAGGCGTAGGCGGGCACGCTCACCCCGGCCGGCAGCTTCTCCGCCATGGCGGCGGGCGCCACCAGCCCGATCGGGTTGTCCTGCTGCGGGCCCGCGCACCGCTCGGTCGACCAGAAGGTGCCGGTGGACAGGAACTGGCCGATGTTCACCGCCACGCCGGTCGTGCCGCTGTCGAAGCGGACCCCGCACAGCGCGTTGTCGAACTTGTGGCACAGGAACATGCTGCGCACCCCGAGCCGGTACAGCTCGTCCAGGCCGCGGTCGATGTCCGCCTGGTCGCACTGGGCCACGTCGAGGATCTGCTTGCAGCCGAACGGCTCCGAGGTCTCCACCCCGAGGACGACGGCGAGCTTGCCCTGCTCGACCACCGACCGCGCCTGGTCGGCGCTGGTGACGATGCGGAACCAGCCCTTGCCGGGGCCGCCGAACATCGCGTCGACGTAGTCCTGCATCTCGTACGTCTTCCGGGCCTCCAGCCGGATGGCCTCCATCTCGTCGCAGCCGCGGTCCCGGGGCATGAGCGAGCACAACAGGCCGTTGGAGACCAGGTCGTTGACGAGCACCCGCTGGCCGCCGCGCCAGGCACGCTCCAGCCAGGCGTAGTAGTTCTGCTGGTGGGTCAGCGAGTCGTGGGCCGGCCAGTCGGCGAACGTCGGCCAGCCGTCCGGGTCGTGCTTGCCGTTCGCGCCGCCCGTCAGGTTCTCGAAGATCGCGCCGGAGCCGTCCGGATAGTGCTCGGGACAGTCCTTCAGCGCGTCGGCCACGCCGGCCGTGGAGAACGGCTTGCCGCAGATCAGCCGGCCGCCGAAGCCCTCGTTGGACATCACGTGGTTGTGCGCGTCGACGAAGCCGCGCACGCGCCCCTGGGCGTCGGTGCCGGTGAACGGCGCGCCGGTGGCGTTCACCTGGGAATCGGGCCCCGGCCGGGCGGCCGGCTCCCACCACGGCGCGTCGGCCGCGGGGACGGGCGCGGCGCCGAAGAGCACCGCCGCGAGGGCGAGGAGCAGGGACACGAGACCGAGGCGGCGTGTCCCGCGGAAAGGAGAGGCGCTTCGGGTGGTGCGTGGGGTCATGGTCGCGAAGCCTCCGGTCGAGGGGGTGTACCGGGCGCCCCGAGGATCGCGGTGCGGAAGGTCTGAGTCAAGGGTCCGGGTCAAATGACCTGTTGACGATCGTGCGGCGTCCCGGACCCCCGCCTCCCGCGCGTCAGCCCTCGATCAGTCGAACCAGCTGATCAGCCGTCAGTTCCAGTTGCTCGGCGGCGGCTTGCTCGTCCCGGAGCACCAGGTACTGGAGCGTCATCCCGTCCACCGCCGCCGCCAGGTGGCGCGCCAGCGTCGCCACCGGAACCTTCGGCTCCGCCCCGCGCACCGACCCCACCTGCTCCACCAGGGCCGTCGCCGACCGCACGTACTGCTCGTACTGGGCCCGGGCCAGGTGCTCGAAGCCCGGCTCGCGCAGCGCGTACTGGGTGAGGTCGTACGTCAGCATGTGCTCGCCCGGATGCGCGGTGACGTCCTCCCAGTACGTCCGCAGCGCCGCCCGCACGGTCTCACGCAGGGTCGCCCTCGGCTCGACGGCCTTCATCACCCGGGCCACGTAGTCGCCGATGATGGTCTCGATCGCGGCCTCCAGGAGGGCCTGCTTGGAGTCGAAGCAGTAGTGGAAGACGCTCAGCGAGACACCGGCCTCGGCGCAGATCGACCGCGTGGTGGTCCTGGCCACCCCGTCCCTGGTCATCGCCCTGATCGCCGCCTCGACCAGCTGCCGGCGTCGCTCCGCCGACGGCATCCGCGCCATGCTTCCTCCTCGGGTCAAGGCGTCAGGGTAACCGCCCGTCGTCCCGGCCCCGCGCCCGGCGGCCGCGGGGTGCGGGGCATCGGCCGCGGCGACTCCGAGAGGCGCGCCGCCCGCGGGCGGGTGACGAAAGGCGCCACCGGTGACGGTCGATTCATATGGAAAACGCATAAGGAATGAGTGCCGAATTCATTTCTCGGACCGTTCCCGTTCGCGTGGGTCTTTTCCGGTCCGAATTCTTTCGGGTAGCCCTCGACGTTACCCGCCGGTTTCGTCCATCCATTCCCACAACATCGTTAACATCCGTGCGGGGCAGGCCGTCAGGGGGACGGCTCCGCCGCGATGGGGGAGCAGAGATGCAGGTGCTCGTGGTGGAAGACGACACGCGGATCGCCGAGGCGCTGACCGAGGCATTGCAGAGATTCGGACACGACGTCGACTGGGTCGGCAGTGGGGCCGAGGCCTTGCGGGCCGCGCACCGCACCGAGTTCGTCCTGCTGGACCTCGGACTGCCCGACCTGGACGGGCAGGAGGTGTGCCGGCGCGTACGAGAGACCTCCGGCGTTCCCATCATCGCGGTCACCGCGCGGTCCGAGGAACTCGACCGGATCCTGGTGTTACAGGCCGGCGCCGACGACTACCTGGTCAAGCCGTACAGCATGCGGGAACTGCTGGCGCGCATGGACGCGGTCGCCCGGCGCGTGCACGCACCCGCCCGGGCCGAGCGGTCGGCGGGCACCGGCGCCGAGGACGAACTCTGCGCGCTGGGCCCCCTCCTGGTCGACCTGCGGACGCGCATGGTGCAGCTGGACGGCGAACTGGTGCACCTGACCCGCCGCGAGTTCGACCTGCTGGCAGCGCTCCTCGACGACGCCGGCGCCGTCAAGGGCAGGGACGACCTCATCAACGAGGTGTGGGACCCCAACTGGCACGGTTCCACGCGCACCCTCGACGTGCACATCGGCTCGCTGCGGAGCAAGCTCGGCGGCCGGGAGTGGATCCAGTCGGTGCGCGGCGTGGGCTTCCGCCTGGTCCTGCCCGACCGGCACTGAACGACGACCGACATGTCCGGACGATGAAGGGGGAGTTCTGGCGTGCGGCGTCATCTCGTGGCCGCTTTGGTGGCCTTGCCCGTCGTGGTGGTCACCCTCCTGGGACTGCCCCTGGCCCTGCAGCTCAGCGACGAGGCACGGCGGGAACTCGTCCATACGCGGGTGACGGAGGCGCGCGGGCTGCTGCCCACGGTGGTGCGCGCCCTCACCGAGGGGGAACAGAGCGGGCTCCGGCGGCAGATCGCCGAGTACCAGGACCGTACGGGAGGCCGCGCCCACGTCTTCGACGCCGAGGGCCGGCCGGTCGTCGGGGCGCTGCATCCGCTGCCCGCCGAACTCACGCGGCAGAGCGTCGTACGGGCGGCGCTGGAGGGGCGGTTCACCGACTCCTCCGACCGGCAGTTCTCCGAGCCCGCCGAGGAACTGGTCGTGGCCGTGCCGGCCGTCCACCGGGGCATGCTGGTCGGCGTCGTGGTGGTGTGCTCGGCCCTGGACGACCTGGAGCTGAAGCAGTGGACGATCTGGGCCGCGGTCGCCGTGACCGGAGCGCTCGCCCTGGCGGCGAGCGGCTTCCTGGCCGAACCGCTGGCCCGGTGGATCCTGCGTCCCGTGCGCTGCCTGGAGGTGGCGGCCCGCCGGTTCGCCGACGGGGACCACACCGCTCGCGTGCCGGTCCGTCTCGGCCCCCCGGATCTGCGGGTGCTCGCCGAGACCTTCAACCACCTCGCCGAACAGGTGCAGCACCAGGTCACCGTGCAGAAGTCGTTCGTCTCCGACGCCTCGCACCAGCTCAGGTCCCCGCTGGTGGCGCTGCGGCTGCGCCTGGAGAACCTGGAACCCCACATCGCACGCGACGGCAGCGGAAGCCTGGAACAGGCACTCGGAGAGGTGGACCGGATGGCCGCCATCCTCAACGCGCTGTTGCTGCTGGCGCGGGCGGAGTCCGGTGCCCAGGCCACCGAGAGGATCGACGTGCGGGCCGTCGTCGAAGAACGGGTGGCGTCGTGGCGGCTGGTCTCCGAACCCCGGGGCATCGCCGTGACGGTCGAGGGCGAGGAGGAGCTCGTGGCGTCGGCGGTCGCCGGCACCGTGGACCAGATCCTCGACGTGTTCCTCGACAACGCGGTGCGCGCGGCGCCGGCCGGCACGGCCGTCCGCGTCCGCCTCGTCGAGGACGCCGCGATGGTGGCCGTGCAGTGCGCCGACTCCGGCCCCGGCATGACCGCCGCCGAACGGGCCCGCGCGTGCGACCGGTTCTGGCGCGGGGCCAACGCCGCCACCGGGGAGGGCTCCGGCCTGGGCCTGGCCATCGCCGCCAGCCTGGCGCGGGTCAACGACGGCGACATCCTGCTCCAGGAGGCTCCCGGCGGCGGACTCCACGCCGAGGTACGCCTCCCGGCCCGGCCACCCTCTCAGGACGAGCACCACGCCCCGGCCGCTCTGAAGGAGAGCCTGCGGTGAACTCGGCGCCGCACCTGCATGTCCCCTGCATCTGCCCTGCCGGGCTGTTGCAGCGGCCGTTCCTACGCTGACGCCCGGCACCGCCCTGTGCGGCGCCCCGGCCCCTCTTTCCCCCGTCCCTCGATCCCTTTCGTGCGCGCCCACCGGGCCGCTTCCCTCAACTCACCTCCTAGGAGGAGGCGTGGCTTCCCAGTCCACCGTCCGCAGCCAGACGCCGCCGCAAGCCGCACCACCCGCTCCGCCGAAGGGTCTGGCCGCACTGGGCCGCTGGCTGGCGAAGCGCCGACTGGCCGTCCTGTTGGTCACCATGGTGGCGCTGATCGTCGCGGTGCCGTTCGGCTCCGACGTGGAGAGCCGCCTGTCGGAGGGCGGCATCACCGTCCCGGCCTCCGAGTCGGCCCGCGCGGACGAACTGCTCAACAACCGCTTCGAAGGCGGCTCCCCCCACCTGGTGTTCATCGCCGCCGCCGGCAGGAGCATCGACAGCCCCGATGTCGGCGCCGACGCCACCGCGCTGACCGACCGCCTCGCCAAGGAGCCGGGCGTGGTGCAGGCGGCGTCCTACTGGACGCTGGACAAGCCGCCCACGCTGCGCTCCAAGGACGGGCGCACCGGCCTGATCATGGTCCGCCTCGCCGGTGACGAGGACGAGGTCCGCAAGGCCGCGGCACGGATCGTGCCCGACGTGGTCGGCGAGCAGGGTGCGCTGAAGGTGACCGCGACCGGCGTGACCGCCGTGCGCATGGAGATCGAGAAGCGCAGCGAGGAAGACCTCACCAGGGCCGAGCTGCTGTCCGGACCGCTCGTACTGATCATTCTGCTGCTGGTGTTCGGCAGCGTGGTCGCGGCGAGCACCCCGCTCGCCGTCGGCATCCTCGCGGTGATCGGCTCGTTCGTCGTCCTGCGGCTGCTGGACATGGTCGTCCAGGTCTCGGTGTTCTCCGTCAACATCACCACCGCCCTCGGCCTCGGTCTCGCGATCGACTACAGCCTGTTCATCGTCACGCGCTACCGCGAGGAACTGGCCCGGGGCCGCACCGTCCACGAGGCCGTCGGCGAGTCCGTGCGCACCGCCGGGCGCACCGTGCTGTTCTCGGCCCTGACCGTCGCCCTGTCGCTCTCGGCGATGCTCGTCTTCCCCATGTACCACCTGCGGTCCTTCGCCTACTCCGGCATCGCCGTCGTGGTCCTCGCCGCACTCGGATCGGTCATCGTGCTGCCGGCGCTGCTGGCCGTGCTCGGCCACCGCGTCGACGCCCTCGACGTCCGGCGCCTCTTCCGCCGCGGCCGCAGGGCGACCGCGGCGCGCACCGACACGGAGGGCTTCTGGCACAAGCTGGCCATGGCGGTCATGCGTCGGCCGCTGCCGTTCGCCCTCACGGTCGCGGCCGTCCTGGTGGCGCTCGGACTGCCCTTCCTGCGGGCCGAGTTCGGCGACAGCGACGACCGGGTCCTGCCCGCCTCCTCCCCGGCGTACCAGGGTGCCCAGGTGCTGCGCGAGGAGTTCGACAACCGGGAGGGCTCACCGCTGAACGTGGTCCTGCCGGACATCGACCCGGCCGCGTCGGCGGGCAAGGTGGCCGAGTACGCCGAGCAGCTGTCCACCGTCCCCGGCATCACCCGCGTCGACGCGCTGACCGGCTCGTACAGCGAAGGCGCCCGGATCGCCCCGCCCGGCCCCGCCAGCGAGCGGTTCAAGGCGGACAAGGGCACCTGGCTGTCGGTGGTCTCCGACACCGAGCCCTACTCCGAGCGGGGCATGGACCTCGTCGAGACGCTGCGCGCGGAGCCCGCGCCGGACACCGTGCTCGTCGGCGGACAGGCGGCGCTCCTGGTGGACTCCAAGGCCACCCTCGGGGACAAGCTGCCCTGGGCGCTCGGCATCATCGCCCTGTCCACGACGGTGCTGCTCTTCCTGTTCACCGGCAGCCTCCTCATCCCGGTCAAGGCGATCGTGCTGAACCTGCTCAGTCTCACCGCGACGTTCGGGGCGATGGTGTACGTCTTCCAGGACGGGCACCTGCGCTGGCTGGTCGGCGACTTCACCGTCACCGGCATGCTCGACATCGACACACCGATCCTGATGTTCTGCGTCGCCTTCGGACTGTCCATGGACTACGAGGTCTTCCTCCTGTCGAGGATCAAGGAGGAGTACCACCGCACCGGCGACAACGTCTCCGCCGTCGCCTGGGGCCTGGAGCGGACCGGCCGGCTCGTCACCGCGGCCGCCGCGCTCGTCGCGACCGTGCTGCTGGCCTTCGCCACCTCGTCCCTGACCCCGCTCAAGCTCCTCGGCGTCGGCCTCGCGCTCGCCGTGATCGTCGACGCCACCCTGGTGCGCGGCATCCTGGTCCCGGCGTTCATGCGCCTGGCCGGCCGTGCCAACTGGTGGGCGCCACGACCGCTCGCGCGCCTGCACCGGAAGATCGGTCTCGACGACTGACGCACCCCCAGGGGGATCATGTCGAACTCATGAGCGGAACTTGACGGTCCACTGCACGGGCGCTGCATCACCGGCTCATAGCGTGTTGCCGTGCCGTCGGGGCGCCGGGCGGAGATCCGCCCGGCGCCCCGAGCGCGCGACATGTGTCGAGCTACCAGGTGGGGGGACCCGTCCATGCGGTTTCTGGAGCGTGAACGTACCGTCGTCGAGGAAGTGCTGCCGGGCCTGGACCAGCGCCTGGCCGGGCTGCCGCTGGCCGATCTGGAGGCCGTCGACAGCCCGGGGGTGCGGCTGTTCCGCGACGCCGGCGGTCCCGGCCTCCTGGTGCCCGCCGAGCACGGCGGCCGCGGCGCGGATCTGCTGACCGCCCTGCGGGTGCAGCGGGCGATCGGCTCGCGCTCCCCGTCCCTGGCCGTGGCGACCACCATGCACCACTTCTCGGTGGCGTCCCTGGTCGAGGCGGCGGCCACCGGCGGCGGCATGGAGTGGCTGCTCCTCGCCGCCATCGCCAAGGACGATCTGCTGCTCGCCTCGGGCTTCGCCGAGGGGCGCACCGGCCAGGGCATCCTCCATCCGTCCCTGACCGCCCGCACCGAGGGCGACAAGGTGTTCCTGAGCGGTTCCAAGAAGCCGTGCAGCCTCGCCCGCTCCATGAACCTGCTCACCGCCTCCCTGCCCCTGCCCGGCCCGGACGGAAAGGACCGGCTGGCCATCGCCCTGATCCCCGCCGAGGCGCCGGGGCTGTCCGTCAGGCCGTTCTGGGGCAGCCCGATCCTGGCGGGCGCCGAGAGCGACGAGGTCGTCCTGGACGACGTCGAGGTGCCGGCCGAACTGCTGGTGCGCACGGACGTCACCGCGGACGGGCGCCTGGACCAGCTGCAGACCGTCGGCTTCGTGTGGTTCGAGGGTCTGATGACGGCCGGCTACCTCGGCGCCGCCTCCGCCCTGGTCGAGCGCACGCTGGGCAACCCCCACGCGGACAGCGCCGTCGCCGCCGAAGCGGTGGCCTGCGTCGAATCCGTCGCCCTCGCGCTGGAAGGTCTCGCCGCGGACGTGGCGACGGCCGGCGTCACGCAGGACACCCTGTCGCGGTCCCTGATCTGTCGGTACGCCGCACAGGACGCGATCAACCGGGTCCTGTCGCTGTGCGTGGAAGCGCTGGGCGGCATGGCGTTCATCGGCTCCGGCGACATCGCGTACCTCAACTCCGCCTGCCGCGCCCTGGCGTTCCACCCGCCGTCCCGGACGCGCATGGCGGCCCCGCTGGCCGAGTACTTCAGCGGCCGCGCCCCCCTGCGCATCCCCTAGGGGCTTCGAGGCGCCCGGCCGTGCCATGCCGTTCCCCACGGCTGCCGCCCGCCTTCGACCCCCATACGCCCGCTGACCTGTTCGAGAGGTGCTCGACTGTGCCCAGCCATCCCACCGTCCTTCTCACCGGCGCGTCCGGTGTCGTGGGCAGCGCGCTGCTGCCCCGGCTGACCGACTGCCGCACCATCGCCCTGACCCACCGCACGCCGGTGGCCGGCGCCGACGAGCAGCTGGCCGGCGACCTGACCGCGCCGCGCCTCGGTCTGGACGCCGACACGTACCGGCGCCTCGCCGCGCGGGTCGACGCGATCGTGCACTGCGCGGCCCTCACGGGCTTCTCCAGCGGCGCGGAGGCCGCCCACGCGCTCAACACGGCGGGCACCCGGCAGATGACCCGGCTCGCCGCCGACGCGGACGCCGTGCTGTACCACGTGTCCACCGCCTTCGTGGACCGCACCGACCTGACGCGGGCGCAGCTCGGCCAGGACCACGGGGACGCCACCGCGCGGCCGGAGGACTACCTGGACTCCAAGCGCGCCGGGGAGGACGTCGTCCGGTCGTCGGGCGTACCCGCGGTGATCGTCCGGCCGTCGGTGGTGATCGGGGACGCCGTCACCGGTGCGATCTCCGCGTTCCAGGGCATGCACGGCGTCATCCACGGACTGCTGCGCGGGCTCCTTCCGCTGGTCCCGGTGCCGGCCGACTCGCCCGTCGACTTCGTCCCGCAGGACGTCGTGGCCGCCACCATCGCCGGCCTCGTCCGTCAGGGCCGGCGGGACGGCGAGGTCTGGGTCACCGCGGGCGACAGCGCCCTGCGGACCGAGTGCACGCTGCGGGTCATCCACGACACCGCCGACGAACTGGGCCTGACGGCGGCGCGTCCCCGCATCGTCGGCCCGGAGATGGTCGACCGGCTGATCCGGCCGGTCTTCATCGCCAACCTGCACCCCCGGGCGCGCCGCCGCTTCGACGACATGCTCGCGATGACGGCGCTGTTCGCCCACGGCCATGTGTTCCCCACCAGCCTCGGCCACATCGACGGGATACCGGAAGCCCTGAGCGCCGGCGAGCTGGAGTCCGCGCTGCGGGCGTCGGTCGCCTACATGGCCCGCACCAGGGGCATGGTCCGCCGCGCCGCGCAGCCGGTGCGCGCGGCGGAGCAGGTGCCCGCATGAGCGAGCTGACGATCCCGGCCCCGCCCCCCGCCACCACCGCGTCCCCGGCCGCCGCCGCCGCGTCGGCCGCCGAGGTGCTGGGCGTCTACCGCCGCCACCTGAGCAAGGGCCGGGCCCGCCTGGCCTCGCTGACCGGCGCCGCCATGGAGGTCGCCTCCGAGGGCAGCCGGGTGTGGGACGCGGACGGGAAGGAGTACCTGGACTGTGGCGGGTACGGGGTCTTCCTCCTCGGCCACCGCCACCCCCGCGTGGTGGACGCCGTCGTCGAGCAGATCCGCCGCCATCCGATGGCCACCCGGCTGCTCCTGGAGCCGGTCGCTGCCACCGCGGCGGCCGCGCTCGCCGCCGTCACGCCTCCCGGCCTGGAACGGGTCCACTTCGTCAACTCCGGCGCCGAGGCGACCGAGACCGCGATCAAACTGGCCCGCGCGCACGGCAGGCACCGGCTGATCTCCGCGACCGGCGGCTACCACGGCAAGACCACCGGCGCGCTCGCCGTCACCGCCAAACCCCTCTACCAGGACCCGTTCCGGCCGTTGCTGCCCGCCGAACACGTTCCCTACGGCGACGCCGACGCCCTCGAGCGGGCACTCGCCGGCGGCGCTCCGGCCTGCGTCATCCTCGAACCGGTGCAGGGCGAGGGCGGCGTGGTCCTGCCACCGCCCGGCTACCTCGCACACGTGCAGCGGCTGTGCGCCGAACACGGGGCGATGTTCGTCCTCGACGAGATCCAGACCGGCCTCGGCCGTCTCGGCACCTGGTGGGGCGCCGACACCGAGGACGTGCGGCCGGACGTGCTGCTGGTCGGCAAGAACCTCAGCGGCGGCGTGATCCCGGTCGCCGCCGCGGTCGCCACCCCGCAGGCGTACGCGCCGTTCGACAAGGACCCGTTCCTGCACACCTCCACCTTCGCCGCCTCTCCCGTCGCGATGGCCGCCGCCGCGGCCGCCGTCGCCGCGATCCGGGACGAGGACCTGGTGGAGCGGGCCCGCACCCTCGGCGAGGACCTGATGGACCGCCTCCGCTCGGCGCTGGCGCCGCTGCTCGGAGGGGCGGTGGTCGACATCCGGGGTCGCGGCCTGCTGCTCGGCATCGAGCTGTGCGACGAGGGCGCCGCCGGCGAACTCGTCCTGCGCCTCCTGGAGTCGGGGCTGCTGGTCAACCACTCCCTGAACGCCCACCGCGTCGTACGCCTGACCCCGCCGGCCGTGCTCACGCCCGCCGACCTGGACTGGATCACCCGCGCCTTCACCACCGCGGCCACCGCCCTGGCCCGCACCACCGCCTCCACGAAGGGGAGATGCTGACATGCCCGAGGTGACCCTCGACGCCCTCGTACCCGACGCGACCGCCCCGGCCGTCTTCGAACGGCTGCGGGACTTCGCCGCCTACCCCCAGTACACCGACGCCGTGCGCGAGGTGAAGGTCACCGACACCGGCGGCGACACCCTGGACTCGGACTGGTCGGTGAACTTCCGCAACGGCATCCTGTGCTGGTCCGAACGCGACCGCGTCGACGCGGCCGCTCTGACCATCGAATTCACCCAGACCGACGGCGACTTCGACCAGTTCGACGGCGCCTGGACCGTCCACAGCCACGACGACGACGCGGTCACCGTCCGGTTCACCGCCCGCTTCGACCTCGGCATGCCCAGCCTCGCCGCGATCATCGACCCGATCGCCTGCCAGGCGCTCATCGAGGCGATCAGCCTCATCCTGCGCGGTCTGCTGGGTGAGCACATCACCCTCACCGCGTCCGAGGCCGAACCGGTGGGCGCGTCGGCGGCGGCGGACGCACGCTGACGACCGCGCCTTCCGCGTCCTCGTCCGACACAGCCCGAAACCACCACCCCTTCTGGAGGCTTCCACCGTGCCCAGGGACCTGCGCAACAAGATCGTCGCCATCACCGGCGGCAGCCGCGGCATCGGCCGCGCCACCGCCGAGCAGTTCGTCGCCGCCGGCGCCAAGGTGGCCATCGGCGCCCGCGACCACGAGTTCGCCGCCAAGACCGCCGCCGCCATCGGCGCCCGCGCCTACCCGCTGGACGTCACCGACCCGGCCAGCGTCCAGGCGTTCTGGAAGGCGGTCGAGGCCGACCTCGGCGAGATCGACGTCTTCGTCAACAACGCGGGCGAGATGATCGTCGGCCCCTTCGAGAAGGAGTCCGACGAGGACACCGCCCACCAGCTGGGCGTCAACCTCCTCGGCACCCTCAACGGCATGAAGACCGCCATCGGCCCGATGCGCCGGCGCGGACGGGGCCACATCATCAACATGGTCTCCGCCGTGGGCATGATCGGCCTGCCCGGCTGCGCCACCTACTCCGCCGCCAAGCACGGCGTCGTCGGCCTCTCCGAGGGCGTCCGTGCCGAACTGCGCGGGTCCGGCGTGGACCTGTCGATCATCCTGCCCATCCCCGCCCAGACGGAACTCACCTCCGGCGTCGGCAAGGGCCGCTTCGTCCCGCTGCTCACCCCGGACGACATCGCCCGGTCCGTCCTCCGCACGGCCCGTCGCCCCGTCTACAACCGGTACGTGCCCGGCTGGACCAACCCCGTCACCCGCTCCCTGTTCCTGCTGCCCCAGCCCTGGCGGGACGCGATGGGCCGCTTCCTCAAGGCGGACCAGCTGCTGCGCACCACCGACTACCAGGCCCGCGTCGCCTACGAGACGCGGGTGAAGGCACCCACCGTGGAAGGAGCCGGGGCGTGAGCTCCGAGACACCCGCCCGCCCCGGCACCTCCAAGGGCGCCGTCCGGCGGGGCACCGCGCCCGCCGTCGTCGGTCCGCGCTGGCTCGATCACCTGATCCACGTGCACCCGGTCACCACCGTCGCGATGTTCACCCCGGTCATCGCCGTCTGCGTCTGGCTCTCCCTCGGGGAGGCCGGCGGCTGGCAGCTGGCCGGATGGGCGGCCGCCGGCTACGTGACGTGGACGCTGTCGGAGTACTGGGGACACCGCATCGTGCTCCACTACGAGCCCGAGAAGGGCTTCGGGGCACGCCTGCACTACATCCTGCACGGCATCCACCACGACTACCCGACGGACCCGCGCCGCTCCATCCTGAGCCCGCTCCTCAGCATCCCGATGGTCGGGGGAACGATCTACCTCTCCTCCGGCCTCGGTTCGCTGCCGCTGATCTTCGGCGCCGGTTACACCTTCGGCTACCTCACCTACGACCTGTTCCACCTCTACCTCCACCTCGCCACCCCCAGGAGCCGCCTCATGCGGCACCTGCGCTCACTCCACATGCGCCACCACTTCCGCGACGACACCAAGGGCTTCGGCATCTCGGCCCCGTACTGGGACGAGCTGTTCGGAACCTCCATCGCCCGGCAGGCGCGGTCCGGCGAACCGGTCGCCTGACCGGCACCGCCGGCCCGGCCCCCTCCGCCGGCGCGGGCGCCCGCGCGGCAGACGACCTCACCCCGGCGTCGTCGATGCCCTCCGCCCGGGCGCCCGCGTCCCCCATCGCGTCACGCTCACCGCTCACCCGCACCAGCCCGCCTGCGCACGGCCCGCTGACGGAGCCGAGCACCACCCGCGAGGAACCCATGAACTCCGAAACGCTTCTGGCGCGCATCTACAGCCTCGACACCACAGCCGGCGCCCCGGCCCTGCCGGCTCCCCTTCCCGAGCCGCCCGGCGGACCGCACCCCCGCGCGGCCGACGCGGACGAAGCGGAGGAGTTCGTACGCCTCCACCACGGCGAGCATCCGGACCAGCCCGTCCACCTCACGACACGGCTGCGGCGGATACGCGAGGAGATCGACGAGACCGGGACCTACACCCACACCTCCGACGAGCTCGTCTTCGGCGCCCGCGTCGCCTGGCGCAATTCCAGCCGGTGCATCGGCCGGCTGTACTGGAAGAGCCTGCGCGTCCTGGACCGCCGCGGGGCCACCACCGCCGACGAGCTGCACCGGCACCTGTGCGACCACCTCCGCCAGGCCACCAACGGCGGTCGCATCCGGCCGGTCATCTCCGTCTTCGCCCCCGACACTCCCGCCGGCCGGGCCCCGCGGGTGTGGAACGACCAGCTCATCCGCTACGCCGGTCACCGGCAGGACGACGGAGCCCTCGTCGGCGACCCCGCGTACGCGGACTTCACGGAGGCCGTGAAGCGCCTCGGCTGGCAGGCGCCCGGAGGGGCCTGGGACGTCCTGCCGTGGGTCATCGAGACCGACCGGGACGGGCCCCGGCTGTTCGACGTTCCCCGGGACCTCGTCCTCGAAGTCCCCCTCACGCACCCCGACCGCCCGGACTTCGCCGACCTCGGCCTCCGCTGGCACGCCGTCCCGGCGATCTCGAACATGCGGCTGCGGATCGGCGGCGTCGACTACCCCCTCGCGCCCTTCAACGGCTGGTACATGGGCACCGAGATCGGCGCCCGCAACCTCGTCGACACCGACCGGTACGACCTGCTGCCCGTCATCGCCGACCACCTCGGCCTCGACACCGGCAGCGAGGCCACCCTCTGGCGGGACCGCGCCCTGGTCGAACTCAACGTCGCCGTCCTGCACTCGTTCACCGAGGCCGGCGTCAGGATCAGCGACCACCACACCGAGTCCCGGCACTTCATGACCCACCTGGCCAGGGAGGAGAAGCAGGGCCGAGGCGTCCCCGCCGACTGGACGTGGATCGTGCCCCCCGTCTCCGGCGGCATCACCCCGGTCTTCCACCGCTACTACGAGGACGCCGACCAGCGTCCGAACTTCTACCTCGACGACGACGCCAGGGCCCGCGGCAGGGGCGGCTGCCCCTTCGGACACGGCTGACTAGGCCGTCTCTTTCGGATCATGCCGGGCTCGCGACGCCTGGCACGCACCCTCGCGGCGTTGTCGTCAGTCGCCAACGCTCCGCGTTGTCTCCCTCCTCCGCCTTGCGAGCGCACGCACCAGACGCCGCTCCCTGATCCGGCCTGATCCGAAAGAAACGACCTAGCCGTCGTCGGTTCCGGAGGCGCACGCGCCCCGCGCGCGGAACGGTTCCGACAACTGGGCCAGATAGCCCGACGGATAGCCGGGCTTGGCCGCGATGCCCAGATCCGCGCTGGAGAAGCGCCGGCCGGGGTCGAAGCAGTACGTGCCGAGCATCCGGTCCCACACCAGCGTGAACAGACCGAAGTTGACGTCGCCGACACCGGCCCACTTCAGGTGGTGGAAGCGGTGACCCTCGTTGAGCGACAGCACGTACCGCAAGGGCCCGACCCGGTAGTCGGCGTTGGAGTGCTGCAGGAGCAGCTGGACGGCCACCGCCAGGGACAGGGCCGCCGCGACGTCCACCGGCATGCCGGCGACCAGCAGCGGAGCGACACCCGCGGCCAGTTCCACGCTCTGGTGCAGCGGATGCTTCATCAGCCCGTTGAAGCCGTAGAAGCGTTTCACCGAGTGGTGCACGGCGTGGAACCGCCACAGCAGGCCCACCTTGTGGCTCGCGAAATGGACCAGGGTGATCCCGGCATCGGCCACCAGCACCGCCGACAGCACCTGCAGGGCGAACGGCCACGAGGAGGGCCACACGTCCACGACCGTCACGACGGAGGCGAGCACCGGCAGGGCCGCGACGCTCCCGAGGATCAGCGCCTCGTTCACGACCGCGTGGACGACGTCCCTCCGGCGATCGGCCAGGGGGTCGTTCCACTCCACGGCATAGGGAAGGAGGCGCTCGGCCGCGAACGACGCCGCCACGGCGGCGCCGAGCAGGGCGAGCAGCCACACCTTCGACGCGCCGGCGGCCACGAGCGCGATCCCCGCGCCGTTCACGCCGACCAGCAGAAAGGGGACGTATCCATAGCGGATGAGGTTGCCGACCATGGCGTCAGGGTGCGCCCGCGCGCCCCGGGCCGCTTGGACGGATCCGCTGCGGACTCGGCTCCCACCGGACGTCACGGAGGAGCTGCGAGGGAGCCATGCCGAACATCTCGTGGACGACCCGCGTGAGGTGCGAGCTGTCGCAGAAGCCCGCACCGCACGCCGCCTGGGTCAGCGTCGCCCCCGCGCGCACGAGCTCGATCGCCCGCCGGATCCGGGCCCAGCGCACGTAGGCCGGGAAGGGCAGCCCGAGTTCCTCGGCGAAGAGGTGCCCGAGCCGGCTGGGCGAGAGGTGCAGCGCCGTCGCCACCTCCTCCAGGGAGACCGGCCCGTGGAGACGGGAGCGGACCCGGTCGACGGCGCGGCCGACCGCCGGATGGGGAGCCGCGGCCGTACGCCCTCCGGCCGGCGCGTCCGGCGACCACCCGGCCCCGGCGGCGGACACCCAGTCCGTGACGCGATCGCCCGGCGCGCAGGGAAAGCGTGACCGCAGGGCCCGCCCCGAGCGCGAATCGGAGTCGTAGTAGACCACCGTCCCCTGGGCGTCCTCGGCGTGCAGGGAGTGTGTGGCCCGGGACGGGATGACGGCCGCCGAGACGGCGAGCCTCCCGCCGTAGCGGTCGGCCAGTTCCACGGTGCCGGACCGTACGATCACCAGCTGCACCGCCGCGTGGGCGTGGGCGTGTGTCGTCCCCAGCCTTCCCCGGAACCGCAGCCGCCCGGCTTCCAGCACGACCGAGCCGTTCCAGCGCTCCTCCACCGGCACCCCCTGAGGTCGGTCGGGACACGACGGTCGGCCCCCTAGCGGCCTTCCCGCGCGACGCGCCCGCCGAACGGCGCGTTCCCGCCGTCCGATCCGGTCCCCCGCGCCGACGGCTCCGTCACGGTGGTCGGCCGGAGTCTCAGTCCTCGTGCGGCGCCAGCACCGCGCGCAGGGCCGCCACCGCGTGGGCGCGGTGGTCGTCGAGCCATCGGACGGCGGCGTCCGTGTCGTACGCGCGGAGGGCGGAGAGGACGGCGCGGTGTTCGTGGAGGGCCTGGTCGCGATGGTCCGGGTCGGTGTAGTAGAGGGAGCGGTAGGCGTCCGTGGCGTCCCAGAGCGTGGTGATCATCCGGATCAGGCGGGGCATGCCGGATGCCTCGACGAGCGTGAGGTGGAAGCGCCGGTTGGCCTCGGCCATGGCCGTCACGTCGCCCGCCCGGGCGGCCCGTTCGACCTCGTCCTGGATGTCCTCCAGGGTCGCGGTGAGGCCGTCCGGTGCGAGCGCCACGGCCCGGACGACCGCCTCGGTCTCCAGGAGGGTGCGGATCCGGTAGACCTCCTCCAGGTCGGCCAGGGAGAGCTCGGCGACGAAGTAGCCGCGGTGCACGTGGTGGACGACCAGGCCCTCGGCCTCCAGGGTCTTGAGCGCCTCCCGGAGCGGGACCCGGCTGACTTCGAGACGGGCGGCGAGCGCGTCCTGGCGGATGGGCGCGCCCGGGCGGAGCTCTCCACTGGTGATGGCACTCCGCAGCTCCTCCAGGACGAACTGCTGGGCCGTCCGGGGCCGTCGCCTCTCCACCGCGCCGCTCATCGATCCGACCTTCCCTCCACGCCACCTGCGCGCCGGCGACCCCGGTGGCCGTCGGTGACCGTCATCTTCCTATGGATCAGCGGCCCGCCGCCGGGTTGTCCACAGGCGGGATTCCGGCCACCACCTCGGCGGTGTGCTCGCCGAGCCGCGGGGGAGCGGAGCGGTACGAGGGCGGGGTGGCGCCGAGGCGGACCGGGTGGGCGACCTGGCCGGGGCCGGCGGCCTCCTCGGGGAGCCGGGCCCCGAGGCCGAGCCGGTCGGCCAGCGCGAAGGCCCCCGCCAGGTCGTTGATGGGCCCGCACGGCACGCCGGCCGCGGTCAGCTCCTCGAACCAGGCGTCGGCCGTGCGGGCCGCGAGCGGGCCGGCGAGCTCCGCGGTCAGCGCCTCGCGGTGGGCGACGCGGGCCGTGTTGGTGGCGAACCGCGGGTCCTCGGCCAGCCCGGGCCGGTCGATCCGCGCGCACAGCGCCCGGAACTGGCGGTCGTTGCCGACCGCGAGGACCAGCGGGCGGTCCCGCGCCTCGAAGACCTCGTACGGAGTGATGCTCGGGTGCCGGTTGCCCATGGCGCGTGGGACGACCCCGGCGCCGAGGTGCGCGGCGGCCTGGTTGGTGAGGGCGGAGAGCAGCGAGCCGAGGAGCGAGACCTCGACGTGCTGCCCCTCGCCGGTGCGCTCGCGGTGGCGCAGCGCGGCGAGCACCCCGAGTCCGGCGTGCAGTCCGGTGATGACGTCGACGAGCGCGACCCCCGCCTTCGTCCCCTGTCCGCCGGGCTCGCCGGTGACGCTCATCAGGCCGCCCATGGCCTGCACGAGGAGGTCGTACCCCGGCAGCGCCGCACCCCCGTCGGTGCCGAATCCGGTCACCGAGCAGTACACGAGCTCCGGGTTGGTGCGGCGGACCTCCTCGAAGCCGAGGCCCAGCCGCTCCATCGTGCCCGGGCGGAAGTTCTCCACGAGGACGTCCGCCCGGTCGACGATCGCCCGCGCCGCGGCCAGGCCGTCCGGATCGGTGAGATCGAGCGCCACGGACCGCTTGTTGCGGTTGACCCCGAGGAAGTACGTGGCCTGCCCGTCGGCGAACGGCGGGCCCCAGGCGCGGGTGTCGTCACCCCCGTCCGGCCGCTCGATCTTGATCACGTCCGCGCCGAGGTCGGCAAGGAGCATGGTCATGTACGGGCCCGCGAGGACGCGGCCGAAGTCGGCGACGACGACGCCGGAGAGGGCGCCGGGGCCGGGCTCCCGGGGGTGGTCCGTGTGCATTCCGCGCTCCCTCGGTGGGCGGGCCGGTGGCAGGGGATCCAGGAGATCGGAGATTGGATCCAATCGGGACCGTAGCGGGCGGGGACCGGAATCTCAATACTGGATCCAAAATCCAATCTGCGGCTACGCTTCGGCACGCCACGCCGAGCACGACCCTCGTCACAGCCGCCAGGAGGCCGCCCGTGAAGTCCTCGCCGTCCAGCCCCACCCACCCCCTCGCCCTGCTCGCCGTCGACGGCCTGCTCAGCGACGAGGAGAAGGAGATCCGCGCCACCGTCCGCACCGTCGCGGACCGCGAGCTGCGCCCGCACATCGCCGGCTGGTTCGAGAAGGGCGAGATCCCGGCCCGCGAACTCGCCCGGACGCTCGGCGAGCTGGGCGTGCTCGGCATGCACCTGGACGGGTACGGCTGCGCCGGGACCAGCGCGGTGGCGTACGGCCTCGCCTGCATGGAGCTGGAGGCGGTCGACTCGGGCCTGCGCTCGCTGGTCTCCGTGCAGGGCTCGCTCGCGATGTACGCGATCTGGAAGCACGGCTCCGAGGAGCAGAAGCAGCGGTGGCTGCCGAAGATGGCGGCCGGCGAGTACATCGGCTGCTTCGGGCTGACCGAGCCCGACGCCGGCTCCGACCCGGGCGCCATGCGGACCCACGCGAAGCGGGACGGCACGGACTGGATCCTCAACGGCACCAAGATGTGGATCACCAACGGCTCCGTCGCCGACGTCGCCGTGGTCTGGGCCCGCACCGAGGAGGGCGTCCGCGGCTTCCTCGTCCCGGCCGGCACCCCCGGTTTCAGCGCCCCCGAGATCACGATGAAGCTGTCGCTGCGGGCCAGCGTCACCGCCGAACTGGTGCTGGAGGACGTCCGGCTCCCCGCCGACGCGATGCTGCCCGGCGCCCGCGGTCTCTCCGGACCGCTCGGCTGCCTCAACGAGGCCCGGTTCGGCATCGTCTTCGGCGCCCTCGGCGCCGCCCGCGACTGTCTGGAGAGCGCGCTCTCCTACGCGAAGGACCGGACCGTCTTCGCCCGCTCCCTCGCCTCGTACCAGCTCACCCAGCAGAAGCTCGCGGACATGTCCGTCGAGCTCGGCAAGGGCATGCTGCTCGCCCTCCACCTCGGCCGGCTGAAGGACGCGGGCGAGATCACGCCCGAGCAGATCAGCGTGGGCAAGCTCAACAACGTACGCGAGGCCATCGCCATCGCCCGCGAGTGCCGGACCGTCCTCGGGGCCAACGGCATCACCCTGGAGTACCCGGTGCTGCGGCACGCCAACAACCTGGAGTCCGTCCTCACCTACGAGGGCACCAGCGAGGTCCACTCGCTCGTCATCGGCAAGGCGCTCACGGGCGAGCAGGCGTTCCGCTGACCCGGCCGGGCCAGGCGGAAGGGGCGGCCCGGCCGGGCCGCCCCGGGCCTCTCAGCCCTCGGTGACGCGCGCCAGGAACGCGTCCAGGTTCCCCATGGCACGCGCCACCCGGTCGGGCACGGACAGGGTCTCCTCGTGGCGCAGTCCGCGCAGCCTGGGGACGCGCTTGCCGCGCAGGTAGAGGGAGCACGCCAGGTCGGCACAGATGTAGACGCCGACCGTGTTCCCCTCCCGGCCGCGCGCCCCGGCCAGCGGGGCAGCGAGCAGCGTCACGCCCGAAGAGGCGTGCCCGGTCAGGCAGATCTGGCACAGGCTCGTCTTCACGGCGCTCGTCCGGCCCGTCGCCGGCACCCGCAGGGACACCCCCACGGGGCCGTCCTCCCGGCGCACCACCAGATGGGCCCGCAGCGGCGCCCCCGGATCCACCCACCCCAAGAAGTCCAGGTCCTCCCAGGGCGTCTCGGCGAAGTCCAGCGGCAGCTTCAGCCGCGCGGCGTCCCCCTTCGTCGCGTTCACGAACGACGAACGGATCTCTTTCTCAGTCAACGGTTCCACTCGTTGGACCGTACAGGCAGTTCCGGGGGCCGGGCATCCGGATATCTCCGGCCGCCTCGCCAGGCCCCCCGCGTCGGCCGCCCGGGCCTACGCCACCCACTCCGGCAGCGCCGGATCCGTGAACCGTCCCGGCGCCCCCTCCAGGGCCGCCGCGAGCCGCTCCGCCGCCGTGTCGTACCGCTCCTCGGGCAGGGTGTACGGGATCCGCAGCCGGTGCTCGTGCGTCCCGGGATCCACCCCGAACCGGGCCCCGCCCTCCACCCGCACCCCGTGCCGCAGCGCCCGCGCCGCCAACTGCGTCGCCACCGGCCGCCCGAGGTCGATCCAGAGGCACATCCCGCCCGGCGGCACCGTCCACCGCCACTCCGGCAGGTGCCGGGCCAGCGCGAGGCCCAGCGCCTCCCGGTTCCGCCGCAGCTCCGCCACGCGCGCGTGCACGATCGGATCCAGCCGTCGCATCAGCGCCACCGCCACCAGCTGGTCCAGCACCGAACCCGACAGATCGGCCGTGACCCGGGTCCGGGTCAGCTCCGTCACCACCCGCGCCGACGCCCGCACCCAGCCGACCCGCAGCCCGCCCCAGCAGCTCTTGCTCAGCGAGCCCACCGACACGACCTGCTCGCCGCCACCGGGCCCGGCCGCCGCCGCGAACGGCGCCGGGGCCGGCACGTCCAGCGCCATGTCGGTGAGCGTCTCGTCCACCACCAGCCACGTCCCCGTCGCCCGCGCCGCCCGCGCCAGCTCCCGCGCCTGCTCGCGCGGCATCAGCCGCCCCGTCGGGTTGTGGAAGTCCGGGATCAGGTACGCCAGCCGCGGCGCGGTCTGCCGCAGCGCCGCGTCCACCAGCCCCGTGTCCCAGCCGTGTTCGGTGACCGGCACCGGCGTCACCCGCATCCCCCGGCCCCGCATCGCGTCCAGGGCGTTGGTGTACGAGGGGTTCTCCGCCAGCACCCGGTCGCCCGGCCGCCCGAACTGGGCGAGCACCAGCGACAGCGCCTGCTGCGCGCCGGTCGTCACCAGGATCTGCTCGGGCCGGGTCGGCAGGCCCCGTGCGGTGTACCGCTCCGCCACCGCGGCCCGCAGCTCCGGCAGGCCGTACGGGTGGTAGCCCGGCGCGGTCGCGAACCGCGGCAGCTCCGCCGAAGCCTCCGCCAGCGCCTCCGCCAGCTCGGCCCCCGGCCCGTGCGGCGCCGCCAGGGCCAGGTCGATCACCTCGTCCGTCGGGGCCGGGTAGGGGCCGAGCGCGGTCGGCGCCTGCCCGTCCGGCAGCGCGGTCCAGGTGCCCGCGCCCCGCCGGCTGTGCGCGTAGCCGCTCTCGCGCAGCAGGTCGTACGCCCCCGTCACCGTCGTCCGGCTCACCTCCAGGACCTGCGCCAGCTCCCGCTCGGCGGGCAGCCGCAGCCGGAGCGCCACCCGGCCGTCGAGCAGCGCCTCGCGCACCGCCCGCGCCAGCTCGCGGTAGCCGAAGCGGCCCTCCGGCGGCGGCGTGAGCAGCGAGGCGAGCTGCCGCCCCGACAAGGTCCGGTCCGCGGTGTGGACCACGCGACCCTCTGCCATGCCAATCACTCCTCATTGGCTCTGCTGTCCAGGCCAATAAGGCTACAGACTCTCCGTCAGTGGCCTGGTGGCGTGGCCGGAGGGGCCCACCACCGGCCGCGTTCCCGACAGACCGGACCGAGAGGGGCACGACGATGACCACGCACTTCACCGACCGTGACGAGCGCCTGTGGCAGCGGCACGCGGAGGAGTCCGCCCGGCCGCTGCCGATGGGATCCTGGCTGCGCACCCTGCGCGGCACGCTCAGGAGCCGGCGGTCCGACCCCCGGACCGCGGAGGAGGCCACCTGACCGGCGGGGAGCGGGGACCTCAGGCCACGGGCTGACGCCCGGGGCCGGGGGCCGGCGGCGAGGCCGTGCCGGAGCCGGAGCCGGACGGGCTCAGCGGCGACAGCCCGGAGGACGAACTGGCCGACGCCGAGGTCCCGTCCGTGCCGTCGGTGGCGGTGTCCACCGCATCGGACGGCGTGTCCGTGTCCGAAGGGGAGTCCGACGGCGCGTCCGAGGGAGTGTCGGACGTCGGGTCGGAGGGGGAGTCCGACGGGGTGTCGGACGGCGACGACGTGTCCGTCGACGGGCTCGGCGTGGGCGTCGTCACCGTCGGCGAGAGCGTGGACGGGCACGGGGACGGCGTCACGCCGCCGCTCGGCGTCGGCGTCTCGCCCTCGGGCACCGTCACGCACGGCGTCGGCGAGGTCGGGGTGACCGACGGCGACGTGGACGACGGGGACGGGGAGGTCGTGGTCGGCGTCGGCCGGGGCGGCGGCGGGGTCGGCTTGTCGTGCCGGCCGGTGTCGCCGTGCTTCCGCGCGAACCACGCCTCGTCCTCGGGGTCGTACACCACGAACACGTTCACCACCGTCACCGACGGCGCCACCACCACGACCTGGGAGGCCTGGTAGTTCGGCCAGGGCGTGCCCGTGGTGCGCGGGTCCTTCTGCGCCACCGGCTCGGTCAGCGGGTTGCCGCAGGCGCACCGCACGCGGGGCACGCCCCGGCCGTCGACGAGGACCGCGGTCCCCGCCTGCAGGACCGCCTGGTACGCGGTGGCACCCCCCGACGTGTAGCCGTGGTTGGTCACCCGGGTGTCGACCCGGAGCTGCAGCGGGGTCAGGGAGCGGAGGTAGCCCGGCACCGCGTCCGCCTCCAGGCCGAGGACCTCCGCGAAGGCGGCGTTCTTGGCGGGTTCGGCGGCGAGGTAGCGGATCTGCTTCTCGACGTCGCAGCTCGCCGACGCGCGCGTGCCGCCGTACAGCCCGGGTGTGGAACCCGAGACCCGCGGGGTGGCGGTCTCGGCCGTACCGGTCCGCGGCGGCAGGGAGGCCGCCCCGGACGCGCTGTCCGCGCGGGCGGTGGAGGCCGTGAAGGGGTCGGGGCCGGAGGCGGAGGTGTTCTGCAGGAAGACCTCCCCGCTGCCGCCGGAGCCGGCGGTGTCGCCCTTGTCGTCCGACCGGCCGACAAGGAGCACGGTGAGCGCCGCGGCCGCGACGACGACGGCGGTGAGCGAGGCGACCTTCGGCACCGAACGCCACCACGGCGTCCCGCCGCCCTTCCCGTCACCGGGCCCGCCCCCGGTGCCTCCGCCCCCACCCCCGCCACCCCCGCCGCCGGAGCCGTCGTGCGGCGGCTCCGGCGGGGAGGGAGGACCGGCGACTCCGGGGCGGGTGGCCTGGCCGGACAGCGGACCCGAGGGCGGTCCCGTGGGCGGGCCGGCGGGAGGGACCGACGGCGGGCCGGACGGCGGCGGTGGGGAAGTCACGTTGTGTCCCTTTCTTCCGTTCGGCGCCATTCTCGGCGCCGGACGCGCGGCCCGCACCCGCACCCGCGGACTCAGTCGGTCCGCGCGTGCTCCACCGTGCAGGTGGCGGTGTTCGCGGGGCACCAGTGGGTGCGGCCTCCGACGAGGCGGAGCTGGAGATCGGCGTCGGCCATGCCGGCGCGGTCGAGGGCGGTGCGGAGTTCGCCCGGGGCGGGCTGGGGAGGGAGCCCGAGGACGTCGATGAGGATGACGCCCTTGCGGGCGTCGACCGAGGCGATCTGCCAGGCACCGGACGCGGCCCAGCGCTCGGCGACGGGCCCCGCGTCGGCGGCCAGCGCCCGGTCGCGGGCGACCGCGATCGTCCCCGTCGTGAGCGGGACAGCTACCAGCAGGACCACGGCCCCGACCGCCACGACCGTCCGGCCGTGGAACGTCCCGACCGTCAGCCCGGCCTCGCGGGCCGCGTCGCGGACGCGGTAGCCCAGGAAGACGAGGGTGCCGGTGGCGACGATCGCGGCCACGTTGGTCGCGAAGAGCAGCGCGGACTCCCCGGCGTCGTGGTAGCGCTCCACCGCGATCAGCAGTCCCGTCACGGCCAGCGGCGGGACCAGCGAGATGGCGATGGCGACGCCCGGCAGGGCGTCGGAGATGTCGGTACGGACGAGGGCGAACGCGCCGACCGTCCCGGTGGCCAGGGCCGCGAAGAGGTCGATCAGGCGCGGGCTGATCCGGGAGGACACCTGGCTGTTGGTGGCGAACGCGTCCGGGGGCGAGACGATCCAGCCCAGCAGCATCCCGATGCACACCACCGCCACCGCGCCGCCCAGCACCAGCAGCGCGCTGCGCACCACATGGGCCCGGTCCGCGAGGACCAGCGCCAGCGCGGTCCCGAGGATCGGCGTCATCAGCGGGGCCACGATCATCGCGCCGATGACGGTGGCCGTGGAGTCGCCGACCACGCCGGCGCCCGCGATGACCGCGGCCAGCACCAGCAGCACCCAGAACCGGGTGGAACCGGGGCTGCGCCAGTCGCGTGCGATGAAGAGCGAGTCGGCCATCCGGCGGGCGGCCGCCGCGTCGACTTTCCCCACTGCGGCGGCCTTTCGACGAGGAGTGGTCATCGGTCCGGGACGCCGGTCAGGCGAGCAGCTTCGCCTTGGCCCGCTCGTACTCGGCGTCGGTGAGCGCGCCCTTCTCCTTCAGCTCGGCGAGCCGGGCGAGTTCGGCGGCGCCGCCGCCCCCGCCGGAGGTGCCGGCGGCCTTGCGGACGTACTCCTGGAACGCGGCCTCGGACTCCTCGGCCTGCCTGACGTCGCGCCGGGTCATGCCGGTGCCGCGCGCGATGACGTACACGAGCACGCCGAGGAAGGGCAGCAGGATGCAGAAGGCCAGCCAGCCCGCCTTGCCCCAGCCGCTGAGCTCGTGGTCCCGGAAGATGTCGGTGACGATCCTGAACAGCAGGAAGAACCACATGATCCACAGGAAGAACCAGCACATGGTCCAGAACACATTCAGCAGCGGATAGTCGTCCATGTCTCCTCCGGCTCACCTCGGCCCGATGTCCGTTTCCGGAAGTATCAGATGATCTGGGGTGAGGTGCGAGTCGGGCCGGATCGCGCTCTGGTCCCGCCCCCGGCGCCGTGCTACCAAGAGGCATGCCGGCAGCTCTGGAGTTCTCGCGGGACGTGTACGACGCCGTCGTCGTCGGCGGAGGCCACAACGGCCTCGTCGCCGCCGCCTATCTGGCCCGCGCGGGCCGCTCCGTCCTCGTCCTGGAACGGCTCGGGCGCACCGGGGGAGCGGCGATCTCCACCCGGCCGTTCGCCGGGGTCGACGCCCGTCTCTCCCGCTACTCGTACCTGGTGTCCCTGCTGCCCGACACCATCGTCCGCGAGCTGGGACTGCGCTTCGCCGTGCGGAAGCGGACCGTCTCCTCGTACACCCCGGTCGTGCGCGACGGGCGGCCCACCGGGCTGCTGGTCGGCGGGGACCGCACCCGCGACTCGTTCGCGGCGCTGACCGGATCGGACCGCGAGCACGCGGCGTGGGAGGCGTTCTACGGCCGGATCCGGACGGCGGCCGGGCGGATCTTCCCGACGCTCACCGGACCGCTGCCGACCCGGGCCGAACTGCGGGCCAGGGTCGCCGACGACGCCACCTGGCGGATGCTGTTCGAGGAGCCCATCGGCGCCGCGATCGAGCGGCACTTCACCGACGACCTGGTCCGCGGGGTCGTCCTCACCGACGCCCTCATCGGCACCTTCGCCGGCGCCCACGATCCGTCCCTGGTGCAGAACCGCTGCTTCCTCTACCACGTCGTCGGCGGCGGCACCGGCGACTGGGACGTGCCCGTGGGCGGCATGGGCGCCCTGACCGACGCGCTCGCGGACGCGGCGCGCGGCGCGGGCGCGGAACTCGTCACCGGCCACGAGGCGATCCGGATCGACACGGACGGCGAGACCGCCGAGGTCGCCTTCCGCACCCGGGACGGCGAGGGCAGGGTCGCCGCCCGCCAGGTGCTCGTCAACGCCTCGCCGCAGGCCCTCGCCGGCCTCCTCGGCGACACGCCCCCCGCCCCGGCGGAGGGCTCCCAGCTCAAGGTCAACATGCTGCTGCGCCGCCTGCCGCGGCTCCGCGACCGGGCCGTCGACCCCCGGCAGGCGTTCTCCGGGACCTTCCATGTCGCGGAGGGATACGCCCAGCTGGAGGCCGCGCACCAGCAGGCCGCGGCCGGCCGGCTCCCGCTCGCACCGCCGTCGGAGATCTACTGCCACTCCCTGGCCGACCCGTCGATCCTCGGCCCCGAACTCGCCGCCCGGGGCTACCAGACCCTCACCCTCTTCGGACTCCACACCCCGGCCCGGCTCTTCCCCGCCGGCGCCGCCCACGACGCGACCCGCGACGCCCTCCTCAAGGCCACCCTCGCCGAACTCGACGCCCACCTCGACGAACCGATCGCCGACTGCCTGGCGGTCGACGCCGAGGGGCGGCCCTGCGTCGAGGCCAAGACCCCGCTGGACCTGGAGCGCGAACTGCGCCTCCCCGGCGGCCACATCTTCCACCGCGACCTGTCCTTCCCGTACGCGGACGGCACGACGGGACGCTGGGGAGTGGAGACCGCGCACCCGAACGTGCTGCTGTGCGGCGCGGGGGCGGTCCGCGGCGGCGGGGTCAGCGGCATCCCGGGGCACAACGCGGCGATGGCCGCCCTCGGCCGCTGACCGACGACGGGTCCCCCCGAAGGGTGCCACCCGTGTCCCTGTCCCGACCGCCGAGGCGCTGACGTGCCGGGTGGGCGGCGGCCTGGTACCACACTCCGGCCGGACCCGGCTCCGGGGCCCGTCACCCGATCGATCGCAGGAAGGCGCGGGTCCGTTCGTGTTCCGGTGCGTCGAGGAGGTCGGCGGACGGGCCGGATTCGAGGACGCGGCCGCGGTCGAACATCAGGATCCGGTCGGAGACGTCGCGGGCGAAGCCCATCTCGTGGGTGACGCAGAGCATCGTGATGTCGGTGCCGGCGGCGACGTCCCGCAGCACGTCCAGGACCTCCGCCACCAGTTCCGGGTCGAGCGCCGAGGTCACCTCGTCCAGCAGGAGGAGGTCCGGGCGCATCGCGAGGGCGCGGGCGATGGCGACGCGCTGTTGCTGGCCGCCGGAGAGCCGGGTGGGGTGGGCGTCCTCCTTGTCGTCGAGCCCGACGAGGCCGAGGAGGTCCCGGGCGCGGGCGGCGGCCTCGTCCGCGTCGAGGCCCAGGACGTGCCGGGGCGCCTCCATGACGTTCGCCAGGACGCTCATGTGCGGGAAGAGGTTGAACTGCTGGAACACCATGCCGATGCGCCGGCGGCGCGGGGCGAGATGCCGCTCGTCCGCCGGGACGAGGGCGCCCCCGCGGCCGGACGGCATGTGCGAGAACGGCTCCCCGTCCAGGTGGATCACGCCGTCCGTGACCCGCTCCAGGGTCATGAGGAGCCGCAGGATGGTGGTCTTCCCGGAGCCGCTCGGCCCGATCAGGGTGACGCGCTCGCCCGGCGCGACCGCGAGGTCGAGGCCGTCGAGGACGGTGTGGTCCCCGAACCGTTTCGTCACACCGGCGAACCGGACCTTCTCCGCGGCCTTCCCGGCGACCGCCCCGGGCGTGGGATCAGTGGGCAAGGCGGGCCTCCATTCGGCGGACGAGCAGGGACGTCGGCCAGCTCGCGAGCAGGAACACGGCGGCGGCCAGGGTGAAGCTCTCCAGATAGGCGAAGTGGGTGCTGCCGAAGGTGCTCGCCTCGCGGACCATCTCGTCCACCGTGACGACCGAGAGGAACGGCGTCTCCTTGAACATCGAGATCGCGTAGTTCCCGAGCGACGGCAGCACCTTCCGTACGGCCTGCGGCAGGATCACGGCCCGCCACACCCGCCGCCGCGGCAGCGACAGCGCCGTGCACGCCTCCCACTGCCCCTTCGGTACGGCGTCGATGCCGGCGCGGTACACCTCGGACAGGTACGTCGCGTAGTGCAGGCCCAGGACCAGGACGCCGAGCGTCAGCGCGTCCAGGCCCGGCACCAGCACCCAGGCGGCGAAGAGCTGCACCAGCACCGGCGTCGAGCGCACGAACGCGGCCAGCGCGCCCACGGGCAGCGCGATCCACCGGACGCCGGACCGCTGGAGCAGGGCGACGCCGAGCCCGGCGACCACGGCCACGGCGAAGCCCAGGACCGTGGCGAGCAGGGTGACGCCGAACCCGGACAGCACGACGGGCAGCGCGGCGCGCGCCGCGTCCATGTCCCACATCACGCACCACCGCCCGCGGTGCCGAGCCGTGCCTTCGCCCGGCGCTCCAGCGCGTTCATGCCCGCCCCGAGGAGCGCGGCGACGGCGAAGTACACCAGGAGCAGCAGCAGATGGGCGGCGGCCGTGCCGCCCGTCGCGGCGCGCAGCTGGTCGACCTGGAAGGTGAGGTCGGCGACGGTGACCAGGGACAGCAGCGGTGTCGCCTTGAGCAGCTGGATCAGCAGGTTCTTGAACGGCGGGATCATCAGCGGGTACGCCTGGGGCAGCACGATCCGCCGGAGGCGGAGCCCCGGCCCCATGCCCAGCGCGATCGCGGCCTCGGTCTGCGCGGCGGGGACGGCGGCGATCGCGCCGCGCACCACCTCGGCCCCGTACGCCCCGTAGTTGAGGCCGAAGGCGAGCACTCCGCAGGCCATCGGCTCCAGCCGGAAGCCGAGCATCGGCAGCGCGAAGAACAGCCAGAACAGCTGCACGTACAGCGAGGTGCCGCGCAGGAACTCGACGACGGCACGGGCGCCGCCGCGGACGACGAGGAGGCGGGAGCGGGCGGCCAGGCCCAGGGCGAAGGCGACGAGCAGCGCGACGGCCGCGCCGAGCGCGGTGGCCTCCAGGGTCACCAGGAGCCCTTCGCCGATCGCCGGGAGGGACCGGCCCAGCTCGGAGAGGAAGACGGCCATGCCGGAGCCCGTCACCCCGCGCACAGGTCCGCGGTGCGCAGGGTGCGCGGCGGCACCTCGCGCTCGGTGAAGCCGTACCGGCCGATCAGCCGGACATACCGGGCCGGGTCGCCGGTGATCCGGGCGAGCTCGGCGTCGAACGCCTTCCGCAGAGAGACGGCGCCGGTCCGGAAGACGGCGCCGCCGGCGCTGTACTGCTTCACCCCCTCGACCTCCGGCCCGAACGGCTCCAGGACCTCCACGGCGGCGTCCCCGTTGGTGCGGGCGAGCCAGCGCAGCGAGATGCCGGTGAGGGCGAAGGCGTCGATCCGGCCCGCGAGCAGGGCGTCGAGTCCGTCCTGCTGCTTGGCCACGGCCACCAGGGAGCCGTCCGGGACGCCCGCCGCCTTCGCGTACGACGTCTCCACCGCGGCGGTGAGGACGCCCACGCGGACCCGCTTCCCCGCGCACGACTCCAGGTCGCTGAGGCCCTTCGGGTTGCCCCGGCGGACCATGAGCGCGGTGGGGGACACGAACTCGGGCTCGGAGAAGGCGACTTTGCCGCAGCGCTCGGGTGTGATGGCCAGGCCCGCGCTCACCACGTCGAACCGGCCGGCCAGCAGTCCGGGGATCAGCGTGCCGAAGTCGGTGAGGGTGGGCCGGAGTTCGGGGACGCCGAGGGCGGTGAAGATCTCCCGGTGCAGCGTGGGCGCCTCTCCGGCGAGTTCGCCGCCGTCCTGGAAGCCGTACGGCGCCTCGCCGGCGAAGCCCACCCGGACGTGGCCCTGCTTCCGCAGCCGCTCCAGCAGGTCCGCGTCGCCGGCGGGGGCGCCGGTGCCGGCCTCCGTCCGGCTGCACGCGGTGAGCAGTCCGGGCACGGCGACGGCCCCGACGAGGAGGTGTCTGCGGGAGAGGTGCGGGGTCATGGGCGTCCTTTCGCGGGGGAGGGGGCGGGGCGGCGGGTCAGCCGATCGGGGTGGTGTCCCGGGCGGCGATGAACGAGGGGCGCCGGACGGGCGCGGCAAACGGCAGCTCCGGCGCGTTCTCGACGCTGTTGAAGACGAGGAAGACGTTGCTGCGGGGGAAGGGGGTGATGTTGTCGCCGGAGCCGTGCAGGGCGTTGCAGTCGAACCAGACGGCGGACCCGGCGTCGCCGGTGAAGTGCTGGATCCCGCACGCCTCGGCGAAGGTCGTGAGCGCCTTCGGCGAGGGCGTGCCGGCGTCCTGCATGCGCAGCGACTGCTTGTAGTTGTCCTTCGGAGTCGCGCCGGCGCAGGCGAGGAAGGTGCGGTGCGAGCCGGGCATGATCATGAGGCTGCCGTTGGTGGTGTAGTTCGGGGTCAGCGCGATCGACACCGACACGGTCCGCATCAGGGGCAGTCCGTCCTCGGCGTGCCAGGTCTCGAAGTCTGAGTGCCAGTAGAAGCCGCTGGCGCCGAAGCCGGGCTTGACGTTGATCCGGGACTGGTGGATGTAGACGTCGGAGCCGAGGATCTGCCGGGCCCGGTCCACCAGCCGCGGGTCGGCGGCGAGCCGGGCGAACACCTCGCTGATCCTGTGCACTTCGAAGACGGACCGGATCTCCTGGGAGCGGGGTTCCACGATCGCCCGCTCGTCCTCGCGGAGCCGGGGGTCGGTGACCAGCCGGTCGAGTTCGGCGCGGAGTTCGGTCACCTCGTCGGGGGTGACGAGGGCGTCCACGGCGAAGAACCCGTTGCGCTCGTACTCCTCCAGCTCGCGCGGCCAGAACGGCCCGGGCGTGTTCGGTTCGGACCAGACGACGGGCTCCTTGCGGAAGACGAGGGCCTCCTCGGTGCCGCGGGTGGGGTACGGGTCGACGGGGCGGGCGGGAGCGGTGGTCATCGCGGTGCGGGCCTTTCTCGTACGTACGGGGAGGTGCGGTCGATGCGGGGGCGTCAGGCGTCGCCGGGTTCGGTGAGCAGCGGGTAGACGCCGTTCTCGTCGTGGTCCTCGCGGCCGGTGACCGGCGGGTTGAAGACGCACAGGCAGCGGAAGTCGGACTTCACCCGGAGGGTGTGCCGTTCGTGGCCGTCGAGGAGGTACATGGTCCCGGGGACGATCGGGTACGTCGTCCCGCTCTCGTGGTCGGTGAGTTCGGCCTCGCCCTCGGTGCAGACGACGGCCTCGACGTGGTTGGCGTACCACATGGCGGTCTCGGTCCCGGCGTACAGGACGGTCTCGTGGAGGGAGAAGCCGACGCGTTCGCGGGCGAGGACGATGCGCTTGCTCTCCCAGGTGCCGGAGGCGGAGCGCACGTGCCGTTCGGTGTTCTCCAGCTCGGCGAAGGTGCGGACGATCACGGAGGTGGCCTTTCGTGCGGGGCGGTCAGGCGGTCAGGCGGTGTGGCGGACGGCGCGGGCGAGGATGCCGAGGCCCTCGTCCAGTTCGTCGTCGGTGACGGTCAGCGGGGGCAGCAGCTTGACGACCTCGTCGCCGGGTCCGGACGTCTCCACGAGAAGGCCGAGTTCGAAGGCGCGCCGGCAGACGGCCCGGGCACGCTCGCCGTCGGCGAACTCCACTCCCCAGACGAGACCGCGCCCGCGCGGGGCGGTCCCGGCGCCGAGCTCGCCCAGGGCGGCCTCGACGGTGGCTGCCCGCCGGAGGGTGCGGTCGCGGAGCGCGGTGTCGCGCCAGTAGGTGTCGAGGGCGGCGGTGGCGGTCACGAAGGCGGGGTTGTTGCCGCGGAAGGTGCCGTTGTGCTCGCCGGGCTCCCAGACGTCGAGTTCGTCGCGGAACAGGCAGAGGGACATGGGCAGTCCGTAGCCGCTGATGGACTTGGAGAGGGTGACGACGTCCGGCGTGATGCCGGCCTCCTCGAAGGAGAAGAACTCGCCGGTGCGCCCGCAGCCCATCTGGATGTCGTCGACGATGAGGAGCATGTCCCGGCGGCGGCACAGGTCGGCGAGGCCGCGCAGCCACTCGGCGCGGGCCGCGTTGACGCCGCCCTCGCCCTGGACCGTCTCGACGATGACGGCGGCCGGGTGGTCGAGGCCGGAGCCGGAGTCCTCCAGGAGCCGCTCGAACCAGAGGAAGTCCGGGACCCGGCCGCCGAGGTAGTGGTCGTACGGCATCTGCGCGGTGTGGCTGAGCGGCACGCCGGCCCCGGCGCGTTTGCCGGCGTTGCCGGTGAGCGCCAGCGAGCCCAGGGACATGCCGTGGAAGGCGTTGGTGAAGGAGACGACGGTCGTCCGGCCGGTGACCTTGCGGGCGAGCTTCAGCGCCGCCTCGACGGCGTTGGTGCCGGTCGGGCCCGGGAACATCACCTTGTAGGGGAGGGCGCGCGGGGCGAGGACGGTGGAGCGGAAGGTCTCCAGGAAGCGTCGCTTCGCCGTCGTCGACATGTCGAGGCCGTGGGTGATGCCGTCGCCGCCGAGGTAGTCGAGGAGGGGGCGCTTGAGGGCGGGGTTGTTGTGGCCGTAGTTGAGCGAGCCGGCGCCGGCGAAGAAGTCGAGGAACGGGCGGCCGTGCTCGTCGAACAGGCGGCTGCCGGAGGCGCGTTCGAAGACGGTGGGCCAGGAGCGGCAGTAGCTGCGTACCTCCGACTCGACGGTCTCGAAGACGGTGGGTTCGGTGTCGGCGATGAGCGTCATGCGGGACTCCAGTACGTGGGGGAGCGGCGGTGGGGGGCGGGCGGCCGGCGGCTCAGAAGGCCAGCGGCGCGATGCGGTGCAGCACCTCGGCCTCGTGGCCGGGGGCCGGGAAGGCGGCGGACGGGAAGAGGACGGTCCGGCGCACGCGGGCGCCGTGGCGCCGGGCGTAGGCGCTGAACAGGCGCTCCGAGGCGAGGTTGCCGGGGGTGATGGTGGTCTCGACGGCGTCGAGCGGGCCCGTGCGGGCGACGCGCTCGGAGAGGTGGTCGAGGAGCGCCCCGGCGATGCCCTGCCCGCGGTGCGCGGCGTCGACGGCGACCTGCCAGACCAGCAGCGTCCCCGGCGCGTCGGGGCGCAGGTAGCCGGTGACGAAGCCGACCGGCCGCCCGTCCGCGGCGCGGGCGACGGCGGACGTCCCGGCGAAGTCGCGGCACCACAGCAGGTAGCTGTAGGAGGAGTTGATGTCGAGGGTCCTGGACGCCCGTGCGAGCCGCCAGAGTTGGGCGCCGTCGCCGACGCGGGGGCGCCCGACGGTCCATTCCCGGGCGGAGACCGGCGCTGCGTCCCGGACGTGTTCCGGTGCTGTGTGAGCTGGGGTCATGGGCGCCGAAGTTACCCAGCGCAGCGGCGAACTTCCTCGCCCGGAGGGGTTCCGGAAGGGACGGATCCGTGTTATGCCCGCCCGGCGATGGACCGGCCGCCGGACGATCATCCCGAAGATTGCGGGGGTGAAAAAGACATCAAACCGGGACAGAAGTTTCTTTTATAACGACGACGTAACACCTTCGGTCCGTGTCGTGGGGCTGTCGGAGCGTTATCGGATCGCCGGTCAGGAGCCCGTTTGGGGGCGCCGGAACCGGTTAGGGATGCCCCTATGGGATCGTGTTCACACAGCGTCACCAGTGCCGCGGCGGACGGCCGCCGGCCCTCCGGACGGCCGCCATCCGCAGGCGGAGCCGCCCGCGCCGGACTAGCGTGGGCAGCGTGAGCAGTCGGCTCCCCACCCCGCCCCCCGCCGCCGGACCGGGCACCCCCGGCACCCCGGGCGGCGCCCCCGCCCGGACGGGTCTCCGCATCGCCGTCCAGGCCCTCGCCGCCGTCGTCGCCGGCTACGTCGCCATGGGCGTCACCGCCGCCCTCGGCCTCTGGGCCGCCGGCGCCGCCGACCTCCCCGGAGGCTTCGCCGCCGTCCTCGCCGCCGTCGTGGTCATGGCCGCCGGCGGCCAGGTCGAGATCACCGGCTCGGCCGGCGCCTTCGCCGGCACCGAGGGCGAACTGACCGCGATGCCCCTCACCGTCACCCTCGTCGGCGCGCTCGTCACCGGCGCCGTCTTCCTCCGCCCGCTCCGCCACCACGCGGTGGCCCGGGCCGGCGACCTCGCGGCCCGGGCCGCGGCCGTCGTCGTGCTGTGGCTGGCCGCGCTCGCCGGGCTCTGCGCCGTCGCCCGCCACGACTTCCCCCTCACCCTCGACGTCGGCGACCCCCAGGAACCCCTCACCGACCTCTTCGGCGACCTCCTCGACGCGACCGACCCCACCGTCGGCTTCCGCGCCGTCGTCGGAGCGACCCTCGGCTACGGCCTCCTGTGGATCCTCGGCGTCCTCCTGATCGCCCTCCTCGTCTCCCGCGGCAGCGCCCTCCCCGCGCGCGTGCTGCGCCACCAGGAGGCCGTCCGGCCCGCCGCCTCGGCGATGCTCCTGCTGCTCCTCGCCTACGTCGCCGTCGGCCTCGTCATCGGCCTGGTCGTCGCCGCCACCAAGGGGCACGCCGCCGAGACCTTCGCCGTCCTCCTCCTCGGCCTGCCCAACGTCAGCTGGCTCGCCCTCGGCGTCGGCATCGGCGGCTCCTGGCAGGGCACGGTCGAGGGCCCCTTCGGCCTCCCCATGCCGCAGATCCTCGACGCCGTCCTGCGCGGCGGCGACGGCACCGGGCTGTCCACGGTGGACCTGTCCTCGCTCGCCGCCGAGGACGGACGCGCCTGGTGGCTGCTGCCCGTCGCCGCCGTCCTCGTCCTCGCCGCGGCCTTCGTCGCCGCCGTACGCAGCCCGGCCCGCGTCCGGCCCTGGCAGCACGCCCTGCACGTCGGCGTCGCCTTCGCCCTCACCCTGCTCGCCGTCGCGCCCCTCACCCTCGTCGAGGCGCGCTTCGGCCTCTCGATCCTCGGCATCGGCGACCTCGCGGCCCTGGGCGGCGAGGTCGTGCTCCGGCCCGACGTGTGGCGGACGGCCGGCCTCGCCCTCCTCTGGGGTCTCGTCGCCGGCTTCCTCGGCGGCCTCCTCGCCACCCGCACCCGCCACCACGGCCGGCTCCCGTCCGAGGACTGAAGCCGTCCGGCGTCCCCCGTGGGCCGTCTCCTCGCGGGCGCACGCACCGGACGCCGCCCCCTGATCCGGCCCGATCCGAAGGAGACGACCTACGCCCCGAGCCGCCGGAACACCGGCCGCGCCCACCCCGGCGGCTCCGGCGGCGGACCCGGCGCGCGCCGTCCCGTCCCCGTGGCCGCGACCGGACCGCCCGGCACGCGCGCGAGGGCCGCCCGCAGCTCCGCGACGAACTCCAGGCACGTCCCGTACCGCTCCTCCGGCGTCTTCGCCAGCGCCCGCGCGAAGACCGCGTCCGCCGCCTCCGGCAGCCCCGGCCGGTGCTCGGCCAGCGGCGGGGGAGGGTCGTACTGCTGCGCCCACAGCACCGCCCAGTCGGTGTCCCGGCGGAACGGCGGCACCCCGCACAGCGTCTCGAAGACCACGCACGCGAGGCTGTACACGTCGCAGCGGCCGTCCACCGGCTTCCCCGAGATCTGCTCCGGCGCCACGTAGTCCAGCGTCCCCACGAACTCGCCCACCGTCGTGAACCCGGTCAGCGACAGCGACTTCTTCGTCAGCCCGAAGTCCGTGAGGTAGACGTGCTCCGGATGCTCCCTGTCGGTGCCCTCCGCGACCAGGATGTTCCCCGGCTTCACGTCCCGGTGCACCAGGTCGTGCGCGTGCGCCGCGTCCAGCGCCGACGCCACCTGCGCCGCGATCCGGCCCGCCGTCGCCGGCGGCAGCGGGCCCTCCCGGGCCAGCAGCGCCACCAGGTCCTGCCCCGCCACGTACCGCATCGCGATGTACAGGACCCCCTCCGTCTCGCCCGCCTCGAAGACCGGCACGATGTGCGGGTGGTCGATCGACGCCGCCACCCGCGACTCGTGCGCGAACCGCTTCCGGAAGGTGTCGTTGCGGGCCAGCTCGGGGGCCAGCAGCTTCAGCGCCACCGTCCGGCCGAGCCGCAGGTCCCGCGCCCGGTACACGACCGCCATCCCGCCGCGCCCGATCTCGGCCTCCACCCGGTAGCCCGCGATCTCCTTGCCGACGAGCCCCGACGGCCGCCCCGCCGGCAAGCCGGTCTCCCGCGCCCCGCCCGCGCCCGCCATCAGCGTCCGTCCTCGGCGTCGGGCGGCAGGCCGACGACCCGGGTCGGTGGCGGCCCGGCCGCCACCGCCGGATCGACCTGCGGCACCACCTGCGTCGGCTCGTACCCGACGGGCGCCGGCCGCGCCTCGGGGACGGGCTCGGTCTCCGGCACGGGCTCGGTCTCGGCCTCTTCCGGCACGGCCTCCGCCTCGGCATCCTCCGGTACGGGCTCCGCCTCGGCCTCCGGCGTCCCGGCCCCCGCCGCCGTCCGGGAGGGCCCCGACGAGGCCGCGTACGTCGTCAGGCCCACCCCGTCGCAGTACACCCAGCGCTCGTGCTCCGCGTCGTACAGCCAGACCGACTCGCCGTCCACGACCATCCCGACCCGCAGCCCGCGCGTGCGCCGCCGGAACGTCTCGCCGTCCGCCCGGCCCGCCGCCAGCTCCTCCACCGCCCGCCGGTACCGGCCCAGGGCGTCCTCCGCGCGCGCGATGAGGGGGCGCGGATCGGCCGTCCGGGCGAGCGCGGAACCGGCCGCCGGCGGATCGTCGGGGACCGCGACGAGCAGGCGCGCGTCCACCCACGCCTGCCAGCCGTTGGAGCACAGCACCCGCCCCCAGTCACCCGTGCGCTCCACGAGCCGCACCGGCAGGAAGGCGTCCAGCGGGACCGTCGGGAAGCCCGGGTCCGGCGCCTGCCAGGCGGACAGCCCGCCGCGCGGCACGACGTGGGTCGGCCGGAAGTCGGTCGCGTAGCCGGCATCGGATCCGATATCCGATGCCGAGTCGGGAACGGTCACAGCCCCACCTCCTGATCGCGGTCAGCGGCGCATGACGACGGGTTCGTGGCGGCGCAGCAGCCGGGCCACGGCCAGCCCGAGCGCCAGACAGAGCACGACCAGCATGCCCATGTCGAAGAGCCAGGCCGACGCCGTGTGGTCCATCAGCGGATCGGCCGTCTTCGCGCTCGGCGCCACCGCCCCGATGTCGATCGTCGCGCCCATCGCGGCGAACGCCCACCGCGACGGCACCAGCCAGGCCAGCTGCTCCAGGACCGGGGTCCCGCGCACGCTCAGCAGCGCCCCGCAGAACACCACCTGGACGATCGCGAGGAGGACGAGCAGCGGCATCGTCACCTCCTCCTTGCGGACCAGCGCCGACACCAGCAGCCCGAGCATCATCGCGGTGAACGCCAGCAGGGCGACCGCCAGCGTGATCTCGATCAGCGGGGGCATCAGCACGCCCTTGCCGTCGGGCACGTTCAGCGGCACCCCGACCAGGGCGACCAGGGTCAGCACCACCGCCTGGACGACGGTCACCGTGCCGAGGACGACGACCTTGGAGGCGAGGTAGGCGGAGCGGGACAGGCCGACGGCTCTCTCCCGGCGGTAGATCGAGCGCTCCTTCACCAGCTCGCGGACCGCGTTGGCCGCGCCGGTGAGGACGCCGCCGACGCACAGGATCAGCAGCACGTTGAGGGTGGACTCGGGGCCCAGGCTGCCCTCGGAGAGGGCCCGGGCCATGGCGCCCATCACGAACGGCAGGGCGACCATGATGGCGAGGAAGGTGCGGTCGGCGGCGAGCGCGGCGGAGTAGCGCCGCACCAGGGTGCGCAGCTGCCCGCCCCAGCTCTGCGGCTTCGGCGGCGGCGCGTGGGCGGACGCGGGCGCTCCCGCGGCCCCGTCGCCGCCGGCCCCGGGCGCGTACGGCCGGACCGTCGCGTCCTCGATGTACCGCCGGTGGAAGCGGGAGTCCCGGTACTGCCCGGCCCAGTCCCGGTCCCGTTCGGTCTCGAACGCCTCGAACGCCTCCGGCCACTGGTCGAAGCCGAAGAAGGACAGGGTGTCGCCGGGCGGCCCGTAGTAGGCGACCCGGCCGCCCGGGGCGAGGACGAGGAGCCGGTCGCACACGTCCAGGCTGAGCACGCTGTGGGTGACCACGACGACGGTGCGGCCGTCGTCGGCGAGCCCGCGCAGCATGTGCATCACCGAGCGGTCCATGCCCGGGTCGAGGCCGGAGGTCGGCTCGTCGAGGAAGAGCAGGGACGGTTTCGTCAGCAGTTCGAGGGCGACGCTGACCCGCTTGCGCTGCCCGCCGGACAGGCTGTGGATCGGCTGGTCGGCCCGCTCGGTGAGCCCCAGTTCGCCGATCACCTCCGCCACGCGCGCGTGCCGCTCGGAGGCCGCGGTGTCGCCGGGGAAGCGGAGCTCGGCGGCGTACGAGAGGGCGCGCCGGACGGTCAGCTGCAGGTGCAGGATGTCGTCCTGCGGGACGAGCCCGATGCGCTGGCGCAGCTCGGCGTAGTCCCGGTAGAGGTCGCGGCCGTCGTAGAGGACGGTGCCCCGGTCGGCGGGCCGCTGGCCGGTGAGCGCGCCGAGCAGCGTGGACTTGCCGGCGCCCGACGGGCCGACGACCGCGAGCAGCGTCTTCTCGCCGACGGGGAAGGACACCCCGTCGAGGAGGGTCTTGCGGCCGTGGTCGACGGTGACGGCCAGTTGCTGCACGTCGAGGGAGATCTCGCCGGTGTCGGTGAACTCGACGAGCTGCCCGCCCGCCAGACAGAACGCGCTGCGGCCGATGCCGACGATGTCGTCCGCCGTGACCCGTACCGGCTCGACCACGGGGCGCCCGTTGAGGAAGGTGCCGTTGTGGCTGCCGAGGTCGTGGATCCAGTAGGTGCCGTCGGGGCGCGCGACGAGTTCCGCGTGGTGGCGGGAGACCACCAGATCGGCGACGACGACGTCGTTGTCCGGCGCCCGCCCGATCCGGACGGTGTGCTCCGGCAGCGGCCGCACCGCCGTCGGCCGCCGGAAGGTCCCGGTGGCCCCCGGCCGCGACACCCCCGCGGGCCGCGCCGCACCCGCGTGCGGACGACCTTCTGGTACGAGCTCCGCGTCGGCGGCGATCGCGGAGGAGCCGGGTGGGGGGCCGGCGTCCCGTCCGGCCGCGGGGCGGCGCTCGGGAGGCGGCGGGGGAGGGGGCTCGGCCGGGGGTGCGGCGAGCACCGCGCGGGGCCCGTCCTGCGGGTGCCCGAAGCGGACCACGGTGCCCGGGCCGACGACCCGGGGCAGCCGCACCCGGACGCCGTCGGCGTAGGTGCCGTTGGTGCTGTCCTCGTCGGCGAGCGTCCACTGGCCGCCGTCGGCGCGCAGCACCGCGTGGTGCCAGGACGCCCGGGCGTCCGTGAGCACGACGTCGCTGGTGGGGTCACGCCCGACGCGGTAGACGCGGCCCGGGTCCATCCGCGTCGTCACCCCGTCGACGAGCAGGACCAGGCCGGGTGCGGCGGGCGCGACCGGCCGCTCTCCCATGCGTGAATCCTATCCGCCGGGGCCCGCGCCCGCCCGGCGTCCGGGCCCGGGGCGGGCTGCGGCACGCCGGTAGGGTGGGCGCCGGGCCGCGGGGAGCGGCGCCGGAGCGACGGGAGGGCGCGGACGTGCCGAAGGGTGTCACGAGACGGCGGCCGCGCACCCGTGCGGCCCTGCTGAAGGCCGCCCTGGAGACCTTCGCCGAGCACGGTTTCCACGCCACCACCATCGAGCAGATCTGCGAGCGCGCCGGGTACACCCGGGGCGCGTACTACTCGAACTTCGCCAGCAAGGAAGAGCTCTTCCTCGCCCTCTTCGACGAGCACAGCGAGCGGACCGTGCGCCGGCTCGCCGCGTCCATCGACGCGCTCACCGCGGAGGAGTACACCCTCGCCCGGCTCGCCGAACTGGCCGCGACCATCGAGCCGGACGAGCGCGACTGGTACCTCGTCACCACCGAGTTCACCCTGCACGCCATCCGCGACCCCCAGGCGGCCTGGGTGCTGGCCCGGCACGACGAGCGGCTGCGGGCCGAGATCGCCCGCGGCCTCACCCTCGTGCTGCACCGGGCGGGCCGCGAACTGACCGTGGACGCCGACCGGTTCGCCCGCCTCCTCATCGCCCTGCGCGAGGGCGGCCTGGCCCAGAGCTACGTGGAGCCGGAAGCCCTCCCCCCGGGCACCCTGGAGCGCCAGTTCCTGCCCGCCCTCCTGGAACTCTCCACCCACCCGACACCCCCGCCCCCGCCGCACACCACGAACTGACAGCGGCTGTGACGCCGACTTCTGTGAGCCCGGTCGCAATTCGCCGGCACCTTGCCGTGCGGGCCGGGCAGGGTGGTCGCACGCGAACGTGCCCGCACGAAGGAGAGTCCGCCCATGTCCGACGTCCCCGAGCCCCGGCTGGCCCTCCTCGGCGGCGGCTTCTCGACCGACGACGACGGGCTCCTGGACGACTGGCTGCTCGGCCACGCGCGCGTGGCGCGGCCCCGGGTGTGCTTCGTCCCCACCGCGAGCGGTGACGCCCCGGCGTACGTCGAGCGGTTCCTCGCCGCGTTCCGGCGCCGTGCCTGCACCCCGTCCGTGCTGCACCTCTTCCGCCGGGACGCCGACGACCGGGAGCTGCGCGCCTTCCTCCTCGCGCAGGACGTCGTCTACGTCGGCGGCGGCAACACCGCGAACCTGCTTGCCGTCTGGCGGGCGCACGGCGTGGACCGGATCCTGGGCGAGGCACTGGAGCGCGGGACGCTGCTGAGCGGCATCAGCGCGGGCGCCAACTGCTGGGCCGAGGGCTCGCACACCGACTCCTTCGGGCCGCTGACGCACCTGCCGGACGGCCTGGGGCTGCTGCCGGGCTCGGTCTGCCCGCACTACGACGGGGAGCCGGGCCGCCGCCCCTCGTACCGGGCCGCCGTGGCGGGCGGCGCGCTGCCGGCCGGGTGGGCCGTCGAGGACGGCGTGGGCGCCCTCTTCGCCGGGGGGCGGCCCGTGGACGTGGTGAGCCGGCGGGAGGGGGCCGGGCTGTACCGGGTGGAGCCCGACGGCGGCGGGGGAGTCCAGGAACGGGCCGTGCCCGTGCGCCGGCTGCGTCAGGAGGAGGGGGCGCCGAAGCGGGCCAGGTAGTGCCAGACCTTTTTGACGTCCTGGGGGTCGTACGCCCCGGACAGGGAGGCCTCCTGGACGATCCGTGGGTCGAGGAGGCCGTCGACGGCGAGGCGGGCGCCCAGCTCGACGTACTCCGGGCCGCGGAAGTCCGGGTGCCGGCGGAGTTCGGCGACCGTGAGGCGGAAGCCGCCGTGCCACTCGACGGGGCACGGCAGCCTGCGGGCCGCCGCCTCCACGGCGGTGCCGCGGTGGCTCGGGTCCAGGACCAGCGCTTCCACGTCCCGCGCGATCTCGACGGGGCCGTGGACCTGCGCCTCGACGTAGTCGTCGAGCGGGTCGGCCGCGTCCGCCTCCGCCAGCGCCACCAGGCTCATCCGGGACGCCACCCCGAAGTCGGTCGGCTCCAGGAAGCTGTCGGGGTAGCAGAAGCTCGTCCGGGCGGTGGCCTCCGGCGTCAGCCGGAGGTGGGCGGAGCCGAAGCGGGGCGCGGCGCCGTAGGGCCGGCGGCGGAAGTCGAGGGCGCCGTAGACCGGGCGCTCGTGGGCCGGCGCCTCGTCGTACGCGCCGCCGAAGATCCGGCTCTCCCAGCGCCACCGGTCACCGCCGGGCCGGGCGGTGAGCCCGCCGTTGCCGGTGCCGGTCACGAACTGCGAGCGGTAGACGCCGTCGTCGGCCAGCGCGTCCAGGAAGTGCGGGTGGAAGTTGAGCGTGACCCGCAGCGCCGGGTCCAGGGGCGCCCCCGACGACCGCGCCTCCACGTGCGCCAGCGCCCGCAGGCCCGCGTCGTGCAGCGGAGAGGGGGACGTGCGGGAGGCGGAAGTCGTCGTCATGCGGGGAGTCTGCCCGACCCGGCACTCTTGCGGCACGGGGTTTTCGCTGGCTACGGTCACGGGAAGGGGATAGAAAGCGCTTGCCACCCCGCGCCCCCGCCCTCTCCCCGTCTCACCCCGCTCGCCCGCACCGCAACCAGGAGCCCCCCGTGCCCACCCCCGACGTCCTCGTCTACACCCGCACCGCCGGGTACCGGCACGACTCCATCCCCGACGCCGCCGCCGCCCTCGCCGCGCTCGCCGCCGGGCGGGGGCTCACCGCCGAGGCCACCGAGGACCCCGCCGCGTTCACCGCCGACGGTCTCGCCGGCCGCGCGCTCGTCGTCCTGCTCTCCACCACCGGCACCGTCCTCACCCCCGACGGCCGCACCGCCCTGGAGGCGTACCTGCGCGGTGGCGGCGCGCTGCTCGCCGTGCACGCCGCCGCCAACGCCGAACCCGACTGGCCCTTCTACGGCGACCTCCTCGGCACCCGCTTCGCCGGGCACCCCCCGCTCCAGCCCGGCGCCGTCCTCGTCGAGGACGCCGGCCACCCCGCCTGCGCGCCGCTGCCGGGCCGCTGGGAGTGGACGGACGAGTGGTACGAGTACGCCTCCCACCCGCGCGCCGCGGGCGTCCGCGTCCTGCTGCGCGCCGACGAGACCGCGTACGAGGGCGGCACGCTCGGCGACGACCATCCGATCGCCTGGTGCCGGACCGTCGACGCGGGCCGCTTCCTGTTCACGGCCCTCGGCCACGCCCCGGAGGCGTACCGCGACCCCCTCTTCCGCGCCCATCTCGACGGGGCCCTGACCTGGCTGCTCGGCTGACGCACGCGCGCGTGCGTCACCCCACCGCACCCGCCCCCCTTGCGCCACGGCGCCGGAAGCGGGAGGTTTCCGGTGGGGGCCGACGCAGGAGGAGAAGGCCATGGCCATCGCCACCGTGAACCCCGCCACCGGCGAGACGCTGCGCACCTACGAGGCGCACGGACCGGACGAGGTGGAGCGGCGCATCGCCGCCGCCCACGAGGCGTTCCGCCACTGGCGCACCACGCCGTTCGCCGAGAGGGCCCGACTGCTGCGCGCCGCCGCCACCCTCCTCGACGAGGACGCCGAGGACATCGCCCGCACCATGACGCTGGAGATGGGCAAACCGCTCACCGCCTCCCGCGCCGAGGCCGGCAAGTGCGCCAAGGCCATGCGCTGGTACGCCAAGCACGCCGAGGAGCTGCTCGCCGACGAGCACCCCGCCGAGAGCGACGTCCGCGACTCGGGCGCCGACCGGGCCCGGGTCCACTACCGGCCGCTCGGCCCGGTGCTCGCCGTCATGCCGTGGAACTTCCCCCTCTGGCAGGTGATCCGCTTCGCCGCCCCCGCCCTCATGGCCGGCAACACCGGCCTCCTCAAGCACGCCTCCAACGTGCCGAGGACCGCGCTCTACCTCGGCGACCTGTTCCGCCGCGCCGGCTACCCCGACGGCTGCTTCCAGACCCTCCTGATCGGCTCCGGCGACGTCGAGGCGGTGCTCCGCGACCCCCGGGTCGCCGCCGCCACGCTCACCGGCAGCGAACCCGCCGGCCGGGCCGTCGCCTCCGTCGCCGGCGACGTCGTCAAGAAGACCGTCCTGGAACTCGGCGGCAGCGACCCGTACATCGTGATGCCCTCCGCGGACATCGTCCGGGCCGTGAAGACCGCCGTCACCGCGCGCGTGCAGAACAACGGCCAGTCCTGCATCGCCGCCAAGCGGTTCATCGTCCACGAGGACGTGTACGAGGACTTCACCGAACGCTTCACCGCCGCCATGAACGCCCTCACCGTCGGCGACCCCCTCGACGAGTCCACCGACGTCGGTCCCCTCGCCACCGAGAAGGGCCGCGCCGACCTGGAGGAACTCGTCGACGACGCGGTCCGGCTCGGCGCCACCGCGCTGTGCGGCGGCCACCGCCCCGAGGAGCCGGAGCTGGCCCGCGGCTGGTACTACCGGCCCACCGTCCTCACCGGCATCACCCCCGCCATGCGCATCCACCAGGAGGAGACCTTCGGCCCCGTCGCGACCGTCTACGCGGTCCGGGACGCCGAGGAGGCCGTGGCGGTCGCCAACGACTCGCCGTTCGGCCTCAGTTCCAACGTGTGGACCCGCCGGGACGAGGACGTCGACTTCTTCGTCCGCGACCTCCAGGCCGGCGGCGTCTTCGTCAACGGCATGACCGCCTCCCACCCGGCGCTGCCCTTCGGCGGCGTCAAGCGCTCCGGCTACGGGCGCGAGCTGTCCGGCCACGGCATCAGGGAGTTCTGCAACGTCACGACGGTCTGGCAGCGCGCCTGACGCCGGACCCCGCCGCGTGCCCGGCTACTCCCGCGTCCACGCCAGCAGCCGGTCCGCGTCCCATGTGTTGATCACCCGCTCCGCCGGTACGCCGCACTCCTCCGCCCGCGCGCAGCCGATGATCTGCCACGCCAGCTGACCCGGCGCGTGCGCGTCCGTGTCGACCGCCAGGTACGCCCCCGCCTCCACGGCGAGCCGCAGCAGCCGTCGCGGCGGGTCGAGCCGTTCCGGACGGCTGTTGATCTCCACCGCCGTCCCCGCCTCCGCGCAGGCCGCGAACACCCGCTCCGCGTCGAACTCCGACTCGGGACGCAGCCGCCCGCCCGCGACCAGCCGTCCGGTGCAGTGGCCGAGGACGTCCATCAGCGGGTTCCGCACCGCGGCCTCCATCCGCCGGGTCATCGCCCGCGCGTCCATCCGCAGCTTGGAATGGACCGACCCCACCACCAGATCGAGCCGGTCGAGGAGTTCGGGCTCCTGGTCGAGCGAGCCGTCGTCGAGGATGTCGCACTCGATGCCGGTGAGCAGCCGGAAGGGCGCCCACTCCTCGTTCAGCTCCGCCACCACGTCCAGTTGCTCGCGCAGCCGCTCCGGCGACAGCCCGCGGGCCACGGTCAGCCGAGGCGAGTGGTCCGTCAGCACCGCCCAGTCGTGGCCCATCTCGATCGCCGCGCGCCCCATCGCCCCGATCGAGGCCCCGCCGTCCGACCAGTCCGAGTGGAGGTGGCAGTCGCCGCGCAGCGCCGCCCGCAGCTCCCGCCCGCCGCCCGGTTCGGCCGGCTCCACCTCCAGCGACTCCGCCAGCCTCCTCTCCAGTTCGGCCAGATAGTCCGGCACCCGGCCCTCCAGCGCCTCCCGCACCACCCCGGCCGTCTTCGGCCCGACCCCCTTCAGGGACTCCAGCGTGCCCGCCGCGGCCCGCCGTTCGACCTCGCCCGCCGGCAGCGCCTCCACCGCCGCCGCGGCCGTACGGAAGGCCCGCGCCCGATAGGCCGGACCGCCGCCGCGCTCCAGCAGGAACGCGATCCGGTTCAACGCCGCCACAGGGTCCATGACCGGCTCCTCAGCCGCCGCCCGACGCGTCCGCGCCCACCGGCGCCGGACCGATCTCGCACCACACCGCCTTGCCCTCGCCGCGCGGCTCCACCCCCCAGCGGGACGCCAGCGCGTCCATCAGGAGCAGCCCCCGGCCCGACGTCGCCGCCTCGCCCGGCGTCCGCCGACGGGGCCACGCGCTCGACCGGTCCTGCACCGACAGCCGCACCCGCCGCACCGGCTCCGGCAGCACCTCCAGGGTGAGCACCGCCCCGCCCTCGGTGTGCAGCAGCACGTTCACCAGCAGCTCGCCCGTCAACAGCTCGGCGTCGTCGGCGAGTTCCGGCATCCCCCAGTCCCGCAGCGCCTGCCCCACCGCCGCCCGCGCGTCCGAGAGCCCCTGCGGATCGGCCTGGTGGATGTACTGGTGGATGCGCGGCGCGCGCGGCGTCCCCGGGTCCGGGCTCCGCCGCAGCACCAGGAGCGCCACGTCGTCCCCCGACCCCCACCGCTCCCACAGCCGCTCCGACAGGTGGTCGGCCAGCGCCTCCGCCTGCGGAGGCCCGCTGCCCACCGCCTCCGACAGGGCCGCGAGCCCCGCCTCGATGTCGGTGCCGGGCTGCTCCACCAGACCGTCCGTGCACAGCACCAGCGTCTCGCCGGGCACCAGGTCGAGCCGGGTCTCAGGGAACTCCTCCTCGCCGAACACGGTGGCCAGCCCGAGCGGCATCCCGCCGCGCAGCTTCGGCTGCCCCACCCGCCCGTCGGTGTGCCGGATCAGCGGCCCCAGATGCCCGGCCCGCACCGCCCGCACGGTCCCGCTCGCCAGATCCACCTGTGCGTAGGTGCAGGTCGCGAAGCGGTTGGTGTCCAGCTCCGCGAGGAAGCGGGAGGCCCGGGCGAGCACCGTGGCCGGGGCGTGGCCCTCACCCGCGTACGCCCGCAGCGCGATCCGCAACTGGCCCATGATCGCCGCCGCGTGGGTGTCGTGCCCCTGCACGTCGCCGACGACGATCCCCACCCGGCCGCGCGGCAGCGCGATCACGTCGTACCAGTCCCCGCCGACCTGCCTGCCGCTCCACGCCGCGTGGTAGCGGACCGCGATCTCCCCGCCGGAGATCTCCGGGATCCGGCGCGGCAGCATCGTCGCCTGCAGGCCGGTGGCCAGCTCCCGCTCCTCGTCGAAGAGGATCGCCCGCTGGAGCGACTGGGCGACGATCGCCGCGAGGCCGAGGGCCAGGTTCCGCTCGTCGGCCGTGAACGCCGTGCGCCCCCGGTAGAACAGCGCCATCCCGCCCAGCGAACGCGCCTGCGCCACCAGCGGCAGATAGCAGGCCGCGCGGAACGGCAGCCGCTCCAGATACGGCGCCAGCTCCGGGAAGTCCCGCCCCAGCGAGGCGAAGGAGGACACGAACCGCGGCCGGCCGCTCAGCACCGCGTCCGCCAGCGGCAGTCCGTGGTCGAGCCGCCGCGTCCGCAGCCCGTCCAGCACGTCCAGGGAGTCGCCGCTCAGCGCGATCACGTTCAGCGAACCGTTCTCGACCAGACCCAGCGCCAGCCCGTCCGCGCCGAGCCGCGCGAGCCCGCCCGGCCCGGTGAGCGCGGCCGTCACGTCGTCCACCGTGACGGCCCGCGACAGCGCGTGCGTGGTCCGTTCGACGATGCTCGTCTGCATCTCGCGGCGCTTCTCCAGCTGCTGCACGAAGGCCGCGTGCGCCACCTCGGCCGTGGTGTCCCGCACCGCCCCCACGATCCGGTGCGCCCGCCCGTCCCCGTCCCGCAGGATCCGCGCCAGCACATGCGTCCAATGGGGTGTCCCGTCGTCCTGAGGGATCGGGAAATGAGTGCTGTACGAGGCGTCACCACCGGTCACCGCCGCCCGCACCACCCGGTCCAGACGCGTCCGCTCCGCCGGTTCGAGCCGCTCCACCAGGGTCGCCGGCCGCCCGTCGAACCCGTCCGGGGACACGCCGAAGACCAGCAGCCCGGACGCGTCGACATCGATGGTGCCCGTGTCGAGGTCCCAGTCGAAGCTGCCGGTCCGGTTCATGGCGAGCCACTCGGCGGGCCCGATCCCGCCACCGTGCCCTCGCGGATCGTCGTCGGTCATCCTCCCCATTGTCGAACCCGCACCCCGCCGACGCCATGGCTGCGGCACGGCGTGGCGCCCGCGCGCCGCCCTGCCGGAGGTGCCCCGGAGCGGCACCGGGGCGGGCCGGCGGCCGGGGCAGAATGGGGCGGGTGCAGCCTCGCTACCGCGTCCTCGGTCCCGGCCGTGCCCCGCACGCCGACGGCACGGAGGGCCCGGTGCGCGGCGCCCGCCTCGCCGCCCTCTTCGCCGCCCTCGCCGCCGCCGGGGGCCGGCCCGTCACGCCGGCCGCCCTCGCCGACCGGGTGTGGGCCGGGGACGACACCGGCCCCGAGGACCCCGCGGCCGCGCTCCAGGCCCTCGTCGCCCGGCTCCGCAGGGCCCTCGGCACCGGCACGGTCGTCTCCGTGCCGGGCGGGTACCGGCTGGGGGCGGAGCGGGAGGACGTCGACCTGTTCCGGTTCGAGCGGCTGGCGGCGGACGGGTCGGCGGCGCTGGCCGCCGGGGACGCCGGGCGGGCTGCGGCGCTGCTCGACGAGGCCCTGGGGCTGTGGGCCGGGCCGGCCCTCGCCGACCTGCCCGACCGGGCGACCGACCCGCTGGTCCTGCGCGTCGAGCAGCGGCACGCCGGGGCCCGCCGCGACCGCCTCGCCGCCGACCTCGCCCTCGGCCGGGCCGCCGACGCCCTCGCCCCGCTCACGGCGCTGTGTGCCGGGCGGCCGCTGGACGAGCCGTTGCAGGCCCTGCGGATCCGGGCGCTGCGGGACACCGGCCGGGCCGCCGAGGCGCTGGCCGCGTACGAGGAGGTCCGCCGGACCCTCGCCGACCGGCTCGGCGCCGACCCCGGCCCCGAACTGCGCGCCCTCCACGAGGAGCTGCTCGCCGGCGCGGCCCCGCCCCCGGCGGCCGGGCGGCCTGCCCCGCCGCTGCCCGCCCGCCTCACCTCCTTCATCGGGCGCGATGAGGAACTGGCCGCTCTCGGCGCCGAGTTGGCGTCCGCCCGGCTGGTGACCCTGCTCGGACCCGGCGGCGTCGGCAAGACCCGGCTCGCCCTGGAGGCGGCGGAGGCGTACCCCGGCGACGGCGCCGTGCACCTCGCCGAACTCGCCTCCGTACGCGAGGAGTCCGAGGTGCCCGAGGCCGTCCTCACCGCCCTCGGCGCCCGCGAGACGCTGCTCCGCGGCGCCGGCGAACTCCTCGGCGGCGACGCGCTCTCCCGGCTGGTGGAGTTCTGTGCGGGGCGGCGGATGCTGTTGCTTCTGGACAACTGTGAGCATGTGGTGGGGGCGGCGGCGCGGTTGGCGGAGTCGGTGCTGGCGCGGTGTGCGGGGGTGCGGATCCTGGCGACGAGCCGGGAGCCGTTGGGGGTGCCGGGGGAGCGGTTGCGGCCGTTGGGGCCGTTGCCGGAGGGGACGGCGTTGCGGTTGCTGGGGGAGCGGGGTGCGGCGGCGCGGCCGGGGTTCGTGGTGGGGGAGGACCTGGGGGCGGCGCGGGAGGTGGTGCGGCGGCTGGACGGGTTGCCGCTGGCGATCGAGCTGGCGGCGGCGCGGTTGCGGGTGTTGTCGGTGGGGCAGATCGCGGCGCGGCTGGACGACCGGTTCCGGTTGTTGTCGTCGGGGGCGCGGACGGTGTTGCCGCGGCAGCAGACGCTGCGGGCGGTGGTGGACTGGTCGTGGGAGTTGCTGGAGGGGCCGGAGCGGGCGGTGCTGCGGCGGCTGGCGGTGTTCACGGGCGGGTGTGATCTGGAGGCGGCGGAGGCGGTGTGCGCGGGTGCGGAGGGGGTGGATGTCCTGGACGTGCTGGGTGCGCTGGTGGACAAGTCGCTGGTGGTGTCGGCGCCGGAGGAGTCGGGGATGCGGTTCCGGCTGCTGGAGACGGTGGCGGAGTACGCGGGTGAGCGGCTGGACGAGGCGGGGGAGCGGGCGGCCGTCGAACGGGCCCACCTGACGTACTACCGCGAACTCGCCCGCACCCGGGACCCGGACCTCCGCGGGCCCCGGCAGGCCGTCACGCTCGCCCTCTTCGAGCGCGAGCACGACAACCTGAGCACCGCCCTGCGCACCGCGCAGGCGGCCGGGGCGGAGCAGGAGCTCCTGTGTCTGGTCCACTCCCTCTCCTGGTTCTGGCAGCTCCGGAACCACCAGCACGACTCCCGCACCTGGTCCGCCGCCGCGGGCGCCTTCGGCCCCGATCCGTTCGGCCCGACCGCCCCGCCCGCCGAGCCCTTCCCCGGCCGCTGCCACGACGTGCCGCCGCCGTGGACCGGGGAGCGGCTGCGCGAGGCCCGGCGCGGCGTCCGCCTGTACGCGCTGGCCGCCCAGGGCGGATCGGGCGCCACCGCCCTCGAACGGGAGGCCGAGCTGCGGGCCCGGCTCGGCGGCATCGTCGCCGCCTACCGGCCCGGCCTGCCGCAGATCTGCCGCCAGCCCGGCACCGTCTGGTTCTTCGCCCGGCTGATGACGGGCGCGCTGACCGGCCTCGACGAGACCCTCTCGCTCCTCGTGGCCGCCTGCCGCGCCGACGGCGAGCCCTGGGACCTGGCCTTCGCGCTGCTCATGCGGGCCAGGCTGGCCGGCGACGGGCCGGAGGAGGCCGCCGAGGCCCTGGCCCTCTTCGAGGAGGCCGGCGACGCCTGGGGCACCGCCGAGTCCCTGGCGGCGCGCGGCGAGGCGTACGAGCGCGCCGGACGGCTCGCCGAGGCCGCCGCCGACTTCGGCCGGGCCGCCGCCGCGGCCGGGGACGCCGGGGCCCGCTCCCAGGTGCCGGTCTTCACCGCCCGCCTCGCGGCCGTACGGCTCCGGCTGCGGCCCGGCGACGCGGAGGCCGAGCGGCTGCTCGCCCAGGCCGCGGAGGAGGCCGCCCAGTGGGGCGCCGAGGCGGCGGGCAGCGGTCGGCTGCTGCTCGCCCAGCACTACGCGCACACCGGCCGCACCGGTCTCGCGCAGGAGCAGCTGGGCCGGGCGGAGACGGAGTTCGGCGACCACACGCCGGCCCTGTTCTGGGGGCTCGTGGGCGGCATGCGGGCCTGGGTGGACTGCCTCGACGGCGCGTACGACCGGGCGCTGGACCGGCTCGCCCGCGCGGTCGACGACCTGGAGACCCTGGCCCGGATGGTGGCGCCGTACCTCCTGGTCACCCAGTTCGCCACGGGCGCGTGGGCGCTCGGCGGGCGCGGCCGGGCCGGCGACGCCCGCACCGGGGCCCGGCTGCTCGGCGCGTACGACGCCCAGGCCGGCGGGGCCGGGGGCGGCGGCTTCCGCCCGTACACCGCGCGGACGGAGGCCCTGATCCGGCGCCGCGCGGAGGCGGTGCTGCGGACCGCGCTGGCCCCGGAGGCGTACGACGCGGAGTACGCGGCGGGCGCGGCGCTCGCGGTGACGGCGGCGGCCGGCCTGCTGCGGCGGGCGGCGCGCCCCGGGCCCGCGCGGGGCGCCCGGATGCGGGGCGGGGGAGCGGACACGAGAATGGCCAGTGCCGGGACCCACCCGCAGAAGCTTGGAGGAGACGGCATGAACGCTGAGCCCGACGAGATGTCCCGGGGGGACGTACCGACGCCCGACCGGCTGCTGCACTCCGGCGCGGAGGGCGAGTTCACGGCGGAGGACCTGGTGCTCGCCTCCGGCCGGGACGTGACGCCGGAGACCCTGGCCTGGGCCGAGCGCCGGATGGCGGAGAAGGGCCGCGCATCCCTGGACGAACTCCTTCCGTAAGGTCCGACCCGCGCGCCCCGGTCCGGGCACGCGCGCGTAGCGGGGCCGGGGCCGGCGCGAGTCGCGCCCCGGGCCTTCCACATTTGTGGAACACGTTCTACCGTGACGGCCGTCGTGCCCAGTGACGACGGAGCCGCCACGGGAGGCCGGGATGCACCTGCAGTACACGCCGGAACAGAACCGCCTGCGCGCCGAGCTGCGGGCCTACTTCGCGGAGCTCGTCCCCGAGGACGTGCACAGCCGGTACGGGGACCCGGCCGCCCAGAAGCGCTTCTACCGCGAGACGATCCGCCGCCTCGGCGCGGACGGCTGGCTCGGCGTCGGCTGGCCCACCGAGTACGGCGGGCGCGGCCTCACGCCGATGGAGCAGTTCGTCTTCTTCGACGAGGCCGCCCAGGCGGGCGTCCCGCTGCCGCTCATGGCGCTGAACACGGTCGGCCCGACGATCATGCAGTTCGGCACCGACGAACAGAAGGCGTACTTCCTGCCCCGCGTCCTCTCCGGCGAGATCGACTTCGCCATCGGCTACAGCGAACCCGACGCCGGCACCGACCTCGCGGCCCTGAAGACCCGCGCGGTGCGCGAGGGGGACACGTACGTCGTCAACGGGCAGAAGATCTGGACGACCAACGGCGACACCGCCGACTGGGTCTGGCTCGCGGTCCGCACCGACCCGGACGCGGCCCCCCACAAGGGCATCACCATGCTCCTGGTGCCGACCACCGACCCCGGCTACTCGTGCACGGTGATCAACACCCTCGCCTCGCACGACACCACCGCCAGCTACTACGACGACGTCCGCGTCCCCGTCTCGCGCCGGGTCGGCGAGGAGAACAAGGGCTGGCGGCTCATCACCAACCAGCTCAACCACGAGCGCGTCACCCTCGCCGCCCACGGCACCATGGCGATCCGCGCCCTCCACGACGTGCGCCGCTGGGCCGCCGACACCCTCCTCTCCGACGGCCGCCGGGTCCTCGACCTCCCCTGGGTCCGCCGCACCCTCGCCCGCACCCACACCCGCCTCGACGCGATGAGGCTCCTCAACTGGCAGATGGTGAACGCCGTCCACCACGGCACGCTCACCCCCCAGGACGCCTCGGCCGTCAAGGTCTACGGCTCCGAGGCCCGCCGCGACGCCTACGCCGCCCTCATGGAGGTCGTCGGCGCCGCGGGCGCCCTCAAGGAGGGCTCCCCCGGCGCCGTCCTCCACGGCGAACTCGAACGCGGCTACCGCTCCGCCGTGATCTTCACCTTCGGCGGCGGCAACAACGAGATCCAGCGCGAGATCATCTCCTGGATCGGTCTGGGCATGCCCCGCGTCCGCCGCTGAGCGGCGGTGTCAGCCGAGGCGCCACTGCTGGTTGCCGCCGCCGTGGCAGGACCACAGTCCGACCCGTGCGCCGTTGGCGGTGGAGGCACCGCTCACGTCCAGGCACAGACCTGACCGCACGCTGGTGACGGTGCCGTCGGGGTTGAGGTTCCACTGCTGGTCGGTGCCGCCGTCGCAGTCCCGGATCGCGGCCGCGGCGCCGGCCGCGGTGCCGGTCGCGGCGAGGCACTTCGCGCCGCCGTAGACGGTGAGCTGCCTGGCCGACGTCCGGGTCCACGTCTGGTTCGTCCCGCCGCTGCAGTCCCAGATCTGCGTCTGGACGCCGTTGGTCTGCGAAAAGCCGGGCACGTCCAGGCACTTGCCCGACGCGGTGGCGCGGATCGGACCCGTGGTGGCCCCGCCGGAGCCGTCGAGTCCGAAGAAGGCGATGGCCCGGGCCGCCATGCCGCCGGCGGGCAGCGTGTGCCCGACGCCCTGGAAGCTGTTCGCCTCGACCGGTGCCTGCGTGCCGGTGGAGCCGTAGCGGGTGCGGGTCCAGTGGGGCTCCGGAGAGTCGGTGAGGACCGGGGTCCGGCTCACCCCGAGGACGTCGGTCCACTGCTTGATCTCCTCGCCGAAGTTCGCGTAGCGCAGCACGTCGTCCTCGGTGCCGTGCCACAGCTGCATCCGCGGCCGGGGGCCGGTGTACCCCGGATAGGCGTTCCGGACGAGGTCGCCCCACTCCCGCGGGGTCCTGGTGATCCTGCCGTTGGCGCAGTCGCTGTTCCAGCCGGAACCGTCGGTGGTGGCGAAGCAGCCGAACGGGACGCCCGAGAACGCCGCGCCGGCCCGGAACACGTCGGGGTAGGCGCCGAGCAGGACGTTGGTCGTCATCGCGCCGGACGAGGCGCCGGTGACGTAGACCCGGCCGGCGTCGCCGTTCATGTTCTGCACGGTGTACCGGACCATCTGGACGATGCTCGTGGGGTCGCTGCCCCCGTCGTGCTTGAGCGCCTGGGGGGAGGAGACGTCGAAGCACTGCCCGCTGACGTTCGCGTCCGGATAGACGACGATGAATCCGTGCCGGTCGGCCAGGCGGGCGAACTCCGTGTTCGCGTGGAAGGCGGGCGCCGTGCCGGTGCAGTAGTGCACCGCCACCAGCACCGGCGCCCGTGCCGGAGCGCTGTCGGGCTTGTAGACGTACATCCGCAGGTTTCCGGGGTTGCTGCCGAAGCCGGTCACCTCGGTCAGCGACGCGGCCGACGCGGGGCCGGCCGAGGCGCCGGTGAGCCCGAGGGCCGCGACGAGCGGCACGATCCCCATAAGCAGGGCGACGAGTACGTCCCTGACGCTTCTCTTCTTCGACGTCCGGGGCATGACGCTGTCCTTTCTGGAGTACGCGGGGCGGGTGCTGACGTTCGGCCGGTCGAACCGGCGGGGAGGCGCTGAGGCCGGTGGGGCCGTGGAGGTCTGAGCGAAGCGCTTCGACGCTCCCATCACTCCGGAACGGGTGTCAATGGGGCGGCGGGACAAGGCCGCACCCCCCTTCCGGTGACCTGCGTCGCCGGAGCGTTCTCGGGAGCCCGACCTTGGGGGCGAAGCGCTTCGACGTCTTCCCGCGAGGAGCCGGAAGCGCGGGGAGGAGAGGGATCGGGGCCAGAGGGGGCCGGACGGGAGGGCCGGGCGCCCCTCTCGTCGGTTCCTACGACTCACCTCGCACCAGCGATGGAGGGTCACATGATCTTGTTGCAGATGAGAGCTCGAACGGCCTAACGTGACGCACATGCAGTCCTACACCATCGGACAGGCAGCACGTCTCCTCGGCGTCAGCCCCGACACGGCACGCCGCTGGGCGGACGCGGGCAGGGTCGCCACCCACCGCGACGAGAGCGGACGGCGCGTGATCGACGGCAGGTCGCTCGCCGCGTTCGCCGTGGAGATCGCGCAGGGGGAAGGCGAGGACGACGACCCGTCGTACACGTCGGCCCGCAACGCCTTCCCGGGGATCGTCACGGCGGTCAAGCTCGGGGACGTCGCCGCCCAGGTCACCATCCAGGCCGGTCCCCACCGGCTCGTCTCCCTGCTCACCAGGGAGGCCGTGGAGGAGCTGGGGCTGGAGGTCGGCATGCGGGCCACCGCCCGCGTGAAGTCCACCAGCGTGCACATCGACCGCGCCTGACACCGGGAGCCCCGACGCCCATGTCCCTCACCCCAGCCACCCGCACCGCCGCCGCGCGCCGCACCGCCGCCGCCGTGCTCACCGCCGCCCTGCTCGTGCCGCTCGCGGCCTGCGGCACCGGCGACGACACGGCGAACGACGCCGGCGCCGAGGGCGCCGGACTCACGGTCCTCGCCGCCGCGTCCCTGACCGACGTCTTCGAGACCGCGGGAGCCGCGTACGAGAAGTCCCACCCGGGGACGAGGATCACCTTCTCGTTCGCCGGTTCGCAGGAACTGGTCGCCCAGGTGTCGCAGGGCGCGCCCGCCGACGTCCTCGTCACCGCCGACACCAAGAGCATGGACAAGGTGAAGGCCGACACGGGCACCCCGGCGATCATCGCCAGGAACCGGCTCGTCATCGCCACCGCCGAGGGCAACCCCTTCAAGGTCGACGCCCTGGCGGACCTCGCCGATCCCGGGCTGAAGGTCGTCCTCGCCGCGCCGGAGGTCCCGGCAGGCAAGTACAGCCGCCAGATCCTCGACCGGCAGCACCTCACGGTGAACCCTGTCTCCCAGGAGCCCAACGTGCGCTCCGTGCTCAGCAAGGTCGAACTCGGCGAGGCCGACGCCGGTCTCGTCTACCGGACCGACGCCGAGAGCGCGAAGGACAAGGTCGACGCCGTGGAGATCCCCGACGCCCAGAACGCCGTCGCCGAGTACCCGGCCGCCACGCTGAAGGACTCGGAGCACGCCGAGGCCGCCGCCGCGTTCGTCGCCTGGCTGTCCGCTCCGAAAGGCCAGAAGATCCTCCAGGACGCGGGCTTCCAGAAGCCATGACCCGCGCGCGCGTACGCACCTCCGGCGCCAGGCCCCCGCTCACCCTGGCGCTGCCGGCGCTCGCGGCCGTGGCCTTCCTGGCCCTGCCGCTGCTCGGCATCCTCGTCCGCACCGAGTGGGGCGAGCTCGCGGACCACCTGAGCGCGCCCGGCACCGTCGAGGCGCTCAGGCTCTCGCTGCTCGTCTCCTTCTGGGCGCTCGGCCTCTCGCTGCTGCTCGGCGTCCCGCTGGCCTGGCTGCTGGCCCGCGTGCCCTTCCCCGGCAAGGCGTTCGTCCGCTCGCTGGTCCTGCTGCCGATGGTGCTGCCGCCGACCGTCGGCGGAGTGGCGCTGCTCCTCGCCTTCGGCCGGCGCGGTCTCCTCGGCCCCTGGCTGCGGGACACCTTCGGCGTCACGCTCCCCTTCCACACCTCGGGGGCGGTGCTCGCGGCGACCTTCGTCGCCATGCCCTTCCTCGTCATCAGCCTGGAGGGCGCGCTCGGCGGACTGCGGCCCCGGTACGAGGAGACGGCGGCCTCCCTCGGCGCCTCGCCGGTCAAGGTCTTCTTCACCGTGACCCTGCCCATGGTCGCGCCGGGCGTCCTGGCGGGCGCGGCGCTGACCTGGGCGCGGGCGCTCGGCGAGTTCGGCGCCACCATCACCTTCGCCGGCAACCTGCCGGGCACCACCCAGACCCTGCCGCTCCAGGTCTATCTGCTGCTCCAGGACGAGCCGGAGGCCGCGACCTCGGTCTCCCTGCTCCTGCTGGCCATCGCGATGGGCGTGCTGATCGCCCTGCGCGGACGGTGGACGGGCACCCCGGCAGACCGCCGCGTCCGCGCGAGCGGGGGCGCCGGACCCGGTGCGGAGCCGGGGGCGGAGCCCGGTGGGGAGCCTCCGGCCCCGGCGGGCCCGCCGGTCTCCTCCGAGGAACGCTCGGGGCTGCACGCCGAGGTCACCGGCTTCACCCGGCTCACCCTGGACGCCGGCCCCGGCACCACCATCGCCGTCGTCGGACCGAACGGCGCCGGCAAGACGACCCTGCTGCGGGCCCTCCTCGGGCTGACCCCCCGGGCCCACGCGGTCCTCCGGCTCGGCGACGAGGACGTCACCGCCCTGCCCCCGCACCGGCGGCGGGTCGCCTGGGTCCCGCAGGACGGCGCCCTCTTCCCCCACATGACGGCCCTCGCCAACACCGCGTACGGACTGCGCGCGCAGGGCGTCGCCCGGGCCGAGGCGCGGCGGGAGGCGCAGGGCTGGCTCGACCGCCTCGGCGTGGGCCACCTGGCCCACCGCAGGCCGCCCCAGCTGTCCGGCGGCCAGGCCGGGCGGGTGGCCCTGGCCCGCGCGCTGGCGGCCCGCCCCCGGCTCCTCGTCCTCGACGAACCGCTCGCCGCCCTCGACCAGACGACCCGGGCCCAGGTGCGGCACACGCTCCGCACCCACCTGGCCGGGTTCGGCGGCGTGTGCCTGATGGTCACGCACGACCCCGTGGAGGCGGTCTCGCTCGCGGACCGGGTGCTCGTCCTCGACGAGGGGCGGGCCCTGCAGGACGCCGCTCCGGCCGAGGTCACCCGCCATCCCCGCTCGCCGTGGGTGGCCCGCATGCTGGGCCGCAACGCCTGGCCGGGCACGGCCACCGGCGAGGGTCTGGCGCTCGACGCCGGGGGCGTCCTGGTCGCGGCCGACCCCCCGCCGCCGGGCACGCGCGCGCTGGCGGTCGTGGCGCCCGAGGCGGTCTCGGTCCACCGCGAGAAGCCCGCGGGCAGCCCCCGTAACGTCTGGTCCGGAACCGTTCGCGAGATCACCAGCAGCGGCAGCCGGCTCCGCGTCCTCATCGGCTCCGGCCGGACGCCGGACCTGGTCGCCGAGATCACGCCGCAGGCCGCCGCGGAACTCGGCCTGGCCGACGGCGTGCCCGTGTGGACGAGCGTGAAGGCGACCGAGACGACGGTCGTCCCGCTCTAGGCCGTCTCTTTCGGATCATGCCGGGCTCGCGACGCCTGGCACGCACCCTCGCGGCGTTGTCGTCGGTCGCCAACGCTCCGCGTTGTCTCCCTCCTCCGCCTTGCGAGCGCACGCACCAGACGCCGCTCCCTGATCCGGCCTGATCCGAAAGAAACGACCTAGGCCGGAGACACTCGGGTCAGCGGTACTCGCAGAGGTACGCCGTGTCCACCTCGACCGTGAGCCGGAAGGCGCTGTCACCGGGCACCTCGAAGCGCTCCCCGGCGGCGAAGGTCCGCCAGTCGTCGGCGCCCGGCAGCAGGACCGTCAGGGCGCCGCTGACCACGTGCATGGTCTCGGGGGCGGCGGTGCCGAACTCGTAGGAGCCGGGGGCCATGACGCCGATGGTGGCCCGGCCCCCCTCCTGGGTGAACGCGATGGACTTGACGGTGCCGTCGAAGTACTCGTTGACCGTGAACATGGGCATCCTCGGGAAGGTCGAAAGGCGGGAGGCGCCCGGCCGCTCGGCTGCCGGCGGCGGGCGGGGTCACCCTAGCCGCGCCGCCCGCCCGGCGGACGGCCCTCTCACAGGGCGGACTCCCCACCCGCCGCCCGCAGGGTCCGCTGCAGGAGGACCGTGTCCAGCCAGCGCCCGTGCTCGTGGCCCACGGCCGTCAGCCGGCCCGCCTCCGTGAAGCCGAGACGCCGGTGGAGGGCGAGCGACGCGGCCGTGTCCGAGTCCGCGATGACGGCGATCATCCGGTGGACGCCCGCCGCCGAGCAGGCGTCCACCAGCGCCTCCATCAGGGAACCGCCCAGCCCTCGGCCCGTCCGCCCCGGGCCCGGCCGGCCCGCCCCCTCCGTTTGCGGAGCCCTGGCGGCCGGGTTTCAGTGTGGGTGACCCCCTGGTGACCCCCCACGCCCTCCGGGAGCACTCATCATGTCGATGGCGTTCGGTTCCTCGTTCGGCCCCTCCGACCCCTTCGGCGATCTGCTGAACCGATTCTTCGGAATGTCGCCGGCGTCGTCGCCACCGGCCGTCCAGCGGGTCCCCATCGGCCGGCTCCTCACCGAGTCCTCCCACGAACTCCTCAACACGGCCACGCGCAAGGCCGTCGAGGACGGCACCACCGACCTCGACACCGAGCACCTGCTGTGGGCCGCCACCCAGGTCGAGCCCACCCGCCGGCTGCTCGCCCGCTCCGGCGTCGACCCGGACGCGCTCGCCGACAGGATCGCCAAGGTGCTGCCCCACGAGGCCGCCGAGCCCTCCGCCGAGCCGGGCCTCACCCCCGCCGCCAAGCGGACCCTCGCGCTCGCCCACGCCACCTCGCAGGCCGCCGGCGTCTCGTACATCGGGCCCGAGCACATCCTCAGCGCCCTCCTCGGCGACGCCGACTCCGGCGCCTCCCGCTCCCTGCGCGCCGAGGACCTCGACGTCTCCAGGCTGCGCGGCGTGACCGACCAGGCCGCGCGCGGCGGCGACGCCACGGCGCCCACCGCGCCCAGGCAGCCCGCCACCACCCTCGACGAGTTCGGCCGCGACCTCACCGAGGAGGCGAGGGCGGGGAAGCTCGACCCGGTCGTCGGCCGCGCCGAGGAGATCGAGCAGACCATCGAGATCCTCTCCCGCCGCTCCAAGAACAACCCCGTCCTCATCGGCGAGCCCGGCGTCGGCAAGACCGCCATCGCCGAGGGCCTCGCCCAGCGGATCGTCGCCGGGGAGGTCCCCGACACCCTCAAGGACAAGCGGGTCGTCTCCCTCGACCTCTCCGGCATGGTCGCCGGGGCCCAGTACCGCGGCCAGTTCGAGGAACGCCTCAAGAAGGTCATCGAGGACGTGCAGAAGTCCGAGGGGGAGATCGTCCTCTTCATCGACGAGCTGCACACCGTCGTCGGCGCGGGCGCCACCGGCGAGGGCTCCATGGACGCCGGCAACATGCTGAAGCCCGCCCTCGCCCGCGGCGAGCTGCACGTCGTCGGCGCGACGACCATCGACGAGTACCGCCGTTACATCGAGAAGGACGCCGCCCTCGAACGCCGCTTCCAGCCCGTCCTCATCCCCGAGCCGACCGTCGAGGAGACCGTCCAGATCCTCGAAGGGCTCCGGGACGCGTACGAGGCCCACCACCAGGTCCGGTTCGCCGACGGCGCCCTCGCCGCGGCCGCCGAACTCTCCGACCGCTACATCAGCGACCGCTTCCTCCCCGACAAGGCCATCGACCTCATGGACCAGGCCGGCGCCCGGGTCCGGCTGCGCAGCGCGGGCCGCTCCACCGAGGTGATCAGCCGCGAGGACCGGCTCGCCAAGCTGCGCCGCGAGAAGGACCAGGCGGTCACCGCCGAGGACTTCGAGAAGGCCAAGCGGCTCAAGGACGAGATCGCCGAGGTCGAGGGCGAGCTGGCCGGCGTCGAGGAGCGCCGCGAGGGCGTCGTCTCCGTCACCGCCGCCGACATCGCCGACATCGTCTCCCGCCGCACCGGCATCCCCGTCGCCCAGCTCACCACCAGCGAGAAGGAGCGCCTGCTCAAGCTGGAGGAGGAGATGCACGCCCGGATCGTCGGCCAGGACGAGGCCGTCACCGCCGTCTCCGAGGCCGTCCGCCGCAACCGCGCCGGCATGGGCGACCCGGACCGGCCCGTCGGCTCCTTCCTCTTCCTCGGCCCCACCGGCGTCGGCAAGACGGAGCTCGCCAAGACCCTCGCCGAACTGCTCTTCGGGGACGAGGACCGGATGATCCGCTTCGACATGAGCGAGTTTCAGGAGAAGCACACCGTCGCCCGCCTCGTCGGCGCCCCGCCCGGATACGTCGGTTACGAGGAGGCCGGCCAGCTCACCGAGAAGGTCCGCCGCCAGCCGTACAGCGTGGTCCTCTTCGACGAGGTCGAGAAGGCCCACCAGGACGTCTTCAGCACCCTGCTCCAGGTCCTCGACGACGGGCGCCTGACGGACGGCCAGGGCCGCACCGTCGACTTCCGCCACTGCGTGGTCATCATGACGTCCAACATCGGCGCCCACCGGATCCTCGCCCACCAGGGCGACGCGGCCGAGCTGAAGGACGAGCTGATGGAGGACCTGCGCGGCCGGTTCCTGCCCGAGTTCCTCAACCGCATCGACGACATCATCGTCTTTCACAGCCTCACCGAGAAGGACCTCACCGAGATCGTCGGGCACCTCCTCGACCGCAGCAAGCACCGCGTCCACGCCCAGGGGATGACCCTGGAGGTCACCGAGGCGGCGACCAAGCTGCTCGTCGCCCACGGCCACCAGCCGGAGTTCGGCGCCCGCCCGCTGCGCCGCACCATCCAGACGGAGCTCGACAACCGCGTCGCCTCCCTCCTCCTGAGCGGCGAGGCGGACCCCGGCGACACGATCGTCGCCGACGTCGTCGACGACTCCCTCCACTGCACCGTCCGCAAGGCGGCCCCCGGGGCCGCGGAACCCGCCGCGTAGGACACCGCCGCGCCGGGGGCGGAGGCCCGGCCCCGCTCCCGGCGCGCCGCCGTGATCCGCACCACTCTCGACGGGAGTCGCATGGCCTTCCCCCAGCCCGTCCTCGGCCCGCCCGCCAAGGCCGCCCTCTTCCTCATCCTCACCGTCGCGCCCGGCCGGGAGACCGACGTACGCGAAGGCCTCCGGGACCTCTCCGGACTGACCCGGTCCGTCGCCTTCCGCGCCCGTGACGAGGCCCTCGCCTGTGTCGCCGGTCTCGCCTCCGACGCCTGGGACCGGCTCGTCGGCGGCCCGCGCCCCCGCGAACTGCACCCCTTCACCCCCCTCCAGGGGCCCCGGCACCTGGCCCCTGCCACCCCCGGCGACCTGCTGCTCCACCTGCGGGCCCGGCGCCCCGACCTCTGCTTCGAACTGGCCCGGGTCGTCCTGGACCGCTTCGGGGACGCCGTCACCGTCGTCGACGAGACGCACGGCTTCACCTACTTCGACGACCGCGACCTCCTCGGCTTCGTCGACGGCAGCGAGAACCCCGTCGGCCCGGCCGCCCCCGCGGCCGTCCTCGTCGCCGACGAGGACCCCGACTTCCGCGGGGGCAGCTACGTCGTCGCGCAGAAGTACCTGCACGACATGACCGCCTGGAACGCCCTCCCCACCGAGGAGCAGGAGCGCGTCATCGGCCGCTCCAAGGCCGACAACGTCGAACTCCCCGACGGCGTCCAGCCGTCCGACTCGCACGTCGCCCTCACCACCGTCGAGGACGCGGACGGCGAGGAGTTGCGGATCGTCCGCCAGAACATGCCCTTCGGACGCCTCGGCACCGCCGAGTTCGGCACCTACTTCATCGGCTACGCCCGCACCCCCGCCGTCACCGAGCGGATGCTCCGCAACATGTTCCTCGGCGACCCGCCGGGCAACACCGACCGCATCCTCGACTTCTCCACCGCCGTCACCGGCGGCCTCTTCTTCGCGCCGAGCGCCGACCTGCTCGACGACCTCCCCGCCCCGGGCCCCGCCGAGGAACCCCTGGCCGAACCGGCACCCCCCGAAGCCCTCCTCCCCGCCGACGCCGTCCGCCCCGCGATCTCCCTGGGCATCGGCAGCCTGAAAGGAGCACCGGCGTCATGACCAGCCTCCCCGGCACGCCCCCCACCACCGGCAACCTGCACCGCGAACTCGCCCCCGTCACCCCCGCCGCCTGGGCCGAGATCGAGGAGGAGGCCCGCCGCACCTTCCGCCGCACCGTCGCCGGCCGCCGCGTCGTGGACATGCCCGACCCCGGCGGCGCCGGACTCGCCGCCGTCGGCACCGGCCACCTCACCGACCTCGAGGCACCCGTCCACGGCGTCCGCGCCCGGCTCCGCGAGGCCCGCCCGCTGGTCGAGCTCCGCGTCCCCTTCACCGTCGACCGCTCCGCCGTCGACGACGTCGAACGCGGCGCCAGGGACTCCGACTGGCAGCCCGTCAAGGACGCCGCCCGCACCCTCGCCCTCGCCGAGGACCGCACCGTCTTCGACGGCTACGACGCCGCCGGCGTCCGCGGCCTGCGCGCCGCCTCCTCCAACCCGTCCGTCGCGCTCCCCGCCGAACCCCGCGACTACCCCGACGCCGTCAGCCGCGCCCTGACCGCCCTGCGGCTGGCCGGCGTGGACGGCCCGTACGCGCTCCTCCTCGGCGCGGACGAGTACCGGGCCGTCAGCGAGACCTCCGACCACGGCTATCCGATCGCCGCCCACCTCGGCCGCATGCTCGACGGCCCCCCGATCTGGGCCCCCGCCGTCCGGGGCGGCTTCGTCCTCTCCACCCGCGGCGGCGACTTCGCGCTGCACCTCGGCCAGGACGTGGCCATCGGCTACACCCGGCACGACGCCGACACCGTCGAGCTGTACCTCCACGAGACCCTGACGTTCTTCGCGTACACCGACGAGGCCGTGGTCGTCCTGGAGGCATGACGCCATGGCCACCTGGTCCTGGCGGTACGCGGTCCCCCGGCTCGCCGGCGCCGCCCTGCTCGGCGCCGCCGCCGGGGCCGTCGCCGGCGCCCTCGCCGACACGGCCCTCGGCGTCCTCTCCGGCATCGCCGTCGCCGAGACCGTCTTCGTCGTCACCGGCTGGATCGTGCTGGGGCCGATGGACGCGCCCACCACCCACCGCAACCTGCGGCGCGAGGAGTTCCGGCCGGTCGTCGAGGAACTGGCCGTCGTCACGGCCGCCCTGTGCGGACTCGTCGCCATCGTCGCCCTGCTCCTCGTCGACTCCGGCTACAGCCGCGCCGCCGCCGCGACCGCCCTGTGGGGCGTCTTCATGGCCTGGGCGGCGCTCCACCTCATGTACGCGACCCGGTACGCGTACCTGTACTACCGCCCGCCCGAGGGCGGCATCGACTTCAACTCCGGCGACCGCCCCCGGTACACCGACTTCCTGTACTTCTCCTACAACCTCGGCATGACCTACCAGGTCTCCGACACCAACGTCTCCGACACCGGGATCAGGGCCGTCGTCCTCCGCCACTGCCTCCTCTCGTACGTGTTCGGCGCCAGCATCCTCGCCACCGCGATCAACCTGGTGGCCGGCATCGTCACCGGCTGACCGGCGCGCCGTCGCGGGCCCCGGTGCGCGGGCGCGGCGCCCGCCCCGGCAGACTCGCCCCATGAGCAGCACGCGCCCGCGCCCCGCCCGCCCCGCCGGGACCACCCCGACCGCCGTCGTCGTCGGCGCGGGCCCCAACGGGCTCGCGGCCGCCGCCCTGCTCGCCGAGGCCGGCGTCGAGGTCACCGTCCTGGAGGCCGCCGACCGGATCGGCGGCGGCACCCGCACGGACGAGGCGATCCTGCCCGGGCTGCTCCACGACCACTGCTCGGCCGTCCACCCCCTCGCCGTCGCCTCGCCCGCCCTCCGTCACCTCCGCCTGGACCGGTACGGACTGCGCTGGCGGCTCCCGGAGATCGACTGCGCCCACCCCCTCGACGACGGCACCGCCGCCGTCCTGCACCGCTCGGTCAACGAGACCGCCGAGGGCCTCGGCGCCGACGCCGGCCGCTATCGGGCCCTGCTCGCCCCCTCCGTACGCCGCTGGGAGGCGCTCGCCGGGGACGTCATGGGCCCGCTGCTGCGCGTCCCCGACCACCCTCTGCTGCTCGCCCGCTTCGGCCTGCCCACCGTGCTGCCCGCCGCGGCCCTGGCCCGGCTCTTCCGCACCCCCGGCGCCCGCGCGCTGTGGGCGGGCGTCGCGGCCCACGCGTACCGCCCGCTGACCGAACCGTTCAGCTCCGCCATCGGGCTCGGCATCCTCACCGCGGGGCACGCCGCAGGCTGGGCCGTCGCCGAGGGCGGCTCCCGGGCCATCACCGACGCCCTGGCGGCCGCGCTCCGCGCCCACGGCGGCCGGATCGAGACCGGCGTCCGGATCACCGACCGCGCGCAGCTGCCGCCCGCCGACCTCACCCTGCTGGACCTCGACCCGGCGCAGGTCGCCGGCGTCTACGGCGACCTGCTGCCGCCCCGGACGGCCGCCGCGTACCGCCGCTTCCGGCGCGGCCCCGGCGCCTTCAAGGTGGACCTCGCCGTCGAGGGCGGCGTGCCCTGGCGCGCGGAGCCGGCCCGCCGCGCCGGCACCGTCCACCTGGGCGGACCGCTCGCCGAGGTGGTCCGCGCCGAGCGGGACGTGACGGACGGCCGGATGCCGGAGCAGCCGTTCGTCCTGGTGGGCCAGCAGTACCTCGCCGACCCCTCCCGCTCGGTGGGGGACGTCCACCCGGTCTGGACGTACGCGCACGTGCCGCACGGGTACGACGGGGACGCGACCGACGTGATCCTGGCCCGCCTCGAACAGTTCGCCCCGGGCGTCCGCGACCGGATCGTCGGCATGCGGGTCACCCGCCCCGCCGACTTCGCCGCCGCCAACCCGAACTTCGCCGGCGGCGACATCCTCACCGGCGCCAAGACCGTCCCCCAGCTCGTCCTCGGCGCGCGCCCCGCCCTCGACCCGTACGCCACCGGCCTCCCCGGCGTCTATCTCTGCTCGGCCGCCACCCCGCCGGGCCCCGGCGCCCACGGCATGTCCGGCGCGGGCGCCGCCGTGGCGGCCCTCCGCCACCTGGGCATCCGACCGCCCTGGCGCTAGGACGTCACCCCGTCCCCGGCCCGACGACCCACGCGGCACGCCCCGCATCGACCTCCAGCCACCCGCGTACGCGCTCCCGGACGGCCTGCCAGCCCGTCGGGCGCGCGACGCCCGGGCCATCGTTTCGGCGGGTTGCGTCAGGGCGCGCCGGGTACGCCGAAGGACCGGCGCGCGTGCGTGAGGAAGGCGTGGACGGCCGGGTGGCGCGCGGGTCTCCAGACGAGGGCGAGGAGGGCCGGGACGTCCACGTCGTCGAGGGGGAGGACGGCGAGGCGGTCGGCGTGGGCGGCGGCCATGGACGCGCTCAGGACGGCGACGCCGAGGCCCCGCGCGGCGAGGTCGGCGAGGGCGTCGGCGGCGCCGGCCTCCAGGGGGATCGCCGGACGGAGGTCCTGGTCCGCGCACGCCTGGTCGAGCACCGCCCGCAGGCCGGTGCCGCGCGGCATGCAGAGGAGCGGGTGGGCCGTCAGTTCGCGGAGGGTGAGGCGGTCCCGGTCGGCCAGGGGGTGCGCGGGCGGGACGGCCGCGACGAGCCGCTCGCGGATCAGGGTCAGCGCGTCGAGGCCGTCGGGGGTCGCGGTGGCGGCGCCGATGAGCGCCAGGTCGACGGTGCCGTTCCGGACGCCCTCGACGAGCCGGTCGGAGTTGTCCTCCCGGAGCCGGACGTCCACGCCGGGATGGGCCGTGCGGAAGGCGGCGAGCGCGTCGAAGAGTGGGGTGACCGTGCAGCCGACGACCATCCCGAGGGTCAGCCGGCCGCGCACCAGACCCGTCACCTCGTCCACCGCCCGCCCGACCGCCTCGGCCGACGCGAGCGCCGCGCGCGCGTGCGCGAGGGCGGCCTCTCCGGCGACGGTGAGGGTGACCGTCCGGGCCGACCGGTCGAACAGCTCGGCGCCGAGCTCGTGTTCGAGCCGTCGGATCTGCGCGCTCACGCCGGACTGGCTGATGTGCACCCGCTCGGCGGCCCGGGTGAAGTTCCGCTCCTCGGCGACGGCGACGAAGTACTCCAGCTGCCTCAGATCCATAACCGGAGATTCTAGTGGCCAGCAGAACCATCTGTTGGACTTCTGATCACCGGGGGGCGAGCCTGGAGGCACCGCACCACCGAAGCCGTCCCGAGGAGGAACCGATGCCGGAGTACGAGAAGGCCATGCGCCCCGAGGACCTCACCCGTCTGTTCGTCGAGCGGTCCAACGCGGGCGACGCGGCCGGCGTCGCCGCGCTGTACGCCGAGGACGCCGTGCTGGCCTACCCGCCCGGCCATGTGACGGTGGGCCGGGAGGCGATCCGCGTCCTGTGGGAGAAGGTGCTGGCCCACCGCCCCCGCTTCGAGCCGGAGGAGCCGCTGCCCACCCTGGTGAACGGCGACATCGCCCTCACCTCGACGCCGCCGAAGGACGGCACCGGAGCCAGGGCGCAGGTCGTCCGCCGTCAGCCCGACGGCAGCTGGCTGCGGGTCCTCGACCAGCCGGAGTTCGTCCCGCCGGCGCGCTGAGCCGCGCGTGTGCGGGGGAGCCGGCACCGCCCCCCCACACACGCGTGGTTCAGGACCGCCACCAGGGCTCCCGTACGTAACGGCTCTCTGTACTGGTACAGGCCACGCCGTTGGAGACCTCCTCCGCGTCGAGGTTCCAGCCGACCACGCCGTCGCCCTTGCGGCTCAGCTCGATCAGCCGCGCCTCCGAGACACGGGTGCCGTCGGTGACCCGGCAGGCCACGATCGAGGTCCACGCCTGCCCGTCGAGCGCCGACACGAAGGTCAGCACGGGCAGCGCCACGGCCGTGAGGAGCAGGGCCACGACCTGTTCCGCCGCCGCGGCCCGGCGCAGCCACGCCGGCGGGCGGTACGCCGGGTCGTGCGAGGCGCCGTGCGAGCGGTCCCCGTGCGCGTGGTGCGGACGCCGCCGCCCCGTCCGGTACTCCACGACCACGCCCTTGCGGAGCGCGTACGCCGCGAGCGCGGTCCCGAGCCCCCACCACGGCCCGAAGAGGCAGGCGTCGATGACGCCGGCCGCGAGCGGGTTCAGGACGGTGATCCCGGTCCGGCGCAGCCTGGCCGCCCTCCCCCTGCCGGAGGGGACGACGCCGCGCCCCGCGAAGACGGCGAAGACGACCCGGGAGATCACCACGGCGAGGACCGAGCCGAGCAGCGGGTCCGTGATCACCATGCCGAGCAGCACGTCCGGCCAGTTCGCCGGCTCCATGCCCATGAACACGTCCCGCACCGCGTTCCCGCCGCCCACCGTGTAGGCGACCTTGGCCACCGGCACGGCGAGCGCCAGCGCCAGGAGCACGGTGTGCCCCGGGCCGCCCTTCCGGTCGGTCCGGCGCTCCTCCTCCAGGTCCCGGTCGGAGGCGGTGTCGGCGGCGCCGGTCAGGAGCCGCCGCCCGGCGACCCCACCGAGAGGATGACCGCGGTGGTCCGGCCCAGCGGCGTCGCGTACGCCACGCTGTCCCCGGCGGCGTGCCCGAGCAGCGCCCGGCCGAGCGGGCTCGCCGCCGTGACCAGGTCCGGGTCGTCCGCGTCCGCCAGCTCGCCGATGCGCACGGTCGACTCGCTGCCGTCGCCGAACCGCACGCGCACCGTGCTGCCCACGCCGACCGTCCCGGTGGACGGCGGCCCGGCCGCCGACGCCTCCCGCAGCCGGCCCTCGATCTCCTCGATCCGCGCGTCCAGCCGCTCCGCCTCCGTGGCGCGGTTCAACTCGTCGGCCTGGTCGGCCCGGTCGCCCGGCTCGTCGGCGTCGCCGAGTGTCGCGGCGACGTTCGCGCGCTCGGTGCGCAGCGCGGCCAGCTCGCGGTTCAGCGCCGAGCGGGCGCCCTCGCTCATGGGCTCGGGTCCAGCGGTCATGACGGCTCCCGTCGTGCGGTGGCGGGGACGAAGAACGACGCTTCCATTCCGACATCCCTGTGAAATCCCGTCAAATCGCACGAAACCGCTTCCCGGTCGCCGGAGGAGGCGGAAAACCCCTGGCGCCACCGGAAGCGGGGGCGTTAGCGTGCACGCGATGATCACTCACTCCTCACACCGATGGGGGGTCCTCACCACGCACGGTGCGTCCTGATGGGGACGCCCGCGCGGGAGGACACCCGCCTCTCCCTCTGGCGGCGCGTGCGTGCCTACGCCGTACCGCCCACCATGATCGAGACCGCCACCGCCCGCCGCCTGGCCGGCGACTGGGCCGGAGCCTGCGCCGCCGCGCGGGTGGACCTCGACCTGACCCCCCGGACCCTGGCCCGGACCCACGGCACCGAACTCGCCGCACGCGTGCGTGCGGACCTCCGACGGCTCGCCCCCGACCTGCTCCGCTGGCACCTGCCGAGAACCGCCCCCGACGGCCTGCTCCGCCCCGGACTCACCGTCACCCTGGCCGTCTACGCCGCCCACGAGGGCCCCCGGGGCCGACAGGCGCGACCGGTCCACCTGGTGGCCCGCACCGCGCCCGCCTGGGCGGACGCCGGACAGCGCATCTCGCTCGCCCTCTGGGACGGCCCGCCCGCCGGGACGCCCCCGCGCCGGCGGAGCGCGTACGCCCCCGCCACCGCCCACCCCCACCCGCACCCGAGCCCCCGCTTCCGGCTGGACCTCCACCGGCACCTGTGGGACGCCACCCGCGCCGCGGAACTCCGCACGCGATCCGGCGCCGACCGGAGGCCGGCCGTCCCGGCCGCGCCCGACGAACCGCCCGGTCCCGGCTGGGCCGTGGACCGCTGGGCGGACGAGGCCCGGCTGCTGCTCGCCGCCGACGGACCGGCCGCCGGCCCCGTCCTCGTACGCCTCACGGCCCGGCACCGGCTGCTCCTCACGCCGGAGCCGGACGGGGGAGTCCGGGCCGAGCCCGCGCCGACGGGCCGCCGCGGGTCCGCGCGCGGGGACCGGGCGGACCGACGGCCGGCCGTGCTTCCCGACGCGGCGACCTGGACCCCGCCCGACCTGGCGCTGCTCCGGGCCGGCCTGGTCACCGCCGACGACCTGCACCCGCTCGTCGCCGAGGCGCTGGTCCCCGCCCACCGGAGCGCCCTCGCCACGGGCCGGGGGCCGGTGGAGGCCGGCGCGCGGCTCGTGGAGTGCCAGGGGCGCCGGCACCGCATCGCCCTCGTCGACGGCGTCCTCACGCCGCTCGACCACGACCCGGCCGAACTCCGCCGCGAGGAACTGCTCGTCGCCCTCTCCGGGACGCCCCTGCCGTGCCTGCGGGCGATCGACGAGGCCCACCGCGTGCCCGAGGGCCTCACCGGCGTCCGCGAACGGCTCGCCCACGGCGACACGGCCGGCGCGCTCGCCGTCGTCGAGGCCCTCCTCGGCCCCGACGCGACCTTGCGGGACGGGCCCCTCCGCCGCGCCCTCGAACGCGCCGCCGAACGGAAGGTCCTGCACGGGCTCTACCGGGCGGGCCTGCGCGCCACCGGCCCCGGCACCGTCCCCGAACCCCCGCCCGCCGCCGCCCCCGGCCCCGGCCCGGACCACGGACGCGCCCGGCGCACCCGAAGTCCCCGGTCCACCGGCCCCGCGCCCCGCCCGCTCGACCGTCGCGACCACCCTCGCCACGCCCTCGCCCGCTGACCCGGCACGCGCGCGTGCGCCGTACCGCCCCCCGGCGAGGCCGCTCGGCCCTCCCCGTACGCCTCCGTGCTCCGGCACGCCCACACCCACCCAGGTGATGCCACCCATGCCTTCCCCGACCACCCCGATCCCCGTCCCCAGCTCCGCCCCGATCCCCGCCCCTCTCGACGTCGCCGCCGACCTCCTCGCCCTCCTCGGCGACACCCGCACCGAGCCCCGCGCCGACGACCAGCTGGAGGCGCTGTCCCTCGCCGTCGCCGCCGACCTGCCCGTCCTCCTCTGGGGCGAGCCCGGCATCGGCAAGACCGCCGCCCTGACCCGGCTCGCCGAGGAACTCGACCTGCCGCTCACCACCGTCATCGCCAGCGTGCACGAACCGACCGACTTCTCCGGGCTGCCTGTCCTCGGCGACGACCCGGCCGTCCGCGGGGTGGCGATGGCGCCGCCCGACTGGGCCGTCCGGCTCGTCCGGGAGGGCCGTGGCCTGCTCTTCCTCGACGAGCTGTCCACCGCCCCGCCCGCCGTCCAGGCCGCCCTCCTCCGGCTCGTCCTGGAGCGCCGGGTCGGAGCCCTCACCCTGCCGCCCGGGGTGCGGATCGTGGCCGCCGCCAACCCCCGCGCCTCCGCCGCCGACGGCTGGGAGCTGAGCGCCCCGCTCGCCAACCGCTTCGTCCACCTCCGCTGGACCCACGAGCACGACGTCGTCGTCCGGGGCCTCGGCGGAACCTGGCCCCGCGCCACCCTGCCCCGCCTCGACCCGCTGCGGCTCCCCGAGGCCGTCGACCGCGCCCGCCGGGCGGTCTGCGGGCTGCTCGGCGCGCGGCCCGCGCTCGTCCACCGGCTGCCCGGGGACGAGACCCGGCGGGGCGGCCCCTGGCCCTCGCCCCGCAGTTGGGACATGACCCTGCGGCTGATCGCCTTCGCGACCGTCGCCGGCTCCTCCCGCGAGGTCCTCTCCGCCCTGGTCCGGGGCACCGTCGGCGACGGGCCGGGCTTCGAACTCCTCGCCTGGCTCGACCGGATGGACCTGCCCGACCCCGAGGACCTCCTCGCCGACCCGGCCGCCGCCGTGCTCCCCGAACGCGGCGACCGCCGCCAGGCCGCCCTCGAAGGCGTCGTCGCCGCCGTCCGCGAGCGCCCCGCGCGCGACCGCTGGGACGCCGCGTGGGCCCTGCTGGCCCGCGCCGCCGAGACCGGACCGCCGGACCTCGTGGTCGTCCCCGCCACCACCCTCGCCGCACTCCGCCGCGACGGCTGGGACGTGCCCGCCGACATCGAACGCCTCGCCGGGACCGTCGCCCTCTCCCGGCGGGCGGTCCGGCCGGCCGCGACGGCCGGGGGCCGCCGATGAAGGCACCGGCCGCTCCGCCGGTCCCGGCCGCGCAGGCCCTCGACCACGACAAGCTGTACACCGCCCGCCTCTACGCCGTCCGGGTCCGCCCCTACCTCGCCACCGCCCTCTTCGCCCTCCGGGTGGTACCCACCCGGGCGGTCCCCACCATGGGCGTCGACCGCCACTGGCGGATGTACGTCTCCCCGGCCTTCGTCGACCGCACCCCGATGCGGGAGCTCGCCGGCGTCTGGGTGCACGAGGTCGCCCACCTCCTCCGCGACCACCACGGGCGCGGCGACCGCCTCGCCCGCGACCTCGGCTCCGTCGGCGACGGCGCGGCCGAACGCCTCCGCGTGAACATCGCCGGCGACTTCGAGATCAACGACGACATCTACGGCGAGGGCCTTCCGCGCCCGGCCGGCGCCCTCCGTCCCGAGACGCTCGACCTGGCCCCCGGCCTGCTGATGGAGGACTACCTCCGCGCCGTACGCATCACGCCCCGCACCGCCGACATGGCCTGGCTCGACTGCGGCAGCGGCGCCGACGGCCACGACCGCCCGTGGGAACTCGGCCCCGACGGTGCCGACGGGCTCACCCCGCAGGAACGCGAAGCCGTCGTCTTCCGCGTCGCCCAGGGCATCAAGGGCAGCCCCGGCACCGCCCCGGAGGGCTGGAAGCGCTGGGCCGAGCAGGTCTGCCACCCGACCCAGCCCTGGCGCGACCTCCTCGGCGCGGCCCTCCGCTCCGCCGTCTCCTCGTCCGGCGCCGGTGGCGACTACACCTACCGCCGGCCCGCCCGCCGCGCCGCCTCCCTCCCCGGCGTCGTCCTCCCCGGCCTCCGCCGCACCCCGCCCCACGTCGCCGTCGTCGTCGACACCTCCGGCTCCGTCTCCGACACCGAACTCGGCAGCGCCCTCCTGGAGGTCACCGCCCTCACCGACGCCCTCGGCGGTCGCCGCGACCTCGTCACCGTCGTCGCCTGCGACGCCACCGCCCACGCCGCCCGCCGCCTCTGCGCCGACGCCGAGATCCCCCTCGTCGGAGGCGGCGGCACCGACCTCCGCGCCGGCTTCGCCCGCGCCCTCCGCCTCACCCCCCGCCCCGACGCCCTGGTCGTCTTCACCGACGGCCAGACCCCCTGGCCCGAGCACGCCCCCTCCTGCCGGACCGTCGTCGGCCTCTTCCCCCGCCCGTCCCGTACGGATCAGGACGACGAGGAGGACGACCGGCTGTGGCGGCCGCCGGCGTGGGCGCGCGTGGTGGAGATCGGGTGAGGACGGAGGCACCGGAGGGGGTCCCTCCGGCCGCCGCCGCGCGTAGCCTGAACCCATGAGGCAGGACGCCGATCCCGGGCTCTTCGGGCCCCGCTCCGTGACCTGGCAGCTGCACGGCGATCCGGTGATGTGGATCGCCGGGGTGCGGGCCCTGTACCTCCAGGCCCTGCACCCCGTCGCCGTCCGGGGGGTCATGATCAACAGCAGTTTCCGGGAGGACCCCTGGGGGCGGCTGATGCGGACGGCGAGCTTCGTCGGCACGCTCACCTACGGGACGCGGGAGGCCGCCGAGGAGGCGGGCGCGCGCGTGCGGCGGATCCACCGGCTCCTCAAGGTGGACGACCCGGACCTCCTGCTCTGGGTGCACTGCGCCGAGATCGACTCGTACGTCTCCGTCGCCCGCCGCTCCGGCCTGCCGCTGACCGGAGCGCCCGCCGACCGGTACGTGGACGAACAGCGCACCGCCGCGCGGCTCGTGGGGCTCGACCCGGCGACCGTGCCGGCCACCGAGGCCGGGCTGGCCGCGTACTTCGCGTCCGTCCGGGACGAACTCACGGCGGGCGAGGACGCGTTCGCCGTCCTCGACTTCCTGCGCAAGCCGCCCGTACCGCCCGCGCTGGTCGCGGGGCGGGCGCTGGTGTGGCGGCGGATCAGCTCGCTGGCGTACGACACGCTGCCGGACTGGGCCCACGAGCTCTACGGCCGCCCCGTGCCGCCCGCCGCGACCGTCACCCGCCGCCTCACCTCAACGGCGGGCCTGCTGCGCCGCATCCCCGCCGAGCTCCGCTGGCGGCTGCCGCCCCGCCACATCCTGCGCGCCATGGACCGCCTCGGGCCGGACACCCGACCCGACCCGTACACACTGTCCGAGGCTCCGGCCATACTGGACGGGCCGGAGAGCGTGCACGGAATCGACGGGGGCGACGGCACACGATGGGGGACACCAGACTGATCCAGGGGCGCTACCGCCTGCACGAGGTCATCGGCCGCGGCGGCATGGGCGAGGTGTGGCGGTCCACCGACGAGGCACTGGGCCGCGGGGTGGCGGTCAAGTGCCTCAAGCCGCTGGGCCCGCACCAGGACGCGGGCGTGCAGACCGTGGTCCGCGAGCGGTTCCGCCGCGAGGCCCGGGTCGCGGCGGCGCTCCAGCACCGGGGAATCACCGTCGTCCACGACTTCGGCGAGTACGAGGGCGTGCTCTTCCTCGTCATGGAGCTCCTGGAGGGCCAGAACCTCAGCCAGCTCCTCGCCTCCAACGCCCGCGGCCCGCTGCCGGTCCACGAGGTCGTCGACATCGCCGACCAGGTCGCCGACGCGCTGGAGTACACCCACCGCATGGGCATCGTGCACCGTGACCTGAAGCCCGCCAACATCATGCGGCTGCGCGACGGCACGGTGAAGATCTGCGACTTCGGGATAGCGCGCCTCGGCGCCGACATGGGCTTCACCTCCCGCCTCACCGGCACCGGCATCGCCATGGGCACCCCCCACTACATGTCCCCGGAGCAGATCGGCGGCGGCGACATCGACCACCGCAGCGACCTGTACTCGCTGGGCTGCGTGCTGTACGAACTGGCCACCGGCGCGCCGCCGTTCGACCTCGACGACTCCTGGGCCGTGCTCGTCGGCCACCGGGACACCGTGCCCAGCCCGCCGCGCTCCCTCCGCTCCGAGCTGCCCGACTACTTCGACCGGCTCGTCGTCGACCTGCTCGCCAAGGTGCCCGACCAGCGCCCGCGCGACGCCTCGGACCTGCGCCGCCGGATCGTCGACGGCCGCACGGTCGGCGGCGGCGGACCCTTCACGCCGCCGCTGCCGCACCGCCCGCCGCACCCCACCGACGGAGCCGGCACCGTCCCCGTCCCCGTACCGGAATCCGGCGGCACGCCCGCGTGGGCCCGGTCCGTCACCGGCGGGCCCCGCCCCGTCCCGCCCGGCGCGCCCCGCGTCTCCGGCCACGACCCGGCCGCCGCCGTCCTCACCACCGAGTGGACCACCGCGCGTCCGGGCGTCGCCGGGATCGACCACCCGGCCCGCCCCGCCACCGACGCCACGCCCGAACTGCTCGCCGTCCTCGCCGCCCGCCACCGGGCCGGCCTCGGCCTCGGCCGGCTGGGCCGCTGGGCGGAGGCGGAGCAGCTGCACCGCTCCGTCGCCGGGGACCGGACCCGGGTGCTCGGACCCGACCACCCCGACACCCTGGCCAGCGCCTACGAGCTCGCCTTCGCGCTGGGCCGGCTCGGCCGCAAGGACGAGGCTCTGGAGGCGTTCGAGCGCGTCGCCGACGCCCGGGCCCGCGTCCTGGGACCCGAGCACCCCGACACCCTGGCCGCCCGCCAGGAGTGCGCCTACACCCTCGGCCGGCTCGGCCGGCACGCGGAGGCGCACACGGTCTACGCCGACGTCCTCGCGATCCGCGAGCGCACCGCCGGCGCCGACCACCCCGACACCCTGCGCTGCCGCCACAACCTCGCGTACACCCTCGCCCGGCTCGGCCGCCTGGAGGAGTCGTACCGCACCGCCCTCGCCGTCGCCGACACCCGCACCCGGCTGCTCGGCCCGAACCACCCCGACACCCTGGTCACGCGCCACGAACTCGCCCACACCCTGGGCCGGCTGGGCCGCGCCGAGGAAGCCCTCGACCAGTACCGGGCGGTGGCCGAGGGCCGCGCCGCCTCGCTCGGCCCGGACCACCCGGACACGCTCGCCGCCCGCTACGAGACCAGCGCCTGTCTGGGCCGGCTCGGCCGGGCCGCCGACGCCCTCGCCGTCTGCCGCGACCTGGTCGCCGTCCGTACCCGCACCCAGGGCGCCGACGCGCCGGAGACGCTGCGCGTCCGGCACGCCCTCGCCGTCCACCTCGGCCGGCTCGGCCGCTGGCAGGAGGCGCTCGACGCCGCCCAGTCCGTGCACGCCGCCCGCCGGCGGGTCCTCGGCGCGGACCACCCCGACACCCTCCGCAGCCGCCGCGAGGCCGCCGTCTTCCTCGGCCGGCTCGGCCGCTGGGAGGAGGCCCTCGCCCCGCTGCGGTCCCTCGCCGAGGCCCGCGGCCGGATCCTCGGGCCGCTGCACCCGGACACCCTCGCCGCACTCGCCGACCTCACCCACTGCCTCGACCGGCTCGGCCGCCACACCGAGGCCGACGCCGTCCGCCGCGGCACCGCGGCGGCTCCCGACGTCCGCGGCGCCGCCGGGCCAACTGCCCCCGGCGCGCCCTGAGTCGGCGCGGACCGCGCTGATTTAATGACCCGTGTGATCATCGACCGCCTCGGCGACCCCGCCCCCGAGCCCCGCACGCCCGCCGTCGGCACGGACACCGGCCGCGCCGGGACCGCCGTCGACCTGTGGCAGCTGCGGGTGGACCACCTCGCCGAGGGCGACCTCGACCTCTCCGAACTCGACGCCGAGGAGCGCGACCGGTTCGCCAAGCCGCTCCGGGTCGCGGACCGGCTCCGGTACGGCATCGGCCACATCGCCCTGCGCCGCCTGCTCGCCCCGCGCCTCGGCGTCGGGCCGGCCGAGGTCGCGTACCGCAGGGAGCCCTGCCCGGGCTGCGGCGCCCCGCACGGCCGCCCGGCCGTCGACGGCCCGCCCGGCGCCCCGCACTTCTCCCTGTCGCACAGCGGCGACGTCGTCCTCATCGGCATCGCCGCCCGCCCCCTCGGCGTCGACGTCGAGACCTTCCCCCTGGCCACCACCGTCCACGAGGTGACCGCGGCCCTGCATCCGGCGGAACGGGCCGAGATCGCCGACGCCGGGCACGCGCCCGAGGCGTTCGCCCGCATCTGGTGCCGCAAGGAGGCGTATCTCAAGGGCATCGGCATCGGCGTGGCCCGCTCCCTCGCCAAGGACTACCTCGGCGAGCGCGACCCCTCGGCCCTGCCCGAGGGCTGGGCCGTACGGAGCGTCCCCACGGCCGGCGGACACGCGGCGGCCGTCGCCGTCGAGGGCCCCATGGGACGCGTCCGTACGAGTTGGCTTCCGGCCTCGTTCGTCACCGCCGCGAGCGCCGCCGGACCCGTCTGAGCAGCGGCGACGCCCCGGCGTGAAGCTGAACTGCGAGCGCGCTTAAGAAAACCTCGATGGACCGCGAGCCTCCGGTACGGAAGATTCGTCTCCGAGGATCTTGGGCACGCGCGCGTGCCCTGACCCGTACATCACAGGACACGCACGTCGGGAGCCGTGGCATTGAAGGCATTGGTCAAGCTGAAGGCGGAGCCGGGACTCTGGCTCACGGACGTGCCCGAGCCGGAGACCGGCCCCGGCGACGTACTGATCAAGGTCAAGCGGACCGGCATCTGCGGCACCGACCTGCACATCCGCTCCTGGGACGGCTGGGCGCAGAAGACCATCGCCACCCCGATGACCATCGGCCACGAGTTCGTCGGCGAGGTCGTCTCCGTCGGGCGTGACGTCTCCGACATCGCCGTCGGCGACCTGGTCAGCGGCGAGGGCCACCTCGTCTGCGGCAAGTGCCGCAACTGTCTCGCCGGCCGCCGCCACCTCTGCCGCGCCACCGTCGGCCTCGGCGTCGGCCGCGACGGCGCCTTCGCCGAGTACGTCGCGCTGCCCGCCTCCAACGTGTGGGTGCACCGCGTCCCCGTCGACCTCGACGTCGCCGCGATCTTCGACCCGTTCGGCAACGCCGTCCACACCGCCCTCTCCTTCCCGCTGGTCGGCGAGGACGTCCTCGTCACCGGCGCGGGCCCGATCGGCATCATGGCCGCCGCCGTCGCCAAGCACGCCGGCGCCCGGAACGTCGTCATCACCGACGTCAGCGAGGAGCGCCTCGACCTGGCCCGCAAGACCGGCGTCTCCCTCGCGCTCAACGTGGCCGAGCGGACCATCGCAGACGGCCAGCGCACCCTCGGGCTCAAGGAGGGCTTCGACGTCGGCCTGGAGATGTCGGGCAACCCGCACGCCATGCGCGACATGATCGCCAACATGACCCACGGCGGAAAGATCGCCATGCTCGGCCTGCCGAGCGAGGACTTCGCCGTCGACTGGGCGAAGATCGTCACCTCGATGATCACCATCAAGGGCATCTACGGCCGCGAGATGTTCGAGACCTGGTACGCCATGTCGGTCCTGCTGGAGGGCGGGCTCGACCTGTCCCCGGTCATCACCGGCCGGTACGACTACACCGACTACGAGGCCGCCTTCGACGACGCGGCCTCCGGCAAGAGCGGCAAGATCATCCTCGACTGGACTGCGGGAGCCTGACCCATGTTCGATTCCGTACGCGACGACATCCGCGCCACCCTCGACGAGATCCGGGCGGACGGCCTCTTCAAGCCCGAGCGCGTCATCGGCACCCCCCAGTCCGCGACCGTCGAGGTCACGGCCGGAGGCCGCCCCGGCGAGGTGCTGAACTTCTGCGCCAACAACTACCTCGGCCTCGCCGACCACCCCGACGTCGTCGCCGCGGCCCACGAGGCCCTCGACCGCTGGGGTTACGGCATGGCGTCGGTCCGCTTCATCTGCGGCACCCAGGAGGTGCACAAGGAGCTGGAGGCCCGCCTCTCGGCCTTCCTCGGCCAGGAGGACACGATCCTCTACTCCTCCTGCTTCGACGCCAACGGCGGCGTCTTCGAGACCCTCCTCGGCGCCGAGGACGCGGTCATCTCCGACGCCCTCAACCACGCCTCCATCATCGACGGCATCCGCCTCTCCAAGGCCCGCCGCTTCCGCTACGCCAACCGCGACATGGCCGACCTGGAGCAGCAGCTCAAGGAGGCCACCGAGGGCGGCGCCCGGCGCAAGCTGATCGTCACCGACGGCGTCTTCTCCATGGACGGGTACGTCGCCCCGCTCGCCGACATCTGCGACCTGGCCGAGCGCTACGACGCCATGGTCATGGTCGACGACTCGCACGCCGTCGGCTTCGTCGGCGCCGGCGGCCGCGGCACCCCGGAGCTGCACGGCGTCATGGACCGCGTCGACATCATCACCGGCACCCTCGGCAAGGCCCTCGGCGGCGCCTCCGGCGGCTACGTCGCGGCCCGCGCCGAGATCGTCGCCCTGCTGCGCCAGCGGTCCCGCCCGTACCTCTTCTCCAACACCCTCGCCCCGGTCATCGCCGCCGCCTCCCTCAAGGTCCTCGACCTGCTGGAGTCCGCCGGCGACCTGCGCGACAGGCTCAACGCCAACACGGCGCTGTTCCGCGGTCGCATGACCGAGGCCGGCTTCGACATCCTCCCCGGCGACCACGCCATCGCGCCCGTCATGATCGGCGACGCGGCGGAGGCCGGGAAGATGGCCGAGCTGCTCCTGGAGCGCGGCGTCTACGTGATCGGCTTCTCGTACCCGGTCGTCCCGCAGGGCCAGGCCCGCATCCGCGTCCAGCTGTCCGCCGCCCACTCCACGGAGGACGTGAACCGCGCGGTGGACGCCTTCGTGGCGGCGCGCGCCGAACTGCGCGGCTGAGCCGCCCGGCCCCGGGCCGTGGGCGCGAGGAGCCCCCACGGCCTGGGAGACTGGACGCATGATCGAAGCACGGCGGTTGCACATCCTCCGCGCGGTGGCCGACCACCGCACGGTCACGGCGGCGGCCGCCGCGCTCTACCTCACCCCCTCCGCCGTCTCCCAGCAGCTCGCCGCGCTGGAGCAGGAGACCGGCCACCGGCTCGTCGACCGCAGCGCCCGGGGCGCCAGACTCACCCCCGCCGGCGAGATCCTGCTGAGCCACGCCAACGCCGTCCTGGCCCAGCTGGAGCGGGCGGAGGCGGAACTCGCCGCCTACGGCTCGGGCGAGGCGGGCACCGTCACGGTCGCCGCGTTCGCCACCGGCATCGGCCTCGTCGTCGCCCCCGCCATCGCGGATCTCGCCGCCGCCGCCCCGGGCATCCGGGTCCGGGTGCGGGACGCCGAGGGCGACGAGAGCCTGCTGATGGTCCTGGACCGGCAGGTCGACGTGGCGGTGGCCGTCGAGTACCGGGGCGCCCCCGGCGAGGACGACGACCGGCTCACCCGGGTGCCGCTCTACGCGGAGCCCTTCGACGTGGTGCTCCCGCCCGGTCACCCCCTCGGCGGCAGCGACCGCATCGCCCTCGCCGACCTGGCCAGGGACGCCTGGATCGGCCAGTCCGCGGGCAACCCGTGCCACGACGTGACCGTCCTCGCCTGCGAGTACGCCGGCTTCGCGCCCCGCTTCGAGCACGTCTCGGACGACTTCCGGGCCGTCGTCGCCCTCGCCGCCGCCGGTGCCGGCGCGGCCCTCGTGCCCCGCTCGGCGCTGCGCGGCATGGACCTGACCGACGTCGCCGTCCGCCCCGTCGACGGCGTCGCGCCCACCCGCCGCGTCTTCGCGGCCGTCCGCCGCGGCGCCGAGGACCACCCCCTCATCGTCCCCGTCCTGACCGCCCTGCGCACCGCCGCGGCCCCCGGCCCGGGCGCCTTGTGACCGCTGGGCACGGTCGCCGGTCCCCCCTCCGTCAACTGTCGTACCCCTCCGCTACGTTGTCCGCATGAGCGAGACGGACGAGAAGACGGAGCGGATCAGGCCGCGGCGGTTCCACGAGACGCCCGGCCTGGAGGACTGGCGGGTCGTCGGGGAGGGCGCCTGCGCCGCCTTCCGGACGGCGACCTTCGCCGCCGGGGCCGCGTTCGTGGCGGAACTGGCGGAGCTCCTCGACGGCGAAGGGGAGGAGCCCGACGTCGATCTCCGGCCCGACACGGTCCTCGTCCGGCTGATCACCGTCACCGACGCCTACTACGGCCTGACGGAGCGGCACCTGGAAGTCGCCCGCCGGATCTCGGCATTCGCCCGCGCCCGGGGACTGGCCGCCGACCCGTCCGCCGTCGGCACCGTCCAGGTGACGCTGGACGCGCTGGTGGTGGCGGACGTGCTGCCGTTCTGGCGGGCGCTGCTCGGCTACGAGAACCGCGCGGGCAGCGACGAGGACCTGATCGACCCGCGGCGCCGGGGCGCGCCCTTCTACTTCCAGCGCATGGACGAGCCCCGGGGCGGGCGCAACCGGGTGCACGTCGACGTCTGGGTGCCCTACGACGAGGCCGAGGCCCGGATCGCGGCGGCCCTTGCCGCAGGCGGCCGGATCGTGAACGACGCCGACGCCCCGTCGAACGTGGTCCTCGCCGACCCCGAGGGCAACGAGGCGTGCGTCGGGGTCGCCGGGCCGCCGCAGTAGGGACCAGGTCCCCTCAGTCCGCCGAACGGTGCCAGCCGGCCGCCTCCACGCGGGCCCCGTCCGCCGGCCGGGACTCGTCGAAGAGCGGGCCGCCCGAGCGGTCCAGGACCCGCGGGCCGGTCACGTACACCCCGCGCCCGACGGTGGGGGAGGCGGTGGCGTACCGGAAGCGGAGGCGGAGTCCGGGGGCGGGCGGGAGGGCGGCGGTGAGGCGGTGCCAGCGGCGGCCGGACCAGCCGTCGGCCGTGCCGTCCGGGTGGGGGAGCGGATCCTCCGGCCCCTCGACGGGCGCCGTGTCGAAGGCGAGCGGCCGCCATCGCGCCGTGCCGCCGGTCGCCGTGCCGCCGGCTGCCGTGCTGTCGGTCGCCGCCTCCAGGGTGAGCCGGTCGGTGCCCGGCGCCGTGTCCCACCAGAGGAGGCAGGTGAGGCGTGCCGCGCCCGGCCCCGTCGGGGGGAGGGTGAGCGTGGCGCCGCCGGGGACAGCCATGCCGGAGAACCAGGCCGTGGGGCCGGTGCCGGCCGGCGGGCGGACCGGGACCGCGCGGGCGAGGCGGTTCGCGGCCGCCACCCGGGGGGCCGAGCCCGAGCGCCAGGTGCGGACGGGGTGCACCGCGTTGGCCAGCAGGATCAGGAACGTGTCCGAGTCCGGGGCGAGGACCAGGCTGGTGCCGGTGAAGCCGGTGTGCCCGGCGGTGCGGGGACCGGACAGGGCGCCCATGTACCAGCGCTGGTCCAGCTCGAAGCCGAGGCCGTGCGCGTGGCCGGGGAAGTCCTGGTTGACGTCGGTGAGCAGGAGGTCCACGGAGGCGGGGGAGAGGATCCGGGTCGGGCCGTACGCGCCGCCGTCGAGGAGCGTCCGGGCGAGCACGGCGAGGTCGCGGGCGCGCGAGAAGACGCCGGCGTGGCCCGCGACGCCGCCCATCGCGAACGCGTTCTCGTCATGGACCTCGCCCCGGACCATGCCCCGGTCGAGCCGCGCCCACGGCCGGCGGGAGTCCTCGGTGGCGGCCGTCTCCGCCCGCCACGAGAGCGGGGGGACGAAACGCGTGCGGTGCATCCCGAGCGGAGCGGTGATCTCGTCGTGGAGCAGTCTCTCCAGACCGCGACCGGTGATCCGCTCCAGGAGCAGGTGCAGTGCGATCAGATTGAGGTCCGAGTAGCGGTAGACCGTGCCCGGCGGGTCCAGCGGCGCCTCCTCCCACAGCATCCGCAGCCGCGCCTCCGGGTCCGGCGCCTCGTACAGCGGCAGCTCCGCCCGCAGCCCCGACGTGTGGGCGAGCAGCTGCCGGACCGTGACGTCCGCCTTCCCCGCCCGGCCGAACTCGGGCAGGTACGCCGCGACCCGCTCCCCGAGCGCCAGCGCGCCCCGCTCGACCTGCCGCACGGCCAGCAGGGAGGTGAAGAGCTTGGTGAGCGACGCGACGTCGAAGACGGTGTCCGGGGTCATCGGGACCCGATCCTCCGGTGCCAGGTCGACGCCCGTGTCGCTCTCCTCGTCGTACGCGGCCCAGCGCGCCGCCCAGCCGACCGCCCGGTGCAGCGCCACCGTCCGGCCCCGCCCGGCGAGCAGCACGGCCCCCGCACACCACGGCCGTACCGGCGAGGGCCCGAGGAACGCCCGTACGTCGTCGACCATCCCCTCCAGCTCCCGCGCCAGCAGCCCGGCCTCCTCCGCCGTGCCCCATCGCAGGAGACCTCCACCCGCGCGTCCGCGCCCCGCCTCACCCATCTGCCCGCCTCCGCACACCCGATCCGCACACCGACTCCGGTCCCCGGGCCCGAGCCGCACACCGACTCCGGCCCATGCGCCCGAGCCGCACACCGACTCCGGCCCTGCGTCCGACCGGCACACCGACGCCGGCCCGTGCGCCCGACCCGCTCACCCGGCCCCGGCCACCCGGCCCCGGCCCGTACGTCCCCCACCTTCCCCGATGGCCGCCTCCCCGCCCGCGCGGCACCCCCGCCGCCCCACCCCCAAAGAATCTGACGATGCATCAGAAAACCTCTTCCCTCCACCGCCCCGCTGCGGCATCCTGCCGCCCATGGAGACGGAGCTGAGTCGCACACTGGGGATCGAGCACGCCATCTTCGGCTTCACGCCCTTCCCCGCGGTCGCCGCCGCCCTCAGCCGGGCCGGCTGCTTCGGCGTCCTGGGCGCGGTGCGCTACACCGCCCCGGACGACCTCGCCCGCGACCTCGACTGGATGCAGGAGCACACCGGCGGACGGCCCTACGGGCTCGACGTCGTGATGCCCGCCAAGAAGGTCGAGGGCGTCACCGAGGCCGACGTCGAGGCCATGATCCCCGCCGGCCACCGGGAGTACGTCCGGTCCGTCCTCGCCAAGCACGGCGTGCCGGAGCTCGCCGAGGGCGAGGCGTCGGGCTGGCGGATCACCGGCTGGATGGAGGAGGTCGCCCGCAGCCAGCTCGACGTCGCCTTCGACTACCCCATCAGGCTGCTCGCCAACGCCCTCGGCTCACCGCCGCCGGACGTCGTCGCCCGCGCCCACGAGCACGGCGTGCTCGTCGCCGCCCTCGCCGGCAGCGCCCGGCACGCCCGCCGCCACGCGGAGGCCGGCATCGACATCGTCGTCGCCCAGGGCTACGAGGCCGGCGGCCACACCGGCGAGATCGCCTCCATGGTGCTCACCCCCGAGGTCGTGGACGCCGTCTCACCGCTCCCGGTCCTCGCGGCCGGCGGCATCGGCAGCGGCGAGCAGATCGCCGCCGGCCTGGCGCTCGGCGCCCAGGGCGTGTGGCTCGGCTCGATCTGGCTCACCACCACCGAGGCCGACCTCCACTCGCGCGCCCTGACCGCGAAGCTCCTCGCCGCCGGTTCCGGCGACACCGTCCGCTCCCGCGCGCTGACCGGCAAGCCGGCCCGCCAGCTCCGCACCGAGTGGACCGACGCCTGGGAGGACCCGGCCGGGCCCGGCCCGCTGCCCATGCCGCTCCAGGGGCTGCTGGTCGCGGAGGCGGTGTCGCGGATCCAGAAGTACGAGATCGACCCGCTGCTCGGCACCCCCGTCGGACAGATCGTCGGCCGGATGAACTCCGAGCGAAGCGTCCAGCAGGTCGTCGACGAGCTGACCCGCGGCTTCGAGAAGGCCGTCGACCGGATCAACGGGATCGCCGGAAGGGAGCGGTGATGAGCGACACCTCCGCCCCGAACGGCTTCTGGGCCCAGGCCGCCGCCGACCCCGACCGTACGGCGCTGGTCGCGCCGGACGGCGAGGCGTGGTCGGCCGGCCGGCTGCTCGCCGCCGCCAACCGGCTGGTCCACGGGCTGCGCGCGGCCGGCCTGGAGCGCGGCGACGCCTTCGCCGTCGTGCTGCCCAACGGCGTCGAGTTCTTCACCGCCCATCTCGCCGCCACCCAGGCCGGTTTCTATCTCGTGCCGGTCAACCACCACTTCGTGGGCGCGGAGATCGCCTGGATCGTCGCCGACTCCGGCGCCAAGGTGCTCATCGCGCACGAGCGCTTCGCCGAGGCGGCCGCCGTCGCCGCCGACGGGGCGGGCCTCGCGGCGAGCCGGCGGTACGCCGTCGGTACGGTGCCCGGCTTCCGCCCGTACGCCGAACTCCTCGACGGACAGCCGGGGTCCGAGCCCGCCGACCGGACCCTCGGCTGGGTCATGAACTACACCTCGGGCACCACCGGCCGCCCCCGGGGGATCCGCCGGCCGCTCCCCGACCGCCTCCCCGAGGAGTCTCATCTCGGCGGATTCCTCGGCATCTTCGGCATCCGGCCCTTCGGCGACGACGTGCATCTGGTCTGTTCGCCGCTGTACCACACGGCCGTCCTCCAGTTCGCCGCCGCGGCGCTGCACATCGGGCACCCGCTGGTCGTCATGGACAAGTGGACGCCGGAGGAGATGCTGCGGCTGATCGACCGGTACGCCTGCACCCACACCCACATGGTCCCCACCCAGTTCCACCGGCTTCTCGCCCTCCCCGAGGAGACCCGCGCGCGGTACGACGTGACCTCCATGCGGCACGCCATCCACGGCGCCGCACCCTGCCCCGAGCACGTCAAGCGGGCGATGATCGCCTGGTGGGGCGGGTGCGTGGAGGAGTACTACGCGGCCAGCGAGGGCGGCGGCGCGTTCGCCACCGCCGAGGAGTGGCTGAAGCGGCCCGGAACCGTCGGCAAGGCGTGGCCGATCAGCGAACTCGCGATCCTCGACGACGACGGCAACCGCCTGCCGCCGGGCGAACTCGGCACGGTCTACCTGAAGATGAACACCGGCGGCTTCCAGTACCACAAGGACGAGGCCAAGACGGCGAAGAGCCGCGTCGGCGACTTCTTCACCGTCGGCGACCTCGGCTACCTCGACGAGGACGGCTACCTCTTCCTCCGCGACCGCAAGATCGACATGATCATCTCCGGCGGCGTCAACATCTACCCCGCCGAGATCGAGGCCGCGCTCCTGGCCCATCCCGCCGTCGCCGACGCCGCCGCCTTCGGCGTGCCGCACGCCGACTGGGGCGAGGAGGTGAAGGCGGTCGTCGAGACCGCCGAGGGGTACGAGGAGGGGCCGGCGCTCGCCGAGGAGATCCTGGCGCACTGCGCGGACCACCTGGCCGGCTTCAAGCGCCCGAAGTCCCTCGACTTCATTGCCGCCATGCCCCGCGACCCCAACGGCAAGCTCTACAAGCGCCGCCTGCGCGACCCGTACTGGGAGGGCCACGAGCGCCCGCTCTGAGACGGACCGGAAGGCGCGCCGGGAGGGTGCCGGGCGGCTCGCCCGGCACCCTCCCGGCCGTCAGCCCCGAGGCCCGTGGCCGGACCGGTACCGACCGCGACCGCTCCGGCCCGCGGCGGGCGCCGCGCCGACGGCTCGCGGGGTGGGCGAGCCGGCGCTTCGCAGGGCTTCCAGTCGGTCGGCGCGCGGCCCGTGGCCGGACCGGTACCGACCGCGACCGCACCGGACCCCGGAGTGTGTCGCCCGGGCGGCGCCGATGGCCCCGGTGGGTCAGCGGGCGCGCCCACGGCATACCCGGCCGTCGGGCTTGCGGACCGTGGCCGGACCGGACCCCGGTGAGCGCCCCGGGCGGCGCTCCTTCGGGCGCGTAGGGCCGAGAGGCTCCGCCAGGCCCTCCGGCGCCGGCCTGCGGGCTGCTCCGCACCGGACCCCGGGGAGCGCCCCCCGGGCCGGCAGCGCTCCCCGGGGCGCAGGGCGGCGGGCGCTCCCCAGGGCTCTCCGCCCGCCCACCCGCGGCCCGTGGTCGCCCCGGCACCGGCCGTGACCGTGCGGGCTCGATATGGGTCGTCGGGCCGGGGCCCGTTTCGGGGGTGCCTGGGGTGGCAAGACGCGGGGCATGACGGGCCCCGGCGGTGGCGGTGCTGCGCAGCCGTCCCCGGGCGGCACGCCCCCGGCCGGCGGCTCGGCGGCGCGCCCGCCGCGCCACGGGATCCCCGTACCTCCGCGTCCCAGGGAGACGGACACCATGACCCCCACCCCGAGCAATCCCGACCCCAGCCCGTGGAACGCCCCCCGCGGCACCCCCGCCGACGACGCCGCCGGAGGCGTGAGCCCCGGTGAGACGCCCCCGGCGGAATCCGGCACGGGCCCGGCGACCGGGCCGTACCGGCCGCTCAGCCGCGGCTGGACGAAGGGCCCCCTGGTGGCGATGTGGGTGGTCGTCGTCCTGGTCGCCCTGTTCTTCCTCGTGTACGCCATCCTCCTGGCGACCGACTGACGAAGGGAGCCGATCATGCCCCGTGCCGACGAGCCGGCCACGCCCGACGAGGGCGCGGGCCGCGCCGACGAGGTCTACCAGCCCACCCACTCCGACGTCGACAACCGCCCCTCCGGCGACCTCGATCCGGACAACGCGCTCGCGACCGACCCCGTCGACGACCTGAGCGCCCCCGGGTACTCCCCGCCCGAACGCCCCTGGGGCGTCACCGACCACGGCACCACCCAGCGCGAGCAGCGGGAGGGCGAACCGCTCGACGACCGGCTCCGCCGGGAGGAGCCGGAGGAGCGGCCGGCGACGGGCGACGGCATCGGAGACCTGCCGGAGGGCGCCGGCGAGCCCGTGGACGAGGAGGCCGGTGCGACCCGGGCGGGACGGCTGGCCCCGTACGCCGCACGTCCCGGCCACATGGACCGGGCGGTCGCCCGCGACGTCGGCCGCGACGACGGCACCGCCCCCGCCGAGGAGGCCGCGATGCACGTGGACACCGCGGTGGACGGGGCCGAGGACCAGGAGGACGGCGCCTGACCCGCGGTCCGCGCCGGAGCGCTCACGCGCCTGCCGCGCCGCCCGTCAGGGCCGGCAGCAACTGGGCCTCCTCGTAGGCGAAGTGCTCCTCCAGGCCGGCGGCGAGCCGGTCGAGTTCGGCGCGCAGGACCTCCGGGGCCGGGCCGGAGGCCAGCAGGGCCTCCAGCTCCGTGAGCGCGCGGGCGACCTTCCGGTGCTCCGCCCGCATCCGGTCCAGGGCCCCGGTGAGTCCGGGGAACTGCTCCTGGAGGAGGCCGAAGACGCCGTCCTCGCTGGCGTGGTGGGTGTGCAGGGCCCCGCAGAAGGCGAGGCAGTGGCGGGCGAGCCCGTCGGGCAGGCGCCGCCCCGGCGCGGCCGGACCGCTCCGCAGCGCCGCCAGTTCGGCGCGCAGCTCCGCGTGGACCCGCACCAGGTGGGCGGCGATCGCGGCGTGCCGGGCCGGGTCCGCGAGCCCGGACACCCGGCGCAGGACGACGACCGGGATCCTCCGCTCGGTGCCGGCCTGGTAGGCGGCGAACGCCGGATTCCGACGGGCCTGTTCGGCGTAGAGGCGGTCGCGTTCGGCGCCCTCGGCCGCGACCGCCTCCGCCTCGAAGCGGTCGAGCGTCCCCTCCGGGGTGCCGATCTCGACCGACACCCGGGGCGCGGCGCGCACGTTGTGGTACCAGGCGGGGTGGCGCGCCGCGCCGCCGTTCGACGCGAACACCAGCAGCCGCGCCCCGTCCCGTACGTACACCACCGGGGTCGTGTGGTCCTGGCCGCTGCGGGCGCCGCGGGTGGTCAGCAGGAGCAGGTCCGCCCCCTCGAACGCGCCGCCCACCCGGCCGCCGCTGCGCCGGAACTCCTCGATGACCTGCTGGTTGAACGCGGACATGGCTGGTGCCCTCCGGTAGCATCGACCACACCAGATCTATTTGCTTTGAAAGCAAAGCTAAATCGGAGGGTTCAGGGTGTCAACCGAGCGCGAGAGGAGTGGCGCGGCCGGACCGGACGTCGACGACGCCGTCCGTACGCTGTTGCTCCTCATGCCCCGGATGGTGGGGCGGGTCAAGCGCATCAAGGTGCCGGAGGAGCTGGCGTCGCTGACGCTGGCGCCCCGTCACCTCTCCCTGCTCGCCTACCTCCTCTTCGACGGCCCGCAGAGCGTCAACGAACTGGCGGCGCGGCTGGAGGTCGCGCCCACCACCGTCAGCCTGATGGTGGGCGACCTCGCGAAGAAGGGCGTCCTGGAACGGCGGGAGGACCCCGCCGACCGCAGACGCAAGATCGTGTCTATCGCGGAGGAGCGCCGCGGCGCCATCGACGGGTGGCTCGGCCGCAGCGCCGGCGCCTGGCGGGCGGCCCTCGCCCCGCTCGGACCCGCCGAACGGCGGATGTTCATCGACACCCTCGCGGCGTACGAGCACGGTCTGGCCGACGCAGAACAATGACCGAGAACGGGCCGCCGCCCCCCACGGCGGGAGGCGCGGGCCCCCGAGCAGGAAGAAGCCGATGAGTTCGAGCACCAAGGCGCTGACCGGGCAGTGGACCACGTGGGGGCCGGTGGTGGCCCTGCTTGCGCTGGTCCTGGCCTGGGGGCGCGACCTCCCGGTCCTCGCCGTGGCCGCCGTCGCGCTCTGCCTCGCCGCCGCGGTCCTCGCCGCCGTCCACCACGCCGAGGTCATCGCCCACCGGGTCGGCGAGCCCTTCGGCTCGCTCGTCCTCGCCGTCGCCGTCACCGTCATCGAGGTCGGACTCATCGTCAGCCTCATGGCGGGCGGCGGCGAGAAGACCGCGACCTACGCGCGGGACACCGTCTTCGCCGCCGTCATGATCACCTGCAACGGCATCGTCGGCCTCGCGCTCCTGGTCGCCGCCCTCCGCAACCGGGTCGCCGTCTTCAACGCCGAGGGCTCCGGGGGCGCGCTCGCCACCGTCTGCACCCTCGCGACCATGACCCTGGTCCTGCCCACCTTCACCACCAGCCAGCCCGGCCCCGAGTTCTCCGGCGCCCAGCTCGCCTTCGCCGCCGTCGCCTCCCTCGCCCTGTACGGCGTCTTCGTCGCCGTCCAGACCGTCCGCCACCGCGACTACTTCCTCCCCGTCACCCCCGAGGGCCAGGAGGGCTCGGAGGACGACCACGCGGACCCGCCGACCAAGGCCGACGCCCTGGCCAGCCTCGGCCTGCTGCTCGTCGCCCTGGTGGCCGTCGTCGGCAACGCCAAGGTGATCTCGCCGACCATCGAGGACGGCGTCCAGTCCGCCGGTCTGCCCAAGGCCGTCGTCGGTGTCGTCATCGCGCTGATGGTCCTGCTGCCCGAGACGCTCGCCGCCGTGCGCGCCGCCCGCCGCAACCGCGTGCAGACCAGCCTCAACCTCGCCTACGGCTCCGCGATCGCCAGCATCGGCCTGACGATTCCGGCGATCGCGCTCGCCTCCATCTGGCTGTCCGGGCCCCTGGTGCTCGGCCTGGGCCCCCTCCACATGGTCCTGCTCGCCCTCACCGGCGTGGTGAGCGCCCTGACCGTGGTGCCCGGACGGGCCACGCTCCTCCAGGGCGGCGTCCATCTCGCGATCTTCGCCGCCTTCGTCTTCCTCTCGTTCAGTCCCTGACGGGGGACGGCAGCCCCTGACGTGGGGTGTCAGTCCCCGACCACCACGACCCGCAGCGCCGGCGAGCGCAGGATGTCCTTCTCGCAGAACCGGGAGGTGACCCAGCGCTCGTCCGCGTACAGCCTCGTCTGGTCGCTGGAGTGCGGCGAGACCGGGTTCGACGACTGGGAGTACGTCAGCAGGGTGCGGGCCACCGGGCAGCGCCCGCCGTCCCAGCCCACCGCCTGCACGTGGCTCGTGCCGTGCGCGACCTCGACGTAACCGCCGCCGGCCGCGTTCCACACCGCCTCCGTCTTGTTCCAGACGCCCAGCGACTCCGTCCCCCCGCTCACCGGGATCCGCTCCCCGCCGCGCACCACGAACTGGTGGTCGCGCAGCGGCGCGTCCAGCGGGATCCCCGCCGCCCGAAGCTCCGCCGCCGCGTCCGCCAGCGCCTTCGCGAAGCCGGCCGTGCCGGTGTCCAGGCCGCGCGGGGTGCCGACCGGGTCCGCCGCCGAGAACGGCACCTTCCACTGCTGCGCCACCGGCACCGAGGCGGTGAACCTCCGCCAGAACCGGTCGAAGAGCAGCGCGCCCCTGCTGTCCGAGTCCATCGTGCCGTCCCACGCGCCGAGCACCCGGCATGCCTCGGGATCCGCCGGCAGCACCGCCGGGCAGGCGGCGGCCAGGTCCGCCGCGGCGAGTCCGGCGGCCGGCACCCGGTTGGCGAACTGCTGCCGCTGGAGGTCCGCCACCGTCAGCCCGCCGCGCGCGGCCATGGCCGCCACGTCCTCGATCCCGCCCCGGGTCCGCATCGAGCGCTGCGTCCCGACGGTCCCGAAGACCCGCTCGTACCCGCTCAGCGGCCGGTCCGCGTTGGTCAGCCAGGCGCTGTCGTTGGAGTTCACCGCGTACGGCGCGTCCGTGAGGACCGGGATCCGGGCCGGCCCGAAGATCCCGGGCTGCACCGCGTCCGGGTCCGAGCCGAGCGCGCACTCGGTCCGCGCACCGTCGAGGACGGCGACGCCCGAGGCCGGGTAGACGACCCGGCCGAGCGGGGTGGAGCAGCGCTCCGCCAGCTCGTCGGTGATCCGGGGCAGCACCTGCGCCTGGCCGAAGTAGGTGCGGCCGGCCGAGTCCGCGGCGATCGTGTTCACCCACGGCAGGCCCTGGGTGCGGCGCAGCGCCTCCGCGACGTCCCGGGTGGAGCGGGCCTTGGCCAGGCCCAGCGCCGTGTCGGAGCCGCGCAGGTTGGCCGCGTTGGGATCGTTCAGGGCGTAGGCGGTGGTCGCCGTCCACGGCAGCGGCAGGCTCGCGCCGAGCCCGCCGGTGACCGGGCCGTACCGCGTCCACCACTGCGTACGGGTGACCGGCGTGCCGTCCCGGTCCGCCACCGTGACCTCGCGGGCGGTCATCCGCTCCGGCTTCCCGTCCACCAGGTACGCGGTCGGGTCGCCCGGCACCAGGGTCAGCTGGTGCAGGTTGAGCGGCACCCCGGTGGCGACCGTGTGGCTCCAGGCGACCTTGTCGTTGAAGCCGATGCCGACCACGGTGGTGCCGAGCAGCGAGGCGCCCGAGACGTTCAGTTCACCGGGGATCGTCTGCTGCGACTGCCAGAAGCGGCGGCCGCCCTGCCACGGATAGTGCGGGTTGCCGAGCAGCAGACCCCGCCCGTTCGCCGTCGTCGCGCCCGAGAAGGCGACCGCGTTGGAGCCCATGGTGGCGTTCTCCGGCGCGAACAGCGCCCGCGCAGCCTCGGCGACGGCCTCCGGGGACGGGCCGTCCGCCGCCCTCGCCGGGGACGCGGCGGCCGGCGGGCGGGCGGCCGTGATGCCGTCGACCGCCCGGCCCTGCCCGCCGAGCACCGACACGGCGAAGCCGCGCCGGGCGACGTCCAGCGCCGTCACCGGCCGGACCCACGCGGCGCCCGTGCAGGCCGGATCGGTGACCCGGTTCTTCCGCAGCCAGGCGTTGTACCCGGCCGCCCAGCCCCGCATCAGCTCCTTCAGCTCCCGGCTCGGACCCGCCGGCGCCGGCGTGCGCAGCAGCGCCTCCACGGTCCCGGCCTCCTTGACGCCCCGGAAGTACAGGTCGCTGGAGAGGTTCGAGGTCGCCGAGGAGAGCGAGCCGTCCGGCGCCCCGGACGCCCCGAAGTGGCGCGAGCGCTCGCCGTTCACGGTCACGAAGCCGTCGGCGAGCACGCACACCTGGTCCGCCGCCTGCGCCCAGCCCGTGCCGAAACCCAGACCGGCGTAGTCCTTGGCGAGGATGTGCGGCACGCCGTACTCGGTGTACCGGATGACGGCGCCCAACCCTCCGTCCGAGGGACGGTGTTCGCGTGCCCCGCCGTCCGGACCGGCCGCCGCCGCTCCGGGGACGAGACCCGCGGTGAGGGCGGCGAGCGCGGTGCCCACCAGCGCCAGTCGTCCTCGGGAACGGCGGGGGATGAGGGTGCGGATGTGCAAGGTGCCTCCCAACGAGCCTGCGGGCGGGGTCGGTTGGGACATCCATTCAGTAAGCGCTCGCTCTGTCAACATGCCGTTCGGTATCCGAGGCCGGGCGGTCGGTGGCCACCTCGCCGTCGGGTCGCGGTACTTGACCCGCCGCACCGCCGCGCCGAGGATCCAGCCATGGAACGAGGACTCCTCACCCGCACCGTCGACGGCGTGCTGCGCGCCAGCGCCGACCGCGTCCCCGGCCGGACCGCCCTCCGGTACGCGGACCGCTCCTGGACCTACGCCGAGCTGGACGCCGCCGTCTCCACCGCCGCGGCCGTGCTGCGCCGCGAGCCGGGACTCGTGCCGGGCGCCCGGGTCGCCACGTACGGGCACAACTCCGACGCCTATCTGATCGCCTTCCTGGCCTGCGCCCGCGCGGGCCTCGTCCACGTCCCCGTGAACCACCACCTGACCGGCGACGACCTCGCCTATCTGCTGGACCAGTCGGGGAGTTCCCTCGTCCTCGCCGATCCCGGCCTCGCCGACCGGATCCCCGCCGGTGTACCGGTCCGGGCCCTGCGGGACGCGCCGGGCTCGCTCCTCGACGCGCTCGCGGATGCGGAGCCGTACGACTCCGACAGCGATCCCCGCGATCTCGTGCAGCTGCTCTACACCTCCGGCACCACCGCCCTGCCCAAGGGCGCGATGATGACCCACCGGGCGCTCACGCACGAGTACGCGAGCGCGATCGAGGCGCTCGACCTCACCGAGGACGACCGGCCGGTGCACGCGCTGCCGCTCTACCACTCCGCGCAGACACACGTCTTCCTGCTGCCGTACCTGGCGGTCGGGGCCGAGAACACCCTCCTCGAAGGACCGGACCCGGAGGCCCTGTTCGGGCTGGTCGAGGAGGGGCGCGCGGACAGCCTCTTCGCCCCGCCGACCGTGTGGATCGCCCTGGCCGACCACCCCGGCTTCGCGGAGCGGGACCTGTCCGCGCTGCGGAAGGCGTACTACGGGGCCTCGATCATGCCGGTGCCCGTACTGGAGCGGCTGCGCGCGCGCCTGCCCGGCCTCGCCTTCTACAACTGCTTCGGCCAGTCCGAGATCGGCCCGCTCGCCACCGTCCTGGGGCCCGCCGAGCACGAGGGCCGCATGGACTCCTGCGGCCGGCCCGTCCGGCACGTCGAGGCGCGGGTCGTCGACGAGGACGGCAAGGACGTCCCCGACGGCACCCCCGGCGAGATCGTCTACCGGTCCCCGCAGCTCTGCGAGGGGTACTGGGCCAAGCCCGAGGAGACCGCGGCCGCCTTCCGGGACGGCTGGTTCCGCTCCGGCGACCTCGCCGTCCGCGACGCGGACGGATACCTGACCATCGTCGACCGGGTGAAGGACGTCATCAACTCCGGCGGCGTGCTCGTCGCCTCCCGCCAGGTCGAGGACGCCCTCTACACCCACCCGGCGGTCGTCGAGACGGCCGTCATCGGCCTGCCCGACGACCGCTGGATCGAGGCGGTCACCGCCGTCGTCGTCCCGCGCGGCGAGGTCACCGAGGCCGAACTCCTCGCCCACGCCCGGGAGACGCTGTCGTCCTTCAAGGCCCCCAAGCGGATCGTCTTCGCCGACGCCCTGCCCCGCAACGCCAGCGGCAAGATCCTCAAGCGGGAGCTGCGCGACCGGTACGCCGGCGCCTGACCCGCTCAGCGCCGGCGCAGCACCTCGGCGATCCGGGAGAACCCGTCCGCGCCGTGGCCGAGCGCCACGGTGCGGCGGGCCAGGCCCTCCACGGCGCGCATCACGCCCGAGTCGATGGCGTGGTCCTCCGCGGCGTGCACCACGTGCGCCATCGTCGACACCCCGGACGTCAGCGGGTTGATCGCCCCGGAGTAGGTGCCGTCCTCGACGTCCCCGGCGAACTCGTCGAAGAGCGGCGGCAGGATCTGGGCGATGCCCTTCGCGAACGGCGCCAGTTCCCGCGGGGTGATGCCCTCGGCGTCCGCCAGCGCCAGCGCGTGCACGAACCCGGCCATCGACGTCCAGAAGATGTCGAGCAGCGCGATGTCGAAGGCCGCCGCGCGGGAGACCTCCTCGCCGAGGTGGGTGTGGGTGCCGCCCAGCCCGTCGAGCACCGCACGGTGCTCCCCGTACGTCTCGGACGGGCCGCTGAACAGGAACACCGCCTGCGGCGTGCCGATCGTGCCGGCCGGCGTCATGATGGCGCCGTCGAGGTAGTGGATGCCGTGCTCCCCGGCCCAGGCGCCCGTGTCCCGGGCCCGCCCCGGGGTGTCGGCGGAGAGGTTGACGAGCGTGCGGCCCTTGAGCGCGGTCTCGACCGCGTCCTGCCGCAGCACCGCGTCCGTGGCGTCGTAGTTGACCATGCAGATCACGGTCAGCGGGCTCGCCGCGATCGCCTCGGCGGCGCTCGCCGCCGTGACGGCGCCCCGCTCGGTGAGGTCGCCCTCCCGCCCCGGCGTGCGGTTCCACACCGTGGTGCGGACCCCGGCGGCGAGGAACGCGCCGGCCAGCGCGCGGCCCATCGGGCCGAGCCCGAGGACGGTGACGGCGGACGGAGTGGACTGCGGGTTGACGGACATGCGTGAACTCCTGTTGCAGAGAATGCGGAATAGGGTGGGTACGACGATGCGGCGGACCGGCCGCACACGGACGGGGAAGGGACGACGATGGCGCGCATCCGCCTCGACCAGGGCGAGATCTGCGGCGTGGCCGCCGCGATCTCGGTGATCGACGGCAAGTGGAAGACGATGCTGCTGTGGCTGCTCGAATCGGGCCCGCACCGCCCCGGCGAACTGCGCCGGAAGGTGCCGGGGATCAGCGAGAAGGTGCTGACCCAGACCCTGCGCGAGATGGAGGCGGACGGACTCGTGCACCGCGAGACGCACGACGTCGTGCCGCCCAAGACCGTCTACTCGCTGACCGAGACCGGTCTCTCGCTCTCCCTGGTGCTGGCCCCGCTCTCCGACTGGGGCCACGATCACCTCGACCGGCTGGCCGCAGCCCGGGCCGTCGCCTCCTGACTCACTCCTTCCGGATCCATGAGGCGCCGTCCCCGCCGACGTCCTCACCCTCTCCCGGGCCGCGGACGGCGACAAGTACCCACAAAAAAGTGGGTACTCCGCCGCCCCGCCCGGGAGGCTCCGCTACTTCTCCCGCAGGTCCACGATCCGCTTGATCTTGCCCACCGACCGCTCCAGCGTCTCCGGGTCCACCACCTCGACCGCGACCGAGACGCCGATGCCGTCCTTGACCGCCCGCTCGATCGCCCGGGCCGCCTCCGCGCGGTCCTCGGGCGTCGCACCGGCGCGGGCCTCCGCCCGCACCGTCAGCGCGTCGAGGCGGCCCTCCCGGGTCAGCCGCAGCTGGAAGTGCGGCGCCACCGCCGGCGTCCGCAGCACGATCTCCTCGATCTGGGTGGGGAAGAGGTTCACCCCGCGCAAAATGATCATGTCGTCGCTGCGGCCCGTCACCTTCTCCATCCGCCGGAACGCGGGCCGCGCGGTGCCGGGCAGCAGCCGGGTCAGGTCCCGGGTGCGGTAGCGGACCACCGGCATGGCCTCCTTGGTGAGCGAGGTGAAGACCAGCTCGCCCTCCTCGCCGTCCGGCAGCACCTCGCCGGTGATCGGGTCGACGACCTCCGGATAGAAGTGGTCCTCCCAGATGTGGAGCCCGTCCTTGGTCTCCACGCACTCCTGCGCCACCCCCGGCCCCATCACCTCCGACAGGCCGTAGATGTCGACCGCGTCGATCGCGAACCGCTCCTCGATCTCCGCGCGCATCGCCTCCGACCACGGCTCCGCCCCGAAGACGCCCACCCGGAGGGAGGTCGAGCGCGGGTCCACACCCTGCCGCTCGAACTCGTCGAGCAGCGTCAGCATGTAACTGGGCGTCACCATGATGATCTCGGGCTCGAAGTCCTGGATCAACCGCACCTGACGGGCGGTCATGCCGCCCGAGGCCGGGATCACCGTGCAGCCGAGCCGCTCGGCGCCGTAGTGCGCCCCGAGTCCGCCGGTGAACAGGCCGTAGCCGTAGGCCACGTGCACCCGGTCGCCCGGCCGGGCGCCGGCCGCGCGCAGCGAGCGCGCCACCACGTCGGCCCACACCTCCAGGTCACCCTCCGTGTACCCGACGACCGTCGGCAGACCGGTGGTGCCGCTGGAGGCGTGGACGCGGCGGACCCGCGACCGGTCGACGGCGAACATGCCGAACGGATAGTGGTCGCGCAGGTCCGCCTTGGTGGTGAAGGGGAAGCGGGCCAGGTCGGCGAGGGAGCGGCAGTCGTCCGGGTGCACCCCGGCCGCGTCGAAGGCACGCCGGTGGAAGTCCACGTGCGCGTACGCGTGCCGCAGGGTGCTCCGCAGCCGCTCCAGCTGGAGCGCCGCCAGCTCCTCGCGCCCGAGCCGTTCGCCGCCGTCCAGCAGTTCCTTCATGCGCCGCCACTCCTCGCCACTCGCCCGGCCGCCGGCTCCGGAAAACGGACGACCGATCATTCGGTAGATACGTGTGGGGGCCAGTAAAACCTTCCCCGACGGGGTCTTGGCAAGGGCCCGGCGCCACCTTTTCCGGGCGGGACGGACCCGGCGGGCGGGTGCGCCACCGTCACACCATCGGGTGCATTCACGGGGGCGCGCGCATGCCGGCGGCGGACCCAGGGGAACCGTGGACCGTCCGGGGCCCCCGCGGCCCCGCACACCCCGCCGCCCGACACCGGGTCCGGCGGGCCCGACCCGCGCGCCCGGACGAAAGCGAACGTCATGCCTGTGCCGCACCCCACCGCCCCCGCGGGGGTGACGCTGTGACCACCACCGCCCCCGGGACCGCCGACACCCCCGAGGTCCACTTCTGGGCCGTGCCCGACCTCACCGGCCTCGACTTCGACCCGATGCTCGCCAAGCTCCTCCACGAGGACCCGGTCACCCGCGTCCGGCTCCCGCACGGCGAGGGCCACGCCTGGCTCGTCACCCGCTACGAGGACGTCAAGTTCGTCTCCGTGGACCCCCGGTTCAGCCGCCAGGCGGTCTGGGGCCGGTCCATCACCCGGCTCGCCCCCCACTTCATCCCGATGGAGGGCGCCGTCGGCTTCGCCGACCCGCCGGACCACACCCGGATGCGCCGCGTCGTCGCCCGCGCCTTCAGCGCCCGCGCCCTGCGCTCGCTGCGCGACCACGCGCAGGAGGTCATGGACGGACTCCTCGACCGGATGGCGGAGCGGGGCGCGCCCGCCGACCTCATGGAGTCGGTCAACCGGCCCTTCCCGCTCGCCATGGTCAGCGAGCTGATGGGCGTCCCCGAGGCCGACCGGCCGCTCATGGCCCAGTGGTCCGACACCATCATCTCCGCCGGCGCGGGCCGCGAGGCCAGCGAGCGGGCCAAGGCCGAGATGGGCGCCTACTTCACCGAGCTCATCGGCCGCCGCCACGGGACCGACAGCGACCAGCTCGCCGCCGTGCTCGCCGACGCCGTCGACGACGGGACCCTCACCGAGCACGAGGCCGTCGGACTCGCCGTCCTCATCCAGATCGGCGGCGCCCACGCCGTCCGCAACAACAGCGCCAACATGGTCTACGCGCTGCTCACCCACCCCGAGCACCTCGCCCGGCTGCGTGCCGAACCCGAGCTGATCCCGCAGGCCGTCGACGAACTGCTGCGGTACATCCCGCACCGCAACGCCGTCGGCCTCTCCCGGATCGCCACCGAGGACGTCGAGGTCGGCGGGGTCCGCATCCCGGCCGGGGACCCCGTCTACGTCTCGTACCTCACCGCCAACCGCGACCCGGAGGTCTTCGCCGAGCCCGAACGGCTCGACTTCGACCGCGGCCACAACCCGCACGTCGCCTTCGGCCACGGGCCGCACTACTGCCCGGGTTCCGCCCTCGCCCGCATCGAGTCCGAGATCCTCCTCGCCTCCCTGTGGACCCGCTTCCCGACGCTGCGGCTCGCCGTCCCCGAGGAGGCCCTCCGCTGGCAGCGCGGCGCCCTCATCCGGGGTCCCGAGACCCTTCCCGTGACCTGGTGACGGCCACCGCGTGAGGAGAGAAGGCACCGTGACCAGGAGGAGGAACCCCGTGACGCGAGGAGGAACCCCGTGACCGCCGCCGCCATCGGCGCCGCCGGCGGGCTCGTCGTCCCGCCCGGCCACGGCCGCACCCTGACGACCGCCGCGCAGCACGTCACCTTCAAGGTGACCGGCGAACACTCCCGTACGGCCTCCACCTTCGAGGTCGTCGTCCCACCCGGCTTCGACGTCGGCGCCCACGCCCACGGGCACAGCGAGGAGCTGTTCTACCTCCTCGAAGGCGAGCTCGACGTCCTCGCCTTCGAACCGCTCGTCCGCACCCGCGACAGCTGGCGGGAGTGGGAGTCCGCCTCCGGACAGCGCGCGGTGCGGGCCACCCCCGGCACCCTCATCCTGGTGCCGCCCGGCTGCCCGCACGCCTTCGCCAACCCCACCGGCGCCCCGGCCCGGATGCTCTTCCAGGCGTCGCCGCCGCCCGACCACGAGCGGTACTTCGAGGAGCTGATGGAGATTCTCGCGGAGGCCGGGGACGGCGGCGAGGTCGACCACGCCGCCATCGAACGGCTCCGCGTCCGGTACGACATCGACCAGATCACCCCGCTCCGGCACGACGCCGGCGCCTGACGGGCGGCGCGCGCACGGGCGTACGGGCGCCGGGGGCGGGGCCGGGCACGGCCCCGCCCGGCCTGTCGGAAAAGGCGTTGCCCGCGCCGGGAGGCCGATCTTCAATGGCCGGGATGAACAACGCATCCCCCCTCCTGGATATGTACGACCGGCAGCTGCGGCGGGCGGCGCGCCCCGACGGACCCGGCTGCCGCGTCGAACGCGCCGGCGCCGTCGTCCGCCAGACCGGCCCCGCCCACGCCTGGAACGGCGTCCTCTGGTCCGGCCTCGACGAGCACACCGCCGACGCGGCCATCGCCGCGCAGCTCGCCCACTACCGCGCCGAGGGCGTCCCCTTCGAATGGAAGCTGTACGGCCACGACGGCCCCGCCGACCTCGGCGCCCGGCTCGTCGCCGCCGGCTTCACCGCCGAGGAACCGGAGACCCTGCTGGTCGCGGAGGCCGGCGCCCAGGGCGGTCCGGTGCCGCTGCCGGACGGCGTCGAACTCCGCGAGGTCACCGACGCGGAGGGCGTGCGGCAGGTCGTCGAGGTCCACGAACGGGCCTTCGGCACCGACAGCTCCGCCCTCGGCCGCCGCCTCCTCGACCGGCTGGCCGCCGACCCCGGCACCGTCCCCGCCGTCCTCGCCCTCGCGGACGGGGTCCCCGTCAGCGCGGCCCGCCTGGAGCTCTACCCGGACACCGACTTCGCCGGACTCTGGGGCGGCGGCACCGTCCACGAGTGGCGCGGCCGCGGCCTCTACCGCGCGCTCGTCGCGCACCGCGCCCGTGTCGCGGCCGCCCACGGCCACCGGTACGTCCAGGTCGACGCGGCCCCCACCAGCCGCCCCATCCTCCAGCGCCTCGGCTTCGTGCCGCTCACCACGACCACGCCGTACGTGCACGCCTGAGCGACGCCGGCGGCGTTGTCGGTGCCTCGGGGCATCATCGGGAGGAGAGAGCACGCACGGGAGGGGACCGCATGACGATCGCGAACGAGAAGGTGGGGGAGCACGCGTTCCTGCGCGGCCTGTACGAGGACGGGTACTTCCCCGACCACGTCGTGGACAAGGGCCGCGAGATCCTGCTCCGGCTCTGCGAGCGGATCGAGGCCGAGCGCCCCGCCGACCTGCCGGCGCTGTACCGCCTGACGCACGCGGCGACGGAGGAGTTCAACCGCCTGGAGGCGGAGTTCGAGGCGGCGGGGAGCGAGATCGAGACCGTGGCCCGCGAGGAGATAGGCGAGGACTTCTGGTTCGTCGCGACGGCGTACGGCTTCGGCGACGCGGACCCGGAGGAGCTGATCGCCACCAGGGAGTGGTGACGGCGCCCCGCGCCCCGCGTCGGCGCGCCCCGGTCGTCAGCCCAGGACGGCCCGGCGCGCCTCGATCCGCGCGCGGTACGCCGGGTACCAGGGCTCGCCCTGGCTCCGCGCGATCACCGCGAGCGCCCGCCGGCGGGCCCGGACCTGACGGACCAGGTCGACGACACCCCACAGGCAGACGAGCGGGAGGAGGACGCGCAGCCAGCCGAGCGGCACGAACAGCACCGCCGCGGCGAGCCCGGCCGACGTGGCCGCGTTCGTGAGCAGCAGCATCCGCGCGGCCACCCGCGCGGCCGTCGCCGGATCCGCGGGGCCGTCCTCCGCCGGGTCGTCCGGCGCGTACACGGTCGCCTCCCGGGTGAGCGCCCCGTTCCGCAGCAGGATCCACCCGCCCGGTGCCACCACGGACAGCACCGCCACCGTCCGCGCCACACCGGCGTCCGGGGCCCACACCGCGGCGGCGCAGACCACGGACAGCAGGAACGCCGACCACGGCGGCGTGATCGCCTGCAGCGCCCGCGTGCGGTCGGCGTCCAGCAGCTCGGACAGGGCCTCGGGTCCGGGCCGGGGGGTGGTGAGGTCGGTCATGGTGGTCCTTCGTGGGGCAGGTGGGAGCGCGACGCCGTCGCCGGTCGGCCGCCGCCGGACGGGTCCCGGAGGGGCCCGACAGTTGATCAGACCGCGGCCGTCCCCCGAAGGTTGCGTGCGGGGGACGACCGCGGCGGCGACGGGCCCGCCGGCCCCTCAGGCGGACGCCTTGCGCAGGGTCGTCGCCGCGATCGCCGCCGACGCCACGGCGATCACCGCGCAGACCGCGCCGGCCGCGTTCAGACCGTTCGTGTACGCCTCGCGGGCCGCGTCCAGCACCCGTCCGGCCGTCTCCGCCGCGCCCGGGGGGAGGCCCTGCGCGGCCACGAGCGCCGTGTCCGCGCCGTTCCGGACCGCCTCCGCCAGCTGCGGCGACACGCCCTCGGGGACCGCCACCGTGCCCTGGTAGACGGCCGTGCCGAGGCTGCCCAGGAGCGCCACGCCCAGGGCCGCGCCGAGGTCGCCGCAGACCGAGGAGAGCGCCGCCGCCGAACCGGCCCGCTCCGGCGGCGCCGAGCCCACCACCAGGGCGGTGCCCAGCGCGCCGATCGGCCCGCCGCCGAGGAACGCCGCCACGAAACCGGCGACCAGCAGCGGCATCCCGCCCGCCGGCCCCACCAGGACCAGCAGCCCGTAGCCCAGCGCCGCCACCAGCAGACCGCCCGCGACCACCAGGTGCACCGGGAAGCGCCGGGCCAGCGTGGGCGCCAGCTGCGCCGCCACGATCGACGCGACCGCCGACGGCACCATCCACAGTCCGGCCTCCATCGGCGACAGGCCGGCGACCAGCTGGAGGTAACCGGTGACGAAGAGATAGCTGCCCGCGGTGGCGGTCATCGAGACCAGCAGGACGGCCAGCGCCGCCGTGAAACCGCGGCCCCGCAGCAGCCCCAGGGCGAGCAGCGGACGATCGATCCGCTGCTGCCGTGCCACGAAGACCGCGCCGACGGCCACGCCGCCCGCCAGCGTCAGCAGGGGCACCACCGACCAGCCGTGCCGGGCCAGCTCCTTCAGCCCGTGGATCACCGGCAGCACCGCCGCCAGCGACAGGACGACGCTCACGAGGTCCAGCCGTCCGCCGCCCGGCTCCTTGTACTCCGGAAGCAGCCGGGGCCCCGCGACGAGCAGCACCAGCATCACGGGCACACCGAGCAGGAACACCGAGCCCCACCAGAAGCGTTCGAGCAGCAGACCGCCGACGACCGGCCCCAGCGCCGTGCCCGCCATGAAGCAGCCCGCCCACACGGCGATCGCCCTGCCGCGCTGCCCCGGGTCCTGGAACATGCCGTTGATCAGCGACAGCGTCGACGGCATCAGCGTGGCCGCCGCGACGCCGAGCAGCGCCCGGGCCGCGATCAGCATCTCGGCGCTGGTCGCGTACGCCGCGAGCAGCGAGGTCAGGGCGACCGCCACCGCCCCCACGAGGAGCAGCCTGCGCCGCCCGACCCGGTTGCCGAGCGCGCCCATCGTGATGAGGAAGCCGGCGATGAGGAACCCGTACGCGTCCATGATCCACAAGGACTGGGTGCCGGTCGGCCGGAGCGACTCCACGAGGTGCGGAAGGGCCAGGAACAGCACGCTCTGGTCGAGCGAGATGAGCAGCGTGGGCAGCGCCAGCACGGCGAGCCCCGCCCACTCCCGGCGCCCCGCGAGCGGCTGCGCGCCCACCGGTGAGATGACGGACATGGTCGTCCCTTCCTGCTGTGTCGGGGGAGAGGTGGTCCCGTTGACGTCGGGGACGACCCTGCCGGGAGGCGCTCTCGACTCCCTCTCGGTTCTCTCCCGGCCCGCTGTCGGCGGCGTGATCTAGGGTGATCGGCATGCGTTTCGGAGTACTGGGGCCGCTGGCCGTGTGGACGGACGACGGGGCCGAGGTCACCGTCCCCGAGGCGAAGGTCCGCGCCCTGCTCGCCTGCCTCCTGACGCACCGTGGGGAGGTCGTGCCCGCCGACCGCCTGGTCGACGAGGTGTGGCCGCACGACCCGCCGGCCCGGCCCGCCGGCGTCCTCCAGAACAAGGTGTGGCGCCTGCGCCGGGCCCTGGAGGAGGCCGAGCCCGGCGCCCGGCGCCTGCTCGTCTCCCGCCCGCCCGGCTACGCCCTCGAAGCGCCGCCCGCCGGCGTGGACGCCGACCGCTTCCTCGACCTCGCCGAGCGGGCCGGGGCCGCGGCCGACCCCGCCGTCCGCGCCGGACTCCTCGGCGACGCGCTCGCCGAGTGGCGCGGCCCCGCCCTCGCGGACTTCGCCGACGAGGAGTTCGCCCGCGTCGCCGCCGCCCGCCTGGAGGAGCGGCGGCTCTCCGTCCTGGAGGAGCGCGCCGAGGCGCGCCTGGCCCTCGGCCTGCACGTCGAGGTCGCCGACGAACTCGCCGGTCCGGTCGCGCTCCACCCGCTCCGGGAGCGGCTGCGCGCCGTCCACCTGCGCGCCCTCTACCTCTCCGGCCGCCAGAGCGAGGCGCTGACCGGGTACGAGGAGGTACGCACCCGGCTCGCGGAGGACCTGGGCGTGGACCCCGGCCCCGAACTCGCCGCCCTGCACCGGGCGATCCTCACCCACTCCGCCGACCTGACCCCCGCGCCGACCCGCGCCCCCGCCACCGCCCCGCCCCAGGCGCCCGAGGCCCCCGCCGCCCTCCCCGTCCCCGGCCCGGCCGTTCCCGCCGCGCTCACCGGTCTCATCGGCCGCGCCGCCGCCGTCGAGGAGCTCGGGGCCCTGCTCCGTACCGGCCGGCTGGTCACCCTCACCGGCTCCGGCGGGGTCGGCAAGACCCGGCTCGCCCTCGCGGCCGCCGCCCACGTGGCGGGGGAGTTCCCCGGCGGGGTGCGGCTCGTGGAGCTCGCCGCCCTCGACCGCGCCGGGGACGGGCGCCGCCGCGACACCGCCTCCGCCGAGGTCCGGGAGGCCGTCGGCCGCGCCGCCGGAGTCCGCGACGACGTGCCGCCCGCCCCGGGCACCGACCCGCTCCCGCTGGTCGACCGCGTCGCCCGCGCTCTCGGCGACGCCCCCGTCCTCCTCGTCCTCGACAACTGCGAGCACGTCGTCGAGCCCGTCGCCGCGCTGGCCGCCCGCCTCCTCGCCGCCGCGCCCGCGCTGCGGATCCTCGCCACCAGCCAGGTCCCGCTCGGCCTCACCGGCGAGCACCTGCACGAGGTCCCGCCGCTGCCCCGCCCCGAGCCGGGGGAGACCCTGGACCCCGACGACCCGGGCCGGTTCGGCGCGGTGGAGCTCTTCGTCGCCCGGGCCACCGCCGCCGCGCCCGGCTTCACCCTGGACGCGGCCACGGCCGACGCCGTCGCGGCGATCTGCCGTCGGCTCGACGGCATCCCGCTCGCCCTGGAGATGGCCGCCACGCGCGTGCGTGCCCTCGGCGTCCGGGAGGTCGCGGCGCGCCTCGACGACCGCTTCCGGCTGCTCGCGGTCGGCGCCCGGGACGCCCCCGCCCGCCAGCGCACCCTCCGCTCGGTCCTCGACTGGAGCTGGGACCTGCTCGGGCCGGGCGAGCGGGCCGTCCTGCGGCGCCTCGCCGTGCACGCCGACGGCTGCACCCTCGACGCCGCCGAGGAGGTGTCGGCCGGCGTGCCCGGCCGGGAGCCCGACCCCGCCGACGTCCTCGACCTCCTGGCCCGGCTCGTCGACGCCTCCCTCGTCGTCGCGGCGCCCCCCGGCCCGGACGGCGCCGTCCGCTACCGCCTCCTCGAATCGGTGGCCGCCTACGGCGAGGAGCGGCTGCGGGAGGCCGGCGAGACGGAGGCCGTACGCGCCGCCCACCGCGCCCACTACCTGCGGCTCGCGGAGCGGGCCGAGCCGCTGCTGCGGGGCGCCGAGCAGGGGTACTGGCTCCGCCGCCTCGACGAGGAGACCGCGAACCTGCGCGGCGCCCTCGACTCCGCCGTCTCCGCCGGGGAGGCGGAGACGGCGCTCCGGCTCGCCACCTCGCTCTGCTGGTACTGGCGGCTGCGCGGCAGAGGCGCCGAGGCGGAGCGCTCCCTCTCCGCCGCCCTCGCCGTCCCCGGCCCCGCGCCCGCCGCGCTCGTCGCCCGGGCCACGGCCTGGCTCGGCGGCGTCCGGCTGGCCTCCGGCGGCAGCGCCGACCCGGTCGCCGACCACCGCTCCGCCCTCCGCGCCCACGAGCACGTGCGCGACCCCCTGGAGCAGGCGCGCGCCGCGTGGTTCCTCGGCTCCCACCTCTACGGCATCGGGGACGCCACGGCGAGCGCCGCCCTCGTCGACGGCGCCCTCGCCCGCTTCGAGGAGCTGGGCGACCCATGGGGGACGGCGGCGGCGCTCGCCACCCGCTCCTTCCACGCCAAACTCCGCGGCGACTTCCCGGCGTTGCTCCGCGACGGCGAGCGCAGCCTGGAGCTGTTCCGCGGACTCGGCGACGAATGGGGCCAGTTGCAGGCCATGGTGCCGCTGCAGACGTGGGCGGAGATCGTCGGGGAGTACGCGTACGCCGGCGAACTGCACCGGATCTGCCTGGACATCGCGGAGCGCCTGGATCTGCCCCGGGAGGTGTCGTTCCAGCTCTCCGGCCTGGGCCGGATCGCCCTGCTCACCCGGGAGTACGGGCGGGCGCGGGAGTTCCACGAGCGGGCCCGCCGGATCGCCGTCGAGCAGACCGACAGCTTCGGCGAGCAGTACGCGGAGATCGGCCTCGGCATGGGCGCCCGCCGCGAGGGCGACCTCGACGCCGCCGAGGCCCACATGCGCAACGTCCTCGACACCCACCGGCGGATGGGATACGAACCCGGCATGCCCGCGCTGATCCTGGCCGAGCTGGGCTTCGCGGCCGAACTGCGCGGCGACGCGGACCGGGCCCTGGAGCTCCAGGGCTCGGGTCTCGCCGCCGCCCGCGCGACCGGCGACCCCCGCGCGCTCGCGCTCGGCCTGGAGGGCCTGGCGGGCGCCGTCTCACTCGCCGGAGACCCGGCCCGCGCGGCCCGTCTCCTCGGCGCGGCCGCCGCCACCCGCGCCGGGGTCGGCGTGCCGCTCCCGGAGGGCGAGCACGACGACGTCGTCCGGATCACCGCCCGGACCCGCGCGGCCCTGGGCGCGGAGGCCTACGAGGCGGAGTACGCGCGCGGGGCGGCGACGCCGGGCGAGGCCGGCTAGGCCGCCCAGTGCGCCGGGCGGTCGTAGCCCTCCGGCAGGACGGTCCGCGCGTCGCCGCGCGCCGAGTTCAGCTGCGGCTGGGTGAGGAACAGCGCGCCCGTCAGCGTGGCCCCGGACAGGTCCGCGTCGCGCAGGTCGGCGCCGATCAGGTCCGCGAGGGTGAGGTCCGCGCCGGTCAGGTCGGCGGCGATCAGCAGGGCGCCGCGCAGATCGGTGCCCCGCAGCCTGGCCCCGCGCAGCCGCTTCCCGATGAGGTCCGCGCCCCGCCGGGAGCGCGGCGTGCCGCCGGCCGTGGCCCGGACGAGCTCGCTGGTCCGCAGCAGCAGCGGATTGACCTCGGCCCGCACGGGCCCGACGTCCAGCCCTTCGAGCTCGGCGGCGGGCAGCGAGGCCAGCTCCTCGACCCGCGCCAGGGCCGCGCGCACCTCGCCGTGGATCCGGCGGGCGGCGGGCCGCTCCAGCGCCTCGGTGAGGTAGCGCAGCAGCTCGTGGAGCTGCCGCACCACCGGAAACACCTCGTACATCTGCCGGGCCGTCTCCGGCGCCTCCCGCCACGACACCCCGCCGAAGGTCACCTGCGACACCCGCTGTCCGGCCCCGAAGCAGTCGTACACGGTGCAGCCCTGGAACCCGCTGGGCCGCAGCCGCGCGTGGATCCCGCACCGGAAGTCGTCCTGGAGGTTGCGGCAGGGGTCACCGGCCGCCTTGTTCACGCCGAAGTCGGCGGACTTGGCGAACGGCAGGGCGACGCAGCACAGACCGAAGCACTGCGCGCAGTCGCCGCGCAGGGCGGTTTCCCGGGTGTCGGGCACGGTGGAACGGTTCCTTCGCGGCTCGGGGACGGTCCACCCACCGTATCGCGCCCCCGGCGGGGTTCCCGGCCCCGGCCGAATTCGATTGCGGGGCGGCCCGGCACCCCGGATGATCATGATCATGCCGACGTTCACGACGTATGACGGGACCGAACTCTCCTACCGGGTCCACGGGCAGGGGGAGCCGCTGGTCTGTCTCGCGGGCGGCCCGATGCGGGACGCCGCCTACCTCGGGGACCTCGGCGGGCTCGCCGCGCACCGCACGCTGGTCCTGCCCGACGCCCGGGGCACCGGCGCGAGCGCCGTCCCCTCCGATCCCGGCAGCTACCGCTGTGACCGGCAGGTCGCCGACGTCGAGGCCCTCCGCGCCCACCTCGGCCTGGAGCGCGTCGACCTCCTCGGGCACTCGGCGGCCGGCAACCTCGCCGTCCTCTACGCGGCCGCGTACCCCGAGCGGATCCGCTCCCTCGTCCTCGTCGCGTCCGTCGCCCGCGCCCTCGGCGTCGCCACCACGGACGAGGACTGGGACCGGACGGTCCAGGGCTTCGGCGGCCGGGACTGGTACCCGGAGGCCAGGGCCGCGCTCGACGCCCTCGGCCCCGGCACCCCGCTGCCCCGCGTGCACGAGGTCGCCGCCCCGTTCACCTACGGCCGCTGGGACGCGGCCGCCCGCGCGCACGCGGCGGACGGCGCCCGGCAGACCCACTGGGAGGCGGCCGTCGCCTACCACGGCGACGGCGCCTACCACCCGGAGCCGACCCGCCGCGCCCTCGCCGGGCTCACGGCGCCGGTCCTGGTGCTGGCCGGCGAGCTCGACGCGGGCCCGACGCCCGCCAGGGCGGCCGAGGCGGCGGCGTTCTTCCCGGACGCGGAACTGGTCGTGCAGCCGGGCGCCGGGCACTACCCGTGGATCGACGACGCGGAGGCGTTCGTCCGCCCGGTCGCCGCCTTCCTCGACCCGGCCGTCCGCACGGTCACCGTCGACGGCGTACGGCTCGCCCACCGGGTCGCGGGAGCCGAGGACGCCCGGCCCGTGGTCCTCGTCCACGGACGCGGCGAGTCCTCCCTCACCTGGGCGGGGATCGTCGACGACCTGGCGGCCGACCACCGGGTGTACGCCGTGGACCTGCGCGGCCACGGGCTCAGCGACCGGCCCGGGAGCTACGGCTTCGAGGACTTCCGCGACGAACTCGGCGGCTTCCTCAAGGCCCTCGGCCTCACCGGCGCCACCGTCGTCGCCCACTCGATGGGAGCCGGCGCCGCCTGCCTCCTCGCCCAGGACGAACCCGGTCTCGTCGGCCGTCTCGTCCTGGAGGAACCCCCGGTGTTCGTCCCCCTCGACCCGCCGCGCCCGGTGGCCGAGCGCCCCGAGGGCCCGCTCGCCTTCGACTGGGACATCGTGACCACCACCGATGCCCAGCTGAACGCCCCGGATCCGGGCTGGCGCGCCCGACTCTCCGCGATCACGGCCCCCACCCTGATCCTGGCCGGCGGTCCCACCAGCCACATCCCCCAGGATCAGCTCGCCGGACTCGCCGAAGCCGTCCCCGGCGCCCGTCTGGTCACCGTCGAGGCGGGCCACCTCGTCCACGAGACCCGCCCCGCCGCCTTCCTCGCCGCGCTCCGGGAGTTCGGCCTGTAGGGCCGAGCCGAGCCTAGGCCCGCCCCCCGGCGTCGGCCTCCGTCGCCACCGCCTTCGCCCAGCGGTAGTCCGCCTTGCCGCTCGGGGAGCGCTGGATCCGCGGGGTGAGGACGAGCTGGCGGGGGACCTTGTAGCCGGCGAGGTGGCGGCGGCAGTGGGCCTGGACGGCGGCCAGGTCGAGGGGGGCCGAGCCCTCGCGCTGCTGGACGACGGCGGCCACGTGGTTGCCCCACTTCGCGTCCGGGACCCCCGCGACCAGGGCGTCGTACACGTCGGGGTGCGACTTGAGGGCCTGTTCGACCTCCTCCGGGTAGACCTTCTCGCCGCCGGTGTTGATGCACTGGGAGCCGCGGCCGAGGACGGTCACCACACCGTCCGCGTCGACCGTCGCCATGTCGCCGAGGAGGACCCAGCGCACCCCGTCCCGCTCGAAGAAGGTCTCCGCCGTCTTCGCCGGGTCGTTGTAGTAGCCGAGCGGCACGTGACCGCGCTGGGCGAGGCGGCCGATCTCGCCGACGGCGACCGGCTCGCGGGTCGCCGGGTTCACGACCTGCGTCCGCTCGTTGACGTGCAGCCGGAAGCCCCGCTCCGGGCCCGAGTCGTCGGTGGCCCGGCCGTTCGAACCGGACTCCGTCGAGCCGAAGTTGTTGAGCAGGACGACGTTCGGCATCAGCTCGCGCAGCTGCGCCCGTACGGTCTCCGACATGATCGCGCCGGACGAGGAGAGGCTGAACAGCGCGGACAGGTCGGTGCCGCGCAGCGGCCCGGCGAGCGCGTCGATCAGAGGGCGCAGCATCGCGTCGCCGACCAGGGAGATGCTGGACACCTTCTCCTTCTCCAGGGTCCGCAGCACCTCCTCGGGCACGTACTTGCGGTGCAGCACCACCCGCTGGCCGTAGTTGAAGGCGATGAAGGAGGTGAGGGTGGAGGTGCCGTGCATGAGCGGCGGCGCGGGGAAGAAGGTGAGGCCGGCACCGCCGGCGGCGACCCGCTCGGCCAGCTCCTCGGGGCGTTTGACCGGCTCGCCGGAGGGGTCGCCGCCGAAGAGGCCGGCGAAGAAGAGGTCCTCCTGGCGCCACAGGACGCCCTTGGGCATGCCGGTGGTGCCGCCGGTGTAGATGATGAAGAGGTCGTCGCCGGAGCGGGGCGCGAAGCCGCGCCCGGGATCCGCCGCCGCCTCCGCCTCTTCGAGGGGGACGCAGTCGAGCGCGGCGGCCCCCTCGGGCGGGGTCCCCACCCGCACGAGGTGCCGCAGCTTCCCGGCCCGCGGCACGGCCGCGGCCACGCGGTCCGTGAACTCGGCGTCGTACACCAGCGCCGTGAGGTCGGCGTCCCGGTAGAGGTAGACCAACTCCTCTTCCACGTAGCGGTAGTTGACGTTCACGGGGACGATCCGGGCCTTCAGGCAGGCAAGGACGGTCTGGAGGTACTCGACGCCGTTGTAGAGGTGGAGGCCCAGGTGCTCGCCGGGGCGGACGCCCGCGTCGAGCAGGTGGTGGGCGAGCCGGTTGGCCGCCTCGTCGAGTGCGGCGTAGGTGAGCCGCCGCTCGGCGCCCGTCCCCGGGTGGTCGACGTAGACCAGCGCCTCCCGCTCCGGCACCACGTCCACGACCGATTCGAACAGGTCGGCAAGGTTGTACTCCACCGTTCCTCCTGACCCCGGCGTGTTCGGACTCGGGCGGTCATCAGAGCACCGACGGGCACAGGTGTGAAGGGGGCGCGCCAAAGAATCTGACTGAGTGTCAGAAAACTATTGAACTGCCCACGCCACTCCTGCAACCTGTTCCAGAACTGGAGACGGGAGAAGCCCATGGCCGGCACCGAACACCTCACCGTGCGGCGCGAAGGCGCCACGCTCGTCCTCACCCTCGACCGCCCCGAGGCGAAGAACGCCCTGTCGCTGCCGATGCTCGTCGGCCTGTACGACGGCTGGACGGAGGCCGACGCCGACGACTCCGTCCGCTCGATCGTCCTCACCGGAGCGGGTGGCGCCTTCTGCGCCGGCATGGACCTCAAGGCACTCGCCGGCAAGGGCATGGAGGGCGACGCGTACCGCGACCGGCTCAGGGCCGACCCCGACCTGCACTGGAAGGCGATGCTCCGCCACCACCGCCCGCGCAAGCCCGTCATCGCCGCCGTCGAGGGCGCCTGTGTGGCCGGCGGCACGGAGATCCTCCAGGGCACCGACATCCGGGTCGCCGGCGCCTCCGCCCTCTTCGGTCTCTTCGAGGTCCGGCGCGGCCTCTTCCCGATCGGCGGGTCCACCGTCCGGCTGCCGCGCCAGATCCCGCGGACCCACGCCCTCGAGATGCTCCTCACCGGGCGGCCCTACACCGCCGAGGAAGCCGCCCGCATCGGCCTGATCGGACGGGTCGTCCCCGACGGCACCGCCCTGGACACCGCCCTGGACCTCGCCGAACGCATCAACGCCTGCGGGCCGTTGGCGGTCGAGGCGGTGAAGGCGTCCGTGTACGAGACGGCCGACATGACCGAGACGGAGGGGCTCGCCGCCGAGCTGAAGCGGGGGTGGCCGGTCTTCGACACGGCGGACGCGAAGGAGGGCGCGAGGGCCTTCGCGGAGAAGCGCCCGCCGGTCTACCGCCGGGAGTGAGCCCTTCTCCTCAGGCCCCTCCCCGTGACCGGGGGCTCCGCCCCGGCCCCCTGCACTCGCCCCCCCCCGCACCCGCCCCGGCCCCCGCACCCGCCCCGGCCCCCGCACCCGCCCGCCGCCCGGAAAGGCCCGCCCATGACCGCCGTCACACCGCCCCCCGAAACCCTCCGCGCCCCCCTCGTCGTCGAGTTCCCCTTCACGCGGTCCCTCGGCCCCGTGCAGTCCGCCTTCCTCACCGGCCTGCGCGAGCGCACCGTGCTCGGTGTGCGCGCCGAGGGCGGCCGGGTCCTCGTCCCACCCGTGGAGTACGACCCCGAGACCGCCGCCGAGCTGCGCGAACTCGTCGAGGTGGCGCCCACCGGCACCGTCACCACCTGGGCCTGGAACCCCGCGCCCCGCCCCGGCCAGCCCCTCGACGCACCCTTCGCCTGGGTCCTGGTCCGCCTCGACGGCGCCGACACCGCGCTGCTGCACGCCCTCGACGCCCCCGGCCCGGACGCCGTCCGCACCGGCATGCGCGTCCGGATCCGCTGGGCCGCCGAACGCACCGGGGCCATCACCGACATCGCCTGCTTCGAGCCGTACGAGGCGGGCGGCGCACCCGGGACGCGCGAACCCGCGCCGCACAGCGGCGTGTTCGACGACCCCGTCACCGGCATCGTCGCCCCGGCCCGGCTCGACTACACCTACAGCCCGGGACGCGCCCAGACCCGCTACCTCCGGGCGCTGTCCGAGCGCCGCGTCCTCGGCGAGCGCTGCCCCTCCTGCGACAAGGTGTACGTGCCGCCCCGCGGCGCCTGCCCCACCTGCGGCGTCGCCACCGCCGACCAGGTCGAGGTCGGCCCCCGCGGCACCGTCACCACCTTCTGCATCGTCAACATCAAGGCGAGGAACCTCGACATCGAGGTCCCCTACGTCTACGCCCACATCGCCCTCGACGGCGCCGGGCTCGCCCTCCACGGGCGGATCGGCGGCATCCCCTACGACCAGGTCCGCATGGGCCTGCGCGTCGAACCCGTGTGGAGCGAGGACGGCCGCTACCCCGACCACTACCGCCCCACCGGCGAACCGGACGCCGACTACGACACGTACAAGGAGCTGCTGTGAGCGCCCCCGGCCGCGACGTGGCCATCGTCGCCTTCGCCCAGAGCGGCCACCGGCGCCGCACCGACGACCTCTCCGAGGTCGAGATGGTGATGCCCGTCCTCCACGAGGTCCTGCGGCAGACCGGACTGAAGACCTCCGACATCGACTTCACCTGCTCCGGCTCCTCCGACTACCTCGCCGGACGCGCCTTCTCCTTCACCATGACCCTCGACGGCGTCGGCGCCTGGCCGCCCATCTCCGAGTCCCACGTCGAGACGGACGGCGCCTGGGCGCTGTACGAGGCGTGGGTGAAGCTGCTCACCGGCGAGGCCGACACCGCCCTCGTCTACTCCTACGGCAAGTCCTCGCCCGGCCCCGTCCGCGACGTGCTCACCCGCCAGCTCGACCCGTACTACCTCGCCCCGCTCTGGCCGGACTCCGTCGCCCTCGCCGCGCTCCAGGCCCAGGCCCTCATCGACGCCGGCGCCACCGACGAGGCGGCCCTCGCGGCGATCGCCGCCCGCAGCCGCGCCGACGCCGCCGCCAACCCGTACGCCCAGGTCACCGGCGCCCGCCCGCAGGGCGACCACGTCGTCGCCCCGCTGCGTACCGGGGACTGCCCGCCGATCGGCGACGGCGCCGCCGCGGTGATCCTCGCCGCCGGCGACCGCGCCCGCGACCTCTGCGCGCGACCCGCCTGGGTCCGCGGCATGGACCACCGCGTCGAGGCGCACTCCCTCGGCGTCCGCGACCTCACCGACTCGCCGTCCACCCGGCTCGCCGCCGAGCGCGCCGGATTCTTCGAACGGCCCGTGGACACCGCCGAGCTGCACGCCCCCTTCACCTCGCAGGAGGTCGTCCTCACCAAGGCCCTCGGCCTCGGCGACGACGTCCGGATCAACCCCTCCGGCGGCGCGCTCGCCGCCAACCCCCTGATGGCCGCGGGACTCATCCGGCTCGGCGAGGCCGCCGCCGGCATCCACCGGGGCGACTCCGACCGCGCGCTCGCCCACGCCACCTCGGGACCCTGCCTCCAGCAGAACCTGGTGGCCGTACTGGAAGGAGACCCCCGTGGCTAAGGAACCCGTGGCGGTCGTCGGCATCGGCCAGACCAAGCACGTCGCCGCCCGCCGTGACGTCTCCCTCGCGGGACTCGTCCGCGAGGCCGCGGTGCGCGCCCTCGCCGACGCCGAGCTGACCTGGGCGGACGTCGAGGCCGTCGTCATCGGGAAGGCGCCCGACTTCTTCGAGGGCGTCATGATGCCGGAGCTGTACCTCGCCGACGCCCTCGGCGCCGTCGGCAAGCCGATGCTCCGGGTCCACACCGCCGGTTCGGTCGGCGGCTCGACCGCGCTCGTCGCCGCCAACCTGGTCGCCGCCCGCGTCCACCGCACCGTCCTCACCCTCGCGTTCGAGAAGCAGTCCGAGTCGAACGCCATGTGGGGCCTGTCGCTGCCGGTCCCGTTCCAGCAGCCGCTGCTCGCCGGCGCCGGCGGCTTCTTCGCCCCGCACGTCCGCGCCTACATGCGGCGCACCGGCGCCCCCGACACGATCGGCTCCCTCGTCGCGTACAAGGACCGCCGCAACGCGCTCAGGAACCCCTACGCCCATCTCCACGAGCACGACATCACCCTGGAGAAGGTGCAGGCGTCCCCGATGCTGTGGGACCCGATCCGCTACTCGGAGACCTGCCCCTCCTCCGACGGCGCCTGCGCGATGATCCTCACCGACCGGGCCGGCGCGGCCCGGGCGCCGCGCCCCGCCGCCTGGGTGCACGGCGGCGCCATGCGCAGCGAGCCGACGCTCTTCGCCGGCAAGGACTTCGTCTCGCCGAGGGCGGGCAGCGACTGCGCCGCCGACGTCTACCGGCAGGCCGGGATCACCGACCCGCGGCGGCAGATCGACGCCGTGGAGATGTACGTGCCGTTCTCCTGGTACGAGCCGATGTGGCTGGAGAACCTGGGCTTCGCCGCCGAGGGCGAGGGGTGGAAGCTCACCGAGGCGGGCGTCACCGAACTCGGCGGGGACCTGCCGGTGAACCCCTCCGGCGGCGTCCTCTCCACCAACCCGATCGGCGCCTCCGGCATGATCCGCTTCGCGGAGGCCGCCCTCCAGGTGCGCGGGGAGGCCGGCGAGCACCAGGTGGACGGCGCCCGCCGGGCCCTCGGACACGCCTACGGCGGCGGCGCCCAGTTCTTCGCCATGTGGCTGGTGGGCGCCGAACCGCCGGTCTGACGCGCCGCTCAGCGCAGGCTGTCGCGGACCCGCGTCGCCAGCGCCACCGGGTCGCCCTTCGGGGTCACCGGGTAGGAGTCCCGGCGCAGGTTCCAGGCGTTCTCCCAGGCGAACCAGTCGATCGCGGCGGGCGCCCGCCCGGTGACCAGCGAGGTCTCCAGCGCGTCCAGGTACGTCGACCAGCGGGGCGCGTAGAAGCCGGAGACCAGCCCCGACCACTCGCGGTTGGCGTAGTCGTGCAGCCCGGCCTCGCTGCCCGCCCGGTGCCCCCAGGTCGTGACGAGCGAGCGGGCGTCGAACTCCAGCGTCGCCCGCTCCGCGTCCGAACCGCCCCACGAGCGGGCGCCCTCCAGCCACGGCCCGAGCAGGAACCGCCGGTCGGTGGCGAGGACCTCGTCGAGCAGCGCCATGGACCGCCGCCACTCCGCCGCTCCGGCCCGGAAGGCGGTCAGGTCCTTCGCCTCGTAGGCGGCCTTGATCTTCGGCAGCAGCACCCGGCTGCGGTTGGTGAGGGCCTGCCGCGCGGTGTCCACCAGGTCGAAGCGGTACGCGTCGGTGGACCGCAGGGCCGGCGCCACCTGGAGCAGTTCGGCCAGCGCCCGCTCCACGGTCGCCGCGTCGTACCGCATCGACTTCGGCCCCCAGGAGGCGGCGGTCCGCACGGTGAGGCTCGGCCGGGCGGTGAAGAGGCTGTCCTGGGACTCGCTCCAGCCGTTCGACGCGGTGCCGTACGGGCCCTTGCGCAGCCACTCCCACGCCTTGGCCGCGTGCGGGTCCGGGGCGCCGTAGCGGCGGGCCGCGTACGCGCCGAACCAGTCGGCGTGCTCGATGGGGGCGTCCCGCCAGGCAAGTTCGGTGAAGAGGGAGAAGGTCACCGGGTTGGCGGAGGTCGCCTCGGGCAGGAAGGCGATCCCCTGGAGCGCGCTGTCCCGCTTCTTCCGCCACGCCTCGAACCGCTCGGTCCACACCGAGGTGTTGGCGCCGATCGTGGTGTGGCCGCCGAAGTTGGGGATGGTGCCGAAGGCGTACGGCGTCCCCGACCAGGCGGTCTCGCGGTCCAGGTTGTCGTACCGGTCGGAGAGCCCGTCCACCACGAGCAGCCGTGAGGTGTCGACGCCCGCGAGCAGTTCGGCCTTCGGGTTGCGCTGCCAGCCGAGCAGCACCCAGGTGGCGCCCGGCCGCGCGTCCTCCAGGGACGCCATCACCCGCGCCGCGGCCTCGCCGACCGGAACGTCACCCGGGTTCCCGCCCTCGTGCAGCAGGTCCATCTTGTACATGCTGGTGGTACCGAGGAGCCGTGCCTGGTGCCGGTAGAAGGCCGAGGCGACCTTCGGGAAGAGCGCTCCGCGCGGGTCGAGCCAGTCCGGCCGGGTGAAGCCGATCCACCGGCCCTGCGGCACCACCCGCCCCTCCGGGTTGCGCGCCGTGAAGCCCGGCGGCACCGTGCCGAAGTACCCGGGCAGCACCGGCGTCATGCCCAGCTCCCGCAGCCGGTCCACGATCCGCTTGCCCAGCGCCGCCCGGCGGGCGATCAGCCGTTCGGTCATCGGACCGCCGAACGACGACATGTTCTGCATCAGCCACCACGGCTGGTGCGCCGGCCCCGGGATCCAGTCGCGCAGCTCGGCGTCCGTGTAGCCGAACTCCTGGAAGGCGGCGTGGTACGCGGCCTCGGCGCCCATCTGCACGAACACCTCGTTCACCCCGTGCAGGGCGAGGAGGTCGATCTGCCGTTCGTACGCCGCCCAGTCCCGGTACGCCCCCGAATAGCCGTCGTCCGTGTCGTTGAGCGCGAACCGGTGCGGCACCGAGGCCGACTTGGAGATCGTGCCCGACGGGGCGGGCAGCCGGGCCGGCAGCGCCGCGAGGCTGTCCCCGGGCGAACCGAGGTCCACGCCCACGGTGTAGGAGAGGTACCAGTGCACGCCGCGCAGCAGGACCGCCGGCGTGGTGCCGGTGACGACGATCCGCCCCGCCGAACCCGACACCGCGAACCGGTCGCCCGCCCCGTCGGCCGGCACGAGCACCAGGTCGAACTGGCGCGCGTGGCGGGGCAGCAGCCGCGCCAGCGCGGCCCGCGCCGCGCCCACCCCGTACGCCTTCGCCGGGGCCCCGGCCGCGCCCGCCACCGGCGCCACGGGCTCCGCCGCGGCCGGCACCGGAGAGGGCAGCGCCGTCAGCACGGCGGCGCACAGGGCGAGGGAGCACGCCGAGCGGGCGGCCCAGGACCGCGCACGGGAAATGGGAGGTCTCATGGTCGGCTCATCCCCTCGTCAGGACCTATGGCGATCATGAACTGACCGCCCGTCATATGGGAGACGCCGCCGGGACCCCGGTCAAGGACGACACGCTTCCCGCGCCCCTTCCCCGACTCCGTACATCTGTCCGTCGAACACGCCCCGACCTGTGCGTCGGAACGTGCGCGCCGCCACCCCAAGACCACCCGAACTGCTTGGCAGAATGCCGTTACACGGGGCCCGTTCCGGCGTACGCTGGACCTTTCGCGGGGTGATCGCCCCGGCGCCCCGACCGTGCGCCGGGCGTGCGCCCCCTGTGTGGGGGTGGAACGTGGCACGACAGGACGGCAGGCAGGCCCGCCAGGGCTTCGGCCTCTTCGAACGCGAAGCCGCGCTCGACGCGGCCGAGGAGGCGCTCGACCTGCTCACCGGCCTCGCCGACGAACCCCCGGCCCCGCCCGTCAGCGTCCCCGCCCCGCGCGACGCCCGCGTCATCCCCCTCCACGGCCGTACGGGCTCCACCGAACAACGCCCCGAGACCCCCACCGCGCAGGGCGGCGTCCTCGTCTACGCCGCGCCCGCCGGACTCGGCAAGACCACCCTCCTCGCCGAGATCCGCCGCCGGGCCGGCGCCCGCGGCTGCACCGTCCTCTCCGCCCGCGGCGGCGACCAGGAACAGCGCGTCGCCTTCCACGTCGCCCGCCAGCTCCTCCAGCCCCAGCTCGCCCACGCCTCCGACGTCGAACTCCGCGAACGGCTCGGCTCCTGGTACGACATCGTCGGCCCCGCCCTCGGCCTGCGCGCCGCCACCGCCGGCTCCTCGCCCGACCCCCAGGGCCTGCGCGACGGCCTCGACTGGGTCCTCACCCACCTCGCCGTCCGCCGCGCCCCGCTCGTCGTCGTCCTCGACGACGCCCACTGGGCCGACCCGGAGTCCCTCGGCTGGCTCGCCTCCTTCGCCCCGCGCGCCGAGGACCTCCCGATGCTCCTCGTCGTCGCCTACCGGCCCGACGAACTGCCCGACGAAGGCGCCGAATTCACCGGGCGCCGGTCCGGACAGCGACCGCACGGCCTGGCCCCGCTCACCGCCGAGGCCGTCGCCCGGCTCGTCCGCGACCGGATAGGGGCCCACGCCGACGACGCGTTCTGCCACGACTTCTGGACCGTCACCGCCGGCAACCCCTTCGAGACCGTCGAACTCGCCGCCAAGGTCCGCGACCGCGGCCTCGACCCCACCGCCGACGGCGCCCACGAGCTCCGCGACCTCGCCGCCGCCCTCAAGGGCAGCGGCCTCGTCCAGCGCCTCGAACGGCTCGGCACCGCCACCGTCCGCCTGGCCTGGGCCTGCGCCGTGCTCGGCACGGAGATCTCCCCGGCCCTCGCCGGCGCCCTCGCGGGCCTCGGCGACGAGGCCGTGGCCGACTGCGCCGAACGCCTCCGCGAGGCCCGCGTCCTCGCCGCCCCAGCATCCCCGACGGCCCCCTCGAATTCGTCCACCCGCTGATCGCCAGCGCCGTCTACCGCGCCATCCCGGACGCGATCCGGGTCGCCTTCCACGGCCAGGCCGCCTGGTGCGTCATCGACGCCGGGCTCGGCCCCGCCGCCGCGGCCCGCCACCTCCTGGAGACCCACCCGGAGGGCGACCCGTGGGTCGTCACCCAGCTCCGCGCCGCCGCCCGCGAGAACCTCCGGGCCGGCGCCCCCGACGCGGCCCGCCGCCACCTCGCCCGCGCCCTGCGGGAGCCTCCCACCGCCGACGAGCGCGCCGCCGTCCTGTTCGAGCTCGGCTCCGCCTCGCTCCTCACCGAACCCGCCACCACCGTCAACCACCTGCGCGCGGCCCTGGAGGAGCCCATCTCCGACCCGGTCCTGCGCCAGGGCATCGTCTACCGCCTCTCCCAGGTCCTCGCCCACAGCGACCGGCTCGTCGAGGCGTCCGAGCTGCTGGAGAGCGAGAGCCGCCGGACCACCGACGCCCGCAGCCGGCTCCGCATCCAGGCCGAGCGGTTCATGTGGGACGCCCTCCGGTCCGACGAGCCGGAGTCGCCGGCCCGCTCCCGCCGCCTGGCCGCCCTCGCCGACCGGCTGCCCGGCCGCGACCTCACCGAGCGCTACATCATCGGCATGCGCGCCTGGGACGCCACCCTGCGCGCCGAACCCGCCACCGTCGCCCTCCGCCACGCCGAACGGGCCCTCGAAGGCGGCCTGAGCTGGTGCGACGAGAGCCGCGGCTTCGAGGTCCCGGTCCTCGTCGCCCTCATCCACCTCTATGCCGACCGGCCCGGCCGCGCCGAGGAGCTCTTCGCCGCCGGTACCGCCGAGTTCGAGAAGCAGGGCTGGCGCGGCGCCCACCTCTCCTTCGCCTACACGCTCCTGGGCTACATCCGCTTCCGCCGCGGCCGGCTCATGGAGGCCGAGGACTTCGTCCGCGCGGGCCTCCGCCTCGCCGAGCGCGTCGGTCCCCGCACCCCCGCCCTCTGGTACGCGACCGGCGTCATGATCGAGGTCCTCCTCGCCCGCGGCCGTACCGACGAGGCCGAGCGGGTCGCCCGCGAGCACGACTTCGGCGAGCCCTTCCCCGCCACCGTCACCATCCCCGACTGCGAGACCGTCCACGCCGAGCTGCTGCTGGCCACCGGCCGCGCCGAGGAGGCGTGCGCCGCGCTCGCCGACATCGGTCGCCGGCTGGAGCCGCGCGGCAAGCGGAACCCGTCGTGCAGCCCCTGGCAGCTCTACCTCGCGCTCGCCGAGGCCGCCACCGGATCCCCGGTCAAGGCGGTCGCGACCGCCCAGGACGCCGTCGCCCGCGCCCGCCAGTACGGCGCGCCCTCCGCGATCGGCCAGGCGCTCCGCGTGACCGCCGAGGTCTCCGAGGGCGCCGAGCGGATCAAGCTCCTGGAGGAGTCCGTCGACTGGCTGGACCAGTCCCCGGCCGCGTACGAGCTGGCCCGCTCGCTCGTCGCCCTCGGCGCCGCGCTCCGCCGCACCGAACGCCATGCCGAGGCCGCCGAGCACCTGTACCGGGGGCTGGAGACCGCCCAGGACTGCGGGGCCGACGGCCTGGTCGAGGAGGCCCGCGCCGAGCTGGCCGCCGCCGGACTGCGCCCGCGCGCCCTGCACACCGCCGACGACAACTCGCTCACGGCGCGTGAGCGGGCCGCCGCCCGGGCCAGCGTCCGCGGCGTCGACCCGGCCACCGCCCTCGGCGTCGACCCCACGACCGCCGCCCGGCTGCTCTCCTCCGTCTACCGCAAGCTGGGCACCGACCGCTCCGGTCTCGCCCACGCCCTGGGCGGCACCGACGAGCACGAGCCGGCGGAGGCGACGGAGGCGGCGGCGGATCCGGCGGACTGAGGCCGCCGGGCCCGCCCGGACGGCGCCGGAAGGACGGAGCCCGGCGCCGCGCCGCGCGCCCGGGCACGTACCATGGCCGTATGTCCTTCCTCCGCCGCCGCAGCGCCACTCCCGCGGGCCCGGACTTCGATGTCCTGGCCATGGACCCGGGGGACTGGCCCGGCAATCTCGGCGCCGGTCTGCTGCCCGCTCCCGACGGTTCCTGCCAGGGCGTCTTCCTGCGCTACGACCTCTTCGGCGGCCGCGGCCCCGCGATGATCATCGGCAACCTGCCGGAGGGCTCCCCGGCCCGGGAGCTCGCCGACGGCCAGATCCCCTTCGAGGTGGCCCAGCTCCTCGCCGCCCTCGAGAACGACGAGCCGGTCGAGGTGCTCGACACCGAGGACGTCCCCGTGATGCAGGGCGACAACCTCCTCATCGTGCGCCGCCTCAAGCTCTCCGAGAGCCGTATCTCCTGCGTCCAGTTCGACCGCAGCGACAACGTCCTGGTGACGATCGCCAGTTGGGACCGGCCGATCACCGACGACCTCTACGCGCTGCTCAAGCCTCTTCCCGCCGAGCTGTTCCAGCAGGGCTGAGCGGGGGCGGGGGCCGATGAGCGCACGCGTCGACGCCTGGATCTGGGCGGTCCGCCTGACCAAGACCCGCTCCCAGGCCGCCGCGGCCTGCCGGGCCGGACACGTCAAGGTCAACGGCGAGCGGGCCAAGCCCGCCCAGTCCGTGAAGCCGGGCGACGAGGTCCGGGTCTACGTGGCCGGCCGGGAGCGGATCGTCGAGGTCAAGGAGCTGCTGACGAAGCGGGTCGGCCCGCCGGTGGCCGCCGAGGCGTACGTGGACAACAGCCCGCCCCCGCCGCCGCGCGAGCACGTGGCGCTGGCCGCCGTCCGCGACCGCGGCGCGGGCCGCCCCACCAAGCGCGAGCGCCGCGAGATCGACGAGCTGCGCGGCCGCGGCTCCCGTTAGACCCGCCGAGGAGCGAAGGGCCGCCCCGGAGACCCCGGGGCGGCCCTTCGCCGCTGTCAGGACGGGGCGCCGGCGAAGGCGGTCGCGACCCGCGCCGCGGTGGTGCCGAGCCCGCGCGGGGTGGTCCAGTCGGACACCGGCGCGGTCCCGACGGCGCGGTCGCGGAACAGCGGCGTTCCGGCGCCCGCGTGGACGTCCCCGGCGCCGTACCGCCGCACGCTGCGGTGCCAGTGCAGCACCCCCGCGAGCCAGTCCTCCAGCTCCCGCAGCCACGCCTCGAAGACCGCCCTGCCTTCCGCGTCCAGCCCGAAGTGGGCGTACAGCAGCGGTACTTCACGCTGCTTCAGATGCTCGTACTGGCGCAGTCGGCCGGACATCAGGTCGTGCACCATCCGGGCGGCGGTGTCCCGGTCGACGTCGAAGAACTTCTCCAGCACGAGCACCCCGTTGTGCAGCTCGCCCTCCACCTCCACCTCCTTCTGGTACGAGAAGAGGTCGTTGACGAGCGCCCCGTAGTCCGCCACCGCGTTCTCCAGCGCGCGGACCGTGCCCGAGCGGAACAGCTGCGGCGGCAGGGCGCCGTCCCGGCGCAACCGGCCCATCAGCATGGTCAGTTCGGATCCGAAGGTGCTGCGCCGCATCTCGACGTAGTCGACGGGGTCGGGCACGCGGTGCTGGGCCTGGTTGTGCAGCTCCCACATCCAGCTCTCCAGCATCGCGTCGAGCGCGGTCCACAGCTCCGTCCGCGCCTCGGGCCTCATCGGCCCGGCGGTCCGCGCCCACACGTCGGCCAGCGACCGCTCCAGCGGATTCACGGCGAAGCCGGCGGCGGAGGCGGGGTCGTCGACCGGCAGGCACGCCTTCAGCCGCTCGGTCTGCGCCCGGGCGCCCGCCAGGTCGCGCGGCCGGCCGAAGACCATCGGGTAGTAGTCGTCGGCGTAGGTTCCCCACGTCAGCCAGAGGGCGCTGAGCTCCAGCTCCTCCAGGGTGGCGTCGGGATCGAGGCCGGCCGAGCAGAGGGCGAGGTCGAAGCCCGCCATCAGGGGCCGGTCCCAGATGTCGTCGAGCAGCCCCATGGCCTCGGCCCAGTCCTCGGAGCGCCGCTTGGCCTCCTGGTGGTGCGGGCTGAGGGCGAGCGGGTAGGGGAGCGCGAAGTCGGGCAGCGGGAGGGGGCCGACGGGCTGGTGGGGCGTGTGGCCGAGGCTCCGCCGCCGCGCGTCGGCGGACCGGCCGCCGAGCAGGCTGCGGATGTCGAGGACGGCCATGCCCAGCGCCGGCGCGGGGACGGCGGCGTCGACCATGCCCTCGTTCATGTACCGGCTGGAGCGCATGTGCCACTCGTGCCCGCCGGACTGCCAGTCCTGGAGTCCCTTGGTGTACGCGCCGATCGCCGCGATCTCCGCCGGGGCGAGGCGCTCCTGGACGGCGAGCGCGGGCACCTCGGTGAGGGCGGTGTTCTCGAACTGCTGGAGCCGTGAGGTCAGCAGGTCGTTGACGGCCTCGGCGGCCTCCTGGGTGGAGCAGCCGAGGAAGTGCTCCAGGACCAGCACGCCGTTGCTGTTCTCGCCCTCGTCCTCGACCTCGCGCTGGTACGAGAAGAGGTCGTTGCGCAGGTGGACGGCGTCCGAGAAGGCGTCGCGGAGCACCCGCAGCGGCCGGGATCCGGCGACCCGGTCGGGGACCTCGGCCCCGGCGGCGTACTCCACGAGCCCGGCGGACCAGGGGGCGCCGCCGACCTTGCGGCGCATCTCGATGTATTCGAGGGGGTTGGCGATCCGGCCGTCGTTGATGTTGTCGAGCTCCCAGAGGGACTCGTAGAGGAGGGCCTCGGTGGCCTCGGCGAAGCGGCGCCGCCAGCCGTCGGACATCGCGGGGACGGTGCGCCGCCACAGGTCGGCGAGTCCGGCCTCCACCGCGTTGACCGGCGCGGGCATGCCGTGCAGCGGGTCGGCGGGCATGAAGGACGGCAGCCGGTCGAGGTACTCCTTGCCGCCGGCCCGGTCCTGGGGGCGCTTGAAGACCTCCAGGAAGTGGTCGTCGAAGAAGAAGACCCACGTGTACCAGTCGGTGACGAGGTTCAGCGCCTCCTCGTCGCAGTCGGGGTGGGTGTAGGCGCAGAGCAGCGCGTAGTCGTGCGCGTCGAGGTCGGCCGTCTCCCAGACCCCGGAGCCCTCCAGCATCCCCATCGCGCGGGCCCAGTCCCGGGTGTGCGTCCGGGCCGCCTCCACATGGGGGTTGAGGCGCGCCGGATACGGGACATAGAAATCCGGCATGGCGAAGGGCTGAGGCATGTGCGGACGGGCCTTTCCGGTGGAGGGGGTGCTGTTCCGGCCCAGCCTTACCCCCGTCCCGGGTGCGGAACCGCGCCTCGGGAATAGTCGTATGAGCAGAGGAAGGGGTGGTGTCGGAGGAGGACTCCGGCACCACCCCACACCTTTCGGCCACACCGGCTCAGCTCTGCGAGACCCGCACGTCAGCGGCCTTCACGAAGGCGATGCGATGGCCGAACTGGATCTGGTAGTACTCCTCCTGGCCGCGGACCACCCGGTGCCCACTGCTGTCGAACACCGGTGCGTAGTAGTACTCTCCGGGCGTCTTGTGACCCACCACGTACTTCTGCCCGGCGAGCAGCCGGTACGGCAGCGGCGAGACCGCCTGCACCGGCACCCCGGCCGGGTACGCCGACGCCTCCGGATAGGCCCGCCCGTACACCGGCACCTCCGCCAGCCCCTCGCGCGGAGTCAGCACCCGGCCGCGCGCGTTCACCGCCGTCGGCGCCGCCGCCGGATTGTGGAACCACGCCTTCTGCCCGAGGTACCAGATCGCCGTCCAGTCGCCCCGGCGCTCCGCCACCGCGTAGCTCTGCCCCGTCGACGCCCGCGCACCCGTGTCGTTGACGCCCGTCGTGGAGTCCTGCCCGCCCGGCCGCAGCCCGATGTCCTTCACCAGCGGCGCGTCGGCGCTCGGCGCGGTGTGCAGGCGCACGGCTCCGCTCCCGTGCGGCGCGCACGCCTCCCCGGCCGTCGCGCACCCCGTGTAGACCGGCCGGTTCTCCCCGTACGCCGGCCGGATCGTCACCACGCCCGCCGCCGGCCCCGCGCTCGGCGTCAGCGGCCGGCCGAGCAGCCGGAAGTAGTGCGCCCAGTCCCAGTACGGCCCCGGGTCGGTGTGCATGCCCCGGATCGACGACGTCACCGTCCCCGGCACGTTGTCGTGCCCGATGACGTGCTGCCGGTCCAGCGGGATGTCGTACCGCTGCGCCAGGTACCGCACCAGCCGCGCCGAACTCCGGTACATCGCCTCCGTGTACCAGGAGTCCGGGGCCGTCAGGAAGCCCTCGTGCTCCAGACCCACGGACTTCGCGTTCACGAACCAGTTCCCGGCGTGCCAGCCGACGTCCTTCAGCGGCAGGTGCTGGGCGACGTGCCCGTCCGAGGAGCGCAGCGAGTACTGCCAGGAGACGTATGTCGGGTCCTGCACCAGCTTCAGGGTGACGTCCCAGGTCGCCTCGGTGTCGTGCACGACGATGTAGTCGATCGACTGGGAGACCGGCCGGTCCGCCTTGTCGTGGTTGCCGTAGTCGCCGTCGCCGAACTCCTCGTACGGCGCCGGGATCCACTCGCACGCCACCGTCGTCGGGCACTCCACCAGGCCCCGCTCCGGCGCCCGCAGCCCCAGCGCCGCCACCTGACCGGTCTCCGGCGCCACCGCCGGAGCGGCCGGCAGCACCACCCGCTGCCCGCTGTCCGTGACCCGCTCCTCGCCGGTCCGGATCACGTCGAAGACGTCGTTCGCGTACGCCGCCGCCGTGGCCGCGTCGTCGGCGCCCGAGTAGCGGGCCACCGCCCCGTACCAGTCGGCGGGGTCCGTGCTCGGCGCCAGCCCCGCCTCCCGCTGGGCCGCCGCGAGCAGCGCCGCGCCGCCCTCGATGTTGGCCGCCGTCGAGGTCCGCAGCTCCTCCGCCGGGATCCCGGAGAGCGCCGAGGCCCGCTCCAGGGTCCGCAGCCGGGCCGGCAGCTCCTCCGGCGAGGGCGGCGCCGCCTCCGCCCCGGAGCGGTCCGGCCGGGCGTCGTCGCCGCGCGCGTCCTCGCCGTCCTCCGAGTGGTGCGGTACGGAACGGGCCAGCGCCGTCGCCGTGTCGGTGAGGTGCATCGGCCCGTAGCCGCCGGTCACGCTGGGCGCGCCGGCGTGCCCGTCCCAGCGCGACTGGAGGTACGAGACGGCGAGCAGCACGCTCTGCGGGACACCGTGGCGCTCGGCCGCCGCCGCGAACTGACGCTGGAGGGAGTCCGCCACCGGCGCGTCGGCACCGGCCGGCGGCGCGCCCGACAGCAGCGGCAGGAGCAGGGCCGCGGACGCGGCGACGGAGAGCACACGTCCTCGGGACGCGGAACGGAGCAAGGCAGCCTCCAGGGGCGGGGGGTGACACGGGGGCGTGCGGGACCGAACCCGTACAGGGGTAGCGGCTCCCGGACCATCCGTCAATCACCCCTCGCCGAGAGGGAGTTCCCACGTCAGCGCGGTTTCGGCGGCCGAACGGGCCGACTTTCGCGGTGACGGCCCGCCCACCGGCGGCGCGTCGGTGGTCTCGACCAATGAGGCCCCCGGAGACGGCGAAGCGCCGCACTCCCGGTGTGTCGGCACCGGGTGCGCGGCGCACACCCCCGTCTCGCGGTCGGGACGTCAGCGCGTCCCGACCGCCGCGCGCACGGCCCGCCGTGCCATGGCGCAGTCGTCGTGCAGCCGCCTCAGCAGCAGCCGCTGTTCCTCCCCGGGCGCCAGCGCCCCCGAGGGCACCGGCACCGTGCCCGCCGGCGGAGCCTCCTTGATGGTCCGCTGCACGGCCGTCTCGTACGTCCGGATCTCCCGCGTCAGCACGATCATCAGGTTCACCAGGAAGGCGTCCCTGGCGGCCGGACCCTGCTGCTGTGCCATCTGGCTGATCTGCCGGCGCGCCAGCGGCGCGTCACCGAGCACCGCCCACAGCGTCGCCAGGTCGTAGCCGGGCAGGTACCAGCCGGCGTGCTCCCAGTCGACGAGGACCGGACCGGCGGGGGAGAGGAGGATGTTGGAGAGCAGGGCGTCGCCGTGGCAGAACTGGCCCATGCCCTGCCGGCCGCCGGCGTGGGCCAGGCCGTGCAGCAGCTTCTGCAGGTCGTCGCGGTCCCGGTCGGTGAAGAGCCCGAGCTCGTGGTAGCGGGCGATCCTCGTCCCGTAGTCCAGCGGCGCGTCGAAGGTCCCGGCCGGCGGACGCCAGGCGTTGAGCCGGGCGATCGCCCCGAGCGCCGCCCGCACGTCGGACCGCGGCGGGGCCTCCACGGGGTGGCGCGAGAGCGCCGCGGCCCGTCCGGGCATCCGCTCGATCACCAGCGTGCAGTTGTCCGGGTCCGCGGCGATCAGCCGCGGCGCGCGCACCGGCGGACGGTGGCGTACGAAGGACCGGTAGGAAGCTATCTCGTGCCGGAACCGCTCGGCCCACGCCGGCGAGTGGTCCAGTAAACACTTCGCCACCGCCGTCGTGCGTCCTGTCGTCCCGACGATCAGGACCGACCGGCCGCTGCGCCGCAGCACCTGCACCGGGTTGAACTCCGGGCAGATCCGCTGCACCGAGGCGATGGCGACCTTCAGCTGAGCCCCCTGCGGGCCGGACAGGTCGATCCTGCCGCTCATCTGGGCACCGGGTCCGGTGCCGGTCCCGGCCGCCCAGGAGCGGGGCCTGGCGCCCCGTGGCGCGGGGGCGAGGTAGGGTCCGGCGCCGGCCGGCACCATGCGGGACTGCGGCCGGGGCGGGGCGGACACGGAGGACGATGCTGTGTACATGGAGGTGACAGATCCCTTCGTGTGCCGACGAATCGCGTGCGTCGCCCCCGCCCGCCCCCGGTCCGCACCCTGGGGAAAATGAGGGCCGGTCGACGGGGCGGGGTGGCGCATACCTACCTGACACCCGCGCGTGGGTAGCGGAACACTGAGCGCACCCTGGCGAACCCTGGCGAATAGTCGCCAGCCCTATGACAGGGGGCTACTGTCAACTCAGCCGAGAACCTGGGGGCTTAGACGTGACAGGACAGACCAACACCCGCCTGGCGGACCTCTTCGGCCTCGCCGGCTGGTCCAAGGGCGAACTCGCGCGGCTGGTCAACCGGCAGGCGGCGGCCATGGGCCACCCCCAGCTGTCGACCGACACCTCGCGGGTACGGCGCTGGATCGACAAGGGGGAGACCCCGCGCGATCCCGTTCCCCGGGTGCTGGCCGCCCTGTTCACCGAGCGACTCGGTCGTGTCGTGACCATCGAGGACCTCGGGTTCGTACGACGCGGGCGTGCCGGAACGCGGCAGGCCGTCAGGAACAACGACGAGAACCCTGACGGAATGCCCTGGGCTCCCGACCGTACGGCTGCGGTCCTCACCGAATTCACGGGAATGGACCTCATGCTCAACCGACGCGGCCTGATGGGCGCGGGTATCGCGCTCACCGCCGGATCCGCACTCAACAGCTCCCTGCACGACTGGCTCAGGACCGAGCCCTCCCGCCCCGCCGCGGCCCCCCGGGCCGTCGATCCCCTCCACGCCGACCCCGCCGGGTACGACCGCTACGAGGCCGCCCCCATCGGGTCGGAGGAGATCGAGGCGCTGGAGCGCTCCGTGGAGGTCTTCCGCGCCTGGGACGCCTCCCGGGGCGGCGGCCTCCAGCGCAAGGCCGTGGTCGGCCAGTTGAACGAGGTCGGCGGCATGCTGGCCTACCGCCACGCCGAGCACCTCCAGCGCCGCCTGTGGGGCGTCGCCGCCAACCTCGCCGTCCTGGCGGGCTGGATGTCCCACGACGTGGGCCTGGAACCCACCGCCCAGCGGTACTTCGTCATCGCCGCCCACGCGGCCCGCGAGAGCGGCGACCGGCCCCGGGCCGGGGAGGCGCTCTCCCGCGCCGCCCGTCAGATGGTCCACCTGGGCCGTCCCGACGACGCACTCGACCTGATGAAGCTCGCCAAGTCCGGTGCGGGGGAGCGGCTGCTGCCGCGCACCCAGGCCATGTTCCACACCATCGAGGCGTGGGCGCAGGCGTCGATGGGGCACGGCCAGGCGATGCGCCGCACCCTCGGCGAGGCCGAGGACCTCTTCGTCTCCGACCGGCAGGAGAAGACGCCGAGCTGGATGCAGAGCTTCGACGAGGCCGACATGCACGGCATGCAGGCGCTCGCCTACCGGACGCTCGCCGAGCACGACCCGACGGCGGCCGTCACCGCGCAGCACCACGCCCGGCTCGCCCTGGACCTGCGGCGCGACGGACACGACCGCTCGAAGCTCTTCGACCACATCTCGATGGCCTCGGCCTGCTTCATCGCCGACGACCCGGAGCAGGCGGACCGCTACGCCCGGCTCGCCCTGATCTCGATGGGCGAGACGTCCTCGCACCGGACCTGGCACCGGCTGCGCGAGATGTACCGGCTCACCGGCCAGTACGCCGGCTACTCGAAGATCGAGGACCTGCGGGCCGAGCTGGAGGTCGAGCTGCCGCGCTCGCCGGAGGCGCCGCGGTCGGGGATGGTCTGACCGCCGGCACGACCCCGGGAAAGACGACGCGGACGGACGGACAGGGCCCACCGGCCCGTGCTCCGGCCTGCCCCGCGCTGGACTCCTCGTACCGACTCTCGGACGGGTACGCGGACGACTCCCGCCGTGCGGATCGGCTCAGGAGCCGACGCGGACGACCATCACGCAGGCGTCGTCCTCACGTGCCTCGTCGCCGAACTCCTCCAGGACCGACCGGAGGCACTCCTGTGCGTCCCGCGCCTCCGCCAGCCGGGGGGCGAGGGCGAGCACCCGGTCGACACCGGTGTCGTCGAGGACGTGCACGCCGCGGGTCAGCCCGTCGGTGTGGAGCACGAGCACGTCACCCGGCTGCAGCCGGGTCTCGGTCTCCTCGTACGCGACCCCTGGGGTGGCCCCGAGGAGGACGCCCTCGGGGCGGCGCAGCGGACGTCCCGTCCCGCCGCGGAACAGCAGCGGGGCGGGGTGGCCGGCCTGCGCCCAGGTGAGCGTCCGCGCCACCGGGTCGTAGCGGCAGCACAGGGCGCTGCCGAGCGCGGGCTGGCCGGAGCTCTCCAGGAGCTGGTTGAGGTGGCCCATCAGGGCGCCGGGCCGGATCCCGGCCACGGCCATGCCGCGCAGCGCGCCGAGCAGCATCGCCATCGAGGAGGTCGCGGCCACGCCGTGGCCGGTGAGGTCGCCGACGGTCAGCAGCGCGTCGCCCGCGGGCAGCGCGAGGGCGTCGTACCAGTCGCCGCCGATGAGGCCGGTGGAGGTGGCCGGGAAGTAGTGTCCCGCCACGTCGAGCGGGGCCGGTCCGTCGTGCGCGAAGTCGAGCGAGCCGCGCCAGGGCGGCAGGACCGCCTCCTGGAGCTCGACGGCGACCCGGCGCTCGGTGTGCTCGATCTGCCGGGTCCGCTCCAGGCGGTCGAGGCTCTCGCGGACGGCCCGCTCGCTGCGGCGCAGTTCGCTGACGTCCCTTAAGACGGCCCACATGGAGGCCGTGCAGCCGTCGGCGTCGAGGACCGGCTCGCCGGTCATGTGGACGGTGCGGATCTTGGCGTCCGCGCGGATGATCCGGAACTCGCCGTCGATCGGCTTCCCGTCGATCAGGCAGTCCGTCACCATCGCCTGGAGACGGGGCTGGTCGTCCGGCAGGACTACCGTCGGCATCTCGTCGAGCGACATGGGGCCCCGCTCGCGCGGGCGCCCGAAGATCTGGAAGAGCTCGTCGGACCAGCTCACCTCGTCGGTCAGCAGGTTCCACTCGGCGCTGCCGACCCGGGCGAGGAGCGAACCGGTGGACTCGGGCGCCTCGCCGTAGGCGGCGCCGGCCTCGCTGGTGAAGGAGCCGTCGAAGAGCGGCGTGCCCTCCTCGGGCGCGGCGTCCTCCGGCGGGGGGGCCTGCGGGGCCGGGAGCGTCACGGCCGGGGCGCCGTCCCGGAGCTGGCCGAACTGCGCGCTCAAGTCGTCGAGTTGACGCATCGCCAGATCGCAGAGGGCGCGCTGCCAGCGCTGCCGGGGGTCGTCGTCGTGGACGGCGGTGTCCCGGCGGACGGCGTCGACCTCGCCGCGCAGACGGCTCGTCTGCGAGATCAGCGCGTCCACGGCGCCCGGCTCAGGTGGCTGGGCGGGATGGTCCGCGAACAGAGGGGACGGCATGTCGTACTCCGATACAGGCGCGGCGCGGGGCCCGGGTGGGAACGGGTCCAGGAGACGACTGTGGCACAGGGGCGGAGCGGCCGTAAGGGGTTTGGCAACACTCGATCCGGTGGTGCTTCTGGCATATGTCAACGGCCCGGCCGTTATCGGCCACGACACAACGGGTTACGGTGCACGTGTGGTGAGCGACGAGGTGAACGGTGCGGCGGGCGCGGTGCGTACGGACACGGGGGAGGCGGCGGCGGTGACTTCGGGCCCGGCCGGCACGGCGGTACTGCTCGCGGCGGCGCCGACGGGCCGCGGGCGCACCCTGGACGCGGCCTCCGTGCTGCCCGCGCTCGCGGCCGTGCCGCCCGGCGTCCTCACGGGCACGGTGACCGCGACGCTCGTCGAACTCGCCGACCCCGTCGACCCGCAGACCGTCCTCACCCGGCTGCGCGCCGCCGCCCAGAGCCCCGGCCCGCTCGTCCTCTACCTCGCGGGCCAGCTCCACCTGGACCGCCGCCAGCAACTGCCGCACCTCGCGCTGGCCCGCAGCACCTCGGCGGCGCTCCGTTACACGGCCCTGCCCTGGCACTGGCTCGCGGAGGCGGCGGCCGCGCGGCCGGCCGGGACGACGACGATCGTCGCCGACCTCGTCGCCGACCCGGCCGCCTGGACCCGCCTCGGCACCGGCCCGGACCTCCTCCGCCTGAACCCGTCCCCGACGCTGTACGCCCGCGTCACCCCGCCCCCGAGGCGAGGCGAGCGCGCCACCCCCGACTACCTCCGAGCCTGGGCCGACCAGTGGCGCGCCGGCACCCGCGCGCCCTTCGCCGTGCTGCACGCGGAGGCGGCCGCCCGCACCGGGTCGCCGCAGACGTGGTTCCTGCCGGTGCCCGGTCACCACGCGACCCCACCGGTGCCGGGGGGCGCAGCGGCGGCGGCGCCTGAGCCTGTGCCTGGGCCGGCTCCGGCGCCCGTGGCGGTTCCCGTTCCGGCGCCCGTGGTGGTTTCCGTGCCTGCGCCTGCTTCCGTTGCGGTTCCCGTGCCCGCGTCTGTGCCGGCTCCGGTGTCCGGTACCGCTCCCGAGCCCGCGGTGGCGCCGCCCGCGACCGTGGCCGCTCCCAGCGGCGGTGCGGTGGCCGTGTCGGGGGAGCGCCCCGGGTCCGCCCCCGCGCCGGCCCCGGAACCGGCCCTGATGCCCGTGCCGGTAGGGCCTCCGACCCCGACGCCGACTCGGGTGCCGCCGCTCCCCGCCGGGTACACGGCCGCTCCAGCCGCACCGACTCCTTCGGGGCCGGTCGCGGCGCCCCCGGCCGAGCCCGCGCCGCGCCCGGGGTCCACGCCCGGGGACGGTCCGGCGCCTGCGCCGGCGTCCGCCGCGCCGCCCTCGGACGAGGCGGAGTCGGCGGACGCCGCGTCGGACGGCGAGCCCGAGGCCCACGCTCGGCCGACGTCCTCGCCCGTGCCCGAACCCGTGCCCGAACCCGGGTCCGGACCCGCGCCCGCGCCCGTCCCCTCCGTGACCGACGAGGACGAAGTGGCGCCGGGGACCATGAAGTTGGTGCCGTCGCGGGAGAAGGGGGCGTCGGGGCGGGGTATTCCGCCGATGCCCGCCGCTCCACCCGTCGTGCCCGCCGCTCCACCCGTCGTGCCGGCCGCGCAGGCGGCCGGCAGCGCGGCCCCGCGTCCGGCGGCCGTGGACCCGCGGAAGGCCGGATACGGGCAGGCCGCACCGGCGGAGCCGGCCCCGCACGATCCGCATCCCGCGATCCTGTCGGCCGCGATGGCCGGGCGGCACGCCGAGGCCGCGGAGATGGCAGCCGCGTGGGAGCGGGACGCGCTGCGGCGGTTCGGGCCCCGGTCGGCGGAGGCGGTGCACTGGATGGAGGTGCGGGCGGACCTCGCCCGGCTGGCGGGCGAGCCGGCCCGCAGCTGCGAGCTGTGGCTGGCGGTCGCCGAGGCGCGGCTCGGGCTGCGCCAGCAGCCGGACGACCAGGACGTCGAGGGGGCGGTGGACCGGGCGCACCACCAGTGGGAGCAGATCACCGACCCGGCGCGCGCCCGCGCCCTCGGCCCCACCCTCGTGGCGCTCCGCCGCCGCGTCCCGGGCCGCCGCCCCGGTGCCCTGGAGGCCCTGCGCCGCCGCATGCACGCCCGCTGACGCGGCTAGGCCGTCTCTTTCGGATCATGCCGGGCTCGCGACGCCTGGCATGCACGCTCGCGGCGTTGTCGTCGGTCGCCGACGCTCCGCGTTGGCTCCCTCCTCCGCCTTGCGAGCGCACGCACCAGACGCCGCTCCCTGATCCGGCCTGATCCGAAAGAAACGACCTACGCGTGGGTGGCGGCCGGGTCCACGAGCAGGTGCAGGGCGGCGCGGACGAGCGGTACGTCGACGGCGGGGACGGCGAGTTCCCAGGGCCGGTCGGTGGTCTCGACGGAGACCAGCCGGAAGGCGCCGCGGTCGACGGCCAGGCTTCCCGGGCCCGTGACCGGCCCCACCCCGTACACGTGGAACGGGCCGGTCAGCGCGATGGCCCGGCCGTTCCGGCCGGGGAACCGGTACGGCCGCCACACCACCGGTGACTCCGCGCCGGGGTCGAGGACCAGCGACCCCTGCCGGAAGCGCCGCCCGTCCCGTACGAAGGCGGACACCGCGCGGCCCTCGCCCCGGCGCAGCGCAGCCACGTCGGCCTCGGCACGGACCTGGTCCCCTCCCGCGAACCTGACGAAAAGCCGGCGCGGGCTCCGGAGAAGGTCCAGGAACGTCACCGTGCCCGTGGCCCGCCTGATGGTTCGTCGCCGCATTCGTCCCTCGCTCGTCCCCACTCGTCCAGTCCCCACTCGTCCCCGTCTCGTCGAGGACAGGCTACCGACGCCCCGCGGCGGCCTGACAGGATGATCGGATGCCGTCCTCCCCCTCTCTCCCGGACGCCTGGCTCCGGGGAGTCGCCGCCCATCCCGCCGCCCCGGCCGAGGTCCTGACGCGCCTGCTCGACCCCGCCGGGCGGTCGGCCTGGACGACGCTCTGCCAGGAGCGGGACCTTCCCGAGGACGTCGTCGACGCGGTCGTCACGCATCCGGACCCGGCCGTCCGCCGCGCGTTCGCCCGCAACCCCCATGTCGCGCCCGCCCAGCGGGGGAGGCTGGTGCGGGACCCGTCCGGGCTCGTGCGGGCGGACCTGGCCGGCGGCCCCCGGCCGCGTCCCCGAGCGGTGCGGCCCCTGCCGGACGCCGTCCTCGAAGCGCTCCTGACGGCGGAGGAGGCGGGGGAGGACGGAAAGGTCACGGCGGCCGAGGTCGCCGCCGAGCTCTGCTCCTCGCGGCAGATTCCGCTGTCCTTCTGGCGCCGACTGCACGAGCACCCCCATCCCGTCCTCCGGCGCATGGGGGTGAGCACCATGTGGCACGGGCTCGGCCCGGAAGCGCGCGCGGCCCTGACGGCCGATCCGGATCCCGGCGTGCGCGAGGCGGCCGCCCGGCGGATCGGGGAGTCCGACCCCGCCGCGCCGGCGGCCGAACTCCCGGAGCGGGACTGTCACGCCCGGACGCATCTGCTCCTCAACCTTCCCGTCGCCGAGGCCGTGGCCGAGGCGTGTCTCGCGGCCCGCCGCGACCTGGGGTCACTGGCGTACAACCGCCACACGCCGTCCGCCGTCGTCGTCCGTCTCGCCCGCGACCCGGATCCCCGGGTACGGGAACGCGTGGCGGCCAGGGCCGACGTGGACGCCGCACTCCTGGCCGAACTGGCCGAGGACCCGGACGAGTCCGTCCGGGCACGGGCCGTGCTGCACCCGCCGCCCCGCACCTGGGCTCAGCGGGAGGCCATCGAATGGCTGGGCGGCGCGGAGGACGACGGCCCGATCGGCGAGGTGCCCGCCGAGCCCGCCCCGAGCTGGTTCGCGGAGTGCGCCAGGTCCGAGCACGCGGTCCTCCGCCGGGTCGCCGCGAGCCACGCCGCCCTGCCCGCCGCGCTGGTCGCGCGGCTGGCGGAGGACCCCGACCCCGAGGTACGGCACCGGCTCGCCTGCCGTCACCCGCTGGCACCGCCCGAACTCCTCCTCGACACCTTCGTCGCGTGTCCCGAGCAGCGCCGGCACCTGCTGACCCTGCCGCGGCTGCCCCGTACCGGGCTCCGCCACCTCCTCGGCCACGACGATCCGGAGGTCCGCGCCCTCGCCGCCGCCGATCCGACCCTGGAGCGGGCGCCCGCGCGGCTGCTCGCGGATCCCGACGCGCGGGTGCGCCGGGCGGCGGCCGCCGCCCCGACCCTGCGGGACCAGGACACGCTCGCGGCACTCCTCGACGACCCCGCGACGGCGGAAGGCGCGGCGGCCAACCCGAACCTGCCCGCCCGCCGCCTCCACGAGCTGCTCGACCTGGCGGGCGTGCCCCGCCCCGACCGCCCCCGTCCCTGAAGGGTTCCCCGTGACGTCTCTCGCCCGTGCCCAGCGGTCGCTCGCCGATCCGTCCGTACGCCATCCGCTGTGGCCGCCGCTGACCGCCGGGTGCCCGGTGACGTCGACCGAGGAGGTCGCGTACCCGCTGGAGGTGGAGTACGACTACGACGCCGTGCCGGCGGACCTCTTCGCGGGGCCCGCCGCGCACGGGCTCGAACGGTGGGCGCCGCTGCTGCCGCCACTGGCCGCGCCGGGGCTGGGGGAGGGGAACACGCCGCTGGTGGCGCTGGCCGACGGCGTGTGGGTGAAGGACGAGTCGCGCAACCCGACGTGGAGCCACAAGGACCGGCTGAACCGGGTGGCGGTGAGCGCCGCGGTGGCCTCCGGCGCGCGGGGGATCGTGGTGTCCTCCTCGGGCAACCACGGGGCGGCCGCCGCCGCGTACGCGGCCCGCGCGGGGCTGCCGTGCGCCGTGTTCACCTCGCCGCACGCCCCGCCCGCCGTCGCCTCCCACCTGAGGGCCTACGGCGCGACCGTGCTGACCGTCCCGTACGCCTCCGTGCGGCCTCTCATGCGGCGGATCGTCGACGAGCTCGGATTCCAGTCCGTCAGCAGCGTCACGGACTCCGCGCACACCGGGCACCCGTTCGGCCCGGAGGGGTACAAGACCATCGCCTACGAGATCGCGCTCGCGCTCGGACGGGCGCCCGCCGCCGTCCATGTGCCCACCGGATACGGCGAGTTGCTGTTCGGCGTCGCGAAGGGCTTCGAGGAGCTGCTGCGGCTGGGTGTGACGGACGCCGTGCCCCGGATGTACGGCGTCGAGCCGGCCGCCGCCGGCGCGCTCACCGAGGCGCTGCGGTCCGGCCGCCAGGCCGCCCGCGTGCCCGTCGGGCCGACCGCCGCGTACGCCATCGACTGCGAGGTGAACAGCTACCGCGGCGTCCTCGCGATCCAGCGCACCGGCGGCGCGGCCCGGACTGTGACGGAGCCTCAGTTCGCCTCCGCTCAGTCGGAGTTGGCCTCCCAGGGGATCTGGTGCGAGGCGTCGGCCGCCGCCGGGCTCGCCGGGCTGCGCGCGCACGGACCGGACCCGGCCGACGAGGACGGGCCCGTCGTCTGCGTGGTCACCTCCAGCGGCTACAAGGACGTGGCCACGGGGCGGACGGCGGTCGCGCCGATGGACGCCGACTGGGGGGCCGTACGCGCCCTGCTCAGGGTCTGATCGTCCGTCAGGATCCCTGTGCCGCCGCGCGGTGGTACTCCGCCACCGCGTCGAACGCGGCCTTCGGCTCCCACGGCAGCTCCGGGTAGCGGGTGCCCCTCCGGTCCTCGTACACCTTCACCACCCCGTAGCTCGCCAGGTCGAGGTCCGCGCTCGGGTCGCCGTCGGGGCGGTGGACGTGGTCGTGGAGCGCGAAGGTGAAGACGAAGGTGGTGTCGACGCCCGCCGCGTCGAAGACGGCGAGGAGCTCGCGCACGTACGCGGCCTGGCCCTCCTCGTCCCGCTCGTACGCCCCCGTCAGCCGGACCGGGCCGGTCGCGTCGTACTCGACGGCCTCCAGGCCCAGCGCGCCCCGGTCGCCCGCGCCCCGGTAGCAGGCCGCGCCGAATTCGGTGACGGCCACCGGCTTGCCGTGGGCGGCCTCGACCATGCCCCGCACCCCCTCGGCGAAACCCTCCGCGATCTCCGCCGAGCGGTAGACGTCCACGGAGACGAGGTCGAACGGCGTCCAGTCGACCGCTTCGAGGGGCACGGCAGCGTAGGTGACCGGGCCGCCGAAGCGGGCGCGGACGACCGCCGCCGCCTCGGCGAGGAAGGCGTTCACCCGGGCCCGGACCCCGCCCAGCGCCGCCCGCAGTTCGTCCGGGCGGCGCAGCAGCGCCACCCGCTCGTCGGTGTCCGCGCCGGGCAGGAATCCCGGGTTCATGAGGCTCAGTTCGGCGCCCGCGACGAAGACGACGTCGGCGCCGCGCCGGCGCAGCCGTTCCGCGCGGGCGGCGCAGTCCGCGAAGAGCGCCAGCATGCCGGCCTCGGTCTCTTCGAGCGGGTACGGCGAGAACCAGACCTCCAGGCCCAGGTCGGCCGCGTACCCGGCCGCCAGCTCGATCCGGTCCGGGTCGCCGCCCATCACCCGTACCGCCGTGCAGTGGAGGTCGTCCCGGATGATCTCCAGCTCCCGCCGGACGGTCTCCGGCTCGAAGACGCGGCGGGCGTTCCGTCCGTGCTTGACGAAGCCCGTGTCGTAGCTGATGCCGCCGGCGCGCATGATTCGCTCCCACCTCGATGCGTAAGGTACTCGGCGTACCTTAATTGGAGGGTGGTCGGGCGGGCAAGCAAGATGGGGAGGTACGGCTCGTACCGGAGAAGGGGTGGTCATGGAGCGGGACGCGGCAGCGGGGGAGCGGCGGACGGAGCCCGGGCGGACCCGGCGGCGGGGCGCCGCCCTGGAGGAGGCGATCCTCGATGCCGCCGCCCGCGAGCTCACCGAGTCCGGCTTCGCCGGCATGACCATGGACAAGGTCGCCGCCCGTGCCGGCACCAACAAGAACGCCCTCTACCGCCGCTGGCCGCACCGCCTGGCCCTCGGCACCGCCGCGTACAAGCGGCTCGCCACCACCGCGCCCGTCCCCGACACCGGTACCCTCCGCGGCGACGCCCTGGAGCTGCTGCGGCAGGCCAACCGGCACTGGAGCTCACCGCTCGGCGCCGTCCTGCGGGAACTGCTCGCCGCGGCCGGCGGCACCGCCGAGTTCCTCGCCGGGCTCCAGGACCAGTCCGGGGAGGCCGCGGCCGCGCCGTGGCTCACCGTCCTCGGCCGGGCCGTCGCCCGCGGAGAGGCCGTCCCCGAGGCGCTGCACCCCCGGGTGGCCACGGTCGCGGTCGTCCTGCTGCGGAACGAGTTCGTGGTGCGGGGGGTGCCCAGCGCCCCCGACGAGGTCCTCGTCGAGATCGTCGACGAGGTCTACCTCCCGCTGGTCCGCGGCCGCGGCGCCGGACCCGCCGGCGCCTGACCGCTCCTCCGGCCTGCGATGATCGGACGTATGACCGTCTCACCGCCCCGAGGCCCCGCCGCCGTGCTCCGCACCGAGCGGCTGGAGCTGCGGCCCGTGCGGAGCGCGGACGTCCCCGCCGTGACCCGGCTCTGGACCGATCCGCAGGTGCGGCGCCACCTCGGCGGGCCGGTCATCGACTCCGTCGTGCGGATCCGGCAGCGCCGGATCGTCGGCGCGCCCGGCTGCCACGCCGTGGTGCGGGCCGAGGACGGCATGCTGCTCGGCCTCGTCACCGTGGAGGCGGCCGGGCGCGGGGGCGAGACCGAGGTGTCGTACCAGTTCCTGCCCGAGCACTGGGGGAGCGGTTACGCCCGCGAGGCGGTGGCGGCGGCCGTCGCCCGGGTCCTGGAGACCGCGCCGAGCGTCGTCGCCGTCACGCAGCAGGCCAACCACCGGTCCCGCCGCCTCCTGGAGGCCGTCGGCCTGGAGCACGCCGAGTCCTTCGTGGAGTGGGACGCCCACCAGATCCTCTACCGCCGGCGCGCCGGAGCGCACGGCCGGGCGCCGCGAGCGGCCCGGCACGATCCGGAAGAAACGGCCTAGGGTCGGCCGCCCTCCGCCAGCCGGGTCACCGCCCGCTCGATCCGGGCGGCCCGGGTCTTCGGCGTCCTGGCCTGCCAGAGGCTCAGGATCACCAGATAGCGGTCGGTCCTGCCGAGCGCCTCGAAGGCGCGGGCCGCCTCGGGACGGGCCACGAGGGCCTCGGCGAGGTCGTCCGGGACCGTCGCGTCCCTCTGCGAGGGGTACGCGGCCGCCCACCGGCCGTCGGCCTGCGCCGCCCGCACCTCCGCGAGGCCCGGTTCCCGCATCCGTCCGTCCGCGAGCAGCCGCTCGACCTGGCGCACGTTGACCTGGGACCAGAGGCTGCGCGGCCGGCGGCGGGTGATCTTCTGGAGGTACGAGCGCGCGTCGCGGGCCTTGCGCTTGCCGGTGATCCAGCCGTACGCGAGCGTCAGGTCGAGGATCTCGTCGGCCGTCGGCGACGGCAGGTCGCCGCCCTTGCGGCCGAGCAGCAGCCAGATGCCGGGGGAGTCGCCGTGGTGTCCGGCGAGCCACGCCTCCAGTCCGCCACCGCCGTCGAAGGACAGGACCTCCAGCCCCTCGTCCGTACCGACCGTCTCCACCGCGACCACCTCTCCGCCCGTCCGCGCGCCCGTCCGGGGGCACCCGGACACGATAGGGGCACCGGCCGGAGACGGGCCGTCACTTGGCCGCATCTCCCACAGGATCGGGGGCGCCGGGCGCACGCCGTCTCCACCGACCTGCCGCACCGGCTGCCCCTGCCGCGCGCCCCCCGCTGGTTCGCCGGCCGGTCCGTGCGGCTGCGGATCGGCGTCGACCCGTGCTCCGTGGAGGTGTCCGGCGGCGCGGGAGGGGCCGTCCTCACCGGCCTGGTCACCTGCGGGTCGCCCACCAGGGACCCGGATCCGGGTGCTCCTCGGCGGAGGCGGGATCATGGATCTCACCGACCCGGGCGCCTCCTTCGCGTCCGGCCACGTCGGCCTGAACGTCTTCGGCGGCCGGGCCGGCCACCTGGACACCTACGCCAAGGAGCTGTGACCCGCATGTCCTTCCTGGTGATCGGCGAGTGCGTCGCCGACATCGTCCGCGAGCCGGGGACCGCCGACGTCGTCCATCCCGGGGGCAGCCCCGCCAACGTCGCCTACGGCCTCGCCCGGCTCGGCCGGGACACCACGCTCCTCACCCAGCTCGCCGACGACGACTCCGGCCGGCTGATCGCCGATCACCTCACCGGCGCCGGGGTGCGGATCGCCGTCGGCGGCTCCCCCGCCCGTACCCCGACGGCCGTCGTCTCCCTCGACGGACGCGGCCAGGCGGCGTACGCCTTCGACATCGCCTGGACGCTCACCGCCGACGAGCCGCCGGCGACCGAGGTGCCGGTCCGGCACGTGCACCTCGGCTCGATCGCGGCCGTCACCGCACCGGGCGCCGCCACCGTGCTCGCCCTGACGGGGCGGCTCAGGACCACGGCCACGGTCAGCTACGACCCCAACGTGCGGCCCGCGCTGATGGGGGAGCACGGCCCGGCCGTGGCCCGGGTCGAGCGGTGCGTGGCCCTGGCCGACCTGGTGAAGGCGAGCGACGAGGACCTGGCCTGGCTCTACCCGGGAGAATCCCCGGCGAGGGTGGCCGCGCGGTGGCTGGGGCTCGGCCCGGCCGTCGTCCTCGTTACCCGGGGCGGCGCCGGATCGCTGGCGGTGACCCGGGACCACACCGTGTCCGCCGGGGCGCCGCCCGTCGCCGTCGTCGACACGGTCGGGGCGGGCGACTCCTTCATGTCGGCCGTCCTCGACGCGCTGGCCGGCCGCGACCGGGCCGGGCTCGCGGAGCTCGGCGCCGCCGACCTCGCCGGACTGCTGGCCAGGGCCGGGGCCGCAGCCGCGGTCACGGTCTCCCGGGCCGGGGCCCGGCCGCCGGACCGCGCGGAGCTGGACGCGGCGCTCGCGGCCGGCTGACGGTCAGGTCCGGGCGTGGCTGGTGATGTCCGCCGCGAACGCCTCGACCAGCTCCGGCGTCACCGTCGGGCGGGCGGCCGCGATCGCCGCCAGGTAGTCCGCCGTGCTCGCACCCGGCGCCGGGGCGTCCGCGTCCCGCGCGCCGACGGCGAGCAGGTCCCGCTCGAAGGACGCCTGGGCGGCGACCCGGGCCGCGTGCTCGATGTCCGCGGGGGTGAACAGGTCGCTGGCCAGGACCAGTTCGTCGATGTCCACCTCGGGCCGGCCGTCCGTGTAGCGGGACCAGATCGCGGCTCGGGCGGCCTTGTCCGGCGTACCGATCGGGATCAGGTAGTCGAAGCGGCCCGGGCGCAGGAAGGCCGGGTCCAGGGAGCGGACCGAGTTGGTCGCGCACACCAGCAGCCGCTCGTCGCGCTCCCGGAAGCCCGGGATCAGCTTGAGGAGCTCGTTGGTGACGCCGTGCAGCCCACCGGGCCGCGCGGGCTCGGTGCGGACCGGGGCGATCTCCTCGACCTCGTCGATGAAGACGAGGACGCGGTCGAGCTCGGCGATCCGCGCGAACGCCGTGCGCAGCGCCGCCGCGAGGTTGCCGCCGTCGGCGAGCCGCGACGGCAGGATCTCCACGAACGGCCAGCCGAGCCGGGAGGCGACCGCCCGGGCGAAGGTGGTCTTGCCGGTGCCGGGCGGGCCGAAGAGGCAGATCGCCCGGGGCGGCCGTACCCCGTGCCGGCCGGCCCGCTCCGGCTCGGCGAGCGGCAGCACCACGCGCCGCTCGATCAGGTCCTTCTCGCGCTCCATGCCGGCCACCTTCGCCCACAGGTCGCCCGGGAGCAGCCGGCCGCCGAGGTCGTCCAGGAGCCCGGCGGCGGGGCCGTGCAGCGGCTCGGTCTTCTCGAAGTAGGCGACGGCGGGCTGGCGGGTGTAGCCGGCGTTCAGCAGCCCCTCGCCGAGCAGTTCCTCCTCCGGCAGGACGTACGCGATCCGGCCCACCCGGGCGGCGACCAGTTTGCGCTCCAGCTCCACCAGGAGGGCGCTGGCCAGGCCCCGGCCGCGCCAGGCGGAGGCGATCGCGATCCGCATCACCCAGGCGCGCTCCCCGGAGACGGAGGCGAGCGCGGCCCCGATCGGCACGCCCTGGTGGACGGCGACGACGGCCGGCTGGCGGGAGGTGAGGGCGCCGATGCACTCGGCGAGGGAGAAGACGGACTCCTGGCCCAGCTCGGCCGTGCTGTCGATCAGATGGACGACGGCGGCGAGATCGCTCTCGCGGTAGTCGTGGATGTGCCAGTTCACCGGCGGTACCGCCCCTCGTGTGCTCGTGTTGCGGCGAGGCTAGGCGGGGGCCGGGCGGTGGGGCCTGCGCCATCCTGCACAAGGGGGACGGGGAAACGCGCCGGTTCGTCACTGGGCGTTTCCGGCCCCGGGCGTTTCCGTGACGAGCGGAGCGGCCCGCGCGGGCAAGGCGGACGGCGGACGGCGACGGCGAGCGGCGACAACGAACGGCGGCGGACCCGGGGGTCCGCCGCCGTGGGGGAGTGAGGCCGGGGTCTGCGGCCCGGGGCCTCACGTCCTGCGCTTGCTCATGAGCAGTCCGCCCGCGGTGAGGGCGAACAGACAGACGCACGCGCCCGCGATGACATTGCTGAGCACCATGCCGGTGTCGGGGCTCCGGGTGACGACCCACGGGGCGACGATCGTCCAGGCGCCGAGCAGCAGGACCACGAAGTTGAGGTCCTGGGAGCGCTCGGGAGCCATCGACATGCACAGGCCGAGGACCGCGAGCGCGATGCCGACCACCAGGTTGGTGATGGCCAGCTCCGGCCTGGCGGCCGCGAAGTGGACCGTGTACGCGGAGACCGCGATCCAGACTCCGGCGAGGATCACGAGTTCCTCGACGGCGGCCACTCCTCTGGTCTGCAGGATCTGCGCGTAGCGGTCGCGCATCTCCGTCGCGTCGGGGTGTCCCGAGATGTCACCGGGACGGTGAGAGACGTCGGCCATGTGACTCGCCTCCTTGCTGGCGTGCTGCGTGTCGGACCGCGCTCGCGGCACGGGGCCGCAGTCCCATTGTGCGCTTATATGTTCCTTATGTGAAGCGGGAACGAGAGCGGCCGCCCGCACCGGCGTACGCTGAGAGAGGACTCGGGGCACCCGCGCACCGCCGGGAGGCGGACACGATGACCGGCATCGTACGAAGAAGCTTCGACAAGGCGGACGAGACCCGCCCCTTCGAGGGCGACATGGGCAGGCTGGACCTGCTCACCACGGAACGCGGCCCCGTCGGGCGCGCGGTCTTCGAACCCGGCTGGAAGTGGTCCGAGCACGTCAAGCCGCTCGCCGGGACGGACAGCTGCCAGGCGTCCCACGTGGGTTACGTGGTCAGCGGCCGCATCCACGTCGTCATGGACTCCGGGGAGGAGGACGACTTCGGCCCCGGCGACTTCATGGAGGTCACCCCCGGCCACGACGCCTGGGTCGTCGGCGACGAACCGTGCGTGGCCCTCGACTGGGTCGGCTTCGGCGACTACGCCAAGTCCTCCTGAACCAGGACGAGTTCCCCGAAAGGGGCCAAGGGGGGGCTCCCTATCCCGGACGGGCGGCGAGGGTGTCCAGGGCCTCGTCCAGGGTCGTCGCCGCCATGATCAGGGAGAGGTGGGTGAACGCCTGGGGGAAGTTGCCGAGTTGTTCGCCCGTCGGGCCTATCTCCTCGGCGAACAGGCCCACATGGTTGGCGTACGTCAGCATCTTCTCGAAGGCGAAGCGGGCCTGCCGCACCCGGCCGGCCCGTGCCAGTGCGTCCACGTACAGGAAGGTGCAGAGGCTGAACGTGCCCTCGGCGCCGCGTAGTCCGTCGGGGGCGGCGCCGGGGTCGTAGCGGTGGACCAGGTTGTCGCGGACCAGGGACCGCTCGATCGCGTCGAGGGTGCTCAGCCACCGCGGGTCCGTGGGTCCGAGCAGGCCCGTGCGGGGGACCAGCAGGAGGGCGGCGTCCAGCACGTCCCCGCCGAAGGACTGGGTCAGCGCCTCGCGCCGGTCGCTCCAGCCGCGCCGCATGACCTGCGCGAAGATCTCGTCCCTGGCCGCCCGCCAGGTCTCCAGGGACGCCGGGCGGCCGAACTCCTCGGCCAGCCGCAGGCCCCGGTCGAACGCCACCCAGGACATCACCCGGCTGAAGGTGAAGTCCTTGCGGCCGCCCCGGGTCTCCCAGATGCCCTCGTCGGGCCCGTCCCAGGACTCCGCGAGCCAGTCGAGCATGCCCGAGACCGCCCGCCACCCCTCGTACGTCGGCTGCGCGTCCTGGCCGGTGCCCTGCGCCAGCGCGTACAACGACTCGCCGAAGATGTCCAGCTGGAGCTGGTCCGCCGCCGCGTTCCCGACCCGGACCGGCGCCGAACCCCGGTACCCCTCGAACTCCGCCAGGACCTCCTCGGGCAGCCACGGATCCCCGTCCACCCGGTACATGATCTGCAGCGGCCGCCCGCCCGCCGGGCCGGCCGACCGCTCGGTGATCCGTGCCGTCAGCCACTCCGTGAACGCGGTCGCCTCCTCCGCGAACCCCAGGTCCAGCAGGGCCCGTACGGCCAGCGAGCCGTCCCGCACCCAGGTGTAGCGGTAGTCCCAGTTCCGCTCGCCGCCCACCTGCTCCGGCAGACCCAGGGTGGGCGCCGCGATCGGCGCGCCCGTCGGCAGGTACGTCAGCAGCTTCAGCGTGATCGCCGACCGGTGCACCATGTCCGGCCAGCGGCCCCGGTACCGCGCGGTGCGCACCCACCGCTGCCAGAAGTCCACCGCGTCCCACAGCGCGGCCTCCACCTCCGCCACGTCCGGCAGCGGCGGCGGCGCGGCGCGGGGGCCGTCCACCGTGAACGACGCCCCGGCGGTGCCGCCCTCGGTCAGCTGCAGCCGGCCCCGCACGTCGGACGGCCCGTCCCGTTCCAGCGGTACGTTCGTCTGGAGGAAGCCCGCCATCGCCGCCGAGCGGAAGGTCGCCGTACGGCCGTCCACCCGGGTCTCGTGCGGCGTCCGCCCGAAGCCGAACCGCGGCCGGCACTCCAGCGTGAACGTGACGCTGCCGCGCGTGCACCGCATCACCCGCATCAGGGTGTGCCGGTCGGTGGCCCGGCCGGTCCGGTCGGGCGGCATCCAGTCCATCAGCTCGCCGACCCCGTCCGGGGACATGAACCGGGTCACGAGCATGGCCGTGTCCGGGTAGTACAGCTGCTTGACCGTCACGTCCGGCCCGTCGACGGAGAGCCGGAAGTAGCCGCCCCGGTCGTGGTCGAGGAGCGCCGAGAAGACCCCCGGCGAGTCGAAGCGGGGCGCCGCGAACCAGTCGACCACGCCCTCGTCGGAGATGAGCGCGGCCGTCTGGAGGTCTCCCACCAGACCGTGCTCGGCGATGAGCGGATAGCGCTTCATCCCTCCACTATCGGCGACCGTGCCCCGGCCTGCCTCCGGCGAGATGCCGACGCCGCACGGCGGGCGCACCATGGACGGAGAAACACGAACCGACGCGGAGCGAGGAAGCACAACCGGCTCGGGGAAGCCTGCACCCGGACAGGGCAGGGCCATGAGAGCAACGCCCGCGGCCCGGCAGGGCCGTCCCGTGAAGCAGAGCGGTCTCTACCGCCTCGGGCACTGGTGCGCCCGCCACTTCGTCGTCGTGGTGGCCCTCTGGCTGGCCGCCCTGGTGGGACTCCAGATCACCGACCGGGCGGTCGGCGGCCAGTATTCCGACGACTTCGACCTGCCCGGCGCCCAGTCGTCCGACGGCCTGTCCGTCCTGGAGGCGCACGACCCGGCGGCCGGCGGCTACGGCGCCCAGATCGTCCTGAACGACCCGTCCGAGCCGCTGACCCAGGAGGCGTCGGCCGTGAACTCGACGGTCGCCGCCCTGGAGAAGCTGCCGGACGTCATCGGCGCCCAGAACCCGCTGCCGCCGCCCGGCACCCCACCGCCGCCCGCCTCCTCCACCACGCCGAACACCGGCCCGCTCTCCACCGACGGCAAGACCGCCTACATCACCGTCCGCTTCGGCGTGCCGCCCTCGACGCTCGGCACCGACTACCTGACCGGCGTCGACCAGGCCGTACAGCCGCTCAGGGACGCCGGCGTGACCGTCGAGTACGGCGGTTCGCTCGGCGAACTCGCCCGACCCGCCGCCGACGACCGCACGAGCGAGGCCATCGGATTCGCCGTCGCGATCGTGGTCCTCCTGATCGGCTTCGGCAGCGTCATCGGCGCCGTGATGCCGTTGGTCACGGCGCTCGTCGGGGCGGTCTGCGGGCTCGCCCTGCTGGGCCTCACGGCCGCCGCCTTCACCTTCGGCACCGTCTCGCCGACGCTGGCCACCATGATCGGTCTCGGCGTCGGCATCGACTACGCGCTGTTCCTGATCACCCGCCACCGGCAGAACGTCATGAACGGCCACGACCCCGCCGACTCCGCCGGCCTGGCCACCACCACCAGCGGCCGCGCGGTCCTCGTCTCCGGCTGCACGGTCGTCATCGCCCTCTCCGGCCTGTGGGTCTCCGGGGTCACCTTCATCGGCAAACTCGGCCTGGCGGCGGCCTTCACCGTCGTCACCGCCGTCCTCGCCGCGCTCACCCTCGTCCCCGCCCTGCTCGGTCTCGTCGGCCGCCGCATCGACCGCTACCACGTCCGCAGGCCGGTCGCCGAGACGGACGCCCCGCCCGGAGCGGAGGAGCACGGCGCCTGGCACCGGTACGCCCAGCGCGTCGAGCGGCGCCCCTGGTACTTCCTCGTCGGCGGCGTCGTCGCCCTGCTGGTCCTGGCCTTCCCGCTGCTCTTCATCCAACTCGGCCACATCGGCGACGGAGCCGACCCGAAGTCCTTCACCGACCGCCGCGCCTACGACCTGATCTCCACCGCCTTCGGCCCCGGCGCCAACGGCCCCCTCACCCTCGTCGTCGACCAGTCCGCCGTGCCGTCCGCCGACCGCGCCGGGCTCGCCACCGACCTCCAGAAGGCGCTCACCGGGGTGCCCGACGCGGCCTCCATCACGCCGCTGAAGGCCACCGCCGACGGCGACGTCCTCGTCGGCACCGCCTACTCGGTCGCCTCCCCGCAGGACGAGCGGACCACCGACCTCACCAACCACCTGGTCGACGACGTCCTCCCGCAGGCCGTCGCCGGGACGGACGCGCAGACCTACGTCACCGGGACGACCGCCGCCCAGGTCGACTTCCTCGACCTCGTCTCCAGCCGCCTGCCGCTCATCATCGCCGTGGTCGTCGCCCTCGCCTTCCTGGTGATCCTCACGGTCTTCCGCGGTCTCCTCGTCGCGGTCAAGGCCGCCGTCCTCAACGTGCTCTCGATCGCCGCCTCCTACGGCGTGGTCGTCGCCGTCTTCCAGTGGGGCTGGGGCGGACCCGCGCTCGGCGTCTCCGGGAAGGTGCCCATCGAGAGCTATGTGCCGATGATGATGTTCGCGATCGTCTTCGGCCTGAGCATGGACTACGAGATCTTCCTGCTCTCCCGGGTGCGGGAGGCGTGGCTGCGCACCGGCGACCCCGGGGCGAGCGTCGCCCACGCCCTGGAGATCACGGCCCGGGTGATCACCTGCGCCGCCCTCATCATGGTCAGCGTCTTCGCCGCCTTCATCGTCTCCGACAACGTCGTGGTCAAGATGCTCGGCCTGGGCCTCGCCGCGAGCGTCCTCATCGACGCGACGGTGGTCCGGCTCCTGCTGGTCCCCGCCGTGATGACCCTGCTCGGCGAGCACGCCTGGTGGACCCCGCGGTGGCTGGACCGGATCCTGCCCCACCTGGACACCGAGGGCGAGGAGGCCGTCCAGCGGGACGAGGCCGCCAGGGCGCCGTCCGCGTCCTGAAAAACCGGCGGACACGACGGCTCTGACCAGGCAGAATGCCGCCATGAACCAGGATGACCAGCGGACGCGCGTGCCCTTCGCGGGGGCCGACGAACGGGCCACGCTCTCCGCGATGCTGCAGTTCCAGCGCGACACCCTCGCCTGGAAGTGCTCCGGGCTCACCCCGGAGCAGCTGAAGGAACGGACCGTGCCGCCGTCGGGCCTGTCCCTGCTCGGACTGGTCCGGCACGCCGCCGAGGTCGAGCGCGGCTGGTTCCGCAACGTGCTGGCCGGGGAGGAGAGCCGCAGCCCGTGGACCCCGCCCGGCGCCACCGAGTGGGCCGACTTCGACGTCGAACACGCCGACGCCGAAGCGGACTTCGCCGTGTGGCGGGCGGAGTGCGCCCGCTCGCGGGCGATCGTCGACGCGGCCGAGTCGCTCGACGCCACCGGAACCCTCGGGAAGGAGACGTACTCCGTCCGCTACGTCCTGGCCCACATGATCGAGGAGTACGCCCGGCACAACGGCCACGCGGACCTGCTCCGCGAGCGCCTCGACGGCGCGACGGGGGAGTGAGGCGCACCATGACGGCCCCTCAGCACCCCGACATCGCCGAGGCGATCACGCGGGAGCGCCTGCTCCACGACCCCGCCGTCCGCCGGTCCCGGCCGCTCGCCGAGGAGCTGTTCGACCCGGAGTTCACCGAGGTCGGCGCCTCGGGACGGCTGTGGACGCGCGCGGAGATGCTCGCCGCCCTCGCCGAGCTGCACGGCGGCGAGGACGGCCCGCCGATCCGCGCCACGGCCTTCGCCGGCACGGTCCTCGCCCCCGGAATCGTCCACCTCGCCTACGAGACCGTCATCGACGGGCGGCACGCCCGGCGTTCGTCGGTGTGGCGGCGCGACCCCGCCGGCCCGCTCCGGCTCTTCCACCACCAGGGCACGCCCGTACCGGACGCCGCTCAGGCGTAGGCGTCCGTCACGCAGTCCGCCGCGCAGCCGTACCGCCGGAAGCCCCGGCGCAGCGCGGCGGCGGCGTGCTGCCGTTCGACGTGCTCGTGCCCGTACCGGTCCCGCGCCAGCCGCTCCACGTCCGCCACCGTCACGATGGCGGGCTCGCCGTCGCCGGCGGCGCGGCGGGCCGCGACGATCGCCTGCTCCACGGCGCGCTCCAGGTCCCGGACGTACGCCGCGTGCGCCATCCGGCCGGCCCGGCGGGCGGCGAACGGGCGCACGGCCCGCCCCTTCCACACGAGGCCGGCCGCGATCAGGACGAGCCCGGGGCCCAGCAGGAGCACGCCCCCCGCGAACTCCTCGGCGGTCCACGCCATCTGCCGTCGCCTCCCCCCGTCGCCGGCCGTCGATTCTACGGCCGGCGGCGCCGGTCACGCCTGCACCAGGTCGCCGTGCCGGTGCGCCACGCGCCAGGCGCCGTCCTCGCGCCGGTACGTCTGCGTGGCGCGCAGCGTGTAGGTGCGGGCCTCCCCGTCGACCGACGTCGAGATGTGCTCGAAGCACGCGGTGTAGGCGGCGTCGCCGACCACGTCGTGGCTGAGCACCTCGATGCGGTAGGAGGTGCAGGCGGAGAAGCGCTTGGCGAGCGCCGTGAACAGCGTGTCCACGTCCTCCAGGCCGAGCGCGTTGTACCACGCGCCGAGGACGCTCACCGGCTCGCGCCGCGACCAGAGGGCCCGGCGCGGCGCCGGGTCCCCGTCGTGCAGGGCCCGCTCGGCGTCCTGGAGGTCGGTCCTGACCCACGTCAGGAAGTCGTCCCGGTCGGTCATGACTTCATCATGCCCACGGCGCCCCGCGCCCCGCACCCGCTGGCGCTCCCGCGCCGGAGGTCAACGCGGGGGTACGGAGGCGGGGTCGGCGAGCACGGTGTCGCGGGCCAGGGCCACCGCGCCGCGCAGGGACGCGTCGGCGCCGAGCGCGCCGGGCAGCGGGACCGGCACCGGGGCCGCGCCCGCCGCCAGGGTCCTGCGGCCGGCGAGCCGGGCCTCCAGGCCGCGTGCCAGCCAGGGGTGCCAGTCGGCGAGGTAGCCGCCCAGCACCACGTCGTCCACGTCGAGGAGGCTCGTCACCGCGAGGACCGCCGCGCCCAGCACCTCGCCGGCGGCGTCCAGGGCCGCGACGGCGGCCGGTTCCCCGGCGGCCAGGGCCGCCCCGAGCGCGGCGACGGCCGCCTCGGTGCCCTTCCCGGCGCGCAGGCCGCCGAGGCCTGCCGCGTCGGTCAGCGCCTCGGGGCCGAGGTAGAGGGCGAGGCAGCCGCGCCCGCCGCAGGCGCACGGCGGCCCGTCGAAGGCGACCGGCATGTGGCCGGGCTCGCCCGCGACGCCGTGGCCGCCGGCCTCGATCCGGCCGTCGAGGACGAGCCCGCCGCCGACGCCGACGTCGGCCTTGAGGTAGGCGAGGGAGCGCGGCGCGGTGCCGCGCCGGACCGTCAGCGCGCGGTACTCGGCGAGCGCGGCCAGGTTGGCGTCGTTGGCGAGGACCACGGGCCCGGCGGAGTCGCCGAGCCGGTGCCGCAGGAGGGCGCCGAGGTCCACGGGCCCCGGCCAGCCGAAGTCGGTCGAGAACATCCGGCCGCCGGCGGTGACGGGGCCGGGCACGGCGACGAAGGTGCCGGCGAGGTGGGCCGCGGGCTGCGCGGCCCGGGCGGCGGCCGCCGTCTCCCGCACGGCGTCGGCGAGGGCGTCGGCGAGCGCGTCGGGATCGCCGTCGGGGGTGGTGTGGGCGAGGTCGGCGCGGTGGCCGAGGCGTCCGGAGAGGTCGGCGACGGCGAGGTGGAGCCGTTCGCGGGTGACCCGGACCGCCACGGACACGACACGGTCCGGCACGGTCTCCAGGTGTTGCCGGGGCCGCCCGCGCCCGCCGCCGGCGACGAGCCCCGCCTCGCGGACGAGGCCCCGGCCGACGAGGTCGGCGGCGAGGGTGGTGAGGGAGCCGTGGGCCAGGCCGGTCGCGGTGGCTGCCTCGCCGCGCGAGGAGGGGCCGTGGTCGGCGAGGTGGCGCAGGACGCGGGAGAGGTTGTGCCGCCGCACGTCGGCGGGGGACTCGGGGGCGGGACGCACCCCTGGATTCTGCCCGGGCGACGCGGGTGCCGACACCGACGCCGGGAGGACACGGTCCGGTGAATCGTGTCACCAGTTTTATTTCAACCATTGACGTAAATGGATCGGGCCCGGACGCTGACCCTGTCACCACCCGCTCGCCCACCCGGCACGCGCACCCCGGAGCCGCCCCATGACCTCCCCCGGCCCCCTCGTCACCACCACCCGCGGACCCGTCCGCGGCGAGCGCCGCGCCGACGGCACGTACCGCTTCCTCGGCATCCCCTACGCCAAGCCGCCCGTCGGCGAGCTGCGCTTCGCCGCGCCCGAACCGCCCGAGCCGTGGACCGAGCCGCTGGACGCCACCGCCTACGGCCCGACCGCGCAGCGCCGCCCCTTCGCCGAGGTCACCACCATCCCCGAGCCCTCCGTCCCGGGCGCCGGCGTGCTCAACCTCAACGTCTTCACCCCCGACACCGCCCCCGCCGAGGGCCTGCCCGTCCTCGTCTGGATCCACGGCGGCGGCTACGTCGCCGGCTCCGCCGCCAGCCCCTGGTACGACGGCGCCGCCTTCAACCGCGACGGCGTCGTCCTCGTCTCCGTCGGCTACCGCCTGGGCATCGAGGGCTTCCTGCACCTGGAGGACGCCCCCGACAACCGCGGCGTCCGCGACTGGATCGCCGCCCTCACCTGGGTCCGCGACAACATCGCCGCCTTCGGCGGGGACCCCGGCAAGGTCACGATCGCCGGCCAGTCCGCCGGCGGCGGCGCCGTCCTCACCCTGCTCTCCGTCCCCTCCGCCCAGGGCCTCTTCCGCGGCGCGCTCGCCGTCTCCGGCGCCGTCCTGCGCCCCGACGGCCCCGCGACCGCCCGCGCCGCAGCCCGGCTGCTCACCGCCCGCACCGGCGTCCCCGCCACCGCCGCGGCCCTGCGCGACCTGGGCGACGACGAACTCCTCGCCCTCCAGGACCGGCTCGCCGAGGACGGACCCGACCGCGAGGGGCTGCCCCCGATGCTGGCCCTCGCCCCCTTCGCGGACGGCGACCTCGTCCCCGTACCCGCCGCCGACGCCCTCACCAGCGGGGACGCGGGCGCCGACATCCCGCTCATGCTCGGCTTCACCGCCGACGAGTTCTCGATGATCCCCGGCCCCGGCGACGACGGCCCGCCGCTTCCGGTCCTGCTCGGCGCGCTGGGCCTCGACCCCGCGCGCGCGGCCGAGTTCACCGCCGTCTACCGGGGCGCGCCGGAGGCCGCCCTCTTCGGCCAGGCCCTCACCGACGTCATGTTCCGGGCCCCGAACCTGGCCGTCGCCGACGCCCGCGCCGCCCGCGAACGCCCCACCTGGCTCTATCAGTTCGCCTGGCGCTCACCGGTCGTCGGCCTCGCCGTGCACTGCCTCGACCTGCCGTTCGCCTTCGACCTCCTCGACGCCGAGGGCGTCCCCGAGGTGGCCGGCGCCACCCCGCCGCAGCCGCTTGCCGACGCCGTGCACCGCGCCTGGGTCGCCTTCGTCAGGGACCAGGACCCGGGCGCCGACTGGCCCCGGTACGCCCCCGGCACCCGCGCCACCAAGGTCTGGGACACCGAGAGCCGGGTCGAGCCCGACCCGGTCCGGCACGTGCGCGACCTCTGGCTCGGCTGACCCGAAGCCGCACGGGGCTCACGAGTCCCGCGGGGCCACGAGGCCGCCGAGGCCCAGGGCGACCACGGGGCCCCGGGCCGGCCCCGCACCCTCCCGGCGGCCCCGGTCAGCCCTCGAAGCCGACCGTCCCGTCCGGGAGGACCGCCTCGACCCGCGCGCCGTGCTCGACGGTGCGGCTCACCGTGCAGAACTTCTCGTGCGTGAGCCGCACCCCCCGCGCGAACACCTCCGCCGCCTTCGGGTTGGAGTCCGGCAGGTCGAACTCGTAACTCACCCTGATCCGGCCGATCCGCCCGTCGTCCTCCGGCGTCGACACCGACTCCACGACGATCCGCAGGTCGTCGTGGTCCACCGCCCGCGCGGTCCGGTCGATCACCAGACCGCCGCAGCCGCCCATCGCCGCCAGCAGCAGCTCCACCGGCGTGAACGACGGCTGCGCGCCGTCGTCGTCCGCCGCCGCCATCAGCACCTCCGCCCCCCGGTCGTTGCGGGCGGTCCACCGCCGGTATCCGGTACGGACGGTCTCGACGCGGTAGTCGGCCATGGGGGAACACTCCTCGGCTGGGCTGTACGTACGCCCCGTACGCTACGGCCACCCGCGCGCCGCACCCCACCCGACCGGCCCGAGGTCAGCGCGCCGCGTCCGCCGCCGCCCGCTCCCGCACCACCCCGCCCCAGGCGCCGGCCACCGCGCCCCAGACCTCCCGCAGCGCCTCGCCGTCCCGCCGCACGGAGGCCACCGCCGCGTCCGGATCGCCGCCCCGGTCCCGCACCGCCGCCGCGTCGGCCCGCGCCCACACCGCGACCGCGTCCCCGTCCACCTCCGGATGGAACTGCACGCCCCAGGCCGCGGCACCCACGCGGTACGCCTGGAACCGGCAGGCGTCCCCGCCCAGCAGCGGCACGGCGCCCTCCGGCAGCCGCGTGATGTCGTCGAAGTGCCACTGCGCCGCAGGAGCCCCCTCCGGCACCCGCCCGAAAACCGGATCCCCCGCGGCGCCGGGCAGCCGCCGCACCGGTACGGACCCCACCTCCGGCCCCCGCGGCCGGGCGGCCACCGCACCGCCCAGGGCGTCGGCGACGAGCTGGCCGCCCAGGCATATCCCGAGCAGCGGCACCTCCCGCCGGACCGCCTCGCGCACCAGCTCCCGCACCGGCGCCAGCCACGGCGCCGCCGTGTCGTCCCGGCAGCCCGCGGACCCGCCGAGCACCAGGAGGCCGGCGTGGTCCGCCAGGCCGGCGGGCAGCTCCTCGCCCCGCCACGGCCGCCGCACGTCCAGCCGGATCCCGTCCGCCGCCAGCCGCTCCCCGACCAGCCCGGCCCCCGCCCCGTCCTCGTGCTCCACCACCAGCACCGCCACCGCCACGACCACCCACACCCCTCCGCCGACGTTCCGGACCCCCAGTGGATACCGGCCACCACCGGCCTGGGAAGGGCGGGTGCGGACGCGCCGAGCGGCGGGCGCCCGGTCAGACCTCGTTCGGTGTCACGAGACCGGACTCGTAGGCCAGGACCACCAGTTGGGCCCGGTCCCGGACGCCCAGCTTCGTCATGGCCCGGTTGACGTGGGTCTTCGCGGTCAGCGGACTGATCACCATGCGGCCGGCGATCTCGTCGTTGGACAGGCCCCGCGCCACCAGCACGACGGCCTCGCGCTCCCGGCCGGTCAGCTCCGTCAGGGCCGGGCCGGCCACGGCCGGCGCCGGCTGGGCCAGACAGCGGTGGATGAGCCTGCGGGTGATCGACGGGGCGAGGAGGGCGTCGCCGCGCGCCGCGACCCGTACGGCGTGCAGGAAGTCCTCCGGCAGCACGTCCTTGACCAGGAAGCCGGCCGCACCCGCGCGCAGCGCGTCGAGGACGTACTCGTCCATGCCGTAATTGGTCAGGATCACGACGTGGACCCCGGCGAGGTCCGGGTCGGCGGCGATCCGCCGGGTGGCCTCGATGCCGTCGACGACCGGCATCTGGATGTCCACGAGCGCGATGTCCGGCCGGTGCGCGCGGGCGAGCTCCAGGGCCTCCCGCCCGTCGGACGCCTCGGCGACCACCTCGATGTCGTCCTCCAGATCGAGCAGCGCGCGGAACCCGCTGCGGATGAGCGGCTGGTCGTCGACGAGCAGGACACGGATCACGGGGTGCGCTCCACGGGAAGTTCGGCCAGGACGGAGAAGCCGCCGCCGTCGCGCGGCCCGGCGCTGAGCCGCCCGCCGAGGGCGGTGACGCGCTCGCGCATGCCGAGCAGGCCGAGACCCGGCACCGGTGACGCGGCCGGCGCCGCCCGCCCGTCGTCGTCCACCCGGACCGCGAGCAGCTCCGGCCGGCAGTCGATCCGCACGGTGGCCGTCGCGGCCCCGGAGTGCCGGGCGACGTTCGTCAGCGACTCCTGGACGATCCGGTACACCGTCCGGTCCACGGCGGCCGGCACGTCCGCCCCGCGCCCCTCCACGGTCAGCGACGCCGCCACCCCCAACGCCCGCACCCGGTCCACCAGTTCCGGTACGTCGGCGAGCCCGCGCGGCGGGGCCGTGTCGTCGTCGCGGAGCGCCTCCAGCGTCGCCCGCAGCTCACGGCTCGCCTCCCGCCCCGCCTCCTGGATGGCGAGCAGCGCGGCGGGCACCTCCTCGCCCCGCCGGCGCGCCACATGGACGGCGACCTCGGACTGCACCTTGACCACCGAGATCTGGTGGGTGAGGGAGTCGTGCAACTCCCGCGCGATGCGCAGCCGTTCCTCGTCCGCACGGCGGCGGGCCACCTCCTCCCGGGTCCGCTCGGCCTCGTCCGCCCGCCGCTCGGCCTGCCGCAGCGCCTCGCCCGCGGCGCCCGCCGCGACCAGCCAGGCGATCTCCAGGGCGCCCCGGGCCCGCGCCAACGCCTCGCCCACCCCGTACGGCCCCGCGAGCAGCGCCGCCACCGGCAGGGCCGCCAGCATCAGCACGCTCGCCACCGCCGTGACGGCGCGGTGCCCGGCCCGTACGGCCGCGTACACGGCGAACAGATACGCCACGACCGGAACGTCGAAGTCCACCGCCTGGTATCCGATCGCGCACGCCCCCGTGACGGCGAGCACCGCCCGGGGCATCCGGCGCCGCAGGGCCAGGGCGAGTCCGCCCGCCGCGAGGAGTCCGTACCCGGCGACGACGGCGGGACCGGTGCCGGGCCGGGGCGCGGACGCCGCCGTGACCAGCAGCGCCGCCGTCACCCCCAGGGCGACGGCCCCGTCCACGTACCACCGCCGGGCCCCGGCCGTCACTTCCTTCATGGGCGCACCCTAACCGGCCCGCCACGCCGGAGGAGTCGGCCTCGGGGACGAACCTCCGCCTACCACGGACGCGGTAGGGCGGCGGCCGCTACCGCGTCCGTGGCAGGCGAAGTGCCCACGGCGGGGGGACGACCGGGGGAGGGGGCGGCGGACATGCTCGGGGCATCGGTCCACCGCACGTCGCCGCGCATCGGCGCACGTCGCCGCCTGAACGGGAGTCCGCCCATGTCCGTCCGCCGTCTGCTCGCCACCGGAACGGCCGTCCTGCTCGGGGCCCTCGCCCTCGCCGCGCCCGCCTCCGCCGCCGACCCGGCGTCGTCGCTCGCCGCGTCCGTCACCACCGTGAGCGCCGGCCGGATCGGCTCGTTCGCCGGCGCGGTGATCGGGCTGATCGGCCTGGCCGTGGCCTGGCGGGCGGTGGCCCGCCCCGCCGGCCGCCTCGGCGTCGCGACCGGGCCGCTGGGGTCGTGGCTGGCCCTCGCCGCGGGGGCGGCCGCCGTCGCCCTGGGCACCGTGGTCGTCGCCACCGCCGCCGGCGGCCTCGGCACCGGCAACGGTCTGGGCGGCGCCTATGTGGCCCTGGTCGTCGGCCTCGTGGCGACGACCCTCGCCGGCCGAGCCGTCTCCCGGGCGCGCCGCCAGGCGGGATGACGGGCCGGCCGCCCGCGCGCCGCCGCGCCGGGCGACCGGGCGTCTCGCACTCCCACCGCGCGGGACCACCGGCCTCGCGCGTGCCCCGTCGCGCGGCCTGGCGGGGCCGTGCGCCGCTGTCGCCGCCGGGCGCGACGACCGGGCCGTCTCCCGTGTCGCCGCCGCGCCGGACGACCGGGCCGTTCCCCGCTCCCGTTCCCCCTCCCCCTCCCGCGGCCACCCGGGCCGACCGGGCAGCGGGTCCGGACGACCCGTCCCGACCTGAGTACCCCTCGGGCCACCGGGTGAGTACGCCGGCGGATCCGCCGGGCGCCCGGAGCGGCTGAAATGGACCCATGACCCTTCGTGCCCCGCGCCGCCGCCCCCGGTCCCTCCGTCACGTCTCGGCCACCGGCACCGCCCTCGTGGTGGCGCTCGGGCCGGTCGTGGTGGGCGCCCTGCTGGCCCGCTCGGTCGGCGGCGACCCGATGGTCTCCGTCAACGCGCTCATCGCCGGCGGCGGGCAGCGCGCCCGCGTCTCCCGCGACCAACTGCGGTCGTGCCGGGGCCGCGTGCACGCCCGCCGGGTCCGGGCCGCACGCGTCCTGCGGGCCCGGACGAGGCTCCGGGAGGAGACGTCCGCCGGATCCGGCGCGCACACCGCCGGGGCCGGCGCCGCCGGGCCGGCGACGACCGGCCGGCGACCGTCACGCCGGCCGCCGCGCCCGCGAGCGTGACCTGGACTCCGCACGCCCACCCCCCGAAACCCGGCAGACCTGACGGAAACCACCCCTGACCAGCACGGTTCCTTCGCGAATTCCTCACCGAAGCGGCCCCGCCCCGCCCCCGGATGCGCGATGATCGCCCCGCACCCGAGAAGAAGCAGGGACCAGGCCCTCCGGCCGGTACGGCACGCGTCGAAAGGCACCCCACATGGCCAGGCGGCATCCCGCGCGCGAGAACGAACCGAGCCCCCCGTCGACCGACGCCCCCGGCGAAGCTCCCGGCATCGGCCGCCGGCGCTTCCTCGGGTACGTGCTCGCCGCCCCCACCCTGACCGTCGCCGCCCAGGCCGGCGCCGAGGCCCTCGCGCCCACGACCGCCGAGGCCGTCGTCCCCTCGCTGCCCGGGCCGGCCGAACTCCTCGACCTCAACGACCTGCTGACCACGGCCGCGCTGCCGACCAGCCACCTGATCACCATCCGGCTCGACCCCGACGGCACGGCCCACTTCGCGCTGCCGCGCGCCGAGGTCGGCCAGGGCGTCACCACCTCCTCCGCGATGCTCATCGCCGAGGAACTGGACCTGCCCCTGGAGAAGGTGAGGGTCACCCTCGCCGACGCCCGCCCCGAACTGCTCTTCAACCAGCTCACCGGCGGCTCCAACACCACCGTCTCCACCTACACCCCGATCCGGGTCGCCGCCGCCGTCGCCCGGGGCCGGCTGCTGCACGCCGCCTCCCTCGTCCTCGGCGAGGCCGTGTCCACGCTCACCACCAAGGCGGGCACCGTGCTCTCCCCGGCCGGCGCCGTCCTCGGCTACGGCGAACTCGCCGTCAGGGCGGCCGCCGTGGCGGACACCGCCGTCACCGTCACCCTCAAGGACCGGGCGGACTTCCGGGTCATCGGCACCGGCCGGAGCCGCCTCGACGCGCTCGCCGCCGTCACCGGCCGCAAGCGGTTCGCCATGGACCTCCAGGTCGAGGGCGCCCTGCCGACGATGGTCTGCCGCCCGCCCACCATCAACGGCACCGTCCGCTCCGTCGCCAACCTCGACGCGGTACGGGCCATGCCCGGCGTCACCGACGTCGTCACCGTCTCCACCGGCGTCGCCGTCCGCGCCCGCACCTTCGGCCAGTGCATCGACGCCGTCCGCGCCCTCGACGTCGACTGGGGACCCGGCACCGCCGAGGACGCCACCGACGCCACCGTCCTGGACGAGCTGCGCCGGGCCGAACTCCCGCTCGTCGTCCCGCCGCTGCCGCTGCTCACCAAGGCCGTCGACGCCCGCTTCACCTTCCACTTCGCCAGCAACGCCGCCCTGGAGACCAACTGCGCCATCGCGGACGTCCGCCCGGACTCCGCCGAGATCTGGGGCTCGCTCAAAGCGCCGATCGTCGCCCAGGAGCAGATCGCGCTCCGCCTCGGCCTGCCCGTCTCCGCCGTGCGGGTGCACGTGACCGAGGGCGGCGGCTCCTTCGGCCGCAAGCTGTTCCACGACGCCGCCCACGAGGCCGCCGAGATCTCGAAGAAGCTCGGCAAGCCGGTGAAGCTGATGTGGCACCGCACCGACGACTTCCGGCAGGGGCGTACGCACCCCATGGCGACCTCGCGGGTCCGCGCCACCTACTCGCTCGGCGAGGTGCTGACGTACGAGCAGCGGCACACCTCCGTCGCCACCGACTTCGGCCACGGCATCGGCGAGGTCCTGACGGCGGAGGCGGCCCGGCTGCCGGTCGCCGACCTCACCTTCTCCGAGACGATGTTCCAGCTCACCCAGATCAGCCCCTACCACCTCGGCGTCACCACCCAGCTCCTCGCCGAGACCGACAAGGGCTACAACACGGGCTCGATGCGGAACATCTACTCGCCCAACGTGCGCACCGCCCAGGAGCTCGTCCTCGACGAACTGGCCCGCCGCCTCGGCGAGGACGCCTACGAGCTGCGCCGTCGCCTCCTGAAGGAGTCCCGGGCCCGGGCCGTCCTCGACAAGGTCGCCCGACTGGGGCGCTGGGGGCGCCCGATGGAGCCCGGCACCGGGCAGGGCCTCGCGGTGCATCCCGAGTACCACTCGTACGTGGCGGTGCTCGCCGAGATCGACTGCCGGCCCGCGACCACCGGACGTACGGTCCCGAACGCGTACACCGGCCCCCGGGTGACCAGGGTGGTGTGCGCCGTCGACGTCGGCCTGGCGGTCAACCCGCGCGGTCTGGAGGCGCAGATGATGGGCGGCATCTCCGACGGCATCGCCCTCGCGCTCACGTCTGGACTGCACCTGAAGGACGGCGCCTTCCTGGAGTCCAGCTGGGACAACTACTACTACACGCGGCAGTGGAACACCCCGCCCGAGCTGGAGATCGTCGTCATGCCGCCGACCGGCGAGACGCCCGGCGGCGCGGGCGAGCTGGCCGTGGCCGCCGCGATGGCGGCCGTCGCCGGCGCGTACGGCCGGGCGACCGGCACGATGCCGACCGTCTTCCCGGTCAACCACACCGCCCGGCTCGCCTTCACGCCCACGCCGGCCGTGCCGCCGATCCCGGCCTCCCCGACCGACGGCCGCGACCGCGTCCTCTGACACCCCCGGAGCAACCGTGCCCCAGCACACGTTCATCCTCAACGGCAAGGCCGTCACCGCCGAGGTCGAGTCCGACGTCCGCCTCCTGTGGGTCCTCAGGGACGTCCTCGGCGTCACCGGCCCCAAGTACGGCTGCGGGGTCGGCGTGTGCCGGGCCTGTACGAGCCACCTCAACGGCAAGGCGTTCACGCCCTGCGCCGTCCCCGTCGGGCAGCTCGCCCCCGAGGACGAGGTCACCACCATCGAGGGCCTGCCCGACACCGTCGGCGCCGAGCTGCATCCGATGCAGGAGGCGTGGCTCGACCTCGACGTCGCCCAGTGCGGCTTCTGCCAGCCCGGGCAGATCATGGCGGCCGTCGACGCGGTCCGCAAGGCCCGGGAGGCGGGCCGCGAGGTCACCGAGGCCGACCTCGACGAGCTGCGCAACATCTGCCGCTGCGGCACCTACCACCGGATCCGGCAGGCGGTCCTGGAGGGCGCCCGGCGGATGCCCTGAGGGCAGATGGTTCGTGCCACGAAGGGTATTCTGGCCGTATGGCCAAGGACGAGGGTGAGCGGATCGGAGTCGTCGCCGCGCTGGTGCGCTCCGCGTTTCTGGTGAACACCGCGTACGCGGAGGCCGCGCACGCCTACGGGCTGACGCCCCAGCAGGGCCAGTTGCTGTGCGTCCTGATGCCGGGCCCGACCGGCATGGGCGAGCTGGGCGCCAAGCTCGGGCTCGCCAAGTCCAGCCTCACCGGTCTGGTGGACCGCACCTCGCGGCTGGGCTTCGTCGAGCGCGCGGCCGATCCCGACGACCGGCGGGCCGTGCGGGTCGCCCTGACCGGGGAGGGCGCCCGCCTCGCCGAGGTGTTCTACACGGAGGCGTGCCGCCGGATCGAGCTGCTGCCCGCCGGGCTCGACGACCCCGAACGGGAGCGGCTGGCCGACCTGCTGGGCCGGGTCGTCCTGGACAACGAGGTCCCGGAGGTCTTCTCCGACCGGCCCTGAACCGTCGCGCGGGTGCGGGGCGGTCACGCCCCGGCGGTGCCGAACAGCTCGGCGAACCGCCCGGTGAAGAGGTCCTGGCCCTTGTACGCGGAGACCGTCGCGGCCGGCAGGACGAGCGGCCCGTCCGGCGACGGGAACTGGCCGACGCCGCCCAGCGGTCCGAGCGGCAGCAGCAGCACGGACGGGATCGGGGAGGGCGTGTACGTGGTCGCCGGCTCGCCGCCCCGCACCTGGGCCAGGATGTTGGCCGACACGACCTCGGCGTGCTGCATCGCGTACCCGGCCATCTTGGCCTCGTCGAGCGCGGTGACGTCGCCGATCGCGTAGACCCGCTCCTGGCCCTCCACCCGCAGGTGCCCGTCGACGCGGAGCCGCCCGCGCGCCGTGAGGGCGCCGGTCAGGGCGGGGGAGAGGAAGCCCTGGTGGACGGCGCCGCCGTGGGCGCGGAACCAGATGTCGGCGGTGAGCGCGCCGCCGTCGGAGGTCCCCACGGTGAAGGTGCCCGCGCGGCCGGGGCCGGCCGGCGGCTCCTCGGTGAGCGTCACGCCGAGCCGAACCTCCACCTTCAGCTCGTCGAGCTGCCGGGCGAGGTCGTCGCGGAGTTCGGGGGCGAAGCCGGGGAGCAGTCCCTCGCGCGGGTCGACCAGGGTGATCCGCTTGTCGGGCCAGACGGACCGGATCTCGCCGGCGAGTTCGAGGCCGACCGGTCCCGCGCCGCTGACGAGCACGTGGTCGGCGCGGGCCAGCTCCTCGTGGGTGGCGCGCAGCCGGTCCAGGGCCTCCGCGGAGGAGTCGGTGTCGAACTTGGCGGGGTACGGGTAGGCGGAGCCGGTGGCGACGACCACGTAGTCGGCGTCGACGCGCTCGCCGGAGGCGAGGGTGACGCCCCGGGTGTCGACCGAGGCGGCGCGGTCGCGGATCACCCGGCCCCGGGTGAGCAGCCGGTCGTACGGGAAGAAGACGTGGTCCGCCCAGTCCGGCCGGACGAGGGCCCGGAGGGAGCCGGCGGCGTGCACGAAGGCGTCCTTGGGGTCGACGAGGACGACCTCGACGCCGGCCTCGGTGTCCGCTTCCAGTGCCTTGGCCAGGGTCGAGCCGCCGTAACCCCCGCCGATGACGGTGACGATCGCGTTCATGTCCGTGTTCCCTTCGGAAGTGGTCCGACGACGGCACCCCGACGCCGGTAGTTCGTGTCACGAACCATATAGTTCGCGACACGAACTGTAAAGCGCCTCCTGCGCGCGGGCACGCGGAAGCCCCCGCCGCGCGTGCGACGGGGGCTTCCGGACGGTGGGTCAGGCGGCGGGCGGCACCCGCGGCGGGCGGCCCGAGCCCCTGGTCAGGGCGTAGCCGCCGATGCCCGCGAGCGCGGCGAGGACGCCGCCGGCCGCGGTCCAGATCCAGCGGTCCGACCACCAGCCGGAGGACCAGCCGCCCTCCGGCGCGGCGGCCTCCACCGCGGTCCGCCGGCCCGCGGCCTCCTCGGCCTCGGCCAGTTCGGCCGTGGTCGCGCCGGGCACCAGCGGCGCGGCGAGCGCGCCGTCGGTGGCGTACGCGCCGCCCCGGTCGGAGACGTCCACGCCGACGCGGGCCGAGAACGGCTGCCCCAGGTCCTCCTCCGGCAGCCCGGTGACGGTCAGCCGGACGTAGTAGCTGCCCGGCAGCGGGTCGTTCGCCCAGGCGTCGGCTGAGGCCCGCACCGGCCGCAGCACACAGGCGAGTTCCACCGAACCGGCCTCCTCGGCCGCGGTACGGGACTGGGTCCCGTACATGCACGGCTGGCGGCGCCGCAGCCCGTCGTAGACGTCCACCCGCCAGGTCGCCGGGCCGTGCCGGAGCGCGCTCTCCGGCAGCGTCACCGTCGCCTTCACGGTGGGCCGTTCGCCGGTGTCCGCGGGGAAGACCCAGTACAGGTAGTCACCCGTGGCCGCCTGTGCGGTGGCCTCCTGGCCGGGCCGGAAGGCGGCGGCGGTACGGAAGGTCGTGCCGGCCTCCGTGGGGCCCGCCTCCTCGCCGGCCGAGGCCGACGGGGTGGGCGTGTCGGCGAGGGCGCCCGGCGCGGCGGGGCCCAGCAGAGCGGCGCCGGCCAGCGCGGCCGCCGCGAGCATCCGTACGGTACGCATCAGTGGGTCCTCCAGACGGCGACGCGCCAGCGGGACAGCCAGCCCCAGATCAGGCCGGCGAGGAAGCCGGCGAGCACCAGCGCGCCGAGCAGCCACCAGCCGCGGCCGAGCCCGAAGGAGGCCACGTCCGAGGCGCCCGCCGGGCCGTCGACGATGTCCACGGCCAGTTCGATCGGCATGCCGGGCGTGGTCTTCACGGCCGGGGGAGCGGAGAAGGAGTTGCTGACCTGGAGGCAGACGGTCTCGGCGGCCGGCTTGCCGTCGCCGTCCTCGTCCGCGTCCTCGATCTCCGGCTTCGGGTAGCGCAGGCCGGTCGAGATCACGTCGGTGCGCCCGTCGCCGGCCTCGGAGCCGCGGGCGATCTCCCGCCCGCTCCGGGTGACGGCCCGCAGCAGCACGCCGTAGTCGTTGTTCACGGCCCGGTCGGCGGAGACGCTGACGGACGCGCGCAGTTCCTGCCCGGGCAGCAGGTCGACCTTGTACCAGCGGTGCTCGCCGAAGGACTCGCGGTCCGTGTAGAGCCCGGGCTTGAGCTGCGGGGCGTCCGCGCACTGCCCGGTGCCCTCGGTGGCGACCGGGGTGACCACCGGGTCGGCCGCGCGGTCCACCAACTGGCGTACCCGGCGGGAGAGGTCCTCGGTGCGGTGCACGGAGGTGTAGGTGCCGCCGGTGGCCTCGGCGATGCAGGTGAGCTGCTGCCGGGTCTTGGCGTCCGGCACCAGGCCGAGGGTGTCGATCACGAGGTGGATGCCCTTGGCGGCGATCTCGCGGGCGATCTGGCACGGGTCGACGCCGCAGGTGTCCTCGCCGTCGGTGATGAGGACGATTCGTTTGGTCGCGCCGTCCTCGCCGAGGTCCTTGGCGGCCTCGGTCAGCGCCGGGCCGATCGGAGTCCACCCCGTGGGGGCGAGGGTGGCGACGGCCGTCTTGGCCTCGGTCCGGTCGAGCGGGCCGACCGGGTACAGCTGGCGGGTGTCCTTGCAGCCGCGCTTGCGGTCGTTGCCGGGGTAGTCGGCGCCGAGCGTGCGGATGCCGAGCCGGACCTCTTCCGGCACCGCGTCCAGGACCTCGTTGAACGCCTGCTTGGCCGCGCTCATCCGGGACTTGCCGTCGATGTCCTTGGCCCGCATGGAGCCGCTGACGTCGAGGACCAGCTCGACCTTGGGGGATTCCTTCGCCGGTTCGTCGGCGGCCGCGCTCGTCGGCAGCAGCGCGGCGGTCAGGGCGACGAGCAGTGCGCAGGCCCCGGTCGCCAGCCGTTTTCTCGTGATCATCGGCGGATCGTATTGATGATCCTCCGACAATCCAAAACGGGGGTGCGGCCGGGGCCCGGGGCGCGCTGCTACCAGATCGCCTCGACCCACTCCGGGTGGTCGATGAACGGGTTCCGGTTGCCCTGGTAGGAGTTGAAGATGATGTCGTTGCGGCGCTCCTCGAAGGCGCTCGGCGGGTCCTGCTCGTTCCACTGCTTGAGGACCGAGAGGCGGCCGTGCCAGGGGACGCTGCCGTTGGTGGTCGACTCGTTGGGCTCCAGGTCGGCCCAGGCGTCGTCGCCCTCGTAGCGGACGGCCATGTAGAGGATCATCCGGGCCACGTCGCCCTTGTCGGCGTTGCGCGGCTCGAAGGAGTTGGAGTCGGTGTAGCTGCCGGAGGCGCCGCTGACGGCGCTGCCGCCGAAGTCCCAGTCCTTGTTGCCGCGGATGCTGTTGACCTGGACGTCGCAGGCGCGCAGGTGGTGCAGGTCCGTGCCCGGGCCGGCCGAGGTGCCGAAGCTGCCGTGGGACTGGGCCCACACGTGCTCGCGGTTCCAGTCGCCGACGTCGCCGCCGCTGAGGGACTTGCTGCGCGAGACGCCGCTGTACAGCAGGATGACGTTGTTGGTGTTGTTCGGGTCCTGGTCGGTGACCTTCAGCGCGTTCCAGACCGCGTCGTACGAGATCTTGCTCTGGCTGCTGATGATGGTGTGCAGCGCCGACTTGAGGCTCGTACCGGTCTTGCCGACCGCGTTCTTGTAGTACGTGGTGTCGTAGGCGTTCGTGGTCGCGGCGGCGGGCGCCGCCGTGAGCGTGGGGAGCGCCAGTCCGACGACGGCGGCGGAGACCGCCGCCCAGACCTTCCACCTGCGTATCCGTGCAACCGACATGGGGGGCCCTTTCCGGGGACGGCACGCGGGGGAGCGCCGTCCCCCGGGCTCAGGGGGGGGCGGCGCTCTACGCGTGTTGACTGCGTGTCATCCGGGAGAGTCGCACGGAGGGGGTGGTTGTCGTGTTACGGACAAAGAGCCATTCGGTGACGTTCTCGCATACTGGACGATCCTCTGACGGCGAGTCGCATCACTTCGGCCTCAGGCGCCCCGGACGTCCACCGGCATCCCCTTCGGCTCCTTGATCCGCTTCATGATGATCTGCGAGTTCACCTCGGTGACCCCGGCCAGCGCGGTCAGCTGCTCGATCCACAGCCGCTCGTACGCCGACAGGTCCGCCACCGCGATCCGCAGCAGGCACCCCGGGCTGCCGAAGAGCCGGTACGCCTCGATCACGTCCGGGATCGACTGGAGCGCCTCCTCGAACGCCTCCACCGTCTCCCGGTCCCGCTTCACCTCGACCGAGACCAGCACCTCGAAGCCCCGCCCGACCGCCTCCGGGTCGATGACCGCCCGATAGCCCCTGATCACCCCGTCCTGCTCCAGCTGGCGCACCCGGCGCAGACAGGGGGAGGGGCTCAGGCCGACCCGCTGGGCCAGCTCCTGGTTGCTCAGCCGGCCGTCCTGCTGGAGCTCGCGCAAGATGTGGAGATCGATTCGGTCCATGGCGCAATTATCTGCCACGGTGAAACATTCCTGCACCACTATCCGCAATCGCCTGCTCATCCTTTTGGTCTAGGGTTGCCGACGCCCATCACGAGCCGTGCCAGGGCCGGCACGGCACCAGAGCAGCGAGAGGCGGCGGACATGCAGCGGACCAACGACGGAACCCCGCGCCGGATCGTCGTCATCAGCACCGGCGGCACGATCGCCAGCCGCTGGCAGGGCACCGGCTACGCCGCCGACGCCTCCGGCGACGACGTGCTGGCCACCGCCCCGCTCCCCGAGGGCGTGACCGTCGAGGTCCGCGACCTCTTCAACGTCAACAGCTCGCTCCTGACCGCGGCCCACCAGCTCGTGCTGCTCCGCACGGTGCACGAGACCCTGGCGGACCCCGGGGTCGACGGCGTCGTCGTCACCCACGGCACCGACACCCTGGAGGAGACCGCCTTCCTCCTGGACCTCCACCACGCCGACCCCCGCCCGGTCGTCCTCACCGGCGCCCAGCGCCCCTTCGGCACCGGCGACGGCGACGGCCCGGGCAATCTGTACGACGCCCTCCAGGTCGCCGCCACCGTCCGCGACCTCGGCGTCCTGGTCGTCTTCGACGGCCGCGTGCACGCGGCCCGCGGCACGGTGAAGACCCAGACCCTCGCCGCCGACGCCTTCTCCGACCCCTCGGCCGAGCGCCTGGGCCGGGTCGGCTTCTCCCGCGTCGACGTCGAGCGGCTGCCCGACCGCCCGGCCGTCCTCCCGCTGCCGGACGCCGCCCGCACCGCCGACCCGGAGGCCGGCCGCGGCGCGCTGCCCCGCGTGGACGTCGTCTTCCACCACACCGACGGCGACCGGCTGCACTTCGACGCCGCCCTCGCCGCCGGGGCCCGCGGCATCGTCCTCGTCGCCACCGGCGCCGGGAACGCCACCCCGGAGATCGCCGAGGCAGTGGCGGAGGCCACCGCCCAGGGCGTCCTCGTCGCCGTCACCACCCGCGTCCCGGCCGGCCCGCTCGCCGAGATCTACACCGGCGGCGGCGCCGTCGACCTGGTGGCCGCGGGCGGCCTGCTCACCGGCACCCTCCGCGCCGGCCAGGCCCGCATCGCCGTCCTCGCCGCCCTCCTCGCCGAGAACGACGGCGACGACCCGGCCCGCCGCACCGCCCTCCTCCGCCGGCTCCTCGAAGGCCCGGTCCGCGCCGAACCCGCCCTGGCCACCGGCAGCTCGCGCGAGTCCGCGCCGCTCCCGGCCCGCGCCTGACGGCGCCCCCGAACACCGGCTCGCGGGCGTCGACCTCCCCCCTCCTCCGCCCGCGAGCCGGAAACCAACCGGTTCGGCCCCGGCCCCTCCGGTACGGTGACGGACTCCCCGTCCGCCACCCACCCGCCCAGGAGCCCCCGTGTCCCACGCCCCCGGCCCGCCCGACGCCGGCGCCGCACAGGCCCACGACGTCGTCCGGATCATCCGCGAGACCCTCGGGGACGAGGCCGTCCGGGCCGCCTGCGCGCACGGCTCCGCCGTCCTCGGCGGGCTGCGGCCCACCAGCGACGTCGACGTCCTCGTCGTCCTGACCCGGCACACCACCGAGGCCGAGCGGCGGGCCCTCACCGACGGCCTGCTCGCCGTCTCCGGCGTCCGGGCGTACCGGGGCCCGGCCCGGCCCGTCGAGCTGAGCCTGGTCGTCCACGCCGACGTCCGCCCCTGGCGGTACCCGCCGGTCTGCGAGTACCTCTACGGCGAATGGCTCCGCGACGACTTCGAGGCCGGCCTCACCCCCGCCCCCGCGCCCTGCCCCGACCTGGCGCCGCTGCTCACCATGGCCCGGAACGGCGACGTCTCCCTGTACGGCCCGCGCCCGAGCGAGCTCTTCGACCCGGTGCCGGAGGCCGACCTGCGGGCCGCGATCGTCGAGGGCGTCCCCGGCCTGCTGGCCGACCTCGACGGCGACACCCGCAACGTCCTGCTCACCCTCGCCCGGATCCACACCACCCTGCGCACCGGCCGGATCCTTTCCAAGGACGAGGCCGCGGCCCTGCTGCTGCCGCGGCTGCCGACGGAGCACCGGGCGCCGCTGGAGGCCGCCCGAGCCCAGTATCTGGCGGGGGAGTACGGCTCCTGGGCGGATCGGCTGCCGGCGGCACGCGCCCACGCGGAGTACGTCGCCGCGGGGATCAAGGGGGCGTATTCGGCCTAAGTTACCCGGCGGTTTCTCGTGACTTCCTCGGCGGACGGTCGTAGAACGTGTTCCCATTCGCTCACGAGTGAGGAAGATCACATGAGTGAACGCCCCCTGTCCGCCCAGGGACTGCACGGAATCGACCGCCGCCGCTTCCTGACCGGAACAGGTTCCGTTCTCGGCGCCGCCGCCCTCGCGGGCGGTCTCGCCGCCCCGGCCCGCGCCGAGGTCCCCGGGCTGAACGTCTGCCCCGTCCCCGACGGCTCCCACGTCCGCGCGCTCGTCGTCGGCACCGGGTACGGCGGCTCCGTCGCCGCCCTCCGCCTCGCCCGCGCCGGCGTCGACGTCCACATGATCGAGATGGGCCTGGCCTGGGACACCACCGGCCCCGACGGCAAGGTCTTCGCCAACACCACCAAGCCCGACTACCGCTCCTTCTGGCTGCGCACCCGCACCAAGCAGCCGCTGAGCCAGTTCCTCGGCTTCCCCCTCGACAAGGACGTGCCCCGGCACACCGGCATCCTCGACGCCGAGGACTTCGCCGGCATCACCGTCTACCAGGGACGCGGCATCGGCGGCGGCTCCCTGGTCAACGGCGGCATGGCCGTCACCCCGCGCCGCGAGCGCTTCCCGGCCATCCTCCCCACCGTCGACCCGGCCGAGATGTACGCCACCTACTACCCGCGCGCCAACGCGGGCCTCGGCGTCACCTCCGTCGACGAGGCCTGGTGGGAGAACGCCGCCTGCTACCAGTACGCGCGGGTGGGCCGCAAGCACGCCCAGCGCTCCGGCTTCCCCTTCGTCTTCGTGCCCAACGTCTACGACTGGGACTACATGAAGCAGGAGGCGGCCGGAGCCGTACCGAAGTCCGCCCTGGAGGGCGAGGTCATCTACGGCAACAACCACGGCAAGAAGAGCCTCCAGAAGACGTATCTCGCCCAGGCCGCCGCCACCGGCCGGGTCACCGTCTCCGCCCTCCACCGGGTCACCTCGGTCACCCCGGCAGCCGCCGGCGGCTACACGGTCGCCATCGACCAGATCGACACCACCGGCGCCGTCCTCGCCACCAAGACCGTCCGCGCCGACCGGGTCTTCTTCGCCGCCGGCAGCGTCGGCACCAGCAAGCTCCTGACCCGCCTCAAGGCCACCGGCGCCCTGCCCGCCCTCAACGAGCACATCGGCAAGGGCTGGGGCGACAACGGCAACGTCATGTGCGGCCGGGCCAACCACATGTGGGACCCGACCGGCACGCTCCAGTCCGCCATGCCCACCGCCGGCATCGACAACTGGGACGCCGGCGGGGCCTTCGCCGAGGTCGCCCCGCTGCCCACCGGCATCGAGACCTACGCCTCCTTCTACCTCTCCATCACCCGGACCCCGCACCGCGCCGAGTTCACCTGGAACGCGGCCACCGGCCGGGTCGAGCTCAGCTGGGACCGGTCCTGGAAGCAGGCGTCCATCGACATGGCGAAGTCCATCTTCGACAAGATCAACGCCAAGGAGGGGACGATCTACCGCACCGACCTCTTCGGCACCTACAAGATCTGGGGCGACCACCTCACCTACCACCCGCTCGGCGGCGCCGTCCTGGACCGGGCCACCGACAACCACGGCCGCCTCCACGGCTACCGGGGCCTCTACGTCATCGACGGCGCCCTCATCCCCGGCAACACCAGCGTCAACCCCTTCGTCACCATCACCGCCCTCGCCGAGCGCAACATCGAGCGCATCATCGCCGAGGACTTCTGAGCGTGACCGGACACGCGCGAAGGCCGGCCGGTTCGAGAACCGGCCGGCCCCTGACGACCCGACGGGCTCAGCCCGTCGGCAGCACGCACACCTCGTCGAGCCCCAGCACCCGGTTCAGCCGCCCGAAGGCCAGCCACGAGCCCAGGCTCATCGTCAGCTCCACGATCTCCGCCTGGCTGTAGTGGGCCGTCATCCGCGACCAGAACTCCTCGTCCAGGCCGTGGTGGTCGAGCGCGTACCGCTCCGCGTACTCCGCGGCCAGCCGCGTCCGCGCGTCGAAGGAGTCGGACACCTCCGTCGTCCGCCAGGCCGCGACCACCGCGTCGAAGCCCTCCTCGACCTTCACGCCGTCCCGGTCCGTCCGCCAGTCCAGGCAGAAGCCGCAGCCGTTGATCTGCGCGATCCGCAGCCGCGCCGCCTCGAACTCGCGCAGCCCCAGGGTCGTATGGGCGTACACCGACAGCGAGAAGTTCGCCGCCGCCGTCCCGATCTCCGGGACCATGTCGCCCCACACGTACCCGATCGGCTCCTGCCCCTCCGGGATGTCGATGATCACCGCGGTCTCCTTCCCAGCTTCCCCATCGCCGGCCGTATCGGCACGTCCAGCGCGTCGTAGAGCCCCGGCTCCGCCGCCACCAGCCAGTCGATCGCCCCGACCAGGCGCCCGACCGCCGTCGCGTTCCCGCCGGCCGCCCGGTTCTCGCCCTCGTCGATGGCCGCCACCGTCACCTCGATCCGCGGCCGGCCCTCGACGATCACCCGGTGCGCCCCGGCGCCGTCCGGCGGCACCGGCCAGTCCGGCGCGCAGGACGGATGGATCCGGGTCACGTGCTCGATCACGATCCGCGGCTCGCCGCCGACGATCCCCTGCACCTCGAAGCGGACCGCGCCCTGCGTGCCCTCCTCGAAGACGCCCATCGTCCGCGTCTTCACCGTCGCCTCCAGCGGGCGCCGGTCCACCGTCTCGCGGATCTCCTCCACCTCGGCGCCGAGCGCCCGCGCCATCAGCCGGATCTGCCCGCCCCACACCATCGTCGGCACCGACGGGTAGAGCATCGGCGGCTCGTAGGCGAGCGGCTTGCCCATCCCGATCAGCTCGCGTACGGAGAACTCCTGCTCGTACGTCGAGTAGTCGAAGATCTCCTGGCAGCGGACCGCGTCCACCGTCGTGCCGAGCCCGCTGACCAGCAGCGGCAGCACGTCGTTGCCCCAGCCGGGGTCCACCCCGGAGGCGAAGAGCGACCCGCCGCCCGCGGCCACCGCCGCGAGCACCGGGTCGCGGAACTCCGGCGGCGCGTTGCGCGGGTCGTACAGCGGGTACAGCGACGGCGTCACCACCACCGCGCCCGCCGCGACCGCCCGCACCACGTCCTCCAGTGCCCCGTCCGGCCGCACGTCGCCCGAGGCCGCGTACACCACCGCGCCCGGCCGCGCGCCGAGCACCGCACCGACGTCGTCGGTGGCGGCCACGCCCAGTTCGTGCCCGAGCCCCGCGAGGGCCCCCGCGTCCCGGCCCACCTTCGCCGGGTCGGAGACCAGGACCGCCGCGAGTTCGAGCCCGGGATGGGCGTCCACGGCCCGGATGGCCGCCCGCCCGACATTTCCGGTTCCCCACACCACCGTCCGTATCATGCGCGGAGGGTAGCGCCGGGGGAGCGAGGTTCCCAGACCCGTGACGCGATGATCTGACGAGACGTCAGATCTCGTGTGCCGTACGGTGGATCAGCCGAGCCGCAGGGTCACGAACGGGATCGTGTCGCCCGGCAGCACATACCGCTCCACCTCCGTGAAGCCGCGCGCCAGCGCGAACCGCAACCCCTCCTCGTTCGACGCCAGCACCACCGTCTCGACCCCCGCGCCGCTCAGCGTCCGGGCGTGCGCCAGGCCCTGCTCGTACAGCGCCGTCCCGAAGCCCCGCCGCCGGTACTCCGGCAGGATCCGCGCGATGACCGTCGCCGCCGGCGTCTCCTCGTCCGGCGGACGCACGGTGGAACACCCCACCGCCACCCCGCCCAGGTAGGCCACGTCCAGCCGGTTCCGCCCGGCCCGCTCCCGCACCTCGTCCGCCGACAGCACCGCCGTCGGGATGATCGCGTTGTGCACCGCCCGCCAGTCGGCCAGCTCCCGCTCGCCCGCCGCCGGGACCACCCGCAGCTGCCCGTACCCCTCAAGATCGCTCATTGCCGCACCCCATCGCACCCACCGCCCGCCGGTCAACCGCATAGCCGCACCGCCCGCTCCGCCGTACGGGTGGGCCGCCGCCCTCCCGCGCAGCGCCGCCCGCCCAGCGGGTACGGATCGCTGCACTGCCCCCGGCCAGGAGGATGCCTTCCCATGCCCGCCTTCGTCCGCAAGGGCGCCCCCGCGCTCCTCGGCGCCGGCACCCTGTGCGCGGCCCTGCTGCTCACCGGCTGCGCGCACCCCGAACCGACCGCCACCCCGCCGACGACGCCCGCCCGGCCCTCCGCCGCCGCGAAGGCCACGGCCCCCGAGGCCACCGACGCCCGCCCCGCCGGCCCCGTCCGCATCCCCGGCATCGGCCCGCTCACCCAGGCCCGGATCCCCGACGGCACCACCCAGGCCCTGGTCGTCACCGGCGCCACCGAGAACAGCAACACCGCCACCGTCGTCCTCCACCAGCGCGCCCCCGGCGGCCGGTGGTACGAGGCAGGCGGTCCCTGGCCCGCGCACAACGCGCTCAAGGGCTGGACCACCGACCACTCCGCTGGCGACCTGCGCACCCCCATCGGCGTCTACCGCATCGGCGACGCCGGCGGCCGGCTGCCGGACCCGGGCGCCCGCCTCCCGTACGACGAGGACCCCGAGTTCGCCATCAGCGGCACCGGCTTCCACGGCGAATCCCTCGAAGGCTCCTTCGACCACGTCATCGCCATCGACTACAACCGCGTCCCCGGCCGCACCCCCCTCGACAAGGAGCGCCCGCTCGGCGCGGACAAGGGCGGCGGCGTCTGGATCCACGTCGACCACGGCGGCCCCACCCAGGCGTGCGTCGCACTCGACCGCGACGACCTGCGCACCCTGCTGATCAGCCTCGACCCGGCCGCCGAACCCGTCGTCGTCATGGGACCGGCCCCCGCACTCGCCCGCTGAGCGCGGGGGTCCGGGGGCCGGCCGGGCGGGCGGGGAGCGGGGTCAGCCGACCGCGCCCCGGAACGGGCCGGTGTGCAGCCGCACCTGGTCCGGCGTCAGATAGGCGTCGGTGTACTCGAAGTCGCGCAGCGTCCCCGCCTTCGAGGCGAGGAACCCGGTGCGTACGTAGTCGTCCCCGGCCACCGCGTTCAGCAGCCAGTTCGTCATCACCCGGGTCTTCGCCACATTGGTCCGCAGCGCCGCCCAGTGGTAGCCGCGCGCCACCGCCTGCGCCGCCGGCCCGTGCAGCTCCACGCCCAGCGGCTTCGACACCCCGTCCATCCCGCCCAGGTCCACCACCAGACCCAGGTCCTTGTGCGTGTACGGGTGCGTCGACTGGCCGCGCAGGGTCGCCACCAGGTTGTCGGCGAGCGTCTTGCCCTGGCGCATGGCGTGCTGGGCCGTCGGCGGGCAGATCGCGCCCTCCTCGCCCTTCGCCAGGTCCGGCACCGCCGCTGCGTCGCCGAGCGCCCACACCCCGTCGAGCCCCGGCACCCGCATCTCCGGCGTCGTGACCAGCCGGCCGCGGACGGTCTCGGCGCCGACCGTCGCGACGAGCGGGCTCGCGGCCACGCCGGCCGTCCAGATGAGGGTGCGGCAGGGCAGCACCCTGCCGTCCGTGAGGGTGACGGTCTCGTCGTCCACCGAGGCCACCGACACGCCCAGCGAGACCTGGATGCCCCGCTTGGTGAGGATGTCCATGGCGGCCGCGCCGAGCTTCTCGCCGAGCTCGGGCATCAGCCGGGGCGCGATGTCCACCAGGTGCCACTTGATGAGCGCCGGGTCGAGCCGCGGGTACCGCTTGACCGCGTTGTGGGTGAGCAGCTGGAGGCAGGCCGCCGTCTCGGTGCCCGCGTACCCGCCGCCGACCACCACGAACTGGAGCCGCGCGGCCCGCTCGGCCTCGTCGTCGCTGGCGTCGGCCAGGTCCAGCTGGGCGATGACGTGGTCGCGGATGTACACCGCCTCGGCCAGCGTCTTCATGCCCCGGGCGTGGTCGGCGAGCCCCGGGATGTCGAAGGTCCGGGTGACGCTGCCGGGCGCGAGGACCAGATGGTCGTACGGCTCGACCTCGTACTCCCCGGAGATCGTCCGCACCACCACGGCCTTCGCCGCCGTGTCCACGCCCACCGCGCCGCCCGGCATGATCCGGGTCCGGTGCTTCTGGCTGCGCCGCAGCGACAGCGCCACCGACTGCGGGGTCAGGACGCCCGCCGCCACCTGGGGGAGCAGCGGCAGGTAGAGCTGGTACGAGAAGGGGGAGAGCAGCGTGATCCGCGCCTCCCGCTCGGTCAGCCGCCGTTCGAGCCGCTTCACACAGCCCACTCCGGCGAAACCGGCGCCCACCACGAGAATCCTCGGTCGCGTCACGCTTGCCGCCTTCCGTATGAGCGTGCGAAGTGTCGCCGCCTATGACCGCACGGGCACATAGGGCACTTTTTCACCGACTATCCGTTGTTCACCCTTTCTAACGCCATTGCGGCGGTATCGCCCCTCGGCATGGTCCGCCAGGGCCCGCGCGGCGCTGCCGTCCGACGGCATGGTCGATTTCCGGACGTTCGTCGAGCGGGCCCGGTCCCGCCGCGGAACCCGGGCCTAGGTCGTTTCTTTCGGATCAGGCCGGATCAGGGAGCGGCGTCTGGTGCGTGCGCTCGCAAGGCGGAGGAGGGAGTCGACGCGGAGCGTCGGCGACCGACGACAACGCGGCGAGGGTGCGTGCCAGGCGTCGCGAGCCCGGCATGATCCGGAAGAGGCGGCCTAGACCTCCGGCACCAGCGTGGCCAGCAGCCGCCGGACCGCCGGGCGGGGGTCGGGGGAGCCGGGCCAGGTGGTCATCAACAGGTGGTGGCTGGTGCCGACGAGGGCGAGGGCCGCGCCGGCCGGGTCCAGGCCGGCCGGGACCCGGCCCAGCCCGCGCTCGGCCTCCAGATAGCCGGCGACGGCCTCCTCGATCGCCGAGAACCCCGGCGCGCCGGCGGCCAGCGCCTCGCGGATCCGGAGCGCGGCGGCGGGACGGGCCATGGCGAGGCCGGAGACCGCCGGGCCTCCCGCGTCGAAGAGCGCGAGGACGACGGCGTCGAGGTTCCCGCCGACGGTGCCCTGGCCGACCGCCCCGGCCAGCGCCCGGGCCTTCGCCGCCGTACGGGCGAAGCGGTCCAGGCACAGCTCGGCCACGAACTCGTCGAAGCCCGAGAAGTGGGCGTGCAGCAGCCCCTTCGCGCAGCCCGCCTCGGTCGTCACGGAACGGCTGGTGAGCGCACCCGGTCCATCCCTTTCGACGACCCGCTCGGCCGCCGCGAACAGCCGCTCGCGCACGTCCGGCGTCGCCACTCCGCGCGGTGACATGGGCCCGTCTCCCTCTCCCCGGACCCCGGCCGGATCCGACTGCCTGGATGGTAAACGTGATTGCCGGTATGGGCACACGCCCATACTGTTCGGGAATGGGCGCGTGCCCATACTTCCCTTCGTGCGAGGAGGCGGTCGTGACCACCATCGTGAACACCGCGCAGGACCAGGCCTGGAACGGCCCCGAGGGCGCCCACTGGGCCCGCCACCAGGACCGCTGGAACGCCGTCAACGACGGCTTCAACACCCCGCTGCTCGATGCCGCCGGCATCACCGGCGCGCACCGCACCCTGGACTTCGGCTGCGGCGCCGGACAGACCACCCGGCTCGCCGCCCGCCGTGCCCCGCGCGGCCACGCGCTCGGCCTCGACCTCTCCGCCCCGATGCTCGCCGAGGCCCGCGCCCGCGCCGCCGCCGAAGGCGTCGACAACGTCACCTTCACCCGCGGCGACGCCCAGACGCACCCCTACGACGAGGGCACCTTCGACGCGGCGATCAGCCGGTACAGCGCCATGTTCTTCGAGGACCCCGAGGCCGCCTTCGCCCACATCGGCCGCGCCCTGCGGCCCGGCGGACGGCTCGCCCTCGTCTGCCCGTCCGACCCCGGGCTCAACGGCTGGGTGACGGCCATGACCTCCCTGCGCGGCATCCTGCCCGTCGGCGACTTCGGCCGGCCGGGCGTCCCCGGCATGTTCTCCCTCGCCGACCCGGACGCCGTCCGCGCGCTCCTCGCCGCCGCCGGGTTCACCGGCATCGCGGTCGAGGAGACGCGGGCGTACGGCACCTGGGGCCGGGACGCCGCCGACGCCGCCGACTTCCTCCTGGCCACGGGCCCGGGCCGCCACCTGATGGACCAGGCCGACGAGCCCACCCGCGCCCGCGCCCGCACCGCCCTCACCGAGCACCTCCGCGCGCACGAGACCCCGGGCGGAGTCCGGCTGCTGAGCACGGCGTGGCTGGTGACGGCGGAGCGGCCCCGGTTCCCTCCCCGTGCCTAGGCCGTCTCTTTCGGATCATGCCGGGCTCGCGACGCCTGGCACGCACGCTCGCGGCGTTGTCGTCGGTCGCCAACGCTCCGCGTTGGCTCCCTCCTCCGCCTTGCGAGCGCACGCACCAGACGCCGCTCCCTGATCCGGCCTGATCCGAAAGAAACGACCTAGAGGACGACGACGCCCAGCGGCCGTGAGCCGGCCGCGAGGCGCGTCACCTCGCCCGAGCCGAGGTCGACGACGCTGATCCCGTCCCAGTAGCCGTCCCGCGTGAAGCCGCCGGTGACATAGGCGGTGCGGCCGTCCTCCGAGACGGCCACGTCCTCGTGCGGCCCGTCGAGCGGGTAGACCCGCTCGGCGCCCCCGGGCGACCGCACGGTGAGCGACGGGCCGCGGTCCTCGTCCGGGTCGATCGGGCCGGTGCCGACGGCGAGGAGCGTCCCGTCCGGCGTCACGGTCGCCCCGTGCTGATGCGTGTTCGCCGTCATGGACTCGATCTCGACCCGTCCGGTGGCCGGGTCGACGACGGCCAGCCGCTCGCCCTCGAACGGCAGCAGCAGCTTCCCGTCCGAGGGGCGCACGGCCGTGTAGTGCGGCTTCAGCCAGGAGCCGAGCCCGCCCTCGGTGCCGTACGGGGCGACCTCGACGCGCCGGGTGCCGAGCGAGTCCGCGTCGACGACGGTCACGTCGAAGGAGTCGTGGTTCGTCGCGTACACGGCGGAGCCGTCCCGGCTCACGTCGACGTCGAACGGCCGGCGCCCCACCTCCACCACGTCCACCACCTTCAGGGACGCGGTGTCGATCACCTCCAGGGTGCCGTTGCCGCCGGGGACGTTCACGCCGACGTACGCCCGCTTGCCGTCGGGCGCCAGCGCGATGCCCATCCCGCCGCCCCGGTACTCGCCCGTGGTCACGGGGCCGGTGTCCGTCCGGTACGGGACGAGCGCCAGGCGCCGCCGGCCGGCGGTGTCGACGACGGCGACGCCCTCGGCGGTCGCGACCCAGGCCCGCCCGTCCTTCCCGAGCGCGAGCCCGTACGGCGCCGTCCCCACCCGCACCGAGCCGGTGGAGCCCCGGGCGGGGTCCACGAACGTCACGGTGTCCGACCCGAAGTCGGCGACGAGGAGCGTGCCCGCCGCCGGTGCGACGGCGGTGGCCCCCTTCGTGCCCGACGGCGCGGGCCCGGTGGACGTCGGGGGAGGGACGGTGACCGTGGGGCTCGTCGGCGCGGCCGCCCCGGCGGCGGGAGTCTCGGCCGCCTCCGCGCATCCCGCGAGCAGGACCGCGGCGACGGCCGCGGGCAGCACGGCGCGGGCGGTGCGGGACGGACGGCGGATCTTCGTCATCTCGGGCTCCTCGGTGCGGGACAGGAGGAGGACACCGGGCGAACCGGCCCCTCCCGTCCCCCGATCCTCCGTGCTGCCGGGGCCCGCCCCCCTTGCCCGGCCGGTCACGTCCGCCGGCCCCTCCGGCGGACCCGGGGGTCGACCGATCGGATGACCCGGCGGACCGCGCGCCCGGCGAGCGTGCCGGGGCCACGGCTCGGGCGGGTCGGAGGCGGGTGCCGCGTGGCGCCCCCGGCGCAGGGCAGCTCGTCCTCGAAGTCGCACGTGGCGAGGGCCGCGTAGCCGCGGTTCCAGAGACACCGCAGCAGCGCGCTCACGGCCTCGACCGTCTCGGCCGGCGCGGCGCCCGGCACGGCGTCGCACTCCGGCACGACCGGCCATTCCAGAAAGTCGTCGGGGTGGGCGCGGGCGCCGGTCGCGTAGTCGTTGGAGGCGCCCGTCACCAGGAGCGGCCCGAAGACCAGGTCAGGGGAGGTCGGGGTGACGGCCGCGACGCCCAGGGCCGGCCGGAGCCGTTCGACGAGCGTCCCCGGGTCGGCCGCGTCGACGTAGATGTGACAGTTCGCGTAGCGCTCGGCGTCCACCGGCACGGCCCCCCCGCTCTTATGCCGGTGGGCTCAGCCCTGGGGCAGCGACCGCATCGCCACGATGCCGGCGTGCCCGCCCGGGCCGCCCTGGCCGGGGACCGGCCCCGCACCCTGCATGCCCGCCGGACCCGGCAGAGCGGCGGGACCCGCAGGCCCGGGGTTCCCGGGCACCGGCTGACCGGGAACCCCCGGAAGACCCTGCGGCCCCGGCTGACCGCCCTGCATCCCCGGAGCGCCCTGCATCCCGGGGCCGCCCTGCATCCCCGGCTGACCCGGCCGGCCCTGCATACCGGGCTGCCCCGGCATCCCCGCCATGCCCGGCTGACCCGCCATGCCCGGCTGACCCTGCATACCGGGCTGCCCCTGCATCCCCGGCTGACCGGGCATCCCCGGCATCCCGGGCATGCCCGCGGGCGCGCCCATGCCCATCGGCTGCTGCGGCGCGGGCGGCGGGATCTTGATGTACCGGCTCAGGTCCCGCAGCACTTCCTCCGCGGTCTGGCGCACGTCACCGGGAACGTCCCCCCGCTCCCGTATGAGCTGGGCGTAGATCGGTGCGGTGCCGTCCGCGTGGTTCATGGAGTCCGTCGCTTCCTGTCAGCTGGGGCCGGTGCCACCCTTGGCGGGCAGACGGCGAGTCTACGGGGAACCGCCGACACCCCGTGGCGCGGGGAGCCCGCCGCCACCCGGCCAGGCGACCCCGCGGCGGCGCCCCGGACGGCCCCGAGCACACCCCCGTCCGTGTCAGGATCGAAGGATGCTGGAGAAGATCATCGCCGCGTGTGACGGCGCGTCCAAGGGAAATCCCGGCCCCGCCGCCTGGGCCTGGGTCATCGGCCGGGCGGACGGCACCGTCGAGCGCTGGGAGGCGGGTCCGCTCGGCCGCGCCACCAACAACGTGGCCGAACTCACTGCCCTGGAACGGCTCCTGGAGACCCTGGACCCCGCGGTTCCCGCGGAGATCCGGATGGACTCGCAGTACGCCATGAAGGCCGTCACCACCTGGCTCCCCGGCTGGCGCCGCAAGGGCTGGAAGACCGCCGCCGGGACCCCGGTCGCCAACAAGGAGCTCGTCGTCCGGATCGACGCCCTGCTCACCGGCCGGGACGTCGACTTCGTCTACACCCCCGCGCACCGGACGGGCGGCGACCCCCTCAACGACGCCGCCGACCGGGCCGCCAGCCACAGCGCCCGTACCCAGGAGCCCCTGGGGTCGGACGCCGGCTCCGCGCTTCCCGACCCGGAGCCCGCCACGGCGCGTGCCTCCGCGCCCCGCACGCCCCGGGCGCGCTCCTCCGCGCCGGGCGGTTCCGGGGCCTCGGGGGCCCGGCGGAGTCGCCCGTCCGGCGGCACCCTGAAGGCCAAGTTTCCGGGCCGCTGCCGCTGTGGGCGTGCCTATGACAAGGGGGAGAGCATCAGCAAGAACGCGGAGGGCTGGGGCCATCCCACCTGCGTCTGAGCGCTGACGCCGTCCGAGGGGCGGGCGGGCATGTCCGCCCCCTGAGACCGCGTTCCGAGCGCCTCCGGCAGGCTTCACCCGCCCGTGGATGCGGGTTCTCCCGGGGTTCTGTTCTCAGAGCTGTTGTGGCTGCATACTGTTCCTCCTCGCACCTGGTGACGAACCGTTTTGCCTGCTCATCCGACGTCTCTCGACGTGAATCCGGCACCCGGCGAGATTCCCCCCTTCACTTCCGGCGCACAGCGTCGTGACGGAAGTGACCCCTGCCCGTGAAAGACCCGAGGTTCCGTGCCAGTACCTGTTCTCCTGACCGGGCGCTCCGTGCGCCTGGAGCCGCTGGCGATGCGGCACGCCGAAGCCCTTGCGCGGGCCGGCGAGGCGGACCGATCGGCCTATGCCTTCACTCCCGTGCCCGACGGCCTGGAATCCGCTCTCGACTACATCGCCCGTGCCCTGGCCGAACAGGCCGTCGGGCGCTGCCTGCCCTTCGCCCTCGTCAGTACCGCCGACGACCGGGTGATCGGCTCCACCCGCTTCCTCGAACTGGACTATTGGCGGGGGCCGCTGGTCTGGCCCCCGACCCCCGGTCATCCCCACGGTGATCCGCTCACCGCGATCCCCGACGCCGCCGAGATCGGCAACACCTGGATCGCGGGCGACGCCCGGGGCACCGGCATCAACACCGAGGCGAAGCTGCTCATGCTCCGCCATGCCTTCGAGAGCTGGGGCGTCCGCCGCATCACCCTCCGCGCCGACGCCCGCAACACCCGCTCGCGGGTGGCCATCGAACGCCTCGGCGCCACCTGCGAGGGCATCCGCAGAGCGCACTCCCGCGGCCTCGACGGCGCCGTCCGGGACACGGCCTTCTACTCGATCCTCGACGAGGAGTGGCCCACCGTCCGGGACATCATCGAGCTCCGCCTCAGCGCCCCCCGCCGGAGCCGGGTCCTGCAGGACCTCCTCCCGGCCTGAGCCGCCCCGCCCCGTGGCGCCGCCCGCACTGCGGGCGGCGCCACGGGGTGTTTTCATGGAGGTGACGGGAAGGACTCCGTGTGAGGACACGGGGTAGCGGCCCTCGTGGCCGTGCACCGTGCAATCAGGATCCGCGAGAAGCGGGTGAGTCCTTCCCGCCCTCCTTCCCGCCCACCCCGCCCCGCCGGGACGGGCGAAGGAGGCGGTCCCATGAGCGGTGGCGCGGGAACGGTACTGGCCGTCGCGGGCGTCACGGCCGGCTACGCCCTCTGCTCGCGACGCCTGGCGTCCACCCCGGTCTCCTCGGCTCTCGTCTTCACGGGCTGCGGCGTCCTCCTCGGCCCGGCCGTCCTCGGCGTGATCGGCCTCGACGAGACGGGCCCCATCACGGCGCTGCTCGAGGCGGCCCTGACGCTGGTGCTGTTCACCGACGCCATGACCGTCCGCCGCCGCGACCTCACCCGCGGCGGGTTCCTGCCCCGGCGCCTGCTCGGGATCGGCCTCCTGCTGAGCATCGCGGCCGGCTGGCTGCTGGCCTGGCCGCTGCTGCCCGGCCTCACCGTCTGGGAGCTGGCGCTGGTCGGCGTGATCCTGGCGCCCACCGACGCCGCGCTCGGCAAGACCGCCCTCTCCGACCGGCGGGTCCCGCCCCTGGTCCGGCAGGGCCTCAACGTGGAGAGCGGCCTCAACGACGGCATGGTGCTGCCGTTCTTCGTCGTCCTCCTCGCCGCCGTCCCCGGCACCTCGTACGCCGCCGAGGGCGTCGCGGGCACCTTCTGGCGCTCCCTGCTGCTCAGCACCGCCCTCGGCCTGCTGGCCGGCGGCCTCGCGGGGCGGCTGCTCCAGGCGGCCCGGGCCCGCGGCTGGATCACCCGCGAAGGCCGCCACGTCTACGTCCTCGCCGTCGCCGCCGGCTCCTACGAACTCGCCGTCGTCGCCGACGGCAGCGGCTTCATCGCCGCCTGGGTGGCCGGCTTCGCCTTCGGACACGCCCTGCGGAACGTGCCGGCCGGCCCGCGGGAGACCACCGCGCCCGACGGCGACGGCGGCGGGGACACGACCCCCGAACTCGCCGAGGACCTCGGCGGCCTCCTCGCCTCGATCAGCCTGCTCCTCTTCGGCGCCGTCCTGCTCGGCCCCGCCCTGCAGCACCTGACCTGGCAGATCGTGCTCTACGCCCTGCTCAGCCTGACCGTCGTCCGGCTCGTCCCCGTCGCCCTCTCCCTGCTCGGCAGCGGCCTGCGCCTCCCGACGGTGCTGTACGTCGGCTGGTTCGGGCCCCGCGGCCTCGCCTCCGTCGTCCTCGGACTGCTCGTCGCGGAGGAACACGTCGCCGGCACCGAGCTCATGGGCCGCGTCGTCGCCGTCACCGTCGCCTTCAGCGTCCTCCTGCACGGTGCCACCGCCCCGGCCCTCGCGGGGGCGTACGGCGCCTGGTTCCGCCGCGCGTCCTCCTCCGCCGCCCTCAGGGAAGCCGCCGAGGTGCCGGACCCCACGGGACGCCGCAGGCTCGGACACCTCGACGGCCCCGCCGGCTGACCCGCGCCGCGCCGTGCGCCCCACCCGCCCCGGGACCACCATGGAGGGGAGTACGGGTACCGCGACCGTACCCGGCGGAGCGAGAGCGAGGACCACCATGGCCACCACGCACACCCCTCACCGTCCGGAAAGCACGAGCCGCCTGTGGGCGGGAGGACTGACCGTCTTCGCCGCCGTCATGCTCGGGATCACCGGCGTCGTCGGCGTCTTCCGGGGCATCATGGCGATCGCCGAGGACGACGTCTTCCTCACGACGCCGAACTACGTGTTCCAGTTCGACCTGACGGGATGGGGCTGGATCCACCTCGCCCTCGGCGCCGTCGCGATCCTCGTGAGCTTCGGCCTCTACAAGGTGTCCATGTGGGCACGGGTGGCCGGCGTGGCCATCGCCGCCCTCGTCGTCATCGCCAACTTCCTGTCCCTGCCGTACTACCCGGCCTGGTCGATCCTGATGATCGCCATGTCGGGCTTCGTCATCTGGGCCCTCTGCGTCGTGCGGCCCGACGACGTGCGGTAGCGCCCCGGGCACTCCCCTTCACCGCTTCACCGCTTCACCGCGAGGAGCCCGTCACGTCGTCAGCAGATAGAGACTGCGGCTCACCAGCCACAGTCCCAGCAGCAGACAGAGACCGACGATGGCGGGCTCCTTGTGGCGCGCGAGCCACTGGCGCAACCCGGTGAGGGCGCGCTGCGCCCGCTCCGGTGAGAACACCATCCACAGTTCCATCGCCAGCAGCGTCGACGTGGCGAGGAGGCAGAAGCCCACCAGCGCCACCACGTTCCCGGCGTCGGAGAGGTCGGCCTGGACGACCGTGGCGGCCGCGGCGCCGACCATCCCCCACGGCTGGAGGAGCAGGGGAAAGGCCGCGGCGGACCGGAAGGAGACACCGTCCGAAGCGGACTCCGGCTCCTCCGCCGCCCGGGCCTCGGCCGCCGGCCCGGCCGCGTCCCGACGGTTCCGCCGGCGCCGGTACACCGCGTACCCGATCAGACCCACGCCGATCACCAGCGTCGCCACCTGGGCGGCCCGCGACGGCGGGGAGCGGGGCGGCGGCGGCTGACCGCCGGTGAGCAGGACGACGATCCCGATCACCGCCACCAGGGAGACCAGCCAGACCCCGATGAACACCAGCCCCTTGCGCAGCCCCTGGGCAGAGGCCAGCACCAGCACGAAGGCCATGATCGGCAGCGGGAAGAGCGTCACCGCGAGCCCGATCAGCACCAGGTCGACGACCATCGCGTCACCACCGGTCCGCGGAGGCCGCCCCGGGCGGCCCGAGGGACCGCGCCGCCAGGACGGCCCCCACCGTCAGGACCGGTCCTTCCTCAGAGAGTCCCCGATCCCCCTGACCCGCTCACGCACACTCCGCCACGCCTTGCGCAGATCGGCCCTGGCGCGGTCCGTCCTGCCCTCGGCCTCCAGCCGCTCGTCGCCGCTCAACCGGCCGGCGAGCTCCTTGGCCCGGCCCCTGGCCCTGTCGACCTCGTGCCGGGCCTTCTCCTTGGCCCTGCCGATCCTGTCGCTCATGCCCGCGATCCCTCCTTCGGACCGTCCCCGGCATCCACGCTAGGCCGGAGCGATCGCCCGCGCCCGTCGGCAGCCGATCACGGCCCGGTACCTTGGGCGGCGTCACAGTGCCGTGCCAGGGAAGGACCGAGTGATCGCCGTGCCCGCCGAACACCCCGCCGACGCCCCCGCCGACCGGGACGCGGACGTCCTGCGCCGCACCGAGGGCCGGGCCGGCTTCCTCACCCTCGACCGGCCCCGGGCCATCAACGCCCTCACCCACCCCATGGTCCGCGCCCTCGACGCCGCCCTCACCGCCTGGGAGCACGACCCGGCCGTCACCACCGTCGTCCTGCGCGGCGCGGGGGAACGGGGCCTCTGCGCGGGCGGCGACATCCGCGCCATTCACGACGACGCCCGCGACGCCGGCGGTACCGCCACCGTCGCCTTCTGGGCCGACGAGTACCGCCTCAACGCCCGGATCGCCCGCTACCCCAAGCCGTACGTCGCCCTCATGGACGGCATCGTCATGGGCGGCGGCGTCGGCGTCTCCGCCCACGGCTCCGTCCGCGTCGTCACCGAACGCTCCCTGATCGCCATGCCCGAGACCGGCATCGGCTTCGTCCCCGACGTCGGCGGCACCTGGCTCCTCGGCCGCGCCCCCGGCGAACTCGGCACCCACCTGGCCCTCACCGGCGGCCGGATCGGCGCCGCCGACGCCCTCCTCACCGGCCTCGCCGACCACCACGTCCCGGCCGCCGCGCTCGACGCCCTCGCCGCCGACCTCACCCGCCTCCCCGTCGACGAGGCCCTGGCCCGGCACACCACCGCGCCCGCCCCCGGCGTCCTCGCCGGCCAGCGCGACTGGATCGACGCCTGCTACGCCGCCCCCACCGTCGAGGAGATCGTCGACCGCCTCACCGACAGCGGCGTCCCCGCCGCCAAGGAGGCCGCCACCACCCTCCTCGGCAAGTCTCCGACCGCCCTCAAGGCCACCCTCGCCGTGCTGCGCGCCGCCCGTGCCCTGGACAGCCTCGAAGCCGTCCTCGACCTGGAGTACCGGGCCTCCTGCGCCGCCGTCACCAGCCACGACCTCGTCGAGGGCATCCGCGCCCAGGTCGTCGACAAGGACCGCAACCCGCGCTGGCGGCCGGCGACCCTCGCCGAGGTCACCGACGCCGACGTGGCCCGCTACCTCACGCCCCCGCCCGGCGGGGACCTCGGCCTCGCCCGCTGACCGGCTCCGCACCGGCCGCCGGCTCGCCCAGCGCCAGCGCCGCCGTCCGCCACGCCTCCGTGACGGCCCCGTGCGCCAGCGCCGTCGCCGCCGGCACGTCCTCGGGCAGCCGCAGCGGCGCCCCGATGTGCACATGCAGACACGGGCGCCGCAGCGGCGCCGTCAGCACGCCCGCGATCTGCTTCACCGTCCCGCCCGAGGTGATCCGGCGCGCCCCGGCCTGTCCGACCGGCACCACCGGCGCGCCCGTCGCCCCGGCGAGCCGCGCCAGACCGGTCCGGAACGCCTCCGGCGGCGCCTCCGACGCCTCCCGGCGCGGCGGGATCCGCCCCTCCGCGTAGAGCATCACCGGCCGCCCCGACGCCAGCGCCACCGCCGCCCGGTCCAGCGCGGCCGAGGCGTGCGCGGTGTTCCGGTGCACCGGCACGTACCCGTCCCGCGACAGCGCCCGGCCGAGCCCCGGTACCCGCCACAGCCCGGCCGCCGCGAGCAGCACCGGCTCGGCGCCCAGCCGCCGCCGCAGCGCGGCCAGCACCAGCGCCGGATCGGCGAGCGAGGTGTGGTTGACGACGATGATGCTGCCCGGCTCGATCCGGGCACCGGGATCCGCGGTCACGGTCAACCGCCCGAAGAACGGCACGAGATGCGCGGCGAGACGACTGAGCACGGGCGGACCCTCCACCTGGGGAACCGGACGACGACGGCGCCCATCGTCCGCCGGAGCCCCCGCCTCCGGCATGGGCGCCCGTACTCACCCCGTACTCAACTCCGCCGCCCCGCCCACCTGGTGTCCGGCCCCCACCGCCCGCCGTCTACGCTGACCGGACGGGACCACGACGGCGAAGGAGGCGGGCGGTGCGAGCGACGAAGCGCCCGACCCTCCGCACCCCGAAGCCGACCCTGCCGGCCCGCCTCCTCCCCGCCCTCCTCTGCGCCCTCTGCGCGTTCCTCACGACACCCGCCCCGGCGCCGGCGTTCGGCGGCGCCCCGGGGAAGTCCGTCGGTGCGCTCGCTCCGGCACCGCTGCCTGACGGCCCGTCGGCGGCCGCGGCCGCCGACGGGGGCGACTCCGGCGCCGACGCGGTGCCCGCCGAGGCGGTCGAGCCGGGCGACGCCGTCGAGCACGTCGTACGGTTCCCGGTGCCGCCCGCCGCGCCCGTGCTCGCCGCGGACGCCGTCGAGCCGGCGGCGGACGGGCGTGCGGCGGGGGACCCGCGGCGGGAGCGCGCGCCGCCCGGCCTCCCGTACGACCCCACGGCCCCCCGCGGCCCACCCTCCACCCGGCACAGCTGACGCCGTTCCACCGCGCCGCCGTCCGGGCCTCCGGCATGCCCGCCGCCCGGCCACGCGCGCGTACCCCAGCTCGCCCCGCACGGACCGCCGCCCCGGCGCGCGGCCGTGCACCGCCCGTGGAGACCCCATGCCCTCGTCCGCCGTGCTCCGGCGCGCGCTCCTCGCGCTCGCCGTCGTCGCGCTCGCCCTCTGGACCGCCCTCACCACCACGCCCCGCCTCGGACTCGACCTCCGCGGCGGCACCCGGATCGTCCTGGAGACCCGGGACGCCCCCGGCCTCCGCGCCGACGCGGAGGCCACCGACCGCGCCCTCGAAGTGCTCCGCAAGCGGGTCGACGGCCTCGGCGTGGCCGACCCTTCGCTCGCCCGCTCCGGGGAGAACCGGATCGTCGTCGAACTCCCCGGCCTGCGCGACCCGCGCGCGGCCGCCGAACTCATCGGCCGCACCGCCCAGCTCACCGTCCACGCCGTCACCGGCACCGCCGCCGCGCCGACGGAACGGCCCGCCGCCGACGGCTCCCGCGTCCTCCCCGACCCCGACGCGCCCGGCCACCTCGCGCTCGCCGCGCCCGCCCTCACCGGCGACGGGGTGAAGAGCGCCGACGCCGTCCTCGACACCACGGGCGGCCGCGGCTGGACCGTCGACCTCGCCTTCCGCGACGGCGCCGCCGCCGACTGGGCCCGCCTCACCGGCCAGGCGGCCTGCGCCCCGCCCGGCGATCCCGCCCGCCGGGTCGCCATCGTCCTCGACGGGCGGATCGTCTCCGCCCCCGCCGTCCAGTCCGGCGTGGCCTGCGGCGTCGGCATCGCCGGCGGCGCCACCCAGATCACCGGCGGCTTCTCCGCCCAGCAGGCCCGCGACCTCGCCGCGCTCGTCGAGGGCGGCGCCCTGCCCGTCCCCGTCACCACCGTCGAGCAGAGCACCGTCGGCCCGACCCTCGGCGCCGACGCGATCCGGGCCAGCGCCCTCGCCGCCGTCATCGGCCTCGCCTGCACCGGCGTCTTCGTCATCGCCGTCTACCGGCTCCTCGGCCTCCTCGCCACGATCGCCCTGCTCCTCTACGGACTGATCTCGTACGCGGCCGTCGTCGCGCTCGGCGCCACCCTCACCCTGCCCGGCCTGGCCGGCTTCGTCCTCGCGGTCGGCATCGCCGTCGACGCCAACGTCCTCGTCTTCGAGCGCGCCCGGGAGGAATACGCCCTCCTCGGCCGCGCCGCCGCTCTCCGGGACCCGCGCCGCCCGCTCGCGGCCGCCTTCGGCAAGGCGTGGAGCGCCGTCGCCGACTCCAACGTCACCACGCTCCTCGCCGCCGCCCTCCTCTTCGCCTTCGCCACCGGTCCCGTGAAGGGCTTCGGCGTGACCCTCGCCCTCGGCGTCCTCGCCTCGATGGTCACCGCCATGGTCATCACCCGGCTGCTCGCGGACGCCGCCCTCGCCCTGCCCGCCGTGCGCCGCAGGCCCGCGCTCACCGGCATGGCGGCCCCCGGCCGGCTCCGCACCCGGCTGGGCCGCCGGTCACCCCGGCTGATGGCGCGCCGGCGCCGCTGGTTCACCGTCAGCACCGCGCTGCTCCTCGTGGCGCTCGCCGGGATCGGGGTGCGCGGCGTCGAGCTGGGCGTCGAGTTCACCGGCGGCCGGGACGTCCGGTACGCCGCGACCCGTCCGGTGGACGCCGACGCGGCCCGCCGGGCGGTCGCCGCCGCGGGCTTCCCGGACGCCGTCGTCCGCACCGCCGGAGACGGCGGCCGGGAGGTCACCGTCCGGCTGGGGGAGACCGGCGACGCCGCCCAGGAACGCGTCACCGAGGCGCTCACCGGGGCGGCCGGTCCCGTCACCGTCGTACGCGACGACCTCATCGGCCCGAGCCTCGGCGACGAGCTCCGCGGCCAAGCGCTGCTCGCGCTCGGCCTCGCCGTCGCCGCCCAGCTCGGCTACCTCTCCGTGCGCTTCCGCTGGACGTACGCGACCGCGGCCGTCGCCGCGATGGCGCAGGACGTGCTGCTGGTCGTCGGTCTCTTCGCCTGGCTCGGCAAGCCGGTGGACAGCGTGTTCCTGGCCGCGCTGCTGACCGTCGTCGGCTACTCGGTCAACGACTCGGTCGTCGTCCTCGACCGTCTCCGCGAACTGCGCCGCAAGGGCGGCCGCACGCCGCTCGCGGAGCTGGCCGACCGCGCCGTGGCCCAGACCCTGCCGCGTACGGTCAACACCGGCATGGGCGCCCTCTTCGTCCTGGCCGCCCTCGCCGTCCTCGGCGGGGACACGCTCACGGACTTCTCGGTGGCCCTGCTCGCCGGCGTCGTCCTGGGCATGGCGTCCACGGTCTTCACCGCCCTCCCCCTGACGGTGAGCCTGGAATCCCGTGCCCCGGCCCCCGCCCGCCCCGCGAGGACGAGGACCACCGACCGTACGGGCGCGGTCGTCTGACGGACCGTGCCGCCGGCCGCGGCCACCCGCGAGGGCGGCCGCGGCCGGGCGTCAGCGCCCGTACGCGGCGGACCGCCGGAAGACCGTCACGAACGCCGTGTTCACCACCGCCACGCCCCCGAACACCCCCGCCCACGTGCCGTGCCCGAGACCCGCCAGGGCCAGCGCCGCCGCCCCGAAGACGAGCGCCTTCACCGCCAGCACCCCGGCGAGCGGCACCCGGAACCGTGCCCTCGGCGCCGCGAACAGCCCCCAGAGCGTCGCCGCCGCCCCCGGCACCGCCACGGCCGCCACCAGCCGCAGCCACACCGGCCCGGCCGCCTGCCACCCCCACCAGGCGAGCACGCCCAGCGCCAGCATCTCCCACACGAACGCCAGGAGATCGTTCAGCACGTGCGCGGTCCTCATCGGACCTCCTCTCGCCGGAGAGCCCCGGAGCCCGCGCCCCGAGGCGAACACGTGATCGTAGAGGCCGTGCACCCCGCCCGCCCAGCGACTTCGGCGCATCCCGCCGCCGGACCGCTGTCGGTGCCCCCGACTACCGTGCCCGGGCATGGGATTCACCAGCGTCTGGGCCGTCACCGCCCACCCGGACACCACGATCGCGGCACTCGCCCCCCGCCTGCTCCCCGCCCTCCGCGCGGACCGCGCCCGGCCCGGCGCGCGGGAGCGGTGGGAGGCGTGGCAGCGGGCACCCCTGCCCGACCACCGCACCTGGTACGCCGCCGCCTCGGCGTCCGGGGCCCCGCCGGCCGATCCGGCGGCGGTCGAGGCGTTCCACGCGCTCACCTGCCCGGGACCGGCCGTGGACGACGTCTGCAGCGGCGTCCCGGACCCCGGATTCCGCGTCGTGGACGACGTCTGGGACCAGGACCTCGCCGAGGAGGACGGGTTCTTCTCCGTCCACGCCAAGGAGTACGCGGTCTCCTCCCTGTTCCACTCCCTCGGCCCCGCCCGCGCCGCCCTCCTCCCCGGCTGGTGCGGGAACTTCCTGCTCACCGCCGCCGAGGCGGCCGCCGCGCTCCCGGCGGTCGAGCGGGCCTTCGCCTTCCCGGCCGCCGAGCGGGCGGCGGCCGAGGCACGGGACTGGCTCTGGTACCCGGACGGCGAGGAGTCGGTGCTCGACGGACCGCCGCGGGTGTGGCGGGCCGCGGTGGCCAAGGGGTACGGGCTGTGCGCGGTGGCCGTCCACGTGTCATGACGGTGCGAGAGGGGTGCGCGCCGGAGGGGGCGGGGGTGACCCCGGCAGCGTTGGGTCGTTGCACGCGTGACAACGATCACAACGGTGAGGACGTGGAGGTGGTTTTCGTGAGCGTTCAGCAGGCCACGGAGGTGACGACCTGGGTGCTCGACGACCCGGAGGACGTACGGGAGGCGGCCGAGGCGCTGGCCGCGGGGCGGGCCGTGGCGCACGGGTTCGGCAACGTCTACGCGCTGACCTTCCGTACCGATCGGGAGACCGTCGAGCGGGTGAACCGGATCAAGGGCCGCCCGGCGGGGCGGACCGCCGGCCTGGTGACCGTGCCCGAGCGGATCCCGGCCGCCTTCGACTGGACCCGGCTCCCCGAGGGCGTGCCCTGGCAGCAGGTGCGGTCGCTGACGGACGAGCTGCTCGGGCTCGGTCCCATCGGGCTGCGGGGCCCGGCGGCCGACCGGGTGCCCGGACCGCTCGTCGCCACGGACGGCGGAGCCCGTACCGTCCGGGTCGTCGTGCCCGGCACCCGCTGCCCCTCGCACGCCTTCCTCGGCGCCGCGCTCGCGCGCACCGGCGGCGACTTCCTGGCCGTCACCTCCGCGAACCGGGCCCAGGAGCCCGCGCACTGGCGGGCCGACGGCCTCGTCGACGAGTTCGGCGCCGAACCCGAGGTCAGGATCCTGGCGCCCGCCGACGAGGAGGCCGCCCGCCGGCGCCACCCCTTCCACCGGCCGACCCCCGTCAGCGTCGTGTCCTTCCACCGCACCGCCGGGCACACCCGCTCCGGCCTGCCCGTGCTCGTCCTCGAACGGCACGGCTCGCTCTCGGCCGACCACATCCGCGCCGTCGCCGCCAACCACGGCTTCGGACTGGCCGCGGCCCCGCACGCCGTCGCCCCGCTCACCCCCCGGGCGTACGGCCTCGCCTGACCCGGCGGCACCGGCTCAGCCCGCCGGCCCGTCCAGCGCGATCTCCGCCCACACCGTCTTGCCGTCGTCCTCGTAGCGGACGCCCCACGCGTCCGACAGCGTCGAGCAGATGTGCAGGCCGCGGCCGCCCTCGTCCCCGGCCTTCGCGTGCCGCAGGTGCGGGGCGATGGCCGCGCCGTCGCGGACCTCCACGGTGAGCGTGGACTCGCCCCGGAGCAGCCGGAGCGTCACCGGCGGGGCGCCGTGCCGGACCGCGTTGGTGACGAGTTCGCTCACGATCAGCTCGACCGTGAGCGGGTCCGCCCCGAGCCCCCACTCCCGTACGCGTTCCTCCGCCGCGTGGCGTACCGGCGCCACCGCCGACAGCTCGCCCGGCACCTCCCACTCGGCGACGTCGCCGGCCGGCAGCCGCAGGGTGCGGGCCACCAGCAGGACGCGTTCGGGCGCGAGGAGGGCCGCCAGGTCGTCCGCCATCGGATGGGGGCCGCGGTCGGGGAGGGCCAGCGCCGCCGCGATCCTGGCCGCGGAGGGGCCGCCGCCGGCCCGCTCGGAGGAGGCCAGGCACAGGGTGGTGCCCTCCGGCAGCAGGTGGGACGCGCAGGCGAACGGCGGCCCGTCGCCGCCGAGCAGCGGCCCCTCGTCCACCAGGTCCGCGTCGAGCGAGCCGTCCGGCCGGACGGCGACGCACAGCGAGGAACCCGCCCGGGCGATGTCGAGGCGCCCGGTCACCGGGTCGTGCACGGCGATCGTGCAGCTCGCCGCCGGCTCGTCCGGGTCGTGCGCCGGCCCCTGCTCGCGGGCGAGGCGCTGCGTCACGGTGTGCAGCCGGGCGAGCAGTTCGTGCGGGGCGAGGTCCAGCGTCGCGAGGCTGTAGACGGCGGTCCGCAGCCGGCCCATGGTCGCCACCGAACTCAGCCCCGGTCGCTCCACCTGACCCACCACCAGCGCCACCCGCGCGCCCGGCAGCGGGATGACGTCGAACCAGGAGCCCGCCCCGGTGCCGCCCGGCCGGTGCCGCTGGGCGAGCTCGACCGCGTGCCGGGTCTCGCCCTCGGGACGCAGCGGCCAGGACTGGAGCGCGGTCATCACGATGTGCTCGCGGGTGAAGCGGAGCGCGTTCTCCAGACAGGTCGCCGTGTGCGCGGTCACCCCCTCGGCCAGCGCGAGGTCGTCCTCGGTGTACGGGTCGGCCTCGGGCGGCCGCCGGAAGGCCACCGCCCCCAGCAACTGTCCGCGCACCGCGAGCGGCGCCACCAGCCGCACGCCGTCCCCGGCGGGCACCAGCTCCGGCTCGTCGGGCAGCCGCTCGCCGAACAGCCCCGGCAGCAGCACCACCCCGGGTTCCGGCAGCGGCCCGTCCGCGCGGACGGCCCCGGAGCCGCCCACGGCGGTGCACCGCAGCAGCGGCGTCTCGCCCGCGCGCCGCAGCTCCGGCGGCTTGCCGCGCAGCACGGCGTCGGTCAGCGCGACCACGACGGACCCGGCGAAGCCGGGCACCGTCACCTCGACCAGCTCGTGGGCGGTCCGCTCCACGTCCAGGGTCCGGCCGATCCGCTCCCGCGCCTCGTAGAGCAGTGCCAGCCGCTGCTCGGCCCGGACCCGCTCGGTGACGTCCATGACGGTGGCGACCAGCCCGATCGGCGGCTCCGTCCCGTCCGCCTCCGGTGCGCACAGCGGGTACACGGAGACGGAGTAGACGCGCTCGTGCTCCGGTTCGTGCGGCGGGCGGCCCGGAACGAGGACGTCCCTGAGGGGCGGCCCGCCGTCCAGGACCTCGCGGAGCACGTCCTCGTGCACGTCGACGCCGAAGGCCCGGTACACCTCCGCCGCCGGTCGCCCCAGGACGTTCTCCGGGGCGACGCCCCGCGTGGCGAGGACCGCGCCGGTGACCCGTACGAGCCGCAGCTCCCGGTCGAGCACGTGCACCCCGACCTCGGTCTGCCGGAACACGGTGTCGAGGACGGCGCCGTCGGGCACGGAGGGAACGTCCTCGACCATGTGCACCCCTGCCAGCGCTCGACACCCGGTTCAGGCCCAGTCTGGCCGCTTCCCGGTCTCTCCGCCTGTCGCCACCCCCGCCGCCGTCAGCGGGAGGCCGGGGGGATCAGGAGGAGGCCGGTGCCGAGGGAGCGTTCGCCGGAGGCGTCGGAGGGCTGGTTGACGATGCCCGCCGCCGTCGCGAGGACGCTCGAACCGCCGCCGTCGAGGTTGAGCGCCTCCCGGGCGCCCAGGGCGCGCATCAGGCGCGCGGCGCCGTCGATGCCCAGGCCCTCGCTGACGCCCGGGCGGCGGCCGTCGGCGACGACCAGCATCAGACGGCCCCGGTCATCCACGCCGATCATGGACCGGGGGTTGGCGCGGACCGTCCACTCGTAGGTGAACGACTGGTCGGGGCCCTCGCGGACCACGCCGTCGGCGACCGCGTTCACCGCCACCTCGCCGTCGCGGACCAGCGCCGGGCCCACCTGGAGGACGGTCGTGTCGCGGTGGAGCGGGACCGGGCGGCCCCGGCCGTCGCGCACCCGCTCGTCGAAGGCGAGCGTCGCGCCCACCCGCACCGCGCGCAGCAGCCAGGCGGCGCTGTCGCCGGTGGCCTGGAGCGTCGATCCGCCGGGCGGCACCGCGGCGCCGCGGCGGTCGTGGACGGCCGTCACCCGACCCCGGGCGTCCAGGACGGCCTCCGCGCCGGGGCCGGCCGGGGGCGCGCCCCACTCGGGGGTGAAGCGGACGAGTTCGCTGTCGTCGGTGCACCGGACGTCGTGCTGCGGGCGCTCGGTCGGCAGGTCGCCGCCGACGCCGCCGCAGTTCCAGATCGACCCGGGGACCCGGTTGACGCCGTCGACCTCCGCCGTCTCCCGGCCCGCCGTGACCGTCACCCGGGCCGTGAAGGTGTCGACGGAGAAGGCCCGCCCGCCGCGCTCCAGCCGGATGCCGGACCGTCCCTGGGTGGCCGAGCCGAGCAGCCGGCCGTCGCGGACGTAGAGGCCGCCGGGGGCGCTGTCGTAGAACCACTGCCCGTTGATCCCGGCCACGGCCCCCGTCGCGTCGATCAGCGCGGTGAGCCGTTCGGTGCCGTGGAGGGTGGGGCCGTGGCCGGTCTCCAGCCGGCCGCCGAACTCGTCGAGGTTGATCCGCAGGACGTGGACGCGCTGCGGCGCGTCGTCGTCGGTGCCGTCCTGGGCCGTGTAGCGGGTGCGGGCGGTGAACCCGGCCGCCCGGAGCCGGCCGGCGAGCGCCGCCGCCCCGGCCTCGTCCGCGAAGCCGCCGGTCCGTACCGTCCAGCCGAGCACCGCCGGCCGCAGGTCCGCGTAGGCCGGGGTGGTCACCTCCTCCACGCGCGGATCGAACCCGGCCGCCCGCAGTGCCTCCGCCGCCCGCACCGCCGTCCCGTGCGGCCCGAGGGCCAGCGGCGCGCCGGCGAACGGGCCGTCGGGGTGCCGGGGGAGGTTGACCTGGACGGTCCACACGTGGCCGGCGTCCCTCCGCCCGTACGTGAAGGTGGTGAGCGTCACCCCCCGCGCCGGCGAGCTGGAGACGGCCGAGGCGCCGTCCACGGGGTGGCGCGGGACGGCCGGTCGGGCCTCCGCGAGGGGCACCGAGGCGGCCGACAGGACCGCCGCGGCCGCCAGGAGGGCGAGAGACCGGTGCTGCATGGGAGTCCTTCCGTCGTCGGAACGCACCTGGATACAGAGACAACACACCGTCAGTTACCGGAGGATGACGCAGAGTTCGACGTCCGCCGCAGACTCGTGGAAGGTTCGGTTCCCCTCCCTTCCCCGGCGGACGCGGCGACCGCCGGGCGTGGCGTCGGACATCACCCGCCCGCCGTACCCGCGCGACCGGCGGCGCCGGCCGTCACCCGCCCCGGCACCCCGCCGGGAGCGGATTCCCGCCCGGCTATCCTTCCGGCGTGGAGATCCCCTCATATGACGAAATCCGGTCCCTGCACCGGAAGCACGCCCCCAGCGACGCCGCCTTCGAACTCGTCTTCACCCACTGCGAGATCGTCGCCGCCATCGCCGACCAGCTGCTCTCCCGCTCCGGCGGGGGCGCCGACGCCGACCTCGTCCGCGCCGGCTGCCTGCTGCACGACATCGGCGTCTACCGGCTGTACGACACCGCCGGGCGCATCGACGGCACCGCGTACGTCACCCACGGCGTCCTCGGCCACCGGCTGCTCGCCGAGGAGGGCCTGCCCGAGGCCCTCTGCCGCTTCTGCTCCTGTCACACCGGCGTCGGCATCACCCAGGAGGACGTCCTCGCCCAGGGGCTCCCGATCCCGCCGGCCGACTACGTGCCCGTCACGCCCGAGGAGCGGATGGTCATGTACGCCGACAAGTTCCACTCCAAGTCCACCCCGCCGCGGTTCGTCTCGCCGGACAGCTTCGAGGTGCGCATCGGCCGCTTCGGCCCCGAGAAGGTCACCGCCTTCCAGGCCCTGCGCCGGCAGTACGGGGATCCCGAACTGGACGCGCTGGCCGCCGCGTACGGCCACGCCGTGACCTGACCGCCCGGCCGGGATCAGCTGGTGGCCGCGAAGAGGGTGACCACCGTCGCCGTGGTCACCGCCGCCTGCATGTCCCGGATCGCCTCCCGGACCCCGTCGGTCGCCCACTGGCCCTCGGCGAGCTCCGCCATCCGCGCGGCGATCTCCTTCCGCGGCTCCCCGGGGAACGCGAGCCGGTGCAGCTTCGCCCCGTGCACCAGCGCGACCAGCCCGGCCGTCCGCTCGTCCGGCGCGGCGCCGTCGAGCACCACCGCGCGCAGCCGCTCCCGCAGCTCCCGCTCGGCCGAGCCGTCCGCCTCCGGGTAGCGCCGCACCGGGAACAGGCCCAGGACCCGGTGCTTCTCCTCCACCACCAGCCCCCGCTCGCAGAGCCGGGCGACCGTCGCGGCCGGCGCCTTCGCCTGGTCCTTCGTCAGCCACTCCGTGACCTTCGGCGCCCTCTGTCGCTTCGCCGCCCAGGCGGTGATCAGCGCCAGCCGCTCGTCGAGCAGCGGCTCCCCGGTGGGGTCCTCGTCCGTGACGGCGATCCGCCCGCCGGACACCGACACCCGCCCGGCGAACGCCAGCTCCAGCAGGATGCCGCCCGCGACCGCCCAGGCGGCCGCCTGCCGCTCCTTCGCCTCCCCGGACTCGTCGTCCAGCGACAGCAGGGCGATCTCCTCGGCGAGCGTGATCGTCATCGGCATCCTTCCAGGTGGGGGCGCCGGACGGGCTCCGGCGGCTCTGCCCGGGAGGACGGGCTGACGGCCCGTCCGGTTGCCTCCGGGCGGACGGGAACGTCCGTACGGGGCCGGCCGGCGGGCCGTTGTCAGTGGCGGCTGTCACGCTGGGGCCATGGACAGGCAGAGCGACAGTCCCAGGGACAGGGGGAAGGACGGCGGCATGGGCGGGGACCGTGACGAGGAACTGCTGCGGGGCCGGGTCTACGGGCAGGACCACGACGACCCGCGCCCCGGACCGCGCCCCGGGCGCGTCTACGCGGAGCTGGTCGGCGGCCCGCTCGACGGGCTGCTGCTCGACGTGACCGACTGGACGGGCGAGGAGATACGCGCGGGTGCCGTCCTGGAGACGGAGCTGGGCCGGTACGGGGCGGGCGGCCGCGCGGTGTACGGTCCGCGGGACGGCGACCCGGGCCGCTTCGACTGGACGGGCGACACCCGCTGACGCGCGAGGGCCGCCACCCGCCGTCCGGGCCCGGATACCAAGGGCGGGCCGGGGCACCGAGCGCGGGCAGGGCACAAAAAAGGGCGGGAGCACCTCCCGCCATGTTCAAGGTATAGCGCAAGGGGGGCCTTGCGGCAAGGCCCCCCGGATGCCGCACAATCGCACACCTACCCCGTCACCTGCCGAAACGAGATTCCCCGCGTGCCCATGCCGCTGCGCACCACCGGTCCCTTCCAGCTCCCCGACCGTCTCGCCGCCAAGGCCGCCCCCGCGCTCATCGCCGACGACGAGCAGCACTTCGCCGCCATCGCGGAGAGCCTCGACCAGGCCGTCGCCGAACTCTCCGAGCGGCTCGACGCCGTGCGCCGCGCGCCCGGCGGGGCCGGCCGCGAGGCGATGGAGCGCGACCTGGAGGTCCACCGGCTCTCCGGCCGCCTGCGCACCCTGCGCCGCTTCGGTCTCGACCTCTGCCTCGGCCGGATCGTCTCCGCCGACGGCTCGGAACCCCTCTACATCGGACGCCTCGGCCTCACCGACAGCTCCGGGAACCGGCTCCTCGTCGACTGGCGCTCGCCCGCCGCCGAGCCCTTCTTCGGCGCCACCCACGCCCACCCGATGGGCCTGGCCAGCCGCCGCCGCTACCGCTGGAACGGCGGCGCCGTCACCGACTACTGGGACGAGGTCTTCACCGAGGGCGGCCTCGACGCGCACGCGGCCCTCGACGACCAGTCCGCCTTCATCGCCAGCCTCGGCACCAACCGCTCCGAGCGGATGCGCGACGTGCTCTCCACCATCCAGGCCGACCAGGACGCCATCGTCCGCGCCGGCTCGCGCGGCGCCCTGGTCGTCGACGGCGGCCCCGGCACCGGCAAGACCGTCGTCGCCCTCCACCGCGCCGCCTACCTGCTCTACTCCGACCCCCGGCTCGGCCACCGCCGCGGCGGCGTCCTCTTCGTCGGCCCCCACCAGCCCTACCTCGCCTACGTCTCCGACGTGCTGCCCAGCCTCGGCGAGGAGGGCGTGCGCACCTGCACCGTCCGCGACCTCGTCCCCGAAGGGGCCACCGCCGGCCCCGAGAAGGACCCGGAGGTCGCCCGGCTCAAGTCCTCCGCCGCCCTGGTCCGCGGCATCGAGAAGGCCGTCCGCTTCTACGAGGAGCCGCCGGCCGACCCGACCCACGTCACCACCGACTGGGGCGACCTGACCGTCACCCCCGAGGACTGGGCGGAGGCGTTCGACGCCCCCGGCCCCAGCACCCCGCACAACGAGGCCCGCGAACTGATCTGGGAGGAGCTGGTCGCGCTCCTCAGGGAGAAGGCCCGCGGCGAGGTCCCCGAGATCCTCTTCGAGCGGGCCCTGCGGAGCGACCGGGAGCTGGTCTCCACCCTCGACCGGGCCTGGCCCATGCTGGAGCCCACCGACCTCGTCGGCGACCTGTGGACCGTCCCCGCCTATCTGCGCCTGTGCGCCCCCTGGCTGGACCGGGACGAGGTGCGCGCCCTCCAGCGGGCCGACGCCCAGGCGTGGACCGAGTCCGACCTCCCGTACCTCGACGCGGCCCGGCAGCGGCTCGGCGACCCCCGGTCCGCCGCACGCAAGCGCCGGGAGAAGGCGACCCTCGCCGCCCGCAAGGAGCGGATGGCCGGCGTCATCGACAACATCGTGCGCTCCGACGACGACGGCGAGGGCGCCGTCACCATGCTCCTCGGCAAGGACCTCCAGGACAGCCTCGTCGACGACGCCGGCCTGCCCGCCGCCGCCACCGACCCGCTGGCCGGTCCCTTCGCCCACGTCGTCGTCGACGAGGCCCAGGAACTCACCGACGCCGAATGGCAGATGCTGCTGCTGCGCTGCCCGTCCCGCAGCTTCACCGTCGTCGGCGACCGCGCCCAGGCCCGGCACGGCTTCACCGAGAGCTGGCGCGAGCGCCTGGAGCGCGTCGGCCTCGACCGGATCGAGACGACCTCGCTCAGCATCAACTACCGCACCCCCGAGGAGGTCATGACGGAGGCCGCGCCGGTCATCCGCGCCGCCCTCCCGGACGCCAACGTGCCGACCTCGGTCCGCGCCTCCGGCACCCCCGTCCACCACGGCACCACCGCCGAGCTCGACACCGTCCTCGACGACTGGCTCGCCGAGCACGCCGACGGCGTCGCCTGCGTCATCGCCGCCGAGGGACGCCTCCCCGCGCTCGGTGACCGCCCCCGGGTCAGGGCGCTCACGCCGAGCCTCTCCAAGGGCCTGGAGTTCGACCTCGTCGTCCTCCTCGACCCGCAGGAGTACGGCGAGGGCATCGAGGGCGCGGTGGACCGCTACGTGGCGATGACCCGCGCCACCCAGCGGCTCGTCGTCCTCACCACCGGCTGACCGGCGGGCGGACGGCCCGGCCGGTCAGGACGGCAGCCCGCCGCGCGCGATCACGTCCGCGTACCAGCGGGCGCTGTCCTTGAGGGTCCGCCGCTGGCTGGCGAAGTCCACGTGCACGATCCCGAACCGCTTGCTGTACCCGAAGGCCCACTCGAAGTTGTCCAGGAGCGACCACAGGAAGTAGCCCCGCACGTCCGCGCCGTCCTCGATCGCCCGGCGCACCGCCGCCAGGTGCCCGTGCAGGTACGCGACCCGCTCCGGGTCGCGCACCCGGCCGGACGGGTCCGCGTAGTCGTCGTACGCGGCCCCGTTCTCGGTGATCACCAGCGGCACGTCCGGCAGCTCGTCGCGCAGCCGCGTCAGCAGCTCGTACAGCCCGTCCGCGTCCACCGGCCAGTCCATCGCCGTCCGGGGACCCGGCGCGGGCAGGAACCGCACGTGCCGTTCCGCGCCCGCCCACGGCGACGGCGACTCCGAGGAGCCCGCCGCGACCACCGTGGGGGAGTAGTAGTTGAGGCCCAGCGAGTCGATCGGCGCCGCGATCGCCGCCAGGTCCCCGTCCCGTACGAACGCCCAGTCCGTCACGCCGGCCGTGTCCCGCACCAGGTCCTCCGGCAGCCGGCCCCGGAAGACCGGGTCCAGGAAGACGCGGTTCGCCACCGCGTCGATCCGGCGCGCCGCGTCCCGGTCCTCCGCCGACTCGGTCAGCGCCCGCACCACGTGCAGGTTGAGCGTCAGCGAGACCTCCGCGCCGGCCGGCAGCCGCTCCCGCAGCGCCCCCACCGCCCAGCCGTGCGCCAGGTTCAGATGGTGCGCGGCGCGCAGCGCGGCCGCGTCGTCCGTCCGGCCCGGGGCGTGCACGCCGTTGCCGTAGCCGAGGAAGGCGGCGCACCACGGCTCGTTGAGCGTCGTCCAGGTCGCGACCCGGTCGCCCAGCCCGTCCGCGACGATCCCCGCGTACTCGGCGAACCGCGCGGCGGTCTCCCGGCGCGGCCAGCCGCCCGCGTCCTCCAGCTCCTGTGGCAGGTCCCAGTGGTACAGCGTCGCCACCGGCCGGATGCCCGCCTCCCGCAGCTCGTCGCAGAGCCGCCGGTAGAAGTCCAGGCCCTTCTGGAGCGCCGGACCGCGCCCGGTCGGCTGGACGCGCGGCCAGGCCACCGAGAACCGGTAGTCCGTCACGCCCAGTTCGCGCATCAGGGCCACGTCCTCGTGGACCCGGTGGTAGTGGTCGGCGGCGATGTCGCCGGTGTCGCCGTTGCGGACCTTGCCCGGCGTCCGGCTGAAGGTGTCCCAGATGGACGGCGTCCGGCCGTCCTCCGTGGCCGCGCCCTCGATCTGGTACGCGGCGGTGGCGGTGCCCCAGCGGAAGCCCTCCGGGAAGCGGAGCGTCGCGGGGGCGTCGGGGCGGGCGTCGACAGCGGTCATGGGGAGGCAACTCCAGGGAGAGGGGAGGAGGAAGGGGGCGGGGAGCGGGGTCAGCCCTTGACCGCGCCCTGCATGATGCCGCCGACGATCTGGCGGCCCAGCAGGCCGAAGACCAGCAGCACGGGCAGCGTGCCGAGCAGGGTGCCGGCCATGATCACCGACTGGTCGTGGACGTATCCGCCGCCGAGCTGGCGGAGCGCCACCTGGACGGTCGGCTCCTGCGAGGAGAGCGCCACGATCGGCCAGAAGAAGTCGTTCCAGGCGGCCATGAAGGTGAGCAGGCCGAGGACGGCCATGCCGGGGCGGGCGATCGGCACGACGATCGACCAGAAGATCCGGGCCGTGGAGGCGCCGTCGACCCGGGCCGCCTCGATCAGTTCGTCGGGCAGCGACTGCACCAGGTACTGGCGCATGAAGAAGACGCCGAAGGCGGAGACGAGACCGGGCAGGATCACCGACTGGAGCTGGTTCACCCACTGGAGCTCCGCGATCAGCATGAAGAGCGGGATGACGCCGAGCTGCGGCGGGATCATCATCGTGCCCACGGTGACGGCGAGCAGCGCGCCCCGGCCACGGAAGCGGAGCTTGGCGAAGGCGAACCCGGCGAGGGTGCAGCAGAGCACCGTGCCCACGGTGATCGAGCCGGACACGATCAGGGAGTTGAGCAGCGCCTTGCCGATGTCCGCCTCGGCGAGGACGGCCTCGAAGTTCCGGATCAGATGGGGTCCGGGCACCAGGGACGGAGGCACCTGGGCCAGGTCGGCGTTGGTGCGGCTGGCCGCGACGATGGTCCAGTAGAACGGGAAGGCCGAGACGAGGACCGCCAGGATCAGCACCGCGTACGCGAGCGGGCCGGCCTTCAGGGTCCGTCCGGCGCCCGACCGGCGGGGGCGGACGGGGGGCCGTCCCGTGGGGGAGACGACCGGCGCGGGCGGGTCGGCGAGCGCGGTCATCGGCCGGCCTCCTTGCGGGAACGGCGGCGCGCGATCAGGGCGTTGACCCCGACGAGCACCAGGATCAGCAGGAACATCACCCAGGCGATCGCGGCCGCCCGGCCCAGGTGGAAGAAGCCCCAGCCCTGCTCGTACATGTACAGGCCGAGGGTCTGGTACTGGTGCGAGATGCCGCCCGACATGGAGCCCTCGAAGAGCAGCGGCTCGCCGAAGAGCTGGGTGGCGCCGATCGTCGACACGACGACGGTGAAGAGGATGGTCGGGCGCAGCCCCGGCAGCGTCACGTGGAAGAACTGCCGCCACCGGGAGGCGCCGTCCATCTCGGCCGCCTCGTACAGCTCGGACGGGATGGACTGCATGCCGGCGAGGTAGATGAGCGCGTTGTAGCCGGTCCACCGCCACACGACGATGGTGGAGACGGCGATCTGGGAGGTCAGGGTGCCCGACTGCCAGTCGATCGGACCGACGCCGACCAGGCCGAGGACGTAGTTGAAGAGTCCGAAGTCGCGGCCGAAGAGCTGGGCGAAGACGAGGGTGGCGGCGGCGACCGAGGTGGCGTACGGCAGCAGCATCGCCGTCCGCAGGAAGGTCCGGCCGCGCAGCCGGTGGTTGAGCAGATGGGCCAGCGCGAGGGCCATCACCAGCTGGGGGACGGTGGACAGGACGCCGATGGTGAAGGTGTTGCGCAGCGCGGTCCAGAAGAACTCGTCGCCGAACAGGGCGGTGTAGTTGCCCAGCCCGCGCCACTCCATGGCGCCGGGGTCCTGGAGCTCGACCCGGTGGAGCGAGACGTACGCCGTGTAGACCAGCGGGAAGAGCCCGAACGCGGCGAAGAGGGTGAAGAACGGGGCGACGTACGTGTACGGCGACACGGCGCGCCAAGCCCGCCGGAGGACCGGCTGGCGCGGGACGCTGACGGCTTTCGCCGAAGCGGTGAGGGTCACGGTGCGGCCCTTCGGGAGACGGTCACGGGAGGAAAGGTAGGGAGGAGTGCGGAGGGGGGACGGCCGGGGCGGGGGGAGCCGCCCCGGCCGGGACGGGCCGGGCCTTCGGCGCCGGGGTTCGGGACGGGCGGTGTGGCGCCGGGGCCTGGTCCGGGCGGTGGAGTGCCCGGGCCCGGACCGGTCGGGCCGCCTGCCGGGCTCGGGTGGCCCGGGTCCGAGCCGAGCCGGAGCCGGTCCGGCGCGGACCGGGCCACCTGGACCGGGGCTTGCGCGGACGGTTCCGTCGGGGCGGATCCTGGTCGGGTCGGGTCCACCGGGACCCGCCTGGGCGGGCCGTGTTCCCGAACGGGTCCTGGACGGGCCGCCGGCACCGGCCTGTGCTGCCGGGCCGGGGCCCGACCCGATCGGGGTCACCGGATCGGCCCCGAACAGGCCGGGGTCGCCGGACCGGTTCCGCGAGGGCCGGTCCCACCGGTCCCGCTCCGGCCGATGACGGACCGGCCGTGCCGGATCGTCACCGGCCGGTCCGGGGCGACCGGGACGGTCCGTCCGGGTGCCCGCCGAAGCCCGGCCCAGTGGGGCGAAGCCCGCCGAGCGGGGATCCGGCGGGGCCGGAGGCCGTCGGACCGGGTCCGCCGGACCAAGCCCCGCAGGGCCCGGTCCCGCAGGACCGGATCCCGTCGGCCGGGGCCGCACCGGCCCAGGCTCACCAGGCCCCGGCGAGGCCCGTCGGAGCACCACCCGCCGCTACGGCGGCGACCGGTCGTCACGCCCGTCGGCGCGCGGGCGCCCCGCGGAGGCGGGTCCCGCCAGGGGCCGGGGTCAGCCGAGGGTGTTCGCGACGCCCTTCTTCGCGTTCTCCCAGGCCTTCTCCGGGGCCAGGCCCTTGCGTTCGACCTCGCTCAGCGCGTTGGTGATCTGCTGGTTGATGTTCTGGTCGTGGATGCCGAGGACCTGGACCGGGGCCGCCTTGGCCGCGTCGCCGAAGATCTTGCCGATGGGCGCGCCGGAGAAGTACGGGTCCGTGGTGTCCGCGACCTCGGCGATGGCGCCCGTGGAGGAGGGGAAGTTGCCCTGCTTGGCGAAGATCTTGGCCTGCTGCTCGGGGGCGGTGAGCCACTTGATCAGCTCGTACGCCTCCTTCTTGTGCTGTGCGGCGCGCGGCACCGCGAGGTACGAGCCGCCCCAGTTGCCCGCGCCGCCGGGCAGCGCGGCGATGTCCCACTTGCCCTTGCCGCCGTCGCCGGCCTGGCCCTTGATGTAGCCGAGCATCCACGCGGGGCAGGGGATGGTGGCGAAGGATCCGGCGGCGAACGCCTGGTTCCACTGCGGCGACCACTGGTCGAGCTTGGCGCTGAGGCCGGCGTCGCTCGCCTTGACGGAGGTCTCCCAGGCGGTCTTCAGGGCCGGGTTGGTCTCCCAGATCAGGGCGCCGGAGGCGTCGTAGTAGCGCTCCTTCTCCTGCCCGATCATGATCGAGAAGAGGCTGCCGACGCTGTCCAGCCAGGCACTCTTGGCGGGCGCCTTGGCCTTGTACTGCTTGCCGAGCTCCAGGTAGCCGTCCCAGGTGGACCAGCGCTTGGCCAGTTCGGCGCGGTCGGTGGGGAGTCCGGCCTGCTTGAACAGGTCGGTGCGGTAGCACATCGCCTCGGGGCCGACGTCGGTGCCGAGGCCGAGGACCTCGCCGTTCTTCCCGGTGGCGGCGGCCCACTTGGCGTCGGCGAACTGGCTCTTCAGTCCGTCGGCGCCGTACTTCCGCAGGTCCTCGAAGCGGTCGGCCTGCTGCTGGGTGACGGAGGCGATCCGGCCGACCTCGATGCCCTGGACGTCGGCGAGGCCGCCGCCGCCGGCGAGCCGGGTCTGGAGCGACTTCCAGTAGTCGGCCTCGTCCTCCGTGTCGGTCTGCTTGATGGTGACGCCGGGGTGGAGCTTCTCGTACTCGGCGTAGAGCCCGGCCTCCTTGTAGCCGAAGGAGCCGAAGAGGTCGACGGTGATCGTGACCTCGCCGCCCGGCTTGTCGGAGGCGGTGCCGGTGGAGCCGGATCCGCAGGCGGCGAGCAGGGAACCGGCGAGCGCGACCGCTCCGAGGCGGAGGGCGGCCTGGGTGGCGGCTCGGGTGATGGGCATGGACGGGCTCCCTTGGCATCGGGACGGATCGGGGGAGGGGCGAGGGACGGCTCCGGGTCCTCCCGGAGAGACCGGAGGGACGCTTGAGAGCGCTCTCAAGGACGGTCTGGAGCGTGCCCCGACTCTCCCGTTCCCGTCAAGACTCGAAGGCGTAACGGCTCCGAATCGAAGGGTTCCTACGGAGCTGTCGCCTCAACTCGGCTTCGTGTCCCTTCTCTTGACGCTCAGGTTTCGGGAGTTTTACGTTGCGCACTGCTGAGAGCGCTCTCAGGCTCCGTCGAGCCGACGGACGAAACTCATGAACCCCCACGAACCCCCCTTCGAGCCAACGAGGTGCTGTACGTGTCAGCTCCCCGCTCCCGACCGGCCGCGTCGCTGGTCCTCGCCGCCGCCCTGGCCGCCGCCGGTCTCGTACCGGCCACGGCCGGGCCCGCCTCCGCCGCCACCGTCCCCGTGGGCGCCGGCGGGTACTCCGACACCCGCCCCGCCGGAACCTCCGGCCCCACCACGAACACCGGCACCCCCGTCACCCCCAAGGTGACCGCCGCCGCCAAGGACCGGCCGGTCCCCACCAACGACTGGTGGTCGTCGCTCGCCTTCCAGCGCTACGGCGACAACCCGTACTCCACCCCCATGTACGGGCACCCCCTCACCTACCAGGCCGTCGCCGGCGGCCTCCAGATCGGCTACCCCACCACGCCCGCGATCGTCGGCGACGGACGGCAGTACGAGTTCGCCCACAAGGCCGACCTCACCCTCGGCCTCACCGGGCTCAACTCGCCCGACGCCAAGGCCGACGACTGGTCCGACTGGACCGTCACCCCCCTCTGGTCCGACGGCGCCCGCACCCTGCGCACCACCATCGGCCACGGCATGCCCTTCGTGTACGCCAAGGGCACCGGCGGCGACGCCCGCATCACCACGGCGTCCACCCCCACCGTCTTCGCCGACCAGGGCAACGTCCTCGGCATCACCGTCGCCGGCCACCACTACGCCCTCTTCTCGCCCTCGGGCACCGACTGGAACGTCTCCGGCACGACCGTGACCGCCGGCCTCGGAGGCAAGGACTACTTCTCCGTCGCCGTCCTGCCCTCCACCGACGCGCTCGCCACCTTCCGCAGGTACGCCTTCAGCTTCGTCACCGGCTCCCGCGTCAGCTGGGCGTCCTCGGGCGGCCGGATCAACGCCACCTACGCCCTCACCACCGAGGCGAAGGAGGGCACCGAGACCGGCACCCTCCAGGCGCTCTACCGCCACCAGTGGCTCAACACCACGGACGCCCTCACCCCGTACACCTACGTCTCCCCGCGCGGCACCATGAAGGTCCGCGAGGGCCGGACCTTCACCACCAGCCGCAGGCAGGCCGCCGTCCTGCCCGGGCTGCCCGCCTCCGGTGCGGTCGACCAGGCGCGGCTGCGCACCTACCTCAACGAGGTGGTGAACGCCGCCGACCCGTTCTCCGGCGCCACCGACACGTACTGGACCGGCAAGGCCCTCGGCAAGCTCGCCCAGCTCGTGCCGCTCGCCGAGCAGCTCGGCGACACCGCGCTGCGCGACCGGCTGCTCGGCCTGCTCAAGGGCCGGCTCCAGGACTGGTTCACCGCCGGCGGCGCGAACGAGTTCTCGTACGACCGCACCTGGAAGACCCTGACCGGCTACCCGGCCTCCTACGGCAGCGACACCGAGCTCAACGACCACCACTTCCACTACGGCTACTACGTGTACGCCGCCGCGATCGTCGCCCAGTACGACCAGGCGTGGGCCGCCGACTCCGCCTGGGGCGGCATGGTCAAGACCCTGGTCCGCGACGTCGCCAACCCCAGCCGCACCGACACGGCCTTCCCGTTCCTGCGCGGCTTCGACGTCTACGCCGGCCACAGCTGGGCCTCCGGCCACTCCGGCTTCGCGGCCGGCAACAACCAGGAGTCCTCCTCCGAGTCCACCAACCTGAGCGCCGCGCTCGTCCTGTGGGGCTCCGCCACCGGCGACACCACCCTCCGCGACCTCGGCGGCTACCTCCTCGCCACCGAGTCCGACGCCATCGGCCAGTACTGGTTCGACGCCGACCAGCAGGTCTTCCCCGGCTCCTTCGGCCACGACACCGTCGGCATGGTCTGGGGCAGCGGCGGCGCCTACTCCACCTGGTGGACGGCGAACCCGGAGGAGATCCACGGCATCAACACCCTCCCGGTGACCTCCGGCAACGCGCTGCACATGGGTGCCTATCCGGGCGCGATCCGGCGCAACCTGGCCGAGATGGAGCGCGAGAACGGCGGCCCCGCCGTCGAGTGGCGCGACATCCTCTGGGAGTTCGAGTCGCTCGCCGAACCCGCCCGCGCCAAGGCCCGCTTCGACGCCGTCGGCGGCTCCTACACGCCCGAGGCGGGTGAGTCCCGCGCCCACACCTACCACTGGCTGACCACCCTGGACGCGCTCGGCGCACCCGACGCGTCCGTCACCGGCTCGATCCCCACCTCGGCCGTCTTCCTGAAGGGCACCGAGCGGACCTACGCCGCCCACAACCACGGCTCCGCGCCGGTCACCGTCACCTTCTCCGACGGCAAGTCCCTGACCGTACCGGCCCGTTCCACCGCCACTGGCAAGGGAACCGGCAGCATTCCCTGCGGCCAGCCCGGCGGACCGGCCTGCCCCGAACCAAGCACCGGCGACACCTTCCGGCTCAAGAGCGGCGGCCAGCTGACCACCGCCACCGACACCACCGCCGGCACCGACACGATCGCCTCCGCCGGCGGCGCCAACCACGACGGCACCCCGTACCAGCCGCTCGTCTACGAGGCGCGGAACGTCACCGGCACGCTCACCCCGGGCGCCGCCACCGCCTTCCGCCTCGCGGTGGACGCGGGCACCACCGTGGGCCTCGGCCAGCAGGTCCGGGTCAGCTACGACCTGACCGGCGACGGCACCTTCGAACGCACCGAGACCTACCACTACTTCGCCACCGACCCGGTGACCGGCTGGGAGCGCTACGACCAGACCCGCGGCCTGAAGTCCGCCACCGGCACCCTCGGCGACCTGCGCGGCGGCACCGTCCGCGTGGAACTGTGGAGCGCCATCGGCAACGGCCCGTCCACGGTCAGGACGGGCACGGCCGACTCCGTCGTGGTGATCCCCTTCGACTGAGCGGGCGCTACGCCGACGCCCGGCGCACCAGCGTCGTCGGCGTGATCAGCGGGTCCGGGGCGGGCGCCCCGGACCCGTGCTCGTTCAGCAGCCGCATCAGCAGCCGGACCATCAGCCGGCCCATGCCCTCGATGTCCTGCCTGACCGTCGTCAGCGGCGGCTCCGTGCGCTCGGCGATCGACGCCACGTCGTCGAAACCGACCACGGCCACGTCCTCCGGCACCCGCAGCCCGCGCTCCCGCAGCACCCGCAGCGCGCCCGACGCCATCAGGTCGTTGGCGGCGAACACCCCGTCCACGTCCGGCCGCCGGCCGAGCAGCTCGGCCATCGCCCGGGCGCCGCTCTCCGCCGTGAAGTCGCCCTGGCACAGCAGGTCCGGGTCCGGCGCCCCGAGCGCGTCGCGCCAGCCGTCGGCGCGGTCGACCGCCGACGTCTGGTCGCGCGGCCCGGCGAGGTGCGCCACCGTGCGGCAGCCCCGGTCGACCAGGAGCCGGACGGCCTCGCGGGCCCCGCCGCGGTTGTCGCAGTCCACGTACGGCATGTCCGGGCCGATCCCGTCCGTCGGCCGCCCGCCGAGCACCGTCGGGACCTTCGCCCGGCGCAGCACCGCCGCCAGCTCGTCCTCGTCGTGGAGGGAGAAGGCGAGGGCGCCGTCGACGTGCCCGCCGGCGAGATAGCGGGCGATCCGGTCGTAGTCCCCCGGGCTCTCCACCCAGAGCAGCACCAACTGCGAGTCGTGCGCCGTCAGTTCACGACTGATGCCGCGCACCTGCTCCTGGAAGAAGGGGTCGGAGAAGATCCGGAACTCCGGCTCGGCGATGACCACGGCCACGGCGCCGTTCCGCCGGGTGACCAGGGTGCGGGCCGCCAGGTTCGGCACGTACCCGAGCTCGTCGACCGCCTGCCGGACCTTCTCGACCAGCGGGGCGCGCACCCCGGCGCCGCCGTTGACGACCCGCGAGGCCGTCGCCCGCGACACGCCCGCGAGGGCCGCGACGGCCTCCAGGGTCGGGCGCGCCCCCGTCGTCTGCTCGGCCACGTGGGGCCCCCTTCATCTGCTCGGTCCGGGAGCGGGCGGCTGCCCGGACGGACCGCGTGATGTTCCGGCACCAGGATATCCGTACGGGTGAGCGGCTTGAGAGCGCTCTCTGGACTCTTCCGCGTTCAGTCCGCCGCCGGGGCGAAGGAGACGATGCGGGGCTGGCGGCGCGTGTCCTCGCCGCTGACGTGCGGGGGCATCGCGAGGATCCGTCCGCCGACGTGGAGCACGGGCCCGGTGAGGGTGCTGTACTCCGCCTCGGCCGCCGCCGCGGGGTGTCTCATCAGCACCTTCTCCCCGCCCGCTCCTTCCCGGCCGAGGAGGAAGGTCCGGCCGGGCCTGCCGGCGGTGGCCGACTCGTAGACGAGCGTGCCCGAAGCGGAGGGCGAGCCGACCGGTGTGAGGATCCTGCCGTCGTGGTTCTGGATGCCCCGGACCAGCTTCCCGGTCGCCAGGCTGTAGGCGCCGACCCGGTCGGTGCCGCCGACGTGGACGAGCCCGTGGGTGACGAAGAGTCCCCGGCAGGGCTGGAGGCCGGCGTCGATCCCGGCGTACGGGCAGTGCTCGAAGCCCTTGGGGCGCGGGTCGATGGTGCGGCGGAGCTCGCCGCGCTGCCCGAGCGCGACGATCCGCCAGTCCTCGGCGGGGGTCTCGTTGTCGAGCGACGTGTAGACCACCGGGTCGACGGAGATCACCCGTTCCACCTTCCGGCCGGCCGGTGTGCGGTGGCGCCAGCGTACGGCGCCGGTGCGCGGGTCGAGTTCGCGGAGCAGGCTGTATCGCCTGCTCCGGTCGACTCCGAGCGCGCAGGTGGCGCTGACGAGCAGCCGGGTGCCGCCGGCCACCCGGTCGGGGTGGCAGCGGCCGGGGTTCTCGGTCGGGATGCCGAAGAGCCGGACGCCGTCGCTCACGCGGTACGCGGCGGCCCCCGTGCCCTCGGCGACGGCGAGGGTGTCCCCGCTGATCGCCGTGTGGACGATGAGAGCGGGCGTGTCCCGGGCGGGGTCCCGCAGCAGCTCCTTGCGCCAGCCGGCCTTCCCCGTCCGCAGGTCGATCTGCTGGAACCGGTCGCAGGTCGCGCCCCGTTGGGAGCCGCTGCTCGCGAGGACGACGACGATCCGGCCGTCCGGCGTCGGGTTGGCCGGCACCTCGCAGACCGGGGTGGGCAGGGTCAGGTTCCACACCTCGGCGCCGTCGGAGAGCCGGTAGGCCGTGACTTCGCGGTACAGCGCCTGGACGACGGTGTCGCCGACGATCCAGGGGCCGTCCACCGGGACGGTGCGCCGGGGCAGGTCGGTGGTGTCCGAGGCGATCCACGCGGTGGCCTCGCCGGGGCGGCGGGAGGCGGCGAGCTCCCGGGCGTCGGGGACGTGGATCGGCGCGGGGGCGGGGAGGGCGGGTTTCGTGGCGGGGGCGGGCGGGGGCGCGCCGGAGGGTGTCGCGGGGGTCTCCAGCGCGGTCGCCGGTTCCGCGCGGCCGTTCACGTGGTCGTACCAGCCGATGCCGGTCACCGCCGCGGCGAGCAGCGCCAGGCAGACGGCGAGCGCGGTCAGCCCCCGGTCGCCCCGGGAGCGGGGGCTCGGCGCGGGTGCCTGCCCCGGCGGGCCCCAGGGCGGCGGCGTGTACGGCATCGGGAGTCCCCCTGTGGGTCACCAGCGGAGCAGAGCACAGTTCTAGAACAAGATTCTGTTTCACCCGTAGCATAGCGACGCGGACCGACGACACCGACGGCAGACCGGGGGAGACCATGGTGCGGACAGGCGCCGAACGGGGCGACGGCGAACGGCTGATGAGGGAGGCGGCGGAGCGGGCGGGGCTCGGCGCGCACCGTGGCGGGCACGCGTCCTCGGCCCCCGCGCGGAACCGGGGCGCGCTCGGGGTGGGGATCCTCGCGGCCGTCCTCGCCGCGGCCGTCGTCGCGTCCCTCGCCGGCGGCTACCGGGCCCTCGCGCTCGTCCCGGGAGTCTCCCTGGCCCTCTGCGTGATCTCGCTCCTCGGTCACCTGTTCTTCGGCGCCCGCACCGGTGACGCGCGCCTGGAGCAGTACGAGGGCGGACTCGTCGTCCACCTCAAGGGCCGGATCAGGGTGGTCCGTTACGCCGACACCACGGTGCTCGACCACACGGTCCGCCGCACCCGGTACGGCCGGACCCTCTCGGTCACGTACTCCTTCGGCCTCACCGACACCGAGGGCCGCAACCTGGTCGTCGGCAGCCTCTTCGCCGGCGGCGACGTCTGGGGCCCGCTGCTGCGCTACGACGCCGCCCGCGCCCAGCTCCCCGACGCGCTCGCCCGCCTCGACGCCGGCGACCGGCTCACCTTCGGCATCATCTGGCTCAACGCCGCCGAACTCGGCTCCGGCCGTACCTCCGCCCCCTGGCGCCTGGTCGGCGGGGTCGAGGTGGAGGGCGGCACGATCACCATCCGGGCCGAGGGCCGCCGGGGCCCGCTGGCCGTCGCCCCGACCCGCTACACCCCCAACGTGTCCTTGCTCCTGGCCCTGACGGAGACCCTCCGCGCCACGGGGCCCGAACCGCGCCCTCGCTGACGGGATCTCGGGAAGCGAGGGCGTGAACTTCCTTTGGCCCGGCGGCACCCCGGCGACCGGGCGTTCACCCGTGCCGGTGGTCGCGGTCCGTAGCGGCTCCCGCCGACACCCCCGTACGGCAGCGTGGCCGCCATGAACGTCCGCCGCACCGCGCTCCCGCTGCTCACCGCCCTCCTGGTCGGCGGGTGCGTCGCGCTTCCGCAGCCGTCCGCGCCCCCCGCCCCGCAACCGCCGCGGACCGACCCGCCCGCGCTCGCTCCGGCCGCCCAGCGCCCCGCGTCGGCGCTCCCGGCCCGCCCGGAGCGGCCGGTCGAGCCCGAGCCCCGGGAGGAGCTGGCGGAGGCGGAGGGGGATCCGCGCGAGGCGGCCTCGGTGCCGGTGCGCGCGTCCGGGACCGTCCCCGCGCGCCGCCCGCAGGGGGACGGCGGGGCGCGGGCGCGGTACGGCCGCGGATCCGCCGCCCCACCCGCAGCCGCGCCGGCGCCCGCTTCCCTCCCGGAGTCCCGTACGCCGCCGCCCCGCCCCGCCGCGACGAAGCCCCGCCCGCCCCGGACCCGTACCGCGACCCCGCGCGGCATCCCCGCCCCCGCACCCCGGCCGGCGGGCGCGCAGGCCCCCGAGATGCGGAACCTGTGCCGCGAAGCGCAGCGGATCGACGCCCCCATGGGCGCGGCGGAGCTGTGCCGCGGCCTGTACGGCCGCTGACGGGCCGTCGAAGTGGCCCAGCCTCACGGCCCGTCAATGGACCAAGGAAAGCGGGCCACTTCGGCGTACCGTCGTGTCCATGGCGAACACCTCCCCGGCGTCCCCCACGGTCGCGGCCACCGGCCCCGCTCCCGCCCCCACCAGCGCGCGGCCGACCGCACCCCGCACCCTGCTCCTCGCCCAGCTGAGCAACTCCGTCGGCGACGGCGCCTTCTACGTGACCTCGGCGCTCTACTTCACCGGAGTCGTCGGGCTCTCCGCCGCCCAGGTGGGGGCCGGTCTCGCCGTCGCCTGGGCGGTCGGCTCGCCCGCCGGGGTGCCGCTCGGGGCGCTCGCCGACCGGCGCGGCCCGCGCGGCGTCTCCGTCCTCCTCGCGCTCGTGACGGCGGCGGCGGTCGCCTCCTTCCTCCTCATCGGCTCCTTCCCGGCCTTCGTCGCCGCCGCCACCCTGTACGCCTGCGCCCAGAGCGGTCTCGCCGCCGCCCGCCAGGCGCTGCTCGCCGGACTGGTCGCCCCGGCCGACCGGACCGCCGTCCTCGCCCGGCTCCAGGCCGTCCTCAACGGCGGCCTCGCCGTCGGCGCCGCCCTCGGCGGCCTCGCCCTGCACGCCGGCACGCGCGAGGCCTACCTCGCCGTCTTCGCGCTCGACACGGCCGGGTTCCTGTGCTGCGCCCTGCTGCTCGGCAGGCTCCCTGCCTCCGTGACCACCCCCGCCCCCACGACCGCGACCGCCGCGCGGGGCGCCGGCGGGACGGCCGTGCTGCGCGACCGGCCGTACGTGGTCCTCACGCTCCTCAACGCGCTGATGCTGCTGCGGATGCCGGTCCTCAGCCTGGCGCTGCCGCTGTGGATCGTGCAGCGCACGGCGGCGCCCGGCTGGACGGTGTCCGCGCTCTTCGTCCTCAACACCGCGGCCGTCACCCTCTGCCAGGTCCGCGCCGCACGCTCGGTCACCGACCTCGGCACCGCCGCGGCGGCGGTCCGGGGCGCGGGCGCCGTCCTCTGCGCCGGCTGCGTCGTCTTCGCGGCGGCCGCGCTCCCCGGTCTCGGCACCGGTGCGGCCGTCGCGGTCCTGGTGCTCGGCGCCGTCCTCCTCGTCGTCGGCGAGATGCGGCACGCGGCCGGCTCCTGGCAGCTGGGCCTCGGCCTGGCGCCAGCCGACCGGATCGGCCAGTACCAGGGCTTCTACGGCGCCGGAGTCCCCGTGGCCCGGTCGCTCGGACCGGTCGTCGTCACGACCCTGCTCATCGGCGTGGGGCCCGTCGGCTGGCTGCTGCTCGGCGGCGTCTTCGTCCTGGCCGCCGCGGCCACCGGCCCGGTATCCCGCTGGGCGGCCCGGACCCGGGACACGGCCGCGTAGGCCCCCGCGCGGTCAGGCCGCCCCGCCCCGGTCCCCCGTGAGCAGCGCGAACCCCGGCCGGTCGACGGAGACGCTCGCCGCCGCCAGGACCACGACGCCGGTGCCGGAGGCGCGGTCCAGTCCCAGCCAGGAACGGAAGCCGCCGGTCCCGCCGTTGTGCATCGTCACCGCCAGATCCCGGACCCGCAGCGTGATCCACGCCGCGCCGATCCTGGTCCCCGCGCTGAACGGGGCGACCGGATCGAGCGCGGCCGTCCCCGGCGCCGTGCCGTCGAGGAGTGCGGCGGTGAGCCGCGCCATGCTGCCGATGTCGGCCCGGATCCCGCCGGCCGGCCCCAGCGCCTCGCCCGTCCACGGCTCGCGCGGCCGGCCCCGCCGGGTCGTCCCCGTCAGGGCGCCGGGCCGCAGCCCGGACGGATCCGCGGGCAGATAGAAGCGGTCGAGCCCGAGCGGCCGGCCGATCCGGTCGGCGACCAGCTCCTCGTACGACGTCCCGGCGGCGGCCGCCAGCGCGTGCCCGAGGAGTTCGAAGCCGAGGTTGGAGTAGCGGGGCCGCGGCGGCCCGAGCCGCACCGAACGGGCCTGGTCGATCAGACCGGCCACGTCCTCGCCGTACGGATTGGTGCCGTGCCGCCACAGCGCGAACGTCCGCCGCCACGGCCGCGCGGAGGCCGGCACCCTCGGCAGGCCGGACCGGTGGGTGGCCAGCGCCCCCAGCGTCACCGCGCCGGCCGGCACGTCCGCCAGCGGCAGCAGCGCGCCGAGCGCCGTCCCCGCCGTCACCTCCCCGCGCTCCAGCGCGTCGGCGTACAGCAGCCCCGTGACGCCCTTCGAGACGGAGCCGATCTCGTAGTCCGCCCCGAGCCCCGCGCCGACGGAGGCCGTCACCGCGCCCCCGGGCCCGACGACGGCCCCCGCCACCGGGAACCGCCCGCCCGTCAGCGCCCGCAGGCGCCCCACCAGCCACTCGTCACCATGATCCCCACCCATGAGACCCACCCTAGGGCCTGCGCGGCGACCCGCTGTGACCCACGTCACGGATTCCGCTTTCCCTCTTTCCGTTATCCCCGTCCTCGGCCGAGGCTCTCCCAGGCGCAGGTATCACCGGGAACGGGCGAGAGAAGGACGGACGACGTGCAGCGGACCACAGGTGCGGACGAGATGACGGAACGGATACGGGCGGCGCAGTACGGGGACCCCTGGGCGTGCGACCAGGTCCTCGGCGCCCATCAGCCGCTCGTCCACGCCCTGGTGTCCCGCGCCCTCGTCGCCCGCCCCTCCGTCGCCGCCGGCACCGTCGTCCAGGAGACCCTGCGCCGGGCCCACGGCACCCTGCACACCCTGCCGCACCCGGAGGCGTTCCGGCCCTGGCTCGTCGCCCTCGCCGTGGACACCACCCTGGCGCACGCGGCCGCCGGGTTCGACGAGGCCGCAGGGTGGCTGGACGTGCAGGACGCGGTGCTCGCCGCGCTCGGCTCGCTGGAGGACGAGGGCCTGCTCCTGCGGTACGAGACGGCCGCCGCCCTCCAGTGGACACCGGAGGACACCGCCCTGCGCATGGAGACCGTGCGGACCCGCGTCGACGCGGCCCGGTCCGTCGGCGCCGCGCTGGCCCGCCGGCCGCGCTGCCCCCGGCTCCGGGAGATGACCGCCGGCTGGGACGGCCGCCCCGGCGCCGGCTGGCGCGACCATCTGGCCGCGCACACGACCCTCTGCGCGGCCTGCAGCGGGCTGGTGCCCGTCGTGCCGCCCGCCCCGGAAGTGCCCGAGCCCCACCCTCACCCTCAGCCTGAGGTCGAGGCCGCCGCCGAGGCCGACGCCGGCGCCCCGACGCGGGCGTACGACCTCGGAGGGCTCGCCGCGGTCCCCGCCGGGCCGCGCGGGACGCGGGCGGAGCGCCGGCGCCGGCGCCAGGGCGAGGAGCGCACCCGGCGCCGGGCCGCCGTCGCGGCCGGCATCGCGGTCGTCGCCGTGACCGGCGGGGCGTTCTCGCTGTACGGCGGGCGGGGCGGACAGGAGGAACTCCTGGAGGCCAACCGCGCCACCGTCCCCGGCCCCGACGTCCCCCTCACCCACGACCCGGACTCCCTCTCCGCCTCGGCCACCCCCCTCACCGCCGGCCCCTCGGCCTCCACCCCGCCCTCGGCCCCGGCGACCGCCTCCGCCACGCCCTCCGCGAAGAAGACCGCCACCGCCCGCCCCACCACGGCGACCCCCACCCCGCAGCGCACCACCGCGAGCCCGGTCGCCACCCCGCGGAAGCCGACCGCCGCCCCCACGACCGCCCCCGAGCCCACCCGGACGACCGCGACGCCGACGACCGAACCGGACCCGGGCGGCGGCAAGCAGAACGACCCCGGCCAGGGATCGGCCGCGGACCAGGTGATCTCCCTCGTCAACGCCGAACGCGCCAAGGCGGGCTGCGGCCCGCTCACCGCGAACGCCACCCTCACGAGCGCCGCGCAGGGCCACTCCGACGACATGGCCGCCCGGGACTTCTTCGACCACACCAACCCCGACGGCGACGGCCCCGGGGAGCGCGTCACCGCCGCCGGCTACCCGTGGACCACCTACGGCGAGAACATCGCCAAGGGCCAGACGACCCCCGAGCAGGTCATGGACGCGTGGATGAACAGCCCCGGCCACCGCGCGAACATCCTCAACTGCGACTTCAAGGAGATCGGCGTCGGCATCCACACCGACGGAGGCCCCTACTGGACCCAGGTCTTCGGCGCCCGCTGACCGGGACGGAAGGTCACCGCTCCGCCGCCGCGACCAGCGCGGACAGCTCGACCCGCGACCGGAGCTGGAGCCGGGCGTAGATGCCGCGCAGGTGGTGGTCGACGGTCCGCGGGCTGAGCGAGAGGCGTACGGCGACCTCCTCGTTCGTGGCGCCGTCCGCGACGAGCCGGGCGATCCGCCGCTGCTGCGGCGTGAGCCCGGCCAGGGCGGAGGGGTCGGGCCGCCGCGTGCCCGGCGCGCCCGTCGCCCGGAGTTCCGCGCGGGCCTGCCGGGCCCACCCCTCGGCGGCCGCCCGCTCGAAGGTGACCAGGGCGTCGCGCAGCGGGCCGCGCGCCTCGCCCGGACGGCGCCGCCGGCGCAGCCAGGTCCCGTACGCGAAGAGGGTCCGCGCCCGCTCGAAGTCGTTGCCGCCGGTCTCGTGGTGCCGCAGCGCCTCGCCGAACCAGCGGGTCGTCTCCTCGCCGTGCGGGGCCAGCAGGGCGCGGCAGCGGGCCAGTTGGGCGGGGGCCGGCCGGTCGAGTCCGTACGCCGCCCACCGCGCGTACTCCTCCGTCGCCGCCCGGGCCTCCGCCGCCCGCCCCGAGGCGACCGCCGCCTCCACGAAGCACGGGACGGCCAGCATGCGGAGCGCGAAGTGACCGCCGCGCGGCCCGGGGCCGACCAGCGGTGCGAGGCGGGCGGCGGCCTGGGCGGCGAGCCCGCCGCCCAGCTCCGCCCGGGCCAGCGCCCATTCGGCGAGCGTCACCGCCTGGGCGAGACCGTGCGGGCGTCCGATCGCGAGCGCCCGCTCCGCGTGCTCCGCGACCGACGGCCCGTCACCGGTCACCGACGCCACCAGGGCCAGCGCCGCGTGCTGGTGGGCCGCGGAGTTGAGCTGGCCGGTGGCGCGGGCGGCGCGCAGCCCCTCCCCGGCGGCGTGCCCGGCCCGCGCGTACCGTCCGGCGCGCAGCTCGGCGTACGCGAGGTGCTCGAGGATCCGGGGCACCAGCGACGCCCGCTGTTCCGCCCGCGCCCGCGCCAGCGCCCGGCCGTGCAGCCGGGCCGCCGCCGTGACGTCGCCGAGCACCAGCGCGGCCGACCCCGCCCGCAGCAGCAGCCTCGGCTCGTCGCCGGCCGCGCCGACCGCGACGACCGACGAGAGCGGGGTGCGCGCCCGGTCGGGGCGGACCGTGAGCGCCGCCCGCAGCCCCTCGGCGAAGCTCCGCTCGGTGCCCGGGACCGCCGGGGCCAGGTCGAGCGCGGCGAGACAGGCCCCGACGTCCCCCGCCGTCCACGCGGCCTCCATCGCGAGGAAGCGGGCGTCCGCCGCCTCGGCCGGCTCCCGGTCCCGCAGCACCTTCGCCGCCTGGAGGAACGCCTCGTGCGCGTCCATGACCGGCCCGCCCGCGAGCGCGGCGAACCCCCGCGTCACCAGCGCCCGTCCCCGCGCCGCGGCCGAACGCGCCCGCACCACCGGGGGAGGCCCGAGGCGGTCGGCCCGGTGCCGCTCGTGACGGTCGGGCGGGGCGGCGGCGTGCCGGGGGATCCCGCCGCGGTCCTCGTCGTGGCGGCGACCGCCCGGGTGACGCGGGCCGGCGCCCTGGCTGCGGCGGCCCGCGCGGGACGGGCCGCCTTCGCCGGCCGCCGCGCGGCGCAGGAACGGGTCGGGGAAGACGAGGTCGCCGCCCCGGAGACGGAGCAGCCCGGCCGCCACCAGGCCGTCGAGGGCCTCGGTCGGCACCCGGAGGGACCGGGCGCGGGCCAGGGTCGGGCCGGTGGCCGCGCGGTCCGGGTCCCCGGGCGCCGGACCGGACGCCTCCGGCGCGCCGCAGGCCCGGGCCACCACGCCCAGCAGCCGGCGCGCGTCCGCCGGGAGGGCGCCGAGCAGCCCGCCGTACACCGTGACCAGGACGCCGTCGTCGACGAGCCGCCCCGGCCGGGGGACCGTCCCGGCGAGCACGCCGGGGGCGAGCCGGCGGACGGTCTCGACCAGGACGCCCGGGTGCCCGGCCGCCTCGTCGAGGAGCCGCTCGCCGACGGCGGGGTCGACGCGCCCTCCGGCGGCGTCGGCCACCAGCGCCCGGGCGCTCGCGCGGCACAGGCGCGGCAGCCGGACCGGCGGCGCGGCGTCCGCGGCGTCCGCCGCGGGCAGGGGACGGCCGGGCGCGGCCGCCACGAGCCAGCCGAGGCGGGCGCCGCCCCGCGGGCGCGACGCCCGCCAGTGCGCCGCGAACGCGGCCCGCGAATGCGCGTCCCACAGCGGGAAGTCGTCGAGACAGAGCAGCACCGGCTCCCGGCCGGGCAGCGAGGCGAGCGCCGCCGCGATCCCGTCCGGGCCACGGGCGAGCCGGGCCGCCCGGCCGGCCGCCGCCGCCGACGGGGCCAGCGCGTCGAAGAGCGCCCGCGCCCCGCTCCACGGCACCTGCCGGGGCGGCGCGCCGACCACGCACGCCGCACCGGGGAAGTCCCGCGCCGCGCGGGCCAGCAGGGCGGAGCGCCCCTCCCCGGGGCCGCCGGCCACCCGGACCAGCGGCTCGGCCCCGAGCGGCCGCACCGCCGGGGACAACAGCTGGGAGACGGCGGCGAGTTCGGCCTCCCGTCCGTACAGCACGGGTCCGGTGTCGGCGGTCACGCCCGTCACGCTAACGGGCCCGGGGGCGGACCGGCACGGAGCGGTACGGGGGTCTGGGCCGGCGCCCAGACCCCCGGCCGCGGGGCTGTGCCCGCGCACAGGAAGCCGGCATCCGTCAGGTTCGCCGGATCCCGGCACGGCCCGTCAGGAGCCCAGCGGACAGGTGCCGCGGTACTCGTCGATCGTCAGGCTCGGCCGGGGCAGCGGGCAGAGGAACTGCTCGTACCGGGTGTCGTCGTCGAGGAACCGCTTCAGCCACGCGAGGCTGTACTTCGCGATCGTCGTGTTCGACGAGTTGGGGGTGAAGTGGGTGGCGCCGTTCAGCTCCAGGTACGCCTTGTCGAGGCCGGAGGGGAGGCTCTCGTAGAACGGTTCGGAGTGGGTGAGGACCGGGGCGATCGTGTCGCCGTCCGCGCCGATGACCAGAGTCGGGGTGCTGATCTCGGGCCAGGTCTTGTCGGTGTTCCAGCCGGTCAGCGGCACGGCCGCCTTCAGGCTCGGCCGGCTCTTCGCCGCTTCGAGCGTGCCGCCGCCGCCCATCGAGTGGCCCATCACGCCGAGCCGCGAGGCGTCGACCCGGTCCCGCACCGGGCTCCTCTGGGTGAGGTGGTCGAGGGCGGCGAGGAGCTGGCGGCCCCGGCTGTCCGGCTGGTCGAGCGTGGTGAGCGTGTCGATGACGAAGACGACGAAGCCCTGCGAGGCCAGCCGGGGTCCGAGCCAGGCCACCGACGACTGGGTGGCGGTGAACCCCGGCGAGATCGCCACCGCGCCGAACGTGCCGTCGGCCGTGCTCGTCGGGTAGTAGATGGTGCCGCCGCCGAAACCGGTGGCGGCGAGCGAGGAGACCGAGGTCTGCGCGACCGCGTACGGGCCGCGCAGCGCCTCGACGCTCGCCTCGGTGGGCGCGGGGCCGCGCTCGTACGGATTGCCGGTCGCCGCTCCCGCGCCGGGGGCGAGGAGCAGCGCGAGGCCGGCGGCGACGGAGGTGGCCGCGGCAAGGGATCGCTTCACGACGAAGTCGTCCTCTCGTGTCGTGGTACGGCCACCCCCAGGGGAGGCCGCTGCCGTGGGACGGCCCCGCCACTGTGGGGGCGGCGGGGAAGGCCGTCATCGGCACAATCACCGGCCCCCGGCGACGGCGTCCCCCCGGCGCGGACCGACCGAAGGGCCTCGGCATGGCGTGGGCGCCCGTGAGGGGCGCGGTGTGCGGGCCCGGCGGCATGAGGCGGGCACGCCCGTGACGGGCGCGGTGTGACGGGCCGTGGGACACTGCGGGCTCAGCCCGATCACCCGAACGGCCGACAGGAGGCCCGATGACCGTCCGTACCCGGTCCGCCGCGTCCCCCGCGCTGCTCGTGCGCCACGGGGCCCTGGCCCCGGCCGGCGCGGTGCTCCTGCTGCACGGCGGGCGGGCCGACGGGCTGGAGGCCCCGCCGTTCCCGAACCTGCCGGCCCTGCGCATGCGGCCCTTCGCCGAGGCCCTGCGGCGCGCGGCGCGCGGCCGGGCGGTGCTGGTCGCCGAGGGCCGCTACCGGCACCGGGGCTGGAACGGCGAGCGCGCCGACGCCGCCCGGGACGCGGAGAGCGCGCTCGCCGCGCTGCGGGACCGCTTCGGGCAGATCCCGGTCGTGCTCGTCGGCCACTCCATGGGCGGCCGGGCCGCCCTCGCCGTCGCCGGGGACCCGGCCGTCCGGGGCGTCGTCGCCCTCGCGCCCTGGTGCCCGCCGGGCGAGCCGGTCGCCCACCTCGCGGGCCGCCGGCTGTACCTGCTGCACGACGAGACGGACCGCGTCACGGCCGCCCGCGACTCCTGGGCCTTCGTCACCCGGGCCCGGGAGGCCGGCGCGGACGCCACCGGCGTCCCCATGCCGGTCGGCGGCCACACCATGCTGCGCGGCGCCCGCCTGTGGCACCGGCGCGCCACCGCCCTGGCCCTGGAGACGCTGGGGACCGCGCCCGCCTGACGCGTACCGGACACCCGCCGAGGGCGCGTCCGATTCGCGGGACCGGACATAACGGGACAGGATCGGGGCGGAGAGGGGGCCGGTGACGGCGCCCCCGACGCGGTCGCGCGGCCCGGCCCGCCGCGCGCCGCGCGAGCCCGGAGGAGGCGTCCGTGTCGGAACTCATCGTGATCGGGTACGAGGACCGTGCCGCCGCCGAGGAAGCCCTCGGCACGGTGCAGGACCTGCAGCGCGACCAGGTGGTGGTGCTCAACGGCCTCGCGGTCGTCTCCGTGGACGCGGAGGGCGGCACCCACGTCGACACGTCGAGCCGGGTCGTGGGCGCCACCGCCGCGACGGGCGCCCTCTGGGGCACCATCTTCGGCATCCTCTTCCTGGCCCCCGCGGTCGGCGCCCTCACCGGCGCCGCGCTCGGCGGACTCGTCGGCCGGCTCAGCAAGTCCGGCGTCGACGAGCGGTTCCGGCAGCAGGTCGGCGACCTGCTGCGGCCGGGCGCCGCCGCCGTCGTGATCATGGCCGCGAAGCTCACCGAGGACAAGTTCACCGCGGCGATGCAGCGCCACGGCGGCACCGTCCTGAAGACGTCCCTCAGCGACGCGGACGAGAAGGAGCTGGCGCAGCAGCTGGCCGGCCCCGAGTGACCCCTCTCTCGTGTCAGCCCCGGCGCCCGACCCCACAGGAAGGCCCCTCCCATGGACCCCGTGCTCAGCAGCGAGGTGCTCGCCAAGCTGCGTCAGCCCCGGCCGTACCCGGCCGTCTCACTGGTGATGCCGACGCACCGCCGCGGACCGGACAACGCCCAGGACCCGGTGCGCCTGCGGAATCTGCTCGCCGAGGCCGAGCGGCGGCTCGGCGACGATCCGGACGTGCCGCGCGAGCGGCGGCTCGACATCCTCGACCAGCTGAGCCGCGCCACCGCCGAGGTGGACCTCACGCACGCCGAGGACGGCCTCGTCGTCTACGCCGCGCAGGGCGAGCACCAGGTGTGGTCGCTGCCCCGGAGCGTGCCCGAGCGGGTGGTCCTCTCGGACACCTTCCTCACCCGGAACCTGGTCGCGGCCCGCGCCGCCGCACAGCCGTACTGGGCCGTCGCCGTCGCCGCCGACCGGGTCTCCCTGTGGAGCGGCGACCCCCAGCGGGCCACCGAGGCCACCCGGGGCGGCTTTCCGCTGACCCGGGGCCTGGAGCCCCAGGACGTCGAACGCGAGGAACGCGTCGGCGACGTCCCCAGCCTCTTCCGGGACGAGGACACCCGGCAGTTCCTGCGCGAGGCGCACGAGAAGCTGCGGGTCCTCCTCGCCGCCGAGCCCCGCCCGCTGTACGTGCTCGGCTCGGCCGCGGCGCTCGGCGCGGTGCAGGAGCTGGGCCCGCTCGCCCCCGACACGGTGACCGTCGAGCACGGCGGCCTCGCCGACGGCCCCGCCGCCGCCGTCCACGCCGCCGTCGAACCCTCCCGCGCCGCCCGGGCGGCCGCCGCCGTCACGGCGCTCTCCGCCGAGCTCGACGCGGCGCGCGGCCGACGCGAGTTCGCCGGCGGCATCGACGAGGTGTGGCGGGCGGCCAAGGAGGGACGGGCCCGGCTCGTCGCCGTCGAGGAGGACTACCGGACGGTCGTGCGCGAGGAGGGCGACCACCTGCAGCCGGCCGAGACCGGCGACGCCGGCGCCCGCGACGACATGGTCGACGAGATCGTCGAACGGGCCCTGGACACCGGCGCGGAGGTCCGCTTCGTCCCCGGGGGCACCCTCGACGGGCAGGGCCGCATCGCCGCCGTCCTCCGCTACTGACGCCCCGCGCCGCGCGGGCGCGGACCACCGGGCCGGGCCGCTCCCGCCGAGCGCCCCGGCCCGCCCGCGTCAGCTCCCCCGCTCCACCCGGAAGGCCAGCAGGGCCGTGTCGTCACGGTGGTCGGACAGCTGCTGGAGCACGCGGAGGAGTTCGGGGAGCGGGAGGCGGCGGCTGCGCGAGGACTCGGCGGCCAGCCGGCGCTGGCCCTCGTCGATGGCGGCGGACGGCGTCTCGATGAGGCCGTCGGTGTAGAGGAGCAGGGTGTCGCCGGGGCGCAGGACGTGGCGGTGGGTCGCCCGGGGGAGCTCGGAGGCCACGCAGAGGGGCGGGTCGGCCGCGCCGGGGAGGTAGCGGGCGTCGCCCACGGCGGGGACCAGCAGCGGCGGCGGGTGCCCCGCGCTGGACCAGGTCAGCCGCCACGTGCCGGCCGCGCCGCGGCGGAGGGTCGCGTGCAGGGCGGTGGCCAGGGGCGCGGTCGCCAGACCGGCCGAGACCTCGTCGAGCCGGGCCAGCACCTCGTCCGGCGCGGCCTCCGGCCCGCCCGCGTACGCCAGGGCCCGCAGCATGCTGCGCATCTGCCCCATCGCCGTCGCCGCCGTCAGGTCGTGGCCGGCCACGTCCCCGATGCCGAGGACGAGCGTCCCGTCCGGCAGCGTGAAGGCGTCGTACCAGTCCCCGCCGATCTCCCCGGTCGAACTGGCCGGCTGGTAGCGCGCCGCCAGCGCCCCGCCCTCCACCGGCGGCGGCTCGGTCAGGTGCGCCCGCTGGAGCCCCAGCGCGGTGCGCCGGGCCCGCTGGAGGTCCAGGACCTTCTGGATCGGCCGCTGGGCGTGGTGCAGCACCTCCCGGAGGAGTTCGGACTCGGCCGGGCCGGGGATCGGCGTGTCGCCGTTGGTGCTGCTGGCGGCGTACCCGAGCACCAGGTCGTCGACGATCAGCGGGACGAGGGTGAGGCTGGTGGCCCCCGAGGCGGTCAGCCAGCGTTCGCTGACGGTGGGGATCAACCCGGGCGGCACCGGGCCGCCGGGCGTCAGCGGGAAGGTGACCGGCACCCGCCCCTCCAGCACCTCGCGGACCGCGGGCGTCACCGCCACCCGCTGCCCGCGCAGCGCGGGCGGCGCCGGCAGCCCGGGCCGGGTCGCCGACGCGATCCGCCGCGCCGTCACCCCGGCGTGTTGGGGCAGCGGCCACTCGTCGTGCGACAGCAGCAGGATCAGGCAGGCGTCGGTGAGCTCCGGCACCAGCACCTTCACGACCTCGGCGAACGCCTCGGGCAGGCTCGCCTCCGTCACCGCGGCGACCTGCGCGAGCAGCCGCTCGCGCAGCCGCGTGCCCCAGGCGTCCTCGATGTCGGCGGTGGCCGCCACCCACTCGGCGACGCGCCCGTCCCGCAGCACCGGCACCGAACGGGTGGACAGGTGCCGGTACGAGCCGTCGGCCGCCCGCACCCGGAACGTCGCCTCGAAGACGCCGGGCCGCTCGCCCTCCCGGGCCGCGCGCCGCCACCCCGCGCTCAGCTTCTCCCGGTCGCGCGGGTGGATGTGCGGGTACCAGCCCTCGTCCGCGCGCGGGTGCCAGGGCCTCCCGGTCAGCTGCTCCCAGCCGGGGACGAGCTCCTCCATGGACCCGTCGGCGCCCATCACCCACACCATCTGGGAGACCGCGGAGACCAGCGCCTCGTACCGCTGGAGCGCCTGGGTCTCGGCGGTGGTGTCCATGGCGAGGACGAGGATCCCGGGGCCCCGCTCCGTGGTGACGGGGCTGCACGAGTAGACGAAGTGCCGGGCCTGCCCGGGGGCGCCGGGGTCGGTGCGCCGCTCGCCGACGACCTGCCGGGCCCGGCCCGTGGCCCGTACGGAGTCGAGCACGGCCAGGAAGCGGTGCCCGTCGGAGTCCGGGAAGGCGACGTGGGCGGGGAGGCCGATCCGCCGGGGGCCGAAGAGCCGGGTGAACGCGGTGTTGGTGTAGAGCAGCCGCCCCTCGGGGCCCGCGAGGACGGCGACGGCGGCGACGGTACCGTCGAACATCCTGGGGTCGACGGGGGTCCCGCCGAGGGTGGCGCCGTCCGCGCCGGAACCTGCGGCGAACCGGTCCGTGCCCGTCCCGCCGGGCTCCGTGCCCGTCCCGCCGGGCTCCGTGCCCGTCCCGCAGTCCCCCGTGCCCGTCCCGGCCGTGCCCGTGCCGGGATCCGGCCCGTCCCCGGGCACGTCCGTGCCGTGTCCGCCGGGCCCTCCCGCGCGCTCGCCGCCCTTCACGCTCTCATCATCGCGGCGCGGGCCCGTCCCGGCCCGCCGCGGCGCCGCCGTACGGCGGTGTCCGGTGTGGTTGACGCGCGTCGACCGACCCGCCAGGCTTCCTCCCGACAGGCGTTGCCTGACAGATGCATGACACGCACGGTCCTTGTTCTCCGTACCCGCCGAGGTGGAGGCCGCCCGTATGTCCCCGCACTCCCGCGCATCCGTTCCGCCCGTGCCCCTCGCGTCCCCCGTGTCCCGACTCCTGCTCGCCCTCGTGCTGCTGCTCGCCGGCCTCACCGGCGTCGTGGCCGGCGCGGGTCCCGCCCGCGCCGACGCCTGCTACACCTGGTCGCGCACCCTCTCCCAGGGCGCGACCGGAGCCGACGTCACCCAGCTCCAGATCCGGGTCGCCGGCTACCCGGGCTACGGGGGCGTCCTGGCGATCGACGGCTCGTACGGCCCGGCCACCGCGGCCGCCGTGTCGCGCTTCCAGTCCGCGTACGGCCTGGCCGCCGACGGGGTCGCCGGACCCGCGACCTTCAGCAAGCTGTACGCCCTCCAGGACGACGACTGCACACCGATCCACTTCACGTACGCCGAACTGAACGACTGCAACACCACCTGGGCGGGCGGCGCCGTCAGCGCCGCCACGGCCAAGTCCAACGCCCTGCGCACGATGTGGAAGCTGGAGGCCCTCCGGCACGCCCTCGGTGACGAGCCCATCCGGGTGACCAGCGGCTTCCGCAGCACCGCCTGCAACTCCGCCGTCGGCGGCGCCTCGGACAGCCGGCACCTCTACGGCGACGCCGCCGACCTCGGCTCCGGCCCGCACTCGCTGTGCCGGCTGGCCCAGCAGGCGCGCTACCACGGCTTCAACGGCATCCTCGGCCCGGGCTACCCCGGCCACTCCGACCACACCCACGTGGACCACCGGTCCAGCCGCTACTGGTCCGCCTCCTCCTGCGGCATCTGAGCCCGCGCCCGTGCCCGGTCCGTCCGCGCGCGAGCGGCGCGGCCGGACCGGTCACGGAGACCTCAGAAGGTGACCCCCACATGGGCCAGCGCCTGCTTCAGCAGGACGCCGTGGCCGCCGGGCATCTCGCTCTGGACGGCGGGGGAGGCGGCCTCCCGGGGGGTGAACCAGACGAGGTCGAGGGCGTCCTGGCGGGGGCGGCAGTCGCCGCTCACGGGCACGATGTAGGCGAGCGACACCGCGTGCTGGCGGGGGTCGTGGAACGGGGTGATCCCCGCGGTCGGGAAGTACTCCGCCACCGTGAAGGGCTGGAGCGAGGCCGGCACCCGCGGGAGGGCGACGGGACCCAGGTCCTTCTCCAGGTGCCGCAACAGGGCGTCCCGGACGCGCTCGTGGTGCATCACGCGTCCGGAGACGAGGGTGCGGTTGATGGTTCCGTCGGCGCCGATGCGGAGCAGCAGTCCGATGCTCGTGACTTCGCCGCTGTCGTCCACCCGTACGGGAACCGCGTCGACGTACAGGATCGGCATCCGGGCGCGAGCCGTGTCCAGCTCGTCCGAGCTCATCCAGCCGGGCGTGGTCTCAGTCATGTCAGACATCGCCTGATCATACTTTCCGCCACGTCCGCTCCGCTGTGATTCCGGCGTCAGCCGTTCGGGTGGCTCCTGGGACGGCACCGCCCCGGTCACTTGACCGACCCGGCCATCACCCCCTGGACGAAGTGCCGCTGGAAGGCGAAGAAGACCACCAGCGGGACCACCAGGGACAGGAACGCCCCCGGCGCGAGGACCCCGACGTTGGAGCCGAACTGCCGCATCTGCGACTGGAGCGCCACGGTCAGCGGCTGGGACTCGCCGTCGGCGAAGAGCAGCGCCACCAGCATGTCGTTCCAGACCCACAGGAACTGGAAGATCGTCAGGCTCGCGAGCGCCGGCCGCCCCAGCGGCAGCACCAGACGCCGGAAGATCCGCCACTCGCCGCCGCCGTCGAGCCGGGCCGCCTCCAGCATCTCGCGCGGGATCTCCGCGAAGAAGTTCCGCAGCAGGAAGACCCCGAACGGCAGACCGTACGCCACGTGGAAGAGCACCACCCCGGCCACGGTCCCGAACAGGCCGACGGCGCCGAAGAGTTTCGCGACCGGCAGCAGTCCGATCTGCACCGGCACCACCAACAGGCCGACCACCACCAGGAAGAGCCCGTCCCGGCCGGGGAACTCCAGCCAGGCGAAGGCGTATCCGGCGAGCGCGGCGATCCCCACGACGAGGACGGTGGTGGGGACCGCGATCAGGACGGTGTTCCAGAACGCCTGGACGAGCCCCGAATCCTCCAGTAGCGCACGGTAGTTGTCGAAGGAGAGCTGCGACGGTTCGACGAGTGACGTCCACCAGCCGTCCGACGCGTTGTCCCGCTCGGAGCGGAGCGAGGAGAGCAGCAGCCCCGCCAGCGGGGTGATCCAGACCAGGGCGACCAGGACGAGCAGCGACTGCACCGCCGCGCTCCCGAGCCACCGGGTGACGCGCGTGGGACCGTTCATGAGCCGCCGCCCTTCCGGAAGCGCCGGATGTTGAAGACCATCGCCGGGACGACGAGCAGGAGCAGCAGCACGCTGAGGGCGGCGCCGAGCCCCTGGTCGTTGCCGCCGCCGAAGGAGACCAGCCACATGCGGGTGGCCAGCACGTTCGCCTCCTCCTGCACCGGCCCCGGCGCGATGACGTAGACGAGGTCGAAGACCTTCATCACGTTGATGACCAGCGTGACGAGGACGACCGTGAGGACGGGGGCGAGCAGCGGCACGGTGATCCGGCGGAAGATCTGCCGCTCGTTCGCGCCGTCCACCCGGGCCGCCTCCATGACGTCGCGGGGCAGGGCGGCGAGCCCCGCGCCGATCAGCACCATGGAGAAGCCGGTCCACACCCACAGGTAGGCGCCGATGATCGCCGGGGTGACGAGCGTCGGGCCGAGCCAGTCGACGCCGCCGTACCCGGCGGCGAAGTTGGCGGCCGGCACCCGCAGCCGGTACGTGCCGTCGCCGAGCCCGTCGAGGCGGAAGGTGCCGTCGGCGGCGGTGCGCGCGGACGCCACCGCCGTCCCGTCGCGGACCGCCTCGACGGTCATGCCGGGCAGTCCCTTCTCCGTCCCGTCGACGGCGCCCGGCCGGCCGCCCGCGCCGGGCGTGAAGTCCAGGTACACGGTCCCGGACAGCGTGCCGGGCGCCGGTTCCGGGGCCCGCGCCGGCCCCGCGTCCGCCGGTACGGCCCCGGGGGCGACGCCCACGAAGGGCAGCACGGCGACGGAGCCTGGCCGGAGCTCGCCGGTCGTGTACCCGTCGGCCGGACCGCCGGACAGGCCCCGGCCGTCCCGGGCGCGGGCGGTCGGGTACGGGGCCGGCTCGTCGAAGGCGTCGTGGACGCCGACCACCACCGCGTTGAGCACCCCCCGGTCGGGATCCTGCTCGTACGCCAGCCGGAAGACGATGCCCGCGGCGAGGAACGACACGGCCATCGGCAGGAACAGGACGAGCTTGAACGCGGTCGCCCAGCGGACCCGCTCGGTGAGCACGGCCAGCACGAGCCCGAGCCCGGTGAGCAGGACGGGGGCGACCACCACCCAGACCGCGCTGTTGCGGAGGGCCTTGAGGGTGGCCGGGTCGCGGACCATCTCCAGGTAGTTGTCCGCGCCGACGAACCGGTCGCCGCTCGCGTCGAACAGGCTGCGGACGACGGAGAAGACGACCGGGTACGCGACGAGCGCGCCCAGGAGCAGGAGCGCGGGGAGGGCGAACGCGGCGCCGAGGAGTCGCCTGCCGCGCCGGGCGCGGCGCCGCGGATCGCCCGCGGCGCGCGCCTTCGGCGGCCGGAGGGTGGGGGAGCGCCGGTCCATGACGGGCTGCCGATCCATGGCGGTCCGGCCTCAGTTCCCGTACGCCTTGGCGGCGGCGGCCTCCAGGGCGGCCGCGGTCCGCGCCGGGTCCGACGGGTCGCGCAGGAAGTCCTGGAGCAGCTTCCACTCGCCGGCGCCCTTGGTGCCGCCGAAGGCGGCGGGTGCCTGGTCGGACATGTCGAAGCGGACGTCGTCCCCGGCGGCGACGAGCGAGGCGGCGGTGGCGCGGGCGGTGTCGTCGGCGTACGCCTCCGGCTTCACGTCCTTGTTGGGGGAGAGGAAGCCGCCGGCGCCGGCCCACACGGCGGCCGCCTCCGGGGTGGCCAGGTACTCCAGGAAGCGCATGCCGGCGTCGGCGTTCTTCGCGTCCTTGAGGACGACGGCGGCGTCGCCGCCGCTGACGACGGGCGCCTTGCCGGAGCCGACCGGCGGGAAGGGGAAGAACTTCGCGTCCTCGCCGGGCTTCCGGCCGAACTCGTCCTTGGCGACGCCCCCGACGAAGTCGCCCTCGTAGACCAGGGCGGCCTTGGGCTCGGGGCCGAAGACCTTCTCCACGGAGCCGGGGAAGTCGGTGCGGAGCGCCTCGGCCGCGCCACCCGCGACCAGCCGCTCGTCCTTGAAGACCTCGGCGAGGGTGGTGAGGGCGGTGACGACGCTGGGGTCGGTCCACTTCAGCTCGTGGCGGGCCAGCCGGTCGTACTTCTCCGGTCCGGCCTGCGAGAGGTAGACGTTCTCGAACCAGTCGGTGAGGGTCCAGCCGTCCTCGCCGGCGACGGCGAAGGCGGGCCTGCCGGAGTCGGCGAGCGTCCGGCCGGCCGCGAGGAGTTCCTCCCAGCTCTTCGGCTCGGTCACCCCGGCCTGTTCCAGCGCGTCGGGGGCGTACCAGACGGTCGACTTGTGGGCGGCCTTGAAGTAGAGGCCGTAGAAGGTGCCGTCGACCGTGCCGTAGTTCTTCCAGACCGGTGCGAGGTTGCCCGCGGCGGTCGATGCGGCCTTCTCCGACAGCGGCTTGAGCCAGCCGGCCTCGGCGAACTGCTGGAGGACGCCGACCTGGGGGACGAGGACGACGTCGGGGGCGTTGCCGCCCTCGATCTTGCTGCCGACGAAGGTGGAGACGTTGTCGCCGGAGGGGACGAAGACGGTCTTGGCGCCGGTCTTCGCGCCGAACGCGTCGAGGACCTTCTTGAAGTTCTTCTGTTCGCTGCCGGTCCAGACGCCGGCGACCGTGACGGTCGTGCCGCTGAGTTCGCCGCCGGACGCGCTGTCGTCGGTGCTGCCGCAGGCGGTGGCGGTGAGCGCGAGGGCGAGGGTGGCGGAGAGCGCGCCGGCGGCGCGGAGGGTGGTGAGGGAGGGTCGTCGCATGGTCGTCCTTCCTTCGCTTCGGTACTTTCATGTTAAGTACCTATGACGAAACCATGTCAACGGGCAGGGGCCAACAGCCCAGTAACGAAGGAGACTTGAGGCGACCACTACCTAACGTGCAGGCAGGGGAGGGATCGCGGCCAGCTCCCGTGTCAGCCGCCGCACCCCCTCCTCCGGCGAGGTCCGCAGCGCCAGCACGTCCTGCGCGACCGCCTGCACCGCCAGGCTCACCTGGTCGTACCGCGCGCTCTTCGGCCGCGGCACCGCCGCCAGCACGCTCTCCCGCAGGATCGGCAGATACGGGTGGGCCGCCACCAGCTCAGGATCCGTGTACAGCGAGGCCCGCACCGGCGGCAGCGACCCGCGCGTCAGCACCTGCCGCTGCACCCGCTCGCTCGTCAGATACGCGAGGAAGTCGGCGGCCGTCGCCGGATGGCGCGACCGGGCCGACACCGCCAGGTTCGAGCCGCCGAGCACGCTCGTCCCCGGCCCGTACGGCCCCGGCAGCGGCGCCGCCTCGAACCGCCCCGCCACCTTCGAGCCCGGCCGCCCCGCGTCCGCGTACACATACGGCCAGTTCCGCAGGAACAGCAGCCGCCCCTCCTCGAACGCCGACCTGGACTCCTCCTCCGTGAACCGCAGCGCCTCCCGCGGGATCCACCCCTCCCGCACCCCGTCGGCCAGGAAGGTCAGCGCCGCCCGCGCCGCGTCCGAGTCCACCCCGACCCGCGCGCCCTCCTCCCGCAGCACCGTCCCGCCCGCCGACTGGATCGCCTCCGTCACGTTCACCGTCAGCCCCTCGTACGGCAGGAACTGGCCCGCGTAGCCGCCGAGTCCGTGCCGCGGCGCCAGCGTCCGCGCCAGCCGCGCCAGCTCCGCCCACGTCCGCGGCGGCCGCTCGCCCGCCGCGTCCAGCACGTCCTTGCGGTAGTACAGCAACCCGGCGTTGGTCACGTACGGCACCGCGTACAGCCGCCCCCGGAACGTCGCCGTCTCCACCACCGGAGGCAGGAACGCCGCCAGGTCGAAACGCTCCCGCTCCAGCGGCGCGACCAGCCCCGCCGCCGCGAACTCCGACGTCCACGCCACATCGATGTTCAGCACGTCGAACCGGCTGCTGCCCGAGCGGAGTTCACTCAGCATCTGCGCCCGCGTCTCGTCCGCGGAGTCCGGCAGCTCCACCAGCGTCACCCGCTCCGCCGGCCGCCGCGCGTTCCACTCCGCCACCAACGGACCCAGATAGTCCGTGAGATCGCCCGCCGTCACGAACGTCAGCGCGCCCCGCCCCCCGGACGGCCCCGCCCCGGACGGCGGCGCGCCTCCGGCACACCCCGCCAGCAGCACCGCCACCGCCAGCACGCCCCTCGCCACGGACCGTACCCACCCCATGCGTTCCTCCCGGACGTGGTGCCGCACGCGACGGTCCATCGTGGCAGACCCACGGCGCGCCGCATCGGTGATACTGGTCCGGCGGACCCGGCGACCGCCGGTCCACCGGCCCCGGGCCACCACCACCGGGCCGGGAACGGCGCACGACACAGAAGGGGGAGCGCGTGCGGCAGCAGCTGCTGGCACTGCTCACCCGGGGCCCCGCCCACGGCTACGAGCTCAAGCAGGGTCTTGAACAACTCCTCGGCTCCGCCTACCCTCAGCCCAACGTCGGCCAGGTCTACGTGACCCTCGGCCGACTGGAGAAGAGCGGACTCATCGAGGGCGAGGACGTCGAGCAGACGGGCCGCCCGAACAAGCGGATCTACCGCCTGACCGACGCCGGACGGGAGGCCGTCGCCGCGTGGTTCGAGGACACCACCGACGAACCCCGGGTGCGCGACGGATTCTTCATGAAACTCGCCCTCGCCCCCCTCTCCGGACTCGCCGACCCCATCGCCCTGATCAACCGGCAGCGGCGGCAGCACCTCAACACCATGCGCAGCCTCTCCCGGCTCGCCGCCGGCGAGGACCGGGACAACAAGATCGCCCAGCTCCTCATCGAGGGCGCGATGCTGCACCTCCAGGCCGACCTCGACTGGCTGGAGCGCTGTCAGGAGGAGCTCGAATGACCGGAGGGCCCGGTGCCCCGCCGGGGTCGATCGTGCACGCGGAGGGCCTGACCAAGACCCACCGCGGCGACCGCGCCCCCGTCCACGCCGTCCGCGGCGTCGACCTCACCGTCCGGGAAGGCGAGTTCGTCGCCGTCACCGGCCCCTCCGGCGCCGGCAAGTCCACCCTCCTCCACCTCGTCGGCGGCCTCGAACGCCCCGACACCGGCCGCCTCTGGATCGGCGGCGAACGCGTCGACGCGTACGGCGAGGCACGCTGGGCCGTCCTGCGCCGCCGCAGCGTCGGCGTCGTCTTCCAGTTCTTCAACCTGGTCTCCCATCTCACCGTCGCCGACAACGTCGAGCTGCCCGCCCTCCTCGCCGGCGCCACCCCCCGCGCCGCCCGCGCGAGCCGCGCCGAACTCCTCGCCGAACTCGGTCTCCAGGGCCGCGAGAACGCCCTCCCCGCCGCCCTGTCCGGCGGCGAACAGCAGCGGGTCGCCCTCGCCCGCGCCCTCGTCAACCAGCCCGCCCTGCTGCTCGCCGACGAACCGGCCGGCAGCCTCGACAGCAAGGGCACCCGGGACGTCCTGCGCCTCCTCGCCCGCTTCCACGCCCGCGGCCAGACCATCCTCATGGTCACCCACGACGCCCGGATGGCGAGCGCCGCCGACCGCGTCATCAGCTTCTTCGACGGCCGGATCGCCGACGACGCCCCCCTCGGCGACCCCGCCCCCGCCCGCCCGGGGGTGACCGGAGTACTCGACCTGGAGGACTGACCGCGAGAAGGGGAGCCGAGGCGACGAGGAAGGGACGGCGACATGCGGGCGACCTGGCGATGGGTCCATTCCGACCTCCGCACCCACCGGGGCGAAGCCCTCTTCGCCGTCCTCGCCAGCGCCGGCGTCATCGTCTCCCTGCTCCTCTCCGCCGCCCTCCTCAGCTACGCCGTCAACCCCTGGCAGCGGCTCTTCAACCAGTCCCGGGGCAGCCACGTCTGGATCCACGGCCGCGACGACGGGCACGGATTCGACCCGGCCGACCTCGCCCCGCTCGCCGCCCTCGACGAGGTCGCCGCCGTCTCCGGCCCCTTCCGCACCGCCACCGCCGCCCTGGAGACCGGCGGCACCCGCGCCGGCGTCGTCCTGCGCGCCACCGGAACCAGCCCGCCCGACACGGGCCGCCCCCTCCTCACCGCCGGCCACTGGCTCACCGCCGGCGCCCCGGCCGACCAGATCGTCCTGGAACGCACCCTCGCCCGGACCCTGTGGGCCGAACCCGGCGAGACCGTCACCGTGACCCTCACCGGCCGGCACGGCCCCACCACCCGCACCCTGCGCGTCGCCGGCGTCGCCGAGACCGCCGAGCCGCGCTACCGGGCCGGCCAGGGCAACGGCATCGGCTGGATCCTCCCCGGCACCCTCGACCGCCTCGACCCCGCCACCACCGGACAGACCGCCGGCCTCCGCCTCAAGGACCCCGACGACACCGACTACGCCGTCCAGCGCGCCGTCACCCTCCTCGGCGCGGCCCGCATCGACCAGGTCACCAAATGGCAGCAGGCCAAGGCGGACATCGGGGGCGACGACCGGCTCCTCGGCCAGATCTTCGCCGCCTTCGGCCTCGCCGCCCTCCTCGCCGCGGCCGTCGCCGTCGCCGGGGCGGTCCGGGCCCGCGTCCGGGGACAGGCCGGCGACATCGCCGTCCTCAAGGCCGTCGGCTTCACCCCCGGGCAGGTCGTCCGCGGCTTCCTCCTCCAGCACTGCGGCTTCGCCGTCGCCGGCGCGGCACTCGGCACCGCCGCCACCCTCACCCTCGGGCGGTGGACCCCCGGCCGGATCGGCGACGCCGTCGCCCTCTGGCCCCGCATGCCCGGCCACCGCGCCGCCGTCGTCGGCGTCCCCGTCGCCGCCGTCCTCCTCATCGCCGCCGCCACCGCCCTCGCCGCCTGGCGGGCCGGCCGCGTCCCCCCGGTGCCCGCGGCCCGCTCGGGCCACCCGGCCGCCCGCCCGCTCTCCGCGCTCGGCCGCCGCGCCCTCGGACTCCGCCTCTCCCCGGTCCTCGTCCTCGGCTGGCGCTCCGCCTTCACCGCACCCGGCCGGACCCGGGCCCTCGGCGCCACGGCCCGGCTCGCCCTCCCGCTCGCCCTGATCACCGTGGCCCTCGTCGCCTGGACGACCCTCGGCCAGTTCCGTACCGACCCCGCCCGCGTCGGCCGGGCCGCCGCCCTCACCGTACGCACCGAACAGCCGCCGACCGGCGACGGCCTCACGGCCGCCCTGGAGGCCGTCCCCGGCGTCGCCGACGCCGTCCCGGGCGCCGAGTTCACCGCCCTCGTCCCCGGTCAGACCGGCACCCTCACCCTGCGCGGCCTCGGCACCCGCGCGGCGCCCTACCCCCACACCGTCGTCGAGGGCCGCGCCCCCGACGGCCCCGACGAGGCCGTCGCCGGCCAAGGCCTCCTCGACCTGCTCGGCGTACGGGTGGGGGAGTGGGTCCGGATGACCGTCGAGGGCCGCCCGCAGATCCTCCACCTGGTCGGCCGCAGCATCGAACCCGACCACGGCGGCCGGGTCGTCTCCACCACCCTCGACACCCTCCGCGACGGCGCCCCCGGCCTGCGCCCCGCCTTCCACGCCCTCGTCCTGCGCCCGGACGCCGACCCCCGGGCGGTCGCCGCCGCCGTCCCCGCGGCCGCCGGCGCCCGCGTCGAGGTCCGCGGCACCGCCGACCCGGCGGACGGCGAGGGAGCCCCCCGAGGCGTCCTCGCCGCGCTCGTCGCGGTCCTCGCCCTGATCGCCCTCGTCGAACTGCTCACCCTGATCGGCACCGGCGTACGCGACCGGGTCCGCGACCTGCTCGCCCTCCGGGCCATCGGCCTGACCCCCCGCCAGATCGGCGCCGTCGTCGTCACCTCCGCCGCCCTCACCACCCTGGCCGCCGCCCTCCTCGGCACGGCCGCGGGCGCGGCCCTCGGCCACCGCCTCGTCGACGCCGAAGCCGCGGCGACCGGCCTCGGCGCCGGCGTCGCCCGCCTGCCCGACCCGGCCGTCCTCGCCGCCCTGGTCCTCGCCGTCACCGCCACCGGAGCCCTCGCCGCCCTGCCGCCGGCGGTCCGCACGGCCCGCCGCCGCCTCGTCGACTCCGCCGGAGAGACGCTGTAGCCCGCACCGGCCCCGGCGCCGAAACCAGGTGCCCGAGCGGCCTCCCCCCTGGTCTACTGCTCCGATGACCGAGACACCGACCGCCGTTCGGGACGCGCTGCACGGGCTCGCCTTCGGCGACGCCTTCGGCGACCGCTGGTTCCGGATCCTCCGCCGGGACGGCGACGCACCGCTCCGGGCGCGCACGCTGCCGTCCGAGGAGCAGTGGCGCTGGAGCGACGACACCGCGCAGGCGCTCGTCCTCGTACGGGAACTCGCCGACGGCGACGGCACCGTCGACCAGGACCGCCTCGCCCACGCCCTCGCCGCCGCCTACGCCGGTGACACGCACCGGGGCTACGGCGCCTCCATGCACGACGTCCTGCGCAGGATCGGCGCCGGCGAGCCCTGGCGCGAGGTCGTCGCCGGCCAGTTCGACGGACAGGGATCGTGGGGCAACGGCGCCGCCATGCGGGTCGCCCCGCTCGGCGCCTGGCACGCCGCCGACCTCGACACCGCCGCCGAACAGGCGGCCCGGCAGGCCGTCGTCTCCCACCACCACCCCGAGGCGGTCGCCGGAGCCGTGGCCGTCGCCCTCGCCGCCGCACTGGCGACCCGCAGCCGCGGCGGCCCCGCCCCGACGCGCCCCGACCTCCTCCACGCCGTCGCCGCGCACCTCCCGGAGAGCGACGTCCGCTCCGGCGTCCGGATCGCAGCCCGCATGCCCGCGCACACCTCCGTCCGGCACGCCGCCGAAGTCCTCGGCTCCGGCTACCGCATGTCGGGCCCCGACACCGTCCCCTACGCCCTCTGGTGCGCGGCCGGCCACCTCGACGACCTCCACGAGGGCCTCTGGACCACGGTCGCCGGACGCGGCGACATCGACACCACCTGCGCCATCGCGGGCGGCGTGATCGCCGCCCGCACGGGTGTGGCCGCCCTCCCCGCGGCCTGGCACGCGTCCCGCGAGCCGCTCCCGGACGCCCTCTGAGAGGGCGCGGGTGCCGGGCCGTCACCCGGTCGGCCCCGCGCCACCCAACGGGCCGGCGTCTCCCGCGTACGGCCCCGGGCCTCCCGCCGCGGCGCCGTGTGCACCGACCACACCACCGACACCAGGGGCACCGCCACCACCGCGCCGACGACGCCCGCCGCGATCGCGCCCGCGACCACCGAGTTGCCGACCAAGATCAATAGTATTGTCCGGTCTGTACGAGATCGTGCGATGACCGGAGGTCGTCATGAAGGACTTCAAGTTCGAGCGCAAGCGGTCGCTCTCCCGGCAGGAGGCCGCCGACCAGCTGACCGCCCTGGCCGACGCGCTCAGGGCGGGCGGGGAGGCCGAACTCGAACTGAGCGGGGGCGTGCTGAACCTCCGGATCCCGGACGAGCTCCGCGGCGAGATCGAGCTGTCGGTGGAGGGCGGGGAGGTCGAGCTGGAGGTGGAGCTCAAGTGGCCGGTCGCCGGAGCCGCGGGGAAGAAGTCCTCCGCCGGGAAGCCGGTGGTGGCGAAGCCGGCGGTGACGAAGGCCGTGGCCAAGAAGGCGGCGAAGAAGGCCGCGAAGAAGGTCGCGCGGAAGGCGCCTGACGAGAAGCCTTCCGCGAAGAAGGTGGCGGCCAAGAAGGCGACCGCGAAGAAGGCGACCGCGAAGAAGGCGGCAGCCGAGAAGGCCCCGTCGGCCGAGCAGGCGGCGCCGGCCGGGAAGGCGGCGAAGAACGCCCCCGGGAACGGCGCCGAGAAGGGCCCGGCCAAGAAGCCTTCGGCGACGAGGGCCACGGCCAAGCCCGCCAAGCCCGGCAAGTCCGCCAAGCCCGGCAAGGCCCCCGCCAAGCGGTCGTGACCGCGCGGCGGGAGCCCCGGGCCTCGGTCAGCAGCTGACGGTGCCCCTGCGCAGGGCGTGGCCGCCGGTGTTGGAGTCGTCGGACCAGTAGACGGGCTTGCCGCCGGCCACGCACTCGGCGGCGCCGGCGAGCGCGAAGCCCTCGTTGTTGTAGTCGGGCATGCCGGCCGGGCGCGCGTACGTGGCGCTGACGGCGAACGCGCCGGTGGCGTCGACCTTCAGTGTGCGGTGCCGGCCGCCGCAGGTGTTGTCGCAGACGGCCCACAGCCGGGACGCCTGCGGCTCCCACTGGAGCTCCATGACACCCTCCAGGCCGGTGGCGACCGTGGCGACGCGCGTGAAGGCGCCGCCGTCCTGGAGGACGTACCCGTGGACGGCGCCGGTCCCCTCGACGCCGACGAAGAAGACGCCGCCGCCGTGGGCTCCGTACCCGGCCGGGTCGTAGGGGGCGCCCGTGGCGGCGTCCTTGAAGCCGGCGGCGGTGAGGGCCGTGTCGGGGACCCAGGCGATGCCCTCGAAGCCGAGGTTGGAACCGGTCGCCGGCAGGCTCGCGGTGAGGTTCCACTCGCGGACGGCGGTCAGGCTGGAGCCCGTGCCGGAGACGTCGTACCGGAGCACGGAGAGCCGGCTGGTGCCGGAGGCGTCGCCGTTCCGCTCGCTCGCGACGTACACGCCGGCGGCGGCGCCCGCCCCGGTGACCGTCACGCCCTCGGCGTCGGGAGCGCCGGAACCGCCGGGGAAGCGCACGGTCTTGCCGGAGGTCCAGCCGGCGGACGTGTCGGGGGTCCAGCCACCGGAGCCGTCCCGGACGAGGCGCCACAGCCTGCCGCTGTTCTGCGCGGCCCAGAGGACGTCGCCGTCCTGGTGGAGGCCGCTGAGGTCGCCGCCGAAGACGTTCGCCGCGTCCGCCGTGGCGACCGTGGAACCGCCGGGCCAGGCCGCCTCCGTACCGCCGCCGGTGCCGTCGCAGCCGTTGGCCGTGCCGAGCGTGACGGCCGCCGCCCGGAACGCGCCGGTGCCGTCGGGGCAGCGGGACCAGGACGGCGCCGAGTGGCTGGTCCAGGAGTGGCTGTCCACGAGGGTGCTGCCGTCGGCGAGGTACAGGCGCGCCTTGTCGCTGGAGCCGAGCCCGAACCTGGCGTGCACGTCGAAGGCGCGGAACGCGCCCGGCGCCAGCGTCGTGCCGGAGGGGATCGTGTACCTCGACCCGTTGTTGTCGTCCTTGAGGATCCAGCCGGAGACGTCGACCGTCGCCGTCCCCTTGTTGTACAGCTCGATCGAGTCCTCGACGGAGCCGGTGGTGACGACCTCGTTGACGCGGATGTCGTCGACGGGTGCGGCGTGCGCGGGTGCCGCGGTCAGCGCGCCGAGGAGGAGCGCCGGTACGGCGGAGAGGGCGAGGGGCATGTCACGGCGCCGGCGGCGTGCGCGCGGAAGGCTCACGGAAGTCCGTCCTGGGGTTCGAGGGGGGCGGGGGCGCCACGACGGTCCCGGCCCCGGCCGAACGCCGGCCCTCGCGCCCGGACTTCCTCCGTGAACAACAACCGAAGCCTTCGCGCGCTCCCGCGCACCTTCACCGAGGACTGCGCGCGCACCCTCGCGGTCGGGCCGGTCCTCGGTCTCCGAGCGGGGTCAGCCGGCCGGGCCGAGCCACCCCGTCGCGGCCAGGGCGTCCCGGGCGATGTCCCCGACGCCGCGGCCGTCCGTCGCCACCCGCACCGTCCCGGCCACCGCCCGCCGCTCCAGCACCCCCGCCGTCCGCGCGCTGCGTGCCGGCTCCCGCTCCCGTTCGGATCCTTGCTCCCGTGCCGTGAGCCGGGTGCGGACGGTCTCGTCGGAGGCGGTGAGCAGGACCCGGACGATCCGGCCGGGCGCGAGGGCGCGGGTGAAGAGGCCGGTCGCCTCGGGCAGCACGCAGGCGGTGTTCGTGCAGACGAGCCTCCGGTGCCCGAGGCGGGCGAAGTTGCCCCGGACGGCCGCCAGGTTGGCCTCGGTGATCCGCGCGCGGTCGGGGTCGTCCGGCGGGGCGGGGTGCACGTGCCCCAGGTGGTCCCCCTCGACGACGGCATGGGCGACCGCGCCCGCCCGCAGCAGGGCGGACACCTCCCACCCGACGCTCGTCTTCCCGGCCCCGGCGCGACCGCCGATCAGCGGAACCTCCATGTGTCCCATGCCATGAGCGTGCCCGGATCCGTCCGGGCCGTCACCGGTCGCGCAGCAGGACCCGCGCCGCCCTGGCCAGGAGCCGGGGGTCGGTGAGCGCCTTCGGGGGCGCCTCCATGTGGACGACGCGCATATAGGCGGCGTTGACGGCGGAGTCGATCACGGACGCCCGGGTGAGTCGGTCGGCGACCCACTTCTGCGCCCGGTAGCCGCGCGGATAGGGGCCGTTGACGTGCGGCTGCGCGAGGTCGGCGCCGGTGGACAGCTGCCAGGCCGCGTCGACGGCGGTCTCGGCGCGGCGGAAGTAGGGGAGCGCGGGGGCGTGCGGGCGCGGCCCGGTCCGCAGGTACACCGCCAGCGCGTCGGCCTCCAGGGCCGCCAGCGTCAGGCCCTGCCCGTACACCGGGTTCACGCTCGCCAGCGCGTCCCCGACGACGACGAGCCCGCCGGGGAAGCGGCGGAGCCGGGTGTGGACCCGCCGGCGGCTTTCGACGAAGCGGTACGTGGCGACGGTGCCGATCATCGTCGACTCCTCGGCCACCGTGCGGATCGGCGCCACGCAGCGGCGCATCCGGCGGAGGAACTCGTCCGGGTCGGGGCCGGGGCGGTATCCGGCGTACCCGGCCAGGACGACCGACCAGCGGTCGCCCTCGACGGCGGCGAGCGCCCCCGGTTCCGTCACCTCGGGCCGGTAGTCGCTCGCGGGGCCGGGGGTGGAGTGGGCGATGACGGTGGTGCCGAGTTCGCCGCCGCGGTGGAAGGAGGCGGTGGCGTACCCGAGGTCGATGCGCATCCGGTCGACGGGCGCCGCGTCCCAGCCGTGCCGGAGCAGCCAGTCGTCCAGGCGGCTGGACCGGCCGGTGGCGTCGACGACGAAGTCGGCGGGGATATCCTCGCCCGTCGTGCCGACGGTCCCCCCGCCCGGGGCGCGGCCGTGCGAGGGGTCGTCCGCCGGGGCGGCGGTGGTGACGCCGGTCACGTGGTCGCCGCGGAAGAGGAGGCCGGTGACTTCGGCCCGGACGAACCGCACGTGGGGGAGGAGGCCGACCCTCCGGCGCAGCCGGTTCTCCAGGAAGGGCCGGGTGGCGCCGAGCATACGGGTCTCGGCCACGGGCGCCTTCAGCCGCCCGTCGACGTAGAACCGCACGTCGTCGCCCTCGCCGAGCCGTGCCCCGTCGCGCACGAGTTCCTCGGTGAGGCCGGGGAACCACCGGTCCAGCTGCCGGTGCCCCATGGACAGCAGGGCGTGGAGCTGCCTCCGCTGCGGGCTGCGCCTCCCGAGCCCGTCCTCACCGATCTCGTCGGGCTCGACGACGACCACCTCCTCGGCGTAGTCGCCGAGCACACGGGCCGCGAACAGCCCCGCGTAACTGCCACCCATGACAACGGCCCGTCGCACCTTCTGCCCCCACCCCGGAATGTGTCCCGCCTCCGGTCGACCAGGGGGCGGGACACGACAACAACGGTCCGTGACCCTACACGGCTGGAGGCGCGTCCTCGATTTCTTGTATACCAAAATTCACCCACCTCGGGGTGGTGTGAAGATCTCGATCCGGCCCCTCTCCGAAAATTCGCTGGTTCCCGGCTTCTTATCGGCCGGTAGCTCTTGTTCCGCCTCCCGGAATTGGTATACAAAACGGGGACCCGTGCTCGTCTTGTCCCTGAGGAGTCCCATGCGTGCCGATGCCCGTCAGTCCGTTCCCTCCGGCCTCGGCCGGCGGGGTGTTCTCGCCGGTGCCGCGGCTCTGGCCGGTACTGCCGCCGTGGCGGCCGTCGGTGCGGCCCCCGCCTCCGCCGCCGGTCCGGCCGCGGCGGCGGGTCGCGGGGCCCGGGCCGTCGTCTTCCGTGACGTGCGGCCGTTCGGGGGCGCGGCCACCGATCTGGTCGTGGTGGACGGGAAGATCGCCGGCGGGCCGGCGCCGCGCGGTGCGAAGGTCGTGGACGGCGGCGGCCGGATCGCCCTGCCGTCCCTGGTCGACGCCCACATCCACCCCGACAAGACGACGTGGGGCGGACCGTGGGTGTCGCGGCGGCCGGCCTCCTCGATCGCCGACTACGTCGAGCAGGACGTGGAACTCTTCCGCGCGCAGACCCGCTCGGTGGCGGAGCGCGCGTACGGGCTGATGAGCCACGCCGTCAGCCGCGGTACGCGGGGGATGCGCGCCCACGCGGACGTGGCCCCCGCGTACGGCCTGGCGGGTGTCGAGGGGCTGGCCGAGGCCCGCCGCCGGCTCGCCCACGCGCTGGACGTGCAGATCGTCGCGTTCCCGCAGCACGGCGTCATCCGCATGCCCGGTACGGCCCGGCTCCTGGAGGAGGGTGCCCGCCGGGGCGTCGTCGACATGATCGGCGGCATCGACCCCATCGGGTTCGACCACGCCCTCGACGAGCACCTCGACACCGTCTTCGGCATCGCGGACCGACACGGCGTGGGCGTGGACATCCACCTGCACGACGGAGGCGACGAGGGCGTCCGGGCCATGCGCGGCATCATCGACCGCACCCGGGCGCTGTCCCTCGCCGGCAAGGTGACGGTCAGTCATGTCTTCTGTCTGCCGGGCCTGTCGGACCGGGAGCTGGGCGCGCTCGCGGGCGACCTCGCCGATCAGGACATCGCGCTCACCACCGTCGCCCCCTCCCGCGACCTCGTCCTCCCGATCGCCCGGCTGCGCGAGCACGGCGTCCGGGTCGGGCTCGGTTCCGACGGCGTCCGCGACTCCTGGAGCCCCTTCGGCAACGCCGACATGCTCCACCGCGCCCACCTGCTCGGCTGGGTCACCGACGTGCGTCTCGACGAGGAGCTGGCGGACTGCTACCGGGCGGCCGCCCACGGCGGTGCCGACGTCATGGGCCTCCCGCACGCCGACCTCACGCCCGGCGCCCCCGCCGACTTCGTCCTCGTGCGGGGCCAGGGCCTGCCCCAGGTGGTGGTCGACATGCCGCAGCGCGACCTGGTCGTACGCGGCGGTGCCGTCGTGGCCCGGGACGGCGCGTTCCTCTCCTGAGCGCGGATCCGGCGTCGGTGTCAGCGGATCCGGTGCCGGTGTCATGGGGGACGCCGTGACGCCGCGCAAGGCCGCGATCCGGCCATCCGGCGGAACGCCGTAAAGGCGGACCCACCGCCCCGTACCGCCGGTCCCGCGGCCGCCCGTCCGGCGGTGGGCCGGCGTACGGCCGGGTCGGGGGAGCGGGGGCCGGAGCGGGGCCGGCCTCCCGCGCCTGAACTGCAACGGGTCTCAGCAAGTTTCTGATCTGTTTTCAGTTCGACTCGGGAGGAAGGCCGTTGCGGCGAGGTACTCCGGCGGTCCGGGAGTGGACGCGCGTAGAGCGGCCGAAAGTCCACCTTGCCGCGACCGCCCGGCGGAGTCGAGGATTCCCCCCAGCACAGCGCTTGTCAGGTTCATGTCGGTCACCCATGACCGATCCGCACTCCCCGCCCGAGCCGCCCACCCAGCGGCCCGCCCCCCATACGGAGGAATCAGTGAACCGTTCGTCCCGCAGCCGCGGCCTCACCAAGGGCACCCGTCTGCTCGCCGTCCTCGGCGCCTTCGTCGCCGCGACCGCCCTGGCCGCCCCCACCTCCTCGGCCCAGCCGGCCGACACCGCCCGGGCCACCGCCGCCGCTCTCTCCTCCACCAGCGACGCGGTCCTCCGGGCCGACGTCGCCGGCACCGCCTGGTACACCGACCAGGCCACCGGCAAGGTCGTCGTCACCGTCGACGCGACCGTCTCGCAGGACGAGATCGCCGCGCTCCGCAAGGCCGCCGGCGGCAACGCCGCCCACCTGAAGATCGAGCGCACCGCAGGCAAGATCAACAAGCTCATCGCGGGCGGCCAGGCCATCTACGCGGCCGGCGGCGGCCGCTGCTCCCTCGGCTTCAACGTCCGCAGCGGCAGCACCTACTACGCCCTCACGGCCGGCCACTGCACCGAGATCGCCGGCACCTGGTACACCAACTCCGGCCAGACGTCCGTGCTCGGCACCCGGGCCGGCACCAGCTTCCCCACCAACGACTACGGCATCATCCGCCACTCCAACGCCTCCGCCGCCGACGGCCGCGTCTACCTCTACAACGGCAGCTACCGGGACATCACCGCCGCCGGCAACGCCTACGTCGGACAGTCCGTCCAGCGCAGCGGCAGCACCACCGGCCTGCGCAGCGGCACCGTCACCGGCCTCAACGCCACCGTCAACTACGGCAACGGCGACATCGTCTACGGCCTGATCCAGACCAACGTCTGCGCCGAGCCCGGCGACAGCGGCGGCGCCATGTTCTCCGGCACCACCGCCCTCGGCCTCACCTCCGGCGGCAGCGGCAACTGCTCCACCGGCGGCACCACCTTCTTCCAGCCCGTCACCGAGGCCCTCAGCGCCTACGGCGTGAGCGTGTTCTGACCGGACGCCCACACGTCGAGCCCGCACGACCGCGCCCACGCCGGACACCCGGCGTGGGCGCCGCGGCTCGTGGCGGGGGAACCGGCGGGCGGCGAGGGACCGCGCGTCGAGGGACCCCACCTCGGCGCGGCGGGTGACGACCGGCGTCCGTATCGGTGGAATGACCGATGTGCGGCGGAGGCGGAGCGCGGCAGAGTCCTCAGGAGATCGTTCGCGGGCGCCCGTGGTGCGCCCGTTCTTCGAAAGGACCCTCAGTGGACACGTATGCGGATCTGGTGTTCGTCGGTGGACGGGTGGTCACGGTCGACGCGGAGTTCTCCGTCGCCGAGGCCCTGGCGGTGACGGGCCCGGTCATCAGCGCCGTCGGCAGCCGGGAGGACGTCGCCCCGTACGTCGGACCGGACACCCGCGTCGTCGACCTGAAGGGGGCGACGCTGCTCCCCGGCATCAACGACTCCCACCTGCACGGCGCCGCCTTCGGCATGTCCTCCCCGCCGCTCTCCCTCGACCTGAGCCACCCCGCCGTCACCTCCCTCGCCGACGTGGGCGAGGCGGTGCGGGAGGCCGTCGGACGCGTCCCGGCGGGGCAGTGGATCACCGGACACGGCTGGGACACCGGCTACCTCGACGAGTGCGTCGCCGACCCGTCCCGGCTGCCCTCGCGCACCGACCTCGACGCGGTCAGCCCGGAGCACCCCGTCGTCCTGTACTCCTTCTCCGGCCACGCCACCTGGGTCAACTCCAAGGCCCTGGAGCTCATCGGCGTCGACCGCGACACCGTCGCCCCGCCCGGCGGCGCCATCGTCACGGACGGCGCCGGCGAGCCGACCGGCCTGCTCCACGAGGGGGCGCAGGCCCTCGTCCAGAACGCGCTGCCGCCGCTCAGCCGCCAGGAGCGGGCCGACGCGATCCGCTCCACCCTCACCACCCTCGCCGGACTCGGCGTGACCAGCTACACCGAGCCCGGTCTCGGCCCCGGCGGCGACGGCATCATGCGTGGCACCATGGGCACGGAGACCCTCGACGTCTACCGCGAGCTGCTCGCCGCCGGCGAGCTGACCGCCCGCGTCGGCGTCCTGCTCCTCCCGACCGGCATGGCGAGCACCTCCGAGGAGTTCGCCCGGAACCTCGACGCCCTCGACGCCTCCGACCCGGCCGGCGGCGCCGACCCGCGCCGCCTCGCCGTCCACGGCGTCAAGATCTTCGCCGACGGCATCGTCCCCAACAAGACGGCCTGGATGCACGAGCCGTACGTCGGAGGCGGCTGCGGCTCCCTCTGCGTCGGCGGCGAGATCGACGACGAGCGGGTCGCGGAGATCCGGGCCATGGTCCGGCACGCCCACGCCGCCGGACACCAGCTCGGCGTCCACGCCACCGGCGACCGGGCCATCGACACCGTCGCGGACGCCTTCGCCGAGGCCGCGGCGGCCCTCCCGAGGCCCGACGCCCGCCACTACGTCATCCACGGCGACTTCCTCACCGCCCACAGCATGAAGGTGCTCGCGGCCCACGACTACGGCGTCAACATGAACCCCACCATCAAGTGGACCGTCGCCGACATGGAGGAGGAGTTCGTCGGCGCCGGCCGCGCCGCCTACGCCTGGCCCTACCGCGACGCCATCGACGCCGGCGTACGGGTGGCGAGCGGTTCCGACGCCCCCGTCACCCTCCCGGACTGGCGCCAGGGCATCGCCACCATGGTGCTGCGCGAGTCGAAGGCGGCCGGCCGGGTCAGCGGCCCGGAGCAGCGCATCGCGCTGGCCGAGGCCATCCGCACGTACACCGTCGTGGCGGCCTGGCAGGACTTCGCCGACGACTGGAAGGGCTCCCTGGAGCCTGGCAAGGCCGCCGACCTGTGCGTGGTCGACGGGGACCTGCTCGGCGCGGACCCGCACGCCATCCCGGAGATGCCCGTCGTCCTCACCGTCATGGACGGGCGGATCGTCCACGACACGCTGCGCGATTGACGTCCACCGGGCGGATGATCATCCTGGAGGGATGGCAGCAGAGCGCGACACGGCGGACCTTCTGGACTCGGCCCTCCGCGTCCGGGAGGCCGCCAGGAGCGCCACGGCCGGAGCGGCGGGCGCCGACGCGGTCCTGGCGGCCCTGGCGGAGGTCGTGGAACACGACCACGCCTCGCTGACCCGGTGGGACCCGCGGCGCCGGCGCCACACCACGCTGGCGGGCAGCTACCCCGAGGACGCCACGGCCTACATCGAGACCCGCCTCCACCGGGACCCCGTGTTCACCGTGCTGCGCGGCCCGGCCCGGGGCGGGCTCTGGCTCGGGGACGTCCCCGAGGAGCTGCTGGCCGCCTCACCGGGCTTCCAGGACGTCCTGGCCCCGCTCGGCATCGAGGACGGCGTGGCCCAGTGCCTCTTCGCCGCCGACGGCCGGTACGTCGGCATGCTGAACATCAGCGTCCGGGGCCGGCGCCGCACCCCCGGCCCGGCCCGCGCCGTCGTCACCCTGCTCACCGAGTCGCTCGCCGCGGCGGTGGCCTCCTGCGAGGCCCCGCCGGCCCCGGAGGCCGGGGCCGCGCCGCGGGCGGAGCGGCCCGGCGGGCTCTCGCCGAGGGAGCTCGACGTGCTGGCCGAGCTGACGGCCGGCCGCACCAACCGGCAGATCGCCGAGCGGCTGTACGTCACCCCGCGCACCGTGGGAACCCACGTCGAGCACATCCTCGCGAAGCTCGACGTCCCCAACCGGGCGGCGGCCGCCGCCCGGGCCGCCGCCTGGGGCATCACGCCCGCGCGCTGACCGCGCCAGGGCGGGGGAGAGGGGCCGAGGGTGGAGTGGACGGTGGCGGCGGGCGTGCTCGCCGGTCTGCTGATCTCGGTGGTGACCGCCCCCGTGGGCGTCTCCGGCGCCGTCTTCCTGCTGCCCGTCCACCTCAGCGTCTTCGGCGTCCCCAACCCCGCGGTCACCCCGACGAACCTGCTGTTCAACGTCGTGGCGGGCCCCGGCGCCCTGTGGCGCTACCGCCGCGACGGCGCCCTGCGCGGCCCGCTCGCCCGGCGCCTCGTCGCCGGGACGCTGCCCGGCGTGGTGGCTGGCGCGGTGATCCGCGTCCACGCCCTGCCGGGCCCCACGGTCTACCGCCTCCTCATCGCGGGCCTCCTCCTCCCGCTGGGCGTGTGGCTGTGCGCCCGCACCCTCCGCCCGGTGCGCCGCCCCGGCCCGGCGACCCCGCCCGCGGAGCCGTCGCCCGGCGTGCTCACCGGCCTGGCCGTCGCCGTGGGCGTCGTCGGCGGCATCTACGGCATCGGCGGCGGTTCCCTGCTCGGCCCGGTCCTCGTCGCCCGCGGTCTGCCCGTCGCCCGCGTCGCGCCGGCGGCCCTCGCGACCACCTTCGTGACCTCCGTCGTCGGCGCGGCCACGTACGCCGTCCTGTCCCTCGCCGGCACCGGCGACATCGCGCCCGACTGGTGGCTCGGCCTGGCCTGCGGCCTCGGCGGTCTGATCGGCGGCTACCTCGGCGCCCGCCTCCAGCCCCGGCTCCCCGAGCGTGCCCTCCGCCTCCTCCTCGGGGCGCTCGCCACGACGATCGGCGCGCTGTACGCGGCCCAGGCCGTGACGTGACGTGACGTGACGCGGCCCGGCCGGCCCCGGCCGGCCGTCGGGGATCACCCGACCGCGACGCCCAGGCGCTCCGCAACCGAGGTCAGCGCCGTCCCGAGGGGCAGGGCGACCCGGGCGGCGGCGAGCGTGTCGCCGCGCGTCGGGTCCCGGTTCACGATCACCACCGGCGTACCGGCCTGCGCCGCCTGCCGCACGAACCGCAGCCCCGACATCACCGTCAGCGACGACCCCAGCACCAGCACCGACGCCGCCTCCCGCACCAGCTCCCGGCAGCGCTCCACCCGCTCCACGGGCACCGACTCGCCGAAGAACACCACGTCCGGCTTGAGCACTCCGCCGCACACCCCGCACGGCACCACGTGGAAGCCCGCGACCTGCTCGTCCGTGAGATCGGCGTCGCCGTCCGGGTTCATCGCGGCCGGCACCGGATCGAAACCGGGATTGGCCTCCTCCAGCCGCCGCGCCAGCTCGCGCCGCGCGCTGACGTCGCCGCAGCCGAGACAGACCACCCGGTCGAGGCTCCCGTGCAGGTCCACGACGCCGTCGCTGCCGGCGGCCTGGTGCAGTCCGTCCACGTTCTGGGTGATCAGCCCGGACAGCAGGCCCGCCCGGCCGAACGCGGCCACCGCCCGATGCCCGTCGTTGGGCCGGGCCCGCCCGAACGTGCGCCAGCCGAGGTGGCTGCGCGCCCAGTACCGCCGCCGCGCCGCCGCGCCGCCGGTGAAGTCCTGGTAGGTCATCGGTGTGTGCCGGCTCAGGCTGCCGCCCTCGCCCCGGTAGTCCGGGATCCCCGACTCGGTCGAGATCCCGGCCCCGCTGAGCACCACCACCCGCCCCGCCCGCACCACGTCGACGACCGGCTCCAGGTCCGTGGTGCCCGGTGGCAGGTCCTCGGTCGGTGTCCAGCTCAGAGTAGGCCGCATACGCATGGGGCCAGCGTACGGAAGGACACCCCGGAAGCGCGTCGGCGCCGCGTACGGCCGCCCGGCCGAGGGCGTTCCGCGGGGCGGTGGCGCATGGACAACACCGGCGTGTGGATCATGATGGGGGCGGTGTTGGACCCGGCGGGCCGCGGGCCGCGAAGCTGAGTCCCCGTAACCCCCTCAAGAGAGATGAGGCAGTCCCCGTGCGCGACGTCTTCGAGACGACGAGCGGTGCGGTCCGGGGTTTCCGGGCAGCGGACGACGTCGTCGCCGTGCTCGGCATCCCGTACGCGGCGCCGCCGTTCGGCGCCCACCGGTTCCGGGAGCCGGTCCCGGCCGCACCGTGGAGCGGGGTCAGGGACGGTACGGAGTTCGGGCCGATCGCGCCGCAGTCGGCGGAGCTGCCCGGCGCGCCCGTCTGGTCGCCCGGCGACGAGGACGTCCTCACCGCCAACGTCTGGACCCCGGCCCCCGACGGCGGCCGCCTGCCCGTGCTGGTCTGGATCCACGGCGGCGCCTACACCTTCGGCTCCTCCGCCCAGCCCGACTTCGACGGTACGGCCCTGGCCCGCGCCGGACTGGTCGTGGTGACGCTCAACCACCGGATCGGCTTCGAGGGGTTCGGCCGGGTGCCGGACGCTCCCGGCAACCGGGGGCTGCTCGACCTGGTCGCCGCCCTGCGCTGGATACGGGAGAACGCCGCCGCGTTCGGCGGCGACCCGGGCAACGTCACGGTCGCCGGCCAGTCCTCCGGAGCCGCGTCGGTGGCCTGCCTGATGGTCATGGAGCAGGCCCGGGGCCTCTTCCACCGGGCCGTCGCCCACAGCCCGGCCAGTGTCTTCCACACGCCGGACATCGCCGAGGCCACCACCCGCGAGATCGCGGCGGCCGCGGGCCGCCCCGCCACCGCCGCCGGCCTGGCGTCGGCGACGCCGCAGGAGCTGGTCGCCGCGGCGGACCGGGTGGTCGAGGCGTACCGGAACGACCCCGCCTCGGGCTCCCGCCACTACGACCCCTCCCTCTTCGCCCCGGTCCTCGACGGCGAGACGCTGCCCGCCGACCCCCTCGCGGCCCTGGCCGCCGGAGCCTCCCGGGACGTGGACCTGCTGGTCTGCCACACCACGGAGGAGTACTGGCTCCTCGACGCCGTCGGCAGCTGCGCGAAGCTCACCACCGACGCGCAACTCGCCCGCTTCGCCGCCGACTTCGGTCTCCCGGACGAGCTGGTCCCCGGCTACCGCGCCGCGCTGCCGCACGCGCCGGTCCACGACGTCCACCTCGCCGTCTTCGGTGACCTGCTCTTCGTCGAGTTCGCCCACCGTCTCGCCGAGGCCCACTCCGAAGGGGGCGGCCGGGCGTACCTGTCCCGCTTCGACCGCCGGCGCGGGGGCCCGGACGGCACCACCGTCCGGGCCTGGCACTGCGCGGACATCCCCTTCGCCTTCGGCAACCACGAGGACCCCCGCCTCTCCTTCCTCATCGGCGGCAGCCCCACCGCCGAGGACCGGTCGATGGCCCGCCGCATGGTCCGCGCCTGGGCCGACTTCGCCGCGACCGGCGAACCGGGCTGGGCGCCGGTCCGGGACGGCGTGGCCGGCCCCGTCCACACCTGGCGGCCCGAAGGCCGGCCGCCGACCCCGCTCCCCGTCCCGCCCCGCGCCCTGTGGGCGAAGGCCGACGTCCCCGTGCTGCGCCCCTGACACGGCCGGGCCACGCGCCGGCGCCGTATCGCGCTAGGCGGCGTCGGCGGAGGCGAGGAGGCGGTGGAGCGCCCGGGCGGCGGGCGGGCCCCAGGAGGGTTTGCCGCCGGGGCGGCCCCGGCGGCCGGCCTCGCCGATGAGGAGGCCGCCCATGGCGCGCCACAGTGCCCAGCCGCGGGCGCGGCGGAGGGTCGCCGGGTCCGCCGTCGGGCCGTACGCGCGGTGGAAGCGGTCGGCGGCGCCGTCGGGGAGCAGGCCCCAGGGGGCGGCCAGATCGCAGGCCGGATCGCCCGCGCACAGCTCCCCGAAGTCGATCACGCCGCAGAAACCGCCCTCCTCGGTCAGGACGTTGGCCGGATGCAGGTCGCCGTGCAGCCACACCGGGGGACCCGCCCACGGCGGCGCCGCGACGGCGTCCTCCCACAGCGCCCGGGCCGCGTCCGGATCGGGGACCAGGCCCATCCCGGTCGCCGCGGCCAGCCCTTCGAGGAAGGGCGCCGTCTGGGCGGCGAGCGGACCGCCGCGACCGCCGCCGACCGGGGCGCCCTCCGGCGCGGGCCGGTGCAGCGCCGTCAGGAAGGCCGCGAGCCCGTCGGCGGAGTCCTCCGCGCGGGTGGCGGGGGAGAGGTCGGCCGGGCTGCCCGGCACCCACGTGGTGACGAGCCACGGACGCGGGAACGACTCCGAAGGCTCCCCGAGGCGTTGCGGGACCGGGACGGGCAACGGGAGCCCCGCGGCGAGCCCCGGCACCCAGGCGTACTCCTTGCGCAGCAGCTCGTCCGCCGAGTCCGTCGCCCACGGCAGCCGTACCGCCAAGTCCTCGCCCAGCCGCCACAGTTGGTTGTCCCAGCCGCGCGCCCCCAGCCGCAGCGGAAGGTCGGCCAGATCGGGATGCTGCTCCCGCAGCAGCTCCCGGATCAGCTCGGTGGTGATCTCGGTCCCGGCATGGGGGGTGCGCGTGTCCGTCATACGGGGCAACCTACGGTGTCCGCCGGTGGCACGGAGGCGGTCGGTAGGGTCGGGAGGATGACCGAGGACGTCGATGTCTGGAACCGTCTCGTCGCCCTGCTGCCGGAGGCCGAGGCGAGGGAAGCCGCGGAGTGCTGGGCTGTCGGCGAGCAGGAGGCGGGGCTCGGCCTGCTCGTCTCCGGGCTCTCCGACCACCGGGTGCCGATCAGCGAGACCACGAGGGCGCGGATCGCGGTGCTCGCCGAGGGATGGGGCGAGCGGGAGTTCCTCGCGCCGCGGATCCGGCGGTGCCGGGGCGACGAGGAACGGTCCCGGGTGCGGCTGATCGAGCCGGTGGACGAGCCCCCCGCCGGGGGAACGGGCGACGTCCTCGTGCCGTGGATCGGCTGCGAGCGCTGCGGACGGGTGCTGACGCGGCGGCACACCCGGGAGGCCTGGGGCGGACTCTCCTTCCCGGCGTGGAGCTACGTCATCACGTCCCCCGTGGACGGCGCCGTCGTGCGGGAGTTCGCCGACGACTCCGTCGACGCGGCCTTCGCCCACCTGCTCGCCGTCTGCGGGGACGCGGTCGACGCGTGAGGCGGGGACGGACACGCGTCGTGCCCCGCGGCACCTTCCCGCCGAACGGACAGAGCCGGGCGGGCGGGCCTGTGTGCCGACTCGTCGCCGACGTGCTCGCGCACGTCCCTCCGGGTCGCGTGGGAGCCCCCGCCGTCACCGAGACGGGTGCCGCGCGGCGACGAGGCGGAACGCGCCGGTGCCGGCGGTGGCCTAGGCCGTCTCTTTCGGATCATGCCGGGCTCGCGACGCCTGGCACGCACGCTCGCGGCGTTGTCGTCGGTCGCCAACGCTCCGCGTTGGCTCCCTCCTCCGCCTTGCGAGCGCACGCACCAGACGCCGCTCCCTGATCCGGCCTGATCCGAAAGAAACGACCTAGTGATCTGAGTCAGAGATTCGTCGGCAGTAGGCGGCGACCTTGTCGAGTATCTCGTCTGCGGTTTTCGTCCAGACGAAGGGCCTGGGGTGCTCGTTCCAGTCGGCGAGCCAGGCCCGGATGTCGCGTTCGAGGACCTGGACGGAGCGGTGGACGCCGCGCTTGAGCTTCTTCTGCGTGAGTTCGGCGAACCACCGCTCGACCAGGTTCAGCCAGGACGCGCTGGTCGGCGTGAAATGCAGGTGGAACCGCGGATGGGCCAGCAGCCACTTCTTGATGTCGGGTGTCTTGTGCGTCGCGTAGTTGTCCAGGATCAGGTGAACCTGCAGATCAGCCGGGACTTCCTTGTCCAGCTTGGTCAGGAACTTCTTGAACTCCGCTGCCCGGTGGCGCCGGTGGAGGGAGCCGATGACCTTGCCGGTGGCTACTTCGAGCGCGGCGAACAGGGTCGTGGTGCCGGCCCGGACATAGTCGTGGCTGCGGCGTTCAGGAACACCAGGCACCATCGGCAGCACCGGCTGGGACCGGTCCAGGGCCTGGATCTGCGACTTCTCGTCCACGCAGAGCACCAGAGCCTTCTCCGGCGGATCGAGATACAGACCGACGACGTCGCGGACCTTGTCGATGAACAACGGATCGGTCGACAGCTTGAACGTCTGCGACCGGTGCGGCGCCAGCGCGAACGCCCGCCAGATCCGCGAGACCGTCGACTGCGACATGCCTGTCGCCGCGGCCATCGACCTCGTCGACCAGTGGGTCGCGTTCTTCGGGGTCTCCTCGAGCGTCTTGACGATCACCCGCTCGACGTCGGCATCGGTGATCTTCCGCGGGACGCCGGGCCTCGGGTCGTCGCACAAACCGTCCAAGCCGCGTTCGATGAACCGGCGCCGCCAGGTGCGGACCGTGTCCGGAGTGACCCGCAGCCGGCGGGACACCTCCATGATCGAGTGGCCTTCGGCGCACTCCAGCACGATCCGCGACCTCTGGGCCAGAGCCTGGGCCGTCGTCCGGCGACGCAACCAGCCTTCCAGCACCGCCCTCTGGGCGTCAGTGACCGACAACGGCGGAATCTTCGGACCAGGACGACTCATGCCCAACCAACGACGAATCTCCGACTCAGGTCACTAGCCGCCGACGGTCTCGTACAGCAGCCGCGCCGCCACCGCCGCGCCGTCGTCGCGGATCGTGCCGCGTACGGCCCGCGCGCGTGCCCGGACGTCGGGGCGCAGTGCCTCCGCCAGCGCCTCCGCCAGGGTGCCGGAGGTGGGGGTGGGAGCGTCGTGGGTCACGGCGATGCCCAGGGAGGACGCCCTGGCGGCCCAGTACGGCTGGTCGCCGCTCTGCGGGACGATCACCTGGGGGACGCCGGCCCGGGCCGCCGTGGTCGTGGTGCCGGCGCTCCCGTGGTGGACCACCGCGGCCACCCGGGCGAACAGCGCCCGGTGGTCGACCTCGCCGAGCGTCAGGCAGTCGTCGCCCGCGTCCGGCGCGTCGAGCCCGGCCCAGCCGCGCGCGAGGATCACGCGGTGGCCCCGTTCCCGGACCGCCTCGACGGCCGCCCGGGCCATGCCGGGGGCCCGCGTACCGAGGGGAGTGCTGCCGAAGCCCACGTACACCGGCGGGGCGCCGGCCTCCAGGAAGGCCGTCACCTCGGCGGGCAGCCGGCCGCCGTCGGGGCGCAGCCACGCACCGGTCGTCACGACGTCGAGGGCGGTCGGCGGCCAGGGGCTCAGCACCGGGTCCGCCGCCAGCCAGGGGCGGTCGGTGAAGGCGTAGTCACGGACGCCCGACACCGGCGGCAGGCCGACCGCGGCGCGCAGCCCGGTCAGCGCCCCGCCGAACATGTCGTCAGCGAGTCGGGCGTCGAGGTCCCACAGCTCGCCGTTGTCCCTCACCTCCGGCGGCAGGGGCCGGCCGCGCCGCCCCGGCGGCGGCTGGTGCGGGGCCGGCAGGACGACCGGCGTCTGCGTGGCGTACACGTAGCGCACGCCGAGGAGTTCCGCCACCGACCGCGCGCCCGTGGTGACCGGCAGCGGGCCCGTCGCCACCAGCACGTCGCACCCCTCGGCCGCCTCGGCGACCGCGCCGAACTGCGCGGCCATCAGATCGGCCGCCCGCTGCGCGAGACCCTCCGCGGAGCCCGGCCGCACCGTCGTCACCAGCGGACGCACCGGTGCCCCGACGGGCACCGACCCCCCACCGGCCGTGGCCAGCAGCTCCGTGAACTCCTCGTCGGGCGGCGCGCACACCCGGACCTCCGCGCCCCGTTCCCGCAACCGCACCGCGAGCCCCGCCATCGGTTCCACGCTCCCGCGCGCCCCGTACGTGGACAACACCACACGCATGTCACACTCTCCCGCTTCTCCACACGGTGCCGCCGGATCCGTCCCCACCCGCGGGCCGACCGATCTGACCTGCGCGGCAATACGGGTGTGCGATTGTCGGTCGCGCGTGATAGTCACTACACCCACGGGGTGGGACGATCATCAGCCACCTCGTGTGAACACAACAAGGGGTGGGGACATGGCGTTGCTCCGTGACGTGGGCATCACGCTGGGACGTTGGACGGGCCGGCCCGTCGCACGCGTCGACGAGGACGCGGGCGACCCGGACGTGCCGCGCGTCCGCGCGGCCGCCGAGGCCGCGGACTGGGCGACCGTACGGGACGTCCTCGACGCGCGGCCCGAGAGCGAGGACCGCACCGGCCTCCTGTGGGCCGTCGGGGACGTCGCCGGCGTGGAGCGGTGGATCGCCGACGTCATGGCCGCCGAGCCCGACGCTTCGCTGCCGCGCCTCGTCGCCGCCATCCGGCACATCAGCTGGGGCTGGGAGGCCCGGACGGGCGCCCGGGCCAAGGACGTCTCCCGGGAGCAGTTCCAGACCTTCCACGAGCGGCTGGCCACGGCGGAGACCTGGCTGTACGAGGTCGCCGAGCGCGAGCCGGGCTGGACCTCGCCCTGGTACGGCCTCCAGATCACCGGGCGCGGACTCCAGGTCGGGCCCGAGATCGCGCGGCGCCGCTTCGAGGCGTCCCTCCGCCGCGACCCGCACCACCTGGGCGCGCACCAGCAGCAGTTGCAGCAGGTCTGCGAGAAGTGGAGCGGCTCCCACGAGGAGATGCACGCCTTCGCCCGCGCGTCGGCCTTCGGCGCGCCCGGCGGGACGCTCCTCGGCCAGCTCGTCGCCGTCGCGCACCTGGAACACTGGCTCGCCCTCGACTCCGGTCCCGACGCCCGGTACATCAGCCGGCCCGAGGTGATCGCTTCCCTCGGCGAGGCCGCCGACCACTCCATCCGCCACCCGGACTGCGTCCGCGGGCGCGGCTGGCTCCAGGTCCAGAACACCTTCGCCATGGCGTTCGCGCTGGCCGGCGACGTCGCCTCGGCGCGGGCGTGCTTCCGCGCCACGGAGGGACGCGTCACCGAGTTCCCCTGGTACTACCTCGACGGCTCCGACCCGGCCAAGGCGTACAAGGAGTACCGCTCCTACGCCGGACGCTGAGCGGCGGAGCGGACAGGCGGATCGGAAGGGCGGGCGACGGCCCCGGACGGCCCGGGCCCGGTACGGCTCCGGCCGCGCCGCCCGCAGTCGGCCCCTGCACGGGCCGCCGCCGGCCCAGCCCCGGGCCACGCGGACGGCGGGCTCCGGGCCTGGGCCGCGGCACCGGGACGGCGGACCGCCACAGCGGTACGCCCCTCCGGGCCCGGAACCGCCGCGGACCGCCGCCCCACCCCGTCCTCACCCGTACCGCCCCTCCGCACCGCCCCCGGGCCGCACCCCCACCACCCCTCGTACCCCGTACCTCGTCCCACCCCATCGCATCCCGCCCGCGCCCCACACCGCGCGGGCGCGCACCGAAGGACCGCGCCAGGTGTCCCACTCCGAGACCTCCCCCAACCCGCCGAGCTCCCCGGCCGGCGAGACCGCCCACACCTTCCAGGTGGACCTGCGCGGCCTCGTCGACCTGCTCTCCCACCACCTTTACTCCAGCCCCCGCGTCTACCTGCGCGAACTGCTGCAGAACGCCGTCGACGCCATCACCGCCCGCCAGGCCCTCACCCCCGGCGCGCCCGGCGCCATCACCGTGCGCACCGGCGAGACGCTGACCGTCACCGACACCGGCGTCGGCCTCACCGAGGCCGACGTGCACCGGTTCCTCGCCACCATCGGGCGCAGCTCCAAGCGGACCGCCGAGGGCGCCCTGGACGGCGCCGGGATCGCCGCCGAACGCGGCGACTTCATCGGCCAGTTCGGCATCGGACTGCTCGCCTGCTTCGTCGTCGCCGACGAGATCACCGTCCTGAGCCGGTCCGCCGCCGACCCGGCCGCGCCCACCGTCGAATGGCGCGGCCACTCCGACGGCCGCTACACCATCCGCACCCTGCCCGCCGCGACCCTCCCCGAGCCCGGCACCACCGTGAAGCTCGTCCCCCGCGCCGACACCGCCGAGTGGACCAGCCCCCACCAGGTCGTCACCCTCGCCCGGCACTACGGCGGACTCCTCCGCCACGAGGTCACCGTCGTCGACCCGCGCGGCGAGACCCACCGCGTCAACGAGGCGCCGCCGTGGGAGAAGACCCACCGCTCCCCGCTGGCCAAGCGCGAGGCGTACACCGCGTACTGCCGCGACCTCTTCGACTTCACCCCGCTCGACACCATCGAGCTGGACCTGCCGGCCGCCGGACTGCGCGGCGTCGCCTACGTCCTGCCGACCGCCGTGAGCCCGGCCCAGCGCGCCGGCCACCGCGTCCACCTCAAGGGCATGCTGCTCACCGACCAGGCGCCCGAACTGCTCCCCGAGTGGGCGTTCTTCGTCCGCTGCGTCGTCGACACCACCAGCCTGCGGCCGACCGCCTCCCGCGAGTCGCTGTACGAGGACGGCACGCTGTCCGCCGTACGGGACGCCCTCGGCGACCGGATCCGCGACTGGCTCACCGGTCTGGCCGCCAGCGACCCCGCCCTCCTCCACCGCTTCATCGACACCCACCACCTGGCCGTCAAGGCGCTCGCCCGCTACGACGACGAGCTGCTGCGCATCGTGCTGCCCTGGCTGCCGTTCGAGACCACCGACGGCAACGTCACCCTGGAGGAGTTCGCCCGGACCCACCCCACGCTCCTCGTCACCCGCAGCGTCGAGGAGTTCCGCCAGGTCGCGCCGATCGCCTCCGCCGCCGGACTCGGCGTCGTCAACGGCGGCTACACCTACGACCGCGACCTCGTCCACCGGCTGCCCGAGATCCGGCCCGGCACCACCGTCACCGACCTCGACCCGGCCACCGTCACCGCGCACCTCGACGCCGTCGACCCCGGCGCCGAACTCCGTGCCGCCGCCTTCCTCGCCGTGGCCCGCGAGACCCTCGGCGTCCACGACTGCGACGTCGTCCTGCGCGACTTCCAGCCCGTCACCGCCCCCGCGCTGCTCCTGGACAACCGCGACGCCCGCCACGAACGCACCCGGTCGAGCCTCGCCGCCGACAGCGACGGCCTGTGGGCCGACATCCTCGGCTCCCTCCGGAACGAGACCCCCCGCGCCCAGCTCGTCCTCAACCACCTCAACCCGCTGGTCCGCCAGGCCCTCACCATCGGCGAACGCGGCCTCGCCGTCACCACCGTCGAAGCCCTCTACGGCCAGGCCCTCCTGCTCAGCCGCCGACCGCTGCGGGCCGGCGAGAGCGCCCTGCTCAACCGGGCCTTCATCGGCCTGCTCACCCACGCCATGCACCACCCGGGCGACGCCGCCCCCGGCTCCGAGCCCCGGAAGGAACTGTAGAGATGCTGGACACCCCCGAGGCCGTCGTCGAGGCGCTCCGCGAGAACCACGAGCGCCCCCACGGCCTGGCGCGCACCGTCACCGCCGAGGAACTCGTCGAGGCCGCCGAGGTCTTCGACAAGCCCGACGTCCTCGTCACCGCCCTCCTCGAACTGATGACGGCGTACGAGTTCACCGGCGAGCAGCGCAAGTCGCCCGTCGCCTTCGCCCGCATCCTCAAGCTGTGGGACACCGCCCCCGACTCCTTCAGCCCCTACGAGGCCCACCAGGTCTTCTGGCGCTTCAAGTGGGTCACCACCTCCCTCCTCCAGGTCCCCGAGATCCCGCTGGCGACCATCGGCGGCTGGGTCGACCAGATGCGCGAGCGGTACGAGGCCGCCGGCCACGGCGTCCAGCCCGTGGCAGCCATGCGTTACCACCTCGCCCAGCACACCGGCACCGGCGTCCCCGACGCGTACGACCTGTGGGCCACCCGCCCCCGCACCGAGCTCAGCGACTGCGAGGCCTGCGAGACCCGGCACCACGCCTGGTACCAGGTCACCGCCGGCGACGACGCCAAGGCCCTCGCCCTCTGGCGGCCCGTCCTCGACGGCGAGCAGGGATGCAGCGAGGAACCGCAGATGAGCCAGGCCCGCGCCCTGCTGCCGCTGCTCCGCACCGGCCGCACCGACGAGGCCCGCTCCCACCACCTCACCGGCTACCGCAAGGTGCGCGGCAACACCGGCATGCAGGCCGAGGTCGGCCTCCACCTGGAGTTCTGCGCCCTCTCCCGCAACGAGGGCCGCGGCCTGGAGATCCTCGCCGAGAACCGGCCCCTCTTCGAGGCGACCGGCGCCCCGCTCGACCGCCTCGGCTTCCTCACCGGCGCCGAGGTGCTCCTCGCCCGCCTCGTGGAGGACGGCCACGACACCACCGCCGTCGCCGGCCCGCCCGGCCGCGACTGGACGGCGGCCGAGCTCCTCGCCCACGTCCGCGCCGAGGCCGAACCCCTCGCCGCCGCCTTCGACGCCCGCAACGGCACGAGCACCGTCGGCGACCGCCGCCGGGACCGACTCGCCCGCCGCCCGCTGCTCGACGAGCCGCTGCCGCTCGGCCTGCGCGCGGCCGCCACCGTCCGCGCGACCACGCCGACCGCCCCCGCGACCGCGGCGCCTGCCGCCGCCCGGACCGCGATTCCCGACGACTACGCCGCCCTCGTGCGCGAGGCCCGCCGCATGTCGCGCGACGGCCACCCCGGCGACTCCCGGCTCTGGACCCGCATCGCCGAACGCCGCGCCGCCGGCGGCGCGGCGCACGACGACACCCTCGGCCCCGAGGACCTGCTCCGCGCCGAACTCGCCGAGCACGAGGCCCAGAAGCACTGGCTGGACGACCGCCACGTTCAGGGTGCCGCCGAACTCGCCACCGCCGTCGCGCACTTCGAGCGGCTGGACATGCCCTGGCACGCCCTCTCCGCGCGCGCCCGCACCCTCGCCTGGGCCACCTCCCCGAGCCCCCGCGACGACGAGCCCGCCCCGGACCGCGCGGCGACCCGGACGGCGCTCGACGAGCTGCTGCGCGCGGTGGACAAGCAGCTCGCGGAGACCCCCTTCGACGGGGAGCCGCTCGGCGAGGCGGAGGCCGCCTTCGGCGCCGACCTGCGCGCCGAGCGCACCCTGGCGTACCTCTCCATCCGCTACTCGGCGGCCTTCGCCGCCTACCAGGAACTGCTCGCCGCCCTGGGCCGGGCGGCGCGCGACGGCGGGGACGGAGCGGGCGGGAAGATCGAGGAGGCCGACGTCGACGCGCTCACGGAGCGCTTCGAGGAGGCCGTCGGCACCCTCCGCGCCGAGGCGACGCGCCTCGGCTACCCGCACCAGAGCGCCAACGCCCGCCAGTTCGTCGCCGACATGCTGGGCCGGCGCGGCGCCATGGCCGACGCCGAGCGGGAACTCCGCGCCGCCCTCCAGGACCTCGAAGCCGCCGGGCGGCCCTGGCGCCGTCCGCGCCCGTCCGCGCTCCTCGCGCAGATCCTGCTCGCCCAGGACCGGCCGGAAGAGGCGGTGGAGCTCCTCCACGCGGCGATCGCCGACGCCGTCGCCTACGACGACACGTCCTTCGCGCTCGCCCCGACGTACATGCTGCTCGGCCACGCCTCCTCGCACCTCGGCGACCACAACGGCGCCGTCCGGCACCTCTCCGAGGCCGCGGCCCGCTTCGACCAGGCCGGCGACCCGGGCGAGGCCACCGACGCGCGCCTCCAGCTCGCCATGGTCCTCGGCCGTTCCGGACGCAACGCCGACGCGGTGGCCGTCCTGGAGTCCGTCCTGGCCGACGAGGCCGCGTCCGGCGCCGACGAACGGGCGCTCGCGCAGGCCCGCCTGACCCTCGGGCGGGGCCTGCGCGAACTGGAGGAGTACCTGCCCGCCGCCGAGGAACTGCTGCGGCTCGCGGACACCGTCGCCGGCTGGCCGGAGGAGGACCGCGCCGTCCTCACCCTGGTGGCCGCGGAGGCGGCCACCACCCTCGCCCTCGCCGACCGCTGGGACGCGGCGGACACGGCGTACGCCCGTGCCGTCGCCGCCCACGCCGAGGCCCCCAACCCGCCCCTCGTCTGCCTGATGCTGCGGGAGTTCGCGCGCCTCACCATGCAGCGCCACGACAGCGACGGCGAAGAGGGCGCCCAGGCCGTCGACACGGCCCTGGAGCACCTGACCCGCGCCGACGCGGTCCTCGACGCGCTGCCGCCCGGCGAGGAGGGCTTCGCCGCCTGGTACGAGCGCGGCGAGATCCACTACCGCCGGGCCCGCGTCCTGGCCGAGGCGGGCCGCTTCGACGAGGCCCTGCCGGAGGCCGAGGCGGCGATCGCCACCCACGAGCGGGGCGGCGAGGAGGGCGAACTCGCCCGCGCCGAGGCGGTCCGCGTCGCCGCCCTGATCGAGGGCAACGGCCTGGAGCGCACCCACGAGGCCATCGCCCGCCTGACCACCGCGGCGGCCCGCTGCCGCAACTCCGGCCACCCGGAGGCCGCCGAGGTCCTGGACGCCCTCCGGCAGGAGTTCCTGTCCCGCTGACGGACGGAGGGGGCGGGCCCCCGGCCCGACCGGCCGGGGGCCCGCCCCCTCCGCGTGCCACGGCACGGGCGGGACGTCAGCGCGCCGACGCCTGTCCCGCGCCCGTGGTGCGGTCAGTGCATCAGCAGCAGCCGCGTGTTCGGGACGAGCTTGCGGTTGACGCTGGTGCTCTGCACGAAGATGGTGAACTCGGCGTTCTGGTCCGGCTTGACGCGCACCTCCTCGTCGGGGAGGCCGAGCAGGGCCCGCGCCTCCGGGCCCGTGTAGACACGGTCGGTCTTCTTCTCCAGCACGGCGATCCGCTTCCGCGCCTGGATCTTCTCCGCCTTGCTCAGCTGGTAGAACGCGCAGCCGGTCTTGTACGTGTGCCCGGACTCGGTCACCCAGTCGCGGATCGCCACGTCGCGCGCCACCGGGATCAGCTCGTACCCGGACGCGTCGATCGGGGTGAGGCCGGCCGCCGCGATGGTCTTCTGGTTCACCGCCTCCGCCCCCACGGAGAACACCGCCCGCGACCCGCGGATGCCCTTGGTGCGGCCCACCATGAACTTCTCGGTCGCCTGCTGGATGACCTGTCCGGCCTCCTCCAGGCCCTGGGTGCTCGTGGCGTCCCAGACGGCGACGTTGTCCTTCGGGAAGCCGCAGTTCATGGCCTCGCGGCGGCCCATCTGGTCCGGCACCAGGACGGCCAGCGTCCAGTTGTCGTCCTGCTTCTCGATCATCTCGGCCACGGCCGCCACCAGCGCGCGCGGCTGCTTGCTCGGCGCGTCCGGGCAGCGGTGGCTGGCGTTCTCCTGCCCGTCCGTCAGGACGAACGTCAGGAAGCTGTGGTCGCCGTACAGCTGCGCGGTCTGCGCCAGCTCCCGCTGCGACTTCAGCGCCGCCGCCAGCAGCGCCGTCATGCCCCCGACCTTGTACAGCTGCTTCAGGGACGGCATCCGCAGCACGTCCTTGTCGTAGATGACGCACTGCACCTTGTCCGCGAACACGTACACGGTGACCCGGGTCTCCTGGTCCAGCTCCCGCGAGCGGCGGGCGAGGTACGCGATCTGCTGGTCCGCCACCTCGACGACCTTGCTCCGCAGGTGCGACATGGACGAACTCGCGTCCAGGACGAGAGCGACGTGATTGATGTAGTTCTGGGAAACGGACACGGCGAACTCCCCGTCTTTCTGCCGACTTGATGTTCCTACCGTCTCACCCGCCACTGACAATCGACCGAGTCCGGAAGCGCCCCCTCCGCCCGCCGGCGGGTGTCGCCGGACGGACCGTCAGACGGGGAAGGCCGCCTGGAAGGCCAGCCGGTGTCCCGCGTCCGCCCCCAGCCGGGCCAGCAGCTCGTCGAGCGCCAGGAACTCCTCCCACGGCTCCCGCCCCGCGCCCTCAGCCAGCGCGCGCACCAGCCGGTCCTCGAGCCCGGCCACCCGCTTGTCCTTCCAGACCTTGTCGGCCACGGCGACGAGCAGGTCCTCGACGGTGGCGCCCGGCTCCTCCCCGCCGGCATGGGTGGCGGCGAACCGCGCCCGATCCGCCCCGACACCGCGCCGCAGCAACAGCTCCCGCCCGGCGGCCTCGTGCGCGGACCCGGGCCCCGCGAGTTCCTCGGGGTGCAGCACCTTCCCCACGTCGTGCGTGGCCGCCCCGAAGAGCACCGCCTCCCGGTCGAACGCCAGCCCCGGGTGCCGCGCCCGTACCCAGTCCACCAGCTCGACGGCGACGTCGTGCACGGCCCGCAGATGCGCCGCCAGGCGCGGCGGTGCCGCCAACTCGCGCAGGAGCAGCGCCACTTCGAGGGGAAGGGGGCGCAGCGGCGGATCGGTGGACGCGGTCAGGGCGCGGTCCAGCAGCTCCGAAGTGAGAGTCATCCGGCCGACCCTACCCACCCACCGGCGTCGCCCACCGGCTACCGGGGAAGGGCGAGGCCCTCCAGGGCCCGCGGCAGCGGATAGACGCGCTCCGGGGGAAGCAGTCGCCGGGCCTTGGCCGCCTGCCCGCCCTGCATCAGGGCCGCGGCCTTCCGGACCCGCGGAGTGAGGTCGGTGAGGCCGACGATCCAGTCCTCGGCGAACTCCCGGATCACCGTGCGCCCGAGCCCGACCTGGATGCTGTACTGGTTCAGCGCCGCCCCGCGCAGCGAACGCTCAGGATCCCACTGGACGTGCACGGCCGCCCGCGCCACGGCGGCCGGGTCCGCGGTCGTGAGCACCGCCCGGGACAACGCCTCCTCCCACCCCCGCCGGGTGATCCGCACGGCCAGGATCCGCTCCTGCCCCGGCTTCCTGGCCCAGTTGCTGCGGTGCATGAGCCACAGGAAGGACGGCTTGATCCAGGTCATCCGGTGGAACGAGAACGGCGCCACGAACCGCCCGGCCCGCAGCGCCGCGTCGGCGACGGCGGGCGCGTACGCCTGATAGACGACGATCGTGTCGGCGTCGAAATCGGCACGGATCTCGTACGGGGATGCCATGCGTCGCAGCCTGACACCGCCGCCCCGCCCCCGGCGAACCGTTTTCCGACCGACCGACCGACCGACCGACCGACCGACCGACCGACCGACCGACCGACCGACCCGCCCGGCCCGGCCCGTCCCGCCCGGCCCCCGCGGCGAACGCTTCCGCGCATCCCGCCCGACGTGCCGGGCGGAATGCCTCTGCGTACCGACAGGGGCGGTCAGTCGTCCCACAGCGCGGTGCTGTGGGCGCGGACCAGCACGCCGATCCGGTCCAGCGCCTCGTCCACCGGCAGCGAGCCAGGGCGCCGGCCGTCCCGGAGGCGGAGCGCGAGGCGGTCCTCCGCGGTCTCCCTGGCGCCGAGCACGGCCTGGTACGGGACCAGGCGGGCCGCGCGGACGCGGGCGCCGAGGCTGCCGCGGTCCGGGGGCGCGACCTCGGCGCGCAGCCCGAGGGCGGTGCAGCGGTCGGCGAGCGCGTCGGCGGCCGGGACCTCGGTGTCGGAGACCGGGAGGATCGCCAGCTGGGTGGGGGCGAGCCAGGCGGGGAAGGCGCCGCCGTGCCGCTCGACGAGGTGGGCGACGGCCCGTTCCACGCTGCCGACGATGCTGCGGTGGACCATGACCGGACGGTGCCGGGCGCCGTCCGCGCCGACGTAGCGCAGGTCGAACCGCTCGGGCTGGTGGAAGTCGACCTGGACGGTGGAGAGGGTGGACTCCCGGCCGGCGCCGTCCCGCACCTGCACGTCGATCTTGGGCCCGTAGAACGCGGCCTCGCCCTCGGCCGCCTCGTAGGGCAGCCCGGACCGGTCCAGCGCCTCGGTCAGCAGGGCGGTCGACCGCCGCCACAGGTCGGGCGCGTCGACGTACTTGCCGCCCGGGCCCGGCAGGGAGAGCCGGTACCGGGCCGGGACGACGCCCAGTGCCTCGTACGCCCTCCGGATCATCCCCAGCGCGGCCCGCGCCTCCTCCGCGACCTGCTCCAGGGTGCAGAAGATGTGCGCGTCGTTGAGCTGGATGGCCCGCACCCTGGTCAACCCGCCCAGCACACCCGAGAGTTCGGAGCGGTACATGCCCCCCAGCTCGGCCATCCGCAACGGCATCTCACGGTAACTGCGCGCCCGGGAGCGGTAGATGAGGGCGTGGTGGGGGCACAGGCTGGGCCGCAGCACGACCTGCTCCCCGCCGAGGTCCATCGGCGGGAACATGTCGTCGCTGTAGTGCGCCCAGTGTCCCGAGATCTCGTACAGCTCCCGTTTGCCCAGCACGGGCGAGTACACGTGCCGGTATCCGGCCCGCCGTTCGGCGTCGCGGATGTACTCCTCCAGGGCGTGCCGGACGGCGGCGCCGTCCGGCAGCCAGTACGGCAGTCCCGCGCCGATCAGCGGGTCGGTGTCGAACAGGCCGAGTTCGCGGCCGAGCTTGCGGTGGTCGTGGCGTGGGTGCTGCAGGGGGTCGTGCGCGTGGTCGTGCATGGCGGTCTCCTCGCGGTCGTCGGGCGAGTGACCGCAGCGCGAAGCCCCGGGGCAACTCGCCCCGGGGCTTCGGACTGAGACAACGGTCAGCGCGCCGGGACACTCTCCGGCGTCGTCGTCACAGCTGCGGGCTTCATGCGGGAGACGTTAACGGGTGGCCCGTCCGCGGGCACCTCGTTTTCGCGCGGCCGGCCGACGGGCGGTCTACGACTCCTGCTCGACGGCGTCGAGCCCCTCGACGTCGATGCCCGGCTCGCCCTCGCCGGGCTCGTCGCCGAGGCCCTCCGCGAACTCCCCTTCGAACCCCTCGTCGAACTCCTCGTCGGCCGGCATCATCGCGCCGGCGAAGCCGCCCATGATCTCGTCGACGTTCAGCTCGGTGGCGCCGGCGGGCGCGACCGGCGTGACCCCGGCGTTCAGCTTCAGCACGAGGCCGAGCTTCTCGACCTTCGTGCCCTCGGCCAGCGGCGCGAGGTCGACGTACACCTCCTTCAGCTCGCCGTTCCTGAGCGTGAAGTCGGCCGTGACCTTGCTGTCCGGGGCGTCCTTCAGGTCGCCGTCCGACGGCAGCTCGACGCCGGGCGGAAGCTCCCGGGAGAGCGGACGGATCTTGGCGAAGAGGTCGGTGACCAGCGTGCGGAACGGCGCCGTGGCCGAGATCCGCTCGGTGCCGTCCTCGCCGCCGGCCGTCGCGAAGTCGACGTCACGGGCGACGACCTCGCGCAGGGCGCGCAGCAGCTTCTGCTGGGTCTCGGCGTCCAGCGTGGGCGCGGGCGACGGCTCGCCGGCCCCCGCCCCTCCACCGCCGGGCGCCGCCGCCGACTCCTGGGCGGCCTTCTCCATCTCCTCGGTGTCGAACATGACCCACTCGCCCTCCAGCGCCTTCTTGAAGGCGCCGGCCTCCGGCGGCAGTTCGTCGGCGGACGGCATGGGCACGCTCATGGTCGTGCTGATCTTCCGGACGTCGGCCCGCAGGTACGTGCGGTCGCCGACGACCCGGTACTCGAAGAGGTCGCCGTCCTGGGTGCTCACCTTCATCGCCGTCCCGACGAAGTCCTCCTCGCCGGACTCGCCGAGCGGCTTCCTCGACTCCACCGTGACGCTGATCTTCGCGCCGCTGATCAGCTCGGCGGCCTCGTCCGGGATCTCCTCGCCGGGCTCCGGGTCCGACGCCGCGTCCATCTCCTTGAGCGTCCGCGCGTCGACGTCCAGGTCGAGCTCGAAGGAGAGCGACGTCGCCCTCCCCAGCTTCTCGAACGCCTGGTCCAGCTTCTTCCCTGCCGACAGCTGCTCGACCGTCCCGCAGGCGGCCGAGCCGGCCAGGACGGCGCCGACGACGGCGGTGGCGGTGAGGGTCTTGCGTATGGCGGTGATGATGGTCTCCTCGGGGGTCCGATCACGGCGTGATCACCAAGGGAGACTCACCGCCCGCGCCCGGGGTTGTACGGCGCGGGCCGATTCCTCAGACCGTCCGCGGGACCGGGTTCCGCACGCCGAACCACTGCTCGGCGCCGAACTCCTCGAACCGCTCCACCTCGGTGAAGCCCAGCTTCGCCGCGAGCCGCATCGCGCGGTCGTTCGCGCTCTGCGTGGAGAGCACCACCGGTTCGCCGGGCAGCGCGTCGGCGAACCAGTCGAGCGCCGCCGCGCACGCCTCGGCGGCGTACCCGTGCCCCCACGCCGCCGGCAGGAACAGGTAGCCGAGCTCGGTCTCCCCGCCCTCCGGACGGACGTGCCCGCGCCGGTCCGCGCCCCGCGGGTCGAGCGTGACCAGCCCGATCATCGCGTCGTCGAGCGTCACCACGAAGGCGCCGGGGCGCCGCCCGGGCACCTCGGGAACCGCGCGTTCGAGCTCGTCGCGCGGCCGGGCGCCGCCGATGTACGTGCCGACCTCGGGCGAGGCGAACAGCTCGACGAAGCCGGCCCGGTCGCGGGCCTCCGAGGCGCGGAGCACGAGCCGCTCCGTGGCTATCGGGGCGGGCGGCCAGGTGTCAGGTCCCAGTACGGTCATGGCGGGCAACCTACCGGACGCGCGCACGCCCGCAGCGGGGATCACGCCGGACCGGGCCGCGCCGTCCGCCGGGGCGAGCGCACTAGAGTACGGCAGCGTGGACCCACTGAGACCTGGTCAGGACCCCGCGCACATAGGCCACCACCTCCTCCTCGGCCGGCTCGGGGCGGGCGGCATGGGGCAGGTGTACCTGGCACGCACGCCGGGCGGCGATCTGGTCGCGCTGAAGGTGATCCGCGACGAGATCACCGGCCACCCGGAGGCACTCGCCCGGTTCCGGCGGGAGGTCGCCACGGTCCGCACCGTCCGCGGTCCGCACACCGCGCAACTGGTGGACGCCTCGCTGGACGAGGCGCCCTACTGGCTGGCCACCGAGTACATCCCGGGCCCGACGCTCCGTCAGCGGATCGGCGCGGAAGGACCGTTGGATCCGGCGGCCGCCCGCACCCTGTTCGAAGCGCTCGCGGTGGCGCTCGCCGGCGTGCACGCGTACGGGATCACCCACCGGGACCTCAAGCCGCAGAACGTCATCCTGGCCGCCGACGGACCCCGGCTCATCGACTTCGGGATCGCGCGCGGCCCCGACGACACGGCCCTGACCAGGACCGGCGCGGCGCCCGGGACACCCGGCTTCACCGCCCCCGAGGTGCTGCTCCGCAACGAGACGTCCGCGCCCGCCGACGTCTTCGCCCTCGGCGCGACCATGGCGTACGCGCTGACGGGCCGGCCGCCGTTCGGCGACGGCCTCGCCGAAGCCGTCTCCTACCGGGCGGTGCACGAGGACATCGACCTCGCTCAAGTCGGCGTCGCAGAGCCGCAGTTGGCCGCACTGATCCGTGCCTGCGTGGCGAAGGACCCGGCGGACCGGCCGGACACGGCGGAGGTGATCGAGCGCTGCCGCCGCGCGGGCGGCGCGCCCCTGCCGCCGACCCGCCTCGACCCGGGGCCGGACCCGGGCACCGGGGGTACGGTTCCGGCGCCCGTCCGCCGCAGCCGGTGGGGCGCGGCGGTGCTGGTGCTGGCCCTGGCCGGAGCGGCGGGCACGGTCGCCTGGCAGGCGTGGGACCGGGGGAGTACGGGAAGCGACAGCGGCGGTCCGGGCGGCGCGGCGGCCGCGCCCTCGCGCACCGCGGACCCCGGCGCCGGTCCGGACGCCGACGGCGCGGCCCCGTCCGAGCCCGCGTCCGACGTCCGCTGGACGCTGTCGAAGGATCCGAAGCAGGCGCGGCTCGGTGCCGGGGACTGCGACCGGGAGTCGGAGACGGGCCCGTCCGGCACCACCTCCTCGACCTCGGTCACCTACCTCTCCGGCGCCGCGTCGGTCGACGTCAGCTTCTCGTTCACCGGCGACGAGACGTACCGGCTGGTCGCCGGCGTGAAGCCGCCCGGCGGGAAGGGATTCGGCCACACCTCCCGGCCCGTCCGGGTCGGTGCCGCGGAGAGGAAGCTGGTCTACCCCCGGGACTTCCCGGGCGGCCCGCCCGTGACGTCGAAGGCCGGCGACTGGACGGTGGTCGTCTACCGGGCCGACGGCGACGACAGGACCGGCTGGAAGATCTTCGGCTGCACGGGCTTCCGCGCGGTGCCAAGCGGACGTTGACGTTCCCGGGAAGTTCTTTGCCGTTTCCGCACGTTCGCTGGGCCGTGGGCACCGTCCGGGTCGACTCTGGCCGCAGACGCGCCGCCGGAGATCAGAGGGACGACATGACCACGACGACAACGCACCCCGGCCAGACCGTGCTGAGCAGGCGCGGACGCTGGACGGTCCTGGCCGTCTGCTGCCTGAGCATGTTCCTGGTGGGCCTGGACACCACCATCGTGAACGTGGGCCTGCCGGCCATCGGACAGGGTCTGGACGCCGACACGCGCGGCCTCGAATGGATCGTGGACGCCTACACCCTCGTCCTGGCCGCTCTCCTGATCTCCGCCGGGGCGCTGGCGGACCGTTTCGGCCGCCGCCGGGTGTTCCAGTGCGGGCTCGTCGTCTTCGGCGTGGCCTCGCTGCTCTGCGCGCTCGCCCCCTCGGCCGGAGCCCTGGTCGCGGCCCGCGCCGTCCAGGGCGTCGGCGCCTCGATGCTCAGCCCGGTGGCGCTCGCGATCGTGGTGAACGCCATGCCCGACCCGAGGGAGCGGGCGCAGGCGATCGGCGTCTGGGCGTCGGTCTTCGGACTCAGCATGGCCGCCGGACCCGTCACCGGCGGCGCGCTGCTCGCGGTGCTCGACTGGCGGGCGCTGTTCTGGGCCAACGCGCCCGTCATCGCGGTCGCGCTGCTGCTCAGCGCGGTCTTCGTGCCGGAGTCCCGGGCGCCGCGGCCGCGGCGGCTCGACCTGCCCGGCCAGCTCCTGCTCACCCTCGTCCTCGCCGTCGTGGTCGGCGTCCTCATCGAAGGCCCGCGCGTCGGCTGGACGTCGCCGGCGGCGCTCGCGGGATACACGGCGGCGGTCCTCGCGACCGCCGGATTCGTCCGCGTCGAGGCCCGCCGGTCCGAGCCGCTGATGGACCTGCGGCTCTTCACGCGGCCGGTGTTCAGCGGTGCGGTGGCGGGCGCGGTGGCCGTCTTCGTCGCCCTCGGCATGACGCTGCTGCTGAACACCCTCTACCTGCAGCACACCCGCGGCTGGACACCGCTCGCCGCGGGCGTCGCCACGCTGCCCCTGGCCGTGGGCGCCACCGTCTGCGCCCCCTGGTCGGGCCGCATGGTCGGGCGTACGGGACCGAGACGGCCGCTGCTCCTCGCCGGCGCCTTCGTCACGGCGGGCGGACTCCTCCTGGTCCGGCTCGCGCCCGACACCGGTGTGGTGCTGCTCCTGGCCTCGTACCTGCTCATCGGCATCGGCTTCGGCTTCGCCAACGCCCCGATCACCAACACCGCGGTCAACGGGCTGCCGCCGGACCGGGCCGGCGTGGCCGGGGCGATCACCTCCACCGCCCGGCAGCTCGGTTCCGCCGTGGGCATCGCCCTCGCCGGCGCGCTCGTCACCGGCGCCGGTCCCACGGAGCTCGCGCCCGCGTCCCGGCCGGGCTGGATCCTGGTCGCCGTCTGCGGCGTCGTGCTCCTCCTCGTCGCCCAGGCGTCCCGGCCGAAGGAGCGCTGAGAGCCGCACCGCCGGGTGCGGGAGGAGATCCGCCCGCACCCGCACCCGTACCGGGCTCTGCGGTCACGCCTTGCCGTTGTAGTACGTGATGTCCCAGTGGTGCTTCTCGCGGGCGTACACGTTGCCGTTCGGGGACGTGTAGAGCTTGGCGCCGTCCCTGCGCGTGCCGGACTTCTTGTAGTGCTTCGTGATGTACGTGTCGAGGCAGGACGTCCGGACCGACATGTCGACCTTGTAGCCGTTGCGGTGGGTGTACGTGCCCCGGGTGCTGTGGCCCGTCTCCGTGCCGCCGGTGACGACGATCGTGCAGCGGCTCGCCTTCTTGAAGGCGATGGCGCCCGCGACCGTGGTCCGGTTGATGTTGGTGAAGGACGTACAGCCCTTCCGGTTCCAGTCCGAGCAGTTCCTGCTGGACGTCCACGAGACGCCCGCCGCGCGGAACTGCTGGGCGGCGGCCGTGTGCGTGTACTTGGCGGGCGCCGCGTCGGCGGCCGGCGCGACCAGGAGGAGCGGGGCGGCGACCGCGGCGGCGAGGAGGGCGGGTCCGGTCCACGTGCGCATGACTGCGGGTCCTTTCGTCGAGCCGCGCCTCACCCGTTCGGGTGAGGTACGGAGGTGGGGTCGTCCCCCGCTCCGGTACGACGACACGCGGACGTACCGCGGCGGGAGCGGGGAGATCGGCGGGAGCGGCGACGCCCTCCCGGCCCGATCACCGTGCCGCGCCCCCGGCCCGCGCCGCTACCCTCGGGCACCCGTCAGCGGACATGCGTCCATGCACGCCTGCATGCGCTCCGCTGACCTGCGGAAATGCACATGCATAGGGGATGCGTCATGGACTGCACAGGGGCCACCGGGACCGGAGAGACCACCACGCGGGTGTCCGCCGCCGTCGATCCGGCCGCGGCCCTCACCGCCGTGCTCCGGGCGTGGTGGGTGGGGACCACCGGAGTGCGTCCCACGCAGAAGGCGCTGGCCCGCCGGGCCGGGGTCGACCAGGCGACCATGTCCCGCTACCTCAACCCCGGTCGGCCGATGGCCGCACCGCCGGCGGTCGTCGAGGCGCTGCACGACGCCCTCGGCGCACCGCCCGGAGAACTCGACCAGGCACTCCGGCTCGCCCGCGCGGCCCAGGGAGCCCGGCGCGTCCCCCGCGCGCGCGGAGGCACCGCGCCGCCGCAGGGACCCGGCCTGGAACCGGCACCGGCACCGGCCCCGGAGCCGGTCGGCCCAGGCGCCGCCGTCCCGGCCGCGCCGCATGCGCGCGTGGCGCCGCCGATCAGCGTCCCCGTCCTCGGGTACGTGCACCGGGTGCTGTGGCTGCTGCTCGCCTGCGCGGCCTTCGCCGCGGGGCTCTGGCTGCGGCCGGTGATCGCCCCGCCCGCCGCCACCCCCGCCGCGGCCGGCGCGACGCCCGTCCAGGACGACTGGCCCGTCACCCGCCTCGGCGACGTGCTGTGGGAGGCCCGCACGGTGCAGTACCTGCTCCGGGAGAGGAAGTACGACGTGGCGGTGACCGGCACCGTCGACGCCGCCACCGTCGGCGCCGTCACCCGCTTCCAGAAGTCCCTCGGCCTCGTCCAGGACGGCCGCGTCGGCCCCAGGACCTGGCCGCGGCTGGTCGTGCCGCTGGCCGGCGGCGACTACGGACCGGCCGTCGAGGCCCTGCAGTCGCTGCTCACCGGCGCCGGCCATCCGACGGTCGTGAGCGGTGACTTCACCTCCGAGACCGAGGACGTGCTCCGCATCTACCAGGCCGAGCGGGGACTCCTCGTCACCGGCCGGGTCACCACCCGCGACTGGCTGTCGCTGCTGAGCCACCAGGGCCCGCGCCTGCACGGCTGACGGCGGCGCGGGCCCCGGGCACCTCTCAGGCGGCGTTCGGGCCCACGTCGGCCGTCGTCAGCGGGCGGCGGACCGGCGCCAGGGTGGAGTACTCGTCGGCGCCGACGTCCCGGGCGCCCGTCCGCGCGTGCCCGTCGGCGTCCTCGGCCACGGCCGACGCGGTGTAGGTGGCGGCGTCGACGGCCGGGCTGCCGGCGGTGAGGCGGTGGACGCCGTCCGCGTCCTTGCGGAGCAGCGGGTCGACGCGCCGGAAACCGCCCGACGGAATGGTGCCGTCGGCCGCCGCGCCCCACAGGATGTTGCCCTGCCAGGTGAAGCCGGGGGCGGCGTCCAGGTCGACGAGGGTGCCGCCGGAGGCGACGAGGATGTTGTCGGCGACGACCACGTCACGCGGCTCGTAGGTGCGGCTCTCGCCCGAGAGGGTGGCGGAGTTGCCGACGAGCGTGTTGTGCACGATGACCGCCCGGTCGCAGGCGTCGTTCCCGCGCCGCTCCTCGGTGGTCTCGCCCTCGTGGTGGTCGCGGGTGGTGCCGCTGCCGATGACGAGGCCGCGGGAGGTCGTCCCCGAGATGTGGTTGTTCACCACGAGGTGGTCGTTGCCGTACAGACGCACGCCGTTGACGCCGCCGAGGACGTGGTTGCCCTCGACGGTGGTCGCGTTGCCGTGCCGCAGGACGATGCCGCCCTTGTTGCCGCGGAGGGTGTTGTGGCGGACGGTGTTGCCGGAGGACTTGACCGAGATCGCCTCGGGGTCGCCGTCGCAGCGCTCGAAGAGGTTGTACTCGACGAGGGCGTCGGCGGTGGACAGGGCGCGGTGGCTGACGCCGAGCCGGATCGCCTCGCCGCCGTTGGCGCCGGTGTAGGAGTGGTCGGCGAAGTAGTTCCGGAAGATGTGGGTCCGCTGGGCCATGGCGGTGGTCCCGGGCCCGTCCACGACCAGGAAGATGCCCTGCGTGGTGCGGTGGTGGAAGTGGTTGCGGTCGATCTTGGCGTCGTCGCCGCGGACCACCAGCCAGTCGAGCCCGGCCGTGTCGGCGAGCTTGAAGTCGTTGCGGGTCAGCCGGATGCGGGAGCAGTCGGCCGGGACGGCGAGCGTGGTCGTCTGCCGGAACGCGAAGCCGCTGAGGGTGATGTTGCTGGAGCCCGAGAGGACGAAGCCGGCGGCCCCGTTGAGCACGGCGCCGCCGCGGCTGGCGGAGACGATGGTGATCGGCGCGCTCGTGGTGCCGTGCTTGCCGGTCACCCGGATGCCCGCCGACGGCACGGTGTAGCTGCCGTCGGCCAGGACGATGCGGTCCCCGGGGACGGCCGCGTCGATCGCGCTCTGCAGCGCCCCGATGCTCGTGACGGTCACGGTGCCGGCCGCCGCGGCCGTGCCCTGCGCCAGGGCGGTGAGCGGGACGGCCGTGGCCGCCGCGCCCACGAGGGTCCCCCTGAGAAACGTACGTCGTCGCATGATGCCTCCTGGTGTGGTCGGCCTCCACCCTCGACGGCGCCCCTGCCGTCTCACTCACGCCCCGCTAACGCGTTCCCCGGGAGCGGTCAGTGACGGCCGCTCAGGTCGGTGGCGTACGCCAGGTCGCGGACGTCCGGGTCCGGGTGCCGGCGCAGGGCGAGCAGGGCCGTACGGCAGGGGTCCGGCCAGCCCTGCCGGGAGCCGACGGCGTTCGCGAGGCCGACGGCGAGGACACCCGGGACGAGCCCGCCGTCGTCGCCCAGGGCGCGGACGGCGGCGAGGGCGGCGCCCGGGTCGGCGAGCGGCGTGCCGTGCTGGTGGGCCTCTTCGAGGTCCTCGGCCGTCCGGGCGGCGAGGACGGGACGGGCGGAGACCACGGCGAGCAGGTCCCGTACGGCGCCCAGGATCTCGGGTGCGGGCGCCGTCAGGTCGATCGCGCGGACGAGGAGGGCGGTGCGGGTGGCGGTGGCCAGCGGCTCGTCCGCGATCTGACGGGCCAGCTCGGCGCACCGGCCGGGGTCCTGCCGCGGCGACTCCAGGAGGGAGTGGAGACGGCGCAGCGCGGGAAGGTCCCCGTCGCGTCCTCCGCCCTCCGGTTCGCCGGCGGCGACGTACGCCAGGAGCCGGTCGACCACGCCGTGCAGGAGACTGCCCGGGGCGACGCCCCCGACGGGGTGCGGCAAGTCCGACCGGGCCAGGTCCTGGAGCCCGCCTCGCACCGTCCAGAGCTGTTCCGTCCTGCCCAGGTCGGTGTAGAGGTCCGCGAGCGCGGTGCCCGCCTCGGGGGCGTACCGTGCCCAGTCGGCGAGTCCGGACAGGAAGAGGTACGTCGCCGTGGCCTGACTCGTCCCGCGGGCCGACCGGGCCATCAGCTCCCCGAACCGCGCGCGGTGAGCCGGCGCCAGGTCCGCCGGGTTCGCGTCCAGGAGGGCGCTCCGGGCGGCCTCCGGCCCGTCGGCGGCGACCGCGGACTCCAGCAGGGCCCACATCTCGGGGGCGGGCAGCAGTGTCGCGGCCAGCCCGACGACGGTCGCGTGCACGTCCGGGTGAACGCCGGGAGCACGCGCCACGTCCGACAGGAGCGTGACGGCGGACCCTTGAGGCAGATGGCGGGCGGCGAGCCGGACGGCCGCCTTCCTGACGGTGACCTTCACCCCGGTCTCCCGCGTCAGCACGTCGCGGAGCAGGGCCGCCACCCGGCTCGGCCGGGCATGCGCGGCGGCGCGCCCGGCGGCCGACCAGGCCGCGGCGGCCTCGCTGTCGCCGGCGTGGTCGAGGAGGGCGTCGAGGGCCGAGGCCGGATCGTCGGTGTGCGCGGCCGCGTCCAGGGCCGCCGCCGCGAGCGCGCGCTCGGGCCCGGGGGCGTCCGGTCCCGCGGAGGCGTACCGCCGCAGCAGGGCGCGGCCGTGCTCCGGCACCGGGGCCACCGCGCGGAGGACCGCGGCCCGTTCGTCGGTCCCGCGGTCCGGGTCGGCGACGAAGGCCGCCGCCAGCCGGACCGCGGCCTCCTGCTGCCGGGGCAGCCACCGGTCGGCGTGCCGGAAGGCGGGCAGCGGCCGGGCAACTCCGGCCGCGGGGAACCGCCCGCCGGGGGGTACGGTCTCCGCCAGGACGGCGTCCAGGAGGTCGGTGCGCTCCGCCGCGAGGACGGCGAGCACCGGGGGCAGGAAGGCCGCCGAAGGCTCCCGCGCCAGCAGCTCGGCGACCCGCCCGCCGCGGGTCGCGGGGTCGGCGAGCCAGGCGGCGGCGACCTCCCCGGAGACCGGGTCCGGGCAGGTGGCGAGCGCCTTCTCCAGGCGGTCCCGGAGCCCCGGGACGCCGTACGCGCGCCCGCCGCAGGACGCGACGAGCGCGAGCAGCGGCGCGACGTCGCCCCGGGCGGCGCTCCGGTCCAGCCAGGGGCCGAGCGCGTCGGTGACGGCCCGGACGCCTTCGTCGTCCAACGCCGCGTCGATGCCGTCGAGTTCAACCGCCCCGGTGTGCGCGGTCAGCGTCTCCAGGATCCGGGCGCCGAGCGGCAGGGCGGTCGTGGTCGTACGGTCGGAGAGCAGGGCCGTCGCCAGCGTACGGATCGCGTCGCGGGTCATCGGCGAGCAGTCACGGGCCACCAGGGCGTCGCGGCACAGCCGCTCCAGGGACGCGGAGCCGTCGGCGCCCTCAAGTGCGGTCCCCAGGAGGGGCGTCGGCACGCCGGCGAGCGCGGAGAGCAGGTCCCGGCGTACGGAGTCCCACTCGTGGGCCAGCCGGTCGGCGGCCCGCGCGAGCACGTCCCCGACCTGCTGCGGGTCGCGGCTGTGCGCGGCGTTGAGGACCAGCATGTCCCAGACGCCGCCGCGCTGTTCGGCGTCCGGTGAGGCGAGGGCGGCCGTCAGTTCGGGGCGCGCCTCGTCGGGCGGCAGCAGGGTGAGCAGTCTCCAGCGGTCCCAGGAGTCCTGCGCGTCGTCGAGCAAGGCGCGGGCCCGGGCGTGCCGCTCGGCCGGCGGCAGCGGCGCGAGGACGTCCGGGTGGACCCGGACGTTGTAGTCCTGCGGGCCGGCCGCGGCGACGACCGCGTCCAGGAAGGCGCCGCGGCGCTCCGGCGCCACCGTCCGCAGCAGAGTGCCGAAGGCGTCCCGGTGGAACCAGCGGAGTCCCAGGCGGGGCAGCGACGGCGGATCGGCCGCCACGAGCCGGCGGATCAGCGCGGGCCCCGCGGTCCTCTCCCAGCGCGCACGCCGGCGGTCCGGGTCGGCGAGCCACCGGACGACCCGCTCGGCGTCCACCGCGACGAGGTCGCCCAGCCGGTCGTGGACCGGGCCGGGCAGGTGCTCGGGGCCGTACGTCTCCAGCAGCTCCAGGACGCGCTCCGGGGCGGCGGGCAGCGCCGCGGCCGGCCCCGCCGCGTACCGCCGCCACCACGCGTCGCGCGACCGCCCGGTCAGCCCGGCGAGTTGCCGCTCCGCCTGGTCGAGGACGGCGCCGGGGTGACGGAGCGCCAGCGTGCTCCAGTCCTCGGGCCTCAGGGCCCCCGCCAGCTCGGGCAGCAGCCGCGCGGTGAACTCCGGCGAGCAGCCCGGCAGCAGGAGCGCCGCGTCCCGCTCGCCGTACTCGGTGCGCACCCGCCCGACGAGCCGCTCGGCGAGCGCGGACCGCCGTCCGTCGCGCAGCAGGCGCGCCAGGTCGGCGCGGACCACCGCGGGAGCGTCGTCGTAGGCGGCGGTGAGGGCGGCCTCGACGGCCTTGTCGAGTGCGGAGTCGGCGGCGGGGTCTCCGGCGGGAGCGGCGGCGGGGTCTCCGGCTTCGGGCCCGTGCGCGGGAAGCCGCCGGACGGCGCGGAGCGCGTACCGGCGGACCACCGGATCGAGATCGCCCAGCCGTGCCGCCAGGTGCTCCAGATCGCCGGCGGCGAACGCCGCCAGCGCGCCCAGGCGTCGCTCGTACGGGCCGAGCCCGTCCAACTCGCCCAGGAGGGGCCGGAGAAGGCCGTCGGCGGCGAGCCGGTGCGCGGTGACGGCGGTGAGCCGGAGCCGCGCGGTGTGGGGGAGGGGTTCGAGGGCGGCGAGCAGGGCGCCGGCGGTGGAGATCATCGCGGGCATTGTGCCCCGGGGGCGCGGTGTGTGCCCACCGAAATACCGGGGCGCCGGGGAGGGCCGGAGGGCGTGGGGCTCCGCCGGACGTCGATGTCGGATTCCTGCCGGACACCGGCTCTGCCCCCTGCTTGTCTGTGCACATGATCCACACCAGCGACCGCTCGCTCTTCCGCTCCCTCCACACGCCCGCCCGTCCGCTCGCGCTCGCCAACGTCTGGGACGCCGCGAGCGCCCGGATCGTCGAGGCCGCCGGCGCCGCCGCGATCGCCACCACCAGCGCCGGTGTCGCCTGGTCGCTCGGCGCACCGGACGGGGACCGCGTCTCCCGGGACCTGGTGCTCGGCGTCATCGCCCGCATCACGGCGGCCGTCGCCGTGCCGGTGACCGTCGACATCGAGGGGGGCTACGGCGGGACGCCCGCCGAGGTGGCCGACACGGTCGCCCGCGTCCTGGAGGCCGGTGCAGTGGGCGTCAACATCGAGGACGGCGCCCGCCCGCCGGGCGCGCTCGCCGACCGGGTGACGGCCGCCCGCGCGGCGGCGGACCGGGCGGGCGCCGACCTCTTCGTCAACGCCCGCGTCGACACGTACCTGCTCGGCCTGGGCGACCCCGCCACCCGGCTGCGGGACACCCTGGACCGGGCCCGCTCCTACGTCGACGCAGGCGCGGACGGCGTCTTCGTCCCGGGCGTCACGGACCCCGCCCTCATCGGGGAGCTGGCCGCGGCCCTGACGGTCCCCCTCAACGTGATGGCCGGCCCGGGTGCCCCGACGGTCGCCGAGCTGGGCGTCCTGGGGGTGGCCCGGGTGAGCCTCGGCTCGGGCGTGGCCCAGGCCGCCTACGCCACCGCCCGGCGCGCCGCCCTCGATCTCCACGGCGCCGGCGGCTACGACTCCCTCCGGCACGGCATCGACCACCCGGAGCTGAACGGCCTGTTCACCGCCACGGGCTGACCCGGGGCGCACGCCGCGGCCGAGGCGGCCCGACCACCGGGCACAGCGCTCCGGACATCGGATCGTCCGACGATCACCCCGATATGCTGCGTCGCCTGCGCCAGGAAGGCCAGGAAGGTCAAGGCAAGGAAGGGACCGCACCATGAGCAGCAGCGACACGACCTCCGCCCCGTTCCCCGAGAGGACCGAACTGCGCGGGGAGGGGATCGTCCTGCGCGACTGGACGGAGGCGGACCTGGCCGCGATGCCGGAGCTGTTCGAGGACCCCGACGTCGCCTACTGGACGCCGATCGTCTCGCCCTTCGACGCGCGGGCCGCCGCCACCCGGCTGGAGCGGGCCCGGAAGCTGCGGGCGGAAGGCACCACCCTCCTCTTCGCCATCACCGTCGACGGCGGCGCGCCCCTCGGCGAGGGCATGCTGCGGCGCATCCCCGGCGGCGTGGAACTCGGCTACGCCGTCGGCCCCGCCCACCGCGGCCAGGGCCTCGCGGCCCGCGCGGTGCGGCTGATGGCCGCGTACGCCGTCGAGGAGCTCGGAGCGGAGCGGGTGATCCTCGAACTGGAGGCCGAAAACGCCGCCAGCGTCGCCGTCGCCACCAAGGCCGGCTTCACCCTCCTCGACGTCCCCCTGATCGAAGGGGAGGAGAAGGGGCGCCCCTTCGTCCTCCAGACGTGGGGACTGCCGGCGACGCCCTGACCGCCGCCGCCCCCCCCGCCCTCCCGAACCCCCTCCCCGAACCCCCTCCCCGAACCCCCTCCCCGGAGGCCCCACCGAGGCCGCTCCGCACACCGGGGCCCGGCTCGTGCCGTTCGCCGCAGGTGGTCGGCGCGCTGTCGGCACGGAGTGGTAGAACCGGTCCAGCCGTCCCTCCAGGCGCAGTTGACCAGGGCGGACGGCACCCGGCGGATCAACCGATGGCGCAGCGCGTGCGAAAGGGGAACAGACGTGACCGATGGGGGAGGGAACCCGTACGCCCCCGGGCGGAGTCACCCTGCCGGGCAGACTCACGGCCACGGACTCGGCTCGCCGTGGGTGCCGCCCGCACCCGGTGTGGGCATCCCGCCGCAGCCGGCCTATCCGCCCTCCGTGCCGCCTCGCTCGCGCTGGATCCGGTTCCGCGAGGGCGACTGGCCGCCGTTCATGGAACTGCTGCGGCGGGTGCGCCTCCACGGCTGCGCCTGGGCCCTGATGCTGTTCTGCCTGTGGCCCTTCCTGCTGACCGTGCTCTGGTATCCGCTGGCCCGCACGGCGGCCCGGCAGGCCCACCGCAGGTTCCCGGTGCAGGAGTACCCGCGCGTGACGGACCCGTTCATGAAGCGGGTGCAGGACGTCCGCGCCTGGACGGCGCTCGCGGCGAGCTGCCTGATCTTCTTCGTGTACGGGGGAGAGCAGGACCTCGGGGACCTTCAGGAGCAGTACGTCCTGCGGGTCACGGCCACGCCGTGGCTGGTGCTCCTCACGGCCCCGCTGATCATCCTGGTCGTCTTCCGCCTGGCCCCCGCCTCCGCCCGCCCCCGCATGCGCTCGCACCTGGCGTCGTCGGGCCGCGCGGCGCTCTGGTACTTCGGGGCGTTCACGGCGGTCCCGCTGCTGTTCGTCGGCACGATCGCGCTCACCGAGAGCCACCAGTCGGCGTTCCGCCCGCTGCTCATGCTCGCCCTTCTGGTGCCGGTTTTCTGGCTGCTCTTCTACGTGATCTTCTGCTCCCTCACCCTCGTCCCGTCCGTCTTCGGACTGTCCCGCGTCCACTCCGCGCTGCCCGCCCTGGTCACCGGCGTCCTCGTGTGGGAGCTGGCCGCCGTCAGCCTGGCCGTCTCCGGCATGCCCCCGGGCCCCGTCCTCGTCCAGCTCGCCGCCGTCATCGGCGGCCCGGCCTCGGTCACAGCGGTGGCCTGGTGGGAGCTCAGCCGCCTCCGCGAGCGCTACGGGGTCACCTTCCGCGCCCGCGCCCACTGACCCCCGGATCTCCAGGGTGGCGGCATGACGCCGCCGCCCGATCCCTTTCCGCGTCCCGACGTTCCTCCGCCTCCCGGCGCGGCACCGTCGGACCGGTCGCCGGCCGGGGAGGACGCGTGGGACGCGGCCGTGGTGCGGCTGCTGGGCGACCCGTACACGTCCGTGGCGACCGGGCCCCGGCCGGCACGAGGACCGGGCGCACGACGTCCTCGCCGTGATGCACCGGACGGTCGGTGACCCCGGGGCCGGCTGCGGCCGGACGCCGACCTCGCCGGCGACGTGCGCCACACCCTCCCCGCGTACCCCTTCGACCCGCCGCCCGCCGCCCGCCGCCCGCCGCCCGCCGCCGGGCCCGGCTGTACCCCGTGGACCGGGACACGGCGGTCGGCGCGCCGGCCGTCATGTCCGACGGGTGGCAGGGGGAGCCCGCCCCGTCCGCGGCCGCCCCGACCGCGCCGGGATCGTCGCCGACGCCCGTACGCTCCTCGACCGGTACGGGCCCGGCGCGGGCCTCTGGACCGATGCGACCGCGGCGGCGGTCCCTTCATCCGGATGGCCCCGCGGACATGCCCTCCGGTCCTGCGGTGGGCACGCTGGTGCCTTGGATCGGCTCATGGGCAGGGCGGGGAGGACGACATGGCGAGGACGCGGACGACGGGCCCCGGGGCGAGCGGGGCCGCGCGGCTGCTCGCGCGGCTGGCCGTGCTCGCGGCGGTCGGATCCCTGGTCGTGCTCGTCCTGGCCATCGGGGAGGGCGGGCTCGTCGTGATCATCGCCGGCCTCGTCGGCCTGGTCCTCGTCGCCGTCGGCGGATGGTGGTTCGTCGCGCACCGCGGCGTCCCACGGCTCCTCGGGGCGCTCCTCGCGGTCGCCGCCCCCCTCGGCCTCGTCGTGCTGTACGCCCGCGAGGGACTGTGGCTGACGGCTCTCGTCCTCGTCCTGTGCTGGGGCGCGGCACTGGCCTGCGCCCGGGCGGCGCTCCGCCGCGCGAGTCCGCCGCGGACGACGCCCGCGGTCCCCGCCGACCCCCCGGACCGGCCCGTCCTCATCATGAACCCCAAGTCCGGGGGCGGGAAGGTCGAACGCTTCGGGCTCGTGGAACGGGCGGAGGAACTCGGCGCGCGGGTCGTCCTGCTCGACCCGTCCGCCCCGGCCGATGTCGCCGCGCTGGCCCGGGAGGCCGTCGCCGACGGCGCGGACCTGCTGGGCGTCGCCGGCGGCGACGGCACGCAGGCGCTGGTCGCGGCCGTCGCCGCCGACCACGACCTGCCGTTCCTGGTGATCTCGGCCGGCACCCGCAACCACTTCGCCATGGACCTCGGCCTCGACCGGTCCGACCCGTCCCGCTGCCTGGACGCGCTGACCGACGGCGAGGAACTCCGCGTCGATCTCGGCGACGTCTCCGGCCGGCCCTTCGTCAACACGGTCTCCTTCGGGGTCTACGCCGATGTCGTCCAGCGGCCCGAGTACCGCGACGACAAGGCCGGCACCGCCCTGACCCACATGCCGGACCTGCTCCTCGGCGACGGACTGCGCCGGCTCGACGCCCGGGTCGACGACACCTCGCTCGCCGCCCAGCAGGCGCTCCTCGTCAGCAACAACCCGTACGTCTCGCCCGACGAGATCAGCGGCGCCGGCCGCAGGCCCCGGCTCGACGACGGCGAACTGGGCGTGCTCGGCATCCGGGTGGAGGACGCGGCGCAGGCCGCCGACCTGGCGGTGCGGGGCACGCAGTCCACGGCGCTGACGGTCCTGTCCGCGCACCGCGTCGTGGTCACCGCCGACGCGCACGAGATCCCCGTGGCGGTCGACGGCGAGGCCCTGCGGATGGCCACCCCCGTCGTGTGCACGCTCCGCCCACTGGCGCTGCGTGTCCGGGTGCCCCGCGACCGGCCGGGCGTCGCCGTCTCCACGCCGCCGGTGAGATGGCCCCGGATCTTCGAGCTCGCCTTCGGCCGCGGCGGGGGAGCGGCGGCCGAGACCCGGCCGGGCGCCTGAGGAGGGGCGGCACGTACTGACCGGGGGGGGGCACGTGCTGACGGGCGGTGGCACGCACTACAGTCCGCGCATGACCGCCGCGCTCCTCTCCCTCGTCTTCGTCCGCCGGGTCGACGGCCTCCGCCACCGTTTCGAGCCCGCCGGCGAGCGCGACGGCCGCCCCGCCTACCGCCGCACCGACGGCGCCGTGTGGTGCGTGTGGTCGCGCGCCGAGGGCTGGCACTGCGTGATCGCCGGCGGGCTCGTCACCGCGCACCCCCGCGACGGGCGCGCCGACGGCCCGGAACCGCCGGCGACGGTCTGGCGCAGCTTCAAGGACGACCGCTCGTACCTCTACGACCTCCGGGTGCTCCCCGCGCCGGACGCCTGACCGGCCGGAATTCGGTCGACACCACCCGGGGTGATCGGGGACGCTTCGCGCGATGACCAGAATCGACGACACACCGCCCGCGTGGGACGAGCGCACCCAGCTCACCACGTTCCTCGACTACGCCCGCGCCACCGCCCGCGCCAAATGCGACGGCGTCTCCGCGGAGGACGCCCGCCGGGCGCTGCTCCCCGGCTCGCCGCTGATGACCCTGAGCGGCCTGATCAACCACCTGCGCTGGGTGGAGTACTACTGGTTCCAGGTGGTCTTCCTCGGCGAGGAGGACGAGGGCCCGTGGACCGACGAGGACCCCGACCGCGAGATGCGCGTCGCGGTCGACTTCCCGCTCCCGCAGCTGCTCGACGAGTACGCCGCCCAGAGCGCCCGCTACCGCGACCTCGTCGCCGGGCACGGCCTGGACGCCCGGGCCGAGCGCCCGGTCCGCGGCGGCGTCCACGTCGACCTGCGCTGGATCCTGCTCCACCTCACCGAGGAGACGGCCCGCCACAACGGCCACCTGGACATCCTGCGCGAGATGCTCGACGGCACCACGGGCTGAAGCCCCTACAGGGCGATCAGCCCGGCCGCGGTCTCCCTGAAGCCGCAGGCGTCGAGGTAGAAGGGGCGCAGGTGCTCCTCGAAGTCGACGTGCAGCCAGGCGCAGCCGGCGGCGCGGGCGTACCCCGCCGCGGTCGTGACGAGCGCGGTGCCCACGCCCGCGGTCCGGTGGTCCGGGGCGACCATCGTGTCCAGGACGAAGGCGTGGGCACCGCCGTCCCAGGCCACGTTGACGAACCCGATCAGCACGCCGCCCTCCCGCGCGCAGACCCACCCGAGACTGTGGCGCTCCAGCCGGGCGCGCCACTCACCCCCGCCGACGGGATGACCGAACGCCTCGGCATGCAGGACATCGAGCGAGCCGTCGTCGAACCCGCCCCGCCACTCGTACGTGATCGTCACGCCCGCATGCTACGGCGCGCGGCACCGCCCGCCGCCCCTGATGTCGTCCCGGCCGCTCCGAGGAGCGCCGGCGTTGTCAACCACTGCTCCGGCGCCGTCAACCACTGCCCCGTGCAGCGGTGTTGACTTCCTACTGGCCGGTACGGATGATCGCGGCCATGGCCTCTTCCACGGACCCGCTGCCGCAGTTCCCGCCCGGATTCCTGTGGGGGGTGTCGACCGCCGCCCATCAGATCGAGGGCGCCGTCCAGGGCCGCCTGCCGTCCGTGTGGGACGCGTTCAGTGCCGAGCCGGGGCGGATCAGGGACGGGGCGACGGCGGAGGTGGCCTGTGACCATGTGGCCCGGTACCGGGAGGACGTGGCGCTCGTCCGCGACCTCGGGGTGGACGCGTACCGCTTCTCGGTCTCCTGGCCGCGCGTGCTCGCGCCCGGCGGGCTCGACTTCTACGACCGGCTGGTCGACGAGCTGTGCGCGCAGGGGGTGCGGCCGGTGCCGACGCTGTTCCACTGGGACCTGCCGCTGGCCGTCGAGGAGGCGGGCGGCTGGCTGGAGCGGGACACGGCGTCCCGCTTCGCCGCGTACGCGGCGACGGTCGCCGAGCGGCTCGGCGACCGCGTGACGAAGTGGATCACCCTCAACGAGCCCGCCGAGCACACCCTCCTGGGCCACGCGCTCGGCGAGCACGCCCCCGGCAGGAAGCTGCTCTTCGACGCCCTGCCGGTGGCCCACCACCAACTGCTCGCGCACGGCCTCGCCGCGGGCGCCCTGCGCGCGGCCGGCGCCGACGACATCGGCATCGCCAACTCCCACGGCCCGACCTGGCCCGCCTCCGCCGAACCGGCCGACGCCGAGGCCGCCGACCTCTACGACATCATCCTCAACCGGCTGTTCTCCGACCCGCTGCTGCTGGGCCGTTACCCGGACGGGTTCGGCGACCTCATGCCCGGCGGCGACGTGGAGGCCGACCTGAAGGTGATCTCCGAGGGGACGCTCGACTGGTACGGGATCAACTACTACCAGCCGACGAAGGCGGGCGCGCCGCGCACCGAGGACGCCGAGTTCTCCGGCGTCACCCTGCCCGCGGAACTCCCCTTCTCCCTGCGGCGGATCGAGGGCTATCCGGTGACCGACTTCGGCTGGCCGGTGGTCCCCGAAGCGCTCACCGAACTCCTCACCTCGCTCCGCGACCGGTACGGCGACCGGCTGCCGCCCGTCGTGATCACCGAGAACGGCTGCGCCTACGAAGGGCTCGACGACCAGGAGCGGATCGCCTACCTGGACGGTCATCTGCGGGCGCTGCACCGGGCGTGGGAGGCGGGGGTCGACGTCCGCGGCTACTTCGTGTGGTCGCTGATGGACAACTTCGAGTGGGCCGAGGGCTATACGAAGCGGTTCGGACTCGTCCACGTCGACTACGCGACGCAGGCGCGCACCCCGAAGGCGTCGTACGGCTGGCTGCGGGACGCGCTGCGGGCCCAGCGGGCATGACGGCCCTGGCACTGGGGGAGCCGGCCGAACGGGTCGGGCGCGGCTGGACGGCCGCGCTGTCGCTGGCCAACGGCGCGATCTGGGTGGGCTGGTACGGGCCGCTGCAGATCCTGCTCGCGCAGCAGGCCGAGCGGTTCGCGCCCGGCACCGGGCTGTCGAAGGAGGCGCTGCTGGCCTGGGTGACCGGCGTCGGGGCGGTGGTGTCGCTGGCCGCGAACCCGCTGTTCGGCGCCCTGTCCGACCGTACGGCGTCGCGGTTCGGGCGGCGTACGCCGTGGATCGTGGCGGGGTCGGCGGGCGGCGCGCTGTCCCTGCTGCTGCTCGGGGCGGCGGACGCGGTGTGGGTGCTGTTCGCCGGCTGGTGTCTGGTGCAGCTGACGCTGAACGCGGCCTTCGCCGCGGTCACGGCGGCCGTGCCGGACCGGGTGCCGCGGTCCCAGCGGGGAGCCGTCGGCGGCTGGCTGGGCGCGGCGCAGATCCTCGGGGTGGTCGCCGGCACGGGCTTCGCGACGGCGGCCGGCGGGATCGGCGCCGGATACGCGGCCTGCGCCGTCTTCACGCTCCTGGGCGTCGCCCCGTACGTGCTCCGCCACCCGGACCTGCGGCTCGCCCCGGCCGACCGGCCCGCCTGGTCCTGGCGGCGGTTCGCGGCCGGGTTCCGGCTGAGCCCGCGCGCCCATCCCGACCTCGCCTGGGCCTGGCTGACCCGCTTCCTGGTCAACCTGAGCAACGCGCTGGTCCTGCTCTACCTCTTCTACTACCTGCGCGACCGGCTGCACCACGCGGATCCGGAGACCGGGGTGCTGGTCCTGACGGCGGTGAACGGCGCGACCCTGCTCGCCACCGTGGTCGTCGGCGGCGTGTGGTCGGACCGGATCGGGCGGCGCAAGCCGTTCGTCCTGTGGTCCGGCGTCCTGATGGCGGCGGCGACCGGACTGCTGGCCGGGTGGCAGACGTGGCCCGGGGCGCTCGTCGCCGCCGCCCTCCTCGGGGTCGGCTTCGGCGTCTTCACCTCCGTCGACTTCGCCCTCATGACGGACGTCCTGCCGGCGGCCCGTGACCGCGGCAAGGACCTCGGCATCGTCAACGTCGCCAACGCCCTGCCCCAGGTGGCGGCCCCCGCCCTGGCCGCCCCGCTCGTCAACCACCTCGGCGGCTACCGGTCGCTGTACCTGGTGGCCGCCGCGCTGGGGCTGGCGGGCGCGCTGCTGGTGCGGCGGATCAGGGGCGTCGACTGAGGCGGGTCGCCCGAGGGGGGTCGCCCGAGGGGCGGCGGCGACGGCGACCGGCCGTCCGGATACGGTGACCGGATGCCCGAACCCCTGCCCGCCGACGTCGCCGACGTGCTCGCGGAACTGCTCGACCCGGCCGACCCCGTCCATGCCGTCCTGCTCCGGCAGGTGCCGCACCTCCGGGTGACGGGGCGCTGCGGTTGCGGCTGCGGCACCGCCGACTTCGTGCTCGACACCGGCGAGGTCGAGCCGGCACCGACCGGCGACGGCCCGGGCACCGTCGTCGCGGCCGAGGCCCCGCTCCTCACCGAGACCGGCGAGTGCCCCGGGGAGGTCCTGGTCTTCACGCAGGGCGGCTACCTGTCGTGGCTGGAGGTCTGCTCGTGGAGCGACGACATCGAGGTGACCCTCGCCGCCGCGCGCGACTGGCTCCGGGCCGCCCGGCGCACATCCTGACCCGCTGCCCACCCGCCGACCCCGCACCACCGGAGCACCCGCATGAAGACCCTCGTCACCGCGAGCCACGTGATCGGTGACGACCCCGAGGCCGACGACCACGTCCTGATCCCCGACGGACAGGTGGTCTACGAGGGCATCAGCGCCCGCGCCGGATGTGAAGGTGCCCGTCGAGCGGGAAGGCGGGAGGGAACGACGGCAGGACGCGGTCGAAGGCGTAACCGCACCGGGCCGCCACGCGGCAGGATGCCGCGTTGTCCACCTGGTGGAGCAGTTCGAGCCGCTCCAGGCCGCCTGACCGGAAGGTGGCGAAGGCCCAGTCGGTGACGGCGTCCAGGGCGCGGGACGCCACCCCGCGACCGCGTGCGTCGGCGGCCGTCCAGTAGCCGACCTGGGCGGAGGGCCCGCCGGCGGCGACCTCCTTGAGGACCACGCCGCCCACCAGACGGGCGGCGGCGTCGTCGGGCGCCTCCAGGACGGCGAAGCCGAACCGGACACCGGCCGCCCAGTCGCGCTCCCGGTCCCGCACCCAGCGCCGCCCCTCGCCCTCCGCGGGCAGGCTCGCCCAGCGACGGAGGGCGGGATCGCGGGTCGTCCCGGCCAGCGCGGGGACGTCCTCCGCGCACCACGGACGCAGAACGAGCCCTGGGGCGTGCAGAGTCGGGGCGGAGTGGAGGGTGGTGGAAGCGATCATCGGCCGATCGTAAGCGGGCGGAGGGATCCCCGCCCACCGCGCCCCACCGCGCCCGCACCCACCGCGCCCCACCGTGCTCGCACCAGCCGGACCCCGCGTGCTCGCGCCGACCGCAACGTGCGCGGCGGCTTCACCCTCGCCCGGGCCGATCTCGCCCGCGCCGTCCTCGCCGCGCTGGCCGAGCCCGGCTCCGTCCGCCACACCGTCGGCCTGGGCTACTGACGCTCCAGAGGTCCCTGACGCCCCTGAGGCTCGTGACCGGGGACGGAGTCCTCCGGTGCGGCGGGCAGCAGGACCGTGACGACCAGTCCTCCGGCGGGACGCGGGACGAGGGTCAGCGTGCCGCCGTGGGCGCGGACGACGCTCTGCACGAGGGCCAGTCCCAGGCCCACGCCCGCGTGCTCGTCGGTGCGGACGCGTTCCGTGCCGCGCCGGAAGGGCTCCGTGAGGGTCGGCACCAGGTCCGGCGGGAGCGGGTGGCCCGTGTTCTCGACCCGCACCAGGCTGCCCTCGCGCCGCGCCTCGGTGCGGACCGTCACGGTCCCGCCGCTCGGAAGGTTGTGGACCAGGGCGTTCTGGACGAGGTTCGTCACCATCCGCAGCAGCAGCTCCGGCGAGCCGCTCGTCCAGGCCGCGCCGCCGGTCACGTCGAACGCGATGCCGCGCTGCTCCGCGAGGGGGAGCAGCGTCTCGGCGGCCTCCTCCGCGACCAGCGAGAGATCGACGCGCTCGCGGGAGACCAGCCCCCGGTCGCTGCGGCTGAGCAGCAGCAGCGCCTCGGTCAGGTCGATCGCCCGCGTGTTGACGGCGGTCAGGCGGGCGACGAGTTCGTCCCGGTCCCGCCCGGGGTCCTCGCGGGCGACGTCGAGCAGCGCGCGCGAGATGGCCAGCGGGGTGCGCAGCTCGTGGGAGGCGTTCGCGGCGAACCGCTGCTGCTCGGCGACCTGCGCCTCCAGCCGGTCGAGCATCGTGTCGAAGGCGTCGGCGAGTTCGCGGAACTCGTCGTCACGGCCCTCCATCCGGATCCGGTGGGAGAGCGAACCGCTCCCGGCCGTCCGCGCCGCCGCCGTGATCCGGGTGAGCGGCGCGAGCATCCGGCCGGCGAGCAGCCAGCCCCCGACGAGACCGAAGACGAGCAGGAAGCCCATCGCCGCGGCCGCGGCGGGGAAGAAGGTGCGCACGAGGAGGTAGCGGTTGGGCGAGATCCCGAGCAGCCCCTGGTCGTTGTCGGGGACGTACCGCAGCAGGAACACCCACACCACGGCGAGCAGCAGGGCGCCGGCGAGGGTCAGGAACCCGGCGTAGCTGAGGGTGAGTTTCAGCCGGACGCTCAGCCCGCGGCGCCTACGCACGGGGACGGCCGGGGTGCGGGGCGCCGGAGTCGGGCGCGGGGCCGACGTCGATGCGGTAGCCGACGCCCGGCACCGTGGCGATGATCCACGGTTCGCCGAGCCGCTTGCGCAGCGCCGAGACGGTGATGCGGACGGCGTTGGTGAAGGGGTCGGCGTTCTCGTCCCAGGCCCGGGCCAGCAGCTCCTCGGTGCTCACGACCCCGCCCTCGGCGGCGACGAGCACGTCGAGCACCGCGAACTGCTTCCGGGTGAGCGCGACGTACCGCCCGTCGCGGAAGACCTCCCGCCGGAACGGGTCGACGCGCAGGCCCGCGAGCTCGCGGACCGGGGGCCGGGCGTACGCGCGCCGGCGGTCGAGCGCCCGCAGCCGCACGACCAGCTCCCGCAGCTCGAACGGCTTGGTGAGGTAGTCGTCGGCGCCGAGCGCGAACCCGGACTCCTTGTCGTCGATGCGGTCGGCGGCGGTGAGCATCAGGATCGGGATGCCGCTGCCGGACGCGACGATCCGCCGGGCCACCTCGTCGCCGGACGGGCCGGGGATGTCCCGGTCGAGGACCGCCAGGTCGTAGGAGTGGACGGCCAGCAGCTCCAGGGCGGTGTCGCCGTCGCCGGCGATGTCGGCGGCGATCGCCTCCAGCCGGAGCCCGTCACGGACGGCCTCGGCCAGGTACGGCTCGTCCTCCACGATCAGTACGCGCATGGGGGCAGCCTAGGCAGAGCGGCCGGTGACCGGCACAGGCGCGGCGCGCCACCAGGGGCGCGAGGCGAGCCCGGCCAGGACGGCGCCGGCGGCGTTGACCAGGACGTCGTCCACGGACGACACCCGGTCGAGGCGCAGCACGTACTGCGAGGTCTCGACCAGGAGCGAACAGCCCGCCCCCAGCGCGAGGACGCGCGGCACGGTCGCGAGCGCCGCGAACCGGACCGGCGCGAAGAAGCCGAGCGACGCGAAGACCAGCAGGTTGCCGCCGATGCCGAGCGGCCCCATCGTGACCAGGTCCCGCAGCGGTACGAGACTCACCCGCGGCGGCTGGTCCTCGCCGCCCGGCACCAGCGTCATCCACAGGAACGGCAGCGTCCCGTAGACCATGCCGACCTCGGCCAGCGACCACCGCCACGCCGCGGCGCCCGCGGAGCGCCGCCGCAGCCGCGCCAGCCCCCACGCCACCAGCAGCGCGAGCGGCAGCGCGACCACCGTCATGAGGACGATCCCGTTGAACGTGCCGAGGCACCGCTCCCACATCCCGGCCCGGCACATCGGAGCGGCCATCATGAGCGGCCTCCGCATGACGATGAGGACGCTCACCAGGGCGAGGACCGCCAGGCCGGCGGGCAGGAGCGCGCGCGTGCGGCGGGCGGGTGTCGGCAGAGCCGTGTCGTCGAGCATGGGGCCATTGCACACGGAGGGCGGTTGCGGCGGCGTATGCGCTTTTCGATACGCCGACGATATGTCTCGCCGCGGGAGGGCTCGGCGTCAGCGCAGCCGGCGGGCCCGCAGGACGACGTCGTGGCTGTGGTGCGCCCCGGCGCCGCCGTCGGGGATCACCCGGGGCCGCTCCTCGTCCACCTCGACCCGCCAGTCGTCGCCGAGGAGCGCGGCGACCGTCGACGGCCAGACGTAGTCGGCCGGGTCGAAGCCGCTCTCGTGGGGGTCGTGGTGCTCCTCCATGCCCGCGTGGTGGACGAGGAGCAGCACGCCGCCGGGCGCGACGGCCGCGAGCAGCGCGCGCTCGGCCGCCGCGTCGGGGGTGCGCGGCAGCGCCGGGTACTGCGCCGAGACCAGGTCGAAGGCGGCCGGCGGGAGCGCCGCCTCGGCCAGTCCGGCGTGGACCCAGCGGACGGACACGCCGGCGTCCCGCGCGTGGGCGGCCGCCCGGCCCAGCGCCACGCCCGAGACCTCCAGGGCGGTCACGTCCCAGCCGGCGCGGGCGAGCCAGATGGCGTCCGCGCCCTCGCCGCAGCCGACGTCGAGGACCCGGCCGGGGGCGAGGTCGCGCACCTCCGCCACGAGCGCCCCGTTGGGCTGCCCGCTCCAGAGCTGCCCGCGCTCGGAGTAGCGGGCGTCCCATTCCTCGCGCACGGCGGGGTCGCCGACGTAGCCGTCGGCGGACGAGGGGTTGTCGGAGGGGAGCACGTCTGCGGTGATGTCGTCGGCCATGCCCCCACGGTCGCCCACCCCGTCCCGGCCGGGCCAGCCCTGTTGCCGGAACGGCAAACGCGCCGCCGTCCCTCGGGCAGCGGCGCCACTGTCACTCGGCCGAGGGCGCACCCGGCCCGGTCGGCGGGGCCTCGGCCGGCGGTTCCAGGCGGCCGAGCCAGCCGGTGAGGAGCGCCTCCAGGGACGCGGCCTCGGCGGGCGTCAGCAGGTCGAGGAGCCGGCGCTCGTTGCGCATGTGGTCGGCGAAGGCGCGGTCGATCAGGTCGCGCCCGGGCGGGGTGAGGGCGACGATGCGGCCGCGCTGGTCGTCGTCCGAGCGGCGGCGGGTGACCAGCCCCGCCCGCTCCAGCCGGTCGATGCGCTTGGTCATCGCGCCCGTGGTGACCATGGTGTGCGCGGCGAGTTCGCCCGGGGCCCGCTCGAAGGGCGCGCCGGCCCGGCGCAGGGCGCACAGGACGTCGAACTCGCCCTCGCCGAGCCCGTACCGGTCGTAGACCAGGCGCAGTTCCCCGCTGAGGCGGTCGGCCAGCCGGTGCAGTCGGCCGATGACGCCCTGGGGGGTGACGTCGAGGTCGGGGCGCTCGCGGCGCCAGTCGGCCTGGATGCGGGCGACGCGGTCCGGCGGGGGCTGTTCGTCCATGGCCGCATCTTAGCTTCCATGGAAGGTATATATTGGCTTCCATGGAAGCCAATCGCTGGGTGGTGCTGACCGCCGTCGCGCCGGTCGCCTGGGGAGCGAACTACTACGTCACCCACGCCTACCTGCCGGCGGACACCCCGCTGTACGGCGCCGCCCTGCGGGCCCTGCCCGCCGGCGCCGTCCTGCTGGCCCTGGCGAGGAAGCGCCCCCGCGGCGCGTGGTGGGGGCGGTCCGCGGTGCTCGGACTGCTCAACGTGAGCGTCTTCTTCGTCCTCGTGTACGCCGCCTCCCAGCTCCTCCCGACGAGCGTCGCCTCCACCGTCATGGCGGTGTCGCCGCTCGCGATGATGCTGATCGCCTGGGCCCTCGTCGCCGAACGCCCCGGCGTCCCGCATCTGGCCGGCGCCGTCCTCGGCCTCACGGGAGTCGCCCTCATGCTGCTCACGGGGGAGGCCGGCGTGAGCGGGACCGGGGTCGTCGCCTCCGTGGCCGCCATGCTCGTGTCGGCCTTCGGCCACATCCTGGCCAAGCGGTGGAGCGCCGACGTCGACGTGCTCGCCTCGACCGCCTGGCAGCTCACCGCCGGAGGTCTCCTCCTGCTGCCGGTCGCCGCGGCCGTGGAGGGCCCGCCGCCCGCGCTGTCCCCCTCCGCCCTCCTCGCCTTCGCCTACGTCTCCCTCGTCGCCACCGCACTGGCCTTCACCGTCTGGTTCGCCGGCCTCCGCCACCTGCCCGCCGCGACCGTCGGCCTCCTCGGCCTGCTCAACCCGGTGACCGGCGTCCTCCTCGGCGTCCTGGTCGCCGGCGAGGCCCTGACGCTCCGGCAGCTGGCCGGCCTGGCCCTCGTCCTCTGCGGCGTCCTCCTCGGCAGACCCGCCCGCGCGGACCGCCGACGGCACGCGCCCCGCATCCCCGGGCCCGGCCGCCGCGCGCCGACCCGCCCCACCGAACCCCGGCCGTCCGCCGGCTCTCCGCGGCCGGAACGGGAGTGACCGGTTGATCCCTGACGCATGATGGGCGGCATGGATCACGAAGCCACGAGCACGGGCCACTGGATACCGACCGTCGTCCTCCGCGTCGCGACAGGCGACATGGAGGCCGCGGCGCTGCTGCTCGACTCCTCCCACCAGGTCCGCGACGACGCCGACCTCGTCTTCCACGGCCGACCGGCCCACCCCTCGGGCGCCGTCCGGCTCGGGCCGGACGGGCTCGCCCTCGACCTGGACCGGGTCGAGCCGGCGGTGGAGCGGATCGTGGTCGCCGGCTGGACCCGGCACACCGTCCACGGGGCCGTACCCGCGCTCAGGGCCGTCGCACCGGACGGATCCGCCGTCGTCACCTTCACCGTGACCGGCGGGGAGGACGTGCCCGCGATCGCCCTCGGCGTCTTCCACCGGGAGGCGGGCGGCTGGAAGTTCGACCGCCTCGGAGAGGGGTACGCCTCCGGGCTCGCGGGGCTCATCGCCGCGTACGGCGTCGCGGTGGACGACGGCGACCGGCCGGCGGTCCTGGCGGGCCCCGTACCGCTGGCCGGCGTCGTGAAGCTCCCGGGGCAGGCACCCCCCGAGGCCGGCGCGCACGTGCCGGGGCTGTTCCCGCCCCCGCAGCCGCCGTACCGCCTCGTCGAGGGCTGGGAGTTCGGACCCGTCTTCGAACCGGCCGCCTTCGAGGGCCGGGGCAACCAGGTGGTCGGCGTCGACACCGGGCCACTGCCCGGGCCCGTCCTCGTCGAGGTCGCCCAGGAGGGCGAGGGCCACTTCGCGCTCTACCCCCTCGACGCGCACAACAAGGACGGCGAGTACGTCATCGCCATGTCCCTGCCCGACCTCCGAGCCACCCGGGCCGTCCACGCGCCCAAGGACGGCCCGCTGCGCCTCCGGGTCGTCTCGCAGAACCGGTGGACCCTGCGGGTGAAGCCGATCGCCGCCGCCCGCCGGCTGGACGGCGTCCTGCACGGCTACGGCCCCGACATCCTGCTCCACCCCGGCAAGGGCGTCGACCTCCGGGTGGACTTCGCGGGCGGTCCCGGCCACGCCGGAGGCCACGTCCACCTCCGGGCGCACGAGGTCGCCGGCCACCACCGGATGCGGCTCGACCCCGCCCTGCTGCTCCACGAGTCCGGTGCCCTGCGCCGCACGGTCCCGATCATGGACGGCCCGGTGGTCGTGGAGCTCCACGCGGCGGGCGCGTGGACCCTCACCACCAAGCCGGTGCCGGCCCCCTAACCCCCCGTCCTCAGCCAGGTGATGCGGGTGACGGTCACCTCGTCCGGGTCCCCGGTGAACCACTCGACCAGCACGGGATGGCCGGGGACGTCGAGGTCGAACACGTCGCCCCACTGGTCGGTGGGGCTCGCCCCCGGCGGCACGGTGCCGCGCTCGTGCGCCTCCGCGACCGCGGTCAGGGTCCGGACCGTCGCCGCGAACGCCTCGGGGGCCTGGGCGGACATGGCCGAGAGGACCGCGGCGGCCTGATCGGTCAACCCGTGGCTCACCGGGCCCCGCCGAGCGAGGCGAGGAGGGCGCCGAGCGGGCGCACCCCGTCGCGCCCGCCCGTCCGCAGCGCCGCCGCCCGCGCGCGGTCCGCGTCGGTGCGCCGGGTGTCGGCGACGGCCCGCAGATGCCAGCGCTCCATCACCGCCACCTGCTCGTCCCCGGCCCGCGCCGCCTGCAGCTCCTCCAGGAACGCACCCCGGCGGACCGGCGCGAGCGCGCCCTCGATCGCCTCGGCGGTACGCGGGATGCCGGGCTCTGCGGGGTGGGGCAGCACACCCATCGGGCGCTCTCCTTCCGTGCGGGCGGCGCCGTCTGACGAGGCGTCCGCTCCCACGGTAGACCAGCGCCCCCGCGTCAGGCGTCCACCGCGAGGGCCGCTCCGGCCGCGTTCTCCCCGAGCGGGTGGTCGGGCGTCCGGCGCGTCACGCCGGCGGCCTGCGGGAAGTCCGGCCATTCGAGCGTCAGGGGCGTCGCCGCGGGCGCCGCACCGCCGGCCGCCACGGCGGGACCCACCCCGCCGACACCCCACACGACGGCGGCGACCGCGGCCACCATTGCGTACCCACGCCTCATGACGTCCCCCCCACCGTGCCGCGACTCGTGCGCCGAGTGCGCCACGCGTGCCCCGTGGTCGTCCCGGCCGCCGGAGTCGTCCAGGCCCGCGAGCAGGCGGAGCCCGTCCTCGGCCGGGCTGCCGGGCGCCGCGGACAGCACCAGCAGCTCCCTGCCCGAACCGTCCGGCAGCGCGAAGTTCTCCTGGTGCAGTTCGAGCAGGCCGACGAGCGGATGCCGGTACGCCTTGCGCCCGTGCGTCCGGGCGCGCACGTCCGCGCGCGCCCACAGGCGGCGGAAGCGCTCGCTGCCCATGGCCAGTTCGCCGACGAGCGAGGCGAGCCGCGGGTCGTCCGGGAACTTCCCGGCCGCCAGGCGCAGATGCCCGACCACGTCGAGCGTGCACGTCTCCCAGTCCGCGTACAGCCCCCGCTCGTCCTCCTCCAGGAAGAGGTGCCGGGCCGTGTTCAGACCCGCCGTCGGCCGCCCGTACAGGAGCCCCGCCATGCGGTTGGCGGCCAGCACGTCCAGCCGGTGGTCCATGATCAGCGCCGGAGTCCCCGGCACCAGGTCCAGGACCCGCAACAGCTCCGGCCGGACCCGGCCGCCCGGCGCCTTCGCCCGCCGCCGGCGCTGCCGCGCCAGCCGGTACAGGTGGCCCCGCTCGGTCTCGTCGAGCCCGAGGACCCGGGCGAGCGCGTCGAGGACCTGCTCCGAGGGCTGCGTGGCCCGCCCCTGCTCCAGGCGCACGTAGTAGTCGACGCTGACGCCCGACAGGTGCGCCACCTCCTCGCGGCGCAGCCCCGCCACCCTTCGCCGGCCGTCGGAGGGGATGCCGACGGCCGCCGGATCGACCCGGGAGCGCCGGGTCCGCAGGAAGCCCGCGAGATCGTCCATGCCCCCCAGTATCGGCCCGGCCGCCGGTCCCAGGGTGGTACTGCCGTTACCAGGAAGGCCGTTCCGACGGAACGGGCGCCCCTGAACACCGGCCGCCGCCGCGGCCAGACTCGGCGGCATCCGATCCGAAGGAGTCCCCATGAAGACGCTGATCGTCTACGCCCACCCCGAGCCGCGGTCGCTCAACGGCTCGCTGAAGGACCTCGCCGTCGCCACCCTGGAGGCCGCCGGGCACGAGGTCCGGGTCACCGACCTGTACGCGATGCGGTGGAAGGCGACCGTGGACGCCGAGGACTACGGCCCCGACGCGTCGAGCCCGCTGAAGGTCGCCCAGGACTCGGGCCGGGCCTTCGAGGCCGGCCGGCTCACCCCGGACGTCCGCGCCGAACAGGAGAAGCTCCTCTGGGCCGACACGATCGTCTTCCAGTTCCCGCTGTGGTGGTACACGATGCCCGCCATCCTCAAGGGCTGGTTCGACCGGGTCTTCACCTACCGCTTCGCCTACGGCGTCGGCGAGCACAGCGAGACGAAGTACGGCGAGCGCTTCGGCGAGGGCACCCTCGCGGGCCGCAGGGCCCTGCTGTCGGTGACCGTCGGCGGCCCGGAGTCCCACTACGCAGCCCGCGGCATCAACGGCCCCATCGGCGACCTGCTCTTCCCCCTGCAGCACGGGATCCTCTACTACCCGGGCATCGAACCCCTGCCGCCGTTCGTCGTGTACGGCAGCGACCGGCTGACCCCCGAGGAGTACGAGGTCGCCGCGAAGGCGTGGCGGGAGCGCCTGCTCGGCCTGGAGTCGACCGAGCCGATCCCCTTCCGCCGCCAGAACTTCGGCGACTACGAGATCCCCTCCCTCCACCTGAAGCCCGGCCTGGAGCCCGCCGGCCGCACCGGCTTCGGCCTCCACGTGCGGGAGGCCTGACTCCGGCCCGTGCGGAGAACGGCGAAGGACCGCCGCGCGCCGTCCGCGCCCGGCACAATCACCCGTACGGCGATCACCCCCGCGCCGCCGTCGGCGGCACGGGGAGCGACCGGACGCCAGGGGAGGGGGCCGCATGGGCTGGTACGGGTATCTGGGGCTGTGGTGCGCCGCGTTCGGCGGCCTGGCGCTGATCGGGTACGTCCGGTACCTGACCGGAGCGACCGAGGCCCAGCGCACGGTCAGGACCGTCGGCCGGATCGAGCACGTGACGCCCCCGCGCCACGGCGACTCCCGGGCCGACGGGATATCCGTGGTCGTCTCCTTCCAGGACCCCTCCACCGGCGCGGAGTTCACCGTCACCGACGGCGGGGAGGCCGGCGAGCGGGGCGAGCGGATCCGCACGGCGTGGGTCGGCCGCCCGATCGGCGTCCACTACCCCCGCGGAAACCCCCACGCGTACCGCTTCACCCAGGACGCGACCGAGGGCCCGCGCGGCGGCCTCGGCCGGCCGAACTTCGCGCTCTTCCTGGTGTACGCCGGTGTGGTGACCGTCGCCGCGATCGAGCGGGGCTGGCCCTGGGCACTGCTCGGGTTCGCCGGCCCCTGGTCCTGCTCCCTCGCCTACCACCTGCCGGAGAACGTACGGGACACCCGGCGCCGGCGCGAGACGCTCGCCGCCATGACCGCCGTGCCCGGCCGCGTCGTCGCCGTCCTCAAGCGCGTCAGCACCGACGAGGACGGCCACACCGTCACGACCCACGTCCCGGTCGTCACCTTCACCACCCGCGACGGCACGACGGTCACCGCCTACTGCGACCGGAGCCTCCGCGACCCGGAAGGCTCGTACGGCAGGGAGCTGACCATCCATCATGCCCCGGACGACCCTGCCGACTTCACCCCGAACCTCGCGGGCGCGCACCGGGCCTGGCGCCAGGGCATCGTCATCGACGCGCTCGGAAGCTCCCTCGTCGTGGCCACGGCCGTCGTGGGCGCGGTCGCCCTCTGACGGGCGCGGCGCCTATCCTCGACCGCTGTGACCGGCACCGAGCGGCTTCCGCTCCTGTTCCTCGACGTCGACGGCCCGCTGATCCCGTTCGGCGCGGACCCCCGCACGTACCCGACCTTCACCGCGGGGCACGACGCCCCGCATCCCCTGCTGTCCCGGATCGATCCGGCCCACGGAGCGCGCCTGGCCGCGCTTCCGTGCGAGGTGGTGTGGGCGACGACGTGGGGGGACGACGCCAACACGTGCGTCGCCCCGCTGCTCGGCCTGCCGCGCCTGGCGGTCGTTCCGTGGCCGGAGCCGTCGGACGCCGACGACGAGGACGTGCGCCGGGGACTGCACGGGAAGACCCGGCCACTGGTGGCGTGGGCGGCGGGCCGGCCGTTCGTCTGGATCGACGACGAGATCACCGACCGGGACCGGGCCTGGGTCGCCGCCCACCATCCGGGGCACGCCCTGCTCCTCCGGGTGGACGCCCGCGTCGGCCTCACCGACGCCGACTACGCGGCGTGCGACGCCTGGCTGCGCCGGGAGCGCGACCGGCCGGCCTGACACGCCCGGGGTCCGGTCACGCCGCCCGCGCCCGGGTGTGTCAGGCCGGCACGAGGACGTCCGCAGCCGTGGCCGCGCGGACCTCGTCGAGCGTGACGCCCGGGGCGAGTTCGACGAGGGCGAAGCCGTCGGGGGTGACGTCGAGGACGGCGAGGTCGGTGACGACCCGCTGCACGACGGCGCGGCCCGTGAGCGGGAGGGTGCAGTTCTCGACGAGCTTGGGGGTGCCGTCCTTGGCCGTGTGCTCCATGAGGACGATGACCCGCCCCGCGCCGTGCACGAGGTCCATCGCGCCCCCCATGCCCTTCACCATCTTGCCGGGGATCATCCAGTTGGCGAGGTCGCCCGAGGACGAGACCTGCATGGCGCCGAGGATCGCCGCGTCGATGTGGCCGCCCCGGATCATCCCGAAGGACAGGGCCGAGTCGAAGAAGGAGGCGCCGGGGAGGGTGGTGACGGTCTCCTTGCCGGCGTTGACGAGGTCGGGGTCGAGTTCGTCCTCGGTGGGGTACGGGCCGACGCCGAGGATGCCGTTCTCGGACTGGAGGACGACCTCGATGCCGGGCGGAAGGTGGCTGGGCACCAGGGTGGGCAGGCCGATGCCGAGGTTGACGTAGCTCCCGTCGGTGAGTTCGCGGGCGGCGCGGGCGGCCATCTGGTCGCGGGTGAGGGCCATCAGGCGGCTTCTTCCTGTCGGACGGTACGGCGTTCGATGCGGCGTTCCGCGGCGGGGTCGCCGGGCGTGACCCGGACGACGCGCTGGACGAAGACGCCGGGGAGGTGGATCTCGTCGGGGTCCAGCTCGCCCGGCTCGACGAGGTGGTCGACCTCCGCGACGGTGATCCGCCCGGCCATCGCGGCCAGCGGGTTGAAGTTCCGGGCGGAGGACCGGAAGACGAGGTTGCCGTGCCGGTCGCCGACGGTGGCCCGGACGAGCGCGAAGTCCGTCGTGATGCCCTCCTCCAGGAGGTACGGGCGCCCGCCGAACTCCCGCGTCTCCTTCGGCGGGGAGGCGACGGCCACGCTCCCGTCGGCCGCGTACCGCCACGGCAGTCCGCCCTCGCCGACCTGCGTGCCGGTGCCGGCCGGGGTGTAGAAGGCGGGGACGCCCGCGCCGCCGGCCCGCAGCCGCTCGGCCAGCGTCCCCTGCGGGACGAGCTCCACCTCCAGTTCCCCGCTGAGGTACTGGCGGGCGAACTCCTTGTTCTCGCCGACGTACGAGCTCGTCATCCGGGAGATCTGCCCGGCCGCGAGCAGCAGCCCCAGCCCCCAGTCGTCGACGCCGCAGTTGTTGGAGACGACCCGCAGGCCGTCCGTGCCGCGCTGCCACAGCGCGTCGATCAGCGTGCCCGGTATCCCGCACAGCCCGAAGCCGCCCACCGCGAGGGAGGCGCCGGCGGGGATGTCGGCCACCGCCTCCGCCGCGCTCGCGACCGTTTTGTCCAGACCCATGGAGGATCCCTTCCCTCAGACAGCCGGATGACCTCGCAGGTCAGAGCCGGTGGCCGATACGACCGATGGGCAGCGAGCCTAGGCAGGCGCCGGAGGGCGCGACCATGGCTGTCAGCCACACACCGCCCCCGGTGGAGATGGTGCCGACCACCCCCCGCCGTGACCGCGGGAAGCCCCGGATCCCTCCCCGTGCGGCCGGTCGCCCGGCCGCACGGGAGCGAACTCCCCCGCGGGGAGCGGATGGTGCCGGCCCCCACCACCCGGCGGCCAAGAATGGGCGATACGCCCATGGGTCGGGTCGAACCGGCGTCATAGCCTCTCGCGCGTCCCGGAAACCCGACCCCTCGAGGTACCCCGATGCGTCTCTTCCCCGGCTCCCCGCCAGGTTCCCTGCGCCGCAACACCCTCACGGCCCTCGCCGTGTCCGCCCTGACGGTCACCGCCGTACCGGCCGCGGCCGCCCCCGCCGGCACCGCCGGAGCCCCGGCCGGTCACTGCGCCGGCATGGCACAGCTCCGCGTGCCGGGCGCCGAGCACCAGCGGGCCGCCTGCCTCGACGAGCTGACCACGGCCGGCACCGTCGCCTCGGGCCACACCGACCCCGCCGACTGGGCGGGGCTCACCCCCAAGGACCTGGCCGCACCCGCCGGAGTGCCCGGCATCCAGATCGACGGCTACTTCCCCGACACCTCCACCACCAACACCAACCACGGCTGGAACCACGACGCCCAGTTCGTCATCCGCCTGCCCGACCGGTGGAACGGCGGCCTGGTGATCGCCGGCACCCCCGGCAACCGCGAGCAGTACGCCAACGACCGCGCGATCGGCGACTGGGTGCTGGCCCGCGGCTACGCGTACGCCGCCACCGACAAGGGCAACACCGGCCTCGCTTTCCACCGCGACGGGACGGCGCCCGGCGACGCCATCGCCGAGTGGAACGAGCGGGTCACCCAGCTGACCCGCGCCGCCCGCGCCACCGTCGCCCAGCGCTACCACCGGCCCCCGTCCCGCACCCTCGCCACCGGCCTGTCGAACGGCGGCTACCTGGTGCGCTGGCAGCTGGAGAACCATCCGGAGCTGTACGACGGCGGCGTCGACTGGGAGGGCACCCTCTGGCGCGCCGACGGCCCCAACCTGCTGGAGTTCCTCCCGAAGGCCCTCCGCGCCTACCCCGCGTACGCGGCGGGCGGCGACGACGCCGAGGCGGCCCGTCGCCGGATGCACGCCGCCGGCTTCCCGGCCGGATCGGAGTTCCTGTGGCCCTACCACCACAAGGTCTACTGGGACCTCACCCAGCGCATCAACCGTGAGGAGCTGGACCCCGACTTCGACGGCGCGACCGAGGCCGGCACCCCGTACTGCGCGACCGGCACACCCGGCTGTGACACCGACTACGACTACGCGGCCCGGCCCGAGGAGGTCCGGCAGGCCGTGGAGACGATCGAACTGACCGGCCGGATCGGGAAACCCCTGATCACCCTGCACGGCACCCTGGACGTGCTGCTCCCCATCGGCGAGGACTCCGACGTCTACGCCCGCATGGTGCGCGACGCGGGCCGAGGGGCGCTGCACCGCTACTACCGCATCGAGGGCGGCACCCACACCGACTCCCTCGTCGACGCCTTCCCGGACAGGCTCCGGCCGCTCGTCCCGTGCCACCGCAGCGGCTTCACCGCGCTGGAACGGTGGCTGGCCACCGGCAGCCGCCCGCCGGCCTCCAAGACCGTCGCCATGCCCGCCGACGCGGACCCCGCGGCGCTCCTGGACCACTGCTCCCTGGGCCGGTAGACGCCCCCTGTGGTGTTCCACACCACTGACCGGCGTCACTTTATGGCTGTCTCGCCCATGGGAGCCCACCGGAGGTCTCCCTACTGTTTCCGGCCATGACGAACACATTTCCCACCCCGGTTCCCCTGCCGGCCACCGCGGCGACCGACCTGAGCGGGCGCACCGCGCTGGTGACCGGCGGCGGCAGCGGCATCGGCCGGGCCTGTGCGCTGGCCCTGGCGCGGGCGGGGGCCACCGTGCACGTCGTGGACCGGGACGGCGCGGCGGCCCGGGCGGTCGCGGAGGCCACCGGGGGGGAGGCGCACGAGGTCGACCTCGCGGATCCGGCCGCGATCGACCTCCTCCCCGCCGACGCCGACATCCTCGTCAACAACGCCGGCCTCCAGCACGTCGCTCCGCTCACCGAGTTCCCGACGGAGCGCTTCGAGCTGATCCAGAAGGTGATGGTCACGGCCCCGTTCCTGCTGATGCGGCGGACCCTGCCGCACATGTACGGGCAGGGCTGGGGCCGGGTCGTGAACGTCTCCAGCGTCCACGGCCTGCGGGCCAGCGCCTACAAGGCCGCGTACGTCGCCGCCAAGCACGCCCTGGAGGGGCTGAGCAAGGTCGCCGCCATCGAGGGCGCCCCGCACGGCGTGACCAGTAACTGCGTGAACCCCGGCTACGTGCGGACGCCGCTGGTCGAGGGCCAGGTCCGAGACCAGGCCGCCGCGCACGGCATCAGCGAGGGCGACGTCCTGTCGAACGTGATGCTGGCCCGCTCGCCGGTCAAGCGGCTGCTGGAGAGCGAGGAGGTCGCCGCCGCCGTCCTGTGGCTCTGCGGCCCGCACTCCGGCTACCTGACCGGCATCTCCCTCCCGCTCGACGGGGGCTGGACGGCGGGCTGACCAGCCCCGGCGAGGAGCACCCCCGGCCCCCGCCCCCGCCCTCACTCGTACCGCCTGCTCCACCAGCCCCACAGCCGTACCAGTTCCACCAGCTCCGCCCGCACCACCGCGATCGTCCCGTCCCCCCTTCCGCCCGTTCGTGAAACCGGTGAACCATGTCTGACACCACCACCCAGCCGAGAGGCGGCATCGGCCGCATCGTCGGAGCGAGCCTCATCGGCACCACCATCGAGTGGTACGACGACTCATTCGATCAGGGCTAGGACCTGCGTCTTTCCGTGTCGCGAGCGGTGAGAACCAGCACGGGAGCAGAGCGTGCTGGTTCGAGCCGGAGGGCGACGGGTTCCGACCGCGATCAGGAGACGCGCTTGAGGGTCCAGGCGTTGTTGTTGAAACCGGAGTTGGGCCACGCGACGCAGGAACTGGAGTAGTAGGAACTGGTCTGGACCCAGCCGGCCGGGTAGTAGGTGGACCCACAGGCCTGGACGACGGTGCCTATGGGCAGGCCGGTGAGCTGCTTTATCTGCTTGATGTTCGGGTTGAAGTTCTGGGTGCCGCAGCTGGCGCTGTACCCCCAGCTGACGTCGACGTAGCCGTACGGCGTAGCGGTGCTCGCGCAGGTGGTCGTCACGTCACCGGGGGCCGCCTGGGCGGGCGCGGCGGCAAGGGTGACCATCGCGGCAGCAGCGAGAATCATGGTGGTCGTGCGGAAACGGGGCATGTTGGGCTCCTTGGACCGGAAAACGATCAGTGGAAAACGACAGCCCGTTTCTACGGTGTGTCCGCGAGTCGTAACAGTCTGTTTCCGGTCTCGGGGATCAGGCCACGACGACGGCCGACTCAGTCGAGAGCCCTACCAGCTCTCACACCAGCCCTGCGAAAACTCCCGGCACTCGGGCCTCCAACCGCTGAGCCTTTTCCATCTTCACTCTGAGCTGGTCAGATGCAGGGTGAGGACGGCCCGTACAAGGCTGGTGATGCGGGTGGTCGAGCATCGCAGTTTGCGCAGGAGTCACCAGGCTTTGGGGGTGGCGACTGCCTGTTCAACGAGGGCCCAGATCTTCGTGTGGGATGGTTCGCGGCCTTCTGGCCTGCCGAGAGGTTCTCCCACCGCCCCCAGCACGGGATACGGACCGTGCCGCCGGCACCTCGGTAGCCCTTGCCGGCCCACTACCGTATGCCGGCCTCGGCGAGCGCGTCGAGGATGCCGTGTTCGCGGGCCGCGCGGAGGTCGTGGACGGCTCCGGGCAGCGCGGGTGAGGCCCATAGCAGCCGGCCCAAGGGATCGGCGATGACCTTCACGCTCATGCCGTGCTTCTTGTGTTTCCCGGAGTGGAACGGCCGGTCCGCGGCCATGCGGTCGATGGGAAGGAGTGGGCCGTCCAGGATCAGGTACGCCTTCACCGAAGCGGCCCGCACCGCGTCGGTCAGGCTCGGGGCGCGAGCGGCCAGGAGCTCGACCGCCTCGGTGACGTAGCGGAATGCCGTCGTGGTACCGACGCCGAACCCGGTGGCGAGTTGGGCATAGGTGTGCCCCGTCCGCAGATGGGCAAGGGTGAGCAGGGCCTGACGGCCGGCGCTCAGGCGGCGCCACCGGAGCCGATCGCGCGGCGGTGGTGACGGCAAGCGGAGCGGATTGCCGTCCGCTGCGACCCCGGCGAACCGTTTGGAAGGCCATCTCCTCGATGGAGTCCTGTCGGCTGGGCAAGAGGGGGCTGGCTGCTCGTCGGGCCTTCGTGAGGTGGAACACGTCACCAAGCTCGCCGGGGCTGGGCCGGACTGCCCATCGGGCGGGTCTTCGACGGCGCGCCCCGCCTGGTGGACGGACGCGCCGCTGGGTGGAGCCTGACCAGGCAGGTAGGCGAGGAAGGCCGCTACGGAGAGATCGTGAAGAAGCGGTGACGGAACGTGGAACGCGCCATGAGGTCTCGGGTCGGTGTGTCTGCGTACTGGACACCGTCGGCCGGGCAACCCGTGGCCAGGCCGCTATTGGCGAGCCGCTCAACGGCGCGACTTCATGAGTCCGGCGGGTATGGGCGTCCTGTCGACGCGTGGTCTGCCGCCGCGCCCTCCGGTTCGGGGACGTTGTCACGTCGTCGAGACAACTCCGGCGACGCAGATGGGCGATCGAGCGGACCGCTGCCGCTGGCTCGGCCGTCGGCGCGGGCGTCATCCCCGCACGTGACGGACGTGTCCGGGCGGTGGCAGCCCGTCTGCGCCCCATGCTTCGCACGTCGGCCTCGGTGGGCGGCCGGATGCGTTCCGGGACCCTGGGCGAACACGGAGCGGGATGCTCGCGAGCACTGTTGCGGGCGGTGTGGTCCCCTGCACCGTGGGTGGGTACCGGCGTCGGCCGGTACCCACCCACGGTGCGAGAGGGTCAGTTGCGCCAGGTGTCGCTCAGCGTGATCTTGCCGTCGGTGGGGACGGTGGCGGTGCGGTTGGCGCCGCTCTCCCAGGTGACGTTGCCGGTGGCGTCCTTGCGGATGTACTTGTACTCGAAGGACGTGCCGGCAGGCAGCTTCACGTCGAGCTTCCACACCGGGTAGGCAGCGGGGTCGAGCTTGAGGGCAGCGCCGGGCGCCCAGTTGCCGAGGACCGCGTTGTTCCCGACGACGTAGATGTTCTGGCCGGGTACGGTGGTGGCGGTGACCGCGAAGGACGCGCCAGTCTCGGTCTGCTGGACGCCGCAGGGGTTACCCGTGCCGACGGTGCCGTTCTTGACGGTGACGTCGCCGGTGCCGAGGGTGTAGTCGGCGCCGTTGTTGCTGTCCCAGGTGCCGGAGCCGTTGTTGAAGGCCGCCTTGAGGCCGGTGGCGGAGCCGAGGGTGATGCTCTTCTTCACCCAGCCTGTGCACGCGCTCTCCATGGCGGCTCCGGGCGAGGTGGTCCAGGTGCCGCCGGTCGGAGCGTAGTGGATGTTGTAGGCCGACCAGTTCTTGTCGGTGCTGTAGTAGACGGTGGCCGTGTTGTCGCCCGGCTTGTCCGGGGCCTTCGCGCCGATGTGGAGGGCGACGGCGTCGTTGCTGCCGATGGTGGCGGTGAACTTGCCGTCCGTGCCGACGGTGTACGTGGTGCCGGTGCAGCCGCCGCTCGTGGTCGGGTCGCCGTGCTGGACGTCGCAGTAGGTACCGGCCGGGAGGGAGGTCTGGAAGGTCTGGGTGAGCGAGCCGCCCTCGTGGTTGACGGCGATGAACGCCTTGGTGCTGCGGCCGAAGGCGATGGCGTTGTTGCCGTTGTCCCACCAGTTGGTCAGGCCGGTGCCCTCGGACACGTTGCGGAAGGCCACCATGTTGGCGATCTGGCGCCAGGCGTGCTGGCAGCTCCAGCCGTCGCTGTAACAGGCCTGGACATTACCCCCGTTGGGGGCGCCGGCGTCCCGGTTGGCGAACTCGTAACCGGAGTGGACGGACGGGGCGCCGTAGGGGTGGGCGAGCATGAAGACGTGAGCGAGCGTGTAGTTGGCGCCGTCGCGGTAGCTCAGGCTGGAGCCGTTGCGTTCGGTGTCGTGGTTGGCGACCATGCTGCCGCTCTTGCCGGAGGGCATGTAGCCCCAGGCCTCGCCGAAGTTCTTCAGGTAGGACAGCTTCTCGCCGGACAGGATCCGCTTCAGGTCCGTGGTGTAGCGGAACTCCTGGACGTCGCCGGTGGCCAGGTACTCGCCGGGCGAGACGGCCTCGCCCGCGCCGTGGATGGCCTCCTGCATCCAGTGCACGCCCTGATCGGTGAGCTTGCCGCGGATGGCGGCGAGATCGTCGGCCGGTATGTGCTTGACGGCGTCCATGCGGAAGCCGTCGACACCCAGCGACAGCAGGTCGTTGAGGTATCCGGCGATCCTGCCGCGCACGTAGTCGCTGCTGGTCTTGAGGTCGGAGAGGGAGGGCTGTCCGGTCTCGCCGAGTTCGCAGTGCTGGACGTTGTAGCGGTCGGAGTAGTTGCTGCCGATGGGGCGGCGGCAGCTGTTGAAGTCCGCGTCCCCGTAGGTGCCGGGGTAGTTGTACTTGCCGTACTGCGTTCCGGCGGTGCCGGTGCCCGAGCCGGACGTCATGTGGTTGATCACGGCGTCGACGACGACCTTCACGCCCGCGCCATGGCAGGTGTCGACCATGTTCTTGAAGGCGGTGCGGTCGCCGAGCGGTCCGGCGATCTTGTAGCTGACCGGCTGGTAGGCGGTCCACCAGGCGCTGCCCTGGATGCGCTCCTGGGGCGGGGAGACCTGCACGAACCCGTAGCCCTTGGGGCCGAGGGTGCGGGTGCACTCGCGGGCGATGGAGTCGAAGTTCCACTCGAACAGGACGGCGGTGACCTTCTTGTCGCCGTTGGCGGTCGGCGCGGCCACCGCCGACTGGGCGGACGCAGTCAGGGCGGTGGTCAGGCCCAGGATCAGGCCGGCGCCCGCCAGGGCGGCGGTGGTTCGTTTTGGGGCAGGTGCGGTCGAGCTCATGCGGCGGCTCCCGAAGGGGTGGGGGTGGGGATATGGGTCGCGGAGGTTACGAGTCCCTCGTTCAGCAAAACATTGCTGTAACTTTCAGCAAGCGTCTGAAAGTTAGGGGTGCCCGCCGCACCGGGTCAAGACCTCCGACACGACCATTTCGGTCACCGACACCGGATCAGGAACCGTGCCGCCGAACCGCCTGAGCCCGAGGAACTGGGCCGAGGTGCACGCAAGTTCCAGAAACCCGGCTCCCCTGCCGGGCCGACAAGGCGTATCAAGAAGCCGGTGGCCGCATCCGAGTACCCTTCCGCTGCCACCGCCTCGAACGGCGGCAGCACCGACACAACAACACCCACGCCAAGATCCGCTGCCTCAGCGAACAGACCACGACCCCCCTGAAGGGCCGGCGCCTCCTACGAAAGCTCCGCTGCAGCACCAGCCGCATCACCGCGATCGTCCCGGCCGTCCTCGTCCCTCAACACGCCCCGGTGTGAGGTTGGAAAAAGCTCACTGTGTGGCTTCCTTTCCGGGTCCCGCTCACAGAGGCGCAGGTACGCCGCCGCCAGGTGGTGCACCGCCTCCCCGTCGTCACCGCACCGGCCCCGACGCTCGGCGGCGTCCCCTTCGAGCGCTCGGGTCGGAGCAAGCCCTGAGGTGCTCGCGAGTCGGTACGAGACGCAGCGGCGGTGGTGCCGACAGGTCGAGGCACATGGCGAACAGCACGCCGTTGTGGCCGGCCCGGCCGGTCGTGACGGCGTCCTGCCGGTGTCGGGGCTGGTTGTCGGGCTTGCGGTGGGAGGGTAGCGGACCTGAGGTGGACGGCCCGGCGTCGCTCGCGCGCGAGCCGATCGGCGAAGGCTCGTGCTCGCGGGCGGACCGCCGTGGCGTGCGTCGATGGCATCCGTCAGCGGAAGCTCCAACCGAACTCGACGCCGGCCGATACCCGTGGGCCTCCGATTCCCCACGACACTCCGGTTCCTCCCGTGAGGGTGCCGTCGCGCGTCGACGTGGTGACGGAGCCGTCGATCCCGACGCCCAGGTGGCCGGTGGTCGCGGAGAGGTCCTTGCTGATGGTCAGGGTCCCGGGTTCGTCGATGCCACCCTCGCTGCCCTTGACCATCTTGGCGACGCTGACGCCGGGTAGTCCCCAACCGCCCGACACCTTGACGGAGAAGCTCCCGCCGGGTCCGGCGGCGTCATGGCCACTGCAGTACTCGAACCCGAACCCGACGATGAAGAGCGAGACGGAGAAGGACGTGCACTCCATCACGCTTCCCTGCATGTTCCGACGGGCGGCCTCGCGCCGCTCGGCCACCTCACGGGCGCGCCGCTGCTTCTCGGCCTCCTGCCTCGCCTCTCGGTCGCGGTCGCGCATGGCGGCGCAGCCCGCGGAGGACGTCGACGCCCTCTCCGAGCACAGATCCATGCGGCCGAAGCCGCCTGGCTTCCTGTCCAGGGGGTTGTCGCAGCGCAACGGCCCGAGGCACCTGTGACCGTACGTCGACGACGGAGGCACGTTCTCGATCCTCAGCGGCGGACGGGTCAGACCGGTGTTGATGCAGCGGGCACCACCGGGCGAGTCGACCAGCGCGCAGACCGACAGACCGGTGCTGTCGTTGAAACTGGCCGGGTTGTTGTTCGCATAGGCGAAGCCGTTCAGGGACTGCGGGTCCATCGGATTGACCATCGGATCGACCGACAGGAACTTGCCGGTCCCTGGGTCGTAGTCGCGGGCACCGAGGCGGGTGAGCCCGGTGACGGCGTCCTCGGTACCGCCCACGAAACCCCGTCGACCCGGCAGGGCCGGCTGTACGGTGTCCGGCCCGGCGGCGACCCGCCGGGGAAGCCCGAACGGGTCGAGCCTCCGGCGGGTCGGCGCCAGCGTCACCGCGTCGACGGCGACGGTCCCCGTCCCATGCAGGTCGCTGACCTGGTAACTGACCCGCGTCCCGACCCGGACGGCGATGATCCGGTCCTTGCCGTCCGCGTAGTAACGGGTACCGCGCAGCCGGCCGCCGGTGGTGTCGGCGCGCAGTTCCCCGACGGGCAGGTGAAGGGTGCGCCCGCCGACGTCCCGGGTGATCAGCCGGGTTCCTTCGGTGTCGTAGACGTACGACGCCGTCCGCCCGTCCTCTTCCACGGTCGTCAGCCGGTCCTCCACGTCCCACGTCAGCTTCTGCGCCCTCCCGGAAGGACCGGGGCGCAGTGTGGTCGCTCCGGTGGGGCTGTACGCGTAGACCTCCTCGACGGGGGCTGCCGAGCCCGAGGCCGGGCCGCCCTTCGGTCCGGTCGTGGTCACCGACCGGACGGTGTGCGGCTGGGCCGTGCCCGGCTCGGGGTAGTGGTAGGTCCGGACGGTGTCGGTCGCACCTGCGAGGCCGTGCCGGGTCTCGGTGCGCCGGTTGCCCGCGGGGTCATAGGTGAAGCCGGCCCAGTAGGGCGCGGGCCCGCCGACGGTGCTCCCCGGCGCGCCCTGGCAGTCACCGGCCGGTGTCCACGCCTCCTTCGTGCGCCGCAGATGGTCGTGGACGAAGCACTGGGTGTCCAGGCCGTCCGGCGAGTCGCTGCGGATCCGGGTCACGTTGCCGACCGGGTCGTAGCCGTAGGTCGTCTCGTCCACCCTGAGCGATCCGCTCTCCCGCTCCGTCAGCGTGCGCTCGACCCTGCGCGTGCCGGGCTCGTAGTACGTGCTCTGCCACAGCGAACCGCCGTCTGGACCTTGCGACAGGCGGGCCGGCTCGCCGAACGCCGTGTAGTGCATGTTCTTGATGTACTGGCCGGCCGAAGAGGTCAGCGTCTTGAGCAGACCGAGGGCGTCGTAGCGGTACACCAGGGTCTCCGCGGGCAGGTCGCCGACCTGTGGCAGGCGCCGGCTGGCGAGGCTGCCGTCGGGGTGGTAGGCGGTGACCGTCTCGTAGCTGCGAGGCAGGCCTGCCTCGCCCTCGGGCAGGGTCAGGACCGTGCCGGTGGTCCGGTTCCCCGCGTCGTACCCGGTCACGACGGTGCGGTAGGCACCCTCGTCGGTGTGACGGACGGAGGAGGCGAGCAGGCCCTTGAGGGGGCGCCCGCTGTCGTCGGGGACGGTGTCGTACGTCCACTCCGCGAGGAGCGGGCCGTTCTCCGAGCCCGAACGGACGGCGGTGCGTCGTCCCAGGGCGTCGTAGGAGTGGACGGTCGTCTTCCCGCGCGAGTCGGTACGAGTGCGCAGCTGCCCGGCGTTGTCGTACGTCATCCGGGTGGTGCCCTTGTCGGGGTCGTGTGCCTCGATGCGGAGGCCGGACAGGTCGTGGACGTAGCGCAGCACGTTGCCCGCGGCGTCGGTGACCGTCTCGACCTCGCCGCCCTTGGCGTAGGTGTAGCTCGTGGTGTCGTGGGCGCCGAGCGGCTCCGTGCCGTGGAACTGGCGCAGCTGGGTGGTGCGGCCCCTGGCGTCGACGTACGTGGACGTGGTGGTGCCGCCCGCCGGCGGGACGACGTCCGTGTGGTCCCCGTGGTGCCGGGTGACGGTCCGCCACTCGCGGTCGGGGGTCTTGGTCACCGAGGCGGTCACCCGCTCGGCTCCGTCGTACTCGGTGAGCACCTGTGACGGGACTGCGATGGGATCGGCCTTCACCAGGTCGGGGCCCTGAGCGCCGGTCGTGTTGTACGGATTGTTGGTGTGCACGGCCAGGCCGCGCGAATCGTACAGCGTGTCGGTGACCACCCGGCCGCCGCCCCAGGCCGCCTTCTGTGTCTGGCGCGGCCTCAGCAGGCCGTCGTAGAGGGCGACCTGCGAGGTGTAGTCCCCGGAGCCGACGAGCTTCTCGGTCGTGACCGCGCTCGCCCCGTCCTTGCGCAGGAGGTACTGGAACCGCAGGTGCGGACCTTCGGAACCCTTGTCTCGGCCCGGTTTCCACACTGCGGTCAGCCGGCCCAGCGGGTCGTGCGACAGATCGGTGCGGCGGCCGTTCGCATCGGTGACGGTCTGCGGCTCGCCCCACTCGACCCGCAGGGCGGTGGTGGTCGTGTGGCCCAGCGGATCGGTGACGGTCGTGCGGTTCGCCGGTCCGGTCGTGGGCTCGTAGACGGTGGTGGTCCGATGTCCGAGTGCGTCGGTGGTCTCCACCGGCCGGCCGTGGACGTCGTGCCGGGCCTGCTCCTTGACGGCGTACTCGGGGACGCCGTCACGGTAGGAGACGACCCGCTCGGTCCTGGTCGGGTCACCGGTGGTCGGTGGGGCGCCCCACGCCGCTCCGTCGTAGAACGTGCGCTCGTCCGACACGGCGTGCTCGGGGTAGCGGGCGTTGGTGCCGCACGAGACGGCCACCGTCTCCTTACGGCTCACCAGGGACAGCAGCCACCGCGACGTGTTACGGACGTACCCGGTGCGCACACAGCGGTCGTCGGCGGCCGTAGCCGTGTCCCCGAGGTCGTCGGTCTCCGAGACCAGACCGTGCTCGTCATAGCGGGTGTGCACTTCGGCACGCCGCCACCGGCCCTCGTCCAGCGCGGTCTTGGTGACCACCCGGCCCGGCCGGACCATCGCCGCGGTCTGCCCGACACGGGCGGCGGTCTGCTTGCGCCAGGCGTCCGTGATGACGTCGGTGACCACCGGGCCGCCCGGTCCGCGTCGGGTGATCTCGCCGCGGAGGAAACCCTGCAGCCCGTCGGTGTCCTCCACCCGGCGGCCGTCCGTGTCCTCCAGCAGCACGGGAGGCTTGGTACCTCCGGCCGGGTTGAGCCGGTCTCCGTGCATGCCGCGGAAGTAGCGGTACTCCTTCTCGGTGCGGACCACGCCGGCGTCGGTCGGGTCCCCCTTGCGCTCCAGCACCCGTTCGTAGCCACGCCACTGGGACCACGTCCGGCGTTCCCGCGGGATCAGTTCGTTGTCGTTGTAGTGCCACGCCCCGCCGTCGAGATACTCGTAGGTGGTCACCTGGCTGGGCGCGCCCCCCACCCGGTCCGTCTGCACCACCTGCGCGACGACGTACTTGTGGAACCAGTCGTCCCTCGCCTGCCCCTGGTCATGGGCCCAGTTCACCGGGAAGCATCGCAGTGTGTTCGTCTCGGCGGTGGGCAGGGCCGAGGGACGGCAGTCCGGCGGTGCGTAGCCCAGACTCAACACGCCACCTGCCTCGTTGTGCACCGCGTGGAGGCGGAACTTGTTCAGCGGCGGAAGCCCGTCCGGAGCGGAGTCGACCCGGTTGGCCAGCGCCGCTCCGTGGAACTCGACCGGCGGCATGCTCACGCGTCCGCCGGCCACCCCCGTGTGGGTGACGTCACTCAGCCACAGGGCCGGGCTGGTCCTGTCACCCGGCAGCGGGAAGAGGTGGCGCAGCGACCACGAGTCGACATCGGCGTAGCCGGAGCCGCTGCGCACCTGGGTGGTCACTTTGGCCAGCCGCTTCGTCGTCCAGAAGGTGGGCGAGTACTTCTCCGGGCAGGACGCGGCCGTCGCGGCGCAGTTCTGGTCCCAGGGCACGTCGGGGTAGCTCTGCGAGGTGTGCTGCCCGCAGTCCGCGTCCGGTGCGCACCGGTCGGCCACCTCGAACAGGACACGGGCGGGGGCAGGCCCCTCCACGCCCTCCCCGGTGCCGTACTCGACGCGCTCCAACTGGCCGCCTCTGGTGTACTCCGCCTTCCCCTTGGCCATGTTCAGGCCGTAGGAGTTGGTCTCCTTGCGGTAGTGGTACGAGATCGTGCCGCCGTGCCGGTCCACGACGTGGTCGAGGTTCCAGCGCCACGCCCGCTGGCACCACGAGGACGCGAACGTATCGGTGTGGCACGGCTCGCCCGCGTCGTTGCCGAACACCGGGACCGTCCACGTGGACTGGCGCTCCGGCCGGGACCCGAAGAAGTACTGGGTGCCGTCCGGGCTGGTCACCTTCCAGTGCTCGCCGAACCGGTCGTCGTTGGAGGCCCCGGTGAGCAGTTCGATCCGCGAACCGTCGTCGTCCTTCGGCCGCCAGGCCCCCGACGCGTCATGGACGAACTCCGTCGCCCGGCCTCCGTTCACCATCGACACGTGGTGGTCGCCGGCCCAGCACTGGTCGCCGGTCTTCTTCCGCTCGTCGGTCGTGTCGTTGGCACAGGAGGCGAACGAGCGCGTGATGTAGCCGGGCCAGAGGTCCCAGCCCTCGCCTACCCAGGAGGGCTGGTTGTTGGCCGCGGCCACCCGGCCGTCGACCGTGCCGGTCGAGTAGCTCAGCGATACCGAGGGGTGCAAGCCGCCGGGAACCGGGGGAACGCGCATCGGGTAGGTCCAGGTGAACGTCCCGCTGTTCGCCGACACCTGCCAGTGGGCCGACGGCGCCAGGGGAGTGGCCTTGTAGTCGCCGGTCGCGCCCTCGGGGGCGGCCGCCAGGGCGACCCGGGTCGAGGGGCCGTGGAGGTCCAGCTCCGCTGCCACCCGGCCCGCCTTGAGATCGTTGCGCGTGGGCACAGGTGTCAGGGTGCGGCACTCCGCGCGTCCGGGCGTGCGGCTCGCGCAGGACGGGAGGGCGGCCAGCCGAAGCCGGGAGGCCCAGTCGCCGCCGAAGGCATGGCGGAACGAGGAGTAGTCCACCTCCACGGCCACCCGAGCGGCGCTCCGCCCGCCACCCTTTGCGCGGAGGTCGAACAGCAGGGCGGCGGGCAGGCCGGCGGCGGCCGCCGTCTCCCGGGAGAGGACCGTGACGCCGACCCGGGCGGGCGAGGACGCGTCGAGCGCGGGGTCGACGCCGCCGATCCACACCGGCGTCCGGCCCGCCTGCACGGCACCGGACGGACGGCCCGGAAGCCAGGCCGTCAGGTCCACGTCGGCTGTTTCGGCGGCCGGCCAGCTCACGGACGGGGTTCCCGTCCACTGTGCCGCGGCGGCCGGATCCGGGGCGATCGGCCGCACCCCCACCGGGGTGACCTCGACCGGGGCGTCGTGCTGCACGGGGCTGGGGGTCCCGCGTCCGGCTCTGTCCGCGCGCGGCGGCGCGGCTTCCGCGGGCAGGGCGGCGAGCAGGGAGCTCAGCACCATGGCTGCCAGCACGGTCGCGCGGGCGCGGCGCCACGTCCACGGTCTGCGTTGAGAGACGAGCCCGTCCATCGTGATACTCCGATCCAGCGTTCGGTCCGCAGTCAGTGGTCAGCAGTCGGGGAGGGGGAGCAGTCGGCGGTCGGGCGGCCGCGACGCCGGCTCGCCACCCGACAACGGTGGAAAGAGGCTGGTGTTCAGAGCCGACGCAACAGGTGCCCCAGCGGCATGTCGACGGTCTGGCCCTCGCACGAAGCGTCGGTCGAGTCGAAGCGCTCACCCGTGGCGGTCACCCGGCAGCGTCTGAGCTCGTAACCCGTGTCGTCTGGGAGCGCCCGGGTCCGGATCCATCCGAGCAGCCGGACCTGCCGCGCCCCCTCGCAGTCCGCCGAGAGCGAACTGAACGCGTCGGAGCCGTCCAGACACGCGTACAGGGGCCGCGTGTCGGGCCGTTCGACCAGGGAGAGCACACCGATGCGTCCCTCCGCCCGGTAGCCGGCCGGGACACCGCCCACGCTGCTCCAGTGGTCGCCGGGACGGTCCGGCTGCACATGGCGCACCAGCGGTGCGTACGCCCGCACATGCCCGAGACGGAACTCGGTCTCCTGGCCCTCGCAGCCGGGGTGCCAGGAGTCGAAGTGCTCGCCGGCCGACGTGCGGCACCGGTACAGCGCCACGGTCGCCTCGTCGGCCGGCGCGTTGCGATACACCGGACCGAGGACAGCCAGACGGCGGTGTCCCTCGCACTGGGGGTCCACGGAGGTGAACTGGTCCTCACCCGTCAGACACGAGTAGAGCAGCGCGGTGTCCGGTGCGCCCGCCGGTGCGAACCAGCCCAGTTCGTGCTCCATGTGATAGCCGGGCGGGGCGAGGCCGCCGCTGGCCGGACCGCCGGTGGTGACGTGCTCGCCGTTGTGGCCGAGATAGCGGTTCAGCCCGTCCCGGGCGAAGGGACGCCCCTCCCGCGGGTCCTCCGCCTCCTCCTCGATCTGCCCTGCCGTCCGCACGCCGGAGTGCACCCGGACGTCGTCGATCGATCCAGCCCAGTGCTCCGCCGCGGTTCCCCGCTCCTTGGCCCGGCCGATCCGCAACGCGCCCGAGGCGTGCCAGTGCTCCCCGGCCCGCCCCACCGCCTGAAGCGTGCCGTTCACGTACAGCCGCAGTTCACCGGCAGAGGCGTCGTACACCCCGGCGAGATGGGTCCATGCGCCGGACGCCGCGCCGGCCGGGGCGGAGGCCTCGTAGCGGAGCGGGTCGTCGGCATCGGACCCGGTGGTAGTGAACGCCCACCGCCGGCGCGGACCGTCGTAGCGGAGCCGGAACCCGCTGACACGGTCTCCGTCCTGGCTGACCGCCGTCATCGTGGTCATGCCCTGCCCGCTCGGCCGGACCCGGGCGCTGACGGTGAAACTGCCGTCCGTGCGCACCGCCGCCCCGCTGGTGCCGACGTGGTCGTCGACTCCGTCGAGGGCCACCGCGCTGCCGTCTCCGTGCCCGGGCCTCCAGACGGCGCCGCCGTGGGGCTCGCCGTGCCGGCGCATGCCGGAAGAGTCGGCGGTGCTCTCGGCGGTGTTCTCCTCGAAGGTCCAGCGTCCCTCCTCCACCGACGGTCTGGTGGCGAGTGCGTGGATGTCGCTGTCGACCGCGACCCGGTCCCCCACGGAGACCCGGCCGTCACTCAGTACCCGGTCGTAGAGCCGGACCTCGTCGAGCGCACCGGGCCAGGGGTCGACCGGTACACCGTTGAACCGGCCGCGGCCGATCTGCACCTGGCCGCTCGCGTGCCACCTGGTACGGTGCTCGGCCTGCCCGGCGAACCTGCCGTCGACGTAGAGCTTGATCAGCTGTTCGCCCGCGTCGTACACCCCGGCGAGGTGGGTCCACACACCCGCGCGGACGGGAATGTCCGACGACACCCGGTCGCCGCCGAAGTGGTCGATGTCCGATACAGGGACCGTGAATGCCCACTGCCGGGTGTCACTGCGGTACTGCAGGTAGAACCCGCTGGCGCGGTCGCCGTCCTGGCTGACCGCCGTCCGCCAAGGCCCGTCGAGCCGGTCCAGCCTCACCCAGGCGGCGACCGAGAAGCTGCCTCCGGTGTGCACGGTGGACCGCTCGCCCATGGCGAGGTGACCGGTGAGGCCGTCGAAGTGCACGGCGTCCCCCTCCCGCCCGGTGGTCCAGGCCGTCGGGCCGGGCGTAAGGGTCCCGTCCGCCCCGGATCCGACGGCGTCCGGGACCCTGGTGGCGGGCAGACGGCCGTCCATCCGCCAGTGATGAACCGGTGGGAAGCGTGTGGTGCGGACGAGGAAGTGGTACGTCGTCGGGCGGCTTTCGTTGCCGGCCCGGTCGATGCCGACGACGTACAGGTCGTGCGGTTCTCCCCGGCCGGGCGTCACCTCCACCTGGGCCTTTCCGTCCACCACCGCCGCCTCCTTGGTCGGGGGAGTGACCAGGCCGTACCGGAACCGCACGATGTCCGGGTCGCCGTCGGTCGACAGCGTGAAGCCGCCGGTCTGGCCCACACCGCCGCCCAGCGTGTCCGGTGGGTAGACGGTGGACGTGACCACCGGCTGCTTGTCCGGTGGCGTCTGGTCGACCGTCAGGTCGCACCACTGCGACCAGGGGCCGTGCGCCCGGCCGTCCCAGCCCCGTACCCGCCAGCCGATCCTGCTCCCGTCCGCGAACGTCCCGGGCGGGATGGACACCGAGAACGGCGTGCCGGACTCCTGCATCACCGTCGTCCGGGAGTCCACCCGGTGGTCACCGCGCACCCACCACTCGAACTCCGCCGCCAGCGGCCCACGGTCGGGATCCGCGAGGGTGGCCCGCAGGGTGGGGGTGGCGCTTCTCGTGTACGGCTCGTGGGGCTGCAGCCCGCAGCCGAGATCTCCGGCGGACAGGTGCTCCGGCTGGTCGGGGAGGGAGTTGTAGGTGACGATCAGTGTCGGGTCGGGGCTGAACTTCTTCCAGGCGTACCGGTCGCCCTCGTCCTCGGCCCGCAGCATCAGCGTCACGAACGACCCGCCGCCCACGGCGTCGACCGCGGCAGGGGTGACGTCGAAGCCGATCCAGTTGGCCGGGCAGGATGCCGAGTAGCCGTGGGCCACATGGTGGGTGCCCAGGTGGCGGATGCCGGGCGGCTGGTTCTCCCATGTCGTCCACGGCTCGACCACACCGGTCTGCCACAACTGGACACCTCGAGGTGAGCACGAGGGCGCATGGGATGCGAAGGCGTTGAACTCCGCCCGCACGACCTGCTTGCCGGCCAGAGCCCGCAGATCGTACTGGAAGAACGACCGGGCGAGCACCGTCGGTCGTTCCCACGTGCTGTATCCGACCTTGGCGATGCCGTCTCCGTCCCCCAGCCAGTACGACTGGTCCCGGTATCCGTCCGGAACGCCGTAGACCAGCGCCCATCCGCCCGGGCCCGACGACCATTCAGGGTCGATGGTGACCGGGAACCGGGTCCGCGGGTCGGCCAGCAGCTTCGTGTCGGGGAAGAGGGTGAGTGTCGTCCCGGCCACCTTCACCGGCATGGTCACCCGTCGGCCGGTGGCGGAGGTCTTGCCCTCGACCTGCGGACCTGCGGGATCTTTCCCCGGCGCGTCCCACATCTGTGGTGCGGGCGCGCGGAGGACCGGCCGACCGTTCTCCTCGGCGGCGGTGAGGTTGCCGGCGGCATCGACGGTGACGGCGAGCCCCTCGGTCCGCAGCCCGAACCGGATCTCCGCCAGCGCCGGGTTGAGTGCCGCCGAGCGGTCACGCACGACGAGTGCGTGCGAGAACCCGTCTGCGGTCGCCCGTAGGCTCAGGTCCACACCGGGCAGGACGGCGCGATAGGTGGCGGTGTCCCCAGCCAGTTCAGGTCGGGGCAGGGGTGTCGGCCAGCCCAGCTCCAATCGCCTGCCGGCGGTCGAGTAGCGAACGAGTGGGCCGGTGCCACCGCCCGAGAACTCGAGGGCGGCGGCCGCCGCCACCGGGGTGACCGACCCGTCGGACCGGGCACGCAAGGTGGTGTCCAGGTTCCGCCAGCCGGACTCGTCACGCGCCCGGACCGGGCGTAGGTGCTGCTCGAGGGTGAAGGTCCCGTCCGGATTGGCGAAGACCTGAGCGGTCGGCGTTCGTTCGCCGAGCACCTCCGCCTGCCGACCGGTCGACCGGGCCCGCGCCGAGGCGGCCGCCGGCCCGGAACCGGCCGGTACCGCCGCGGTGGGACGCCCACCATCTGCCACGGTGGCGGACGATGGATCCTGTCCGACGACGACGAGCAGTGTCAGCAGGACATGAACGAAGCCGAGCCGAACCGTGTGCACACCCAAACTCTCCCGCCGCCCAGACTGCGCCGACACCGACATGACCATGCGTCACTCAACGTAACCGGGAGGGAGGTGTCGGTGACTTGATCGGGCACTAAACCACCCGTATCGACGATCTTCGTCATCTGGGGCGACTCCGACAGGTCACGGACGGTGAGCCTGGTGACCAGAGCAGTCGGCAGCGTCGCGCCAGGCGCCTGGAGAGGCCGCCACCTCCAGACACCCGATGTCGCTTTCCTGGAAGAACCCGAGCTTCTTGGGGCAGTAACTCTGGAGGATGTTCTTCGTCTGACGGTGGTACACGCCTCGCATGGCCGCTGACCAGCGGGGTCAGGCACGAATTGACCAAGCGGCAGGCGGCTGGTCCACGTATGGCCCGGATCTTGGTCGGCGCGGAGTGGACCTCCGACCGTTGGCCCGTGGCGGCGGCGCGTCGACACACCAGCGAGAGGCGAGCCGAAAGGTCGCCACGGAGCATGCCTCGATCCAGCGCGCCCCGAGGGAGCGAAGTGGGCTTTGCGCACGGTCCAGGCCGCACACTCGCCGTCGAGATGAGCTGTGGCGGTCATCGTGTCCGGCTGTTCGGGGGACCTGCGGGCCACATCCGCGCCTCCTCACCCCGGTGCGGGCATCCCTGCGGGAAACGAAGGAGAGACCGATGCCGCTCTATCTGTCGAGGTTCAGCTACGCGCCGGAGACCTGGGCACGGCTGATCGGGCACCCCGAGGACCGCGCCGAGGCCGCTCGGTCGTACATCGAGTCCGTCGGCGGGAAGCTCCACGGCTTCTGGTACGCCTTCGGTACCCACGACGGTTACAACCTGTGGGAAGCTCCGAACAACGTGTCCATGGCTGCGGTCGCGCTGGCGATCAGTGGGGGCGGCGCGCTCAGCTCGTTCGAGACGACCGTTCTCCTGACCGTCGATGAAACACTGGAGGCCCTGGGCAGAGCCGGGCACGTCCGGTACCGGCCTCCTGGCGCGGAGCGGTGAGTCGCCATGGTCTCCGTCCGGGTGCTCTACGCGTCTGAGCATCACTCCACCCAGGAGATCGCCGACCGGATCGGTGAGCGGTTGCGCCTGAGGGGGCATCATGTGGAGATCCAAGCGCTGCCCACGTCCTCCGAGGGGCAGCGGCCCTTGCCGGGCGACGCGCTCGTGCTGGGCAGTGCGGTCCATGACGGCGCCTGGCTGCCGGCGGCGGAGGGCTTCGTCAGAAGCAACGCCGATCGCATGGGCGATCAGCCGACCTGGATGTTCAGCGTCGGCATGGCCGCGGCTCTGCCCGGGCCGTTGCGCCGACTCGCCGAACGCAAGGTGCAGCCGCGCATCGCCGCTCTCGTCGAGGTCGTCCGTCCTCGGGACCATCGGCGCTTCTCGGGCGTGATCCGGCGCGAGCACCTCGACCGGAAGGGTGCGTTGTTGTTCCGGTTGCTTGGCTGCCGCTACGGGGACCACAGGGATGGGGCGGCGATCGACGCCTGGGCGGATGACATCGCTCGGGAGCTCGAAGCCTGACGATGGCGGTGCGCTGAGAAGGGGATGTCGTGACGGCGGCGCCTCACCATAGAGTGGGCCGGATGAACTGTCCTGGGTTGCCCGTCATTCGGTGACGCGGACCGCGAGGGCCGGGCGGATGGCCGCCGCGCGCCGTGCTGGTCCGATGGTGGCCAGGAGCGACGCGACGAAGGTGGCCGCCGCCAGGCCGCCGACGCTGGCCCGTTCGACCGGGAACCCTCCTTCGAGGCTTTCGAATGCTGCGCTGTTCCGGTTCATCAGCCAGGTCGTCAGCACGCCCGGCAGGGATCCGAGCACGATTTCCCGCCACCGCGACGAAGGCGCTTTCCCCCAGGAAGGACGGCTGCAGGGTCCGCGCCCGGAAGCCGAGGGCCCGCAGGATGCGTCGACACCGCCGACGAGGGCCTGCGGACCCTGCGCCGGGACGCGGTGCCTGATCGCCGCGGCACTCCCGCCCCACGCACTCGCCGACAGCGCGCACAGTGAACTCGCCCAGGGGTGCCGGGTCTTGGGGATCCCGGCGGAGGCGGCCGCCGGCGGTTCCACGCGCGGGCGGGACGACAGCCATCCGTACGTCCATCTCGACCGCGACTTGTGCATCGTGTGCGGCCGCTGCGTTCGGATGTGCTCCGACGTCCAGGGCACGTTCGCGCTCACCCTCACCGGCCGCGGTGCCGACACGGTCGTCGCCCCGGGAACCGGCGGCCCCTGGGCCACCTCCGACTGCGTGTCCTGCGGCGGCTGCGTCGACACCTGCCCCACGGGGGCTATCACCCAGCCGGGCCCCGGCCGGGGCCTCACCTCCCGGCGGGCCCCCGCCGACCGCGTACGCACGATCTGCGGCTACTGCGGGGTCGGCTGCGCCCTCGACGTCGTCGTCCGCGAGGACCGAGTTGCCTCCGTGCTGCCCTCCGGGGACGGCCCCGTCAACCGGGGTTACGCCTGCGTCAAGGGCCGTTTCGCTTACGGATACCTCGAGTCGGCCGAACGTCTCACCGAGCCCTTGGTCCGTGAGAACGGTGTCCTCAGCCCCGCCGGTTGGGACGAAGTGATCGCCAGGGTCGCCGAGGGCTGCGCGCCGCCGTTCGGGGCGGTGGCCCCGACGCGGTCGCCGCGATCTCCTCCGCCCGCGCCACCGACGCGGGACGATCCCCGCGGGTGCAGGGAGCAGAGCTGCACGCGGGGGCAGCCATACTCGTTCGCCGGACCCTCCCTGCGAGGCGGGAGGCAGGACCGGGAGACAGCCGCCCACGCGCCGTGGCGGGGCCCAGCCCCACGGGCGCGGAGAGCAGCGCTGCCCCAGCCTCGCCACCGAGTGGATCTGAGGGCCGTCCTGGGCACGTCGGCTCGTCGCCGCAGCGGCCGAAGGCGAACCAGGCGGCCTTGTCGCGGGGCCCGCGGACGAACGACCTTCAGGCGGTCTCCGCAGATCACTGCCCGTTCTGTTTCCCGGCTGATCCCACGACCCGTCGCCGTTTCGACGGAGGAGGGCCCAGGTGATTGGCCTGTTTCACCCATCAGCACGGGACGGATGCGATTCACTACGGATACGAGCATGAGCAGTGAGTGACGGAGGCCCTGATGTCCGACCCGATGACGATCCTGGCCATGACGGGGGCCACCACTGTCGTGGCCGCGATGGCCACCAGTGTGTGGGAAGGCACTCGGGACCGTGTCGTGGACCTGTTCCGGTGCCGTGACGAAGACCAGGGTGCGGTGGTGCGCGCCCAGTTGGACGGTGACGCCGAACTCGTCCTGGGCGAGGGGGACGACGCCGACGGTGTGCGCGATGACTTGGTACGCCCCTGGGCGCGCAGGCTTGCCGCACTCCTGCGGGACCACCCCGAAGCCGCCGAGGAACTGCGAGCCCTCGTCGGGGACGACACCGCGCCTCGGGAGGGGGACACGTGGTCCCAGCACGTCGTCGCTCGCGCGGGCGGTGCCGCGTTCGGGGCACAGGGCCCCGGCAGCAGCATCCACGTCCACCACCAGCCGGCCTCCGGGGACGCCCCGGCGTGAGCGGTCGGGACCCATCCGCACGCCAGCACGTCAGCGCCGAGGGCGGCTTCGCGTACGCGGTGGTCGACGGTGACATCCATGTCTACGTGGACGGACTGCCTGTCTACGTCCTGGAGAACTGGCGTGCCGTTCCGGAAGCCGATCCGGAGTGGCTGCGCGAGCTGCCCAGCCGCATGCTCAGCGCCCGGCACGAGATCGTGCCGTTCACGGGGCGGGCCGAGGAGCTCGCCGACCTGCGTGCCTGGCGCGACTCGGGGCGCAGACTGGCTGTCCGGTGGCTGCAGGGTCCCGGAGGGCAGGGCAAGAGCCGTCTCGCGGCCGCCTTCGCGCGGGAGACCCTCGCCGACGGCTGGAAGGTGGTCAGGGCGGTCCACGGACCCGGCAACGTGCTGGCTCCGCCGACCGCAGACGAGAGCGTCGACCTGCGGACCGACGGCGCCCCCGGGCTCCTCCTCGTCGTCGACTACGCCGACCACTGGCCCCTGCCGCACCTGACCTGGATGTTGAGCAACCGGTTGCTTCACCGGCCGGCTCTGCCGACTCGTGTGCTGATGCTCGCCCGTTCCTCCGACATGTGGCCGGCCGTGCAGGCCACGCTCAGCGACGTGCAGGCCGCCACCTCCACCCGGCTCCTCGGTCCGCTGCCGGGCGGGGACGGCAGCGGACTCCGGGCGGAGATGTTCCGCGCCGCCCGTGACGCCTTCGCCGCCGTCCACGAAGCGGAGCACGGTCCGGCCTTCGCCGCGCGGGTGCCTCCGCCGATGCCCCTGGAGGACGACGACTTCGGGCTGACGCTCAGCGTCCACATGGCCGCCCTGGTGGCGGTCGACGCGCTGGTGAGAGGTGAAGCCCCGCCCACGGACGCCGCGTTCCTGGTCACGTACCTCCTCAACCGGGAGAGGGCGCATTGGACCCGGCTCCACACCCAGGACGCGGGCCGCCGCTCGGCCGCGGTCGGGCGAGTGTGGGCCACTGCGCCCGAGGTGATGAACCGGACGGTGTTCGCCGCCACCCTCACCGGACCGCTTCCCCGGCAGACCGCTCTCGACGTCGTCAGCCGCGTGGCCGCGAACGCTCCGGCCGTGACGCACTCCGCCGAGCGGACCGTCGCGGACCACACCGTCTGCTATCCGCCTGCCGATCCCCACCGGGGCGCCGTCTTCGAGCCGCTGCTGCCCGACCGGCTCGCCGAGGACTTCCTCGCCCTCACCCTCCCCGGGCACACCGCGGAGACCGCCTACCCGTCCGCGCCGTGGGCCCCAGCGGTCCTCGGCACGCTGCTGCCACACGGCCCGCACGAGCGGCCGGCGCCGTGGGCACCGCGGGCGCTGACCTTCCTGGCCGCCTCGGCCGCGCGCTGGCCGCATCTGCGCCACGGCCATGTGTACCCGCTGTTGCGGCAGGCCCCCTGGCTCGCCGCGGCCGCCGGGGGGCCGGCGCTCAGCACCCTGCTGGCCCTCGACGACATCGACACCAAGCTGCTGGAGGACATCGAGGCAGAGCTGCCCAGGCACGAGAGCGCCGAATTCGACCCACCCCGTACCGCCCTCGTGGAACGACTGTTCCCCCACTGGACGGCGACCTCCGACGACCCGGACCGGCACGCCGCGGCGTACGAGTCGCTCGCGTTCGCGCTGACGGGGGCCGGACGGCTGCTGGAGGCGCTCGCAGCCACCGAGAAGGCCGTCGCACTGTACGAGACCCTGGCGGCGCGGCATGCGGAGGTGTTCACGCCGGACCTCGCGAGGGCACTGCACAGCTTGTGCGGTCTTCTCAACCACCTCGACCGGCTGCCGGAGGCGGAGGAGGCGGGCCGCCGCGCGGTCGAGCTCAGGCGCAGACCGACACGGATCCACCACCAGGACGATCAGCGCTACTGGTTGTCCGACGCCCTTGCCGGCCACGCGGCCGTACTGCGCCAGTGCGGACGGGACATGGAGGCACTGCGCGCGCAGACCGAGGCGCTGGAACTGGTCACCCAACTCGTCCATGAGCATCCCGGGGTCTACGAGGACACGCTGGGTCTCCAGTTCCTCAACGTCGGTGTCACCCTGATGGCAGCGTTGAGGGAACCGGCCGCCCTCGCTGCGACGCACGCGGCGGTCCTCCTCCTCGACCGCAAAACCCGCAAGGGGCTTCCTGTACGCGAGGGTCCTTTGTCGACCGCCCTGACCAACCTGGCACGTTTCCTGCTGAGAATGAGCCCGGAAATGCTGTCCGAGGTCGATTGGCGAAGGTGGGCGGTGGGGGCGAGTGCCCGCGCGGTGGACATCAACCGGCGGCGGGCCAAAGCGAATCCGTTCCCGCTGACGGACGACCTCGTCCAGTCCCTGCGTGTCCACGCCGACGCGCTTGAGGCGGCGGGCCGTCACTCGGCCGCCCGTACGGTACGGGACGAGGCGAACCAGCTCGCCTACGCGCCGCCTGCCTCCAGCCGCCATCTCCCTCACGTCGAGTATCACCGTCAGGAGTGGGAGGAGGTCGTGGACGCCGTGGAACTGGCGGTGTTCCGTCACATCGCCCGTCACGACGCGCGTGGATACGGCGCCCATCTCCTGCCTCGCCTCGAAGCCGCCCTGCGGCGGGAAGGCGCGGCTGAGATCCCCTTGCTGGAGGAGATCGCCGATCTGTACCGGCGCATGATCCCCTACGGCACAGGGCACCGGTACCTGCTCAGCAACACCTACGTGTTGATCGGTCTGGCACATGGGCGGGCTGACCGACGGCTGGAGGCCGTCGGAGCGTTCGAGCGCGCCGTGGAGGCCGACCGGCAACTCGCGGCATCGGACCCCGGACAGTACCGCGGTCACCTCATCGACCACCTCTACATGCTGGCCGCCCGCCAGAAAGCGGCCGGCCTGCGCCACGAGGCGCGTGCCAGCCGACGTGAGGCCCGACGTCTCCGCTGGGGCCTGCGCACGCGGACAGTAGTGCTGTGAGCCTTTTCCGTCCTCGCTCTGAGCTGGTCAGACGCAAGGTGAGGGCGGCTGGGACGAGGCTGGTGACTCGGGTGGTCGAGCACCGTGGTTCGCGCGGGGCTCGCCAGGACTCGAGGGACGACCTGCTCGACGAAGGCCCGGATCTGTGCGTGGAACCGGTTGACCGCTTGCCCACCTGCGGAGAGGGCCAAGGTCGCCTCGGCCGGTCCTTCCAAGGGCGTGCCCGTGTCGGACATGGCCGAGTGGCTGGGGCGGCTGAGGAACCTCACGGACGCCGTCTTCACCCGGGAGGCTGAGCTGACTCCTCCCCTGGGGTTCGACGCGCTCTTGGCGGCCGCCTGACGCCGGTCGATGAGACGTGAGACCGGCAGTCCTCGACGGAGACCGTCGGCCACACGCGTCTGCTCACCCATGGCCATCCGATCCGTGTCCGAATCCCCGGGCTCAACGCTCCGCAGTCAGCACCGAACCAGCACCGGAGTGAGAACCCCGTCGTCAAACCGGGGCAGAGGAAGTCATATCTGACACCCTCCGGTGGCAGGTGCAAACCGCTGTCCGGAATGTGTTCGTCTGCTTCGGAGAACCTGCGCATGGTGGTCGCCCGCACTCCCAGCACCCGAACTATGGTGTGCAGCCACATACACGCGTGACCAGCGGGTTTCTACGGTGTGGCGACACGAACACGTCCCCGTCACTCGCTCGGAAGTGGTGCACATGGCCGCCGCAAGACCCGCCCCCACGTCCCCCGGATCCATCAAGCGCATCGTCGCCGCCAGCCTCATCGGCACCACCATCGAGTGGTACGACTTCTTCCTCTACGGATCGGCCGCCGCGCTCGTCTTCAACACGCTGTTCTTCCCCAGCGCCGACCCGCTGGTGGGCACGCTGATCGCGTTCGTCACGTACGCCATCGGATTCGCCGCCCGCCCGCTCGGCGGCATCGTCTTCGGCCACTTCGGGGACAAGATCGGCCGCAAGAAGCTGCTCGTGCTGAGCCTGCTCATGATGGGCGGCGCCACCTTCGCGATGGGCCTGCTGCCCACGTACGAGGCGATCGGCGTGTGGGCGCCGATCCTGCTGACCGTGCTCCGCCTCGTGCAGGGCTTCGCGCTGGGCGGCGAGTGGGGCGGCGCCGTCCTCATCGTCTCCGAGCACGGCGGCGAGAAGCACCGCGGCTTCTGGGCGTCCTGGCCGCAGGCCGGCGCTCCCGGCGGCAACCTGCTCGCCACCGGTGTCCTGTCGCTGCTGGCCGCCGTCCAGTCGGACGCCGCCTTCCAGTCCTGGGGCTGGCGCATCCCGTTCCTGCTGTCGGGCCTGCTCGTGATGATCGGCCTGTGGATCCGGGTGTCGGTCTCCGAGTCGCCGGTCTTCCTGGAGGCCCAGGCGAAGGCCGAGGCGGCCGCGGCGGCGGGCGCGAAGGAGGAGGCGCCGGTCGTCGAGGTGTTCAAGCGCAGCTGGCGTGACGTGCTGTCCGCCATCGGCACCCGCTTCGGCGAGAACATCTCGTACTACATCCTCACCTCCTTCCTCCTCGTGTACGTCACCACCCACCTGGGCCTGTCGAAGAGCACCGCGCTGAACGCCGTCCTGATCGGCTCGGCCGTCCACTTCGTCACCATCCCGATGTGGGGCGCGCTGTCCGACCGGATCGGCCGGCGCCCGGTCACACTGATCGGCTCGGTCGGCATGGCGGTGTGGGCGTTCGTCTTCTTCGGTCTCGTCGACTCGAAGTCGTTCGTGGTGATCACGCTGGCCGTCACCGCCGGACTGCTGCTGCACGGCGCGATGTACGGCCCGCAGGCCGCGTTCATCTCCGAGATGTTCGACACCAAGGTCCGCTACTCCGGCGCCTCGATGGGCTCCCAGCTCGCCTCGATCCTGGCCGGCGCGCTCGCCCCGATCATCGCGGTCGAACTCCTCAAGGACTACGGCTCCTCCACCCCGATCTCGGTCTACCTCTGCGCGGCGGCCGTCGTCACCACGATCACCGTGGCGGTCACCCGCGAGACCCTCGGCCGCGACCTCACCCGCAGCCGGAACGAGGAACCGGCCGCCACCCCGTCCGCCGTCGCCGCGGGCGACCGCGCCTGACCCGAGGCCACCCGGCCCGGTCCGCCGTCCCCGGGGGAGGACGACGGACCGGGCCACGACCGCACCCGCCCACCGATCCCCCCGTGAGGAGGCGCCATGACCACCGGCCGCCCGACCGACGCCCGGACGCCCGCGTCCACCGAGGCGGCACGCCGCGTGCTGGACCTGCTCGCCGCCGACGCCCCCGCCGAGGACATCGCCGCCCAGCCCGCCCGCTCCCGGGCCGCCGGGGCGACCCCCGCCGACCTCGCGTGGATCGAGGAGACCACCGGGGTCGCCCTGTCCGTGCGACGCGTCCTCGACCAGTACCGCCGCCGGGAGGCCGAACTGGTGGCGCTGTACGACACCGCCGGCGACCTGGCCCGGCTGCGGGACCTCGACGCGGTGCTGCGCGCCATCGTCCGCCGGGCCCGTACGCTCCTCGGCTCCGACGTCGCCTACCTCACCCTCAACGACCCGGCGGCCCGGGACACCTTCATGCGGGTCACCGAGGGATCCGTCTCCGCCGCCTTCCAGCAGCTGCGGCTCGGCATGGGCGAGGGCCTGGGCGGCCTGGTCGCGCAGACCGCCCGCCCCTACGCCAGCACCGACTACCGCACCGACCGCCGCTACCGGCACACCGGCACCATCGACGACGGCGTCGCCGAGGAAGGGCTCCGCGGCATCCTCGGCGTCCCGCTGCGCCTCGGCGAGGAGGTCATCGGCGTGCTGTTCGCGGCGGACCGCACCCCGCGCGAGTTCACCCCCGACGCCATCGCCCTCCTCGCCTCGCTCGCCGACCACGCCGCCGTCGCCATCGACAGTGCCCGCCGCCTCGACGAGACCCGCAGCGCCCTCGCCCGCCTCGAAGCCGCCAACGCGACCGCCCGCGCCCACGGCGAGGCCCTCCACCAGGCGTCCGACGCCCACGACCGGCTCTCCCAACTGGTCCTGCGCGGCGCCGGCACCGACGAGGTCGCCGCCGAGATCGCGGCGCTGCTCGGCGGGGGAGTGGCCGTCCACGACACCGACGGCAGCGAACTCGCCCGCGTCGGCACCCCACCGGTCGCCCCCTCCGCCGCGAGCCTCGCCGCCTCGCACACGGAAGGCCGCGCGGTCCGCGCCGACGGCGTCTGGACCTGCGCCGTCCTCGCCGGCTCCGAACCCCTCGGCAGCATCGTCCTCACCGGCCGCGGTGAGCTGTCCGAGGCGGACCGCCGGCTCCTGGAACGGTCGGCGCTCGTCACCGCGATGCTCCTCCTGATCCGCCGCTCGGTCGCCGAGACCGAGGACCGGGTACGCGGCGAACTCCTCGACGACCTCCTCGCCGGCCCCGCGTCCTCGGCCCACTGGGACGCCGGCAGCCTCGCCCTGCGCGCCCGGCGCCTCGGACTCGACCTCACCCGGCCCCACGCCGTCGCCGTCCTCGACTGCGAACCCGCCGCGCGCTCCCGGCTCGCCGCCGAGGCCACCCGGGTCGTCCGCGGCCTCGGCGGCCTCGCCGGCACCCGCCACGGCCGCACCGTCCTCCTCGTGCCGACCGACCGCCCCGGCCTCCTCGCCCACGGCCTCGCCGCCGACCTCGCCCGGATCCTCGGCACCCCCGTCACCGTCGGCACGGCCGGCCCCGGAACCGGCCCGGACCACCACGCCGCCCTCCACGCCGAAGCCCTCCGCTGCCTCACCGCCCTGCACGCCCTCGGGCGTACCGGGGAGGGCGCCGACATCGCCGACCTCGGCTTCATCGGCGTCCTCCTCGGCGACCGCGCCGACATCGGCTCGTACGTCGAGCGGGTCCTCGGCCCCGTCCTCGCCTACGACACCGAGCGCGGCACCGAACTCGTCCGCACCCTCCACGCCTACTACGACCAGGGCGCCAGCCTCTCCCGCGCCAAGGACGCCCTCCACGTCCACGTCAACACGGTCGTCCAACGCCTCGACCGGGTCGCCCAGCTCCTCGGCCCCGACTGGAACACCCCCGCCAGCGCCCTGGAGATCCACCTCGCCCTCCGCCTCCACCAGCTCACGACCGAGCGGCTCTGACCGAAATCCGCTGGTGCGGCGAGCGTCGGGTGCCGAGAACCGCCGCATGTCCCTGCGCGAACCGAAGCTGTCCGACGGAGTCGTCACCCTGTCGCCGCTCCACCCCGACGACGCGGAGGCGCACCTCGCGGGCGAGGACCTGACGCCCGGCCAGGTGAACATCGCCTACGGCCTCTACCCGCACGGGCGAGGCCACGGCCTCGCCACCCGAGCGGTCCTTCTCGCCCTGCCGTACGCGGCGGCGGAAGGCGGAGAACGGGCGCTCATCCAGGCCGACCCGGAGAACACGTCGTCCTCCGCCGTGGCGACCCGAGCGGGCTCCACCCCCGACGGACACCGGCACACGAGCGACGGCACACGCCTCGACCGCTACAGGCGAGACCTCCGCGGGCCTTGTCCGGAGGGAGCCCCCACCCGCCCCGACGATCGGCTCATGAGACACGCGGACCACCACGCCCGACCGCCCACCCGCCATCGGCCGACGTTCGCCGTATCGAACGCTACGACGGGGCCGTTCTGATGGGGTACGGCAGCGACGAGGAACGGCCCGAACGGGCCCGGTGCCGGGCCGTGTTCGCCGCCCACGCGCCTGTGGCGGCGGAGCTCGCGGCCGGGATGGACCACCCGGACGAGCGGGCGTCGCTGCGGTGCGCCGCCGGGCTAGTGCGAAGGCCCCTCACCCGCGGTGGCCGAAGAACTCGACCTCCGCCAGGGCCAGATGGCGGCCCCGAGCCGTGCCGTAGGCGGTCTCGGGGGTGATGCGGACCTGGGTCACCCGGGAGGCCCGCAGGGTGAACGTCTGCTGGCCGGGCTGATCCTTGAGGGTGATGCGGCGGTCTCGGTACCGCCGTCCGCCGAGCGGACCTCCACCAGGATCCGCGCCGGACGGGCCTGGGCCAGGAACTCGTCCTTCTTCGCCGACGTGCCCGCGAAGACCACCAGCTTCGTCACCCGCACCCCCGGCGCCTCGAACTCCGCCTCCAGCGTCGCGCCGGTCGCCGGCGCCGCCCAGTAGCGGTTGCTGAAGCCGTCGAAGGCCGCGCCCGCCGGATGGTCTTTCAGCGCCCGGGAGGCCCGTACCGCCGACGGCGGCAGCGCCTCCGGGGGGCTCGTCTCCTCCCGGGCCAGGCCGAGCAGCCGGCCCGCGTGCGGCAGGCCGAACCAGAGGCCGGCCGCCAGCAGAACGAGCACCAGCGGCAGCAGGAGCCGGGGCCTGCGCCGCGACCGGCGCGGCCGGGTGCCGGCGAGCGGCGCCTGCCGCTCCCGGCGGCGCGACAGCCGGCGCCACCCGGCGCCTCCACCGGAGTGGGGGCGGGGGTGAGGCGGGTGGCTCAGCCGGTGGCTCGGCAGGCGGTACGGGTACGGGTGCGGGTACGGGCGCAGGGCCTTCCCGCGTACCTGAATCCGCCGCCGTCGTACCGGAAGTCTCGGCTTCCCCGTCCTCCTCCCAGTCCAGGAACGCCCCGCACGAGGCGCAGAACGGCGTCCCCGGCGCGTTGCGCAGGCCGCACGTCGGGCAGGTCATCGCACACCCCCGGGCGTGAGTTCCAGAGTGAAGCCGACGTGCGCCGGGAGTTGCGCGGCGATGAGTTCCTCCAGGCGCGCCCGGTTGACCCGTACGGTCTCCGGCGGACGCCCTGGGGCCGCTTGTCAGTGCGCGTCGACGTACCGGAGCCGCGCGAGTTCCGCGCCGTGCCGGGGCAGGTGCACGCGGTGCACGGGAACGTGACGCTCGGCAACATGGGCTTCGAGGAGTTCGCCGCGGCCGCCTCCAGAGCACCCGATCAGGTGCTGCGAGCCTTCTGAGCCGCCGCCCAGGACAGGCGAGCGGGGTCGGGGTGGTGCGCCAGCGGGCGCGGAGGACTCCGTCGGGATCCGGCATGACCGCGGTGAAGAGGGGGGTGCGGTCGTCCGCGGAGAGGGGGAGGACCGCGGCGGCGGTGGCGCCCGCGACCAGCGGGAGGAGAGCCGGGACGTCGGTCTCGTCGGCCAGGACCGTGCGCACGTGGCCGTGCTCGTCCCGCCAGACGCATGCGAACGTGGCGTCGGTCGGGAGCGTGCTCAGGACCGCCTCGACGTCGGGGGAGAGCGGGGGCCAGATCTCCAGGCGGGCCCGGGGGGCCAGGGCGGTACGGACGCGGGCGAGGGAATCGGCGGTGAGGGGGTGCCAGCGGGTGCCGCCGTCCAGGTAGGTCTCCTCCAGGAGTCCGGCGACGCCGGCGTCCACGGCCCGGCGCAGGTACCTCCAGAAGGCGTCGTCGCCGGGACGCTGGACGCCCGGTTCGTCGTCCTCGGAGCGGTACGGGGAGTCGGCCAGGCGCTCCGGAAAGAGGCCGAGGGCGCGGGTCAGGGCCAGCGCGTCCGGACAGGGGCGACTGCTGCCGACGTAGAGGTACTGGTCCCATCCGACGTGCGCCGCGAACTCCCCCTCGACCTCCAGCCGGCACCAGGCGCCATGGTCCCTGAGCATGGCCCGTACCAGTTCCAGTCCCACGACGAGCGGCACCTCCGCCCCGTCGTGGAAGCCGTTGAGGCCGGACGGGAAGAGCCCGTCCAGGCCGAAGCCGTCGACCGGCTTCTCGACGCCGAAGTGCGCCAGGGACGGGATCCCCGGTTCGCGGACGGCGAGTCGGTCGACCCCGCTGTCCCGGGCGAACGCCTCGACCGCACGCACATAGGCCGCCTCGACGGGACCGTGGTCGCTGACCGTGTCCTCGGGGCCGGTGTAGTGGCCGTGGGCGTCACGGTCGGTCGGGGCGTACTTGGTTACGCGGTAGACGTAGGGCAGCACGCCCGTCATTCTCGATGCGGGGCGATCTTTCCGCACGCCCCTTTTCCGGTGGTGCGGAGCCGGCCGCACCGAGGATCATGCGGTCCGGCGCCGCATCGCCTCGCGGGCCTTCTCCGCGACCTTCTGGACCTTCTCGGCGGCCTCGCGCGCCGTGCCTTCCGCGTGGTCGGCCTTGCCCTTGGCCTCCCTGCGCCGGTCGCCCGTGGCCTTGCCGACGGTCTCCTCGATCTTGCCCTTGCCCTTCTGCATGTCGCTCTTGCGCATGACGCGCGTCCTTTCTCGTCGTGGCCCGTCGCGCCCCGTCACGCCGCCTTGCCGCTGTCCTCCAGGGCGCGGACGATCGCCGCCGCGAAGGCGTCGATGTCGTCCGGCTTGCGGGAGGTGATCAGCGGGTGTTCTCCGGCGGTGTCGACGACGACCTCCTGGTCGATCCAGGTGCCGCCGGCGTTCTCCAGGTCGGGGCGGAGGGTGGGGTACGAGGTCAGTTCGCGGTCCCTCGCGAGCCCGCTGTCGACGAGGAGCCACGGCCCGTGACAGATCGCGGCCACCGGCTTGCCCTCCTCGGCGAAGGCCGCGACAAGGCGACGGGCGTCGGAGTCGGCCCGCAGATGGTCGGCGTTGATCGTGCCGCCCGGCACCACCACGGCGTCGTACCCGTCCGCCTCCGCCTCCGCGAGCGTCGTGTCCGGCGTGACATCGGCCCCCGGACTGCGGTCGGAGACCAGGGTGCGTATGGGCTCGTCCTTCTGCGCGGCGACCGTGACGCGGGCGCCGTTCTCCCGCAGCACGGCCACCGGCTGACGCAGTTCGTCCTGCTCGGTCCCGTAGTTCGTGGTGAGCACCAGTACCTGGCGTCCTTCGAGCTTTCCGTTGTGCGACACGGTGTCTCCTCTCCGGTGTCGTCGCGACCCGTCACCTGTGCGCCTCACCGCGCACGGGTCGCTCAAACGTGGGAGCGTCCGTCCGTGCGTCGGTGGTCACGCCCCGGTCGTGGAACCGGGGCGGACGATCATCAGGACGGTGACCGTGGCCCACAGCAGTGGAAGACGCCGGTGAGCAGGGCGAGGCGGGCCGGTGCCGGAGCGGAGGGCGGCGGGGCGGTCCCCGCCGCCTCCTCCACTGCGCGGTTCTGGGCGGGGAGGACGAGCAGCCCCAGGACCCCGGCGGCCACCGCCGTCAGCACCATCGAGACGATCAGCCAGGTGCCGCCCAGGACGCCGAGACCGCAGGCCGTGGCGAAGCCGAACACGGGGACCGCGACGCCGACGTACGCGTGGACGCAGCAGTTCCGTTGCAGGGTCCGCGGGGTCACGAGGGCGGCCCCCGCCGGGGGTATCGCCGAGCGCGCGGCGGAGCGCCACGGGGAACATGCTCGCGACGACGGTGACCGGCCCGGCGGCGACGAGGGCGGCCGGTACGTGCACGGAGAGAAGCAGCTTCGGTGATGCGCGGCGTTCCGGGGCGGGCGGGTTCCTGGTCCTGGCGGAGGCGAGGGAGCCGTCCGAGTGGCTGCGGGACGCCGCTCACGGTGCCTGCGGGACGCCGTTCACGGACTCCGCTGGACGCCGTTCACGGGTTCTGCCGGACGCCGTTCACGGATTCCGCCGGATGCCCTTCACGGCCGCTCACGGTGCCTGCGGGACGCCGTTCACGGATTCTGCCGGACTCCCCTCACGGGTTCTGCTGGACGACGCCGCGCGTCGAGAAGGGCACCGGGTCGCCGCCGGTGAAGTCGCCCGGCGGGATGCCCGGGTGGTGGCCTTCCTTCCCGGCCGGCTGTTCGTCGTGGCCACCGAGGGTGAGGCGCGAGACGATGCGGTAGCGGTCGCCGCGGTAGAGCGAGTGCACGTACTCCACCGGACGGCCGCGGTCGTCCGTCGTGAGCCGCTCGAAGAGGAGGGCCGGGGACAGTTCCGGGACGTCGAGCAGGTCCGCTTCGGCGCGGGTGACGACCGTGGGTTCGATGGACTGGACCGCCTCGCTGACCCGGACCCCGTGCCGGTCGCGGAGGTGCTCGTACAGGTCGCCCTGTTCCAGTTCCCCCCTGGTCAGGCCGGGCACCAGATCGGCCCGTACGTGCAGGTGCTCGATCGCCATGGGGGAGCCGTCCACGAGGCGGAGGCGGGCGACGTAGAGGATCTCGGCGGCGGGGGAGACGCGCAGCTTGCGGCTGACGCGGGCGCCGGCCGGGAGGGTGCTGAACTCCAGGAGCCGGCTGGTCCACACCCCGCCGGCCTGCGGAAGGCTGAAGGAGTGCCGGTCGGAGACCAGCTCCTGGGTGATCTTCTCCGCGGCGACGAACATGCCGCGCCCGTGCTCGCGGACCAGCAGGCCCGCGACGACCAGCTCGTCCACCGCCGCCCGCAGGGTGGGGCGCGAGACGCCCAGGCTCGCGCAGAGGGTCCGCTCGGAGGGGATCGCGTCGCCGGGGCGGCGTGCCTCGATGAGTTCGAGGATGGCGTCCCTGACCCGCTCGCGCTTGAGCATCGCGCCGGAGGCTGCCGCGTCGATCTCCATACGGGGCTCTCGTTCGTCGTCGGGAAGTTCGCTGGTCAACCATAACTGGTCCACTGGTCAAGTATCAATGACGCTGCCGCCGCGGCGTCATGGGGCGGCATCCGGCCGGTCGATGGCCAAAACCCCTCTGTGTTGCGGGGGTTGACGGCATCATTGGTCCATGCCACCTTCATCTCGCGCCAACTGGTAAACCCCTGGCGGGCAAGTGGTCAGCTCGGGGTTCCATCGCTCCCAGGCCCCCAGAGGTGAACCGTGAAGCACCGCCCCCTCGCCCTGCTCACCGCCACGCTGCTGAGCACCGGACTCGTCGCCTGCTCCTCGCCCGGCGAGCAGAACGCCGGCGGCCCCACCGTCCTCGACGTCTGGCTGATGCGCGACAGCGTCTCGGACGCCTTCCAGAAGGAGTTCGAGGCCGGCTTCGAGAAGGCCCACCCGGAGATCGACCTCAGGATCCAGATCCAGGAGTGGGAAGGCATAGGGGAGAAGGTCACCGCCGCCCTGGCCAGCAACGACGCCCCCGACGTCATCGAGGTGGGCAACACCCAGGTCGCTCAGTACGCCCAGAGCGGCGGACTGACCGACTTCACCGACAGGGTCGACGACCTCGACGGCGAGTTCTGGCTGGAGGGGCTCGCCGAACCGGGCGCCTGGGAGGGCCGGCAGTACGGCATCCCCTACTACGCCGCCAACCGGGTCGTCATCTACCGCACCGACCTCTTCCGGCGGGCCGGCATCGACGCCACGAAGATCAGGACGCGCGACCAGTGGCTCGCCGCCACCGAGAAGCTGAACGAGAACGGCGTGCAGGGCATCTACCTCCCCGGCCAGAACTGGTACGCCCTCGCCGGCTTCGTCTGGGACGAGGGCGGTGACCTCGCCGTCCAGGAGGGCGGCCGGTGGAAGGGCGGCCTGGACAGTCCCGAAGCGGCGAGAGCCATGGCGTTCTACCAGCGGCTCCAGGCCCTCGGCCGAGGCCCCAAGGACTCCGACGAGTCCCGCCCCCTCCAGGCGGACATCGTCGCCAAGGGGCAGGTCGCCCAGGTCATCGCCACCCCCGGCGGCGCCGGCGTCATCGCGCAGAAGAACCCCGCGCTCAAGGGCAAGCTGGGCTTCTTCCCGATCCCCGGCAAGACCGCCGACAAGCCCGGCGCCGTCTTCACCGGAGGATCCGACCTGGTCGTGCCCGCCGCCGCCCGGCACCAGGAGGAGGCGTACACCTTCGTCAAGGAGCTCACCGGCGACACCTGGCAGACCAAGCTCGCCCTCGCGATGAGCTACGTCCCGAACCGGACCACCCTCGCCACCGCCGTCGCCTCCGACCCCGGCGCCGCGGCCATGGCGGTCGGCGCCGCCAACGGGCACGCCACCCCCAACACGCCCCAGTGGGCGGCCGTCGAGGCCAAGAACCCCATCAAGGACTACATGACCGCCGTCCTCACCGGCCGCGACGCGGCGACCGAAGCGGCCAGGGCGGCGCAGTCCCTCACCACCACCCTGAACAGCGGTTCCTGACGGATGCCCACCACCGCCCGCCGGCGTCCGCCCCGCGGACGCCGCCCCGCCCTCGGCCCCTACCTGCTCGTCGCGCCCGCCGTCCTGGGCATGCTCTACCTCCTGCTCTATCCGTTCGGCCGGGCCCTGCTCATCTCCCTCCAGGACTTCCGGCTCCGCGAACTCATCAGAGGCCACGCTGAGTTCGTGGGGCTGCGCAACTACCAGACCCTGCTGGGCGACCCGCGGTTCTGGGAGGTGGTCCGCCGCACCTTCCTCTTCATGGCCGTCAACGTGCTCGCCATCATGATCCTCTCGACGCTCGTCGCCCTGATGATCGAACGGCTCGGCAGGACCGGCCGGGCCGTCGTCCTCAGCTCGCTGGTCCTGGTGTGGGCGGTGCCCGTCGTGGCCGCCACCACCGTCTTCCAGTGGCTGTTCCACTCCGAGTTCGGCATCGTCAACGAAACCCTCACCGACCTCGGCCTCACCTCCTTCGAGGGCCACACCTGGTTCGCCGACGGCGGCTCCGCCTTCACCATCCTCGTCGTCCTCGTCGTCTGGCAGTCCGTGCCGTTCGCCGCCATCACCCTCTACTCGGCCCTCACCACCGTCCCCGCGGAGCTCTACGAATCCGCCCGCCTCGACGGCGCCGGAGCCGCCCGCGTCTTCCGCTCCGTCACCTTCCCCCTCGTCCGGCCGATCTTCATGCTGGTGGTCTCCCTCGAAGTCATCTGGACCTTCAAGGCGTTCGTCCAGATCTGGGTCATGACCCGCGGCGGACCGGGCGACGCGACCACGATCCTGCCGGTGTACGCCGTGCAGACCGCCCTCGCGAGCCAGCGCTACGACCTCGGATCGGCCGCCTCCATGGTCACCGTCCTGCTGATGAGCGGCGTCCTCGTCCTCTACTTCCGCCAACTGTTCCGCCAGGAAGGGGAGCACCTGTGACCACGACCCGCGGACCCGCCCCGCGCCGCGCCCTCCGCGGGCTGCCGCTGCGCCTGGCGGCCGCGCTGACCGTGACGCTCTGCCTCTTCCCGGTGTACTGGATGGTCACGTCCGCCTTCCGGCCGTCCCGCGACCTCCAGTCGTACGAGCCCCGCCTGATCCCGGACGCGTGGACCTTCGACCACTTCCGCACCGCGGTCCAGGCCGACGGCTTCGCCCTCTTCTGGCGCAACAGCGTCCTGGTCACCCTCGGCGCCGTCCTTCTCTCCCTGGTCGTCGCGCTCGGCGCCGCGTACGCCGTGGCCCGGCTGCGCTGGCGCGGTCGCCGCGCGTTCATGCTCGCGGTGTTCATCGCGCAGATGGCGCCCTGGGAGTCCCTCGTCATCCCGGTCTACATCATCTCCCGCGACACCGGCATGCTCGACCGGCTGCCCACCCTCACCCTCGTCTACTTCATGATCACGCTGCCGTTCACGGTGGTGGTGCTCCGCGGCTTCCTCGCCGGCATCCCGCCCGAACTGGAGGAAGCGGCACAGGTCGACGGCTGCACCCGCGTCGGCGCCTTCCGCCGGATCGCCTTCCCGCTGCTCGCCCCCGGCCTGATGGCCACCTCGCTCTTCGGCTTCATCACCGCCTGGAACGAGTTCACCTTCGCCAACTTCCTCATCATCAAGCAGCAGGACAACCGCACCCTGCCGGTCTGGCTCTCCTCCTTCCAGACCACCTTCGGAACCGACTGGGGCGCCACCATGGCCGCCTCCACCCTCTTCGCCCTGCCCGCGCTGGTCGTCTTCCTCGCCCTCCAGCGCCATGTGACCTCGGGCCTCACCGCCGGAGGCGTCAAGGGCTGACCGGAGCACCCGACCCCGCCCCCTTCCGCGCCCCGCACACCGGAGACCAAGCCCCGTGGACCTGCCACGCCCCGCGCACCCGCACCCGCGCCCCGACCTCACCCTCGTCCCCCGACCCCGCCGGCTCTCCCCGCGCCCCGGCCGTTTCCCCCTCGACGCCACCACCCGCCTGCGCGTCGCCCCGGGCGCCGAGCGGGCCGCCGACCTCCTGGGCGGTTATCTGGAGACCGCCACCGGGCTGCGCCTCGACGCCGCCGACGACGGCGCGTTCGTCCTCGCCCTCGACCCCGCCCTCACCGGACTCGGTGACGAGGGGTACGGACTCACCGTCTCCCCGCACGGCGCCCTGCTCCGCGCCGCAAGCCCCACCGGGCTCCTCCGCGGCGTCCAGACGATCCGTCAACTCCTGCCTGCCGAGGCCCTGTCCGCGCCGGCCGGCGGCGGCGTCGCACTTCCCGGAGTGGAGATCACCGACGTTCCCGCCCACCCCTGGCGCGGCATGCTGCTCGACGTCGCCCGGCACTTCCAGCCCGTGACGTACCTGCACCGCTTCGTCGACCTCCTCGCCCTGCACAAGCTCAACCTGCTCCAGCTCCACCTCACCGACGACCAGGGCTGGCGCATGCCCGTGACCGCCTACCCGCGGCTCACCGAAGTCGGCGGCCGACGCGCGGAGTCGATGGTCGGCCCCGCCGGCAGCGACCGCTTCGACGGCCGCCCGCACGGCGGCGCGTACACCCGCGCCGACCTGGCCGGGCTCGTCGCGTACGCCGCCGCCCGGGGCGTCACGGTCGTCCCGGAGATCGGCGTGCCCGGCCACGTGCGCTCCGCGCTCGCCGCCTACCCGGTGCTCGGCAACCACCCCGAACGGCCCCTCGACGTCTGGACCCGATGGGGCGTCTGCAGCAACGTGCTCGGCGTCGGCGACCACGTCCTCGACTTCTTCCGGACCGTCCTCGACGAGACGATGGACCTCTTCCCCTCCCCGTACGTCCACCTCGGCGGCGACGAAGTCCCCACCGAGGAATGGGAGTCCAGCCCCGCGGCGATCGCCCGCGCCACACGCGAGGGACTGGCCGGCCCCCGCCACCTGCACGGCTGGTTCCTGGGACGGATGGCCGACCACGTCCTCCGGGCGGGCCGTCGCCCGGTCGCCTGGGCCGAGGACGGCGCCGTCCTGCCCCCGGAGTGCACCGTGATGAGCTGGCGCACCCCGGAGCACGCCTGGGCGGCTGCCCGCCGGGGCCACGACGTCGTCCACGCCGACCACCGCCGCGTCTACTTCGACTACGCGCGCGGCCCCGGCCCCGGCGAACCCCCCGCCCAGCCGGGCCACAGCCTCGATCTGCGGACCGTGTACGACCTCGACCTGCTGCCGCCCGACGGCGCGCCGGAGCTCGCCGGACGGGTCCTCGGGGCGCAGGGACAGCTGTGGACCGAGTTCGTCCCCACCTCCGACCACATCGAGTACCTCACCTACCCCCGCCTGTGCGCCCTCGCCGAGCGGGCCTGGAACCCGCACCACGACTGGCCCGACTTCCGCACCCGGATGGACGGGCACCGCGCGCGGCTCACCGCGCTCGGCGTCCCCCACGACACCCTCCGGGACCGGACGGCACCCGCCCCCGCCTGACGCGTGCCGCGCCCGCCCCCCCCACGAACCCTCCCGCCGGACGGCGGGAGCGAACGGAAGGAAACCGCCGGATGAGTACCCGTACCACCAGCCGCAGCACCCGGGCGGCCCTCGCGCTGACCGCCCTCGCGGGCAGCGCCGCACTGGCCGCCCTCCCCCTCACCACCGCCTCCGCCGCCCCCGGCGACGGCCTCGCCGTCCAGTACCGCACCAGCGCCTCCGGTGCCACCGCCGACCAGAGCGAGCCCTGGTTCAAGGTGCGCAACACCGGCACCACCGCCGTGGAGCTGAGCCAGGTCAAGATCCGCTACTACTTCAAGGCCGATTCCCCGACCGCCTCGTACCGCTTCGCCTGCTCCTGGGCCGTCAAGGGCTGCGCGGTCGTCACCGGCACCTTCGGCACCCTCGCCCGTCCCACCGCCACGGCCGACCGCTACCTGGAGATCGGCTTCACGCCCGCGGCCGGTTCCCTCGCCCCCGGCGCCGACACCGGCGACATGCAGCTCCGCTTCTACCAGGCCGGCTGGCAGCCCCTGAACCAGAGCGACGACTACTCCTTCTCCGGCGCCCGGACCGCCTACGCCGACTGGAGCAAGGTCACGGCGCAGATCGCCGGCGCCGCCGTCTGGGGCACCGCCCCCGCCGGGAACGAGCCGACCGACCCGCCGACCCCGACCGACCCGCCCACCGACCCGCCGACCGGCGGCGGCCAGACCCTCTTCGACGACTTCTCCTACACCTCGCACACCGACCCGGCCCTCGCCTCCCACGGCTGGAACGTCCGCTCCAACTCCGGCGGCCCCGGCGTCCCCGGCGCCACCTGGGACCCCTCGAAGGTCACCTTCGCCACCCAGAACGGCAGCACCGTGATGAACCTGGAGACCTCCAGCGCCGGCACCGGATCCACCACCGTCCACACCGAAGTCCTCACCAAAACGAGCAAGTTCAGGAACGGCACCTACGCGGCCCGGGTGAGGTTCTCGGACGCCCCGAAGTACGGCCCCGACGGTGACCGCGTCGTCCAGACCTTCTTCACCATCAACGACCTCAAGGCACCGATGGCCGACGACTACGCCGAGTACGACTTCGAGTACCTGCCCAACGGCGGCTGGGGCGAGCCCGCCAACATCCTGTACACGACCTCCTGGGAGACCTACAACCCGGATCCCTGGCAGGCGGTCAACCAGCACAGCGAGAGCCGCACCAGCTACGCCGGATGGCACGACCTGGTCGTCACCATCGACAACAGCAGGATCACCTACTACGTCGACGGCGCCCTCTTCGGCACCCACGACGCCGCCTACCTGCCCGAGCGGCCCATGTCCATCAACTTCAACCAGTGGCTGATCGACCTCAACGGGCAGACCTCCACCACCCCCCGCGCCTACGACCAGCAGGTCGACTACGTCCTGCACGTCAAGGACCAGGTCCTCACCCCGGCCCAGGTCGCCGCGAAGGTCGCCGCCCTGCGCGGCGCCGGCACGTCCTTCGTGGACGAGGTCCCGGCCTCCTGACGACGCGCCCCGGGGGAGCGGACCGCGCGGCCGGTGGGCGGCCGGTCCGCTCCCCCTCGGACGGCTGTGCCCGTTCCGCGGGGGAGGGCGTCGGAAGGCGTGAACGTCATGGAGGGGATGCGGAGGCGGTTTTAAGAAAGCTTGTTGAATAACGCCGCGTCATGATCTGGACTTGATTTGCTCCTGCCAATCCGCACAAGGTTCTCTCGAACGTTTGACGCCCCACACGTCAACACGAGGAGAGATCTCCCTTCATGGCAACTCACAAGCGATCCCGCGGCCTTCGTCACGCTGCCATAGCCACAGGTGTGGCGGGCTCCGCCGCCGCGGCACTGTTCGCCGCCAACCTGGCCGGCGCCTCCGCTCCCGCCGAGGGAACGGTGCACGGACTCGGCGCACCCGGCGCCGTCGACGGCAGCTTCGTCGTCATCCTCGACGCATCCGCGAACAAGGAGGCGCTGGCGAAGAAGTACGGCGGCACGCTCGACCGCGCCTACGGCTCGGAGGTGAACGGCTTCTCCGCCTCCGGCCTGACGGTGCAGGAGGCGAAGCGGCTCGCGGCCGACCCCGCCGTCGGGACGGTCGTCCAGAACAAGCGCTTCACCATCAACGAGACCCAGGAGAAGCCCCCGTCCTGGGGCCTCGACCGGATCGACCAGGCCGACACCGCCGGCGACGAGAAGTACACGTACCCCGACGGCGGCGGGGAGGGTGTGACGGCGTACGTGATCGACACCGGCGTCCGGGTCTCGCACCAGGACTTCGCCGGCCGCGCGACCCACGGCTTCGACGCCGTCGACAACGACGGCTCGGCCGACGACGGCAACGGGCACGGCACCCACGTCGCCGGGACGATCGCCGGAGCCTCCCACGGCGTCGCCAAGAAGGCGAAGATCGTCGCCGTCCGCGTCCTCGACGACAACGGATCCGGCACCACCGAGCAGGTCGTCGCCGGCATCGACTGGGTGACCAAGAACCACGCCGGTCCCTCGGTCGCCAACATGAGCCTCGGCGGCGGCGCCGACGAGGCGCTCGACGCGGCGGTCCAGCGCGCCATCGCCGCCGGCGTCACCTTCGCGGTCGCCGCGGGCAACGAGTCCTCCGACGCCGGACAGGGCTCGCCCTCCCGGGTTCCGGAAGCCCTCACCGTCGCGTCCAGCACCAAGGACGACGAGCAGTCCGACTTCTCCAACTTCGGTGCGGTGGTGGACCTCTACGCCCCCGGCTCGGAGATCACCTCGGCCTGGAACGACAGCGACACCGGGGTCAAGACGATCTCCGGCACGTCGATGGCCGCACCCCACGTGGCCGGCGCCGCGGCCCTCTATCTGGCCGCCCATCCGACGGCGACCCCGGCCGACACGGCCGCCGCGCTCACCGGAGCGGCCACCGCCGACGCCATCAAGAACCCCGCCGCCGGCACCGCCAACAAGCTCCTGAGGATCGCCCCCTGATCCACCCCCGCACCCGCGGTGGAGACGGCCCCCTTCTCTCGGAGGGGGCCGTCTCGGCGTTCCGGGCCGGACTCTTTGTCCCGGGAGTGGAAGAAGTCGTGGCCGTTTCCTGCTCAAGTAGTTCCCAGGCCGGTGAAGCGCTGCTACGTTCCTCTCGAAAGCCCGACGGGTGAACCACCGGACAGGCCGGCGCGCCCCCAGCCGGAGGCGGGGGAGGGGAGGGATTCGTGAGACGGATGACCGCTCGACCCGCGAACGTGCACCAGGCGCGACTGCTGCGCCTGTTGCGTGACGGAGGCCCCAACTCCCGTGCGCAGCTGGGCGATCTGGTGGACCTGTCCCGTTCCAAGCTGGCGGTCGAGGTGGACCGGCTGCTGGAGACGGGGCTGGTGGTCGCGGACGGGCTCGCCGCCTCGCGCGGCGGACGCCGCTCGCACAACCTCCGGCTCGCCCCGGCGCTGCGGTTCCTCGGGGTCGACATCGGGGCCACCTCGATCGACGTCGCCGTCACCAACGCCGAACTGGAGGTCCTGGGCCACCTGAACCAGCCCGTGGACGTCCGTGAAGGGCCCGTCGCCGTCTTCGAACGGGTGCTGGCCATGGCGGACAAACTGAAGGCGTCGGGAGTCGCGGAGGGGTTCGACGGCGCGGGCATCGGCGTCCCCGGCCCCGTCCGCTTTCCCGAGGGCGTGCCCGTCGCGCCGCCGATCATGCCCGGCTGGGACGGCTTCCCCGTCCGCGAGGCCCTCAGCCAGGACCTCGGCTGCCCGGTGATGGTCGACAACGACGTGAACCTCATGGCGATGGGGGAGCAGCACGCGGGCGTCGCCCGCTCCGTCGGCGACTACCTCTGCGTCAAGATCGGTACGGGCATCGGCTGCGGCATCGTGATCGGCGGCCAGGTGTACCGCGGTACGACGGGCAGCGCCGGCGACATCGGGCACATTCAGGTCCAGCCGGACGGACGGGCCTGCGCCTGCGGCAACCTGGGCTGCCTGGAAGCCCACTTCAGCGGCGCGGCGCTGGCCCGGGACGCCGAGGACGCGGCGCGCTCGGGCCGGTCGGCGCAGCTCGCCGCGCGACTGGAGGCGGCCGGCGAGCTGACCGCCGCGGACGTCTCGGCGGCAGCGGCGGCGGGCGACACCGTGTCCCTGGAGCTGATCCGCGAGGGCGGACAGCGGCTGGGCCAGGTCATCGCCGGGCTCGTCAGCTTCTTCAACCCGGGACTCGTCGTCATCGGCGGCGGTGTCACCGGGCTCGGCCACACCCTGCTGGCCAGCGTCCGCACCCAGGTCTACCGCCAGTCGCTGCCGCTCGCGACCGGCAACCTCCCCATCGTGCTGGGCGAGTTGGGCCCCACCGCCGGAGTGATCGGCGCGGCCCGCCTCATCAGCGATCACGTCTTCTCACCCGCCTGACCCGGCCGGGCCCCGCCCGGCCCCCGACTCCTCCGGCGGCGGCACGCCGCACGCCGAGGCCCCGTACCACCGCACGTACCACCGCAGACGGCCCGTACCACCGCACGACCCGGCACCACCGTCCTCACCGGCCCACCGCACCGCCAGAGGCGCCACCGCGCCGGAAGCGACACCGCACCCACAGCGTCACCGCACCGCCGCACGCCCGCACCACGCAACGGTCCCGTGGCTGTCAGCCATGCCCGCTCGCCCCCGCACGCGCCGGCAACGGCCGAGCCGCGGGGCCCCGAGCCCCTCGCCCGCTCCCTCTCCTCCCACGGCGCTCACCGCGCCCCGCTCCGCCCTGCCCGCTCACGGCCGTACCCGCCGAGGGGATCCCGATGGCAACACTCCCACCACTGCTCACGATGCACCGCATCACCAAGTCCTTCCCCGGCGTCCGCGCCCTGGACGGCGTGGACCTCGAAGTCCAGGCCGGCGAGGTCCACTGCCTCCTCGGCCAGAACGGCGCCGGAAAGTCGACGCTCATCAAGGTCCTCGCCGGAGCCCACCAGCCCGACGGCGGCGAGATCACCTGGGGCGGCGAACCGGTCTCCCCGGCCTCGCCGATCGCGGCCATGCGGCTCGGGATCGCCACGATCTACCAGGAGCTGGACCTGGTCGGCGGCCTGTCCGTCGCCGAGAACGTGTTCCTCGGGAACGAGCCGACCTCCGCCGGGTTCGTCGTCCGCGGGGCCCGGGCACGCGCGGCCGCCGCTCGTCTCCTGGAACGCCTCGGGCACCCGGAGATCGATCCGGCCCGGCACGTCGGCGAACTGTCCGCCGCGCAGCAGCAGATCGTCTCCATGGCCCGCGCGCTCTCCCACGAGGTGCGGCTGATCGTCATGGACGAGCCGTCCGCCGCGCTCGACCCCGACGAGGTCGACAACCTCTTCCGGATCGTCGCCGAACTCACCGCCGACGGCGTCGCCGTCGTCTACATCTCCCACCGGCTGGAGGAGATCCGCCGCATCGGCGACCGGGTCACGGTCCTGAAGGACGGCCGCTCCGTCGCCGGCGGCCTGCCGGCGGACACCACCCCGACCCGGGACATCGTCTCCCTCATGACCGGCCGCACCGTCGAGCACGTCTTCCCCGACCGCCCCGAAGAGGGAGCCGGAGGAACCGACGGCGCCGCCGCCCGGGACCCCGTCCTCAGGGTCGAGGGCCTCACCCGGCGCGGCGAGTTCGCCCCCCTCGACCTCGCCCTGCGGACCGGGGAGATCGTCGGACTCGCCGGACTGGTCGGCTCCGGCCGCAGCGAGATCCTGGAGACGATCTACGGGGCGCGCAGGCCCGACGCCGGCCGCGTCCTCGTCGACGGCGTCCCGCTGCGCCCCGGCAGCGTCCGCGCCGCCGTCCGGGCCGGCATCGGACTGGCGCCCGAGGAACGCAAGGCGCAGGCCCTGCTGATGCTGGAGTCCGTCGGCAGCAACGTCTCGGTCGCCACCCTCTCCCGCTACGCCCGGGCGGGCTGGCTCGACCGGCGTGCCGAACGGGCCGCCGCGCACGGCGCGGTGCGCGAGCTGTCGCTGCGGCCCGACGACCCGGACGCGGCGGTCAGGACGCTGTCCGGCGGCAACCAGCAGAAGGCCGTGCTCGCGCGTTGGCTGCTGCGCGGCTGCAAGGTGCTGCTCCTCGACGAACCGACCCGGGGCGTCGACATCGGCGCCCGGGCGGAGCTGTACGCCGTGATCCGCCGGCTGGCCGACGAAGGGCTGGCGGTCCTGCTGGTCTCCAGCGAGGTTCCCGAGGTCCTCGGACTCGCCGACCGCGTGCTGGTGCTCCGCGAGGGCTCCGTCGTGCACACGGCACCGGCCCGGGAGCTCGACGAGCACCGCGTACTCGATCTCGTGATGGAAGGGAACCCGACGCCATGACGCAGCCGGCCTCCGCCGCGCGGAAGGACGCGCCGATGTCCGCCGCCGAAAGCAGCTCGGACAGCGCCTCCGGAAGCACCTCCGACACCTCCTCCGGCACCGCCGGGAAGCGGACCCGCCGACCGGCGCTGATGCGGTGGGACGTGCGCAGCCTGTCGCTGCTCGGCGTCCTCGTCGCCCTCGTCGCCGTCGGCGGCGTCACCCAGCCCGACTCCTTCCTCGCCACCAGCAACCTCCAGCTCGTCCTGACCCAGGCGTCGGTCATCGGCGTCGTCACCGTCGGCATGACGTTCGTCATCACCAGCGGCGGCATCGACCTGTCGGTCGGCGCGATCGTGGCCCTCGCCTCGGTGTGGGCGACGACCGTGGCGACCCAGGAGTTCGGCTTCGCGGGCATCCTCTTCACCGCGGTGCTCGTCGGCGTCGGCTGCGGTCTCGTGAACGGGCTGCTGATCGCGTACGGCGGCATGGTGCCGTTCATCGCCACCCTGGCCATGCTGGCCTCCGCCCGGGGCCTCGCCCTCCAGATCACCGACGGCAGGACGCAGATGGTGACCGTGACCGAGGTCCTCGACCTCGGCGTCAAGGACGCCTACGTGCTGGGCGTGCCGCCGCTCGTCCTCGTCTTCGCCGCCGTGACCGTCGTCGGATGGCTGCTGCTCAACCGGACCACGTTCGGCCGTCGCACCGTCGCCGTCGGCGGCAACGCGGAGGCGGCCCGGCTCGCCGGCATCGACGTGCGCCGGCAGCGCCTGTACCTGTACCTGTTCTCCGGCCTGTGCTGCGGGATCGCCGCGTTCATGCTCATCGTCCTCGCCGGATCCGGCCAGAACACCAACGGCAACCTGTACGAACTCGACGCCATCGCCGCCGCCATCATCGGCGGCACCCTCCTCAGCGGCGGCCGCGGCACCATCGTCGGCTCCGTCCTCGGCGTCCTGATCTTCACGACCATCACCAACATCTTCGCCCTCAACAACCTGGAGACGGCGGTCCAGCAGATCGCCAAGGGCGCGATCATCGTGGCCGCCGTCCTCGTCCAGCGCCGGACCCTGCGCGGCGGCGACGCCTGACCCGCGCCTGCTCGACGCCTTCCACCCCCGAACCGAACCGCCCCGCCCAGCCGAAGGGTTGATCCGCCATGTCCCGAACCGCCCCCAGCCGCAGAGGACTTCTGTTCGGCACCGCCGCCGTCTCCGCCGGAGCGCTGCTGACCGCCTGCACCAGCAACGAGCCCAAGCAGCAGGAACAGCCGGCAGCCGGCAACACCCCGGCCGCCGAGGACAAGCCCGGCAAGCCCGTCACCATCGGCTTCGCCGGCCCCCAGGCCGACCACGGCTGGCTCAACGCCATCAACCAGAACGCCAGGTCGCGCGCCGCGACGTACTCCGACGTCACCCTGGAGATCACCGAGGGCTCCAACGACACCGCCGCCCAGATCGGCCAGGTGCAGACCCTCATCAACAAGAAGGTCGACGTCCTCGTCATCCTGCCCGCCGACGGCAAGGCGCTCACCCAGGTCGGCCTCCAGGCGATGCGGGCCGGCATCCCCGTCGTCAACCTGGACCGCGTCTTCGCCTCCCCGCAGGCCTACCGCTGCTGGATCGGCGGCGACAACTACGGCATGGGGCTCAACGCCGGCACCTACATCGGCGAGCAGCTCAAGGACAAGCCGAACGCCAAGGTCGTCGAACTCGCCGGCCTCGACAACCTCGAACTCACCCGGCAGCGCACCCAGGGCTTCGACGACGCCCTCAAGAACTACCCCAACATCACCAAGGTCGCCCGCCAGGCCGCCGACTTCACCGTCGAGTCCGGCCAGGCCAAGATGGCCCAACTGCTGCAGGCGCAGCCCGCGTTCGACGCGCTGTGGAACCACGACGACGACCAGGGCGTCGGCGCGCTGCGCGCCATCGCGCAGGCCGGCCGCGACGACTTCCTGATGGTCGGCGGCGCCGGGGCGAAGTCCGCCATGGACGCCATCAAGGCCGGCACCGGCGTCCTCAAGGCCACCGTCCTCTACCCGCCCACGATGGCGGCGTCCGCCATCGACCTGGCCCGCGCGCTCGGCCAGGGCAAGGGCGTGGGCGGTCTGGCGGAGCTGGAGATCCCGTCCTCGCTGACCCTCTACTCGGCGGTCGTCACCAAGGAGAACGTCGACGACTACCTGCCCACCGGCTTCAACTGACCGGGTCCGGGCTCCCGGGGGGATGCCCGGCCCCGCAGCACACCGACGAGTCAGTGACTCTCTGACCAGGAGGAACCGTATGGAACAGCGGGACAGTGACGCGACCTCGCCGCCCGGGCTCGGCATCGGCATGGTGGGGTACGCGTTCATGGGCGCCGCGCACTCCCAGGGCTGGCGCAATGTGGGCCGGGTCTTCGACCTGCCGCTGCGGCCCGTCCTCGCGGCGATCGCGGGCCGGGACGCGGCCGCCGTCCGGTCCGCCGCCCGGCGGCACGGCTGGGCGGCGGCGGAGACGGACTGGCGTGCCCTGATCGCCCGGGACGACGTGCACCTGGTCGACATCTGCACCCCGGGGGACAGCCATGCGGAGATCGCGATCGCGGCCCTGGAGGCCGGCAAGCACGTCCTGTGCGAGAAGCCGCTCGCCAACTCGGTGGCCGAGGCGGAGGCCATGGCCACCGCCGCCGAGGCCGCCCGCGCCCGCGGCCAGGTGGCGATGGTCGGCTTCAACTACCGGCGCGTGCCCGCCCTTTCGTACGCCCGACGGCTCATCGCCGAGGGGCGGCTCGGCACCCTGCGGCACGTCCGGGTGACCTACCTCCAGGACTGGCTGGTCGACCCCGACTTCCCGCTGACCTGGCGGCTGGAGCGCGAGCACGCCGGGTCGGGGGCGCTGGGCGATCTCGGGGCGCACATCGTCGACCTCGCGCAGTACCTGGCGGGAGAGCCCATCGTCGGGGTGTCCGCCCAGACGGAGACCTTCGTACGGGAACGGCCCCGGCTCACGGCCGCGGCCGCCGGACTCGCCGTGCCGTCCGGCCAGGCCGCCACCGGTGGCCCGCGCGGACCGGTGACCGTCGACGACGCGGCCGTCTTCACCGCACGGCTCGCCTCGGGCGCGCTCGCCACCTTCGAGGCCAGCCGGATGGCCTCCGGCCGCAAGAACCAGCTCCGGCTGGAGATCAACGGGGAGCGGGGCTCGCTCGCCTTCGACCTGGAGCGGCTCAACGAGCTGTGCTTCCACGACCACCACGAGCCCGCCGTCACCGCGGGCTTCCGGCGGATCCTCGTCACCGAGGCCGAGCACCCGTACCTGGAGGCGTGGTGGCCGCCCGGCCACGCCCTCGGCTACGAGCACACCTTCACCCACCAGGCCCGCGACCTGGTCGCCGCGATCGGCACCGGCAGCGAACCCTCGCCGTCCTTCGCCGACGGGCTGCTGGTCCAGCGGGTGCTCGCCGCGGTCGAGGAGAGCGCCCGGAAGAACGCCGTCTACACACCCGTCCAGGACGTGCCGGCCGAGGTCCGCTAGCGGACCGCCCGCACACCCTTTGGAGGTCTCATGCCCCGTCCGTTCACGCTGTTCACCGGCCAGTGGGCCGACCTGCCGCTGGAGGAGGTCTGCCGGCTCGCCCGCGACTTCGGCTACGACGGCCTCGAACTCGCCTGCTGGGGCGCTCACTTCGAGGTCGACAAGGCCCTCGCCGACCCGTCGTACCTGGCCGGCCGGCACGCCCTGCTCGACAAGTACGGCCTGACGTGCTTCGCGATCTCCAACCACCTCGTGGGCCAGGCGGTCTGCGACCACCCGATCGACGAGCGGCACCAGGGGATCCTGCCGGCCCGGCTCTGGGGCGACGGCGAACCCGAGGGCGTGCGGCGGCGGGCCGCGGCGGAGATGGCGGACACCGCGCGCGCCGCGGCCGCCTTCGGCGTCGACACCGTCGTCGGCTTCACCGGCTCCTCCATCTGGCACCTGGTGGCCATGTTCCCGCCCGTGCCGGAGCGCATGGTGGAGCGCGGCTACGAGGACTTCGCCGAGCGGTGGAACCCCGTCCTCGACGTCTTCGACGCCGAGGGGGTCCGCTTCGCGCACGAGGTCCACCCCGGGGAGATCGCCTACGACTACTGGACGACGCACCGTGCCCTGGAGGCGGTGGACCACCGGCCGGCGTTCGGGCTCAACTTCGATCCCAGCCACTTCGTCTGGCAGGACCTCGACCCGGTCGGCTTCCTGTACGACTTCCGGGACCGGATCTACCACGTCGACTGCAAGGAGGCGCGCAAGCGCCTGGACGGGCGCAACGGGCGGCTCGGCTCCCACCTGCCCTGGGGCGATCCCCGGCGCGGCTGGGACTTCGTGTCCGCCGGGCACGGGGACGTGCCCTGGGAGGACGTCTTCCGCATGCTGAGGTCCATCGGCTACCAGGGCCCCGTGTCCGTCGAGTGGGAGGACGCCGGGATGGACCGGCTCACCGGCGCGCCCGAGGCGCTGGCGCATCTGAAGCGGTTCGACTTCGACCCGCCGTCGGCCTCGTTCGACGCCGCGTTCTCCGGCGGCGACCGGTAGGAGTTCCCGGCCGGGCCCGGTGGCGAGGAGCGCCACCGGGCGGTCCGGCCTGCCCGCAGACGGCTTTGTCCTGAGGCGGGAGAAAGTTCGACCGATCTGCTGCGCAAGGGCTTTCGGCCACGGACGAACGCGGCTACGGTCCCCTCACAGCACCACCACGGCCCTCGCTCCCCCCGCCCGCACCGCCGGCCCGGGAGCGACCCTCCCGTCCCCCCGGCCCCGCCTCTTCAGGTCCGCCCCCCCGCACCCGCCGAGACCGCGCAGGGGCCCACACCGCACCGTGCCCCGCCCCTCGCACCCCCTGTCGGGCGGCCCGCTCCGCCCCGCCGGCCCGCGCCGCCGGGGCGCCGCACCCCCAGCCCTCCACCGCACGCACCCAACGATCTGGCAAGGAGGCAGCCCGTGACTGACACCCACGCACGCACCGGAGTCTGGTTCGCCGGAGCACGCGGCTCCGTGGCGACCACGGCCGTCGCCGGATGCGCCGCCGTCCGCGCCGGACTCCACCCGGCGGCCGGCATGGTCACCGAGACGGCCGCGTTCGCCGGCACTGGGCTGCCGTCCCTGGCCGCGCTCGTCTTCGGCGGCCACGACCTCGCGTCCTGCCCGCTCCCCAAGCGCGCCGAGCAGCTGACCGGCGCCGGCGTGCTCCCGCACGGCGTCGCCGCCGCCGTCCACGCCGAACTCGCCGCCGCCGACGAGGAGATACGCGTCGGCGGCCCCCTGCCGGACGACCCCCGCTCCGATGCCGACCTCATCGCCGACCTCGCCGCCGACCTGGTGTCCTTCCGCGACCGCCACGCACTGGCACGCGTCGTCGTCGTCAACGTCTCCAGCACCGAGCCGACGCCCCCGCCCGACGCCGAACGCCTGCCGCCCAGCTCCCTCTACGCCGCCGCGGCCGTCCGGGCCGGCTGCCCCTACGTCGACTTCACCCCGTCCACCGGCCTGCGCACCCCGGACCTCTCGGCCGCCGCGCTCGCCGCCGGACTGCCCCACGCGGGCCGCGACGGCAAGACCGGGCAGACGCTGCTCCGGTCCGTGCTCGCCCCGATGTTCGTCCAGCGGGCCCTCGACGTACGGGCCTGGTCCGGCACCAACCTGCTCGGCGGGGGAGACGGGGCGACGCTGGCCGACCCCGCCGCCGCGGCGGCGAAGAACGCCGGCAAGGAACGCGTGCTGGCGGAGACGCTCGGCCACCGGCCGGAGGGCCGGGTCCACATCGACGACGTCCCCGCGCTCGGCGACTGGAAGACCGCCTGGGACCACATCGCCTTCGAGGGCTTCCTCGGCTCGCGGATGATCCTCCAGACCATCTGGCAGGGCTGCGACTCCGCGCTCGCCGCGCCCCTCGTCCTCGACCTGGCCCGCCTGGTCGCCCGCGCCCACGAAGCCGGACTCTCCGGGCCCCTCCCGGAACTCGGCTTCTACTTCAAGGACCCGGACGGCGGGCCCACCGGCCTCGCGGAACAGTTCGCCGCGCTGCTGGCCCTCGCCGACCGGCTGCGGGAGGCGAAGTGACGCGCCCCGGCCGCCCGTTCCCCGCCCGGCGGGGCGCGCCCGTGCCGCCGGGCGGCCCGGTGCCGCCGCCCGCGCCCGGCCCGCTGCCGGCCGGCCGTCGGATCCGGGCCTGGGCCGAACTGCTCCGGGTCTCCGCGCTGTTCAGCGTGCCCGGGGACGCGCTCGCCGGCGCCGCGGCCCTCGGGGTGCGGCCCGGCCGGGGGACCGCGTACGCCGTCGGCGCGTCGCTCTGCCTGTACGAGGCGGGCATGGCGCTCAACGACTGGGCGGACCGCGAGGAGGACGCCGTCGACCGCCCCCACCGCCCCCTGCCCTCCGGGCGGATCGCCCCGGCCGCGGCGCTGGGTGCGGCCGGCCTGCTGACCGCCGCCGGTCTCGCCCTCGCCTCCCGCGCCGGCCGCCCGGCCCTCACCGCGGCCACGGCCCTGGCCGGACTCGTGTGGGCCTACGACCTCCGCCTCAAGCACACGTCCGCCGGCCCCGCCGCCATGGCCGCCGCCCGCGCCCTCGACCTCGTCCTGGGCGCGGCGGCCACGCGGCCCGCACTCCGCCGGCGTACCCCCGGCCGCGCCGCGCCGGCGCCGGTCGCCCGGCGGGGGACGGCGGCCCGCGCCGGGCTCCGGGTCGCGGCGCCCGCGGGTGCGCTCGCCCTCCACACGTACGCCGTCACCGCCGTCTCCCGGCACGAGGCGCAGGGGGGTTCGACGCTCGCCCCGCTCGGGGCCCTCGCGGCGACGTCCGCGCTCGGGGCCGTCACCGCACGCGGAGCGCTGCGGAAGGCGGGCGGCACGGCGGCGCTCGCACCGCTGCTGCCCGTCGCCCTGTACGCCGGCACCACCGCCGTCCCCCTGCTCCACGCCGCGCTCCACCCGTCCCCGCCGCTCACCCAGCGCGCCGTCGGCGGCGGCATCCGCGCCCTGATCCCGCTCCAGGCCGCGCTCGCGGCCCACGCCGGGGCGACCGGCACCGGACTCGCCCTGCTGGGGCTCGCCCCCCTCGCCCGCGGCCTCGCACGGAAGGTGAGCGCCACATGAGCGACCGGCAGCGACTCCGCCTCGGGTACGGCACCAACGGCCTCACCGACCTCCGTCTCGACGACGCCCTCGGGCTGCTCGCCGACCTCGGGTACGACGGCGTCGGGCTCACGCTCGACCACATGCACCTGGACCCGCTCGCCCCCGGCCTCGCCGCCCGTACCGCCCGGGTCGCCCGCCGGCTCGGCGCGCTCGGACTCACCGCGACCGTCGAGACCGGGGCCCGGTACGTGCTCGACCCGCGCCGCAAGCACGGTCCCTCGCTGCTGGACGCCGACCCGCGGGACCGCGCCGCCCGGGTCCGCCTGCTGCGCACGGCGGTCGGCGTCGCGGCGGACCTCGGGGCGCACGCCGTGCACTGCTTCAGCGGCGTCACGCCTCCGGGCACCGACGACGCCACGGCCTGGCGGCGCCTGACGGAGGCGCTGGCACCCGTGCTCGACGCGACCGCCGACGCGGGCGTGCCGCTCGCGATCGAACCCGAACCGGGGCACCTCCTCGCCACCCTCGACGACTTCCACCGGCTGCGGGCCGCGCTCGGCGACCCCGCACCCCTCGGCCTCACCCTCGACATCGGCCACTGCCACTGCCTGGAGGCCGCCCCACCGGCCGACTGCGTCCGGGCGGCGGCGCCCTGGCTGCGCCACGTGCAGATCGAGGACATGCGGCGCGGCGTGCACGAGCACCTGCCGTTCGGCGAGGGCGAGATCGACTTCCCGCCCGTTCTCGACGCCCTCGCGGCCACCGGATACCAGGGCCTCACCGTCGTCGAACTGCCCCGCCACGCGCACGCCGGCCCACGCCTGGCCGCGGAATCCGCCGCGTTCCTGCGCGACGCGGCCGCGGCCGCCGTGAAGGGAGCCCCCGCGTGCTGACGTCACCCCCGTCCCCGACCCGCGCGGACCTCGCGGCACGGCTGCCCGACGACCGCGCCCGCGCCTGGTTCGCCGAGGCCCTGGCCGACGCCGCCCGCGCGGCGACGGCACCGGAGGCACGGCCCGCTCCCCACCCCGCCTGGCAACACCGCTTCGTCACCGCCGGCCGGCACTGCGGCCGGGACGCAGCGGACGCCGTACGGGCCCTGCTGCTGATCGAGGCCCGCGCCGACCCCCCGACGCTGACCCGCCTCTACCGGGAAGGCAGCGCCGCCGAGCGCCGCGCCGTGCTCCACGCCCTGCCCGCCCTCGTCGACGGCCCCGAGGCCACCCCCCTCGTGGACGACGCCCTGCGCACGCACGACACCCGGCTGATCGCCGCCGCCGTCGGCCCGTACGCCGCCGCCCACCTGCCCCCGCACGCCTGGCGCCACGCCGTCCTGAAGTGCCTCTTCACCGGCGTCCCGCTGAGCGCCGTGGCGGACCTGGCACGCCGGGCGTCCGGCGACGCGGAACTCGCCCGCATGCTCGCCGCCCACGCCGCCGAACGCACCGCGGCGGGCCGGGAGGTCCCCCGCGACCTCCGCCACGCCCTGACCCTGACCGGCGTACCGACCGAGGAGCCGTGATGCGCATCTTCGACCCGCACATCCACATGACGTCGCGCACCACCGACGACTACGAGGCGATGTACGCGGCGGGCGTCCGCGCCGTGGTCGAACCGGCCTTCTGGCTCGGTCAGCCGCGCACCTCGCCCGCCAGCTTCGTCGACTACTTCGACGCGCTGCTCGGCTGGGAGCCCTTCCGCGCCGCCCAGTACGGCATCTCCCACCACTGCGCGATCGCGCTCAACCCCAAGGAGGCCAACGACCCGCGCTGCGCCCCCGTCCTCGACGAGCTGCCCCGCTACCTCGTCAAGGACTCCGTCGTCGCCGTCGGCGAGATCGGCTACGACGCGATGACCCCAGCCGAGGACACCGCCCTCGCCGCCCAGCTCCAGCTCGCCGCCGACCACGGCCTGCCCGCCCTCGTCCACACCCCGCACCGGGACAAGCTCGCCGGACTCCACCGGACCCTCGACGTCGTCCGCGAGTCGGACCTGCCCGTCGAGCGGACCCTGCTCGACCACCTCAACGAGACGACCGTCGCCGCCGCCGCGGACAGCGGCTGCTGGCTCGGCTTCTCCGTCTACCCCGACACCAAGATGGACACCGACCGCATGGTGACCGTCCTGCGCGCCTTCGGCACCGAACGGATCCTCGTCAACTCGGCCGCCGACTGGGGCAGAAGCGATCCGCTGAAGACCCGCGAGGTCGGCGACGCCATGCTCGCCGCAGGCTTCACCGACGACGACGTCGACCTGGTCCTGTGGCGCAACCCGGTCGCCTTCTACGGACTCAGCGGCCGCCTCCGGCTCGACGTCCCCGCCCCGGACGCCCTGCACGAGGGCAACTCGGTGCTCCGCGGCGGGGAATGAGGGGAGAGCCGTGCGCTTCCGCCACCCCGACGGGACCCTCGTCCATCTCTCCTACTGCACCAACGTCCACCCCGCGGAGACCCTCGACGGCGTCCTCGCCCAGCTCCGGGTGCACTGCGAGCCGGTGCGCCGGCGGCTCGGCCGCGACCGGCTCGGCATCGGCCTCTGGCTCGCCCGGGACGCCGTCCACGCCCTGGCCGCCGAACCGGTGACGCTGCGCGGGCTCCAGACCGAGCTGGACCGCCGCGGCCTCGAGGTCGTCACCCTCAACGGCTTCCCCTACGAGGGCTTCGGCGCCGACGCCGTCAAGCACCGCGTGTACCGCCCCGACTGGACCGAGCCGGAGCGCCTCGCCCACACCACCGACCTCGCCCGCCTCCTCGCCGCCCTGCTCCCCGAGGACGTCACGGAGGGAAGCGTCTCCACCCTGCCGCTCGCCTGGCGCACCGGCTTCGACGAGCGCGCCGCCGCCACCGCCCGCGCCGCCCTCACCACCCTCACGGAACGGCTCGACGCCCTGGAGGAGCTGACCGGCAAGTCCGTGCGGATCGCCCTCGAACCCGAGCCGGGCTGCGTGGTGGAGACCACCGCCGACGCCATCGCACCGCTCACCGGCCTGCCCGGCGACCGTGTCGGCGTCTGCGTCGACACCTGCCACCTCGCGACCTCCTTCGAGGACCCGGCCACGGCGCTCGCCGCACTCGACACCGCCGGCATCCGCGTCCCCAAGGCCCAGCTCTCCGCCGCCCTGCACGCCGAGGAACCCCACCGCCCCGCCGTACGCGCCGCGCTCGCCGCCTACGCCGAGCCGCGCTTCCTGCACCAGACCCGCACGGCCACCGCCGCCGGACTCCGGGGCACCGACGACCTGCCCGAAGCGCTCGCCGGGGGCGTCCTGCCCGACACGGCCCCCTGGCGCGCCCACTTCCACGTCCCCCTGCACGCCCCGCCCGCCCCGCCGCTCACCTCCACGCTCCCCGTCCTCAAGGACGCCCTGGCCCTGCTGGTCGGCGGCGCCCACCCCCGTACCCGTCACCTGGAGGTCGAGACGTACACCTGGCAGGCCCTCCCGCCCGGAGCGCGCCCCCGCAGCCGCGGCCGCCTCGCCGACGGCATCGCCGCCGAACTCGCCCTCGCCCGCGACCTGCTCACCGACCTCGGCCTGAAGGAGCTCCCGTGACCGACGCGCGGCCCCCGGCCGGCGACCGCCCGACCCCACTCCTCGTCCTCGACGTCGTCGGCCTCACGCCCCGGCTCCTCGACCACATGCCACGCCTCCGCGACCTCGCCGACAGCGGCTCGCGGGCGCCCCTGTCCACCGTGCTGCCCGCCGTCACCTGCGCCGCCCAGTCCACCTTCCTCACCGGCACCCTCCCCGCCGAACACGGCATCGTCGGCAACGGCTGGTACTTCCGCGAACTCGGCGACGTCCTGCTGTGGCGCCAGCACAACGGCCTGGTGGCCGGCGACAAGATCTGGGACGCCGCCCGCCGCGCCCACCCCGGTTACACCGTCGCCAACATCTGCTGGTGGTACGCGATGGGCGCCGACACCGACATCACCGTCACGCCCCGCCCCGTCTACTACGCCGACGGGCGCAAGGAACCCGACTGCTACACCCGCCCGCCGGCGCTCCACGACGAACTCACCGCCACGTTCGGCACGTTCCCCCTCTTCCGGTTCTGGGGACCGGGCGCCTCCCTCGCCTCCAGCCGGTGGATCGCCGACGTCACCCGCCACATCATCCGCACCCGCCGCCCCGACCTCACCCTCTGCTACCTCCCGCACCTCGACTACGACCTCCAGCGGTACGGCCCCGACGACCCGCGTTCGCACCGCGCGGCCGCCGAACTCGACGCGGTCATCGCCCCGTTGCTCGACGACGCCCGCGCCGAGGGCCGCACCGTCGTCGCCCTGTCCGAGTACGGCATCACCCGCGTCAGCCGCCCCGTCGACATCAACCGCGCCCTGCGCCGCGCCGGACTCCTCGACGTCCACACCCAGGACGGCATGGAGTACCTCGACCCGGCGGCCTCCCGGGCCTTCGCCGTCGCCGACCACCAAGTGGCCCACGTCTACGTCCGCCGCCCCCAGGACCTCGCGGCCGCCCGCGCCGTCCTCCAGGACCTGCCCGGCGTCGAGCGACTCCTCGACGACGAGGGAAAGAAGGCACATGGCCTCGACCACCCCCGCTCCGGCGAGCTCGTCGCCGTCGCCGCACCCGACGCCTGGTTCACGTACTACTACTGGCTGGACGACGCGCGGGCCCCCGACTTCGCCCGGCTCGTCGAGATCCACCGCAAGCCCGGCTACGACCCGGCCGAACTGTTCCTGGACCCCGAGGACCCCTACGTACGGCTCAAGGCCGCGGCCGCCGTGGCCCGCAAGAAGGCCGGACTGCGCTACCGGATGGCGGTCGTGCCGCTGGACCCGTCACCCGTCCGCGGCAGCCACGGACGCCTGCCCGCGGACGACGCCGACGGCCCGGTCGTCCTCTGCTCCGCCCCCGGCGCCCTGACCGGCCGCACCGCGGCCACCGAGGTGAAGCCGCTCCTCCTGCGGCTCGCGGGCCTCTCCTGAGCCTCCGCGCCACCCCGCACCGCCGCACCGCCGCACCCCGCACCACCGCTCCGTGAACCCGCGCGCCCCCCGGCCGTTCGGACCCCGAGCCCACCGGCACGCGGAACCCCACCCGCACCTCCGTCACCACGAAAGCGAGTACGCCGTGACCGTGTCCCCCGAAGAGACCTCCACCGCCGGCGACGCGCTGCGCCGCACGCTCGGCGTCAGCCGCCGCCGCTTCCTCAGCACCTGCACCGCCACCGCGGCCGCGGCGGTCGCCGCCCCCGTCTTCGGCGCCTCACCCGCCCTGGCGCGGACCGAGGCCGAGCCCGAGACGGCCGTCGACCACGGCCGCTCCGCCCTCGTCCCGCCGGACAGGCGCGGACTGATCCTCTACACCGTCCGGGACGCCGTGGCCCGCGACCCGCTCGCCACCGACCTGCCGTCCGGCTTCCGCGAGGTGTTCCGGCAGCTGGCCCGGTACGGCTACCGGCAGGTGGAGTTCGCCGGGTACCGCCAGCACGCCAACGCCCCCGGCGGCGCGGACCTCGGCACCGTCGAGGGCGCGCGCCTGATGCGCTCCTGGCTCGACGAGTACGGGCTGCGCGCCCAGGGCAGCCACGGCTTCATCCCGAGCTCCTGGCCGCTCACCCCCGCCGACCTGGACGCCTTCCGGCGGGCCCTGGAGATCGCGAACATCCTCGGCATGGAGCACATGGGCACCGGCGGCGACCCCACCGGCAGCCCCTACCGCGCCGACTGGGACGTCGCCGCCGACAAGTGGAACACCCTGGGCGCCCTCGCCGCCCGCGAAGGGATCAAGCTCTACACCCACAACCACGACAGCGCCTACGACTTCCTCCTCGACGGCGGCCCGCTCGACGCCCAGGGCCGGCCCACCCGCAGCTCCGGCATCCGGAAGCTGGAGTACTTCCTGCAGATCAGCGACCCCAGAAGCGTCTACCTGGAGCTGGACGTCTTCTGGGCCCACGTGGCCCAGTACAAGTTCCACACCCACACCGCCCACGACGGCTCGCGGCAGGAGCAGATCTTCGACCCGGCCGGCCTGGTGGTCCGCCACACCCCCCGCTTCCCGCTCTTCCACGCCAAGGACGGCGTGATCAACCCGCAGAGCGGCCTGGGCTACGACATGGTGCCGTTCGGCACCGGCGACATCGACTACCGGCGGTTCTTCACCCGGGTCGGGGCGAAGAACCGCCACCACCCGATGGTCGAGCAGGACACCGCGCCGAGCGCCACCGTCCCCGGCCAGTCGCTGGAGTTCGCCCGCGTCGGCTACGACAACCTCGCCGCCCTCCGCGCCCACCGCTGACCGACACAGCCCCGCACCAGTAGCGAAGGAGTTCCGCGTGCGCAACAGACGGATCGGCACCCTCCTGGGGACGGCGGCGCTCGCCGGCGCCCTCGGGCTGCTGCCCCTGGCCCCCGTCCAGGCCACCACCGCGCCGGACGCGGCCACCTCGGCCGCGCCGGCCTTCCAGAAGGTCACCCTCAACGACCGGCCGGGCGAGCCCATGGCCCTCGCCGTCCTGCCCGACCTGCGCGTCCTGCACACGGCGCGCACCGGCGAGATCCGCGTCCACGACCCCAGGAGCGGCGTCAACTTCCTCGCCGCCGACATGAAGAAGAGCCCCGCCGGGCTCTACCAGCACGACGAGGAGGGCGTCCAGGGCATCGCCGTCGACCCCGACTTCGCCAGGAACCACTGGGTCTACCTCTACTACTCGCCCCGCCTCACCACCCCCATGGACGACCCGGCCACCCCGGGCGTCAACGAGGGCGACGCCCCGCAGACCGGCACGCCCGCCGACTTCGCCCCGTACAAGGGCTACACCCGGCTCTCCCGCTTCAAGCTCACGGGGAACACGCTGGACTACGCCTCCGAACAGAAGATCATCGACATCCCCGCCGACCGCGGCATCTGCTGCCACGTCGGCGGCAAGATCGACTTCGACCACCGGGGCAACCTGTTCCTCTCCACCGGCGACGACTCCAACCCCTTCTTCTCGGACGGCTACGCCCCGATCGACGACCGCCCCGACCGCAACCCCGTCTACGACGCCCGCCGCACCTCGGGGAACACCGACGACCTGCGCGGCAAGGTGCTCCGCATCCGGGTCAAGCGCCACGGCGGCTACGAGATCCCCGACGGCAACCTCTTCGCGCCCGGCACGCCGAAGACCCGCCCCGAGATCTACGCCATGGGCCTGCGCAACCCCTTCCGCTTCGGGGTCGACAAGCGCACGGGTGAGGTCTACGTCGGCGACTACTCACCCGACGCCCGCACCGCCCGCCCGGACCGGGGACCCGCCGGGCAGGGCCGCTGGATGGTCGTCGACCGCCCCGCCAACTACGGCTGGCCGTTCTGCGTGACCCGCGACCAGCCGTACCAGGACTACGACTTCGCCACCCAGAAGTCCGCCGGCGCCTTCGACTGCTCCGCTCCGGTCAACGACTCGCGCCACAACACCGGCCTGACCCGGCTGCCCCCGGTCACGGACGCCGAGATCGTCTACGGCTACGGCGCCTCCGCGGAGTTCCCGCAGCTCGGCACGGGCGGCATCGGCCCCATGGGCGGCCCGGCCTACCGCTACGACAAGCACAACACCGCCGAGAACCGCTGGCCCGCCTCCCTCGCCGGCAAGCCGCTCTTCTACGAGTGGACCCGCGACCAGATGAAGGCCCTCACCCTCGGCAGGCACAACGAGGTGCTCGCCATCGACGACGCCGTCCCCGGAATCCGGACGGACGGACCGATCGACGCCGAGTTCGGCCCCGACGGCGCGCTCTACGTCCTGGAGTACGGCACCGGCTACTTCGCGGAACTGCCCGAGGCCCAGCTCTCCCGCATCGACTACGTCCGGGGCAACCGCACGCCCGAGCCCAAGGCCGCCGCGGACGTGGTCAACGGCGTCAATCCGCTGACGGTGCGCTTCTCCGCCGCCGGCACCACGGACGCCGACGGCGACGCGCTCCGCTACGCGTGGGACTTCGACGCCGACGGCACCGTCGACTCCACCCAGGCCGACCCCACGCACACGTTCACGACGAACGGCGTCTTCGACGCCACCCTGAAGGTCACCGACAGCACCGGACGTTCGGCCGCCGCCGCCGTCCAGGTCGTCGTCGGCAACAAGGCGCCGGTCGTCTCCCTCACGACCGACCCCGCACCGCACGGGGGCACCGCGTTCCACTGGGGCGACACGGTCACCTGGAAGGTCGACGTCACCGACGACCAGCCGGTGGACTGCGCGAAGGTCACCGTCTCGTTCGTCCTCGGCCACGACTCCCACGGCCACCCGCTGTCGACGAGCACCGGCTGCTCGGGCTCGTTCCGGACGTTCGTGGACGGCGGCCACGCCGGCGCGGACAACCTGAAGGCCGTCTTCAACGCCTCGTACAAGGACACGCCCCCGGCGGGACTGCCGTCCCTCTCCGGCAGTGCGGAGGTGGCCCTGACGCCGGCCGACTGACACGGGCCGGCTCGACCCAGAGGCCCTCGGGGCGGCGAACCCGCCCCGAGGGCCCGGCCGTCACCCGACCGGGTGTCCCGAGCCGTCCGTGAGGTCGGCCTGGGAGGAGAACTTGCTCAGGAACACGTCGTAGCGTCCGTCGGGCCGCTCGGTGACCGTGGCGCCGTCCTGCCAGATCCCGTTCTCGTCCCACCACTGCGAACCGGCCGGATCGCCCTGGTTCTGATGCACGTTGTGCATGCCCAGACGGCCCAGGTCGTCGTCGGTGAAGGGCTCGCCGAAGACGAGGGTCCGGCGCCCCGCCACCAGGATCGGCTCCAGGGCGTCGGTGGCCTCGGCGTAGGAACCGATCTGCCAGGGGTGCGATCCCAGCAGGTCCATGAGCTCCGTCAGCCAGGCCGGCGGGCGCCGCCGGAAGAGCACTCCCGCGTGGTCGACCAGGAAGGGGTGGCGCAGGTAGTCCAGCGCCCCGGAGTCCGGCGCGAACGCCAGGTCGTGGTAGCCGAGGGCCAGCCCCGCCGCGGGCCCGAGCTCCAGCGCGCTGAGCGTGAGCACCTTCCAGCGCACGCCCACGTTGGACTTGTGGCTGTCGACGTCCACGGCACAGTGGAAGCGTCCGGCGGGCGCGTCGACCTCCAGATTGATGTGGAACCATCGCCCCTGGGTGTCGGGGTCGTCGCGGAAGTGCCGGTGGAGCTGGCCCACGAGCACGCCGTAGCTGGCGAGAGGCATGCCGTCAGTGAACCACGGCGGTCACGCCGCGCGACGCGTCGGTGACGGTGCGTACGGGTGTCGTGCGTCCGGCCTACGGTGGGACGATGCGATCCGTACCCCTCTGGGCCCTGGTCTCGTCGGGATGCGCGCCCGTCCTGCTCATCGCGGGCTGGGTGGTCGCGGGCCACCTCGAAGGCTCCGCGTACGACCCCATCACCCAGAGCATCAGCGTCCTCGCCGCCTACGGCGCGCCCGGTTTCTGGGTGATGACCTCCGCGCTCCTCGGCCTCGGGGCCTGCCATCTGCTCACGGCGTGCGGACTTCGGGTGGCCGTGCCCGCCGGCCGGCTCGCGCTGGCAGGCGGCGGCGTCGCGTCGGTGCTCGTCGCTCTCGTCCCCGCACCCAGCAGCGGCGGTTCGCTCCGCCACGGCTCCCTGGCCGCCGTCGGTTTCACCCTCCTCGCGCTGTGGCCGGTGCTCGCCGCCCGCAGGGACCCCACCGCCCCCTGGGGGCTGCGGCTCGTCCCGGCCCTCACCGCCACCGCCTTCATGGGCGCCGGCGCGCTCTGGTACGTCATCGAGACCACCCGCCACGGACCCGCCGGCATCGCCGAGCGGCTGGTGACCTGCGTCCAGTCGCTCTGGCCGCTCGTCGTCGTGGCGTCCTGCCTCCGCCGCCCGGCGGTGACGCCGGCCGCCGAGGAGAGCGAATGAGCGGTCACGGCCGGAGCGCGAAGGCGGTCACCACCGCCGCGTGGTCGGACGGCCACGCGTTCCCGGCGACGTCCGGCCACGGCGCCGGCGTGCCCAGGAGCAGGGTGCGGGAGGCGAGCGCCCGCAGACCGCGGGCGTTGTGCAGGACGTAGTCGATCCGGTCCTGCGGTTCGGGCAGCCCCGCCCGGTCGCCCTCCTCCGGGTGGACCGGATGGACCGGCGACCAATCGGCCACAGCCCGCTGGTCCGGACGACGGCGGGCTGAGCGGCCCGCTGCCGTCAGCGCGCGGTGCGGACCGCCCCCACGCCGGCGCGTGACGCCCGCTCCTCCGCGTCGGCCAGCCAGAAGAAGACCGGCGGAAGGGCGAGTTCGACGACGGTCAGCGCGATCTGGAAGACGTGGGGACGGCCCTCGGCCGCGAGGGAGAGCAGTCGGCCGACGCCGCCCAGCAGGAAGACGCCGGCCAGCCAGCGCACGGCCCGCGCGGGGACCGGGTGCTGCCGTGCCGCCCACAGCCAGGCCAGGCCGTAGCCGGCGAAGGCGGCTCCCAGGAACCGGCCCAGGCTGTCGATCGTCGGGCCGGCGTCCTCGGCTCCCGGGACCGCCGCGTTGCCGAGGGCCACGTGGAGCAGGCCGATCGCCACGCAGGCCCAGCCCATCGCGAGGACGAGTGCGCGCAGAGCTCTTGCCATGGTTCCTCCAGGAGGTCGCGGGAGAGGCTTAGTTGACGTGTGTCTACTAGAGTGGGTGTGCCAGTAGACGCATGTCAACTAAGCTGTGGCCGTGCCTCCCCGACAGCGACTCGCCCCCGCCGACCGCCGCGCCCAGCTCCTCGGCGTCGGCGCGCGCCTCTTCGCCGAGCGCCCCTACGCCGACGTGCTGATGGAGGACGTCGCCGAACAGGCGGGCGTGTCCCGGGCCCTGCTCTACCGTCACTTCCCCAGCAAGCACGCGCTCTTCGCGGCCGTCTACCAGCAGGCCGCCGACCGGCTGCTCGCGGAGACGCGGTTCGACCCCGGCCACTCGCTCGCCGAGCAGCTCGCCCAGGGCATGGACGTCCACCTGGACTACTTCGTCGCCAACCGCAACGCGGTCCTCGCCGCGAACCGGGTCCTCGCGGGCGACCCGGTCATCCAGACGATCATGACCGACGAACTGGACGCCCTGCGCACCCGGCTGCTGGCCGTGCTGCCCCTCACGGACGACGGTGCGCGCGAAGCCGTCTCGGGCGTCCTGAAGAGCTGGCTGGTCTTCGTCCAGGTCCTGTGCGTCGACTGGCTCACCCACGAGACCTGCACCCGCACCGAACTGCGCGACGTCTGCGTGGGAGCGGCGCTCGGCGCGCTCCGCCCCCTGCTCGCCGAGGACCCCGCCCCGGACCGCCGCCCCTGAGGACGTCTGCCCGGGTCCGCTCAGAGGGGCGCGAGCAACATCAGGACCTCGTCCCTGGAGTCGCCGGACGCGAAACGCAAGGCGCCGGGCCACCGCCCGACCTCCCGTCACCCCAGACGACCGTAGAAGTCCTCCAGCCCTTCTCCACCCGGGACCGCCAGCCACGACTGCTCAAGCCCCCACTCCTCCCGGGCGGCCCGCCGCGCACGAGGCGTGGATCCTGCTGGAGGACCACCTCGCCCGGCTCCGGACGCCGCGGATCCGGGGGCTGGACGACCGCTTCGAGGCCGCCACCGTCGACGACGACGGGCAGGCGGTCGGGCAGATCCCTCGGCTCCCCGGCCCCGATCTGTGGTGGTGGCGGCGTCACCCGCGCGTGCCGACGGGGGAGCTCGGATGCGAACCGCGCGCGGCCGGCGCCGTCGGCGTCGACACGGACGCGGTATGACCCCGGGTCAGAGGGGGGTAGCCGTGCCCTCTAGGCTTCGGCGCCATGACCAGTGATCTCGGATGCGCCTGCTCGTGCTGCGGGGACCGTCACCACGAGCTGCCGATGCACTACACGGCCGACGCGCCGGCCGTGTGGGACCCCGCCTTCGCCGCCACCGACGACAGCCTGCTCTCCTCCGACCAGTGCGTGATCCGCGGAGAGCACTTCTTCGTCAAGGGCCTGATCGAGATACCGGTCCTCGGAAGCGACGAGGTCTTCTCCTGGGGCGTCTGGGTCTCGCTCAGTCGCGCGAACTTCGCCCGGGCCGCGGACCTGTGGGACACGCCCGGCCGCGAGGCCGAGGAACCGTACTTCGGCTGGCTCACCACGGAGCTGCTGGTCTATCCGGCCACGACCCTCAACCTGAAGACGCACGTCCACACCCGCCCCGTCGGTCAGCGCCCCCTCATCGAGCTGGAGCCCACCGACCATCCCCTCGCCGTCGAGCAGCGCACCGGGATCACCCTGGACCGTGTGCGGGAGATCGCGGAGGCCTCGCGGGCGTGAGGGCCGAACCCGCCCGTGTCGCGCCGGGCGTGTCGGCGACGCACGTCGCCGACACGACTCACCGCAGTGTGCGGCCGACCCTTCGGGCGTGTCCTCGGCAGGCGCGAGGGCGCCGCCCTCGGGAAGCGGCCGCCCCGCCGCGGCGGTTCGCCGGTGCGCCCGTCACCCCGCCACCCACGCGACCGCCTCGTCCCGCCGGGCCAGCGGGAAGGTCTTCGTCTCGCCCGGGGTCATCCAGCCGAACAACGAGGTGACATGGGTCATCCACTCGATGTCGGTGACGAGCGCGATCCGCTTCCAGGCGCGCAGGTGCTCGACGCCGACCTTGAGGTCCTGCCACAGCGCTCCGCCCGACATGCCGTCGAAGTCCCGTACGACGATGAGGAAGCGCACCTCGCCCGCTCCCGCGGCCTCGACGAGGGCGGGGAGCACCGTGTCGCGGTAGTCCTCCGCGGACAGCTTGCCGGACGCCTCGAATCCGATGACGCCGGCCGGCATTCCTTCGAGCTTCTTGATCACGGACGCCTCCGGTCTCGGGTGGGGGACCCCTCGACTCTGCTGGCCGCCCGTGCCGGCGGCCATGCGGCACGCCCGAACGGGTGAGGACGGGAGCGGGCTCCGCTCAGTCCAGCGCCCGCAGGTCCACCAGGTCGTACGTGGTGGGGGTGCCGACCGTGCCGGTGCCCGCGCAGGACGTGAGGCGCGGTTCGTCGGTGACGCGCCCCCGTCATCGCGTGTCCCGTCGCGGGCACCCCGCTCGTCATCCACCAGGGCGGCCACCGCACCCTGGGGTGACCCCGGCGCGGGTCGCTCCTGGCGGAGCCCCCGCCCCGCGGGGTAGCGATGTCCCATGCATGTCGCCGCCGAGACCCTGCTGCCCGTCGACACCTCGCTCGCCGTGGCCCTCGTCGTGCTGCTCCTGGTGGCCGCCGCGGTGACCGCGGGGTTCCGGCTCTCGCCCGACGGGTCGTCCGCGCGGGCCCGGGAGATCATCACCGCCGGACTGCGGGCGGTGGTGCAGCTGGCGGCCGTCTCGGCGCTGATCGGCTGGGCCGTCCACCACACCCCGGCGCTCGTGGGCTTCCTGCTCCTGATGCTCGCCGTCGCGGCCCGGACCGCCGGCCGCCGCATCACCGGGAACGGCACCTGGTGGTGGGCGGTGCTCCCGCTCGCGGCCCCGGTCGTGCCCATCGTGGCCGGTCTGGTCGCGGCGGGGCTGCTGACCGTGCCCGGCATCGCGGTCGTGCCGGTGAGCGGCATCCTCATCGGCGGCGCCATGACCGCGACGGCCCTCGCCGGACGCCGGACCCTCGACGAGCTGGACCTGCGGCACGGCGAGGTCGAGGCGGGCCTCGCGCTCGGTCTGCCCGAGCGCGACGCCCGCCTCGAAGTGGCCCGCGCGGCGGCCTCGGACGCGCTGCTGCCCGCCCTGGACCAGACCCGCACCGTCGGCCTGGTCACCCTGCCGGGAGCGTTCGTCGGCATGCTCCTCGGCGGGGCGTCCCCGCTGACCGCGGGCGCGGTGCAGGTCTTCGTCCTGATCGCCCTCCTCGCCGTCGAGGCGATCGCCGTCGCCCTCACCCTGGAACTCGCCGCCCGGGGCCGGCTGCACCGCCGCCCCGCACCCGACCCGGACGGTCAGCGGATCCCGAAGTCGGCGTGAAGCCGCCTCAGGTGGTCCACCTCCCGCACCGGACCGGTCAGCGTCACCCGGGCGGTCAGCCGCGGATCCGTGCTGGACGCCGCGAACCGCAGCTCCAGCTCGCCCGGCTCCACGATCCGCGTCCCCGCACGGCCGGTGAACGACGCCAGGTCCGCGGGCACCTCCACGTGGATCCGCCGGCCCTCACCGGGCTCCAGGCCGACCCGTACGTACCCGGCGAGGCGCTGCACGGGCTGCACCACCGACGCCACCGGGTCGTGGAGGTAGAGCTGGACGACTTCGGTGCCGGGACGGTCACCGGTGTTCGTCACGGTGAGGCCGAGGCGTACGACGCCGTCCGTGGGCACCTCCGCCTCCTCCACCGTCAGATCGCTCCAGTCGAAGGTGGTGTACGTGAGGCCGTGGCCGAAGCCGAAGGCCGGGGCCGGGTCGATGCTGGAGACCTCGCTGCGGTGGCCCAGCCGCGAGGCCAGATACGTCGACGGCTGGGCGCCCGGGTCCCGGGGCACGCTGACGGGCAGTCGGCCGCTCGGCTCCGTCCGCCCGCTCAGGACGGAGGCGATCGCGACGGTCCCCGCCTCGCCGGGGAAGAACGCCTGGAGGATCGCGGCGGACTCGTCGGCCGCACGGCCGAGCGCGTACGGCCGCCCCGCCAGCAGGGTGGTCACGACCGGGGTGCCGGTGTCCAGGAGGGCGTCGAGCAGCTGCTGCTGCGCCCCGGGGAGGCTGAGCGACCCGGCGTCGCAGCCCTCGCCGCTGGTGCCCCGGCCGAAGAGCCCGGCGCGGTCGCCGAGCGCCGCCACCACGAGGTCGGCGCCGCGGGCCAGCGCGACGGCCGTGGCGAAGCCGTCCGTGTCGGCGTCGTCGACGCCGGTCCCGCGCGCCACCACGACCTCGGCGTCGGGGAACGCGGCCACGAGGGCCTCGCGCAGCGTGGGCAGTTCGATCCCCAGGGGCGTGTCGGGGTGCTGTCCGCCGACGTGGACGGGGAAGGAGTAGCAGCCCAGGACGGCCGTCGGCACCTCGGCGTTGGGGCCGACGAGGGCGATCCGGCGGCGGGTGCGCGGGTCGAGCGGCAGCACGCCGTCGTTGCGGAGCAGGACGACGGCCCGCTCGGCGATGCGGCCGGCCAGCGCGCGGTTGGCGTCCGGGTCCAGCTCCACCGTGCCCCGCAGGGTCTCCGGATCGGCCGTGGTGTCGGCGTCGCGCAGCACCGCGGGGACGGGGCTCCAGTCGGGGTCGAGGAGCCCGAGCCGCACCTTCTGGAGGAGGACACGGCGCACGGCCCGGTCGACCAGCTCCTCCGGCACCCGCCCGTCCCGGATCGCTTCGGCGAGGGGTGCGCCGAAGGTCTTGACGGTGGGCAGTTCGACGTCGACGCCGGCGGCGAGGGCCGCCCCGGCGGCCTCCCCGAAGGTGCCGGCGACACCGTGCAGCGTCTTCAGGAAGGCGACGCCGAAGTAGTCGGCGACGACGGTGCCGGTGAAGCCCCAGGTGTCCCGGAGCAGCCCGGTGAGCAGCCGGTCGTCGGCGGCCGAGGGAACGCCGTCGGTGTCGGTGTAGGCGTGCATCACCGACCGGACGCCGCTCTCGCGGACCGCCATCTCGAACGGCGGGAGGATCACGTCGGCCAGCTCCCGGGCGCCCATGCCGACCGGGGCGAGGTTGCGGCCCGCCCGGGAGGCCGAGTAGCCGGCGAAGTGCTTGAGGGTGGCGACGATCCCGGCCGACTCCAGGCCCTGGACGTACGCGGTGGCGATGGTGCCGACGAGGTACGGGTCCTCGCCGATGGTCTCCTCGACGCGCCCCCAGCGGGCGTCCCGGACGACGTCGAGGACCGGCGCGAGGCCCTGGTGGACGCCGACCGCGCGCAGGTCGCGGCCGATGGCGGCGGCCATCTCCCGGACCAGCCCGGGGTCGAAGGTCGCACCCCACGAGAGGGGGACGGGGTAGGCGGTGGCACCCCAGGCGGCGAAGCCGGCGAGGCACTCCTCGTGGGCGACGGCGGGGATGCCGAAGCGGTTGGCCGCGGCGATCCGGGCCTGGGTCCGCATCAGCGAGAGGGCGCCGAGCGCGGGGTCGACGGGAACGGTGCCGAAGGGCCGGGTGAGCTGGCCGAGGCCGTCGGGGAGCAGGGCGTCGAGGTCGGCGGGCTCCTCCATGTCGTGCTGGTGCGGCGCGACCTCGGCGCCCTCGTCGGAGGCGCCCACCCACACGCCGTACAGCTGGGCCGTCTTCTCCTTCAGGGTCATCTCGCGGATCAGCGCGTCGACGCGGTCCTCCGCGCTCAGCTCGGGGTCGCGCCAGGCGGGAAGCGGTGCGGGGGACTGGATGGCCACGGTCTCGGTCACTTTCCTCCGACTCCCATCAGCCCCTGGACCAGGGCCCGACGGGCGAACAGATAGACGAGCAGGATGGGGAGCATGGAGAGCACGACGGCCGCGAGCAGGCCCGGGATGTCGACGCCGTGCTCCGTCTGGAAGTCGTAGAGGCCCATGGTGATCACCTTGTTCTCCGAGGACTGGGTGAGCACGAGCGGGAACAGGAAGCCGTTCCACGCCTGGAGCGAGGAGAAGACCACGATGGTCGACAGACCGCTCTTGGACAGGGGCAGCACCAGCCGCAGGAAGATCCGCCGGGGCGAGGCCCCGTCGACGGTCATCGCCTCGTACAGCTCGGGGGTGATGTCCCGCATGACGCCGGTGAGGATCAGCGCGCAGACGGGCATCGCGAAGGCGGCCGTCGGCAGGATGACGCCCAGCAGGTTGTCGTAGAGGCCGGCCTCGTTGATCAGGTAGAACATCGGGACGATCACGGCCTGGGACGGGATGGCCAGGCCCAGGAGGAAGAGCCGGAAGACCCGCCCGGTGGCCTTGCCGTCGCTGCGTACGATGGCGTACGCGAGGGGCGGCACGAGCAGCAGGACGATGCCGACCACGCAGACGGTGACGACGACGGTGTTGAGGAAGTACTGCCCGAAGCCGTCGTTGAGGTCGTTGACGTAGTTGTCGAGCGTGAAGTGGTCGGGGAAGGCGAGCGGTCCGTTCCGCGCGTACTCCGCCCGGGTCTGGAAGGTGGCGACCAGCATCACGTACAGCGGCAGGCCGACCACGAACAGCCAGATCAACGAGCCGAATCCGGCCAGGTAGTTGGGGCGTTTCCGCATCACACGCCCTCCATGGTGCTGCGCATCCTGTCGTAGCCGGTCAGGCGCACCATGACCAGGGAGACCAGGGTGGCGACGAGGACGAGGAGCAGGGCGATCGCGGACGCGGCGCCGAAGTCGAAGCTCTTGAAGGCCTTCTGGTACATGTAGTAGGCGCTGTTCGTGGTGTCGGTGCCGGGCCCGCCCTGGGTGAGGATCAGGATGGTGTCGAAGGTGGTGAGTCCGCCGACGACCATCAGGATTCCGGAGGTGACGATGGTGTTGCGCAGCTGCGGCAGGGTGATGTGGAAGAACTGCCGCACCCGTCCCGCGCCGTCGATCTGGGCGGCCTGGTAGAGGACCTCGGGGATGGACCGCGCCGCGCCCTGGTAGATCAGGGTGTGCAGCGGGGTGAACTGCCAGGTGCTGACGAGGACCAGGACGCCGAGGGCGCCGGTCTGCGTGCCGAAGAGGTTGCCGTCGCCGAAGAGCCACTCGGCCTGGGAGGGGACGCCGAAGTTGGGGTCGAGCACGGCGCGCCACAGGACGGAGACGGCGGTGATGGAGAGCAGCAGCGGGACGAAGTAGACGGCGGAGAGGACGGCCCGGTTGCGCTGCCGTCCGGCGGCCCAGACGCCGAGCAGGATGCTGAGCGGCGTCTGGACGACGACGCCGAGGACGGTGAGGAGCAGGCTCAGCCAGAGGCTCTTCACCAGGACGGGGTCGTCGAGCAGTCCGCGCCAGTTGTCCAGGCCGGCGAACTGCGGGGAGCCGAGGCCGTTCCAGCGGGTGAAGGAGAGGACGAGGACGAGGACGAGCGGGACGAGGGCGAACAGGCCGAAGAAGACGGCGGCGGGCGCCGCCCAGGCGAAGCCCGGGCGGCCCACTCCGGTCGCGGGGCGGTCGGGCCGCCCGCGCGGGAGGGTCTTCGCGGCGCTGTCCACGGCGGAGGCTGTGGCAGTGGTCATGTCAGGCGTTCCGGAGGTCGGGCCGCGCGTCAGGCCGCGGGCAGGCTCTGCATGGCGGCGATGAAGGCGTCGGCGTCGGTCTGTCCGTTGAAGAACTGCTGGACGGCCTGGTGGATGGTGGTGGTGGCGGCCGGCGGGTACGCCTGGTCCCAGGAGAGCTGGAAGGCGGGGGCCTTCTTCACCAGGTCGTACTGGTACTTCGAGTAGGCGGGGTTCGCCGAACCGTCCAGGAACCGGGGGGTGTTGGTGGTCGTGGGCAGGTTGCCGATGCCGAGCTGGCCCTTGACGAACTCGTCCGAGTACATGAGCTTCAGGAACTCGGCGACGGCCTCGGGGTGTTCGGTGTTCTTCAGGACCGAGTAGTAGTTGTTGGTGTTGCCGGCGAGGTTGGCCGGGTCGCCCTTGCCGCCCGCGATGGCCGGGAAGGTGCCGTAGCCGAGGTCGCTCTTGACGAAGTCCGGGTAGGCGTCCTGGAGGGTGGAGTACTCCCAGGAGCCCATGAGCTCGAAGGCGGCCTTGCCGGTGGCGAGGAGGGCGGGGGAGCCGCCGTCGGTGAACTTGACCGAGTCGTAGTTGGTGCCGAAGGCGCCGGCGTCGATCAGCTCCTTCAGCATGCCGAGGGCCTTCTTGCTGTCCTCGCTCGCCCAGACGCTCTTGTCGCCGTTCACTGCCTTCTGGAAGAGCTCGGGCCCGGCGACCCGGTCGTAGAGGTACTGGAACCACATCTGGGTCGGCCAGCGGTCGCCGCCGCCGAGCGCGATGGGGGTGACGCCCTTGGCCTTCAGCGTCTTGACGGCGGCCAGGAGCTCGTCCCAGGTGCGCGGCGCGGTGACGCCGGCGTCCGCGAGGACCTTCTTGTTGCTGAACAGCAGGACGGGCTGGGTGCCGCGCATGGGAACGCCGTACGGCTTGCCTCCGACGACGGCGGTGTCGAACACCGACGGCAGGAAGTTCGACTTGAGCCCGGGGTCCTTCGCTATGAAGTCGTCGAGCGGCATGAGGAGGCCCGCGTCGACGAACGGCTTGATGCTGCCGCCGCCCCAGTTGAAGAAGACGTCCGGGGCCTGCTTGCCGCTGATGATCGTCTGCAGCTTCGACTGGTAGTCGGCGCCCGGGATGGTGTCGAGGACGGCCTTGACCTTCGAGGTCTTGTTGAAGGTGTCGACGAGCTGCTTCTCCACCTTGTTGGTGGCGTCGCCGTACACCAGGACGTGGATCGTGCCCGCGCCGCCCTCCGCGGAGTCCCCCGAGCCGCCGCAGGCCGCCAGGGAGATGGTCAGCGCCAGCGACGCCCCGCCGACGACAGCGGTTCTGAGGAGTCGTGTGTGCCGCTTCATCGCCTCAACCTTTCGAAAGAGTTTCGGTCTGATTTCCGAAACTTCATGCTGCGGGACGCTAAGCCTGCCGGGCCGGAGGGGCAACCCTCCGGCGGCGCGTTATCAAAACGTGACCGGGTCGGGGCGGACGGCGGTGCTCTATGCTGCGCGAATGCGAAACGACGAGGAGAACCGGCGCATCACGCTGGCGGAGGTGGCCCAGCAGGCCGGAGTGTCACTTTCGACAGTTTCGAAAGTCCTCAACGGACGGCAGGACGTGTCGGCGACCACGCGCGACAAGGTCGAGCGGCTTCTCGAAGCGCACTCCTACCGGCGCACCACCCGCGTCGCCCGCGAGGCACCCCTCATCGAGCTCGTCTTCCACGAACTCGACAGCGTGTGGGCCATGGAGCTGATCCGCGGCGTGGAGAACCTCGCCAAGGCCCACCAGGCCAGCGTCGTGCTCACCGAGAGCGGCACCCGGCACGCCCCCGCGCCGGACTGGATCGAGGGAGTGCTCCAGCGCCGCCCCATCGGCGTGGTCCTGGTCTTCTCCGCGCTCCCCGACGCCGTGAAACGCCAGCTCGACGCCCGGTCGATCCCCTTCGTCATCGTCGACCCGGCGGGCGACCCCGAACCGGACGTGCCGTCCGTCGGCTCCGCGAACTGGTCCGGCGGCGTCGCCGCCACCCGCCACCTCATCGACCTCGGCCACCGCCGCATCGGCATCGTCACCGGCCCCGAGGACATGCTCTGCTCCCTCGCCCGGCTCGACGGCTACCGCTCCGCCCTCAACATGGCCGGCCTCGCCCACGACGACACCCTCGTCCGCTTCGGCGACTTCCACGTCGAAGGCGGCTACGCCCGGGCGATGGAACTCCTGCGGCTGCCGGACCGCCCCACCGCGATCTTCGCCGGCAGCGACCTCCAGGCGCTCGGCGCCATGGAGGCCGCCCGGGTCTGCGGGCTGCGCGTGCCCGAGGACCTGTCCGTCGTCGGCTACGACGACGTGATGATCGCGCACTGGTGCAGCCCGCCCCTCACCACCATCCACCAGCCGCTGCGCGCCATGGGCGAGGAGGCGGTGCAGATGCTCCTCCGGCTGCGCGCCGGGGAGCCCGCGGTCACCCGCATGGAACTCGCGACCAGCCTCGTCGTCAGGAAGAGCACCGCCCCGCCGGCCCACGCCACCGGGTGACGATCCCCGGCCGAGGGCGGCCCGGGAGTGGAGAGGACGCGCCAACTCCCGTGCGCGCACTGGAAGAAGCGAGGGGACTGCTCTAGGTTGCGGCCGTGTGACGATCACTCGGCAGAGCGGAACCGGCCCGGCGGACGGGGTTCCCCCCGACGGCCGTGTCCCGGGCGGCCCGGCCGTTCCTCGACGACGGCTCCCCGCACCGGATCCCGCAGGAGCGCACCTTCCGCAGGCCCCCGCCCCCGACCTGTCGCCGCGCCCACCGCCCCGCGGGTCACGGGCCCCCGGCGGAGCCGCCGTCGGCACCCGGGCGTTCGTCCCGGGGCCCGCGACCACCGCCACGACCGGCGCCGACTGACCCGGGCGGCGCGCACCCGCCGCGTACGACGCCCCGGCCGGGCCGGGGTCCGTACCACCGCACGTCCTCACTCCACTCGACCGGAGGGACACCTCATGCGCACCCCCAGACCCGCTCGCCTCGCGGTACGGCTCCTCGCCGCCGCCGTGCTCGTCGCCGTGGCCGTGCCCGGTGCCGATGCCGCCCCCGGGACCGCCACCCGGGCCGTCGAGGGGGCGGCCGAGCGCCTCGCCGCCTCGTGGACCGCGCCGCTCTCCACCCGGGGCCGGTACGTCGTCGACGCGGACGGCGACCGCTTCAAGCTCAAGTCCGGCAACTGGGCCGGGGCCTAGGGCACATGGGAGGGCAGCGGTGACATCGGCGACGTGACGAACCACCAGGCCGACCAGAACGCCCACAACATCCCGCTCGGCCTGGACCGGAAGCCGGTCGACCAGATCCTCGCCGACTTCCACGCCCTCGGACTCAACAGCGTCCGGCTGCCGTTCGCCAACGCGCTCGTCCACGACACGACCGTCGTCCCCGACGCGGCGGTGGCCGCCAACCCGCAGCTCCGGGGCAAGACCCCGCTCCAGGTCCTCGACGCGGTGATCCAGGAACTCACCGACGACGGCTTCGCGGTCGTCCTCAACAACCACACGACCAGCTACCGCTTCTGCTGCGGCCTCGACGGCAACGAACGCTGGAACAGCGGCCAGACCACCCGCCAGTGGATCGACGACTGGGTCTTCCTCGCGAAGCGCTACCGCGCCAACAAGCGCGTCGTCGGCGCCGACCTGCGCAACGAGGTCCGCCGCGACACCTGGAACGACCCCAACTGGGGCTGGGGCAACGACCACGACCTGAACAAGGCGCTCGAAGAGGCCGGCAACGAGATCCTCCGGGCCGCCCCGGACCTGCTGATCGTCATGGAGGGCATCAACTGGCAGGGCATCCCCACCGACCTGACCCCCCACGGCCGTCCGACCCTCACCCCGGTCGCCACCCTCTCCAACACCCTCGTCCACTCCGACAAGCTGGTGTACGCCGCCCACTTCTACGGCTACACCGGCCCGCACCACACCGGCGCCACGGGCACGGGCGAGACCACCGACCCCCGCTACGAGGACCTCACCCCCGAGGAGCTCGTCAGGGTCGTCGACGAACAGGCCCTGTTCGTCACCCGGGCCGGCCAGCACTTCACCGCCCCCGTGTGGATCAGCGAGTTCGGCGCCGGCGGACGCGGCGACCTCGACGCCAGGGAACGCGACTGGTTCCGCCGCTTCACCGACATCCTGGTGGCGAACGACACCGACTTCGCGATCTGGCCGCTCGTCGGCTGGACCGGTGCCGACGGCAGGCCCCAGGACACCTGGGCCATGGTCAGCTACGGCGCCGACGGCACCCGGCTCGGCGTCATGGACCCGGGCGACTGGCGCGCCACCGACTGGAACAAGCTCGTCGCCGCCCCCTCCAGGACCGGCCGTGTCGACAAGACCCCGCGGTGGAACATGCTCAACCTCGACCACGCCGACTACGACGTCTCCGCCACCATGCTGGCCCGGCCGGACTGGTCGCCGGGCAACCGCAAGGGCAACTGCCCCGACACCCAGCGTCTCGCCGGCCTCGGCCGCGGCGACAGCCGCGGACTGTGCACCGACGCCGGGCAGCCGGCGAAGGGGGCCGGCGCGTGGACCGTCGTCACCGACGAGCGGTACGTCACCGGCGGCGACTGGGCGAGCGGCTACGACAAGCTCCAGTGCCCCGACGGGAGCTTCGCCGTCGGCTACAGCGTGCGCGACGACGCCATGGCCGCGCTCCTCTGCGCCCCGGCTGCCGCCTCCCTTCCCACCACCGGCCGCGTCCTCTGGTTCGACAAGGGCGACAACCGGCCCGCCACCGGCGGCTCGAACGCCAGCGACTGGGCCCCCGGATCCTTCAAGGGCCAGTGCGCCGACGACGAGTACCTGGCGGGCGTCGCCTCCACCTGGAAGTGGCTCCACTACGGCGTCCCCGACGCCCTGCTCTGCCGCAAGCTCACCTGATCTGATCATTCGATCAGCACACCTTGACGATTGATCAATCCGTTTCTACATTCGATCAATCGATGCCGACCAGGGAGCGCGCCCTCATGTCCTCGTTCCGACTTCCCCCCGAGGACCGGGCGCTCAGCCCCCACACCGGCTGGACCAGGGCGCACTGGGAAGCCGTCGCCGACGGCCTGCTCGCCGCGGTGGGCAGGCACGCGGGACCCGAGCACGCCCTCGTGGACCTCCCCGGCGCACGGCCCAGCCTCTCCGGACGCCGCTCCGACGCCCTGGAGGGCTACGCGCGCACGTTCCTGCTCGCGGCCCTCCGGGTGGCCGGCGCCGGCGGCGAGGACCCGCACGGACTCCTGCCCCGGTACGCGGCGGGGCTCGCCGCCGGCACCAGGACCCCGACGGCGGAACGCGACCTCGCCGACGGGGACGCGGTGTCCTGGCCGAGGATCGCCGACCGGCCGCAGGCCCTGGTGGAGGCCGCCTCCATCGCCGTGGCCCTCCGCCTCACCCGGCCCTGGCTCTGGGACCACCTGGACGACGGGACCAGGGAACGCGTCCGTGCCTGGCTCGCCCCCGGCCTCGGCCCCTCACCCGTCGACAACAACTGGTGGCTGTTCCCCGCCATGGTCGGCGGCTTCCTGGCGGAATCCGGCCCCGACCCCGACGGCCGTGCCCGGCGCGCCCTCGACCGCGGACTGGACCGCATCGAGCAGTGGTACCTCGGCGACGGCTGGTACACCGACGGCCGCCCCCGCGCCTTCGACCACTACAACGGCTGGGCCTTCCACCTCTACCCACTGCTCCACGCCCACCTCGCCGGCGACGCCGCCCTGCTCGACACGTACGGCCGCAGGCTCGCCTCCTACCTCGGCGGCTACGCCCACACCTTCGGGGCGGACGGCGCCCCGGTCCACCAGGGCCGCTCCCTCTCCTACCGCTTCGCCGCCGCCGCGCCGCTCTGGGCCGGCGCGCTCACCGGGCACACCCCGCTGTCACCGGGCACCACCCGGCGCCTCGCCTCCGGCGCCCTGCGGTACTTCCTCGACCGGGGCGCCCTCGACCCCGGCGGCCTGCTCGCGCTCGGCTGGTTCGGACCGCACCCGGCGACCGTCCAGGCGTACTCCGGCCCCGCCTCCCCCTACTGGGCGTCGAAGGGCTTCCTCGGCCTGCTGCTGCCCCCCGACCACCCGGTGTGGACGGCGGTGGAGGAACCCGGCCCCGCCGAGACGGCGGACCACGTGGTCCCGCTGCCGCAGCCCGGCTGGCTGATCCAGTCCACCGCCGCCGACGGGATCGTCCGGCTCCACAACCACGGCAGCGACGACCAGCCGGCCGACCGGACCCTGCCCGACAGCCCGCTCTACGCCCGCCTCGCCCACTCCACCGTCACCGGCCCCGCCCACGGGGACACCCCCGACAACCACTTCGGCCTGCTGGTCGACGGGGCGCTCACCGCGCGCGGACCGATCCGCCCCCTCGGCGCCGGCGACGGCTGGGCGGCCTCCGCCCACACCCCCCGCGCCGACGGCGCCGAGCTGCCCGGCGTCACCGTGACCTCGCTGGTGCTCGCGACCGGAGCCGAGGAGCTCCGCCTCCACCTCGTCACCGGTGCCGCGCAGGGAACCGGGATACGCCACAGTGGCTGGGCGGCCGCCGGGGGCGACGCGCACGTCGCCGCCGAGGGGCAGGAGGCGACCGCTGTCGCGGTCGGGACGGACGGCACCCGGCTGACCTCGACCCTCCGCGGCCTCCACGGCTACACCTCCGCGAGCGGCAGCGAGCTTCCCGGCGGCACGGCGCTGGGGGAGAGTGCGGCCGTGCCCGTCCTGGCCGGCCGCACCGCGACGGACGGCCCGTCGCTCTTCGCCGCCGTGGCGCGGCTCACCGGCACGGCCACCCCGCCGCCCCCGCCCCCGGACCTCACCGTCGACGGCCCGCGGGTGGAGGTGCGGTGGCCGGGCGGCGGCGTCCACCGGGCCGTCCTCGCGCCGGACGCGGTCACCGTCACCCGCTGACCCGGCCGGGGAGCCGCCGCAGCAGGCGCGGACCCTCGCGTCCGGCCGGCGGTCGCCGACGTCAGAAGGGGTGATCACGTCACGGAGCCCGCCGGCCGGACGGACACGCCTTCCACGGACGGTCAGGTCGTGATGACCTCCAGACGGGGCTGGTGGGAGCCGCTCCGGCGGGTGTTCAGAACGGCCGCGAGCCCGACCGCGCCGAGCGGTTCGAAGACGGCGAGCGACGCGGTGCCGCTGCCGTCGGCGGACGCCCGGGCGGCGGCGACGGCGGCGGTGACGTCGAGGCCGACCCAGTCATGGCTCGTGGAGACCGCGCCGGTGCCGAGGGCGGTGGTCAGGGCGGGGGCGCTGTTCCAGGTGACCCCGGTCTCGGTCCAGGAGCCGGAGGCGGTGGCGAAGGCCTGGACGACGGTCCGGTTCCCGCCGGAGTCCTGGACGTTGCCGTGGAGCCACAGCACCGCGCGGGAGACCGTCCCGGTGAGCCCGGCGACGTCGAACGCGAGAAGGGCGCGGCGGTTGTAGCCGTTGCCCGTGCCGCCGGTGTTCTTCACCACCATGGTGGCGGCGTCGCCGTAGTTGGTGGTGCCGTACGCGCCGTCCCGGACGTACGTGGTGGCGGTGGCGGCGAGCGAGGCGGCGGTCCGTGGCGCGGGGGCGGTGCCGGAGGTGCCGAGGCTGACGGTCCGGCCGGCGCCCTGCGTTCCCCCCGTCTCGGCGAGCAGGACGACCTGCCCCGAGGTGGTCAGCACCTGGACGCCGTCGGCCGCGGAGACGGAGGCGTAGCGGGCGCGGGCGAGGGTGACCCGGACGGTGGCCGCGTCCCGGGTGGGATCGGAGACCACCACGGTCATCGTGCCGTTCCGCTCCCGCACGAGCACGGAACAGGGCGCGTCGACGGTGATCGGTCCGGCGGTGCCGGCGGCGAAGAAGTTGGCCATGGTCAGGCCGAGCGACGGGCAGTCGACGGCCTGGACGGCGGCGGTGTTGGCGAGGACGGTGACGTTGGGGGTCGCCGCGCGGGCCGCCGCGGCCGAGGCGGTGGCGCCGGGCATCAGCTGATAGCTGTAGCCCGCGCCGGCGGGGTCGGTGCCGTGGTCGAACCAGAGGGAGAGGTAGTTGCGGGTGAGGGGCGTGGCGGAGGAGGAGGTGTTGACCGTCGACCAGGAGCCCGTCCGCGCGACCCGCTGGACGTGGACGGTGGCGCCTTCCGGGAAGACCCAGGCGCCCATGCCGCCGACGGCCATGGACCGGCTGCCGGTGAAGGTGCGGCTCCAGCCGAGGGTGGCGGGCTGGACGGTGCCGTCCACGGTGAAGACCTGGTTGTTGTTCGGACCGAGATTGCGGTTGTCGACGGTGGTGCGCACGCTCACGCCGTCGGCGCAGGTGATGCCGGCGCCGAGGCAGTGGATCGCGTCGTCGAGGCAGAACCAGGACTTCCTGCCGGTCAGGGTGGACTGCAGCCCGCGCACGTCCTGGCCGAGGGCGGCGTACGTGCCGTCGGTGGTGCCGCCGGCCCAGGTGTTCGTGGGGCGCGTCCTGTTCCACTCGCCGCCGGCGGCGTCCGCGAGCGGGCGGGTGGAGACGGTCGTGCCGGGCAGCAGATAGGGGTCGACCGTGGGCCAGAAGGCGTCCGCGTACTGGCCGTTGCCGTAGGTGTCCCCCCACCACGAGACCATGCCGGAGCCGGAGTGCCAGCCGCGCAGGTTCTCGCCGTTGCCCGTCTCGTAGAAGGTCGTGCGGGCGGAGCTCATGCTGATCTGCGCGGCCCAGCCGGGCCTGCGGTGGACGGCCCGGTCCATGGCGAAGAGACGGTGCTCGACCGGTTCCGGGGCGGCGGTGACGGACGGGTCGTCCAACAGGGCCTGCGCTGCCGCGAGTTCGGGGATCCCCATGCTCCTGTCGGCGAGCAGGGGCGCGTAGTGGTCCCGCCGCAGCCAGCCCTTCACCATCGCCTTCCAGGCCGCCGACTGCGCCGCGGGCGCCATGCCGGAGGCGGCGAGCCGCAGGATGTCCGAGACGACCGCGTGGCCCCGGGTGTGGTCGTCCTGCTGGATCCGCAGCGGGTCGTTCTTCTGGACGCCCCGGCTGATCCCCCGTCCCGACACGCCGTCCATCACCAGGCCGTTGTAGACGAACGGCGCCCAGCCGGCGGTCACCCCGGAGCAGAAGGACCGCGCTTCCGGGTCGGTGACGGCCCACGGCGTCCCGGCCAGCAGGACGAACATCCTGCCGAGACCGCCCAGCAGGACCGTGCCGTAGGTGCCGGCGTACGGGACACAGGTGTGCTGGATGAAGCTGCCGTCGGCGTACAGCCCGTCGCCGGTGAGGACGCGGGGGAAGACCGGGGACAGCCCCTTCCGCGCGGTGTCGATGCGGGACCCGTCCCTGCCGATCACGCCGCGCAGGGCGAGGACCCGGCACAGGTCGACCCGGTTCGCGCCCGTGCTGTGCCCGCTGTACGAGGCGAACTCGGACAACGGCACGAAGTGGTCGACGGCCGCGCAGCCGGCCGCGATCTGCTCCGGGGCGAGCCGCGCGTACATCAGCGCGCCGATGTCGAGCAACCGCTGCGGGGCGCCGATCTCCCAGTCCCACCAGTTGTCGTACGGGGTCGTCGACGGCGTGTACGCATGCGCGGCCAGCCAGTCCAGACCGGTGGACACGGCCGAGGCGAGCGCGGCGCTGCCGGTCAGCCCGGTGCCCGGCTGCACGTACGCCAGGGCCATGCTCCGCAGCCGGACGTAGCTCGTCGTGACATGGGCGGAGACCGTGCCGATCGGCAGGTCCGGCCAGAGGGAGGAGGCGCCCGGAGCCATCGCGGTCATCTGGGCGCGGGCCTCGTTCCCGAGGGCGGACAGCGCGGTCGCGAACGGGGCGGCGGCCGGGTCGAAGCCGGTCCCGGTGAGCAGCCCCACCCAGGTGGAGCGCATGGCGTCGTACGTGTCGGCGGCCCGGGCGGGCGTCGGCCCGAGGAACTGGGCGGCACCGGCCAGGGCGGCGGCGGCCCCGGCGAGCCGGAGCAGCCGCCGGCGGCTCATCGCCGCGGTGAGAGGCCCAGTGAGCTGGTCGGCGTCCATCGGCGTCCTCCTTGACGAGACCCTGATCGGGTTGGCGAGGACGCTAGGGGCCGCGCTCCGGGGACGGCAACGCACCGACAGCACATGACCGACCGTATGTTTCCCGACGACCGGCGCGGGCGGCCCCACCGGACGCGGACACGCGCGGTGACGGACCGGATTCCCCGGCAGCCGGGGCACGGCCCCCCTGGGGGCCACGGCGCGGCCGCATGGGGGAATCATGCGGTCGAAGGGGCGTTGACCTCGCATGACCCGTGCCAAATCCTGGTCGGGTGAGGGACCAGGGAGTGCGGATGACGGGCGCGACGCGGCACGGGGCGGAGCCCGGCGGGCGAGGCGGCAGGGAGCTGAAATTCCGGCGGCTGGCCGACCGGCTGCGCAGGGAGATCGCCGACGGCGTCTGGCCGCCCGGGAGCCGGCTGCCCACCGAGCAGGAACTCGCGCGGGCGAACGCGGCCTCCGTCAGCACCGTGCGCCGGGCCGTCGACGACCTGGTCGCCGAGGAACTCGTCGTACGCCGCCAGGGCTCGGGCACCTACGTCCTCGCCCCGGAGTCCAGGCCGAGCAGCGCGGCACGGATCGGGGTCATCGTGCCCGACACCGCCTTCTACTACCCACGCGTCCTGGCGGGCATCGAGGAGGAGGTCACGGCGGCGGGCGCACGCCTCGCGATCGTCTGCTCCGGCTACGACCGGGCACGCGAACTCCGCGCCCTGGAGGAGATGCTCGACTCCGGCGTCGACGGTCTGCTGCTGGTCCCCACCCTGATCGGTCTCGACCACCCCGAGGCCCACCTGCGCCGGCTGGCCGGACTGCGCGTCCCCGCCGTCCTCATCGAGCGGCGCGGCGGCACGCCGGGCGACACCACCGAGAACGTCTGCACCCACCACGAGGCCGGCGGCTACGACGCCGTCCACCACCTCGCCCGCCTCGGCCACCGGGCCGTCGGCCTGGTGCTCCGGGCCCCCAGCCCGACCGCCGAGCCGGTGACCACCGGCTTCCGTCAGGCCGTACGCGAACTCGACTGCCGTGCGGTCGAGTTCAGCGCCGCCCTCCAGGAGTGGAGCCCGGCCGCCGCCGACCGCTGCCTGGAGCGGCTGCGGGCGGCGGGCGCCACGGCCGCGCTGTGCTTCGGCGACCGGCAGGCGGCGCTGCTCGCCGCCGCCGCCCGGCGTGCCGGCCTCGCGGTCCCCGACGACCTGGCGCTGGTCGCCTACGACGACGAGATCGCCGACCTGGCCGAGATCCCGCTGACCGCCGTGGCGCCGCCCAAACACCAGCTGGGCCGCACGGCGGCGGAACTGCTGCTGCACCGGCTGACGCACCCGGACCGGCCCCGCCGCCAGGTCCTGCTGCGCCCCGCCATCACCGTCCGCGCCTCCTGCGGCGGCCTGCCGCCGGCGGTGCCGGCGGGGTGAGCGGGGCGGTGCCCAGCCCGCCGGGAACTCGCGCACCCGGAGGGACGTGCCGGGCCGCGGCCGGTCCGGGCGGTACGTGACGTCGCGCGCGGCGTTCAGGGCGACGGTGGGGATCACCGGACCCCCGCCCCCTCCCGGTCCTTCTCCCGCGAGGGCGTGGCGCGGACGAGGTCCCGGGCGAGCAGCCCGGTTCCCGTCTCCGGGACCGGAGGCCGGACGGCCTACGGGACGGGCTTGCGGGCCAGCAGGCAGGCGTGCGGCCGGTTCGCCCGCCCGCCGGGCTCCTGCTCCAGCTTCGCGGTGACGACGAGCCCGGCCTGCTCCAGCAGCCCGGCCACGCGGTCCAGGGGCAGGAGGTACGACTCGTAGGAGACCGGTCGGCCGTAGCCCTGGGTCGGCCGCAGCCGCTCGTCGCCGACGTAGTCCCCCCACAACAGGTGCGCGCCCGGCGCGAGCACGCGACGGAACTCGGCGAACACCCGCGGCAGCCACTCCGGCGGCGTGTGGTGGGTGGAGTACCAGGCCAGGATCCCGCCCAGCTCGTCGTCCCCCGTCTCCAGCGCGGTCATCGAGCCCTCCGCGAACCGCAGTCCCGGATGGGCCTGGCGGGCCAGCTCGATCATCTTCGGCGACAGGTCGACGCCGAAGGCGGGCACCCCCAGCCCGGCGAGGTGCGCCGTGATCCGTCCCGGACCGCATCCCACGTCCGCGACCGGCCCGAGACCGGCGGTCCGCGCCAGTTCGGCGAACGCCGCCAGCATCGCGCGCGACAGCGGATCCAGCGCCGCCGGTGGCGGGATGCGCTCGACGTAGGCGGCGGCGACCGTGTCGTACGACGCGCGGACGGCGGTCAGAAAGGTGGGCTCGGCCATGCGGGCGACCCTAGTCCCCGGCACCGACAGTCCGGGGCGCCGTTCGCCGAGAGCGGTCCTCTCAGGTTCCTTCGTCGCCGTCGGCCCGGCGGTCCGGCCCCCACGGGTGGCCGTGGTCGTCGGCGTAGGCGGCGAAGACCCGTTCGGTCCCCTCGCCGGTGCGCAGGAACCGTTCGTCGAGCGCCGCCGCCAGGTCGTCGAGGGCCGTGCGCAGCACCGCGCCGGAGAGCCGGACGTCCGGATGGCCGGCCTCGTCGGCGCGGTCGGCGAGGTCGAGGGCGTAGCCGAGCTGGCGGGGCAGGGCCGTGTTCTCGTCGCCGTCGTGGAAGTAGTACGACTCCGCGTACTGCATGAAGTCGACGGTCGTGGTGGAGAGGGCGGCGGCGAGCCCGTCGAGGAGCGCCGCTCCGCCGTCGGAGTCGAGGGCCCCGGCGCCGACCCGGCTGCGGCGGACGTGGGACAGCCGCAGGGCCAGGGTCCTGCGGCGGGCGAGGGCGGGGTAGATGCCCAGGATCCAGGCGACGGTCGCCGACAGGAGCACGAAGCCCACCAGGGCCTCCAGGGGCGCCAGCACCCGCAGCCAGCCCGCGGTCGGCGCGATGTCGCCGAGGCCCAGCGTCGCCAGGGTGACCAGGGAGACGTACAGGGCGTCCACCGGGCCCGCGTGCTCGCCCGGATCGAGCCCGGTCGCGTACGAGAAGTCGTCCGGCATGTGCGGCCAGTAGACGAGCGCCCACCCCACGGCCACCGTCACCGCCCAGACGGCGAGCACCGCGATCATGCCGAGCGGGCCCGCCAGCCCGGCGGGGCGCCACCGCGCGCCCCGGTGGGCGGACACGCGCCACACCGCCCGCATCACCAGCCGGCTCAGCCCGCCGTGCCGGGTCGGGTGCCAGAGCGTGTGGAAGAGGTCACGGAGGACGAACAGCACGAGCAGCGCCCCCAGCGGCGTCACGATCCAGGTCATCGCGGCACCTCTCCCGCCGGGGGCGCCGCGCTCCCGCGCCCGGCGCGCGGCCCGGCGCCAGGGGCGCGGGCCGTCCGCTCCACCGGGGCGACCTCCTCGCTCATGCTTCGAGCATGCGCGGCCGGAGGGCGCCCCGCGCGGGGACGGGGTCCCGCCGTGGGGTCAGCCGGTCACCCGGTCGCCCCGTCGCCCCGCCGCGTCGTAGGGCGGGAGGCATCCGGGCCCGGGACCGCGGCGCCGGGGCGGGCTCAGGCGGTGTGGAGGCGGAGGCCGTAGCGGTTCAGGATCTCGTTGACCGGCTGGAACCACGTCTGGCCGCCGCTGGAGCAGTTGCCCCAGCCGCCGGAGGTGACGCCCTGGGCCTGGTCGCCGCTGAGGAACGAGCCGCCGGAGTCGCCGCCCTCGGCGCAGACGCTCGTCTTGGTCATCTGGTACACCGCGCCCTGGCTGTAGTTGACCGTCTCGTTCTTGGCCAGGACCGTGCCGCAGTGCCAGTGCGTCGTCGAGCCGGAGCGGCAGATCGAGGCGCCCACCGGGGCCTCGGCCGAGCCGCGTACCAGCTGGTCGGGGATCGTGCCCCAGCCGAGCACCACCGGCACGGTCCACCAGCCGCTGTGGATCGAGACGTACGCGTAGTCGTCGCCCGGGAACGACGAGCCCTGGAAGGTGCCCATCGCGGAGCCGTCCCAGCCGCGCACCGCCGCCCCGGCCCGTCCGCAGTGCCCGGCCGTCACGAAGCCGCCGTGCACGGAGAAGCCGATCGAGCAGCGGACGTTGCCCGTGTAGTAGGGATCGCCGCCGACCGTGCCGGCCGCGTACGTACGGGGCGCCTGCGCCGTCTCGGCGACGGTGACGAGCCCGCCGGCCCGCGCCCGGTCCAGGAAGGCACGGACGGCGGGGGAGTGCCGCTCGGCGCGCACGACGTCGACGACCACGCTGTTGGCCTTCGGGTCGACGTGCCAGCCGGCCACTCCGGCGGGTGCGCCCTGCCCGTCCAGGCGGGCCTTGGCGCGGTCCAGGGCGGCGGCGCTGTGCCGGACCAGCCGGGTGTCGGCGCCCAGGGCCCGGATCTCCGCCTCCTCGGCACGGTCGGTCACCGCGACGACGAGCCGGCCGGCCGCCGGGTCGAACCACGCGCCGGCGTACGCCGCGCCGGCGCGTTCCCGGGCGGTCTTCTCCACCGCGACGGCGGTCTTCTCGGCCCGCAGCCGCTGCTCGGCCTGGGCCGCGGTGAGCCCGAGGTCGCGGCGCATCGCGTCGAGCAGCCCGGCCGAGGCGGCCGGCGCCGCGGCGGTGGGTTCGGGGGCCGGGGCGGCGCTCGCCGAGCCGGCCTGGGCGGCGCCCAGGCCGACCGTCAGGAGAAGGGCGGCGGCGAGCGTGGCGCGCAGGGGGGTGGTGCGTTTCACGGGACCTCCAGGTGTGGGGGAGCGGAACGCGTGAGAGCGCTCTCAAGCGAGCGCACGCACACGCTAGCGGCCCCGACTTGTCAGGTCCATACCATCCGTCGTTCCGGGGTGGTCGCAGCTCGGGGGCGGACGCCGAACTGCCGCCGCAGGGCGGGCTGCTCGTCGCGCCGGGCCCTCCTCGCGAGGCACCCTCTAGGATGACGGCCGCGCGTCGCGTCACCCACGGTTGACGTCAGGCGCGACCGCAACTCACGTCCTACGGGGGAGAACACCGGTGTTCGGAATCATCAGGCCATGCCGCCATCGCCTCGGCGAGGGCTTGCGTACCGAGTGGATGGCGCACCTCTGCGGGCTGTGCCTGGCCCTGCGCGGCGAGTACGGGCAGTTCGCGCGCGTGGCCACCAACTACGACGGCCTCATCGTCTCGGTGCTCACCGAGGCGCAGTCGGAGCGCTCCGGGGACTGGCGGCGCGGCGCCGGACCGTGCCCGCTGCGCGGGATGCGGTCGGCGGACGTGGCCCAGGGGGAGGGCGCGCGGCTCGCCGCGACCGTCTCCCTGGTGCTGGCCACGGCCAAGATACGCGACCACGTCGCCGACGGCGACGGCCTGGTGGCGCGCCGCCCGGTGGCGCTGGCGGCACGCCGGGTCGCCCGCGGCTGGGACCGCGCGGGCGCGGCCGGCGGACAACGGCTCGGCTTCGACACGGCGGTGCTGCTCGACGCGGTCGAACGCCAGGCGGACATCGAGCGGTCGACCGGCCTCGGCGGCTCGCTGCTCACGGTGACCGAGCCCACCGAGACGGCGACGGCCGCCGCCTTCTCGTACACCGCCGTGCTCACCGGCCGCCCCGGCAACGCCGCACCGTTGGCGGAGGCCGGCCGGCTCTTCGGCCGCCTGGCGCATCTCCTCGACGCGGTGGAGGACCTGGACGCGGACGCGGCGTCGGGCACGTGGAACCCGATCGCGGTGACCGGCGCGGGCCGGGCCGAGGTGCGCCGGCTCTGCGACGACGCCGTCCACGGCATCCGACTCGCTCTGTCCGACGCCGAGTTCGTCGACGGCCGGCTGGTCCACACGCTGCTGGGCGGCGAGTTGGAGCGTGCCGTCGACCGCGCCTTCGACCCCCGGCACCGGCACCACAGGCACCGCCGCCCGGAGCCCGGCCTGCGGCGCGTGCTGCCCTGGCTGGGGGAGCGCCGCACGGCGGCGGACCCGACCGCGCGGACCGCCACCGACGCGGCCTGCGGAGTCGGGGCCGTCACGGGCGCGGCGCCGGACGGTCCGTCGCTGGCGTCCGGCCGGCCGCCGGAGGGCGAATGCCGGCGGTGCCGCGAGTGGCGCCGGCTGTGCGCCGACTGCCGCCTGTGCTTCAGCTGCTGCGGCTGCGCCGACGACTCCGGCCCGGACGACCCCCTCGCCGACGGCGGTTCGAACCACGGCGGCTCCGGCGGCGACGGCTGGTTCGGCGGCCGGGGTGGCGGCGGCAACTCGGGCGGCTCGCAGGGCGGTTGGGGCGGAGGCGGGAACGGCTCCGGAGGTTCCGGCGGCTCGGGGGGCTCCGGCGGCTGGGGCGGCTCGGGCGGTTCCGGTGGCTCCGGTGGTTCGGGCGGATCCGGCGGCTGCGGCGGTGGCTCGGGCGACGGCTGCTGCAACCCGTGCAAGTGCTGCTGCGACTGCTGCGACTGAACGGGGCGGTGCCCGGCCGGGCGGCCCGCGACGCGTGAGGGCGTCGCGGCCGGCCCGGGCCGGGCGGTTCGGCCCCGGTGCCGCTCAGAGCCGGCCGACGACCTTCCGCGGAGTGACCCGGACGACCACGCGCTGGGCGTCGTGGACCGAGGCCGGGTTGAAGTCGCGGTACGCCTTGCCGCTGTACTTCATCGACAGCTCGTCGATCAGCTCCTGGCCCCCCTCCGTGGTGATGTGCGCGGTGCCGCGGATCTCCGCGTACTCGTACGGGGAGTCGAAGGGCTGGAGCAGCACGGTGACACGCGGGTCACGGCGCAGGTTCAGCTCCTTGCGCCGCCCGACCGTGGTCGAGAACAGGATGTCGTGACCGTCGCGCTTCACCCAGACCGGGGACGCCTGCGGGCTTCCGTCGGGCTGGATGGTGGACACGGAGACGAAGACGGGGCCGTCGAGCAGTTCCTTGAGCCTGTCGCTGAGTTCGGCGGACATGGTGGCTCCCTCCGGGACGGGTGCGGATGTCGTGTTCCCTTCCTAGCGCATCCGCCACGGCGGTGACGGCCGCCGTGCGCACGTCGGCCGGGATCCGCCGCGAAAAGGGCCCGCGTCCCGGCCGGCCGGCGCCGACCGGGACGCGTGGTCTCCTGGGGCGCCGCCGCCCGGTGGGGCACACTGGGCGGTGTGCGCATCGTGATGATGACGGCGGGATCGCGCGGCGACGTCGCGCCGTACACGGGACTCGGGGCCGGTCTCGTGCGGGCCGGGCATGAGGTGACGCTGGCCACGCACGGGATCTTCGAGCCGTTGGTGGCGGGTTCGGGGGTGCGGTTCCATCCGCTGCCGGTGGACCCCCGTGCCGAGCTGCACTCCGCGCGGGGCAGACGGCTGCACGACGCGCGGACCGGCGCCGGGAAGCTCGTACGGCTGGCGTCCATGGCCCGGCAGGTGGCCGACGAGATGACGGCGGCCCTCGTCGAGGCGGCGCGGGAGGGCGAGGTCCTGCTGGTCGGCGGGTCACTGGGCCCGCTCGGACACGCCCTCGCCGACGGTCTGTCGGTCCCCGCCCTCGGACTGCACCTCCAGCCGCTCCACCCGACCGGCGACTTCCCCGCCCCGGTCCTGGGGGCCCGGCCCCTCGGCCGCGTGGGGAACCGGCTCAGCGGGCGGGCCGTCACGACGTCGGTGGAGCTGCTGTTCTTCGACGCCGTACGGTCCCTGCGACGGCGGCACGGCATCGAGACGGCACGGCGCTCGCGGGGGCCGCGGCCGGTGCTGCACGGCTACAGCGAGCTCGTCGTCCCCCGGCCCCGGGACTGGCCGGCCGAACTCCAGGTGGCCGGGTACTGGTGGCCCCACCGGACGGGGCGGCTCTCGCCGGAACTGGAGGACTTCCTCGCCGCCGGGCCGCCACCCGTCTTCGTCGGCCTGGGCAGCGCCACCGTCCCCGATCCCGGGCGGGTGAGCCGCGAGATCGTCACCGCCCTGCGCGCGGCCGGGGTGCGCGGCATCGTCCAGCGCGGCTGGGCCGGACTCGGCGCCCGGGACGGCGACGACATCCTGACCGTCGACGAGGTGCCGCACTCCCTCCTCTTCCCCCGGACGGCCGCCGTCGTCCACCACGCGGGAGCGGGCACGACCGGCGCCGTCCTGCGGGCCGGGGTGCCCTCCGTACCGGTGCCGGTCCAGTTCGACGCGGCGTTCTGGGGCTCGCGGCTCACCGCGCTCGGCACCGCTCCGGGCGTGCTGCCGCTGCGCCGCCTCACCTCCACGGCCCTGGCCGGGGCCCTGCGCCGGGCCACGGAGGACGGCTCCCACCGCGCCCGCGCCCGCGTGCTGGCCGACCGCCTGGCCGAGGAGGACGGCGTCGCCCCGGTCCTCGCCGCGCTCGACCGGCTCGCGCGCCGACCGTAGGGGCTCTACGGGGTGAGCCAGCCGCGCAGCAGTCTGCTGACGGCCGGCATCGCCACGTACGTCATCAGGACGTTGAAGACGACGGCGGTGACCGCGCTGCTGAGGAGGAGGGGCAGGGCGGTGAGGTGGGGGAGGAGGAAGAGGCCGCCGAGGACGGAGATCGGATAGATCGCGAGGGTCGCGCCGACCGCCATCTTCCAGCGGGGCGGCGCGGGCCGGGTGGAGCCCGGCTCGGCGAACCAGGTCTCCATGCCGGTCAGCTTCCGCCGGGCGATCTCGGTGTGGTGGTGCCCGGCGCAGTCGGCGAACCAGGCGGCCCGCTCGGGTGACTCCTGCCAGGTCCGGCACGCCTCCGCGTCCCGGAACCGGTGGACGAGGAACCAGGGCGCCGCGCCGCCGGAGGAGCGGAAGAGCCCGTGTCCGAGGTGGCCCGGGAAGGTCGCGGCGGTGGCGAGGATCCCCTGCGCCCACCGTTCGAAGGCGGCTTCGTGGCCGGGGTCCACCCGGCGGGCTATCAGGAGGGTGACCTCGCCGGTGTCGGCGGGGACGGTGGCGTGCTCAAGGCTGACCGAGGTCAAGACGGACTCCTCGTGATCGCGCCGCGCCCCCGCGTACTCTACGCTCCGTGCGGGCCCCGGGCGTCAGCGCCCCAACTGGGCGTCCAGCCAGCTGAGGACCTCGGGGGTGACCGGGTCGGTGATGTCCGCGAACTCGGTGTGCTTCTTCAGGAACTTGGCGACGTACGGGCAGACGGGGACGATCCGCAGGCCGGAGGCGCGGACGTCGGTCAGCGCCTGCTCGACGAGGACCGAGGCGAGCCCCTGGCCGGCGTAGGCGTCGTCGATCTCGGTGTGGAAGAAGACCCGCCGGTCGTCGCGGTCGCGGTACGCGGTCAGGCCGGCGCGCCGGTCGTCGACGAGGATCTCGTAGCGGTGGCGGGCGTCGACGCGACGGACGACGGGGGTGGCGGTGGTCTGCTCGCTCATGAGGGTCCTTCCGGGAGGGAGTGGCGCGGGGTCAGCGGCGGGCGGGGTTCCTGCGGGGCGTGATGACGGCGTTCGGAAGCGCCGGTGCGGGCAGCCGGTCGCCGGGGTAGCCGGTCACCTCGCCGAAGCGGTCGGAAGCGCGTTCCCACGCCTCGCGCGCCTCGACGATGTCCTGGTGGCTGCGGCCGATGAAGTTCCACCACATGACGATCTCCTCCTCGAACGGCGGGCCGCCGAGCAGGACCGTCCGGGCCGGGCGGTCGGAGGCGTTGGCCAGGGTGAGCGTGGTGCGGCCGGGGGCGGCGTACCCGAGCTCGGCGGGCTTGAGGGCCGTGCCGTCGAGGCTGACGTCGCCCTCGTCGACGAGCAGCCCGTGCTCGAAGCCGGGGTCGACGTCCAGGGTGACGGTGGCGCCCGCGTCGATCAGGACCTCGGCTCCGAGGAGCGGGGTGAAGGTGCGGACGGGCGAGGTGTCGCCGGCGAGCGTGCCGAGGAAGACCCGGAGCTCGGCGCCGTCCACCCGGAACGCCCGCGGGGCGTGGTGCTGGAAGTCGCGGGCGGCATGGCGGTGTTCGTCCGGGAGCGCGACCCACAGCTGCACGCCGTGCAGGACGGTGGTGCCGGGCGTGGAGACCTCGGTGTGGCTGATGCCGTGGCCGCCGGTCATGAGGTTGATCTCGCCGGGGCGGACGTACGCGTGGGTGCCGAGGCTGTCGCGGTGCTCGATCTCGCCGCTGAACAGCCAGCTGACGGTCTGGAGGCCGGTGTGCGGGTGTGGCGCGACGTCCATGCCGCCGGACTCGGCGACCCGGTCGGGGCCGTAGTGGTCGGCGAAGCACCAGGCGCCGATGAGCGTACGGGCCCGCTGCGGCAGCGTGCGCCGCACGGTCATCGCCCGCGGCCCTCCCAGCGGGACGTCCCGCGCGGTCAGGACCTCGATCTCGGTGTCGCCCATGCCCGGCCTCTCTCCCCATGAGTTAGTTCTACTTTCAACAATCATGGGGGATGGCGGCCCTGAAGGCAAGCCGTCCCGCCGCAGGAGCCGCCGGGTGAGCGGTGGGGCTCAGCGCGGGGCCTTCACCGCTTCCACCGCCTCGACGAGCGAGGCCAGCTCCGGGTCGGCGGCGGCCTGGTCGAGCGCCTCCCGGAGGGCGGCGTCGTTCGTCGGCCGGGCCTCTTCCAGGAGCTTCAGGCCGTCCTCGGTGACGTTGGTGTAGATGCCGCGCCGGTCCGTCGGGCACAGGTACCGCGAGAGCAGGCCCCGGTCTTCGAGGCGGCTCACCAGGCGGGTGGTCGCGCTCTGGCTGAGGACGACCGCGTCGGCGACCTGCTTCATCTGCAGGTGGCCGCCCTCGCCGTCGTGCTGGCGGCTGAGCACGTCGAGCAGGGAGTACTCGCGCACGCTCAGGTCGTGCCGGGACTGCAGGGCTCGCTCGATGTGCGACTCGATCCGGCCGTGCAGCAGGGACAGGGCGCCCCAACCGCTGGCGAGGGCGGTGAGCGCGGGGTCCGTGGCGGTCATGGGGTCCGTGTCTCCTTCCGGGTGCGACTGCTTCCAGGGTACGGCAGAAGGGCAAATACCGGCCAGAGCCGATATAGGGCTGATGCAATCAAGTGCGCCACCGGGCGGTCCCGCGGCGGGCGGGTGTGCGGCCGGACGCCGGGGAGCGCGTCCGGCCGCGCGCCTGTAGTGCGATCGGTTACCTCGGCACGTCCGGGCCCGTCATGATCATGACGGAATTCGCGTGAGGAAGGTGACGACATGACTGGATCAGGTCCGACCGACGTGCTGGCGGGAGCCTTCGAGCAGCAGCGTGAGCGACTCGTGGCGGTCGCGCACCGGATGCTCGGGTCGCGGGCGGAGGCCGAGGACGCGGTGCAGGAGGCGTGGATGCGCCTGGCGCGGCAGGACGCCGCGGCGATCGACAACCTGGCCGGCTGGCTGACCACGGTGGTCGGCCGCGTCTGCATCGACGTGCTGCGCTCGCGTAGGACCCGGGCCGTGCTGTCGTACGAGGACCGGCTGCCCGAGCTGGTGGTGACCGTGGACGACGGGGCGGCGCCCGAGGACGACGCGGTGCTCGCCGAATCGGTCGGGCTGGCCATGCTGGTGGTGCTCGACACCCTGACGCCCACCGAGCGGCTGGCGTTCGTCCTGCACGACATGTTCGCGGTGCCCTTCGCCGAGATCGGCGAGATCATCGGCCGGTCCACCGACGCGACCAAGATGCTCACGAGCCGGGCCCGCCGGAAGGTGCGCGGCACACCGCGGCCGGAGGAGGAGCCGCGGCGGCGGCGCGCGGTCGTCGACGCGTTTCTCGCCGCCGCGCGGGAGGGGGACTTCGAAGGGCTCGTCCGGCTGCTCGATCCGGAGGTGACCTGGCGCACGTACCACCCGCAGGGCGCGATCACCACGGTCGGGGCGGCCGAGGTGGCCGGTCCCGTCCTGCGCGGGGCCCGGTCCATGACCGCGGTGCTCCCGGTGCTGGTCGACGGCGAGCCCGGGTTCGTGGCCTGGGGTGCGAACGGCAAGGTGCTCGGCCTGGTGGCGTGCACTGTGGTCGGCGGCCGGATCGTCGAGCTGGTGACCGTGAGCGACCGCAAGCGCCTGGACGCCATGGGGCTGCCCGAGCGCCCCGAGTAGAACACGCCGACCGCAGCGGGTTGTTACCTCTTCGCGAGGGGCTTCGTCGTAGAAGTGCAAGCATCCCGAAGACGAAGGAGACGGACCGAGATGGAGACCCGGATCAACCCCATGGCCAACGAGGTCGGCTCCAAGTGGGCCAAGTACATCATCTCCTCGAACAAGGTCATCACCGATTCGGCACTGCCGAAGGCGGTGCAGGAACTGGTGAAGATCCGCGCCAGCCAGATCAACGGCTGCGGCGGCTGCCTCGACATGCACACCAAGGACGCCGCGGCCGCCGGTGAGAGCCAGGTGCGGATCAACCTGGTCGGGGCGTGGCGGGAGACGACCGTCTACACCGACGCGGAGCGGGCGGCGCTGGAACTCGCCGAGCAGGGCACCCGCCTCGCCGACTCCAGCGGCGTCACCGACGAGGCGTGGGCGAACGCGGCGAAGCACTTCGACGAGGACCAGCTCATGGCCCTGGTGGCCTTGATCTGCACGATCAACGCCTTCAACCGGCTGAACGTGATCACCCGGATACCCGGCGGCGCGTACCGGCCCGGCCAGTTCGGCTGACCAGAGCACCCACGGGCGGACCCGGGACGACCCCGGGTCCGCCCGCCCGCCGGCCTCCGCCGCCCGCCTCCGTCACCGAAGACATCGCCAAGGACGAGCATCATGAACGCCGCACTGTGGATCGTCGCCGGCCTGCTGGCCGCCGTCTTCCTGTTCTCCGGCCTCGGGAAGCTGTTCGTCCCCCGGGAGAGGATGGCGGCGATGGCCGGCGCCGCGCGCTGGGTCCTCGACTTCGAGCCCGGCACCCTCAAGGCCATCGGAGCACTGGAGATCCTCGGCGCCGCGGGCCTGATCCTGCCGGCCCTGCTCGGCACCGCGCCGTTCCTGGTGCCGCCGGCGGCCGGCGGCCTGGCCGTCATCATGACCGGCGCCGTGATCCTGCGGGTCCGCCGCCGCGAGACCACGGCCGCACTGCTGGACGGGGGCTACCTCGCCCTGACGGCCTTCGTGGCGGTCGGCCGCTGGGCCCTGGAACCCTTCACCGGCTGACCTGGCCGCGACCACCGCCGCCCCCGCGCGCAGGGGCGGAGGCGGCTGACCTCGGGCAGGGAGGGTCAGTGCTCGCAGAGCGAGAACTCGCGCTCGTACAACTGCTCGTTGTGCTCGTCGACGAAGAACTTGCGTTCCTGCATGAGCTCCTCGCGGTACTTCCGGGCCTCTTCGAGCGTCATGGTCGAGGTGTCGGCCCACGGCTGCTGCGGCGGCACGTCGGACGTCGAGACGATCGGCCGCTCCGGGTCGACCAGGAAGAACGCGAGGATCTTGCGGTGACCCGGGCGGCCGGGATCCGCGAGGCGGAACGAATCGACGCGGTGCTGAAGGACGTTCGGGAACGCCAGGCAGCGGCCCGCCGGCGTCGCCGCCGATCCCAGCACCTGGTTCAGGGCGCCCTCGTTCTCCAGGCCGTAGACCTCACGCATGCCGGTGTGGTCGCTCTGCTCGTACTCCGGCTCGTCGATCCCCGCCCGGAAGCCCAGCCGGCTCTCGGTGATGTTCTCGCTGTCCCAGTAGTAGAGGCCGGTCGAGACGATCCGCTCGTTCAGCATCCCCTCCACGTGCCAGGAACCGCCGGCGTACTCGGGCTTGTCCGGCGTGAGGTGGATCGTGGCGAGCTTGACGATGACCTGGAGGCTCCGGCCGCGGAGGTCGACCCGGTCGGCCGCCCCGGGCACCTCGGGCGGGGTGAAGTCCGGGGCGTCCGGGATGGTGGGGGTGCGGTTCTCCCACCAGTCGTCCTGCGCGGTCTCCCACGCGCGGCACGCCTCCTCGTAGGCCTCGTCATCGTCGTACGCCGACCGGTCCGGGTGCGCGGGCTCCGAGTCGTACCACTCGTAGGGATCCACCTCGATCCGCGGCGGCCGGGGATGGCGCAGGTCGGTGAGCACGTTCTCCCACAGCGGCAGCATGCGCGCGCACAGCTCCGGCAGTACGGCGGCCAGTTCACGATGCCGCTCGGGGTGGACGTTGTTGACGTACGAGCGGAAGGAGACGGCCCCGTCGTCACTGACGTCGGCGTCGGTGGGCAGCCACTGGAACCGCTCCGAGAACTCGTGCTTCGAGTAGGTGTCCGTCGGATTGCGCCACGCCTCCTCGGGCGCGCCGCTCACCTCGCGCACCAGGCAGAACAGCGAGGGATGGACCAGGTCCAGCACCTGGCCGTCGGAGCCGGGGTGCCAGTCCCGCTCCGCCTCGGGCACCTCCTCCAGGACCCGGACCGCGTCGCGCAGCCGGGTCCGGAGCTCGTCCTCGACCAGCACGTCCGACTGCCACACGCCGTCGACCGCGGACACCTCCACACCGGTCCGGCCGTCCCGCAGCGCGGCGTAATGGGCGAGTTCGGCCAGGACGTAGCGGACCTCGGCCTCGGTGAGGTCCTGCGCGACCGCTTCCCGCGTCCACCGGTCGGCTATCTCGGGGTCGTTCATCTTGTCGAACCACCCCGGCTTGGCCCGAAGGTGCGCGCTGCACCGCATCATCGCGAGTTCGCGCAGCGTGCGGGGCGGCGCCAGGGACCTGGTTCGTGCGGCGTAGAAGGGCAGCGGGAAAGCGGGCCGGCCAGTCAACTCTCGTGATCCTCCGCGTCGGTGTGTGATCGCGGGAAGGATAGTTCAGCGCACTGACACAGCCGCCGCAGGCGCTCACGGGCGTGCGGAGGCGGGCCGGCGACCGGAGCCGGGAGTTCAGTCCGACACGCGGACCGCGCGGGCGGGGCGGATGGCGGCGGCGCGGCGGGCCGGTCCGAGGGTGGCCAGGAGGGAGGCGGCGAAGGTGGCCGCGGCCAGGGCGGCGATGCTGCCCCATTCGACGGGGAACCCGCCTTCGAGCCCTGCGAAGGCCGCGCTGTTGCGGTACATGAGCCAGGTGGTGAGCACGCCGAGGAGCGAGCCGAGCACGATGCCCTCCACGGCGACGAAGGTGCTCTCCCAGAGGAAGGACCGCCGCACGGTCCGCGCCCGGAAGCCGAGGGCCCGCAGGATGCCGATGGTGCGCCGGCGTTCGCGTACCGCCCGGACCATGACGACGCCGAGGCCGGTGATGCCCACGCCGAGACCCAGGGCGAGGAAGCCCTGCATGAGGCGGAAGAAGGCGGTGCTGGAGTCGAACTGGCGCCGGATGTCCGACTCGATGGGCGTGGCGACCAGGCTGGCGGAGAGCCGCTCGCCCTGCAGCCGGGCCGCCAGCGCCTCGGGTGCGGTGCCGGGACCGGTCCGCACCAGCGCGGAGGCGTTCTGCGCCTGGGCGCCGAACAGTCCGCGCACGCCCCGCTCGCCCATCACCACGGGATACGTCGTCGAACTGGCCCCGGTGCCCGGGTAGAAGACCGACCCGTTGCTGAGGACGCCCGCGATGACCTTCTGTTCCGCACGGCCCGTCCGGGGATCCGTCAGGACCAGGGTGTCGCCGGGGTCGTACGCGTCGCCGGCCGGGCCGCCGGTACTTCCGAAGAAGCCGTCGAGGACGACGTAGCGCGGGTCGGAGGCGAGGGCCCGCCACACCGCCGGGTCGTCCGCCAGGCCGGGCAGCCGCTCCCGGAACGTGATGCCGGTGATCGCCCCGTCCGGTACGCCGACGACGGCGGTGTCCAGCGGCCGGGCGCTGCGTCCCCCCGGGTCGGTGGCCCGCCCGGTGGCGTTGAGCAGCGGCGTCACGGCGGAGATCCCGGCGGCCGACGGGCCGGACCGCAGGTCCGCGACGAGCCGGTCGCCGGCGACCTGCGGGTTGTAGTCCAGCCGCAGGGAGTAGCCGGCGGTCGCGTCCGCGACCACACCGTCCACGCCGGCCCGGAGGATGCCCGAGATCTCCGTCAGCAGCACGAGGACGAACACGATCAAGGTGTACATCACCAGCGTCGCGCCGGTCCGGAAACGCTTCGCCAGGGGGTACGCGACCGCGAGCCGCGCCGCCAGACCGCCCTCCGTCGGACGCCGGAGCAGCCGCCGTACGGGACGGAGCACCGTCTTCTGGTTGTCGCTGACGAGGACCACGGCCGAGAAGGCGGCCAGCGCGCCCTGGACGACGTACACGGACATCGAGGGACTGTCGAAGATCCGCGGGCGGACGACGGGCGCCAGGAGCGTCCAGCCGAGCACGGCTCCCGCGACCAGGGTGGTGACCGCGTGCCGGGGCAGGACCCGCAGCAGCGCCGGAGCGGCGAAGGCCAGGGCGAGGGCCGGCATCAGGTACGTCGCGTCGGCCTGGCTGCGCGCCACCGCGGGAACGGCCGCGAACGCGCACAGCACGGCCAGGGCGGTGGAGACCGCGACGAGACGGCGGCGTGGCCCCCGTCCGGGCGCGGCGGGCAGGTCGCGGATCGCGGCGATGATGTTGAACCTGCTGATGCGCACACTGGTGGCGAGGATCGCCGCGAAGGCGATGAGCAGGCCCATGGCCAGCCCGTTGAGGACGCTCGTGGGAGTCACGTCGAACGCGATGCGGATGCTGCTGCCCCCGACCGACCAGCCCTTGAAGATCTGCGCCGCCACCACGGCCACGCCCCAGCCGACGGCGACCCCGACGGCCGCGCCCGGCAGCGCCGACAGCAGCGCGTACGCCGCCCCTTCCAGCGTGAAGGAGCCGACCAGCCGCGACCGCTTCATCCCGACCGCCCGCACCATGCCCATCTGGGACTTCCGCTCCTCGCCGAGCATCACGAAGATGTTCACGAGCAGCAGGGAGCCAGCGATGATGCTGAAACTGCCGATCATGAGGAACAGGGCTCCGAGCGAGTCCCCGGCCTGTCGGGCGTCCCGCAGGACCGTCTGCTTCGGTGTGTCGACCGCGCTCTGACCGGCGAGCGGGCCCAGGGCCCGCCGGATGTCGGCGGTCACCCGGTCCGTCAGGGGCTCGCCGCTCTCGACGCCGCCCCGGTTGGACACGAAGGTGACCGAGCGCGGCTCCGCGCCGGCTGCGCGGGCGGCGGAGTCGAGGGTCCGCGGCGGCAGGAACACGTTGCGGTTCAGCCGGCCGCCGAGACCCACCCCGGCAAGGCCCTCCTCCGGCACCACGCGGTCGACCCGGTACGTCCGCGGCGCCCCGAACAGGTACACCGTGACCGGGTCGCCGGCCCCGACGCTCAGGGACCGGGCCAGCGGCTCGTTGACCACCACCCGACCGGGGGGCGGGTTCGGTCCGCCGAGACCGGACGCGCCGCCCGGCGCGCCGAAGCGCGACGCCTCGCCGAGGTCCACCTGCCAGGCCAGGACGCGGGGTTCGGCCACGGTCCGGTCGCCGGCTCCGCCGACGGCCGACGCCTGGGCGGCGCGGGCGTTCAGCACGCCGTCGACGTCCGGGTCCACGGCCAGTCCGGCCAGCCGTTCCGCGACGGCGTGCCCGGTCGGTCCCGGCGGTGCGACGACGCGCTCGTCCACCGGCCCCAGTGTCCGGTACGCCTCCTGCCGGACGGAGAAGTTCAGGGTGTCGCCGACGACCAGGGCGCCGATGACGATGGCCGTGCCGAGCATCGACCCGCCGATCACCAGGGCCGCCTCGGTGCGTCGGCGGGCGACCTGCCGGAGCGCCAGCCGCCGGGACACCGGCTGCCGGACGGCGACCAGCACCAGGGAGACGAGTGCGAGGGCGAGGGCGCCGAGCAGCGGGACGAGGAGGTTCGGGTACATGGTCAGCCCCAGGTGAGGTCACGGTGCGTGGCCGGCACGGTGACGGCCTGGCGGACGTCGTCGACGAGCCGCCCGTCGCGCATCCGGATCAGCCGGGGGACGCGCGCGCCGATGGCGCCGTCGTGGGTGACCAGGACGATCGTCTGGCCCTCGTCCGCGTTGAGCCCGCACAGCAGGTCCATGACCTGGGCGGCCATCGCGCTGTCCAGATTGCCTGTCGGCTCGTCCGCCCAGACGATGGCCGGGCGGCCGGCGAGGGCGCGGGCGATGGTCACCCGCTGCTGTTCACCGCCGGACATCTCACTCGGCCGGTGCCCGACCCGGTGACCGAGCCCCACCCGGTCCAGCATGTCCGACGCTCTCCGCCGTGCCTCGGACGGCCGGGTCCCCACCAGGAGCAGGGGCAGTTCGACGTTCTCCACGGCGGAGAAGACGGGGATCAGGTTGAACGCCTGGAAGACGAACCCCATGGTGTGGGCGCGGTGCTCCGTGCGCGCCGCGTCCGACATGGCGAACAGGTCGTGCCCGTCGACCTCCACCCGGCCGCCGTCGATGTCGTCGAGCCCCGACAGGCAGTTCAGCAGCGTGGTCTTCCCGGAGCCGGACGGTCCCATGACCCCGACCATCTCCCCGCGGCGCACGACGAGATCGAGCTCCGCCAGGGCGGTGACCTCCACCGATCCCGTCCGGTAGATCTTGCGCACCCCGGTGGCGACGAGGAGCGCCCGGCCGGTGTCCATGCTGTCCATCACAACCTCCGGGAGGGGAAAGGGGCTCAGGCACCCGCGGTCAGGCGTCCGTCGCCGCGCGGGCGCGTCCGCGGAAGGCGGTGGCGGCCAGGACGCCCGCGGCCGTCGCCGTGACCGAGAGGAGGGCGAATCCCCAGGTGTAGTCGTGCGCGACCCCGTCGGCGACGCCCATCACGAGGGGCGGGAAGAAGCCGCCCAGACCGCCGGCCGCCCCGACCACTCCGGTCACCGAGCCGACCCGCTCGGCCGGGACCAGCCGTGCCACGAGCGCGAAGACCGCCCCGGACCCCGCTCCGAGCCCGGCCGCCGTGCCGAGGAAGGCCGCCGTTCCGACGGGGACCAGATCCGTCTCGAACGCCGCGATCAGGGCGCAGGCGGCGACGAGCCCGAACGAGGCCGTCAGGACCGGGACGGGATGCGTACGGTCCGACAGCCAGCCGCCCACGGGCCGCATCGCCACGGCGAGGACGACGAATCCCGCGGTCCGCAGCGCCGCGTCGGAGCGGCCGAGGTCGTAGGCGCGGGTGAGATAGGTGGGCAGGTAGACACTGAACGCGACGAACCCGCCGAAGGCCACGGCGTACAGGAACGCCAGCTGCCAGGTGGACGGCGTCCGCACGGCGAGCGCCGTACGGGAGAGCAGCGACCCGGCCGCCGTCGCGCGGTCCGGCCGGTCGCGCAGGAGGAGCCAGGACGCTCCGGCGTACACGGCGAGGCAACCGGCGACCAGGTCGAAGGGGAAGGCGGGCCCGACGGCGTCGGCCAGTTGCACGGTGGTGAACGCCGACAGGGCCGTCCCACCGGTGCCGATGCCGAAGACGCCGAGCGCGACGCCGCGCCGCGCCGGCGGATACCAGGCGTTGACGAACGGCACGCCGACGGCGAAGGCGGTGCCTCCGAGGCCCAGGAGGAAGCCGCCCGCCAGCACCTCGGCCAGGGAGTCGGCCACATGTCCCAGGTACAGCACGGGCAGGACCGTCAGTGCGGCGACGAGGGGGAAGACCCGGCGCGCTCCCCAGCGGTCCGTGAGCGCCCCGGCCGGGATCCGGCCGAGCGCGCCGACCACGACCGGCACGGCGACCACGAGCGACTGCTCGAACGAGCTGAGGCCCAGGTCGTCCCGAAGGCGCGGGCCGAGCGGGGCCAGCAGCGCCCACGCCCAGAAGCAGAGCGCGAATCCGGTCGTGGCGAGCGTCAGCATCTGCCAGGGGCGCGGTGTCGGGTGCGCGACCGGCAGGCTCCCCGTGGTCCGGACCATGGTGACCTCCCGGCGTTGATCGGCGGTGATCGGCGTTGATCGGAGGGGACCGCGTCGGTCCTGCTGTGCCCCAGCCTCCGGCCGCCGCGCTCTCGCGCCCAGGGGCCACACGTTCCCTTCGGTGACCATGCGGCCCCACGCCGGGGGCCGGTCGGCCCTGTGCCCGGCGTCGGCTCCCCGGGCACGGTGGAAGCGACGGACGGGCCTCGGGCGGGGGTGCCCGGCCCCCGAGGGTCCGCCGCCGGGAGCGTGAGTGACGATGATGTTCTGGTACGGCGACGGCATGAACGCATGGGGGTGGTTCGCCATGTCGGCCGGGATGGTGCTGTTCTGGGGGCTGCTCATCACCGCCGCGGTGATGCTGTTCCGCACCCTGGACCGCGCCGCGGACCGGCCCGCGCGCGCCCGGCCCGTCACGACGGCCGAGCGGATTCTCGGCGAGCGGCTGGCCCGCGGCGAGATCGACGAGGAGGAGTACCGTCGACGGCTGACCGTCCTGCGCGACGGCGGGCCATGACGCCCGAGGCCCATGCCGCCCGTGACGGCCCGGATGCGGGTGGGGGCGGCTCCGGTCACCCTGGGACCATGACCGCTCGGCAGGACGGCGGGCCGGCCCGACGCCCCGACGCGCTCCGCGCGCTGGCCGCACGGCACGGCAGGCGCGGGGCCCTGCTGCCGGACGCCCTGGAGCGGGCCAGGTCGAGCACCACCGAAGCGCCCGCTGAGTGGGCGCCGCACGTCGCGCACGCGGCGGGGCTCCCGGCCGCCGCGGGACTCGGCCCCGCCACCTACTTCGCCGACCTCGCCGCGCCCCGCGGCGCACGCCACGTGCGGGTGTGCACCGCGACGGCGTGCTTCGCGGCCCGGGGCGGGGGCCATCTGGCGGAGGTCGAGCGCGCCCTCGGCGTGGCGGCGGGCACCGCCGACGCCACCGGGTCGGTCTCGCTCCAGACCGCGCACTGCCTCGGCTTCTGCTACGCGGGCCCCGCCGCGCTGGACGGCACCCGGCCGCACGCGGGCCCGGACGTGGCCGAGCAGCTCGCCGGACGGTCGGAACCGCGTGCGCCCCGCATCCCCGCCGCCGACATCACCGGGGCGCCCGTGCTCCTCGCCGGCGTCCTGGGCGCCTCCTCCGCCTGGGAGGTGTGGCGCGAGACGGCGGCCGGACGGACGCCCGAGGACGTGCGGCGGGAGACCGCCGTCTCGGGGCTGCGCGGGCGGGGCGGCGCCGGGTTCCCGGTGGCCGCCAAATGGACCGCGGCGGCGGCCGGACCGGACACCGTGGTCGTCGCCAACGGGGACGAGGGCGACCCCGGTTCGTACGCCGACCGGCTCCTCATGGAGGAGGACCCGGAGCGCGTCCTCGCCGGGCTCGCCCTGGCCTGCTTCGCCTGCGGCGCCCGTCGCGGCACCGTCCTGGTCCGCTCCGAGTACCCGGGCGCCCTGGCCCGGCTGCGCCGGGCGGCGGAGCGCGCCGTGCGTGCGGGAGACCTCGCGCCCTCGGCGGAGGCGGCCGGGCCCCGGCCGTTCGTGGAGATCGCCGAGGGAGCCGGTTCCTACGTCTCCGGCGAGGAGACCGCCCTCATCGCCCGCCTGGAAGGCGCCCGAGGCTGTGCGCGTCCCCGTCCGCCCTACCCGACGGACCGAGGGCTCTGGGACGGGCCGACCGTGGTCAACAACGTCGAGACCCTGGCGGCCCTGCCCTGGATCGTCGCCCACGGCGGACGGGCCTACGCCCGGCGCGGCGTGCCGGACGAGACCGGCACCAAACTGGTGTGCCTGTCCGAGCGCTTCGCCCGGCCCGGGGCGTACGAGGTCGAACTCGGCACCCCCGTGGACGAGATCGTCACCCGGATCGGCGGTGGCCTGCGGGGCGGCGGCGAGCTCGCCGCCCTCCAGATCGGCGGCCCCCTCGGCGGCTTCCTCGCCGGAACCGCCCTCGACGTCCCGCTCGCCACGGCGGCGCTCGCCGCGCGTGGCGCCGCCCTCGGGCACGCGGGCATGGTCGCCTTCGACGCCGTCATCGACCCCCGCGAACTCCTCCGGCACGTCTGGGAGTTCGCCGCCGACGAGAGCTGCGGAGCCTGCTCGCCCTGCCGCGTCGGCACCCGGCGCGGGCTCGCACTCGCCCGGGAGCGGCACGAACCGGGGGAGACCTACGGGAGCCTGGCTCGGCTGATGGGAGAGGCGAGCCTCTGCGCCTTCGGCCGCCGCGTCCCCGCCGCCGTGCGCAGCCTGGCCCGCGCCTACGGGCCCGCGCTGGAAGGATGGGACCGATGACCCGGCTCCACGTCGACGGCGTTCCGGTCGAACTGCCCCCCGGGGCCTCCCTGCTCGACGCGGTACGGGCGGCCGGAACCCACCTGCCCACCCTCTGCCACGACGACCGGCTCCGGCCGGCCGGCTCCTGCCGGACCTGCCTGGTGCGCGCCGACGGGCGGACCGTCGCCGCGTGCGTCACGCCCGCGACGCCGGACCTCGCCGTGGAGACCGCCGACGCCGACCTGCGAAGCCTGCGACGGGACGCCGTCGCCCTGATCGCCTCGGCACTCCCGCCGCACGCGCTCGCCGCCGCCACCCACAGCGAACTCGCCGAGGCGTGCCGAGAGCTGGAGATCGACGCGGACACGGCGGCCGGTCACCCCGCACGCGGCCGGGACGACAGCCACCCGTACGTCCATCTCGACCGCGACCTCTGCATCGCGTGCGGGCGCTGCGTCCGCATGTGCTCCGACGTCCAGGGCACGTTCGCCCTCACCCTCACCGGCCGCGGTGCCGACACGGCCGTCGCCCCGGGAACCGGTGGCCCCTGGGCCACCTCCGACTGCGTCTCCTGCGGCGGCTGCGTCGACACCTGCCCCACGGGGGCGATCACCCAGCCGGGCCCGGGCCGGGGCCTCACCTCCGGGCGGGCCCCCGCCGACCGCGTACGCACGACCTGCGGCTACTGCGGGGTCGGCTGCGCCCTCGACGTCGTCGTCCGCGAGGACCGCGTCGCCGCCGTCCTCCCCGCCCGCGACGGGCCCGTCAACCGCGGGCACGCCTGCGTCAAGGGCCGCTTCGCGTACGGCTACCTCGGCTCCGCCGAACGCCTCACCGAGCCCCTGGTGCGCGAGAACGGCGAACTGCGGCCCGCGAGCTGGCCGGAGGCGGTCTCCCGGGTCGCCGACGGGCTGCGCGCCGCCGTGCGCGACGGCGGCCCCGACGCGGTCGCCGCGATCTCCTCGGCCCGCGCCACCAACGAGGAGAACTACCTCGTCCAGAAGTTCCTGCGGACCGTCGTCGGCACGAACAACGTCGACAACTGCTCCCGCCTCTGCCACGCCCCCTCCGCCGCCGGGCTCACCGCCTCGTTCGGACGCGCCGGCGGCACCGACCCCTTCGACGACGTCGAGAACGCCGACTGCCTCCTGGTCGTCGGAGCCAATCCCGTGGAAGCCCACCCCGTCGTGGGAGCGCGCCTCCTCCAGCGGGCTCTCGACGGCGCGCGCCTCGTCGTGGCCGACCCGCGGGCGGTGGGACTCGCCCGCCACGCCGACGTCCACCTGCGGCCCCGCCCCGGCACCAACGTCGCCCTCTTCCACGGCCTCGCCCACGTCCTCCTGGCCGAGGGCCTGACCGACCCCGCGTTCCTCCGCGGACGGACCACCGGGCTCGGCGAACTCACCGCCCTCCTGGCCGCCTACCCGCCCGCACGCGTCGCGGAGATCACCGGCGTGCCCGCCGGGGACCTCACCGCCGCAGCCCGGCTGTACGGGCGGGCCGAACGCCCCGCCGTCGTCTACGGACTCGGCGTCACCGAGCACCTGCACGGCACCGACGGGGTGCGCGCCCTCGCCAACCTCCCCATCCTGCGGGGCGCCGTGGGCGGCACCGGCCGCGGGTTCGGCATCAGCCCCCTGCGGGGCCAGAACAACGTCCAGGGCGCCTCCGACATGGGCGCCCTGCCCGACCTGCTGCCCGGCTACGGCAGGGTCGCCGACCCCGAGGCCCGCGACCGGGCCGAGGCCGTCTGGGGACGGCCGGTCCCGCCGCGACCGGGCCTGCGCATCCCCGACATGTTCGAGGCGGCCCGGGACGGCCGGCTGCGCGCCCTGTGGATCATCGGCGAGGACGTCTGCGCCACCGACCCCGGCAGCCGGCGCGTCGCCGAGGCGCTCGACGCCTGCCCGCTGGTCGTGGTCAGCGAGCTCTTCCTCGGCGAGACCGCCCGGCACGCCGACGTCGTCCTGCCCGCCGCCTCCTGGCTGGAGAAGGACGGCACCTTCGTCAACTTCGACCGCCGCTTCCAGCGGGTCCGCCCCGCCGTGCGCCCGCCGGGCACGGCCCGCAGCGACTTCGCCGCGGTCCACGCCGTGGCCGCCGCCATGGGCGCCGACCTCGGCTGCCCCACCCCCGCCGAGGCCCTGGCCGAATGCGGACGGGTCGCCCCCGTCTTCGGCGGCCTCTCCCACGCCCGGCTCGACCGCGAGGGCGCCGTGCCGTGGCCCTGCCCGTCACCGGACGAGCCCGGCGAAGCCACCCTGTACACCGCGGAGTTCGCCACCCCCGACGGCCGTGCGCACCTCGCCGCCCCGCCCTACCTGCCGCCCGGCGAGGAGCCGGACGCCGACTACCCGCTGCTGCTCGTCACGGGACGCCGCTGGGCCCACTACAACTCGGGCAGCATGACCCGGCGCGGCGGCAACCTCCTGCTCGACACCCACGGCCGCCTGGACCTCCACCCCGAGGACGCCGCGCGACACGGGGTGGCGGACCGTGCTTCCGTCGTCGTCGAGAGCCGCCACGGACGGGCCAGGCTGACCGCCCGCGTGGGCCCCGACGTCGCACCCGGGCAGGTGTTCTGCGCGTTCCACTTCCCGGAGGACGGAGTCAACGCGCTCGTGTCGCGGAACGCCGACACCGTGACCTCCTGCCCCGAGTACAAGGTCACGGCGGTCCGGCTGCGCCCCGCCCCGCCGCGGGGCTGAGCCCGACGGGACCCCACGCGATCAGGCGCGGCGCGGAGCCGGGCGCGACCTCACGCGGTCGGTCGCGGCGCCGCGACCGGACGGCCCCGGTCAGTCGTGGGGCACGAGGGCGACGGGCACGCGGCTGTGGTGCAGCACGGCATGGGCCACGCTGCCGATGCGCGCCCCCAGCACCGAGCGACGCGTCCGCCGCCCGACGACGACGAGCCCGGCGTCGCCGGAGGCCCGTACGAGTGCGAGGCCGGCCGATCCGATCACCACGCGGGTACCGGACTTCACGCCGGGGTACCTGACGCGCCAGGGTTCGAGGAGGTCCTCCAGCGAACGTTCGACCTCCGGGGCCACGGCGAGCCGGACGTCGGGCACCATCTCCGGCCCGAGCGTGGCGTAGAGCGGCAGCTGCCGGGCATGGACGACGCTCAGACCGGTGCGTCGGCGGACCGCCTCCTCGAACGCGAACGCGAGGACGGCGTCCTCCGGCTGCTCCGCGTCGATCCCGACCGTGACGGGACCGGGCGACGGCGGGCCACCGGCGGCCCGGACCAGGACGACGGGCCGCTCGACGGCACCGGCCACGGCCAGGCCGACCGAGCCCACCAGAAAACCGGCGGCACCGCCCACCGCGCGGGACCCGAGGACCAGGAGATCGGCCGCGTCGGCCGCGTCGACGAGGCCCTGGACGGGGCCCGAGGTCAGCAGCCGCGTGGTCACGGGCAGACCGGGACGGTGTGCGCGCAGGCGTCGGGCGGTGGTCGCGAGCAACTCCTCCGCCCACGGCTCGCCGGGCTCCGCGGGTACGAGAGGGGAGACCGCCCCCGGCCACGGCTCGGGCGCGTGGACCAGATGGACCCCGGTGCCGCGCAGCTCGGCCTCCTCCGCCGCCCACTCGGCCGCGGCCTCCGCCTGCTCCGTGCCGTCGACGCCGACCACGATGCCCGCCGTCATGACCGTCCACCTCCTGCCGGGACCGCCGGGACGTCGTCCTCCTCGTGACGGAGCCGCGTACGCGTCACCGAGACCACCCCGTCGACCGTGGCGCACATGCGCTCGATCGCCGGGATCATGCCCCGGTACGGCACCGTGCCGGAAAGCTCCACCCGGCCGTTCCGCACCTCGACGGACAGGGCGGCCGGATCGAGACCGAGGGTGCCGGCGAGGACGTCCTCGGTGATCTCACGGCGCAGGTCGTCGTCCTCGCGGAGGAAGATCCCCAGCAGGTCCCGGCGGCTGACGACACCGACGAGCCGGTCCTCGTCGTCGACGACCACCAGGCGCTTGACGCCCTGTACCTCCATGAGACGCGCCGCCTCCGCCACCGTCCAGTCGGGACGCGCGCACACCGGCGGCGCGGACATCAGCTCCTCCGCGCGCGTCCCCTCGGCCTTCGCCCGCTCCCACGCCCCGTACCCCGGCACGGGCGGCACGTCCCCCGGGGCGGCGGACTGGTCGGCCGTCTTGCGCAGCAGGTCGCCCTCCGAGACGACACCGAGCACCCGGTGCTCCCCGTCCACCACCGGCACGGCGGTGACCCCGTGCGCGGCCAGCGTCCGCACGATCTCCTTGAAGGGGGCGTCACCCCGGACATACACCACCTCACGGGTCATCAGCCCGTCGATCCTCCGGTGTCGCATCAGCCGCTCCTTCCACGCGTGAACCCGGCTCCCTCCCAGGACCCACCCTGCCGCTCCGCCGCTCCCGGCAGGAGTGCCGAACGGGCCCTCACCGGGACGGTCGGCCCCTCGCCGGACGGACCAGGGGACCGATCGGCCCTGTCCCGCTCCGGCCGGCCGGTGGGAGCGTGACAGCAGGCCCGCACCCGAGCGAAAGGCGGTGGGCACGATGGAACAGCCCCTCGTGGTGGGCGTCGACGGCTCCGACGCCAGTCTCGCGGCCCTGGACTGGGCGGTCGACGAGGCCGTGCGGCACCGGCGCGCCCTGCGCGTCGTGTACGCCTCGCTCTGGGAGCGGTACGAGGGCGTCGCCCCGCCCTGGACCACCGACCGTCCGTGGGGGCAGGTCCTGGCCGACACCATCGTCGGCCAGGCCGTGGAACGGGCCCGGCGACGGGCGCCCGCACTGCCCGTGACCAGCCAGGTCGCCGGCACGGACGCGGCGAGCGCGCTGCTCGGCGAAGGACGCGCGGCCCTGGCCCTGGTCGTCGGATCGCGCGGCAGGAGCGAGGCGGGTGACCTCCTCCTGGGATCCGTCGGCCTGACCGTCGCGGCCCGCGCCTCCTGCCCGGTCGTCGTCGTACGGGGCGACCGGTTCGCCCTGGAGGCGCGCCACGGGAAGGTCCTCCTGGGCGTCGGCGACCACGACGTCGACTCCCCGGCCGTCAGGTTCGCGTTCCAGGAGGCGGCGACCCGGGAGGCGGAGCTGGACGTGGTGCGCACGTGGCGCCGGCCCGCCCACGACCCGCTCGAACACCCGCTGCTGCGCGGTGAGACGGGGGTGTACCTCGCGGAGCTGGCCTCGGAGACGCTGGACAAGGCGCTCGCCGCGGGCGTCCGCGAGTACCCGGGCGTCCGCGTGCGCCGGAGCGCCGTCGAAGGAACCGCGCACCGGATCCTGACGGAGCGCTCCGCCGCCGCCGATCTCCTGGTCGTCGGCGCGCGCCGACGCGACGGTCTGTTCGGTCTCCAGCTCGGCCGGGTGGCCCATCGGGCCCTGCACCACGCCGCGTGCCCGGTCGCCGTCGTCCCGCAGTGGCGCCCGGCGACGGAGGAGGGGGAGGCGGGGTGACGGGGCGCCGTCGCTGACGGGCGCGCACGTGACGGGGAGAGGGTCACCCTCTCCCCGTCACGCCGTTCCCGGCCGTTCAGACCAGGGGGACCACCGCGACCGGGGCCGGGCTGTGGTGGATCACCGCATGCGCCACGTGGCCGAGGTGCGCGCCGACCGGGAGCCTGCGGGTACGCCGCCCCACGACGACCAGTCCGGCGCCGCGTGACGCCTCGATCATCCGGTAGGCGGCCGACCCCACGACCGCCTCGGCCGTGGTCACCACCCCCGGGTACGTCGCGCGCCACGGCGACAGCAGGTCCTCGAGGCCGGTCCGCACGCCGGCGGCCAGCTCCTCGCCGATCACCGGGTCCACGGCGGCTGCGTAGCCGTACGAGGCGGGCAGGGTCCAGGCACTGAGGAACCGCAGCGGGACGCCCCGTCGGGCGGCCTCCCCGAAGGCGAAGGCGAGCAGGGGCTCGCACGGATGGCGGAGGTCGACGCCCACCACGATGTGGCCGGCGCCCGCCGCCGGCTCCGCGCCCTGCGCGCGCACCAGGACGACGGGGCGCCGGGCCGTGGCCACGACCGCGAGGGAGACCGACCCGACGACGAACCCGAGGACGCCGCCGAGCCCGCGCGAACCGAGCACCAGCACATCCGCCTCGTTCGCCGAGGCGGTCAGCTCGTCCGCCGCCCGGCCGCGCGCACGCTCGGTGACCACCTCCAGGTCGGGGTGCTCCTTCCGCGCGCGGGCGGCCTCGTCACGCAGCAGGCCCTCGGCCCGGTCGGCGAGGTCCCGCGCGTACGGGAGGGGGACCTCAGGGGTGTTCGGCCACTCCTCCACGGTGACCAGGCGGAGCGGCACCTCACGCAGAGTGGCCTCCTCCGCCGCCCAGCGTGCCGCGGCGAGACTCTCGTCCGAACCGTCCAGACCCACGGTGACCTGCGCTGTCATCACTGCCTCCTCGGCCGTGTCCGTCCAGGGCTCCAGGCTCGCCCCTCGCGCGCCCGCGCCGAGAGGGCCGGGCAGGTCTCCCCGGGGGGCCGAACGGCCCCTCGCGGGCGGCCCGCGGTGGTGCCAGCGTGAGAGGTGTCGTTCTTCCGGGCGCCTCATGAGCCCCGGGGCGCACCCCCGAGGAGGAACCATGGACAGCGAGACCCTCGTCCGCCCCGAGCTGGGCGATCTCGTCGTCGGAGTCGACGGATCGCCCTCGGCACGGGCGGCCGTGTTCTGGGCCGCCGGGGAGGCGAACCTCCGGTCGCGTGCGCTGCACCTCGTGCACGCCGCCGACACCGACCGGCGGGCCTACTGGAGCGACGCGGAGACCATGCAGGCGATCCGTGAGGCGGGCCGCGAGCTGCTGGCCGACACCGCCGCCGCCGTCGCGGAGCGCTTCCCCGACCTCGACGTCACCCGCACCCTCGGGCGCCGGGAGCCGGTCACCGGGCTCCGGGAGGCGGCCGGGGACGACAAGACGATCGTCGTCGGCAGCCGGGGCCTCGGGGGCTTCTCCAGCCTCCTGCTCGGCTCCGTGGGGCTGGGAGTCGCCGCCCGCGCCGAAGTGCCCGTGATCGTCGTGCGCGGCGAGGCCGACCGGCCCGAGGCCGGGTCCGTGACCGCCGCGGTCCGCGACTCCGCGGACCTGGGGTGGCTGCTGCTCGCCGCCGCCGAAGCCGCCGCCCGCAAGGCGTCGCTGCACGTCGTGAGCGTGTGGAACATCCTCACCCACGTCGGCAGCGTGGCGACGATGCTCGACGACCTCGACGGGGCCGCCCGCCGGCGCGTGGAGGAGACGACGCTGCTGGCCGACCGGGTCCGCGCGTGGTACCCGGACCTGAACGTCGTCCCGCACGTGGAGACCGGCACCACGACCCCCGGGAAGCTCGTCGAGGCGGCCGCCCACACCGACCTCCTCGTGATGGGCAGGAGCCACCGGCCGCTCGGCGCCGGGCCGTCCCTCGGCCGCGTCGCGCACACCCTCATCCACCACGCCCCCTGCCCCGTGCAGATCGTGCCCGCCGGCTTCGCGACCGAGGCCGGTACCCCGTGAACCCCATCCTGTTCGGGGTCGACCCGGCGGGCGCCTCCGTCCCAGCGTGCGCACGGCGGCGCACGAGGCCGTACGCCGACGCCTGCGGCTGCGCTTCGTCGCCGCCGCGCTGCCGCGCCGCCGGCACGACCGGCTGCGCCACGACACCCGGGACACCGGACCGCCCCGTGGATCCGCGCCGACGGCCGGCGAACCCCTCCGTGAGCCCGCGGTCGTGGTGCCGCCCGCCGCGCGCCGCCCCATGGGGCCGGTCGGTCCCCTCGGGGTCGGGACCGTTCGGCCCTCCCGACCACCCCCTTGGCCACTGCGCCGGGCCCCGCCCGCACGCGAGAGTGGAGACGCGGAGCCGGACCGGGCTCCGCGCCCGGACAGCCCGTCGGGGCTGCGCCCCGACGCGTAGACGAGGAGCGGAACGATGACCGGAGCCCACGTGGAACGCAGGCACAGCCTCGTCCCCGACTTCGACACCTGGTTCGGCCGCGAGTTCCCCGGGCTTCCCGGGTGGCGCCCGGCCACGGCCGCCCACTCCATCCCGGTGGAGGTCACCAGCGGCGACGGCTGCTCCGTGCTGCGGGCCGAGCTCCCCGGCATGGACCCGGACGACATCACCCTCACGGTCGACGACAACCTGCTCACCGTGCGGGCCGAGCACGGCGAGAGCACCGAGGACAAGGACCACTCCGAGTTCCGGTACGGGGTCTTCCGGAGGACCGTGCGTTTCCCGGACCCGATCCCCGCCGACGACGTCGAAGCCTCCTACGCGGACGGCATCCTCACCGTCCGCGTCCCGACGCCGGCGCGGGAGGCCCGGGCCGCGCGGACCATCCCCGTGCGGCGGGCCGGCGCGGGCGGCGACGGAGAGGACCGGTCATGAGAGCGAAGCGTGTGCTGGTCGCGTACGGCAGCAAGCACGGCGCCACCGCGGGCATCGCCGACGAGATCGGCCGGACCCTGCGCGACGACGGGTTCGACGCCGACGTCCTGCCGGCGGACACCGTCACCGACGTCAGCGGCTACGAAGGCGTCGTCCTCGGCGGAGCCCTGTACGGGGGACGGTGGAACGGCAAAGCCCGCAAGTGCGCCCGTCGCAACGCGGAGCAGCTCCGCGGGCGTCCGGTGTGGCTGTTCAGCAGCGGTCCCGTCGACAGCTCCGCCGAGCAGCACGAGATCCCGCCCGTGCGGGGTGTCGCCCGCAGGATGAGGCAGCTCGACGCCCGTGAGCACGTCACCTTCGGCGGCGCCCTCACCGCCGGCAACCCGGATCTCGTCGCCCGGGCCATGGTCCGCCACGGCAAGGGCGGCGACTTCCGCGACCCGGCCCGCATACGGGAGTGGGCCCACCGCATCGGAGCTGAACTGGGCACGACGGACTGAGCCGTTCCGCGCTCGGGCCCGGGGACAGGCCCCGGAGGTGCGCCATGACCGAACACGAACACCCGTTCCGCCTGCCGGGCGCCGACCGCGGCCGGCGCGTGGCCGTGGTCGTCGTCCTGACCATCGCCCTGATCTGCGGTGCTGTCGCCACCGGATCCCTGTGGGCCTTCGCGGCCCGGACGGACCGCGCCCGCGCCGCCGAGCTCCACCAGGTGACGGCGACCACCACGGGACCGGCCAGGGAGTCGCCCGCGCTCTCCAGGAGCGGGACGGGGACGCGGGCCGTCGCCCCCGCGACGTGGGAGTACCCGGACGACGTCAGGCGCTCGGGAACCGTCGACGTCCCGCCCCGGACACCCCAGGGGCGGAGCGTGACGGTCTGGGTCGACGACGCCGGAGCACCCGTCAGGCGGCAGGACGACGCCGCCGACCGCCTGCTGACCTCGGTCGTCGGCGGCATCGCGACGGCCGGCGCGGTCGGGGCGACCGGGGCGGCGGCGCTCGCGCTCCTCCGACGGCGTTCCGCCGGCCGCACCCTCGCCGCCCTGGAGCGCGAGTGGGAACAGGTCGAACCCGTCTGGTCCGGCCGGCTCCGCCGGGGGAGCGGCCCCGGGGCCGACGACGACTGATCACATGACGACCGGCCCCGCGGCGGCGTCAGGCCACCGGACGGGGGGCCGGTTCGTCGCCGCCCTGGTCGAGGCGGAAGGGCGGGCAGGCGTCGGTCATGAGGCTCGCGCAGGCGGCGACGCGCAGCACCCGGCGGTTCAGGCAGACGATCAGGTCGAAGAGGTCACGCCGATACCCCCCCTCCCCGCCGCCGGCGGGGAGGGGGGGTATCGGCGCCCCGCCGTCCGCGGTCACGCCTCGGCGGCGAGCGTGAGCCCGCACCGCACGTCCACCACGCCCTCGACGGCGCGCGCCAGACGCTCCGCGACGGGGATGAGGGTGCTGTCGCGCACGTCGCCGGTCAGGGTGACGACACCGGCCTCGACACGGACCTCCACCCGGTCCCGCGAGAGCGGGAACAGTGGGCCGACGACATCGCCGCGGATCTCCTCGGCGAGTTCCTCGTCCGGGCGGAGGAAGACCTTGAGCAGGTCGGAGCGGCTGACGACACCCTGGATCACACCGTCGTGGTCGACGACCGGCAGGCGCTTGACCCGGCGCGTGGCCATCAGACGGGCGGCGTGCGGCAGGGCGGCGTCGGGACCGACCGTGACGGCGGGCGTGCTCATGAGATCGGCCGCCAGGTCCGAACCGGCCTTCGCGGTGGCGTCGCGGCGGCGCAGCTGTTCCACCATGCCGAGACGGTGGCCGTGGAACTCCTCCTTGAGCAGCAGGTCCGCCTCGGACACCACTCCCACGACCCGCCCCTCGCCCTCCAGGACGGGGAGCGCGGTCACCTTCCAGCGCTCCATGGCGGTGACGATCTCCTTGAAGGAGGTGTCGGGCCGAACGGCGATGACCCTCTTCGTCATCACGTCGGCGACGGTGAACGGTCGCGCGGTCATCTCGGTCTCCTTCTCAGCGGGCGTAGGCCGGCGCTGCCGCGCCGGTGCGCGGGGCGACGCCGTCGAGGAGGCGGCTGCGGGCGCGTGCCTCAGGGGAGAGTTCGTCCGGCAGGGTCCGTGTGGTGGTCATCGTGTCCTCCAGCCCTTCGCCCCCAGGTTCCCGCCGGGTCCGTGGCCGCCGGCAGGGCCGCGCAGGTCCCGTCGCGGGGCCGAAGGGCCCTGCTCAGCGGACCAGGACGGCCTCACCGGAGCGCGGCACGACGGCCGTCCAGCCCAGTTCGCGGTCGAGACGGTCCCGCAGCGTCTCCGAGGCGGCCGGTTCGCCGTGCACCAGATAGACGGTGTGCGGGGCGGGAGCGCCCCGGAGCCAGTCGACGATCTGGTCCGCGTCGGCGTGGGCGGAGAAGTGGGGCACGTCGGCGACCTCGGCCCGCACGGGGACGTACTCGCCGAACATCTTCAGCGTGCGGGCCCCGTCCACGAGGTCCCGGGCGCGGGTGCCGGCCGCGGCGAAGCCGACCACGACGACGGCGTTGCGCGGGTCGGGCAGGAGCCGGTGCAGGTGGTGCAGGACCCGGCCGCCGGTGGCCATGCCGGCCGAGGAGACGATGACGGCGGGGCCGTGCGCGCTGTTGATGTCGATCGACTCCTGGACCGTGCGGGCGGCGAGGAACGGGGCAGGGCTCAGCGCGGCCTCGCCCTGGGCGAGGATCCCGGGCCGCAGCTGGGGGGACCGCTCGCGGACGGCGTCGCGGTAGACGTCCAGCGCGGCCAGGGCCATCGGGCTGTCCACGTAGACGGGCACCGAGCGGGGCAGCACGCCGGTCTCGCGCAGCCGGGTCAGCTCGTGCAGGACGACCTCGGTCCGGTCGATGGCGAAGGCCGGGATCACGACGGTCCCGCCGCGGGCGAGCGCCCGGGCGATGGCGGCGGCGAACTCCGCGCGTCCCGATTCCTGGTCGTGCCGGCGGTCGCCGTACGTCGACTCCATGAGCAGCACGTCGGCGCCCGAGAACGGCTCGGGCGGCAGGAGCAGAGGGTGTCCGGGCCGACCCAGGTCGCCGGAGACGGCGAGGGTCCGGCCGTCCTCCAGAGTGAGGCGGGCCCAGGCGGACCCCAGGATGTGACCGCCGTGGTGGAGCGTCAGCCGGGTGCCGTGCAGGAGCTCCACCTCGGAACCGACGGGGACCGGGTCGAAGAACGACATCGTCTTCTCGACGTCGCTGTCGTCGTACAGCGGTTTCGCCGGGCGGTGCTTCGACCAGCCGTGCGCGTCGGCGTGCCGGGCGGCCTCCATCTGCAGGCGGGCGCTGTCGCGCAGGACGATGCCGGCGAGGCGGGCCGTGTGCGGGGTCGTGAGGATCGGCCCCCGGAAGCCCTGCCGCACCAGGCGTGGGAGGTAGCCGCAGTGGTCCAGGTGGGCGTGGGTCACGACGACGGCGTCGACGTCGGCCGCGTCGCGTGCGAAACGGTCCCAGTTGCGCCGGCGCAGGTTCGCGAAACCCTGGAAGAGACCACAGTCGACAAGGATCCGGGCATGATCGCTCTCGACGAGGAACTTGCTGCCGGTGACCGTCCCCACACCGCCCAGGAAGCTGAGCAGGGCCGGTCGGGGGGAGGCGGGCACGGGATACGGGGCTGCCTCGGACATGGGCGGGGCCTCCTTGCGTCACGGGGCGGGCGCTCGCACCGGCCCACCCCCACCCTGGCGCCGCGCCGGGCCCCGCGCAAAGGGCCCTCGGACCCCGCCGGGGGGCCGGACGGCCCATGCGCGCCGGCACCCCGTCCGGTCGGCCCGGCCGTGGGGTCCGCGCGGCGGGGCCGCGGACCTTCCGGGAAGGGGCTGCCATGAGGGCTCCCGTGTTCCGGGGGACGGGCCGTGTCGCCCGGCGGCAGGTGCCTGATCCGGCCCTCGACGCCGTGACCGCCCGGGGCGCCGGATGAGCCGACGTCCTCGGACCGGTTCCGTCCCGCCCGGCGCCGCCGTCCTCGACACCGACGGCGTCCTGATCGACTCCGCCGCCGTCCACGCGGCGGCGTGGAAGACGGCGTTCGACGCCTGCCTCGCCGAGTGGGCGGGCGGGACGGCGCGGCCGGAGCCGTTCGACGCGGACGCCGACTACCGGCGCTACGTCGACGGCAGATCCCGGTACGACGGGGCCGCGGCGTTCCTGGCCGCCCGAGGCATACGCCTTCCCGCCGGAACGGCCGGCGACGGGCCCGGCTGCACGACGGTCCGGGCCGTGGCGGCACGCAAGGAGGAGGCGTTCGGGACCGCTCTGCGCACGTGGCCGGTCGCCGTCTTCCAGGACGCCCGGCGCGCGCTGACCGGGCTGCGCGCGCTCGGCGTGCCGTGCGCGGCGGTCTCCGCCTCCCGGCACGCCCGGGACCTGCTCGCCGCCGCCGGGCTGGACCGGCTCCTGACCGCCGTCGTCGACGGAGCGGAGGCGGCCCGGCTGGGACTGCCGGGCAAACCGGACCCCGCCCTCTTCCTGCACGCGGCGCGCACCCTCGGTGCCCGCCCCCGGGAGTGCCTGGTCGTCGAGGACGCCCTCGCGGGGGTCGAGGCGGCCCGCCGCGGGCGTTTCGGCCTCGTCGTCGGTCTCGACCGCACCTCCGACCGGCACGCCGGCCCCGACCTGCGCGACCGGGGCGCCGACCTCGTCGTGGCCGACCTGGTGGAACTGCTGGAGACCGTATGGGGGGCCGTCCCGTGAACCGGAGCTCCAGGTGGACATGGCGGTACGAGGGGTACGACCCGGCCCGGGAGCGGCTGGTGGAGGCGCTCTGCACCCTCGGCAACGGCCGGTTCGCCACCCGCGGGTCCGCGCCGGAATGCCGGGCCGACGCCGTCCACTACCCGGGTACCTACCTCGCCGGTTGCTACGACCGGCGCACCTCGCTCGTGGACGGCCGCGCCGTCGACAACGAGGACCTGGTCAACCTGCCGAACTGGACGCTGCTGCGGTACCGCTGCCTGCCGGAGGACCGTCCCGCCGGTGAGTGGCTCACCCCCGACTCCGGGCGGCTGCGCCACCACGACGTCCGGCTCGACCTGAGAAGCGGGGTGCTGGTCCGGACCCTCTACTTCCGGGACGACGAGGGGCGTGGTCTGCGCGTCGGGCACACCCGGTTCGTGCACATGGGGGACCCCGCGTCCGCCGCCCAGCTCACCACCTTCCACGCCTACGGCTGGAGCGGTGAGATCGAGGTCGAGTCCGTGCTCGACGGCGACGTCGTGAACGCCGGCGTCGAGCGGTACCACCACCTGGAGGGCCGTCACCTCACCGGTCACCGGACCGAGGTCCGGCCCGGCGGGGTCGCCGGCCTGTCCTGCCGTACCCGCTCGCCGGGACACGTGGTCGCCATGGCGGTCCGCACGGACACCGGGCCCGCACGCCGCACGCGGACCACCGCCACCTCGACCGGCACCGTGCAGGTGTACCGCCTGCCCGTCGCCCGGGGCCGGCCCGCGCGGGTGGTCAAGACCCTGGCCCTGCGCACGTCGCTGGACCGTCCCTCGGGCGAGCCGCTCACGGCGGCCCTCGACGCCGTCGCCCACGCGCCCGCCTTCCCGCGGCTGCGGGCCGCCCACGAGGCCGCCTGGCGACGCCTCTGGGACGAGGGGGAGCTGCGTGTGCCGGGGGAGGCGGGGCGCGTCCTGCTGCTGCACGTGTTCCACCTGCTGCAGACGCTCTCCCCGCACACGGCCGACCTGGACGTCGGCGTGCCGGCCCGCGGACTGCACGGCGAGGCGTACCGGGGGCACGTCTTCTGGGACGAGCTCTTCGTCCTGCCCTACCTCGGCCTCCACTTCCCCGAAGTGGCCAGGTCCCTGCTGCTCTACCGCCACCGGCGCCTGCCGGCCGCTCGCGAGGCGGCCCGCCGCGCCGGCCGCCGGGGTGCCATGTTCCCCTGGCAGAGCGGCGGTTCGGGCGAGGAGGAGACCCAGCGGCTCCACCTCAATCCGCGCTCGGGCCGCTGGCTGCCCGACCACTCGCACCTGCAGCGACACGTCGGCTCGGCCGTCGCGTACAACGTCTGGAAGTACGTGCGCGCCACCGGTGACCACGGGTTCCTGCACCGCGAAGGGGCCGAGATCCTCCTGGAGACCGCCCGGTACTGGGCCGGCTCCGCGGTGCGCGACCCCGAGCTGGGACGCTACCGGCTCCGCGGCGTGGTGGGTCCGGACGAGTACCACGACGCCTACCCGGGGGCGCCGGACCCGGGGATCGACGACAACGCCTACACGAACGTCACGGCCGCCTGGGTGCTCGCCCGCGGCCTGGACCTGATGGCGGAACTGCCCGCGGCGCGGTGCGCCGAGCTGCGGGAGCGGTTCGACCTGCACGACGAGGAACTCGCCTTGTGGGACGACGTCTCGCGCCGCCTGCACCTCCCCTTCCACGGCGGTGTGGTGAGCCAGTTCGAGGGCTTCGGGGAGCTTGCGGAGCTCGACTGGGAGGCGTACCGGGCCCGCTACGGGGACATCCGGCGGCTGGACCGGATTCTGGAGGCCGAGGGCGACACCGTCAACCGCTACCAGGCGTCGAAGCAGGCCGACACCCTCATGCTCGGCTACCTCTTCCGCCCCGAGGAGCTGGCCGCCCTGTTCGCGCGGCTCGGCCACCGGCTGGACGACGAGATCTGGCGCGCCACGGTGGAGTACTACCTGCGCCGCACCAGCCACGGTTCGACCCTCAGCAGTCTCGTCCACGGCTGGGTGCTGGCCCGGATGCAGGGCCCGGGCGCCTGGCGGTACTGCGAGGAGGCCCTGCTCGCCGACGTCGCCGACATCCAGGGCGGCACCACGGGGGAGGGGATCCACCTCGGGGCCATGGCCGGCACGGTCGACCTGGTGGAGCGGGGGATCACCGGCCTGGAGGCGGGCCCCGACGGTCTGCGGGTGGACCCGGTGGACCTGCGGGAACTGCCGCGGTTCGCCTTCACCCTGTGCTGCGGCGGTCACCGCGGCGTGCGGGTGCGGGTGCTTCCCGGCCGACTCGCGGTACGGGTCCCCGCCGGCCCGGGCGGGCCGCTCGCCCTCGTTCTGCCGGGAGGGCGGCGATGCGGCGTGCTTCCGGGCCAGGAGCGGTGGTTCCGGCTGTGACGGACGGGGCGCGGCGCGGGCTCAGGCGAGGTCGAGCACGTCGGAGACCGGCCGCCGGGGCGTCGCCCGGCCCGTCGGCCCGTAGCCCAGTCGGAACACCATGTGGACGTAACCGACCGCCGAGAGCGGATCACGCGCGTCGAAGCGGAGTTCGGGCCATTCGAGGGGCTGCGACATGAGGGACGCGGCAAGTCCGTCGAGGGTGGCCTGGAGGAGGATCCGCTGCATCGCCTGACCCGCCTTCAGCCATGCCTCCGGGGTGTCGTCCGCGGTGCCGAGGAGGGCGATCTGCGGCTTCTTCTCGAAACGCTCCGACGGGCGGGCCGCCAGTCGGCCCCGTCCGCCGAACTCCCTGACCGGTGCCGTCACGTCGTACTGTCGCGGACCGAAGGCGTAGGCGGGGATGCCGTCGTCGGCGGCGTCGTGTCCGGTCTCGCCGGTGCGCGTCCAGGCGGCGATCTCCGCCCGTACCGCCTCGTCCGCCGCCTCGAACAGCTCGGAGGCGTGCACGAGGCCCATCACGGTGTCGGCGTGCCAGTCCCCGGGGACGACCAGACGGCAGTCCTCCAGGAGGGCGGCGGCCCGGAGACCGTCGAACAGCTCGCCGGGGATCCGCTCCTCGGTGAAGGGGAAGCGGCTGGTGTGCCGGCGGGACAGGGCGGGATGCAGGAGGTCCAGCCCGTCGTCGGCGCCCTCGGGGGCGTCGAACCGGACGTCGGCGAAGTGCCACGGGTCACCGGGGGACGGCAACAGCCGTACGTCGGGGCGCAGGCCCCGGTGCACGGCGGCCACCCGCAGACCGAGCAGGGCCGCGCCGCACCCCAGATGGAGGGCGCGGTGGTCGGGGTCCTGCCGGGGCATCGCGCGGGCGGGGTCGCCGCGCAGCTCCACGGTGCCGGACGCCTCGCGGAGGACGAACCTCCAGGGCTGGGCGTTGTGCATCGACGGCGCCGTGACGGCGTCCTCGACGAGAGCCGTGACGAGCGGGAGGGGCAGGATGGTGGGGAACACGTCGGGTCCTGTCTGTGCGGAGACGGTCAATCGGAGAGGTCGTACGCCGCCCGGGCGGACGACGGCGCGAGGCCGTGGCCTTCGTCGCGGGCGGACAGCCGGTCCACGACGGTGACGACCCCGTCCATCCGTTCGGTGAGCCGCAGGAGCGTCACGACCTGACCGCGGGTCCGGAGCCGGCCCGCGAGGGTGACCACGCCGTCCAGCACGTGCACGTCGACGGCGTCCTCGGACAGCGCCATGGCGTCGGCGAGGATCTCCTCGCGGATCCGGCGCCTGATCTCGGGATCCGGGCGCAGGAAGACCCGCAGCAGGTCGCGGCGGGTCACGATGCCCACCAGCCGCTCCTCCTCGTCGACCACGGGAAGGCGCTCCACACCCCGCCGCACCATCAGACGGGCGGCGTCCGCCGCGGCCTCCTCGGCGTGCACCGTCACCGCCGGCGCGCTCATCACGCCCCGGACGGTCGGCGCCCGGCGGGCCAGCAGGTCGCTCTCGGAGACGACTCCGACGACGTGGTCGTCGTCGTCCACGACCGGGAGTCCGCTCACGTCGTGCTCGGCGATCAGCTTGGCCACCTCGCGGAACGTCGTGCCGACGAGCGCGGTGACCACGTCGTCGGTCATCAGACCACCGACCTTCAACTGCTTCATCGCGGTCCTCCTCCTCGCACCGTCGACGGGGGCCGGTCCTTCGTCACCACCGTGCGCCGGGCGGAAGGCCGTCCGCGAGGGGCCGAACGGTCCACCCGAGGGCCCGACCGGGCCCGCCGGCGGGCCCGCACCCTCCTCCGGGACCTTCGGCCCGGCTTTCGGCCCCCTCAGGCCCTCCGGGTCCTCGTCGCCCCGTCACCGCCCGGGCGCGCTGCCCCGTCGTCGTGGTGGGTGACGCGGAGCACATCACCCAGGACCCGGCGGAGACCACCGCCGGCTGGGCGGCGAAGTACCCCGACGTACGGCTCACCCACGAGGTGCTCATCGGATCCCCCGTCGAGCTGCTCGCCGAAGCAGCCGAGCACGCTCTGGCCGTCGTCGTCGGACGCCGCGGCCGCGGCGGCTACTCCGGGATGCGCGTCGGCTCCGTCGTCCACGGCCTCCTCCACCGCGCCCACTGCCCGGTGATCACCGTCCCCGCGGAGTGACCACGCCAGGACCGCTGTCCGCGCGGACCCCCGTGCGCCGTGTTCCTTCCGGCGGCGCGCTCGTCAGGACCCGGCGAGCCACCCGGTCTACCGTGAAGGCAGGCACGGCGGGTGCCGTGCGTCCAGGACACGACCGGAGGCTCCGATGGGCGGGGAAGACGTCGAGGCGGCCGACACCAGGCTGCCGCGCCTCCGGCTCGACGAACTGCTCGACGAGCTCCAGGCCCGCATCGACGAGGTCCGGGGCACCCGAGACCGTCTCACGGGGCTTCTCGAAGCGGTCATGTCCGTCGGCAGGGAGCTCGACCTCCCGCACGTGCTGCGGGGCATCGTCGAGGCCGCCGTCGTCCTCGTCGACGCCCAGTACGGAGCTCTCGGCGTCATCGGCGAGGACCAGCGGCTCTCCGCGTTCCTCCCCGTCGGGATCGACGCCGAGCGGCGCGAGCGGATCGGAGCCCTGCCGTCCGGACACGGCATCCTCGGCGAGCTCATCCGCCACCCGGAGCCGCTGCGCCTGGCGGAGCTGTCCGAGCACCCGGCCTCGTACGGCTTCCCCGCCCACCATCCCCCCATGCACTCGTTCCTCGGCGTCCCCATCCGGGTCCGTGACGAGGTCTTCGGGAACCTCTACCTCACCGAGAAGCGGAGCGGCGGCGAGTTCGACGCCGAGGACGAGGCCGTCGTGTCGACGCTGGCCGTCGCCGCCGGGATCGCGATCGAGAACGCCCGGCTGTACGAGGAGGGGCGCCGCCGGCAGCGCTGGCTCGCCGCGAGCTCCGACTTCACCAGCGCACTGCTGTCCGGCACCGGCGAGGCCGAGGTCCTGGACGGAATGCTGGAGCAGGCGGTGGACATCGCGGCCGCCGACATGGGCGTCTTCTACCTGGTGGGCGCGAGCGGTGAACTGCGCGGCTCGCTGGCCCGCGGCGAGGGCGCCGATCTCCACCGGGGCGTCGTCCTGCCGAGCAGCGAGGGGACGCTCGCCGCCGCCGCGCTCGCGGAGAGGGACGGACTGGTCACCCTGACGGACGTCGAGAGCGACGAGCGGGTCACCGTGCAGCCCGAGCGCTGGAAGGGGTTCGGCCCCGCCGTGGCGGTCGCCGTGGGCACCAAGGAGCGGATGAGCGGCGTGCTCATCCTGGCCCGGCGGCGCGGGCGCGCCCCGTTCCTGAGCGCCGAGACGGCCGCCCTCCCCGGCTACGCGAGCCAGGCCGCCCTGGCCCTGGAACTGGCGGACCGCCGCCGCGACGCCGAGCAGGTCCTCCTCCTCGAGGACCGCGACCGCATCGCCCGCGACCTGCACGACCTCGCCATCCAGCGCCTCTTCGCCACCGGCATGACGCTCCAGAGCGCCCGGCGCTTCGTCGAGCACCCGGAGGCCGGGGCCCGGCTGACCCGGGCGATCGACGACCTCGACGCCACCATCAAGATCATCCGTTCGTCCATCTTCGGCCTCCGCGAACACGACACGCCCGGGGGCGCGCCCGGACTCAGGAGCCGGGTCGTCGGTACGGTCGACTCCGCCGCGGCCACCCTGGGATTCGCCCCCGCGCTCCGGATGGAGGGACTGCTGGACACGGACGTGCCGGGGGAGGTGGCCGACGACGTCGTCGCGGTCGTCGGCGAGGCGCTGACCAACGTGGCCCGGCACGCGGGCGCCCACCGGGCCGAGGTCGCGGTCCTCGCGGAAGAGGACGTCCTCACCGTGACCGTCAGCGACGACGGCGTGGGAATCCCCCGGGTCCGGGAGGACCGAGGACTGCGCAACCTCGCCGAACGCGCCGAACGCCTCGGCGGCTCGCTCACCGTCCGCGCGCAGGCGCGCGGCCACGGCACGGTGGTGGAATGGCGCGTCCCCCTGCCGACCCCGGAGGAGCCGTCCTACTGACCCTTCTCGGGGTGCTCGTGCTCATGGGCCTGCGCGGCGATCACGGCGGCCTGCACCCGCCGCTCCACCCCGAGCTTCCCGAGCAGCCGGGAGATGTGGTTCTTCACCGTCTTCTCCGACAGATAGAGCCGCTTGGCGATCTGCCGGTTGGTGAGGCCCTCGCCGATGAGCTCCAGCACGGACCGCTCGCGCTCGGAGAGCGCCGCGAGGCGCTCGTCCTCGGGCGGCCGGGCCGTCTCCGGAACCCGCAGCGAGCGCATCAGCCGGGCGGTGGTGGCCGGGTCGAGCATCGACTGTCCCGTGGCCACGGTGCGCACCGCCGACACCAGGTCGGAGCCCTTGATCTGCTTCAGGACGTACCCCGCCGCTCCCGCCATGATCGCGTCGAGCAGCGCGTCCTCGTCGTCGAACGAGGTCAGCATCAGGCATGCCAGCCCGGGCATCCGCGACCGCAGCTCCCGGCACACGGTGATCCCGTCCCCGTCGGGCAGCCGGACGTCGAGGACGGCCACGTCCGGACGGAGAGCGGGCCCTCTGGCCAGCGCCTGGTCGGCCGTCGACGCCTCGCCGACCACCTGCAGGTCGGGCTCGTCGTCGATCAGGTCACGCAGCCCCCGCCGGACGACCTCGTGGTCGTCCACCAGGAAGACCCGGGTGGGCGTTCCGGCGGCCGGAAGTTCCATCATGGCGACCCCTGTGCTCGATGGGCGGCGTACCCCCACAAGGATTGTCCGTCATGAGGTGGTTCCGTGGGACGTCGCAGGGGCGTCCGCGGCTCCGTCGAGCTCCATCCGGACGTCCACGACCCCCTCGACGGCCCGCGCGGCCCGCGCCAGCAGCGGCACCAGCGAACGGTCGGGGAGCGTGCCCCGAAGGGTCGCCACCCCGTCCGCGACGGCCACGTCCAGTCCCGCGAGGGCCCCGCCTCCGAGCACCGAACGGCGGACCTCCCGCTCGATCTCGTCGTCCTCGCGCAGGAACACCTTGAGCAGGTCGCTCCGGCTGACGACCCCTTCCAGCAGCCCCAGGTCGTTCACCACCGGAAGCCGCTTCACCCTGCGCCGGGCCATGATCCGCGCCGCCTCCGCGAGGGACGCGTCCGCGTGCACCGTCACCGCCGGAGCCGACATGAGGTCCCCGGCCCGCACCGCCCCGGCCTTCGCCGCGTCGTCGAACCGCCCGGGATCGGGATCCTCGCCGCGGTACGCCTCCTTCGGCAGCAGATCGGCCTCCGAGACGACCCCGACGACCCGCCCCTCCCCCTCCAGCACGGGAAGGGCGCTCACGGACCACTGGTCCATCAGGGCGACGATCTCCTTGTAGGACGCGTCACGGCCGACGGCCACGGCGGTGTGGCTCATGACATCGCTGACGGCGTAACGCGCGGGGACTGGGGCCTGCATGGCGCCTCCTCGGTGACGTCCCCCGCCATTCTCGGCGCTCCCCGGCGCGCGGGGGAGGGCCGAACGGTCCCCTCCCGCGCGGCCCCGTCCTCCCGCCGGCCGGCGTCCCACCGGTCGCTCACAGCGCCCGGCGACTCGACGACAGGGTCAGGGAGCGGACCCACGGTGCGTGGGAGAGCTCCTCGACCCCGCGGCGCGAGAGCGTGCCGCTGACGACGGACCGGTCCGCGGCCCCGACGTCCACGCCCGCGCCGCGCAGCACCTCGCACTGCGGTTCCGTGGGTGCCGCCGTCAGCACCACGGTCACCAGGAGGTTCCTGACCTCGGGACCGTCGTCGCCGGCCGCCACGGCGGCGGAGAGGGAGGCGTCGAGCTTCGCGTAGTCCATGGCCCGATTCTGTCCCGGCGGGTCACAGGAGCGACGCGTCGACGAACCCGTGCCCCCACTTGGGGTCGAAGGATCCGGGCGCCCCGCCGGGGATCGCGGCCGCTGCCGTCAGGAAGGAGCGGATCTTGTCGGGGTCGGCGCTGGGGTCTCCCTCCAGGAGCAGCGCGACGAGGCCCGCGACGAACGGGCAGGCCATGCTGGTGCCCTGGAGCGCCAGCAGGCCGCCGCCGAGCATGAAGGCCCGGCGCACGCCGACGGCGTCGCGGGAGAGCGCGGAGACGATCATCGCGCCCGGGGCGGTGACGTCCGGTTTCGGCACGCCGTCCCGGCGCGGCCCTTCGCTGCTGAAGCCCGCGATGTCGTCGTCGACCAGCCAGGTGGCCGTGCGCTCGGCGCCGTCGATGTCCCGCCACCGGGTGCGGGTCGTGGACGCGGCCACGGTGATCGCGGACGTCGCCGCGCCCGGCGAGCCGATCTTGAGCGCGTCCTGCACGGCCGGACCGCTGAACTGCGGCTGCGGATCGGCCTCCGCCCTGCCCAGGATCCAGACGTCCGCCCGGCAGCCCTGCCCGCTGACGTCCGCTCCGCGCAGGACGAGCCGCCACCGCCGCGACGCGCCGACCGGGGCGGACGCGGTGGGTTCGACGGCCACGAAGAAGTTGTGGTCGCCGTTGGCCGGGTCGGGGCCGGGCGTGACGATCTGCACGACGCCGTCCGCCAGGTCGTAGGCGCGGACCGGCGAACCGGCCGTCAGGACCGCCTGGAAGCCGGTCGAGTCGCCGGACGGGGACGTGACGGCGACGTCCAGCCGGTCGCCGCCCGCGTACCAGCCGTTGAGCCAGAACAGGTCGGGGAGGCCGTCGACCCGCCCCGGGTGGCAGGGCACGGACCGGGTGGCGCCCTCGGTCAGGGTGAGCCGCGCGTGGATGTCGTCCTCGCCCTCGTTGCCGGCGGCGCAGCACACGATCCTGCCGGGGCCGCTCTCCTCCTCGATGGCGAGGGACATGACGTCCGTGCCGTCGTGCGGGTCGGAGTGGCCGCCCAGGCTGAGGTTGACGACGGCCGGCATGCCGAGCTGCTCCGCCAGCCGGAAGACGTACTGCACGCCGTCGATGATGTGGGCGTCCTGGAAGTCCGTCTTGACCGCGACGATCCGGGCTCCGGGGGCGACGCCGTCGCTGCCGGCCGCGATCCCCGCGACGTGGGTGCCGTGTCCGTCCTCGTCGCGCGACAGCACGTCCGCGCCCGCCGCGAGGCCGGTGAACTCCGCCCCGTACCGGCCCTCGGGGACCCCGCTGCCGCCCACCAGGGTCTGGTCCCAGATGCGCTCGACCCGTCCCCCGAAGGCGGGGTGGCCGAAGAAGACACCCGTGTCGACGACGCCGACGAGCACGCCGGCGCCGCTCCGGCCGAGGCGGGTGCGGAACTCGGGCACGCCGGCCTTCGGCAGGGCCACGTCCAGGCACGGCCGCAGCTGCGCGGCCGGTGCGATGCGGCGCACCCCCGGCTGCGCGGCCAGCTCCTCCAGGGCGTCGAGGGGGACGATGCCGGTACGGATCGACCGTCCGCCGTCGTTGATCTCGGTGTCGCCCACGCCGACGGGCGGGGCGTCCGGGTCGCACTCGACCGAGACGACGACCCGCACCGGCTTGGCGCGCTGCTCGACGGAGACGAGCCCCATCATGCCCGCGGGCCTCCTCAGAGGAGCGCGGCGGCGGCCTTCCTGGACGTAGCGCTCATACGCCGCTGCCAGCGGCGGCGCCAGCTTCTCGACGGTCATGACCGTCTCCTCCTCGTGTGTCGGCCCCCGTCTGCCGCGTCAGCGTCCACTCCCGGAACTCCGGATGACTCCTCAGGTGCCGGAGGTCCGGGTCGCCTTCGAGGGAGTCGAACCAGTCGTCCGGCAGCTCGGAGTTCCGCATCGAAGCCGTGAGATGGTCGAGCGCCAGGGTCGCGGCCTCCGCCGTGCGCCCGGCCCAGCCGCCGTCGCCGCCCGCGGGAGGCGGGCCGATCAGCCGGGCGTAGAAGCAGGCGGCGTTGTACTGGACGAGCCCCGCGATCTGGATCCGGCCCTGCGCCTCGCCGTCGCTCGTCGAGCGGGCGGAGGCGGCCCGGTACCGGCGGCTCCTGTCGTACCCGCACGCCGTCCGCAGCCGCTCCTCGCACGCCGCGAAGTCGGTGCCGTCCGCCCGGAGGTGCGCGAGGGACGGCACGGTCGCCTCCGGGCCGAACCGCTCGTGCAGGCCCCGGGCGAGGATCGCGGCGTCGACGGCGGCGCGGGTCTGGGCGCGCAGGCTCCCGGCCGGCCGGACCAGCTCCCGGTAGAGCCCCCGGGTCTCGGTCGCCCACCAGCCCCGGAGCAGCGGGACGGCCTCCAGATCCGCGCGCAGGGCGGTGAGCACGTGGAGCGAGGCGTCGAGGAAGTGCTTCCGCGCCGCGGCCCGGCTCACCTCCCCGTCCGGTCCGGCCGCGGCCGGGAGACGCGCGTCGGTGAGCGCCCTGTCCAGCCGCCTCCGCCAGGCCGGGTCGGCCAGCCAGGCGTCCAGCCACTCGTCCACCAGGTCCAGGACGATCCCGGCCCGGTAGCGGGGCTGCGCCATCGCCGGGTACGCCGTGATGAGCCCCAGATAGATCTCCAGGGCCTGGAGGTACCCGTCCGGCGTGCCCTCCTTCAGCAGGCCCAGTTCGGAGCGGGCCAGGCCGTTGGACGGGTCCAGGCCGACCGCGGCGCTGAACTCCCGCTCGGCGCCTTCCTTCTCGCCGCCGTTGCGCAGGAGGTCGACGCCGTCCCGGTAGTGCCGCAGCCCGCGGCCGTTCTTGGCGCGCCACTTGGTCCAGCGCGGAATCCCCACGGTGCTCGCCACGGCGAGCTGGGCCACCGTGTACGCCGCCTTGTAGACGGCCTCCTCCTCGGTCCTCTCCCAGTAGGTGTCCTGGAGGACGCTGCGGCGCGTCGACCTCTCGGTCATGTTCACCGTCACGCCGTAGCCGGTGTCGGACCGCTGGACGTGGCCGGTCAGCCGCCAGCCGCGCTCCGGGAACGCCGACTGCCAGGCCAGGGCGAGCAGTTTGGTGACGAGGTCGCCCTCCTTGGGCTTGGCCTCGTAGAGCACGGTGGGGAGACTGAGGACCGGCTCGCCTCCGGGCAGCGGCGGCGGTGTCTGCACCTGGGTGGCGAGGACGGTGCGCATCTTCGCGGTGCACGTGGCCGCGTGGCGGCCCGCCGCGCCCGCACCGTCGGTGTCGCCCTGCGGATCGGCGTAGAGCAGGTCGTCGACCTCGATGGCGATCGAGTCGCCGCGGGCGTTGCGGATCTCCAGGAGCCGCACGAACCCGACGAGCAGGGCGCCGAGGACGATCCAGGTGACGACGCCGGGGGAGAAGGGGTACGCCAGGTCCTGCTGCGGGCCCAGGCAGAGCACCCCGCGCTCCATCAGGCAGCCCGCGGTGACGCCGAGCCCGTCGGCGACGGAGACGTCGATGGTCCGCCCGCCGGTCGTGGACGCGGCCGCCAGGGACACCTTCACGGCGAGCACGCACCACGTGACGAGCGCGGCCAGGAGCAGCAGCCGGCTGGTCCACCGGGACACCAGCGGCGCGGCGAGGAGCAGTCCCGCACCGGAGGCGAGGACGACCCACAGCAGAACCGGCAGCCACCAGGGGTCCATCGGGGGACACCACCCTACGCGTGCACCCTATACGTACTTCGTACGCTTATGTGTTATATGCTGCTCCGGCGGGGACAGAGGCGTCAAGGTGGTCCTGGTCATGAGCGGCGAACCGTCGGCATCGCGTCGGGAACGGCTGACCCGCGAGCGCGTGCTGCGCGCCGCGCTGGCGGTGGCGGACGCGGAGGGCCTGGCCGCCCTCAGCATGCGCCGGGTCGCGGTGGAGCTCGGCGTGGAGACCATGGCGCTGTACCGGTACACGGAGAGCAAGGACGACCTGCTGGACGGGCTCGTCGAGACCCTCTTCCTGGAGGTGGAGGAGCGGCTGTCCGACGCCCGGCGGGCGATCGGTGCCGAGCAGCCCGAAGGGGCCGCCGTCGGCCTTCCCGAGCTGCGGGACGCGCTGCACGGCATCGCCCGGGAGCTGTACCGGGTCGCCGTGGAGCACCCGAACGTCATCTCGCTGTGCGCGAGCCGCCCCCTGACCGTCCCCCTGGCCCGCCGGCCCCCCGCGGTGCTGCGCGTCCACGAACGCCTGCTGGCGCTGTTCCGGGCGGCCGGCCTGGACGACGACGCGGCGCTGCGGATCTACCGGGCCTTCATCTCCTGGGTCCTCGGCTACGTCGTGGTCGACCTGCGCGCGGTCGTCGACGACCCGGACGAACCCGACCCCGCCTTCCGGCTCGGCCTGCACCGCCTCCCGGCCCGCGACTTCCCGACGCTCCGGGCGTACGGCCCCGCCCTCGCCGAACGGGGCGGCGAGGAACAGCTCATCGCCGGCCTCGACGCCCTGCTCACCGCTCTGGGTCCGGACACGGCCGCGTGAGGTCCGGCCGCCGGACGTGGGGCGCGATCACGACGGGCTCCTCGATGAGCCGTACCGTCGGCGCTGTCCCGGGCACCGGCCGACGCCACGCCCCCTCCGGGTCCTCGACCCCCTCCACCTTCCAGTCGCGGCAGGTCCGGTCGAGCGCCAGCGGGTAGAGGGTGAGCGTGCCGTCCCCGGCGAGGCGCATGCGCAGGAAGCCCTTGTGGTCGTCCATGGACTGCCCGGACATCTGCCACTCGGCGACCAGGCCGCGGTTCGTCCACAGCACCCACAGGGCGAAGCACTGGGAGCCGATGACGGCGCCGATCACCGCGCCGACCAGCAGCAGGATCGCCAGGAACACCAGCCCGTTCCAGGAGGACGGCACCGCCCGGGCGATCGCGACCGCGACGGCCAGCGCCGCGGCGGCGACCGCCGCCTGGAACAGGACGGCCACGGCCGGACCGGACGGCGCCCGGGGCCGCCGTTCGCGCAGCAGCCCCCGCCACCAGCCGATCACGAAGGGCAGGACGAAGAGGGCGGCGCTCGCGCACAGCAGTCCGAGCAGGTCGTCGGGGCCGGCGCTCCGCAGCGCCCCGACGGGGGTGTGCCGCCCCTCGGCCAGCGCGAACACGCCGCTCGTCAGCAGGACGAGCACCGTCTGCACCGCTCCGGCCAGCACGGCGAACCCCGGGTTGCGCCGCGGCAGCCAGAACCGAGACCAGGGCTCGGCGATCCCGCGGGCCAGCGCCCGGGACTCCGCCGCGTCCGGGTAGGTGTGCCGGGCGAGCGCGAAGTCCGTCGGCGGCCGGTCCCTCGTCCGCATCCGCGACGCGGCCGGCGGCAGGGGCAGGGCCTTCGGGAGCCGGTGGGTGGCCGAGAGGTACGCCCCGCCCAGGCCGCACGTCACCATCTGGCGCCGTCGCGGGTCCGGGGGCAGGTCGTCGGTCCCGGCCACGTCGTCGGGCAGCCGCTCCGCGTAGCGGGCGTAGTGGTGCTTGTCGCCGGTCAGCCACAGCCGGACGGCGGCGCCCGTCTCCTCGCGCGTGCGGGTGTTCCGGTCGAAGCGGGTCCGCACGAGGGTGCGGTCGAACCAGTGCAGGGAGTCGAAGGCGTCGGGCCGCTCGTCGCTGCGCACCCAGGTCGGCTCGGCCGAGCAGACGATCACGCTGTCCCCCGGGCACAGCAGGGGCGAGAGGTGGGTCTCGAAGTAGCGCCGCTGCGGATCGTCGACATAGCTGCCGAGCTGGCTGTCCAGGCCGACGAGCCACCAGCGCTGCGGCAGCCGCACGGCGAAGTAGCTCCGGGTCTGCCGGGTCTGCCAGCCGCCGATCGCACTCTCCTGGGCGAACATCCGCAGGAACGCGGTGAGCCCGTCGTACCAGTCGTGGTTGCCCGGCAGCGCGACCATGAGCGGCTGGTCCGGGGCCGACGGCAGCGCCGCGCGGTAGGGGCCCTTCATCCGGTCCTCGTACGCGGTCGCCGACGCCACCGGGTACACCTGGTCCCCGCCGAGGACGAGCAGCGAGCCGCGGGGGAGCGAGCCGGGACCCTCGACGGCGAGCCGGTCCGCGCCGAGCGCGGCCGCCACCGAGGCCGTCGCCTCGAACCCGTCGCCGAGGTCCGCGGCGAAGTCGATCCAGATCTCCTCGGCGCCGGGATCCGCCAAGGGCGCCCTCAGGAGCCCGGCCTCCAGCGCGCCCTGGACCTCCCGCTTGTCCGCGTAGCCGGCGAAGACGGCGGCCAGACCGACCTTGACCGCCGTGCGCGCCAGCTCCCTCGGCGCGAGCCAGCGCACCGGCTGCCGCGGAGTGAACCCCAGCTCGTCCGCGCGTCCGCGCAGCTCCCGGAAGTCCATGCCGGCACCTCCTCGGTCACAGCGGGGACCAGGGCAGGACGTCCTGCGCGTACACGTCCCAGAGCTTGCCGGCGAAGAACCGCCCGAACCGTCCCAGGGCGGTCACCCGGCCGGGCAGCGTCGGTGCTTCGGCCCGGAAGGTGGTGAGCTGCTTCAGGAAGTCGGTGGGGCGGATGCGCACGGTTCCCGCGGCCACCGGCTCGGCGCCCGGCTCCCCGTCGGCTCCGACGTGCCCGCGGAGCACGCGGGTGTACAGGACGGACGTGTCCTTCCAGATCCCGCGGCGCGAGTCCTCGCTGACGTCCTTGTACCCGCTGAGGGTCAGCGGGTGCCCGGCCCGGTCGGCGAAGTACAGGCGGTAGAGCATCCGCAGGTGCTGGGGATCGGAGTGCTCCACGAACAGCCCGAAGGTGCCGCGCTCGACCGGCAGGCGCCCGCCGAGCTCCTGGCAGACGATCTCGCCGCGCAGCTCGGCCTCGTGCTCCGGGTCGGCGAGGAAGCGGTCCATGCCGCGGATGTCGACGGTCACGTGCAGGGCGAGGTCGGCGACGGCCCCGCCCGCCGAGTGATCGGCGTTCCGGGCGTCGTCCGCCCCGAAGACGACCCGGCCGACCATGCGCTCGGTGAAGCGCACACGGGTCGGGTCGTCGGCGCGGTCCCGCGGCCCGCTCGGCTTCCAGGGGATCCCCTGGTCCGCGCACCAGCGGCGCGCGTCCCGGACACCGAGCTCGACGGCCTGGGTGAAACGGTCCCGGCCGAAGTTGACGAGATAGTTCAGCGGGACCTCGCCGCTCAGCAGCCGGACCTCGATCGGACGCCCGAACTCGCTCTCCCCGCCGGCGCGGAGAGCGGCGTTGCCTGCCTCGATCCTGCGCAGCCACTCCTCCAGCCGTCCGTTGGCCGTGGTCTCGATGATGTGGAAGTAGTTGGCCACGAAGCCGTCGCGCCAGCGGTGCCGCCGGCTGACCGTCCAGATGATCCACAGTTCGTCGCAGCCCCGCCGGATCGCCTCCTCGACGTTCGCGTCGGTCAGATAGACGGGGTCGATGTACGTGTCCCCGTCGATGACGACCGGAGGGAACCACATCGGCAGCGCCACCCCGGCGCAGAACCGGTCCTCGTCCATGCGGTCGGCGGTCACCGCCTCCACCTCGTTGGCGCTGAAGTTGTAGAGGGTGAAGGTGGCCTCCCGCTCGGTGGCCCGGATCCGCTCCCAGTCGAGGCCCCACTTCGGGAAGACCCGGCGCCGGTAGCCGTCCAGGGTGAACAGGGAGCGGGCGTACGGCCCCTTGGGCAGCTCGCGCCAGTTCGGGGTGACGCCCTCCAGCGGGGCGAGCGTGCGCCAGTTGTCGGCGATCTCGCGCCCGGACATCCCCTGGCAGTACATCGCGAGGTTGAACACGCCCCCGCTGGCGCCGTCGGCGTGGTCGAACGTCAGCCCCGCCTCGTCGAGCAGGACCTGGAGGACACCGGCCTGGTAGGCCACCTTCAGCCCGCCGCCGGCGAGGAGGAGCGATCTGCGCGGGGATCCGCTGCGGGGCGTCGTGCCCGGTCCGGTCGTCATGAGGGGCCCTCGGGGGTCTGCCGGTGGTCTTCGAGGATGCGGAGGGCCGAACGGTCGGCCAGCGCCGCGATGGTGAGCGAGGGGTTCGGGCCGACGGGACCGGGCAGCACCGAGCCGTCGGCGACCGAAAGCCCCGGGTAGCCGAACACGCGGCCGAAGGGGTCCACCACGCCCTCCCGCGCGGTGCGCCCCATCGGAGCGCCGCCCACCGGATGCACGGTGATCAGGCGGTTGAGCAGCCACAGGGGGTTGGCCGCGTAACGGCCGCCGAGACTGCGGGAGACGCGCTCCATGGTCTCGTTCATCTGCCCGAAGTACGCGTCGGACGCGGCCAGTCGCCAGTCGAGGTCCAGATGCCCGTCCCTGAGGAACATCCGGCCGTTGGGGACGTCCCGGCCCATGCCGAGCAGCGGCAGGGTCGTCGCGGTGAACAGCCCCTTGCCCATCGCGTCGCCGAGCTGCCGTCCCACCTGGCTGCGTGCGGTCCCGGTCAGCCGCGACCAGCCGCGGCGCAGCAGGAACCGCGCCACCCGGTGGGAGAGGGTGAGGACGTTGTGCTCGACGAGCCAGTTGAGGAACTCGGGGTATCCGGCGTCCTCGATGTAGAAGCCGCGGTCCCGCTCGCCGCTCCCCTTCCGGTCCACCCGCAGGGCGCTCGTGATGACCGGCCCGAAGCTCGGCTCCATCAGCCGCGGCACCGTCTCGCCCGGCCGGTCAGGATCCCGCTCCCGGGCCTTGAGCACCAGCCCGAGGAAGTCGCCGTTCCCGGAGAAACGGCTGCCCAGCGCCGGGCTGAGCGCCGGGAAGGCACTGCGGTTGCGCATCAGCAGATACGTGGTGCCGAGCGTGCCGGCGGACAGGACCAGCCGCCTGGCCCTGACGGTCCGCCGCACCGGAGGAGCCGACGGGTCCTCGTCGCCGGCGGCCGGGTGCTCGATGTACGAGACCTGGAAGCCCTCCCGGACGGGTTCGAACGAGCGGACCTCGCAGCGGGGCCGGATGTCCGCGCCGAGCCGCTGCGCGGCGCTGAGGTAGGTGAAGTCCAGACTGTTCTTGCTGCCGAAGTTGCAGCCCAGGTCGCATTCGCCGACGAGCCGGCACGCGTAACGGGGGGCGTGGTGCAGATTGTCCTCGCCGCCGTCCAGCGGTGCGCCGGGCACCGGCGGGTCCCCGAACGACACGGCCAGCAAGGGGAGTTCCCACGGCAGGCCGACCCGCTCGGCCGCCCGGCGCATGGCGAGGGTCTTGGGCGTGCTCGCGTACGGCTCCGTGTCGAAGGGGTACGGGCGCCCGCCCAGCATGGTCTCGACGGTTCCGTAGTGCGGATCGAGGTCCTCGCGGGTGACGGGCCAGTTCTCGTAGCCGCCGTCGAACGACTCGTGCACGAACCAGCTCTCCGGCTTGCGGATCAGCACGTTCGCGTAGATCAGCGACCCGCCGCCGAGCCCACTGGACACGAGCGCGTCCATCGTGGAGAAGCTCCACATGTCGTACATCCCGTACAGCCCGGAGTCCGGGTCCCAGAAGTTCCTGGCGGCCTGGTGGGGGCTGCGGGGAAAGGACCCGGGCGGGAACGGCCTGCCCCGTTCGAGCACGCACACGTCGAGGTCGGCCTCGGCCAGGCGATACGCCGTCACGGACCCGCCGAAACCCGACCCGACGACGACGGCGTCGAAAACGTCCATGCTCGCCACCTCTGGAAGGAGGAGCCGGAACACCTGCTGTCCCCCTCGTCGGCGGTCGCCGCACGCACGACCTCCCTCCATGGTTCACCCGCGGCGGGTGGAGCGCACGTCGGGGTGAGGGATCGCAAGGGGCGTTTTCGGGCCATCGGGAACATGCCCGGCGCTTCCTGGATCCGATCCCGTTTCCCTTGGTGAGACGCCGCTCCGACGGTCGTGCGCCGGTGTCCTCGCGACAGCGTCTTCCGGCCAACATCGGGACGTTTCGGCACGCGGGACAACCGGACGTCCGGCGCCTTCCTCTCATAGCGCGGGTGCACCGAGCACCCCACACCGCGTGAGCCGCGGGGCGGAGACCGCCCCGCCGGGACGCGGCCGATGTGCTTCCCCACAGCATCCGGAGGATCAGAGAACGATGAGCACGACGCGCACCCACCGGCTACGGCGGCCCCTGCTCGCGGGCACCACGGCGGTCGCCGCCATGGCCGTGACGGTCGGTTTCATGACCGCCGCCCCGGAGCGGGCGACGGCCGCGACGGGACCGAAGCTCAGCCTCGTCGCGGCGACCGGCTCGGTCACGCTCACCTCGTGGAAGGAGGAGCCCGGCGTCTACCTGGACCTGGGCACGTACCTCACCGCCGAGGGGCGGCCGCTGGAACTGAAGGTGACCCGCAAGTCCTACAAGGACCCGGTGACGGTCACCCAGACCGTGTTCGAGAACGGCAAGAGCAAGGCGAAGCCCCTGCCCCTGGGCACCGTCAAGGACTTCTCCGGCCTGCCGGGCTTCGCCGAGATCACCGTCACGGACAAGAACGGCAAGGTCGTCGTCCGCCGCACGGAGAGCTTCTGCCCGAACAACGCCAGCGGACGGATCCGGCCCGACGCGCCCGCCACCTCGAAGTATCCGGAGAGCTGCCCCACCAACCCCTTCACCCTCGGCTCCGTGTGGGGCGTCGAGAAGGGGTGGGCCGCCAACACCTACGCCGGCTCCTACACCGACCCCGTGAAGCTCGCCGCGGGCACGTACACGGCCAAGGTGGGTGTCGCCAAGAAGTACCGGGACCTCTTCGGCATCGCCGACAAGCCCGCCACGGTGAAGCTCACCGTCGAGGAGCGCAGCTGGGAGAACGGCCGGGCGGCCGCCGCCGGCGAACACGCCGGACACGGCGCCGCGCACCAGGCCCCCTCCGCCCACGCCGGACACGGACCGGGGCACGCCGCCCCGAGCCCCGCCGAGGCCGGCGCGCCGCAGACGAGCGGCGCCACCCCCTCGTACAACGTCGGCCACGGGCCGCTGAAGGCCGCGCCCCCGGCGCTGCCGTGGGCGGTGAAGGTGCAGCAGGCCGGACGGGCCGGCATCCAGGCCGCCGGGGACGCCACCGGGCAGACCGACGGCTCGCGCAAGGCCCCGGCCCTGACCCCCCGGGCCGCGCGTCCCACCGGGACGCCGTCCGTCCCGAACGTCCCCAAGCCGGACCTGCGGTCCCTGCCGGCGTACGGCATCACCATCAGCGACGGCGCCGGCCAGGGCACCCCTGGCAAGGACTACCTCGCCTTCAGCGCGAACGTCTGGAACGCCGGCCCCGCCCAGCTCGTCGTGGACGGCTTCCGCTCGCCCGGCAAGGCCAAGATGGACGCCTACCAGTACTTCTACGACGCCCAGGGCAAGCAGGTCGGCTACACCCCGACCGGCACCATGGAGTGGGACCCGCGCCCCGGGCACGTCCACTGGCACTTCACCGACTTCGCCAGCTACCGGCTGCTGAAGGCCGACAAGAAGGAGGCGGTCCGCAGCGGCAAGGAGGCGTTCTGCCTCGCCAACACCGACGCCGTCGACTACACGGTGAAGAACGCCAACTGGCACCCGAACAACACCGACCTGTCCACCGCCTGCGGCCAGGAGAACTCCATCTCCGTCCGCGAGGTGCTGGACGTCGGCTCCGGTGACACCTACACCCAGGACCTGCCGGGCCAGTCCTTCGACATCACGGACCTGCCCAACGGCACCTACTACATCCAGGTGCTCGCCAACCCGGCCAAGCGGCTGAAGGAGACCAACCTGGACAACAACAGCGCCCTGCGCAAGGTCGTCCTCGGCGGCACCCCCGGCCGCCGCACCGTCAAGGTCCCGGCCCACGAGCTGGTGAACGCGAACTGACCCACCGGCGCCAGCGCCGTCGTACCCGCCGAGCCGGCCCCCAGGGGCCGGCTCGGTCGTCATGCCGTCACGGTCCGGAGGCCATGGGGGCGGCACAGGGGTGCATCCGCGTGTCCCCGTGCAGAGGAAACGACGTCATGGAGCGTGTAGGCCGCCGCGACCGGTGAAACGGATCAGCCCATGGACACACCCACCCCCACCGACGGAACCCTCTGCCTGGTCACCGGCGCGAGCGGCTACATCGGAGGCCGCCTCGTACCGGAACTGCTCGACAGGGGATACCGGGTGCGCTGTCTCGCCCGGCACCCGGACAAGCTCCGGGACTTCCCCTGGGCCGACCGGGTGGAGACCGTACGCGGTGACGTGACGGTCGCCGAGAGCCTCCGCGAGGCGTTCGCCGGCGTCGACGTCGCCTACTACCTCGTGCACTCCATGAGCTCGACGGCACGCTTCGAGGACGCCGACCGGCTCGCCGCCCGCACGTTCGCCGCCGAGGCCCGCTCCGCCGGGGTGCGGCGCATCGTCTACCTGGGCGGACTCGTCCCGAGCGGAGTGCCGGAGCACGAGCTCTCGCCGCACCTGCGCTCCCGCACCGAGGTGGGCCGCATCCTGCTCGCCTCGGGCGTCCCCACCGCCGTGCTGCGCGCGGCCGTCGTCATCGGCTCCGGATCGGCGTCCTTCGAGATGCTCCGGTACCTCACCGAGCGGCTCCCCGTCATGGTCACCCCCCGGTGGGTCGGCAGCCGCGTCCAGCCCATCGCGGTGCGCGACGTGCTGCGGTACCTGGCCGAGAGCGCAGCCCTGCCCGCCGACGTGAACCGGACCTTCGACGTCGGCGGCCCCGACGTGCTCACCTACCGGCGGATGATGGAGCTCTACGCCGAGGTCGCCGGGCTCCGCAAGCGCGTCATCGTCCCCGTACCGGTCCTCACCCCACGCCTGTCCAGCGAGTGGATCGGCCTCGTCACACCGGTGCCGGCCTCCCTGGCCCGCCCCCTCACCGCGTCGCTGCGCCACGAGGTGGTCTGCACCGAGCACGACATCGCCCGCTACGTCCCCGACCTGCCCGGCAGGCCCCTGCCCTTCACCGACGCCCTCCGGCTGGCCCTCCGCCGCGTCCGCGAGGCACGCGTCACCACCCGCTGGTCCACCGCCTCACCGCCCGGGGCGCCCAGCGACCCGCTGCCGACCGACCCGGACTGGGCGGGCGGCAGCCTCTACACGGACGAACGCTCCCGTACCGTCGACGCGAGCCCCGAGGCGCTGTGGCGGGTCGTCGAAGGGGTGGGCGGGGAGAACGGCTGGTACTCCTTCCCCCTGGCCTGGGCCGTCAGAGGCTGGGCCGACCGGCTCGTCGGGGGAGTGGGACTGCGCCGGGGCCGCAGGGACGCGAAGCACCTCCGGGTCGGTGACGCGCTGGACTTCTGGCGTGTGGAGGCGATGGACCGCGGGCGCCTGCTGCGCCTCCGGGCGGAGATGCGCCTGCCCGGCCTCGCCTGGCTGGAGATGGCGGTCGACCGGGACGAGCGGGGCCGGACGTCGTACCGGCAGCGGGCGCTCTTCCACCCCCGGGGCCTCGCCGGGCAGGCGTACTGGTGGGGCGTCTCCCCCTTCCACGCCGTGGTCTTCGGCGGTATGGCCCGGAAGATCGCCCGGACCGCCGAGCGGGAGAGCGGGCGGACGGGCCCGGCCCCCGGCGGTGGGTGATCCCCGACGCGCGCGGCCGGGCCGCGCGCGCCCGTGCGGTGCGCTCCCGCCCCGGGGCGGGACCGGGCCCGGACGGCGTGCATCCGGCGTCCCGCGAACGGGGGAACCGGGTGTGCACGAGTGCCACAGCAGTACCCCGGCGCGGCGCCGCGCGTCCGTGACCGGCGGCCGAGCAGGGAGGGCGCGATGACCGTCTCCGTCATTCTGTACACCTCGGACCTCAGGGTCCACGACCATCCGCCGCTGAGGGCGGCGGTCCAGGGCGCCGACGAGGTGGTGCCGCTGTTCGTCCGCGACCCGGCCGTGGACCGGGCGGGGTTCGCGGCGCCCAACCGGCTGGCCTTCCTCGCGGACTGCCTGGAGGACCTCGACCGCTCGCTGCGGGAGCGGGGCGGGCGGCTCGTGGTGCGGGAGGGCGACACGGTCTCCGAGGTGCGGGCCGTGGTGCGGCAGACCGACGCCGACGAGGTCCACATGGCCGCCGGCGTCACGGCCTTCGCCCGGCGGCGGGAGGCCCGGCTGCGCGGGGCGCTGGAGGAGGACGGCTGCCGCCTGTACGTGCACGACGGTGTGGTCACCGTCGTGCCGCCCGGCGAGGTGGTCCCGCAGAACTCGGACCACTTCGCCGTCTTCACCCCCTATCACCGCCGCTGGGCCGCGGAGCCGGTGCGCGTCCCCTTCGCCGCCCCGAGACGGGTGTGCGTACCGTCGGGCCCGCGCTCCGCGCCCGTCCCGCGGCGCTCCGCCGTCACGGACGTGTCGCCGGCCCTCCCGGCGGGAGGGGAGACCGAGGCCCGCAAGCGGCTCGGCTCCTGGCTGGCGGCGCACCTCGACGCGTACGAGGAGCGCCACGACGACCTGGCGGGGGACGCCACCTCCCGCCTGTCGCCCTACCTCCACTTCGGCGCCCTCTCCGCCACCGAGGCGGTGCACCGGGCGGCCCGGCGGGGCGGGGCGGGTGCCGACGCGTTCGTCCGGCAGCTCTGCTGGCGGGACTTCCACCACCAGGTGCTGGCCGCGCGCCCGGAGGCGTCCCGGGCCGACTACCGGAGCCGGTCCGGACGCTGGCGGGTCGGCGCCGACGCGGAGGCGGACCTCGCGGCCTGGCGCGAGGGACGCACCGGCTATCCCCTCGTCGACGCCGCCATGCGGCAGCTCGCCCACGAGGGATGGATGCACAACCGGGGCAGGCTGATCACGGCCTCCTTCCTGGCGAAGACCCTCTGCGTCGACTGGCGCGAGGGGGCCGCCCACTTCCTCGGCCTGCTGGTGGACGGGGACGTCGCGAACAACCAGCTCAACTGGCAGTGGGTGGCCGGCACCGGCACCGACACCCGCCCGAACCGCGTCCTCAACCCGGTCGCCCAGGCCAAGCGGTACGACCCCGACGGTCGTTACGTCCGCCGCTGGGTACCGGAACTGGCGGGTCTCGACGGACCGGCCGTCCACGAGCCCTGGCGGCTCAAGGGGCTCGACCGGGCGGCCCTCGCCTACCCGGACCCGCTGGTCGAGCTCTCCGAGGGGCTGGCCCGCTTCCGGAGGCTCCGCGGCCCCTCCTGACCGGGCGCGCGCCCGGACGCACGGCCCCCCGGAGAAGTTTCGATGCGGAAACGACGCAAGTTGAGCCGTGGGGGCCGCCGACGGGACCGTGAGGAGGTACGGCCTCTCCGAGGTCCCGCCGCAGAGGAGCGAGCGCCATGACCGCAGACCGCACGACCGGAGTCCTCACGGCCGTGGACGACGTCGCCGACGACGACGGGATCGCCCGCGGTCTCGTCGGCGGCGACGAGCAGTGCCTCGCCGCCGCGTACCGGCGCTGGGGCCCCCTGGTCCAGGCTCTGGCCGCCCGCGCCCTGGGCGACCCCCGCGAGGCGGAGGACGTCACCCAGCAGGTGTTCGTCGCCGTCTGGCGCGGCCGGGCGAACTTCCGTCCCGAACGCGGCAGCCTGTCGGCCTGGCTCGTCGGCATCACCCGGCGGAAGATCGCCGACGCCCTGGCCGCGCGCACGCGCCGCACCCGGCTCGCGGCGTCCCTCGGCGCCACCCTGGAGCACGAGGGCCGGAGGGACGAGGAGCCCGAGCGGGTCCTCGAACGGCTGGTCGTCGGCGAGGAGTTGGCCAGGCTGCCGCGTGTCCAGCGCGACGTCCTGGAGCTCGCCTACTTCGCCGATCTGACCCAGACCCAGATCGCCGACCGCACCGGCATGCCGCTGGGCACGGTCAAGAGCCACGCCCGCCGCGGCCTCCTGCGCATGCGGCACAGCCTCGAACGCGCCGGCGTCCACGCCGGCCGCTGACCGGGCCGGATCGCCCCGCGCCCGCCACCGGTCAGGGCCCGGTGCCGCCGGTCCGCTCGTCCCCGCCCCCGGCAGGTTCTCCGTACAGGCGGGAGACGACGTCGATCGCCTCCCGCAGGCCGGCCGGGCGTGCCGTGCCGGGGTCGGGTGTGCGGCCGCGCCAGCCGGGGCCCGCGAGGAGGACCAGAGGAGCGGTGCGGGCGCCCCGTACGCCGAACGCCGTCCCGGCGATGTGCCGGGCCAGCGCGTGGTTCGCGGTGGAGCGGGCCTGGGACCACAGGACCACGGCGGCCGGCCCCGACCGGCGCACCGCCGCGTCGAGCGCCTCGGCGGGCACGGCGGCGCCGAACATCCTGGTCGGCAGGGACCGTTCGGCGAGGGCGGCGGCGAGCGCCTCCAGCGGCAGCGTGTGCTGCTCGGCGGGGACGCAGGCCAGCACGGTCGGGGGAGCCTCGGGGGCGGCCGGCGGTCCGGTGACGGCGGCCTGCCGCAGTGCGGTGGAGATGTGCCAGGAGAGCAGGTGCTCGACCTCGACGTAGCGGTCGCCCGACGATTCCCACTTCCGGCCCACCGCGTGCAGCGTCGGAGTCATGATCTCCTCCCAGGTGGTGACCAGCCCGTACGTCGCCAGGGCCGACCGGAGGATGGTCTCCATGAGGGGCCCGTCGAGGCGCACGGCGGCGCGGGCGAGCCCGCGGCACTCCTGCCGCACGTCGCCCAGCGGCAGCCCGCTGCCGGCCGTGGCACGCCGGCCCGGCCCGGGACGCGGATCAGGCGCCGCCGAGGCCCCCACCTCCCGGGCGGCCCGCGCGGCGTCGGCGGGCGGGACGCCCGACGCCGTGAGACGGCACATCTCCTCCAGCACCGCGATGTCCGTCGGGCTCCAGCGCCGGTGCCGCCCGTCGGCGCGGACGGCGGGGCCGATCCCGTACCGACGGTCCCAGGACCGCACGGTGGTCGGGGAGACGCCCAGGCGCCGGGCGACGGCGCCCGTGGTGATGCCGTGCACGGTGTCATCCATGCGCACCACGATACGACGCGGAAACGATGCGAGCCCCTGCGGGCGGTGCGCGTCGGTGCGGCCGACGGCGGGACGCCCCCTTGACCCCCCGAGGCGCCGCCCACTACCTTGCCGTCGACATCACCCCGTGCTCCCGGAAGGAGGCGACCCGCAGATGCTCACCTACTCTGACCTCGGCCGCCTCGCCGCGTGCACCGCCTGGGTCCCTGGCCGCATCGCGCACGGCTGCTGAGCGCCGCTCCTCCTGTGCCCCCGTGCCCTCCCGCGGCACCTCCCGGGTCTCCCCGTTCCCTCCGCCTTCCCTCCCGTTTCCCCGGCACCTCGCTCCCGCGTGCCGTCCCGCGCCCGCTCCCTCTCCCGGGGCGCGTCCCAGAACAGAAAGCCGCCCGACGAATGATGCCTTTGACGTACCTGTCGACCGAGCGCCGAAACGAGGACCTGACGTGACAGCGGCACGGATCACGGTCAACGGGCAGGACATGCCGGTAGCACCGGCCGCCCCCCACACCACCCTCCTCGACCTCCTGCGCGAACGCGGCCTCACCGGCACCAAGGAGGGCTGCGCCGAAGGCGAGTGCGGCGCCTGCGCGGTCCTGGTCGCCCGCCCCGGGACGCACGAGGCCACCGACTGGGTGGCCGTCAACGCCTGCCTCCTCCCGGCCGCTTCGCTCGACGGACAGGAGGTCGTCACCTCCGAAGGCCTCGCCCGCCCGGCGGGCGACGCCCACGCGCCGGCCGCGCTGCACCCGGTGCAGGAGGAGATGGCGGTCCGCGGCGGCTCCCAATGCGGGTATTGCACACCGGGGTTCGTCTGCAGCATGGCCGCCGAGTACTACCGCCCCGACCGCAGGCCGCACGCCGACCCCACCGATGCCGGCACCGACCCCGAGCACGGTCCGAACGGCTTCGACCTCCACGCGCTGAGCGGGAACCTGTGCCGCTGCACCGGCTACCGCCCCATCCGCGACGCCGCGTTCGCCGTCGGCATGCCCGCCGAGGACGACCCCCTGGCCCGGCGCCGCGAGCAGGCCCCGCCGGAAGCGGTGGCCACCGCGTACACCCGGGACGGCAGCACGTACCTGCGGAAGAGCACCCTGGACGAGACCCTGCGACTGCTGCGCGAGCGGCCCGACGCCGTGGTGGTCGCCGGCTCCACCGACTGGGGCGTCGAGGTCAACATCCGTTCCCGCCGGGCGGACTGCGTCGTCGCCGTCGACCGGCTGCCCGAACTCCGCGAGCTGCGCTTCGCGTCCGGCCACATCGAGATCGGGGCGGCGCTGACGCTCACCGAGATCGAGCGCCGCCTCGACGGAGCCGTCCCCCTCCTCGCCGAACTGTTCCCGCAGTTCGCGTCCCGGCTCATCCGCAACGGCGCGACCCTCGGCGGCAACCTGGGGACCGGATCCCCCATCGGGGACAGCCCGCCGGCCCTGCTCGCGCTGGAGGCGTCGGTGCTGCTCGCCGACGCCGACGGCGAGCGCGAGGTCCCGCTGGCGGAGTACTTCACCGGCTACCGGCAGAGCGTGCGCCGTCCCGGCGAGCTGATCCGCGCGGTGCGCGTCCCCCTGCCCCTCTCGCCGGTCACCGCCTTCCACAAGATCGCCAAGCGGCGCTTCGACGACATCTCCAGCGTCGCCGTCGCCTTCGCCCTCGACATCGAGGACGGGACCGTCCGCAAGGCCCGGATCGGCCTGGGCGGCGTTGCGGCCACCCCGATCCGCGCCCTCGCCACCGAGGCGGCCCTGGAGGGCCGGCCCTGGACGGCGGAGACCGCCGAGGCCGCGGCCGGGGTGCTGCGGACCGAGGGCACCCCCCTGGACGACCATCGCGCGAGCGCCGCCTACCGCGCCGAGATGCTCGGCCAGAGCCTGAGGAAGCTGTACGCGCGAACCACCGAGGCGGTGTCGTCATGAGCCAGTTGTCCGAACGCCCCGCGCACCCCGTCGTCGGCGTCTCCATGCCGCACGAGAGCGCCCACCTGCACGTCACGGGCGCCGCCCTCTACACCGACGACCTGGTGCACCGCACCAAGGACGTGCTGCACGCCCACCCCGTCCAGGTCATGACGGCCCACGCCAGGATCACCGCGCTGCGCACCGCGCCCGCGCTCGCCGTGCCCGGCGTGGTCCGCGTGCTGACCGGCGCCGACGTGCCCGGGGTCAACGACGCCGGGATGAAGCACGACGAACCGCTCTTCCCCGACGAGGTCATGTTCCACGGCCACGCGGTGGCCTGGGTGCTCGGCGAGACCCTGGAGGCGGCACGCCTCGGCGCGGAGGCCGTCGAGGTGGAACTCGACGAACTGCCCTCCGTCGTCTCCCTGCGGGACGCGATCGCGGCGGACAGCTTCCACGGTGCCCGCCCCGTGCTCCGCACCGGCGACGTCGACGCCGGCTTCGCCGACTCCGCGCACGTGTTCTCGGGCGAGTTCCACTTCTCCGACCAGGAACACTTCTACCTGGAGACGCACGCGGCACTGGCCCTCGTCGACGAGAACGGGCAGGTGTTCGTCCAGAGCAGCACCCAACACCCCTCCGAGACGCAGGAGATCGTCGCCCACGTCCTCGGCGTGCCCAGCCACGAGGTGACCGTGCAGTGCCTCCGGATGGGCGGCGGCTTCGGCGGCAAGGAGATGCAGCCGCACGGCTTCGCGGCCGTCGCCGCGCTCGGCGCCCGGCTGACCGGCCGGCCGGTCCGGGTCCGCCTCACCAGGACCCAGGACCTGACCATGTCCGGCAAGCGCCACGGCTTCCACGCCGAGTGGCGGATCGGCTTCGACGCCGACGGCCGCATCCAGGCCCTGGACGCCACCCTCACCGCGGACGGCGGCTGGAGCCTGGACCTCTCCGAGCCGGTGGTCGCCCGCGCGCTCTGCCACATCGACAACACCTACTGGATCCCGAACGCCCGGGTCACCGGCCGCATCGCCAGGACCCACAAGGTCTCCAACACCGCCTTCCGCGGCTTCGGCGGCCCCCAGGGCATGCTGGTGATCGAGGACATCCTGGGCAGGTGCGCCCCGCTGCTCGGCCTCGACCCCATGGAGCTGCGGGAGCGCAACTTCTACCGGCCCGGGCAGGGCCAGACGACACCGTACGGACAGCCGGTCACCCACCCCGAACGGATCACCGCCGTCTGGCGGCAGGTCCGGTCCGACGGCGACGTCGACCGCCGCCGGCGCGAGATCGCCGCGTTCAACGCAGCCCACCCGCACACCAAGCGCGGACTCGCGGTCACCGGCATCAAGTTCGGCATCTCGTTCAACCTCACCGCCTTCAACCAGGCGGGCGCGCTCGTGCTGATCTACAAGGACGGCTCGGTCCTGATCAACCACGGCGGCACCGAGATGGGACAGGGCCTCCACACCAAGATGCTGCAGGTGGCCGCCACCACCCTCGGCATCCCCCTGCACAAGGTCCGGCTCGCCCCGACCCGTACCGACAAGGTGCCCAACACCTCGGCCACCGCCGCCAGTTCCGGAGCGGACCTCAACGGCGCGGCGGTGAAGAACGCCTGCGAGCAGCTGCGCGACCGGCTGACGCGGGTCGCCGCCACCCGGCTGGGGGCGAACGCCTCCGACGTCCGCGTCGTCGACGGCGTCGCCCGCGTCCTCGGCCAGGACGAGGTGCTGGCCTGGGACGAACTGGTGCGCACCGCCTACTTCCAGCGGGTGCAGCTGTCGGCGGCCGGCTTCTACCGGACCGAGGGCCTGCACTGGGACGCCCGGACGTTCAGGGGCTCGCCGTTCAAGTACTTCTCCTACGGCGCCGCGGCGGCCGAGGTCGAGGTGGACGGCTTCACCGGCGCGTACCGCCTCCGACGGGTGGACATCGTGCACGACGTCGGCGACAGCCTCTCCCCGATGATCGACATCGGCCAGGTCGAAGGCGGCTTCGTGCAGGGCGCGGGCTGGCTGACGCTGGAGGACCTGCGCTGGGACACGAGTGACGGGCCCGGCCGCGGCCGGCTGCTGACCCAGGCGGCGAGCACGTACAAGCTGCCCAGCTTCTCCGAGATGCCCGAGGAGTTCCACGTCCGCCTCCTGGAGAACGCCACGGAGGAGGGCGCGGTCTACGGCTCCAAGGCCGTGGGCGAGCCTCCCCTGATGCTGGCCTTCTCGGTGCGCGAGGCGCTGCGGCAGGCCGCCGCGGCGTTCGGGCCCGCCGGAGCGAGCGTGGAACTCGCCTCGCCCGCCACTCCGGAGGCGGTGTACTGGGCGGTCCAGGAGGCCCGGGCGCGGACCACGGCCGACGTGTCGCACCGTGTCTGACATGACCTGGGTCACCGCGGTCGCGGGGCTGCGGGCACGCCGGGAGCCCGGCGTGCTCGTGACCGTCGCGACCGTACGCGGCCACGCCCCCCGCAAGGCCGGAGCGAAGCTCGTCGTGGGGCGGACCGGGACGTGGGGCTCGATCGGCGGCGGCAACGTCGAGGCCGTCGCCATCGACCGGGCCCGCGAGCTGATCGCCGCGTCCGCCGCCGAACCGGAGATGCTCGACTTCGCCCTGAACGACAAGGTGACCAACCGCCACGGCGTCCAGTGCTGCGGCGGCACCGTCTCGGTGCTGCTCGAACCCCTCCCGGTGGTACGGGCGGTGGCCGTCTTCGGCGTCGGACACGTCGGGATGGAACTGGCCCGCGTCCTCGCCCGCCAGGACCTCGACCTCCACCTGGTCGACAGCCGCGCCGAGGTCCTCGCCGAGGAGCGGCTCGCCGCCCTCGCGGACGCCGTCGCGCGGATCCGGGTGCACCACACGCCCCTGCTGCCCGAGGAGGTCATCGAACAGCTGCCGGACGGCACCCACGTCCTGATCATGACGCACGACCACGCCGAGGACGCCGCCCTGTGCGACGCGGCCCTGCGCGCACCCCACCTCGGCACGATCGGCCTGATCGGGTCGGCGGCCAAGTGGGCGCGCTTCCGCACCCGCCTCCTCACGGAGGGCGGCCACGACGAGGCCGCCGTCGACCGCATCAAGACCCCGATCGGTCTGCCCGGCATCACCGGCAAGGAACCCGCGACCATCGCGGTGAGCGTCGCCGCCGACCTGCTCCGCACCTTCGAGAAGGAGGGCGTCTGACCGCCGGACACGGACGACCGGCAACCGGACCCGCCGGCTCTCACCGGCGCGTCACGGCAGGGCGACCTCGCGGGCCCTGCCGATGCCGGCGCGCCGGGCCAGCCGGGTCATGGCCTGCGACATCCTCGACGGCATCGAGTCGGGCTCCGGGATGGTCACCGGCCGCTGGCGGCCGTTCTGGATCGCCGCGATCCGCCAGCCCTCCGGAGTGCGCACGCAGACGATGATCTGCCGCGACAGCCGGCGCTTCGGCAGGCTCCTGCGCCAGGGCATGAGCACCGAACCGTTGCCCACCAGGACGGCGACGGAGTCGGTGAGGAGGCGCAGCGACTCGATCTCGCCGACCATCGCGGAGCCGGCGATCACACCGCGGAACAGTTTGTCGTGGTTGTCCTGGAGGCGGGTGACGCCGGCCGCCCAGCTGCCGTCGTACGAGACGTAGTCGGCGTCCTCCGTGAAGAGGCGGCCGAACCCGACCGCGTCGCCCTCGGTCCAGGTCCTGCAGTACTCCGCGAAGAGGTCGCGGATCTCCCTCTCGTAGGTGTCCATGGCGTTCTCCTTCCCCCATTTTTATTTCGTTCGGCCGAACGAAATATATGGGGGGTGGAGGAGGCCGTCAAGGGAGCCAGGGGGCGGGACGAAACGAAGTGGCCCGCCGCGTACGCGGCGGGCCACTTCGATCGACTCCTGAGGGCTTACTTCACGCTGCTCACAGGCCCAGCGGCCGCTGCTCGGCCTCCGCGTCCGACGCCGGGGCGCTCGGGCCCCGGAAGCGGGCGAAGGCCTTGCCGAAGGACTTCCAGGGCGAGTCGTCCTGCTTCGCCGCCGCCGCCGGCGACGCCGGCCGGGCGCCCTCGCCGCCGGTCGCCGCGGCGAGGGCTTCGAGCGCCGCCTCGGCGGCCTCGCGGTACGCGTCGCAGGAGGTCGTCATGGCCTCCAGGGCCCTGGCGTACCGGGTGACCATGGCCTGCGCGTGGGCCAGTTCCTCGGCCGGAGTGAGCAGGTGCCAGCCTTGGCGCAGCCGGGTCAGGGCCTGTTCGGCATCGGCCGGCAGGGGCTGCGGCAGGGACGTGAACTCCTCGATCTTGCGGAGGAGTTCGGTGGGCTCCGTACCGTCCAGGAACACGTTGCGGACTGTGAAGCGCTCCGCGTCGTCGTCCGGGGACCGCGGTGCCGTCGGCAGGACGACGGCACCCCCGCGCGGCAGCCCCACCCCCAGCTCGCGCCTCAGCACGAAGTCGGCGATCAGGGCCTGCTCCGGCGTGGCCCGGTGCTCGACCACCCGGTGGCGCAGGCTCGGCGGCAGGAACGCCGTGACCGGCCGACGGCCCAGCGCGTCCGGCGTCATCGCCTCGTGCACGACGACATGGAGGAACCAGCTCTGCCGGGTACAGGCCCGCAGCAGGCGGCGCACCTCGTCGTCGTCCTTCGGCAGGTGGTTGGCCGCCCGCAGACGCGGACCGGGCACCGTGTCGTGGTCCCAGGCGACCTGCTCGCTGTCGGGCCAGAAGACGGTGGCCGGCGAGGGCCAGTTCGCGTCCCACGCCTGCTCGGCCTCGGCGGCCAGGACCCAGACGACGCCCTCGCGCTTCATCGCGCGGGACTCGGGATCGAACGTGGTCAGTTGGGCCCGCACCGTGACGTCGTCGGCCACGCGCCAGCGGGCCTCGAAGAGACGGCGGGCCGCCGGACCGGGGTCGGCGGACTCGTCCCGCGGGTACAGGTCGGTGGAGCGCGCCGCCTCGACGGGGTCGAGGTCCAGGAAGTCGTCGATCACCCGGGCCGCCTTGAGGGCGATCAGGTTGCGCCGGACGTCCTGCTCGGGCTCGGGCCCGAGGTGACGCCCGCGCCCGACCCAGGCGGTGTCGGGGACGGTGGTCGCTGCAGTCGTGTTCTTGGCCATGGAACCGTTCGGTGGGCGATGGCGATCAGGGCCTGACCAGTATGGTCCGCGGCCCGCGCAGGGGAAGAGGCAACCCGTCCTACGGCTCGACGGGTGAGCCGAACGAGGCTCCACCCGTACGTGCGGACGAGGCCGGCCGCCTCAGGGGTGCTCGGGCGGACCGCTTTCCCGGCCCTTCAGCAGGGCCTCCGCGGCGGCCGTCGCCACGACCTGGGCCACGGTGGACAGGGCGGGTGAGTCCAGTTTCCACTGCTGCCAGTACAGGGGGACGTCCATGGGCCGCCCCGGTGCCAGTTCCACCAGCCGGCCCGAGCGCAGCAGCGGTTCCGCCTGTGGCTCGGGGACCATGCCCCAGCCGAGGCCGAAGGCCACCGCGTCCCGGAAGCCGTCGGACGTGGGTACCAGGTGGCGCACCGGTCCCGCGCCCCAGCGGCCCCCGGTGAGCGACTGCACGAAGGCGTCCTGGAGGCGGTCGCGCCGGTCGAAGACCACCGTCGGGGCCTCGCGCAGCGCCTCCGGCAGGGGTCCGGCGAGGTGGGCGGCGGCGAAGGCGGGCGTGGCCGCCGCCCGGTAGCGGGCCAGGCCCAGCCGCCGCACCGTGCAGCCGGCCACCGGGTCGGGGGAGGACGTGACGGCCGCCATGACCTGCCCCTCGCGCAGCAGGGCGGTGGTGTGGGACTCGTCCTCGCGGTAGAGCTCGAAGCAGATCGGCGGGGACTGCGGGACCCGGGTGAGGGCGGGCAGGAACCAGGTGGCCAGGGAGTCCGCGTTCACCGCGATCGGGATCCGGACCGGACCCGGCTCGGCCGCCAGGCCCAGCTCGGCGCGGGCGTCCCGCTCCAGCCGGGCCAGCTGGCGGGCGAACCGCACCACGACCTCGCCGGACTCGGTGGGACGCACCGGCTTGGTCCGCATCAGCAGGACTCGGCCGGTGCGCTGCTCCAGCGCCTTGACGCGCTGGCTGACGGCGGACGGGGTCACGTGCAGGGCGGCGGCCGCTGCGTCGAAGGTGCCCTCGTCGACCACCGCCAGCAGCGTCCGGACCTGGTCCAGGGGAAGCTCTTCCATAAGTACGGCTAAGGGTACCTAAGAATCTTTAGCTGTACTCATCCGCGAACCCTTCCTACCGTCGTAGCCATGACCAGCAGCCTCCTCGCCGCCGTGCTCGCCGGATTCGGAACCGGCCTCTCCCTCATCGTCGCCATCGGCGCCCAGAACGCCTTTGTCCTGCGCCAGGGCGCCCGCCGCCACGCGGTCCTCGCGGTGGTCGCGATCTGCGCCGTGTCGGACGCGGTGCTGATCGCCCTCGGCGTGGCCGGGGTCGGCGCGGTCGTCACGGCGTGGCCGGCCGCGCTGACCGCCGTGGGCCTGGCGGGCGGGGCGTTCCTGCTCTGTTACGGCTTCCTCGCCGCCCGGCGGGTCGTGCGTCCCGACGCGACCGCCGCCCTGACCGCCGCGGGCCCGGACGCCGGCTCGGCCCGCCGGGCCGTCCTGACCTGCCTGGCGATGACCTGGCTGAACCCGCACGTGTACCTGGACACCGTCCTGCTCCTGGGCTCCCTCGCCTCCGACCGCGGTGACCTGCGCTGGGCCTTCGGCATCGGCGCGGCCCTCGCCAGCCTGACCTGGTTCTTCGCCCTGGGCTTCGGCGCCCGGCTGCTCAGCGGTCTCCTCTCCCGCCCGAAGGCGTGGCGCGTCCTGGACGGGCTGGTCGCGGCCACCATGCTGACCATGGGCGGCATGCTGGTGGCCGGCGCCTAGGTCGTTTCTTTCGGATCAGGCCGGATCAGGGAGCGGCGTCTGGTGCGTGCGCTCGCAAGGCGGAGGAGGGAGTGAACGCGGAGCGTTGGCGACCGACGACAACGCCGCGAGCGTGCGTGCCAGGCGTCGCGAGCCCGGCATGATCCGGAAGAGACGGCCTAGCCGCGCACGACCCGACGCTCGGACGGGCCGGGCCCGCTCGGATCAGACGGGCAGTCGCCAGATCTGGTTCGAGGTGGCGTTGCAGTCCCAGATCTGCACGACGTTGCCGTTGGTGGTGTCGTAGCCCCGGACGTCCAGGCAGCGGCCGGACTTCGTGTTGACGATCGCTCCGTCGCTCCGGACCGACCACTGCTGGGCGATGTTGCCGTTGCACGGGCCGGTGTGCACCTGGGTGCCGTTGCCGGTGCGGCCGTCCCAGATGTCCAGGCAGACGCCGACGGCGCGGATGGTGCCGTCGGCGCCGATCTTCCACCGCTGGTTGACGTTGCCGAGACAGTCCCAGATCTGGGTGGGCGTCTTGTTGGCCATGCTGCCGCCGCGCACGTCCAGGCACTTGCCCCCGAGGCCGGTGACCTGGCCGACCGGGCCGGCCGGGACGGGGGATCCGAACGCGACGCCGCCCGCCCACCACGTGCTCGTGCCGAAGCAGCTCGCCGAGTGGGTGGTGTCGCCGACGACCCAGCTGCTGAACGCCTGCGAGAAGACGTACGAGTTGGTGCTGAAGTCCCAGGCCATGCAGGTGCCGCTGACGGTCCAGGTCTGCATCGGGTCGAGGCCCGTGCAGGTGGCGGACATGCCGCCGTCGGTGCAGCTCCCGACACCGCCGGGGCCCGGGACGGTCGCCGCGGCCCCCGTCGTGACGGCGGGGTTCTCGGCGGCGTGGGCGCCGGGCGCGGTGAGCGCGGCGGCTCCGGCGAGCAGGGCGGTGGCTAAGAGCGCGACGATTCGGCGCATCGAGGGTCCTCACGGAGACGGGATACGCGTCCCCACGCCTGCCGAGCGGGCGTGGGGACGTCGTGACGGTTGTGCGGGTCACGTGAGAGCTTCGGGCGCGAGGTGAGCACGGTCAACAACGCGGGGTGGAGATCACGCCAGCGCCCGGTCCGCGGAGGGCGCCGGGGCGAGAGGGGCCGCCACCTGCGCGTCCGGCGCGGACGGCTGCCTTCCGCCCTCGCCGGTCCCGGATCCGGGACCGGCCGGGACGGAGAGGGATCCCCGTCCCGGCCGGGCCGTGCCGGGTCAGGCGCAGGCGCTCGCGTTGAGGGTGAAGGCCGTGGGGGAGGGGGTCGATCCGGTGTGGGTCCCCTGGACTCCGAAGCTCACGCTCGCGCCGGGCGCGATCGTCCGGTTCCAGTCCGTGCCGCGGGCGCTGACGGACGGGCCGCTCTGGGTGACGGTGGCGTTCCACGCGCTCGTGACGGTCTGGCCGGCCGCGTAGGTCCAGGCCAGCTGCCATCCGTCCACGGCCGCCGTGCCGGTGTTGCGGATGGTGACGTTCGCGGTGAAGCCGGTGTTCCAGGAGTTGGTCACGGTGTACGTCACCGCGCAGGTGGCGGCGGGCGGTTCGCCCCCGCCGCCGTCGGAGGTCCGCTCGGCGGCGTAGGCGGCGAGCCAGGCCAGCGGGGCGTTCCAGTTCACGGCGACTTCGTTGGTCGAGTACGAGTCGATGTGGTCGATGTAGCAGGCGGCCGGGGCGCAGCCGCGCAGCCGCTCCTGGGCCACCGGGTCCTGGAGCCCGCTGTTCGGACCGCCCGCCAGGGATCCCGCGGGCGGGTGCGGCAGGGAGGCGTCCAACTGGTGGGCCCAGAAGCGGTGGTGCTGGTTCTGCGCGGTCGCCTCGCCGTGGCCCGTCACGTACGACACGCCGAGGGCGTTGCGGCCCAGCAGGTAGTCCATGGTCTCCAGCGCGCCGGCGCGGTAGCGCGCGTCGCCCGTCAGCTCGCCGGCGACGGCCATGACGACGGCGTCGTTGGCGACCTCGCCGTTCGAGCCCCAGAAGTAGCCGTCCGCGGGGACGGGTACGGCGTAGCCCTGGGCGGCCATCCGGTTCAGGTAACCGTCGGCCGCGGCGGTCACCGAGGCGCGGACGCGGGCCACGTCGGAGGCGGGCAGGCCGGTGGGGACGGTGGCCAGGACGAGCCGGCCGAGGGCGGCGGTGTCCGCCCAGCCGAAGCCGTACGCGCTGAAGGCGTCGGCGGAGGTGTGCCAGGACGAGGAGGTGAGCGCGTCCCGGAAGGCGCTCTCGCCGGTGGCCGCGTACAGCTCGGCGGCCGCCCAGTAGAACTCGTCGGTGACCCGAGTGTCCTCGTAGGCGCCGCCTCCCGTGCTGTCCGAACTCGGCGCGTACATGGCCGGGTTGGCCCGGGCGGCGGTCCAGGCCCGGCGGGCGGCCGACAGACAGCGGTCGGCGTAGGCCGCGTCGTACGGCCGGTAGACCCGGGCGCACTGCGCGGCGGCGGCCGCGAGGTTGAGGGTCGCGGCCGTCGACGGGCGGTGGAGCTCGCGCGGCTGGGCGTCCTGGTCGGGGCGCAGCGGCATGCCGGTCCAGGCCGCGTCGTGGACCTTGTGGAACGCCATGCCGGCGTACGGCTTGCCCTCGGGCACCTGCATCCGCATGAGGAAGTCCAGCTCCCAGCGGGCCTCGTCGAGGACGTCGGGCACGCCGTTGCCGCGCTCGGGGACCCGGAGCGTGGAGTCGCCGAGCGCCGCGCCCTTGCCCGCCCGCTCGGCCCGCTCGAAGGAGTTGACCACCAGCCAGGTCGAGAGGCCGCCGTTCACGACGTACTTGCCGTGGTCGCCGGCGTCGTACCAGCCGCCCCTGACGTCCTGCGTGTAGTCGCACACGCCGGCCTGGCAGGGGACGGAGACGTCGCCCTTGTTGGGCGCGATGCCCAGGTGCCCGGCCGGGCGCGCGTAGGCGGAGCCGACCAGGGAGGCGTCGATCGCGATGCCGCTGCGCTGGTGGTGGAAGAAGGCCATCGCGTCGGAGCGCAGCGCGTCGTAGAGGTCCGCGCGGATGTCGAAGGGTGCGCTGCTGCTGCCGTCCACGGTCAGGACGTATCCGGTGCCCGTCGCCCGGTGCGCGGAGAAGTCGGCCACCTGGACGGACTGCCCGGAGGGGGCGTCCGCGCCGCGCGGGACCGTCGAGCCGGAGGCGACCACCGTCCCGGACGCGTTCCGCAGCTGCCAGCCGAGCGCCTGCGTCGCCGTGGTGACGACGGTGGCGCGCTTGGGTCCGTCGGGCAGGTAGCCGACCTGGTTGACGCGGACGGCCGTGGTCGCCGCCGCCGTCACGGCGGGGGAGCCCGCCGCCGTCGGTGCGGCCGCGAGGCCGCCGAGGAGGAGTGCGCCCGTGAGGAGCGCGGCGGATAACGAGGACGTGGTGGGGGGCATGTGCGGCTCCTGCGGGGTGTCGTGGACGTCAGCGGGACCGAGCGGGTGGCGCGCGAGCCGGTGGAGACAGAGATCCCGGCGGGGAGGTGGGAGCGCTCCCAAAGGGTGCCGTGCCCCACCGAGGCCGTAAGGTCGGGGATCTGGAGCGGAGATTAGTGACGCCCGCCGTCCACCGTCAACGGTCGTGACGGCGGCGGCGTGCACGAGGCCGCACGTGCTCCGGTCCCGGGCGGGCGGGAGCCCGCCCGGGACCGGGCGCGGGAGGAGCGGACGTCAGCGGTTGAAGGTCAGCCGCGGTGCCGCGTTGCGGGCCAGGGTGTGGGCCTGGTCGGGCCACCAGGTGCCGGCGGGCGGGTCGACGATGCCGTACTCGGGGTCGATCGTGCCGCCGGTGTTGCGCGTGCAGCTGCCGTCGGACTCGCCGGGGATCTTGATCCACAGATAGGCGTCGACGAGCGGGACACCGGTGTCGGCGGTCGGGCGCGGGCCGAGGCCGCGGCCGGGCGCGTTGCACCAGATCTCCGGGTCGCCGGTGTACTTGCCGGGCTCCGGGGTCCAGGCGCCCAGGCCGTTGCGGCTGGTGTCGATGACGAAGTGCTCCAGCGCGTCGGCCGGCGGGGTCCCCATGGCCTGGTCGTACCAGGCGTCGGTCCAGCGCCAGGTGGCGGGGTCGGCGGAGTCGACGGCGTTGCCGGGGGCGCCGTCGTTGGGAGCGGCGGCCGAGTAGTACTGGGTGGCGCACCAGTCGGTGTGGCCGCGGGCGTGCTCGGGCCCCTCGGTGGCGTACCACATGCACTGGGCGATCCAGGTGCCGTAGCGCGCGTTGTGGTCGGTGGGGTGGGTGTTGGAGACGTTGAGGGCGAAGCCGTCGCCGTCCCCGACGCCGGCGTCGAGCAGGCGCCGCGCCATCTCGCCGACGGGTCGCCACAGGACGTTGCCCGCGTCGAGGTAGACCGCGGTGCGGGCCTTGGACTTGAGGGTCCTGACGGCGTAGGCGAGGTCGGCGACGCGGGTCGTCGTGAGCTCGCCGGTCGGGTCGACGTCCGGCCCGCAGTCGTTCGGGAGGAGCGCCAGGCCGTCGGGCTCGACCACGACGACGGCCTTGCTGTCGCCGATGCCGGCGGCGAAGGCGTCGATCCACTGCCGGTAGGCGGCGGAGGAGGCGGCGCCGCCGCTGGAGTACTGGGAGCAGTCGCGGCCCGGGACGTTGTACGCGACCAGGACGGGGGTGCGGTTCACCACGCGGGCCTCGCGGACGAGGCCCCTCACCTTGGCCCGGACCTCGTCGGGCGTGCCCTCGGTGAACCACTCGGCCTGCGGCCAGCTCGCGAGCCGGGCCATGTTCACCGCGTTGGTGAGGTCGCCCTTCCGGAGGTCGGTGAGCGCCTGCTCGGCGGCCTTGCTCTCCGGGTCCACGTAGAACCGGGTGGTCGGGGTGAGCGGGTCCGTGGCGGGTGCGGCCTGCGCCTGTCCCTGCGTCGCGGTGAGGGCGGCGCAGGCCGCGAGTGCCGCGAGGGCGGCGGTCGCACGGCGCCGTAGGGTGCGTGGCTTCATGGGGGCTCCTGGTCGGAGGGGCGGGGGTGGTACCTGTGGCCCGGTCGCGGGGCGGCGGTGCCCGGGCCACAGGAGTCGGATGTCAGTAGCCGTAGATCATCTTGTAGGCGACCTCCGGGAGGAACTGGCCGGCCGTGGAGCCGGTCCCGACGCCGCAGTTGCCGTCGGACTCGCCGGGGGCCTTGATCCACAGCAGCATCTCGGCGCCGCCGCCCAGCCGGGTGGGCGTGCCGATGCGGCGGCCGGCCGCGTTGCACCACTCGCCGTTGGAGCCGTTGCCGTTGCGGCTGGTGTCGACGACGAACGGCTTGGTGTAGCCGTAGCGGGCGGCCAGTTCGCTGTTGACGGCGTTGCCGTAGGCGGTGTTCTGGGTGGTGGTGTAGTAGTTCGAGATGTTGAGGGAGAAGCCGTGCGCCTGCCGGAGTCCGGCGTCGTGGAGGCGCTGGGCCATGGCCGCCGCGCTGATCCAGCCGGGGTTGCCGGCGTCGAGGTAGACCCAGGTGTTGGGGGCCTGGCGGTTGAACTCGGCGACGGCGCCGCTGATCATGCCCTGGCGTTCGCGGATCTGGGTCGGGTTCAGGCAGCCGTAGTCCGCGAGGGAGTCGGGTTCGAGGAGGACGACGGCCGGGCGGTTGGCGACCCCGCCGGCGAACTGGGCGATCCAGGTCGCGTAGGCGGAGGGCGACGAGGCTCCGCCGCCGGAGTGCCCGCCGCACGAGTCGCGGAGGTGGATGTTGTACGCGACCAGGACGGGCAGCTTGTCCTGCTGGTCCGCCGCGCCGACGTACGCGCCGGTCGCGGTGCCGATGGTGCCGCTCCAGGAGCCGAACCAGCGGGCCATCGGCGTGTTGGCGAGGGAGGTGTTGATCGCGGGGGCGCGTCCGTCGCCGGGGTTGGCGGCGACCCACTTCTTCGCGCTGGAGTCGGGGTCCACGTAGAACCCGCTGGTCATGGTGGTGGGGTCCGCCGCGTGGGCGGACGGGGCGAGGGTGAGCGCCAACGGCAGCGCGGAGAGGGCTGCGACGAGGGCGCGGATTCGGCGGCGCATGGCTGTACCTCGGTTTCCTGACGGCGGACGCGTCGCACCGCTCTCGTCCCGAGCGGTGCGGCGCACTGAGGAAGTGCGGTGGTACGAGGTCCCGGTGAGGTCGTGGCTCCGACCTCGGGGACACCAGCACGCCTGGGACGTACGAGACCTTGGAAGCGCTCCCACTGGAAGCGGTTCCAGTCCGCGGCGGTAGGTCCGGGGCGTGGCCGTATCGTGTGTTCCGCTGATCGTCACTGTCAAGTGGCCTCACGTAACCGACACTTCACATGGCGGCGATCACCCTTTACAGTCCTGGAACTGGAAGCGCTTCCAGCCTTCCAGGCGTTCAGGCCGCGACAGGAAGGCGGATCATGGCCGAAGATGTGCCGCGCCGGCAGTCGACCCTCGACGAGGTGGCCGAACTGGCCGGAGTCTCAAGGTCGGTGGCCTCGCGTGTGCTCAACAACGCCCCGCACGTCAGCCCCGCCAAACGCGAGGCGGTCGAACGGGCCGTCCACCGACTCGGATACGTACCGAACCCGACCGCCCGGGCGCTGGCGACCCGGCAGACCGGAGCGGCCGCCCTGGTCGTCTCGGGGGAGGATCCGTCGATCTTCGCGGATCCGTTCTTCGCCCAGGTGATCGTGGGGGCCTCGGCGGCCCTGGAGGACGCCGACCTGCACCTGATGCTGTGTCTGGCCGCCTCCGACCGGGGGCGCAGGCGCGTGGAGCAGCTGCTCCGGTCCAAGGGGGCGGACGGCGTCATGCTGATGGCGCTGCGCGAGGACGATCCCCTGGCCCGCATGGCCCAGGAGGCGGAGATGCCCGTCGTGTTCGGCGGGCGCCCCGTCGGTTTAGACCCCCGGTGGTACGTGGACGTCGACAACGTCGGCGGGGCGCGCGCGGCCACCGAGCGCCTGATCTCGCTCGGCCGGACCCGCGTCGCCACGATCTGCGGACGCCTGGACACGGAGGTGGGGCGCGCCCGTCACCGCGGCTACCGGGACGCGATGCTGGCGGCGGGACTGGAACCGTGTCCGCCGCAGGCCGGCGACTTCACCGAGTCGAGCGGAGCGGAGGGCATGGCCGCCCTGCTGGAGCGCCACCCGGACCTGGACGGGGTGTTCGCCGCCAGCGACAACATGGGTGTGGGGGCGCTGCGCACCCTGCGCGGGGCCGGCCGCCGCGTCCCCGAGGACGTGGCCGTGATCGGCTTCGACGACCTGGCCGTGGCCCGGATCGCCGATCCGCCGCTGACCACGGTGCACCAGCCCATAGAGGGTCTCGGCCGCGAGATGGCGCGCATGCTCGTCGCGCTCCTCAACGGACAGGCCCCCACCCCGCTGATCCTCCCCACCCGCCTGGTCGTCCGCGCCAGCGCCTGACGGGCCGCGTCGCGGCGGGCCTCCCGGCCCGCCGCCGCGCCCCCCGGGCTCCGCCGTGAGCTCCGTCCGCCTGCCCGTCCGCATGTCGACGCGCGTACGTGCGTGCGCCGATCCGGACGTTCGCCCGTGCGCCGATCGGCGCGCTCGTCCGTGCGGATCCGCGTGCGCTGTCCGCCCCGGCCGACCGCCTTGACAGACCGTCAAGCGGGCGGCAGGGTTTCGACGCCACCATTTGGGAGCGCTCCCAAACCCGGGACTCAGCTCCGACAGCGTGGCCTTCCCCCGGCCTTCGAAGGCCCTTCCCTCCCGCGCCGGCCACCGCCCCCGAGCGACCGCCGGCGGGTCCCTCGCCCCTCCCTTGACGCATCGAGGAGATGCCATGTCCCGACCGACCGTGCAGCGCGCCCGTCTCCGCTCCGCCGTCCTCGCCTCCGCTGCGGCGACCCTCGCGCTCGTCCTCACCGGCTGCTCGTCCTCCGACAGCGGCTCCGCCTCCGCCGACGGGAAGATCACCCTGACCGTCGGCACCTTCGGCACGTTCGGCTACAAGGAGGCCGGGCTGTACGACGCGTACATGAAGCAGCACCCGGGGATCACCATCAAGGAGAACCCGACGACCGTCGAGGGCAACTACTGGACCGCCCTGCAGACCCGCCTGTCCGGCGGCGGACTCGACGACGTCCAGGCCCTGGAGGTCGGCCGGATATCCCTCGCCACCTCCGAGGACCTCGCCGACGCCTTCGCCGACCTGTCCGACGCCCCCGGCGTCGAGAAGAAGAACTACCTGCCCTGGAAGTGGGACCAGGCGACCACCGCCGACGGCAGGACCATCGGCCTGGGCACCGACGTCGGCCCGATGGCCATCTGCTACCGCCAGGACCTGTTCAAGGCCGCGGGCCTGCCCTCCGACCCCGAGTCCGTCGGCAGGCTGTGGGCCGGCGACTGGGCGAAGTTCGTCGAGACGGGCAAGCGGTACCAGGCCAAGGCGCCCAAGGGCACCTTCTTCATGGACAGCGCCACCGGGCTGTTCAACGCCGTCGTCTCCAGCAGCCCCGTCCAGTACTACAAGGACGGCGAGCTCGCCTACAAGGACTCGCCCAGCGTCAAGACCGCCTGGGACCTGGCCGTCAAGGCCGTCCAGGGCAAGACCAGCCAGGGTCTGAAGATGTTCGACACCCCCTGGCAGACCGCGTTCTCCAAGTCGACCTTCGCCACCACCGTCTGCCCGTCCTGGCAGCAGGCCAACATCCAGCAGTTCTCCGGCCCCGCCAACAAGGGCAAGTGGAACATCGCCCAGCCCCCGGCCGCCGGCAACTGGGGCGGCTCCTTCCTCGCCGTGCCCGCCTCCGGCAAGCACGTCGAGGAGGCCAGGAAGCTCGTGGCCTGGCTGACCGCGCCCGAGCAGCAGGCGAAGGTCTTCCAGAAGGTCGGCAACATCCCCGCCAACCAGGCCGCCTACGAGCTGCCCGGCGTCGTCGACTACAAGAACCCCTACATCGGCCCCGGCGCGGCCACCGGACGGATCTTCTCCACCGCCGCCCAGGCCATCAAGCCCGCCGAGATCGGCCCGCACGCGCAGGACCTGGCGGGCGCCTTCGGCACCGGCGTCCAGCTCATGGAACAGAACGGCAAGAGCCCGGAGGAGGCGTGGAACGCCACGGTGCGCGAGGTCGACAGCACCCTCCAGTAGCGCGCCCCGTCCCGCCCGCCTCCCGCCCGGCCGCCGTCGCGGGGGTGGGGGCGGCCGGCCACAGGGGAGCCGGCCGCCCCCACCCCGTACCGACGCACCCGCCGTGACCACCGAAGGAACCGCCCGTGGCCTCCACGACCGCACCCAGCCGCAACGGCCCCGCCGGCCGCCGGTCCACCCCGCCGCCCCCGCCCCGCTCCGCCCGGGCCTCGGCCTGGCGCAGCCGCCTGCACCGCTGGGACACCAAGGGCACCCCGTACGCCCTCGTCGCCCCCTTCTTCCTCGTCTTCGCCGCCTTCGGCCTCTTCCCGCTCCTCTACACGGGATGGCTCTCCTTCCACCGGGTGAGCCTGTACAACGTCGACCGTGCCGAATGGGTCGGGCTGCGCAACTACGCGGACCTGTTCACCGGCCAGGTCAGCCACTACTTCTGGAACGCCCTCCTCAACACCTTCACCCTCGGCGTCCTGTCCACCGTGCCGCAGCTGCTGATGGCGCTGGGCCTCGCCCACCTGCTCAACTACCGGCTGCGCGCCCGCGGGTTCCTGCGTACCGCGCTGCTCGCCCCGTACGCGACCTCCGTCGCCGCCGCCACCCTCGTCTTCGCCCTCATCTTCAGCCCCGAGGGCGGCATGGCCAACTGGGTCCTCGGCCTGTTCGGCGCCGGGCCCGTGCACTGGGAGGCCGGCCGCTGGAGCTCGCAGTTCGCGATCTCCGTGATCGTCACCTGGCGGTGGACCGGCTACAACGCCCTGATCTTCCTCGCCGCCATGCAGGCCGTGCCGCGCGAGCTGTACGAGGCCGCCGCCCTCGACGGCGCCAACCGCTGGAAGCAGTTCCTGCACGTCACGATCCCCGCTCTGCGGCCCACGATCCTCTTCACGGTGATCGTCTCGACCATCGGGGCCACCCAACTCTTCGGCGAGCCCTATCTGTTCGGCGGCCAGAGCGGCCACCAGGGCGGCACCGACCACCAGTACGAGACCCTCGGCATCCTCATGTACGACCAGGGCTTCCACTCCAGCATGCTCGGGCGCGCCAGCGCGGTCGCCTGGATCATGTTCGGCCTGCTGCTGCTCATCGGGCTCGTCAACGCGCTGATCACCCGCCGCCTGCGCGCCTCCCAGTGACGTGGAGTACCCCATGACCACCACCACCCCCGCATCCGACCTCCCCCGGCGCACGGCGACGCGCCCGTCCGCCCGCGCCGGCCGCGCCGGCGGCCAGCACCGGGCCGGGCGACTCGCCCGGGTCGTCCTCGGACTCGCCGCCCTGGCCTCGCTGTTCCCGCTGTACTGGACGCTGGTCGCCGCCTCCACCGACAGCCACGCGGTCGTCTCCAGCCCGCCGCCGCTGCTGCCCGGCGGCAACCTCTTCGAGAACCTCACGTACGTCTGGAACAACGCCGGCGGACGCGGCATGGGCGTCGCCCTCCTCAACTCCACGCTCGTCGCCGGCGCCGTCACGGTCAGCACGGTGACCTTCTCCGTGCTCGCCGGCTTCGCCTTCGCCAAACTCCGCTTCCGCGGCAAGAAGGTGATGCTCGGCCTGGTCCTGTCCACCCTCGCCGTGCCCGCGCAGCTCAGCGTCGTGCCCCTGTTCATCCTGACCAAGAACCTGGGGCTCGCCAATCACCTCGGGGCGCTGATCCTGCCCGTCCTGGTCACCGCCTTCGGCGTCTTCTTCATGCGCCAGTTCCTCTCCCAGGCGCTGCCCACGGAGCTCCTGGAGGCCGCCCGGGTCGACGGCGCCAACTCGCTGCGGGTCATCTGGCACGTCGTCTTCCCCGTCGCCCGCCCGGCGATGGCGGTCCTCGGCATGCTGACCTTCGTCCAGTCGTGGAACGACTTCCTCTGGCCGATCATCGTCATGAACGGCTCCACCAACCCCACCGTCCAGGTCGCCCTCGCCGGACTGGGCACCGGCTGGTCGACCGACTGGTCCGTCATCACCGCCGGAGCGCTCATGGGCACCCTGCCGCTCCTGCTGGTCTTCGCCCTCTTCGGCCGGCACATCGTCGGCGGCATCACCCAGGGCGCCCTCAAGGGCTGACGCCGGCCCGCGCCCCGCCTCCTCGTCCACGAACCCCTTCGTCCAAGGGAGACACCACCATGTCCGCAACCCCCGTCACCGCCCCCGCCGCCGCGGCCGTCGACCGGCTGCAGTTCCCGCCCGGCTTCCTCTGGGGCGCGGCCACCGCCGCGTACCAGATCGAGGGCGCCGTCGCCGAGGACGGCCGCACGCCCTCCATCTGGGACACCTTCTCCCACACCCCCGGCAAGGTCGCGGACGGCGACACCGGTGACATCGCCTGCGACCACTACCACCGGTACCGCACCGACGTGACCCTGATGTCCCACCTCGGCCTCCAGGCGTACCGCTTCTCCCTGGCCTGGCCGCGCATCCAGCCCGGTGGCCGGGGACCCGCCAACGCCGCCGGCCTCGACTTCTACAGCCGGCTCGTCGACGAACTGCTCGACGCCGGCGTCCAGCCCGTCGCCACCCTGTACCACTGGGACCTTCCCCAGGAGCTGGAGGACGAGGGCGGCTGGACGGCGCGCGAGACGGCCGAGCGCTTCGGCGAGTACGCGGCCCTGGCGGCCGACGTCCTCGGCGACCGGGTCGCCCTGTGGACCACGCTCAACGAGCCCTGGTGCTCCGCCTTCCTCGGCTACGGCTCCGGCGTCCACGCGCCCGGCCGCACCGACCCCGCACTCGCCCTGCGCGCGGCCCACCACCTCAACCTCGGGCACGGCCGCGCCACCGCCGCCCTGCGCGCGGCCCTGCCCGGCCACGCCCGGGTCGCGGTCTCCCTCAACCTCCACCAGGTCCGCCCGCTCACCACGGACCCCGCCGACCTCGACGCGGCCCGCCGCATCGACGCCGTCGCCAACCGCGTCTTCACCGGCCCGATGCTCTCCGGCGGATACCCGGACGACCTCCTCGCCGACACCGCCCACGTCGTCGACTGGGACGCCCTCGTGAGGCCCGGCGACGAGGCCGCCATCGGCGCGCCCATCGACCTCCTGGGCATCAACTACTACACGCCCGCCGTCGTCTCCGCCCCCGGGTCCGGACCGGTCGCGGCCGACCACGCCCACGGCGAGAGCGACCACGCACCGTGGCCCGGCTCCGAGCACGTGCGCTTCCACCGCCCGCCCGGCGAGACCACCGACATGGGCTGGGCCATCGATCCCACCGGCCTCTACGACCGCCTGACGGCCGTCTCCCGCGCCCACCCCGGCCTCCCGCTGGCGGTCACCGAGAACGGCGCGGCCTTCCCCGACGTTCCCGCGGCGGACGGCCGGATCCACGACCACGACCGGATCGACTACCTCCACCAGCACCTCGCGGCCGTCCACCGGGCCATCGCCGACGGGGCGGACGTCCGCGGCTACTTCCTCTGGTCCCTGCTCGACAACTTCGAATGGGCCTACGGATACGCCAAGCGTTTCGGCGCCGTCCACGTCGACTACGCCACCCAGCTGCGGACGCCGAAGCGCAGCGCCCGGTGGTACGCCAGGGCCATCGCCGCGAACGCGATCCCGGCTCTCTGAGCCGTTCCTCAGGGGCGGAGCAGGACCCGCCCGACACGGGGATCGCCGCCGGCCGTGAGTGCCATGGCCCGCTCGAACTCGTCGACGCCCAGCTGGTGCGTGACGAGTTCGAGCGGTGTCAGCCGCGCCGCGGAGAAGGCGCGCACGGCGGAGGACCAGGCGCCGGAGGGGGCTCCGAGGGCGGTTCCGATCGACAGCTGCCGTGCGACGAGCCGGGCGGGATCGAGCCCGGCCGCGCCGTGGACCGGGATGCCGGTGAGCACCAGGCGTCCCCCCGGCCGCAGCAGGGACGTCGCGGCGCGCGCGGTCGACGCCGCGCCCACGGCGTCGATCACGAGGTCGAAGTCCACGAGACCGGAAGGCCGGTCCCAGGTGCGGTAGGCGGTGGCTCCGAAGCGGTCGGCCAGGGCGGCCCGGCCGGGGCCGGTGCCGACGACCGTCAGCTCGCTCGGGGAGAAGGCGCCGAGGAGCTGCGCGGTGAACAGGCCGAGGGCGCCGGCGCCGATGACGGCCACCCGCGCACCGGGCAGCGGGCCCGCCTTGAGGACGGCGGCGGCCGCGCGGGCGGCGGGTTCGAGCAGCGCGGCGGCGGTGAGATCGGCGTCCGGCGGCAGGGTGTGCAGCAGCCGGGCGGGTAGCGTCAGGGTCGGGGCCATCGCGCCGGGGCGGGTGAACCCCGTCTCCTCGTAGCCGGCGGTGCACAGGTCGGTCTCGCCGGCGCGGCAGCGGGCACAGGTCGCGCAGTTCCACAGCCCCTCGCCCACGACCTTCCGCCCGATGAGGGACGCCGGCGCGCCCTCGCCCACGGCGGTGACGGTGCCGGACCACTCGTGGCCGGGGGTGAGCGGATAGCGCGCGTACGGGGCGGGGCGGCGGCCCAGGTAGAGGTCGCGGTCGCTGCCGCACATCCCGGCGGCGTGGACGCGCACCTGGGCCTCGCCGGGGCCCGGCCGCCGGGGCACGTGCTCGACGAGACGAGACGTCCCGGGAGCGTCGAGGACGACGGCCTTCCCCGGCGGGCTCACCGCGAGCCGTCTCGGGCGCCGGACCGGGTGGAGGGCATGGGGCGCTCCCGTTGTTCGATATATCGGGCGTCGTTCGAAAAGGTGTCGCGACGATACGAAGCGCGGTGGAGGGTGTCAACGGCCCTCGTCGCACGGGGTGTCCGGCGATCGGCGCGATCCTGGGGAGGCGGGTGTTAACGCTCACAACTTGAGGGCGGGTGCTTGCTGCCACCGACGCGGGCCCGCGCATCAAAAACTGGTAACGCCCGTACAAGCCCTTGAGTTACGAGTCTGTTAGCGCTCACAATGTGTCGCGTTCGCCAGCTCACCGACCGCCGGGGGCCGACGTTTCACTCTGCCCCCGCCCGGTCCGACCATCGCTGCGCAGCCCTGTCTTCGCCGGGCCCCGACCCCTTCAGGGCTCCGCCTGGTACGACGCACGTCCCGAGAGGAACCACGACATGGCCCACAGAGCCCTCCGCGTCATCACCGCCGCCGTCCTGGCCGCTGGTGTGCTGACCGCCTGCACCACCGAGCCCGCGTCCGACGGCACCACCGGCGGTGCCGGCAAGGGCTCCTCCGACGGCAAGCTGGTGCTCGGGTTCGCCCAGGTGGGAGCCGAGAGCGGCTGGCGCACCGCCAACACCAAGTCCGTCCGCGAGGCCGCCGAGAAGGCGGGCATCACGCTGAAGTTCTCCGACGCCCAGCAGAAGCAGGAGAACCAGATCAAGGCGATCCGCACCTTCATCCAGCAGAAGGTGGACGTCATCGCCTTCTCGCCGGTCGTGGAGTCCGGCTGGGACACCGTCCTGAAGGAGGCCAAGAACGCCGGCATCCCGGTGATCCTCACCGACCGCGCGGTCGACTCGCAGGACACCTCGCTCTACCAGACCTTCCTCGGCTCCGACTTCGTCAAGGAGGGCCAGGAGGCCGGCAAGTGGCTCGTCAAGGAGTACGAGGGCACCTCCGACCCCGTCAACGTCGTCGAGCTCCAGGGCACCACCGGCTCCGCCCCCGCCAACGACCGCAAGGCCGGCTTCGCCGAAGCCATCAAGGGCGACCCCAAGTTCAAGGTCATCGCCTCCCAGACCGGCGACTTCACCCGCGCCAAGGGCAAGGAGGTCATGCAGGCCTTCCTCAAGTCCCACAAGGACATCGACGTCCTCTACGCCCACAACGACGACATGGCCCTCGGCGCCATCCAGGCCATCGAGGAGGCGGGCAAGAAGCCGGGCACCGACATCAAGGTGATCTCCGTCGACGGCATCAAGGACGCCTTCGTCGCCATGCAGGAGAAGAAGATCAACGTGGTCGTCGAGTGCAACCCGCTCCTCGGCGACCAGCTCATGGACCTCGTCAAGAAGGTCGCGGCGGGGGAGAGCGTCCCGCGACGGGTCGAGGTCGAGGAGGGCGTCTTCACCCAGGACCAGGCCGCCGCCGCCCTGCCCGGCCGCCAGTACTGATCCACCGCCCGCACCGGACCGGGGGCGGCCCTCGCGCCGCCCCCGGCCCCTCAGGAGAGGAGGGCGGATGACAGCCCCACCCACCCCCACCCCCACCGACCGGCCGGTCCTGGAGGCCCGCGGCATCCGCAAGGCTTTCCCCGGCGTCCTCGCCCTCGACGGCGTCGACCTGCGCCTCTTCCCGGGCGAGGTCCACGCACTGATGGGGGAGAACGGCGCCGGCAAGTCGACCCTCATCAAGGTGCTCACCGGCGTCCACCCGCCCGACGCGGGCACGGTCACCGTGGACGGCGACGCCCGGCGGTTCACCGAACCCCTCGAAGCCCAGCACGCCGGCATCAGCACCGTCTACCAGGAGGTGAACCTCTGCCCCAACCTCTCGGTCGCGGAGAACATCCTCGTAGGCCGGGAACCACGGCGCTTCGGACTCGTCCACTGGAAGGCCCTCCACCGGCGCGCGGCACAGCTCATCACCGAGCTGGAACTCGACCTCGACGTCCGCATGCCCCTGAGCGCCCACTCCATCGCCGTTCAGCAACTCGTCGCGATCGTCCGCGCCGTGGACGTCCAGGCGAAGGTCCTCGTCCTCGACGAGCCCACCTCCAGCCTCGACCGCGACGAGGTCGCCCAGCTGTTCGCCCTGGTGCGCCGGCTGCGCGACCGGGGCGTCGCGATCCTCTTCGTCACCCACTTCCTCGACCAGGTCTTCGACCTGTGCGACCGGGTGACCGTCCTGCGCAACGGACGGCTCGAAGGCGAGTACCGGATCGACGAACTGACCCCCGTCACCCTCGTCCACCGCATGGTCGGCAGCGAACTGAGCACCCTCGACGAACTGGCCGAGACCTCCCACACCGCCACCGCCGCCACCCCCGGGTCCGCGGAGACCCCCCTCCTCAGCGCCCGCGGGCTCGCCCGGACCGGCTCCATCCAGCCGTACGACCTCGACATCCACCGCGGCGAGGTCATCGGCCTCGCCGGACTCCTCGGATCCGGACGGACCGAGGCCGCCCGGCTGCTCTTCGGAGCCGACCACGCCGACGGCGGCGAACTGCGGATCCACGGCGAACGCGCCGTCCTGCGCTCGCCGCGCACCGCGATCGCCCACAAGATCGCCTTCTGCTCCGAGAACCGCAAGGCGGAGGGTCTGATCGGCGAACTCACCGTCCGCGAGAACATCGTGCTCGCCCTCCAGGCCGCACGCGGCTGGACCAGACCCCTCTCGCGCGCCCGGCAGGAGGAGATCGCCGCACGATGGACCGAGGTCCTCGACATCCGCCCGGCCGACCCCGAAGCCCAGGTCCGCAACCTCAGCGGCGGCAACCAGCAGAAGGTGCTGCTCGCCCGGTGGCTGCTCACCGACCCCGAGCTGCTGATCCTGGACGAGCCCACCCGGGGCATCGACATCGGCGCCAAGACGGAGATCCAGCGGCTCGTCAGCCGCCTGGCCTCGGAAGGCACGGCGGTGCTCTTCATCTCCGCCGAACTCGAGGAAGTGCTGCGGCTCAGCCACCGGGTCGGCGTGCTGCGCGACCACCGGCTCGTCGCCACCCTCACCAACGACACCACCCTGACGCCCGACCGGATCCTGGGCGCGATCGCCACCGGAGCCACCTCATGACACCACCTCACGACACCGGCGCCGGGGGGCGTCCGGCCCGGACGCGCGGCGCCCGGCGGCTCACCGAGCACCGGCTGTTCTGGCCCGCCGCCGTGCTGGCCGCGCTGCTCCTCGGGAACCTCGCGCTCACCCACGACTTCTTCGCCGTCCGCGTCCAGAACGGACACCTGTACGGCAGCCTGATCGACATCCTCCAGTTCGGCGCCCCGCTGATCCTGGTCTCCGTCGGCATGACGCTCGTCATCGCCACCCGCGGCATCGACCTCTCGGTCGGTTCGACGGTCGCCATCGCCGGGGCCCTCGCCTGCGAGCACATCGCCACCGCGAAGGACCCCGGAAGCCTCTCGACCGTCATGGCCGCGATCGCGGTCGCGCTCGGCGTGGCCGCGGCGATCGGCCTGCTCAACGGCCTGCTCGTCGCCCGGCTCGGCGTCCAGCCCATCGTCGCCACGCTGGTCCTCATGGTCGCCGGACGCGGCGTGGCCCAGCTGATCACCGACGGCCAGATCATCAGCGTCTCCAGCAGCGCCTACAAGATGATCGGCGGCGGCTACTGGCTCACCCTGCCCTTCGCCGTCCTGCTCGCCGCGGCCCTCGTCGCCGTCACCTCCGTCGTCACCCGGCGGACCGCGCTCGGCATGCTCATCGAATCGGTGGGCGGCAACCCGGTCGCGAGCCGGCTCGTCGGCATCCGGGCGTCCGGCCTCCTCGTCACGGTGTACATCGTCAGTGCCGTGTGCGCCGCGGTCGCCGGCCTGATGATCAGCTCCAACGTGTCCAGCGCCGACGGCAACAACGCCGGCCTGTGGATCGAGCTCGACGCGATCCTCGCCGTGGTCATCGGCGGCACCGCGCTGACCGGCGGCCGCTTCTCCCTCGGCGGCACCGTCCTCGGCGCGCTGATCATCCAGACCCTCTCGACCACCATCTACACCCTCGGCGTACCGCCGGAGACCACCCTCGTCTTCAAGGCCCTGGTCGTCATCGTCGTGTGTCTCGTCCAGTCGCCCGCGTTCCGCGCGCGGCTCTCCCGCCGTCGCCGGACGGCCGCCCCGGACCCGGCCCCGGCGGCCGGCGACCTGACGGCCCGCCGGCAGGAGGTCCACTCGTGAGCACCACCCTCGCCAAGCCGCTCCACCGCTTCTCGGCACGCCACGCCGCCCGCCTGCCGCTCATGGTGACGGCCACCCTCCTGGTGGCCATGTTCACGGTCGGCTCCGTGCAGTACGAAGGCTTCTTCTCCGCGCAGGTCCTGCTCAACGTCCTGATCGACAACGGCTTCCTGCTCGTCGTGGCGATCGGCATGACCTTCGTCATCCTCACCGGCGGGATCGACCTCTCGGTCGGCTCCATGGTGGCCCTGTCGACCATGCTGACCGCCTGGCTCGTCGAACAGAACGGCCTGCCGCTCGCCGTGGCGGTGCCGGTGGTCCTCCTGGTGGGAGCGGGCGGCGGAGCCCTCATGGGCTGGGTGATCCACGCCTTCGAGATCCAGCCCTTCATCGTCACCCTCGCCGGCATGTTCCTCGCCCGCGGCCTCTGCTACATGATCAGCACCGAGTCCATCTCGATCACGGACCCGACGACCACCCGGATCGCCCAGACCCGGGTGCTGCTGCCCGGCGGCCTGTTCGTCTCGCCCGCCGTGGTCATCGCCCTGGTCGTCCTCGCGCTCGCCTTCGTCGTCCTCCACCACACCCGCTTCGGCCGCACCGTCTACGCCCTCGGCGGCAACGAGTCCTCCGCCCGCCTCATGGGCCTGCCCGTGGGACGCACCAAGGTCATGGTGTACGCCGTCAGCGGCCTGTGCTCCGCCCTCGGCGGCCTGCTGCTGACCTTCTACATGCTGTCCGGCTACGCCCTGCACGCCGTCGGCATGGAACTCGACGCCATCGCCGCCGCCGTGATCGGCGGGACCCTGCTGACCGGCGGTTCCGGATTCGTCCTGGGCACCGCGCTCGGCGTGACGGTCCTCGGGCTGATCCAGACGATCATCAGCTTCCAGGGCACCCTCAGCTCGTGGTGGACCCGTATCGTCATCGGCGGTCTGCTGTTCGTCTTCATCCTCCTCCAGCGCCTCTTCGGCGGATCCCGCCAGGCGGAATAGACCCCGGGCCACGAGGGGGCAGGGACCTCCCTGCCCCCTTTTCGGCTGCGCCCCCTCGCGACCAAGGAACCCCATGAACCCAGCCACGCCCCCGCTCACCGGAGTCCCCCCGGTCCGCCACGCCGACCCGCGCGCCGGAGAACGATGGACCTTCGGCTTCCCCGGCGGACTCACGGCCGAGGTGCACACCCGCGGCGCCCGCCTCCACGGCCTGTGGGCGCCGGACCGGAACGGCACCCCGGCCGACGTGGTCCTCGCTCCCCGCGACCCGGCCGAGACGGCCACCACCGCCCGGTACTTCGGCTCCACCGTCGGCCGCTACGCCAACCGCATCGCCCACGGCCGGTTCACCCTGGACGGGACGCCGCACCAGCTGACCACCCAGGAGAACGGCCACTGCCTGCACGGCGGGACGGACGGCTTCGACACCCGGCTCTGGGAAGCCGAGAGCGTGCACACCCCGGAGTGGACCGGTGTGCTCCTGCGCCTCCGCAGCCCGGACGGCGACCAGGGCTTCCCCGGGAACCTGGTCGTCACCGTCAGCTGCCTCATCGGCCGCGACGACGAACTCGCCTTCTCCTACACGGCGGTCACCGACGCCGCCACCCTCGTCAACCTGACCAACCACGCCTACTTCAACCTCGACGGCGAGGGCGCCGGCGACGTGCTCGGCCACGAACTGGCCGTCGACGCCTCCCACTACACACCGGTCGACGGGGACCTCATACCCGACGGGGAGCACCGCCCCGTCGACGGCACCGCCTTCGACCTCCGCCGGCCGCTCAGGATCGCCGACGCCCTGGACCACCCCGGCGCGCCCGGCGGCTACGACCACAACTTCGTCCTGGACCCGCACGGCGACGGTCGGCTGCGCCGGGCCGCCGTCCTGTACGCCCCGGCCACCGGCCGGCGCATGGAGGTGCTGACCACGGAACCCGGCCTCCAGGTCTACTCCGCGGGGCAGTTCGACGGGACGGTCCTCGGCAAGAGCGGTACGCCCTACCGGGCGGGCGCCGGCATCGCGCTGGAGACCCAGCACTTCCCCGACTCCCCGAACCGCCCCGGTGACCCGTCCACGGTGCTGCGACCGGGGGAGCGGTACACGTCGAGGACGGTCCTCCGGTTCGGCACGCGCGACTGACCGCGCACCGACACGGCTGTGCCCGCCGGCGTTCCCGCCGGCGGGCACAGCCGTGTCCGGAGCCGCGTCAGGCGCCCGCCCGCCGCTTGTTCCACACGTCGAAGCCGACCGCGGCCAGCAGCACGAGGCCCTTGATGACCTGCTGCCAGTCGGTGCCCACCCCGACGAGGTTCATGCCGTTGTTGAGCACGCCGAGCACCAGACCGCCGATGATGGCGCCCAGGACGGTGCCGACGCCTCCGCTCATCGACGCCCCGCCGATGAACGCGGCGGCGATGGCCTCCAGCTCGAAGTTCACGCCCGCCTTCGGCGAGGCCGCGTTGAAGCGCGCCGCGAAGACGAGCCCGGCGAGCGCCGCGAGCATCCCCATGTTGAGGAAGACCGCGAAGGTCACCTTCCGGTCCTTGACGCCGGACAGCTTCGCGGCGGGCAGGTTGCCGCCGATCGCGTACACGTGGCGGCCGATCACCGCGTTGCGCATCACGTAACCGAAGCCGACGAGCAGCACGGCCAGGATGAGCAGGACCACCGGCGCGCCCTTGTAGCTGGCGAGCAGCAGGGTCGTGAGCAGTACCGCGGCCACCAGCGCGGTCACCTTCAGCGCGAACAGGCCGGTGGGGAGCGTCTCCAGGGCGAACTCCCGCTGGCGGCGACGGTCCCGGACCTCCTGGAAGACCACGTAGGCGATCAGGCCCAGGCCGAGGAGCAGCGTCAGGTTGTGGTAGTTCGTGCGCGGCCCGACCTCCGGCAGGAAGCCGTTGGCGACCTTCTGCAGGCCGTCCGGGAACGGGCCGAGCGTCTGCCCCTTGAGGAAGATCTCCGTGAGCCCGCGGAAGAGCAGCATGCCGGCCAGGGTCACGATGAACGACGGTATGCCGACGTACGCGATGAAGTAGCCCTGCAGCGCGCCGGCGACGGCCCCCAGGAGCAGGGTGAGGAGCACGGCGACCGGCCAGGAGACGTGGTGCTCGACCATGAGCACCGCCCCGACGCCGCCCACCAGGGCCATCAGCGAGCCCACCGACAGGTCGATGTGCCCGGAGATGATGACGATCATCATGCCGATGGCCAGGATGAGGATGTAGCTGTTCTGCAGGACCAGGTTGGAGACGTTGCGCGGCAGCAGGAGGTCGCCGCCCGTCCAGATCTGGAACAGCAGCACGATCAGGCCCAGCGCGAAGAGCATGCCGTACTGGCGCATGTTCCGCCGGACGCCGTCGAGGAGCATCCGGAGCACCGGTGTCCCGGTGACCGGGGAACCGGCGCCCGGGGGCGCCGGGGCGGTCGTCTTCGTGCCGACTTCGGTGCTCATGCCTGGTGTCCTTCGGTGGAGGCGGTGCCCGCGGGGACCGCCGGCGGTGCGGGGGAGCTCTGCGTCATGTGCCGCATCAGCACTTCCTGGGTGGCGTCGGCACGGCCGACCTCGCCGGTCAGCCGCCCGGCGGCCATGGTGTAGATGCGGTCGCACATGCCCAGCAGTTCGGGCAGTTCGGAGGAGATGAGGAGGATCGCCTTGCCCTCGGCGGCGAGCCGGTCGATCACGGTGTAGATCTCGTACTTGGCTCCCACGTCGACCCCGCGCGTGGGCTCGTCGAGGACGAGGACGTCCGGTCCGGCGAGGATCCACTTGCTGAGGACGACCTTCTGCTGGTTGCCGCCGGACAGACGGCCGACCGGTTCGAGGACGTTCGGAGCCTTGATGTTCATGGTCCGCCGGTACCGCTCGGCGACCCGGCGCTCCTCGTGCCCGTCGACGACCCCGCGGCGGGCGAGCGCGCCGAGCGAGGCGAGCGAGATGTTCCGGCTCACGGAGTCCCCGAGGTCGAGGCCGTAGTGCTTGCGGTCCTCGGTGACGTACGCGATGCCGTGGGCGACCGCCTCGGGAACCGTACGCGTCCGCACCTCGCGGCCGTCCTTGAGCACGGTGCCCCGCTCGTAGCGGCCGTAGGAACGCCCGAAGACGCTCATGGCCAGTTCGGTCCGGCCGGCCCCCATGAGTCCCGCGACGCCGACGATCTCCCCGCGCCGGACCTGGAGCGACACGCCGTCGACGACCTTGCGGCCGCGGTCGAGCGGGTGGCGCACGGTCCAGTCGCGGACCTCCAGGACGGGGGTGGCGTCGGCCGGGCCCTCGTACGGCGTCCGGTCGGGGAAGCGGCTGTCGAGGTCGCGGCCCACCATGCCGCGGATGATGCGCTCCTCGGTGGTGGCCGGGTCCCTGACGTCGAGGGTCTCGATGGAGCGCCCGTCGCGCAGGATGGTGACGGCGTCGGCGATCCGGGCGATCTCGTTCAGCTTGTGCGAGATGAGGATCGAGGTGATGCCCTGGCTCTTCAGTTCTCCCATCAGACCCAGGAGCTTCGCGCTGTCCTCGTCGTTGAGCGCCGCGGTGGGCTCGTCGAGGATGAGCAGCCGGACGTCCTTCGCCAGCGCCTTCGCGATCTCCACCAGTTGCTGCTTGCCGACGCCGATGTCGGCGACCCGGGTCTCCGGGTGCTCGTCGAGGCCGACCCGTCGCAGCAGTTCGGACGCCCGGCGCAGCGCCTCGCGCCAGTCGATGATGCCGCGCCGGGACGGTTCGTTGCCGAGGAAGATGTTCTCGGCGATCGACAGATGGGGGACGAGCGCGAGCTCCTGGTGGATGATGACGATCCCGCGCCGCTCGCTGGCCCTGATGTCCTTGAAGCGGCACGGCTCGCCGTCGAAGAGGATCTCGCCCTCGTACGTCCCGTGCGGGTGGACCCCGGAGAGGACCTTCATCAGGGTCGACTTGCCGGCGCCGTTCTCCCCGCACAGGGCGTGCACCTCACCGCGTTCCACGGAGAGGGTCACGTCGTCGAGCGCCCTGACTCCGGGGAAGGTCTTGACGATGGAACGCATCTGGAGAAGGGCGGTCACTTCAGTGCCCCGGCGTCGATGTAGCCGGACTCGACCAGGACGTTGCGGTAGTTCGACTTGTCGACGCTGACCGGCTCGAGCAGGTAGGCCGGAACGACCTTCTTGCCGTTGTCGTACGTCTTGTCGTCGTTGGTCTGCGGCTTCCTGCCCTCCAGGACGGCGGTGACCATGTCCGAGGCGACCTTCGCGAGGGCGCGCGTGTCCTTGTAGACGGTCTGCGTCTGCTCGCCCGCGATGATCGACTTCACGGAGGCGACCTCCGCGTCCTGGCCGGTGACGACCGGCAGCGGCTTGGCGGCGCTTCCGTAGTCGTCGGACTTCAGCGCGGACAGGATGCCGATGGAGATGCCGTCGTAGGGGGAGAGCACGGCGTCGACGCGGGCCGTGGAGTACGCGGAGGTCAGCAGGTCGTCCATGCGCTTCTGCGCCGTCCCGCCGTCCCAGCGCAGGGTGGTGACCTGGTTGAGCTGGGTCTGCTGGGAGCGCACGACCAGCTGCTTCTTGTCGAGGTAGGGCTTCAGCACCTTCATGGCGCCGTTGAAGAAGTACTTGGTGTTGTTGTCGTCGTTGGAGCCGGCGAACAGCTCGATGTTGAAGGGGCCCTTCTTCGCGCCGGACTTCAGCCCCAGCTTCTCGACGATGTACGTGGCCTGCAGCTCGCCGACCTTCTCGTTGTCGAAGGAGGCGTAGTAGTCGACGTGGGGGGAGCCCAGGATGAGCCGGTCGTAGGAGATGACCGGGATGTCGGCGTCCGCGGCCTGCTGCAGGACGTTGGACAGGGCCTCGCCGTTGATGGCGGCCACGACCAGCGCGTCGACGCCCTGGGTGATCATGTTCTCGATCTGGGCGACCTGCTGGTCGGGGTCGTCCTCGCCGTACTGCAGGGTCGTGGCGAAACCGGCCTGCTTCAGGCTCTCGGTCATGTTGCGGCCGTCGGCGATCCACCGCTCGGAGGACTTGGTGGGCATCGCGATGCCGATGGTGCGCTCCTTCTTCTCCTTCGCCTCCTGGCTGCCGCCCTCGGCGGTCTGTCCGCAGGCGGTCAGGAGCAGGGCGCAGCCGGTCGTCACGGCGAGGAGAGCGGATGCGGATCGGAACTTCTTCATGGGCGGTACCCATCCCGTCGTCGAGGGCGGCTCAGACCGGGAACGGGCGCGACGGCAGCGCGGGTCCTCGCACTGCCGGGACGGCGCCGTTCCGGCTGGGGGGCCGGGGCGTCGGCACCCCGGTCGAGCTAGATTGTTAGCGCTCACAACAGCGTGATACAAGAGGCGCTAAGGTTTTTCCCGTATCGATACACAGCCGTGAGCACGGAGAAGGGAGGCGAGCGTGGTCCATCCCGCGGAAGACGTCCGCCCGCCGACGATGGCCGACGTCGCACGGGAGGCGGGGGTCTCCCACCAGACGGTCTCCCGGGTGCTGAGCGGTCACCCCAACGTGCGCGCGGCCACCCGCGAGCAGGTCACCCTGGCCATCGAGCGGCTCGGCTACCGCCGCAACTCCGCCGCGCGCGCCCTGGTGACGCGCCGGACCAGGACGCTCGGCGTCATCGCGGTCAACACGGCCCTGTACGGACCCGCCAGCACCCTGACCGGCCTGGAGGAGGCGGCCCGCGAGGAGGGCTACCTCGTCTCGACCGTCAGCCTGCGCAGCGGAGGGGGACAGGGGCTCAGGGACGCGATCGACCACCTCGCGGCCTGGGGCGTGGAGGGCGTCGTCGCCATCACCCCGCAGCGCTCGCACGTGCAGGCGCTCGCCGAACTCGACGCGCCCTTCCCCGTCGTCACCGTCGAAGGCGGTCACCAGCTCGACCTGCCCGGCGTCTCCCTCGACCAGGAGCTCGGCGCCCGCATGGTCACCGAGCACCTGCTCGCCGCCGGCCACGCCAACGTCTGGCACGTGGCCGGGCCAGGCGACTGGCTGGAGAGCGAGGCCCGCACGGCGGGCTGGCGCGCCGTGCTGGAGGAGAGCGGCATCCGGCCGCCGCGCGTCCTGACGGGGGACTGGAGCCCGCTCTCCGGCTATCGGGCGGGCCAGGAACTCGCGGGCCTCGTCCTGGCCCGCCGGGGCACGACACCGGTCACGGCCGTCTTCGTCGCCAACGACCAGATGGCGCTCGGCGTCCTGCGGGCGCTGCGCGAGGGCGGCATCCGCACGCCCGCGCAGGTGGCCGTCGCCGGCTTCGACGACATCCCCGAGGCCGAGTTCTTCCCGCCGCCGCTGACGACGGTCCGCCAGGACTTCGCCGCGATCGGACGCCGGAGCATCCAGCTGCTCGTCGACCACATCGAGGGCCGCGCCACGAAGACCGAACACCTCCTGGTCGAACCCCAACTCATCATGCGCGCGAGCACGCGGCCGCCGGGGGATGCGTGACGGGTGGTGTCTGCAGCCGGCGGGGCGGCGTTTCGCCTGTGCGGGCCGGTGCGGGCCGGTGGGCTGGTGGGCCGGTGACGGCCTCTGCGAGGCGGCGTTCGCCCACCTCGGGGCGGCGCGGGAGCGGTGACTGCCCCCGGGCCGGACGGCGTGTGACCGGCGGGACTCTCCCCGGCGACGCCTGACCGGCGCAGACGGCGTGTGCCGCCTGCGCCAGGCGGCTGCGGGCGGCGTGTGACCGGCCGGACCCTCCCCGGCGACGCCCGGCCGGCGGAGGCGGCGTCTGCCCACGCTGCGGCGACGACTGGCCCGCCGGCCGGGTGCCGCTGGAACGCCGGCGTGGTGTTTGACCTGCCTCCGGGTGCGCTCCTGGCCCGTCGAGGGGGCTCCGGGGCCCGCCCCGGCGGGGCCCGCGTCACCGCGCATGCGTGGGGCGGTGGCGCGGCGGCCGGCGAGTGCCCGCAAGGGCTTGCGGGGCCGTTCCCCGCGGCCAGGCCCCGCTCTCGGGCGTCACGTCGCTCCCGCGCTCGTCCCGTCGGCCGGTCCGCGTCGCCCTTCATCGAGTGAGCGCTCACTTCGAAGGCCCGAGTTCTGGCCCCAAATTCGACAGAACCGCACTCAGCTCTTGTCCAAGTGAATTGTGAGCGTTAACAATCAGAGTGCTTCGCCGCCGCCCCCCTCCCGACGAGAGAGACCGCATCGTGACCCCACACGTTCCTTCCGGTCCCGCAGCCCGCCAGCACCCCGAGGCATGCACCATCGGAGTCGACTTCGGCACCCTCTCCGGGCGTGCCGTCGTGGTCAGGGTCCGGGACGGCGCCGAGCTCGGTTCGGCGGTGCACGAGTACCGCCACGCCGTCATCGAGGACCGCCTCCCCTCCACCGGAGCGGCCCTGCCCCCGGACTGGGCCCTGCAGCACCCCGAGGACTGGCGCGACGTCCTGCGCACCGCCGTTCCGGCGGCGCTCGCCGACGCCGGAGTCGACGCGTCCCGCGTCATCGGCATCGCCACCGACTTCACCGCCTGCACGGTGCTGCCGACCACCCCGGACGGCACCCCGCTCGCCCTGACGCCCGAGTGGGCCGAGCGCCCGCACGCCTGGCCCAAGCTGTGGAAGCACCACGCGGCGCAGGAGCAGGCCGACCGCATCAACGCCCTCGCGCACGCCCGGGGCGAGAAGTGGATCGCCCGGTACGGCGGCAAGATCTCCGCCGAGTGGCAGTACGCCAAGGCCCTCCAGGTCCTGGAGGAGGACCCCGCCGTCTACGCCGCCTGCGCCCGCTGGATCGAGGCGGCCGACTGGATCGTCTGGCAGCTCACCGGCGCCGAGTCCCGCAACACCTGCACCGCCGGCTACAAGGGCATCCACCAGGACGGCGCCTACCCCTCCCCGGACTACCTGGCCGCGCTCCACCCGGACTTCGCGGACTTCCCCGCCACGCGCCTGGAGCACCCGCTGTCGCCCCTGGGCTCCCGCGTCGGCGGACTGAGCGCCAGGGCCGCCCGCTGGACCGGCCTTCCCGAAGGCATCGCCGTCGCCGCCGGCAACGTCGACGCCCACGTGGCCGCGCCCGCCGCGGGCGCCGTCGAGAACGGGCGGATGCTCGCGATCATGGGCACCTCCACCTGCCACGTCCTCAACGGCGCCACCCTCGCCGAGGTCCCCGGCATCTGCGGGGTCGTCGACGGCGGCATCGTCGACGGCGCCTACGGTTACGAGGCCGGCCAGAGCGCGGTCGGCGACATCTTCGCCTGGTGGCTCCGGCAGGGCGTCCCGGACCACTACCGCACCGAGGCCGAGGCGTCGGGCGAGGACCTGCACCAGCTCCTGACCCGCAAGGCCGCGGACCAGCCGGTCGGCGCGCACGGTCTCGTCGCCCTGGACTGGATGAACGGCAACCGTTCCCCCCTGGTCGACCACCACCTCTCCGGCGTCGTCGCCGGCCTCACCCTCGACACCCGGCCCGAGGACGTCTACCGGGCCCTGCTCGAATCCACCGCCTACGGCACCCGGTTGATCGTCGAGACCTTCGAGAGCGGCGGGATCCCCGTCGAGGAGTTCATCGTCACCGGCGGCCTGAAGAAGAACCCGCTGCTCATGCAGATCTACGCCGACGTGCTCCGCCGCTCCGTCTCCCTCGGCACCTCCGAGCAGGGGCCGGCCCTCGGCTCGGCCATCCACGCCGCCGTCGCCGCGGGCGCCCACCCCGACGTCCGGACCGCCGCCGCCGTCATGGGCAGCGTGCGGCGCCACGCGTACCTGCCCGACCCCGCGCGGGCGGACGCCTACGACGCGCTGTTCGCCGAGTACCGGGCCCTGCACGAGCACTTCGGCACCGGCGCCGACCTCCTGCTGCACCGCCTGCGGCGTATCCGCAACACCGCACGCGCCGCCACCACCGGCTGACCGACCCCACCTCCCCGCCCCAGCACCTCCGAGGAGCACACCCGACATGACGCTCGCCCAGCCCGACCGCGAGATCTGGTTTCTCACCGGCAGCCAGGACCTCTACGGCGAGGACACCCTGGCCCAGGTCGCCGAACAGTCCCGTGCCATCTGCGACACCCTCGCCGACCGGCCCCAGCTGACCGTCCGCCTGGTGTGGAAGCCCGTCCTCACCGACGCGGCCGCCATCCGCGCGGTCTGCCTGGAGGCCAACGCCGACGACCGCTGCGTCGGCCTGATCGCCTGGATGCACACCTTCTCCCCGGCCAAGATGTGGATCGCCGGCCTCGACGCCCTCCGCAAGCCCCTGCTGCACCTGCACACCCAGGCCAACCGCGAACTGCCCTGGTCCACCATCGACATGGACTTCATGAACCTGAACCAGGCCGCCCACGGCGACCGCGAGTTCGGCTTCGTCCAGACCCGCCTCGGCGTCCCGCGCAAGACCGTGGCCGGCCACGTCTCCACCCCCGAGGTCGTCGACCGCGTCGCCGGGTGGGCCCGCGCCGCCGTCGGCCGCGCCGAACTCACCACCCTCAGACTCGCCCGGTTCGGCGACAACATGCGCGACGTCGCCGTCACCGAGGGCGACAAGGTAGAGGCGCAGCTGCGGTTCGGTGTCTCGGTCAACACCTACGGCGTCAACGACCTCGTCGCCGCGGTCGACGCCGCCGACGAGTCCACCGTCACCGCCCTCGTCAAGGAGTACCAGGACCTCTACGCCCTCGCCCCCGAGCTGCGGCCCGGCGGCGAGCGCCACGACTCGCTGCGCTACGCGGCCCGTGTCGAAGCCGGTCTGCGCACCTTCCTCACGGAAGGCGGATTCCGTGCCTTCACCACCAACTTCGAGGACCTCGGCGGCCTGCGCCAGCTGCCCGGGCTCGCCGTGCAGCGCCTGATGGCGGACGGCTACGGCTTCGGCGGCGAAGGGGACTGGAAGACCTCCACCCTGCTGCGCACCCTGAAGGCGATGGCCCACGGCCTGCCCGGCGGCACCTCCTTCATGGAGGACTACACCTACGACCTGACGCCCGGTCAGGAGCTCATCCTGGGCGCCCACATGCTGGAGGTCTGTCCCTCGATCACGACGTCGAGGCCCAGCTGCGAGATCCATCCCCTCGGCATCGGCGGACGCGAGGACCCGGTCCGCCTCGTCTTCGACGCCGACCCCGGTCCGGCCGTCGTCGTCGGTCTCGCCGACATGGGCGACCGGTTCCGCCTCGTCGCCAACCGCATCGACGTCGTCGCCCCGCCCGAGCCGCTGCCCAAGCTCCCCGTCGCCCGCGCCGTCTGGCGGCCCCGCCCCGATCTGCGTACCTCCACCGAGGCGTGGCTGACGGCGGGAGCGCCCCACCACACCGTCCTGACCACCGCGCTGGTCGGGGAGGAGCTCGACGACCTCGCCGAGATGCTGCGGACCGAACTCGCCGTCATCGACGAGGACACCACCGTCCGGCGGTTCACGCGCGAGCTGCGCTGGAACCAGGCGTACCACCGACTGGCCCAGAGCCTGTGACCGCCCCCGCCGCCCCCACCAGGACGGAGTCCGCCGTGAGCAGGACCGTTTCCGAGGAGCTGCGCCGGGAGGTGCTGGAGGCGAACCTCCGCATCCCCCGGGCCGGCCTCGCCACCCTCACCTGGGGCAACGTGAGCGGAGTGGACCGGGAAGCCGGCGTCTTCGTCATCAAGCCCTCGGGCGTGACCTACGACGTGCTGACCGAGGAGGACCTGGTCGTCGTCTCCCTGGCCGACGGGAGCGTGGTCGAGGGCCGGCTGCGGCCGTCCACCGACACGGAGACGCACCGGAGCCTCTACCTGGCCTTCCCCTCGATCGGCGGCGTCACCCACACGCACTCCACCCACGCCGTCGCCTTCGCACAGGCCCGGCGGTCGATACCGGTGCTCGGCACGACGCACGCGGACACCTTCAACGGTCCCGTCCCCGTCACCGACGTCCTCACCCCCGAGCAGTGCGCCACGGACTACGAGTACAACACCGGCCAGGTCATCGTGGACCTGCTGGACCGTGACGACACCCGGGCCCGGGAGGTCCCGGGCGCCCTGGTCGCCCACCACGGCCCCTTCACCTGGGGCGCGGACGCCACCACGTCCCTGGAGCACGCCATCGTCTGCGAGGCGGTGGCCGAGATGGCCCTGCGGACCATCGCCCTGGGCACGGTGGAGCCCCCGCAGCACCTCCTGGACCGCCACTTCACCCGCAAGCACGGCCCGGATGCGTACTACGGCAACCCCTCCGCCACCTGACCGCACCGAGGGGAGCCGGGATCTTCCCGGCTCCCCTCCCTGGTGCGAGCGGTGCGCGTGGTGCGTGTGGTGCGAGGTGTCAGCGCGACGGTCAGCCGCGCGTCCACCGCTGGTTGGTGCCGTTCCAGCACGAGTACAGCTGGATCAGCGTGCCGTTGGCGGTGCCGCTCGCGGCGGCGTCGAGGCAGAGGCCGGACTGCACGCCGACGATGGATCCGTCGGAGCCGAGCCGCCACTTCTGGTTGTCGCCGCCCCAGCAGCTGTAGATCTGCACCTTGGCGCCGTTGCCGGTGCCGGCCGCGTCCAGGCACTTGTCGCCGTAGACCCTGAGCTCACCCGCGGCGGTGTAGGTCCACTGCTGGTTGGTGCGGCCGTTGCAGTCCCACAGCTGGACCTGCGTGCCGTCGGCGGTGGCGGCGCCGGGCACGTCCACGCAGCGGCCGGAGGCGACGCCCTTGATCGGGCCGGAGCCGGGGGCGGGGGTCGGCGTGGGGGTCGGCGTGGGGTTGGGGTTGGAGGTGCCGGCGTTGAGCGCGTTGAGGACGGAGGTGTACGCGGGCTTCTTGCTGCCGTCGCCGTTGAACAGCAGCGGCGTCTGGTCCGCCCGCCAGGAGTCGGTGTCGCGCACGCCCCAGACGGTGATGCCGAGGCAGCGCGGGACGGCCAGGCAGTCGTTCGTCACGTTGGCGTAGGTCGTGGGCGAGGCGCCCTGGATGTCGAGCTCGGTGATGGCCACGTCGACGCCGAGGGCGGCGAAACTCTGCAGCGTGGTGCGGTAGTTGCTGTTGTAGGGGCTGTCGTTGTTGAAGTGCGACTGGAACCCGACGCAGTCGATCGGCACGCCACGCTGCTTGAAGTCCTTGACCATGGCGTACACGGCCTGGGTCTTGGCCCAGGTCCAGTTGTCGGTGTTGTAGTCGTTGTAGCAGAGCTTGGCGGCCGGGTCGGCGGCGCGCGCGGTGCGGAAGGCGACCTCGATCCAGTCGTTGCCGCTGCGCTGCAGGTTCGAGTTGCGCCTGGCGCCCGAAGTGCCGTCCTCGAAGGCCTCGTTCACGACGTCCCACTGGGCGATCTTGCCCTTGTAGTGGCCCATCACGCCGGTGATGTGGTTGATCATCGCCTGGCGCAGCGTGCTGCCCTCGAGCGCCTGCATCCAGCCGGGCTGCTGCGAGTGCCAGGCCAGGGTGTGGCCGCGCACCTGCTTGCCGTTCTGCACCGCCCAGTTGTACACGCGGTCGCCTGCGGTGAAGTTGAACTGCCCCCGCTGCGGCTCGGTGGCGTCGATCTTCATCTCGTTCTCGGCCGTCACCATGTTGAACTCGCGGTTCGCGATGGTCGTGTACGTCGAGTCGCCGAGCCGCCCCGAGGCGATGGCGGTGCCGAAGTAGCGGCCGCTCTGCGCCGCGGCGCGACCCAGCGTGCTCTCGGCGGCGTGCGAGGCCGGCGCCGTCAGCACGGTGGTGGCGCCGACGGCGCCGACGATCAGCGCCGCGCACAGACCTCCTATTCTCCGGCGGGCGGCGGACAGGGAAAGCGTGGGGGAACGCATCGAGGAACCTCCAGGACGGAAATCACGGAAGGATGGTGCGCGCGGCAGAGGAATTCGGAATCTGCGGCGTCGGCGTCCGTCGGCGAAAGAGTGCGCGTGCTGCCGGGACGCAATGATTCGAGGCCGGCGCCATGGCACGCGAGAAAGAGAGCGAGCGGCCTCGGGAATCAGTGTGGAAACACCGCGGAAACGTGTCAAGAGTTTCGAAGGTATTTCGGGATCCTGGCTGCGGGGTAACTGCCGCAGGAATCACGAAGGGCGTCCCTCGTCGAAAACATTTCGACGACGAACGCCCTTGGCCTGCGGTTGTCTCCGGGGTATTCGGCCGATTTCGGAATCGGACAAACGGAGGAAAACCGAGATTGGGTCGGCGATTTCATTTCCCGTGCCCGGCGGCGTCACCGCCGCCCGGACGGTTCCGCCCGGTGCGGATAGGCGATGTCGAACCACGCGAAACGGGCCTCTCCGGTGGAGGGACGGCCGTGGGAGGTGGCGTAGACCCCGAGCTGGACGCCGGTGAACAGCGGGGCGAGGAAGCCGGCTTCGACGGTGGCCAGATCGTGCCAGGAGCCGCCCGGCGCCGCGTAGCCGAAGGCATGGTGGAGGCCGCGGACGCGGACGCCCAGCCGGACGGGGCCCGGAGGGGCGGGAGCACGCGCCAGGACGTCGGGCCCGCGGCGGAGGACGACTCCCCTCGCGGTGCGCAGCAGGAGCAGGTGGGCGTCGTCGTCGAGGACGACGGCCAGGCCGGCCTCCTCGTTCGGTCCCGCCGGAGCGAAGTGCAGCTCCGTGGAGGCGTCGCAGTCGGGCTGCTCCTGCGGGCGGACGAGGAGGGAGGGGGAGGCGCGCTCGCCGAGGCGTTCCGGGCGGAGCCGGAGGCGCAGCCCGTCGCCGGTGGTCCAGAACCGCGTGCGCGGGGTGCGCAGGGTGCTCCACTCGGGGGAGAGCGTGGCGAAGTCGTCGTGGACGCGCCGGCGATCCGGCACGTGGGCGACGGGGGAGAAGACCGGCCGGCCGTCCTCCCACGTGACGTCGGCGAGGAAGGTCTCGCGGCCGATGGCGGAGCCCGGGCGGACGCCCAGGAGCACGGCCCGCCAGTCGCCGGACGGGGTCTGGACGAGGTCGGCGTGCCCCGTGCAGGTGACCGGGCCCTCGGCGGGAGGGAGCACCGGATTCCCGGGGTCGCCCCGGTAGGGGCCGGGCACCCGGTCGGCCCGGGCGGCCACGACGCTGTGGTCCGCCGCGGTGCCGCCCTCCGCGGTGAGCAGCAGATACGTTCCACCCACCTTGTAGAGGTGCGGGGCCTCCGACCAGCGGGCGCCGGGCCTGCTCCCGGACCACAGGACGTACTCGGGTCCCGTGAGCCGGTGTTCGCGGGGGAGGTACTCGCGCATCCAGATCTGGGTGAGGCCGGCGGCCTCGTCCAGGACGCGCGCGGCGGTGAACCAGGCGCGGCCGTCCCCGCCGTCCGGTCCGTCGTCGAAGAACAGCGACGGGTCGAATCCCTCGCCCTCCAGCCAGTACGGCTCCGACCACGGCCCCGCCGGGTCCGTCGCCGTGACGACGAAGTGGCCGGGTCCGTCCATCAGCGTGCAGACGAGATGGAAGACCCCGTCGTGGTGCCGGATCGTCGGCGCGAAGAGGCCGCGTGAGGGCCCGCATCCGTCGAGGTCGAGCTGGGAGGGACGGTCGAGTGCGGAGCCGACGCGCCGCCAGCGCACGAGGTCGCGGCTGTGGAAGACGGGCAGGCCGGGGAACCACTCGAAGCTGGACGTCACCAGGTAGTAGTCCGCTCCGACCCGGCAGACGGACGGGTCGGGCCGGAACCCGGGCAGCACGGGATCACCGAAGGGCGTGCTCATGGCACCGCGACGCGGTCGGCCGGCACGGACGGCCCCGGGCCGGCCGAGGGGGGACGGGCGGAAGCGTGCGGAGGGGAGGAGCCGCACACGGAGGCGGGCGGACAGAGGGTGCTCCAGGGCTCGTTCAAGGGGTGCTCCTAGGGGTGGGGCGGGGCGGTGGAGAGCCTGACCTTGAGCTCGGTCGAGAGCTCCATCCGCGGGCTGACCAGGGACTGGCCGTCCAGCAGCTGGAACAGGGTGCGGGCGGCGACCCGGCCCATCTCCTCCAGCGGCTGGCGGACCGTCGTCAGCGGGGGAGACAGCCAGTCGCACATCGGCAGATCGTCGAAGCCGACCACGCTGAGGTCCCGCGGGATGCTCAGTCCGGCCTGCCGGGCGGCCTCGTAGACGCCCATCGCCTGCTGGTCGCTGCCGGCGAAGACGGCGGTCGGCGGCTCGGGGAGGGCGAGCAGCTCCTGGGCGCACCGGAAGCCGCCCTCGTGCTGGAAGTCGCCGAACCGGATGAGGTCCCGGTCGACCTCGATCCCGGCCCGCTCCAGGGCCGCCCGGTACCCGTCGATGCGGGCCTGGCTGCAGAGCATCTCCCTGCGTCCGCCGATCGTGGCGATCCTGCGGTGACCCAGTTCCAGCAGGTGCTCGGTGGCGGCGAGGCCGCCGGCCCAGTTGGTCGCCCCGACGCTCGGCACGTCGTTGCCCGGCATGTCGATCGGGTCGATGACGACCAGCGCCGCACCGGCCCGTTCGACCTGGGCGCGCTGGGCCTGGGTGACCGAGGCGGTGACGAGGATGACGCCGTCGCTGCGGTGCAGGGCCGGCAGCGCGGTCCAGCTGGACGGCGTCGCCTCGCCCGGCGGGACGAGCGACACCACGGTGCCGACGGTCCGATGGGCGCACTCGGCCTCGACACCGCGCAGGATCTCCACCGCCCACGCGCTGTCCAGACCGCCGATGATCAGGTCGACGAGACCCGATCTGCGGGCTCTGCCCTGTCGGCCGGGCGGCAGGTAGTTGTGGGTGTGCAAAAGGCCCTCGATCCGTTCGCGGGTCGAGGGCGCGACGTCGGAGCGGCCGTTGATCACCTTGGACACGGTGGCCTGGGACACCCCCGCCGCCGCGGCGATGACGGCCAGGGTCGGGCGCTGCTCGCTCAACTTCTCTCCTCTGCGCGGATGCCTTCGGCCGACAGGTATCGCAAACTTTCGATGAGTTTCCGGGCGCCCCGACCTGCTTGTCAACCCCGCGAACAGCCGGTGCGCGCAAATAAATTGACGCGGGGTCTTGACCGATAAGCCTCACGTTCCTAGTTTGTGGCAGCGCAGAATTCGAGAGTATTTCGAAAAGTTTTCGGGCGCGTACCGCCCCGGCATTCCCCTCCCGGAGGTCCCATGGCCAGCACCCTCCCGAGCCGACGAAGCTTCCTGGCGCTCACGGGCTTGACCGCCCTGTCCGTCTCCCTGACCGCGGCCTGCGGAGCCGACGGGTCGGACACGCGGGCCGCCGACGGCAAGGTGTCCTTCGCCTGGTGGAACATCGCCACGACGGAGCCGGGCAAGTCCCTCTTCCCGCAAATCTCCTCGGCGTTCACGTCCGCTCACCCGAACATCGTGATCAACACGACCTCCTTGGAGAACGAGGCGTTCAAGTCCAAGCTGACCGCGACCACGTCGTCGGGGAAGCTCCCCGACGTCTTCCAGACCTGGGGCGGCGGTGTGCTGCGGCAGCAGGTCGACGCGGGGCTGGTCGAGGACCTCACCGACCTCCTCGACTGGTCGTCCGAGCTCACCCCCGTCTCCCTGCAGGCGTACCAGTTCGACGGCCGGACCTACGGAGTGCCGTACGACATCGGCATGGTCGGCTTCTGGTACAACAAGAAGCTCTTCGCCAAGGCCGGGATCACCACCCCGCCGTCCACCTGGGCCGAACTCCTCGACGACGTCAGGAAGCTGAAGGCGGCGGGCATCACCCCGATCGCCCTCGCGGGCAAGGAGAAGTGGCCGGGCCACTACTACTGGGCCTACCTCGCGATGCGCGTCGCCGGCCTCCCCGCGCTGCAACAGGCCGCCACCACCAAGGACTTCACCGGCGAGGGCTTCGTCCAGGCCGGCGTCCACCTCAAGGAGCTGGTCGACCTCCAGCCCTTCCAGCCCGCCTTCCTCGGCGCCGGCTACGCCACCCCCGGCGGGCAGGCCGCGACCATGGGCAACGGCAAGGCCGCCATGGAGCTGATGGGGCAGTGGGGCCCGTCGGTGCAGAAGGACGCGGGCGCCGACCTCGGAGCGGACCTGGGCTTCTTCCCCTTCCCGACGGTCGACGGCGGCGCCGGCCGGGCCACCGAGGTGTTCGGCGGCGGCGGCGGATTCGCCCTGCGCAAGGGAGCACCCAAGGAGGCGCTGGACTTCCTGAAGTTCTTCGTCCTGGAGAACGAGTCCAAGCTGCTGGCCTCCAACGGCTACCTGCCGGTGGTGAAGGGCGCGGAGAGCCAGCTCACCGACGCCAACAAGAAGGTGGTGGCACAGAGCCTGGTCCAGGCGACGGGCTTCCAGCTCTTCCTCGACCAGGCCTATCCGCCGGCCGTCGGCCAGGAGGTCAACGACAGCGTCGCCGACCTGATCGCGGGCAAGAAGACACCCGAGCAGGTCACCGCGTCGATCACCGAGGCTGCGAAGAGTGCCTAGCTCCGTGTCCACCCTGACGAAGGAGCGGACCGAGGACGCCGTTCCGGCGCGCCGCCCGCCCGCCCCGGTCCGGTCGCTGCTGCGCGGGTGGCGGGACTGGGCCTCGGTCGCCTGGTTCCTCGTCCCGGCCCTGGTCCTCTTCCTCGTCTTCGTCCTCGCCCCGATCGTGGTCGCCGTCTTCACCGGCTTCTTCAAGTGGGGCGGGATCGGCCCCATGGACGACTTCGTCGGTTTCGGGAACTACACCCGGCTCTTCGAGGACGAGGTCTTCCTCGGCGATCTGGGCCGCGGGCTGTACCTGATCGTCCTGTCGGTCACGGTGCAGCTGCCGTTCGCGCTCTTCACCGCGGTCCTGCTCAACCAGCGGCTGCGCGGCCGGGCCGTCTACCGGATGCTGTTCTTCGCCCCGTACATCCTGTCCGAGGTCGTCACGGCGGTCCTCTTCACGATGATCTTCCTGCCCGGCTCCGGCATGGCCGACCACCTCGCCGGCCTGCTGGGCCTGGAGGGTCTGCAGGGGAAGTGGCTCGCCGACCCCTCGACGGTCATGCCGACCCTGTTCGTGGTGATGATCTGGAAGTACTTCGGCTTCCACATGATGCTCTTCCTCGCCGGACTGCAGGGCATCCCGGCCGAGATCCTGGAGGCCGCCTCCATCGACGGCGCCGGGGCCTGGCAGCGCTTCCGGCACGTGACGCTGCCGCTGCTCGGCCCGACGATCCGGATCAGCGTCTTCCTCTCGGTCATCGGCTCCATTCAGCTCTTCGACCTCGTCTGGGTCATGACCGCGGGCGGGCCCAACCACTCCTCCGAGACGATGGCGATCGCGATGTTCCAGTTCGGGTTCAAGCGCTACCAGGTCGGCTACGCCAGCGCCATCAGTGTGGTGCTGTTCATGATCAGCCTGGTCTTCTCGCTCTTCTACCAGCGCTATGTGCTCCGCCGTGACCTGAGCGGGGCCGTCACCTCGGGAGGCGCCCGGTGAACGCCCGCCGGACGGCACGCGGCCTCTCCCTGCACACCGTGATCTGGCTGATCGGCGCCTTCGTCGTCGTCCCGCTGATCTACGCGGTGCTCTCCGGGTTCAAGAGCACCGGCGAGCTCACGAGCAACCCGTTCGGGCTGCCGGAGGAGTGGAAGGTCGGCAACTACACGGGCATCCTCGGCGACGGGATGTTCTGGCGGCAGATCGCCAACAGCGCCGGCATCGCCGTCGGCACGACGTTCTTCACGGTGGCGGCCTCCGCGATGGCGGCGTTCGTCCTGGCCCGCTACGCCTTCCGGGGCAGGGAGTTGTTCTACGGACTGTTCACCATCGGGCTCATGTTCCCGTTCGCGGTGGCCGTCCTGCCGCTCTTCCTCATGCTGCGCACCTTCGGACTGCTCGACAACCCGCTCGGGGTGATCCTTCCGCAGGCGGCCTTCGGGCTCCCCATGACGATCATCATCCTGCGCGGCTTCTTCCGGACCATCCCGGCGGAGGTCGAGGAGGCCGCCGTCATGGACGGCTGCGGCAAGCTCCGCTTCTTCTGGAAGATCCTGCTGCCGATGGCGCGTCCGGCCCTGGGCACGGTCTCGGTCCTGGCGATCGTGGCGAGCTGGAACAACTTCTTCCTGCCGCTGCTGGTGTTCAACGACCCGAAGTGGCAGACGATCCCCGTCGGCGTCCAGCAGTTCCAGGGCCAGTACTCGACCGACTACGCGCTCGTCCTCGCCTACATCGTCCTCGCCATGGTCCCCGCCCTCGCCTTCTACGCCGTCGCCGAGCGGCAGCTGATCGGCGGCCTCACCGCCGGCGCCACCAAGGGCTGACACGTCCACCCGCCCCACCCGTTCCGAGGAGATTCCGTGAAACGTCTGACCGCCCTGACGGCCGTCATATTGTTAGCGCTAACAACGTCGGCCGCGGCCGAGCCCGCCGCTCCCGCGCGCCCCGCCATCGACTTCCGGTCCGAACTGCAGCCCATCGACGGATTCGGCTTCTCCATGGCCTTCCAGCGGGCGGACCTGCTGCACGGCGCCCGCGGCCTCGGCCCCGCCAAACAGCGTGAGGTGCTCGACCTGCTCCTCAGCAAGGAGAAGGGCGCGGGCCTGTCCATCCTCCGCCTCGGCATCGGGTCGTCGACCGACCGGGTCTACGACCACATGCCGACGATCCTCCCGACCGACCCCGGCGGCCCCGACGCCACCCCGACGTACGTCTGGGACGGCTGGGACGGCGGCCAGGTCTGGCTCGCCAAGGAGGCCAAGAAGTACGGCGTCGAACGGTTCTTCGCCGACGCCTGGAGCGCCCCGGCCTTCATGAAGACCAACAACAGCGAGAACGACGGCGGCGAGCTCCGGCCCGAATGGCGCCAGGCCTATGCCGACTACCTCGTGCAGTACGCCAAGTTCTACCGACGGGAGGGCATCCGGATCACCGACCTGGGATTCACCAACGAACCCGACTGGACGGCCACCTACGCCTCGATGCGCTTCACCCCGCAGCAGGCCGTCGACTTCCTCAAGGTGCTCGGGCCGACCGTCCGCGCCTCCGGACTGAAGACGCAACTGGTCTGCTGCGACGCCGCCGGCTGGGACCGGCAGGTCGCCTACACCGAGGCCATCGAGGCCGACCCCGAGGCCGACAAGGCCGTGCGGACCGTCACCGGCCACCGCTACAGCGGTCCCACCACGGTCCCGCAGCCCACCGACAAGCACGTCTGGATGTCGGAATGGTCGCCCGACGGCACCACCTGGAACGAGAACTGGGACGACGGCAGCGGCTACGACGGCCTCACCGTCGCCGCCGACATCCAGACCACCCTGACCACCGGCAACGCCAACGCCTACGTCTACTGGACCGGCGCCTCCCTCGGCGCCACCCGCGGACTCATCCAGCTCGCCAACCCCGGTGACTCCTACCGGGTGTCCAAGCGGTACTGGGCACTGGCCGCCTTCAGCCGCTTCATCCGCCCCGGCGCCGTCCGCGTCCCGGTCACCCACGCCGACCCGGCGCTCCGGATCACGGCCTTCCGCAACACCGACGGCAGCCGCGTCATCGAGATCCTCAACACCGCGACCACCGAGACCTCCGCCGCCTTCACCCTGCGCGGCGGGCACGACCGGCACCCCGACGCGTACGTGACCGACGAGACCCGCTCGATCACCCCGGCCGACGTGGCCTCCGTCCACGGCACGACCCTCACGGCCACGCTCGCCCCGCGCGCGCTGACCACCATCGTCCTCGACTGACCCCCGAACCCCCGAGCCCCCGAGGAGCCACCCATGTCCCTGTCCCGGCATCTCGTCGCCCTCTCCGCCGCCGTCTGCGTCGCGGCCGGCCTCGCCGCCGCCCCCGCGAGCGCCGAGCCCAAGCCCAGAACGCTCGGCGAACTCGCCAAGAAGCACCACAAGTACTTCGGCTCCGCCACCGACAACCCCGAGTTCACCGACGCCGCCTATCTGAAGCTCCTCGGCAGCGAGTTCGGGCAGACCACCCCCGGCAACGCCATGAAGTGGTACGCCACCGAACCCCGGCCCGGCGTCTTCGACTTCACCGCCGGCGACGAGGTCATGGCCTTCGCCAAGGACCACCACCAGAAGGTCCGCGGCCACACGCTCGTCTGGCACAGCCAGCTCCCCGCCTGGCTGACCGAACGCAGCTGGACCGCCGAGGAACTGCGCCCCGTCCTCAAGAACCACATCCAGACCGTCGCCCGGCACTACAAGGGCCAGGTCATCCACTGGGACGTCGTCAACGAGGCGTTCAACGAGGACGGCACCTACCGCGAGTCCGTCTTCTACAAGACGCTCGGCCCCGGCTACATCGCCGACGCCCTGCGCTGGGCCCACGAGGCCGACCCGCACGCCAAGCTCTACCTCAACGACTACAACGTCGACGGCATCAACGCCAAGAGCGACGCCTACTACAAGCTCATCAAGCAGCTGAAGGCCGACGGCGTCCCGATCGAGGGCTTCGGCCTCCAGGGCCACCTGGCACTCCAGTACGGCTACCCCGCCGGCGTCAAGGAGAACATCCAGCGCTTCGCCGACCTCGGCGTCGACGTCGCGATCACCGAGCTCGACATCCGGATGGAGCTCCCGGCGACCCCCGAGAAGCTCGCCACCCAGGCCACCTGGTACGCCGACTACGTCAAGGCGTGCCTGGAGGTCGAGAGGTGCGTCGGCGTCACCGTGTGGGACTACACGGACAAGTACTCGTGGATCCCCTCCGTCTTCCCCGGCGAGGGCGCCGCACTGCCCTACGACGAGAACCTGGCGCCCAAGCCCGCCTACCACGCCCTCCGGAAGGTGCTCGGCGGATGATCAGGACCGCCATCGTCGGAACGGGCGGGATCGCCGGCATCTGCCACGTCCCCGCCCTCCGGGCCCAGGCGCACCGCGCCGAGATCGTGGCGGCCGTCGACGTCGACGCCCTGCGCGCGGAGGAGTTCGCGGCCGAGCACGGCATCCCCGCCGTCTACACGGACCTGCACACGATGCTCCGGGAACAGCGCCCCGACCTCGTCCACCTCTGCACGCCGCCGTTCCTGCACGCCGAACAGGCCGTGGCCTGCCTGGAGTCGGGGTCCTGGGTGTGGTGCGAGAAGCCGGTCGCCCTGTCGCTGGCCGAGCTCGACCGGATCCAGGCCGCCGAAGGCCCCGCCGTCGCCGGCGCGGTCTTCCAGCACCGGTACGGGTCGGGGGCCCGCTACCTGCGTGAGCGGATCGCCGCCGGCGCCCTGGGCCGCCCCCTGGTCGCGCAGTGCGCCACGGTCTGGTACCGGGACGACGCGTACTACGACGTGCCCTGGCGCGGCACCTGGCGGAGCGAGGGCGGCGGTCCGACCCTCGGCCACGGCATCCACCAGATGGACCTGATGCTGGACGTCCTCGGCCCGTGGGCCGAGGTGCGCGCGATGGCCGGCCGCCTCGACCGCGACGTCCAGACCGAGGACGTGTCCGCGGCCCTGGTCCGCTTCGAGAACGGAGCCATCGCCACGGTCGTCAACAGCGTCCTCTCCCCCCGCGAGGAGAGCTACCTGCGGTTCGACCTCACCGACGCCACCGTCGAACTGCGGCACCTGTACGGCTACTCCAACGCCGACTGGACGTTCACCGCCAAGTCGCCCGGCGCGACGTGGGAGCCGCCGGAGGACCGGCCCAGCTCGCACACCGCCCAGCTCGCGGCCCTCCTCGACGGCTACGAGCAGGGGATCCGCCCCGACCTCGGCAGGCCGACCATGGAACTCGTCACCGCCCTCTACAAGGCCGCCCTCACCGGACTGCCCGTCCGGCGCGGCGAGATCGACACCACCGACCCGTTCTACGGCTCGCTCCACGGCGGGCGCCCGGAGGTGTTCCGATGACGTTCGACATCCTGGAGGACGAGGACGCGCTGACCGTCCGCGCCCGCGACGTCGACCTCTTCCGCTACGTGCACCGGCCGGTCATGGACCCCTTCGAGGCGCCGAAGCCCTATCTGCACCCGGTGCGGACGCTCGCCGGCGACGTCGTCACCGGCTACCGGCCGCACGACCACCGCTGGCACAAGGGCATCCAGCTCACGGCGTCCTGGGTGTCGGGGCAGAACTTCTGGGGCGGCGGCACCTACCTGCGCGGGCAGGGCTACGTCGACCTGCCCAACCTCGGCACGATGCGCAGCCTCGGCGTGTCCACCCGGACCGGCCGCGGCCGCGCCGTGATCACCGAGGACCTCGCCTGGCACACGATGGCGGGGGAGCACTGGATCGACGAGCACCGCACCCTGACCGCACGCGACCTCGAAACCGACTCCTGGACGCTGGAGATCACCACCGCGCTCACCAACGTCCACGACACCGTCCTCACGTTCGGCAGCCCCGGCACGCAGGGCCGGGAACTGGCCGGCTACTCCGGCCTGTTCTGGCGCGGTCCGCGCGCCTTCACCGGCGGCGGGGTGTCCGGCCCGGCGATGGGCGAGAAGGGGGACTGGCTGGCCTTCGTCGGCACCCACGACGAGGTCGACCGCGCCTCCACGCTCCTCTTCCTGGACGATCCGGACGCCCCCGGCCGCTGGTTCGTCCGCAGCGAGCCCATCCCCGCCGTCAACCCCTCGCTGGCCTTCGACGAGGAGCTGCCGCTCGCGCCCGGCGCCACCCTGGCGCGCCGCTACCGGATCGTCGTGGCCGACGGCGCCTGGACCCCCGAGCGGCTGTCGCGGCACATCATGGAGCACCCGTGGTGACACCGCTCCCCGGCGGCGTGGGCGTCTCCGGCCTGACCGTGTACGACTGGGAGGCCGCCGACGGCCTGTGCGGGGGCACCCCCCACATGCACCTCGCCTGCTCGGAGGCGTACATCGTCATCGAGGGCACCGGCAGCGTCCAGACCCTCACCACGAGCGGCTACGCGGACACCCCGCTGCGCCCCGGCGACATCGTCTGGTTCACTCCCGGCACGATCCACCGCCTCGTCAACTCCGGCGGTCTGCGCCTCGTGGTGCTCATGCAGAACAGCGGGCTCCCCGAGGCCGGCGACGCCGTCTTCACCTTCCCCGCCCCCGTCCTCGCCGACCCCGACGCCTACCGGGCGGCGGCCGTGCTGACCGGGGACCACGCGGCGGCGGCGCGCCGCCGCCGCGACCTGGCCCTCGAAGGCTTCCTGAGCCTGCGCGAGGGCGGGCTCCAGGAGTTCCACACCGCGGCCCACCGACTGAAGCGCGAGCTCCTCGACGCCTGGTGGGTCCGCTGGCGCGACGGCCCGCTGGCCGCGGCCCTCGCGACCGGCGGCCAGCTCGCAGCGCTGAGGACGGGAGACCTCTCCCACCTCGACGACGGCGCCGTGGCCCGCCTGGAGCGCCCGGTGGATCCGCGCTTCGGCATGTGCGGCCACCTCCACCCCTATCCCGTCCCCACGTCCCACCCCCATCCTCCGAAGGAGCTCGACCGATGAGATTCCGCCGTCCACCCCTGGTCCTGAGCCTCGTGCTCACGGTCCTGTCGTCCCTGCTGCTCGGGGCCGGCCTCTTCGCGGCCCCGCCCGCCGCCGCGGCGACCGTCGACACCAACGCCTGGTACGTCCTGGTCAACCGCAACAGCGGCAAGGCCCTGGACGTCTACAACCTGGCGACCGGCGACGGCGCCCGCATCACCCAGTGGACCAGGAACGACCAGAACCAGCAGCAGTGGCAGTTCGTCGCCTCCGGTGACGGCTACTACCGCGTCAAGTCCCGCCACTCCGGCAAGGTCCTGGACGTCCAGAACGGCTCCACCGCCAACGGGGCCGCGATCGTCCAGTGGTCCGACGCGAACGGCACCAACCAGCAGTGGCGGCTCGCCGACAGCGCGGACGGCCACGTCCGGCTCATCGCCAGGCACAGCGGCAAGGCCCTGGAAGTCCAGGGCGCCTCCACCGCCGACGGCGCGAACATCGTCCAGTACGACGACTGGGGCGGCGCCAACCAGCAGTGGCAGTTCGTCAAGGTCGGCTCCGGCACCGGCACCCCGGGCACCTGCGAGCTCCCCTCGACGTACCGCTGGTCCTCGACGGGCGCGCTGGCGCAGCCCAGGCCCGAATGGGCGGCGCTCAAGGACTTCACCGTCGCCCCGCACAACGGCAAGCAGGTCGTCTACGCGACGACCCACGGAGCCGCGGGGACGGGCCGGGGCTGGGGCGGGATGAACTTCACCCCGTTCACCAACTGGTCGGAGATGGCCTCGGCCGGCCAGAGCGCCCTCCCGTTCACGGCCGTGGCGCCCTCGCTCTTCTACTTCGCGCCGAAGAACGTGTGGGTGCTCGCCTACCAGTGGGGTGGATCCTCCTTCTCGTACCGGACGTCGAGCGACCCCACGAACCCGAACGGCTGGTCGGCGGAGCAGGTGCTCTTCACCGGCAAGATCGCGGACTCGGGCACCGGGCCGATCGACCACGCCCTGATCGCCGACGGGTCGAACATGTACCTGTTCTTCGCCGGTGACAACGGCAAGATCTACCGGTCGAGCATGCCGCTCGGGAACTTCCCGGGCAGCTTCGGCTCGTCGTACACGACGATCATGAGCGACACGGTGAAGAACCTGTTCGAGGCCCCGCAGGTCTACAAGCTCCAGGGCCAGAACCGCTACCTCATGATCGTCGAGGCCCGGGGTGCGAACGAGCACCGCTACTTCCGCTCGTTCACGGCCACCAGCCTGAACGGCACGTGGACGCCGCAGGCCGCGACGGAGAGCAACCCCTTCGCCGGCAAGGCCAACAGCGGTGCCACCTGGACCAACGACATCAGCCACGGCGAGCTGCTGCGGACGAGTGCCGACCAGACCATGACCGTCGACCCCTGCAACCTGCAGCTGCTGTACCAGGGGCGCAGCCCCAGCTCCGACGGCGTCGACTACGGCCTCCTGCCCTACCGGCCGGGCCTGCTGACCCTGCAGCGCTGACGCCGTCCGGCGAGCGCGGCGCGTGACCCCCGTGCGGGGCCGCAGGTTCCACGCCTGCGGCCCCGCACGGGCCGTTCAGTCGGGGCCGCTCCAGTCGAAGGGGAAGTACTTGCTCGACTTCCCGGTGCGCTCCCAGGAGAAGCCGAACGCGTCCGCGCGGTCGACGGTCGCGCGCCCCCACGTGGCGACCTGCCCCGGGCCCACCTCGGACCCCGGCGCGTTGAGGACCTGGACGCGTGCGCCGTCCGGGGTGGTCGGGCCGCCCAGTGCCTCGGCGGCCGCCGTGACGCGGCCCGGGATCTCGGCCCGCCACGTGGCGAGGTCCTCGTCGACCTCCACGTGGATCGGAGCCACGTCCATGCCCCGCATCTCGGGGTGGAACATCGCCCCGAACTCCGCCGGCCAGCCGCCCGCCTCGCCGCCGAACACGGCACCGAGCGCGGCCCGCTGCCGCTCGTCGGCCCGCTCGTCCAGGAAGACCGCGGCATACGGCTCGGTGTGCGTGCCGGCCCACGGATTGCCCTCGAAGGAGCCGAGCATCAGGACGTTGAGGTCGTCGAGCCGCACGTCGCCGAAGTTCCCCTCCCGGATGTGCCAGACCAGGACGCCCTCGCAGTCGCCGTAGGTGGGGGGCTGTGCGAACGTGCACGGGCAGGGAATCGCGCACTTGCACACGTCGAACCAGTCGCCCGTCAGATGCCAGCGGGTGCCGGTGGTGGCCTGCTGTGTCATCGCGCTGCCTCCAGCCGAGCTCCGAGGAGCTCACTCGGAGTGGCGAGACCGCGCGTCCCGGGCCCGTTCCCGGGCACGGAGGGACGGTCTCCCTTCCAGCTTGCACCTGATCTCCCCGCGAGGGAACCGGGCGGCGCCCGCCGCGCTCACATGTCGTCCATGGGTGGCATCGAGCCCTCCAGCCCCGGCAGCAGCCAGCCCTGGAACGGCGCGAGCACCGCCAGGACGAGGAAGACGATGCCCACGACGCCGCTGAGGAGGACGCCCCGCGACCACAGCTTCTCCACGAAGATCACCAGGGCGAGGCCCGCCATCGCCGCCACGTTCATCACGCCGAGCGGGAGGAAGACGACCATCAGTCCCGCACAGCAGCCGACGCAGTACACACCGTGGTGGAGGCCCACCCGCAGATCGCGGGCCGGTCCCCGGAAGCCGGAGTACCGCACCAGATGCCCCAGCGGGTCGCGGCAGTGCCGCAGACAGACGTTCTTGAGGGGGCCGAGCTGGTACAGGCCGGCGAGCAGGAAGGCGACCGCGCCGATCCAGCGCCCGGCGGCGGGGTGGTCGGCCACCAGGCCGCCGGTGAGCGCCAGGGCCGCGTAGACGAGCAGCCCGAAGGCGGTCCACACGAGCAGGTATCCGCCCGCGAACGCGACGGTGCGGACGGTACGGGCCCAGCCGGAGGACCGGCGACCGATCCCGCGCACCCAGGAGAGGGCCACCGGCGCCATGGACGGCAGCATCATGGCCGCCATCATCGTCACCCACAGCAGCAGGAACAGGGGCAGCGCCATCCCCATGGTGCCGGGCTCGACGCCCATGTCCTCGGCCTGGCCGACGGTCAGCACCCAGGCGGGCACCGTGATCAGGACCACGACGGCCCACGCGGCCGCGAGACTCCGCGTCGGCCGCAGCCCTCCGCCGGCTCCGGTCGGGGCGGTCGGCCGGGCCGGTGCGAAGGCGGAGATCCGGCTGCGACGCATCGGCGTGCCTTCCCACGGCTCCTTCCAGCACAGCACACGTCCCCACGCGGGGCGACCGGGTCCCCGCGCGCATCTCACGCACCGGCAGAGGTTTCGGCGTCGCTCTCGGTGACAGGATGATGACCGTGACCAGTCATGGGCAGACACCCGCGGTACGGGCAGGATCCGCGTCGGCCACCGGCCAGGGCACCCCCGCGGCAGGCCGGCGCAGACGGCCCCTGACCATGGGGGCCGAGGAGGAGTACCTGCTGGTGGACCCGGTCACCCGCGAACTGAGGCCGGAGGCCCCCAAGGTGGTGGCCGGGGCCGCCGCCGAGCTGGGCGCACGGGTCACCACGGAGATCACCTGCTACCAGGTCGAGGCGCGCACGGACCCCCACACCAGCCTCGCCGCCTTCGCGGAGCAGGTCCGCGCCATGCGCGGGGCCGTCGTGCGCGCCGCCGCCCGGCACGGCCTGGGCGTCGTCTCCAGCGGCACCCCGGTCCTGCCCCAGCCCCATCCGCTCGCGGTCACCGACGGCCCCCGGTACGCCCGCAGCGTGGCCATGTTCGGCGCCCTCGACGACGAGCAGACCATCTGCGCCTGTCACCTCCACATCGGCGTCCCCGACGTGGACCTGGCCCTCCAGGTCAGCAACCATCTGCGGGGCCGGCTCCCGCAGTTGATCGCGCTCGCCGCCAACTCGCCGTACTGGCAGGGCCGGGACACCGGTTACGCGAGCTGGCGCACCCTGGCCTGGGCCCGCTGGCCGGCCGCCGGGCCCCCGCCGCACTTCGACTCGACGGCGCACTTCGACGCTCTCGTCGAGGACCTCACGGCCACCGGAACCATCATGGACCGCGGCGGCCTCTACTGGGACATCCGCCCCTCCCACCACGTGCCCACCCTGGAGATCCGGGCGTTCGACGCCACTCCCGCCGCCGCCGACACCGTGCTGCTAGCCGCCGTCACCAGGGCCCTCGTCGCCACCGCCCTCGCGGACATCGAGGCGGGCAGACCGGCCTTCCGGCCGCCGTCGGGCCTCCTGCGGACCGCGTGCTGGCGCGCCGCCCGCGACGGCCTGACCGGGGACGCCGTGGACCTGCGGACCCGGCGCCTCCGGCCGGCCGTGACGCTCGTCGAACGGATGCTGGAGGAGCTGCGCCCCGCCCTCCTGCACCACGGCGACCTGGACGCGGTGACCGCCGGCTGGGCCCGCCTGCGCGCCGTCGGCACCGGCGCCGAACGCCAGCGCGCCGCCCACCGGGGCCGCGACCGCCCCGTGGACGTCGTGGACGCGCTCATGCGATCCGTCGACGCGGACGAGCGCCCCGTCTGACGCGGCGGGCGGAAGGGAGGCGGCACGGGGCCCGCCGGGGTCAGGGCAGCGGGGTTCCGCCGGTGGCGTTCACGATCTCGCCGGTGATGTACGAGGCCTGGCCGGAGGCGAGGAAGACGTACGCGGGTGCCATCTCGGCCGGCTGCGCGGGCCGCCCCCACAGCGACTGCTCGCCGAACGTCGTCGCGTCGGGCATCGTCGCGGGGATCAGCGGCGTCCAGACCGGTCCGGGGGCCACGGCGTTGACCCGGATCCCGCGCCCGGCCAGCATCTGGGCCAGACTGTGGGTGAAGGAGACGATCGCGGCCTTGGTCATGGCGTAGTCGAGGAGCGGCGGGCTCGGCTGGTACCCCTGCACGGACGTCGTGTTGATCACGGAGGCCCCGCGCGGCATGTGGGGCAGCGCCGCCTTGGTGAGCCAGAACATGCCGTACAGGTTCGTCTTCATCACCCGGTCGAACTGCTCGGTGGTGATCGCCTCGATCCCGTCCGGCTGGGCCATCTGGTAGGCGGCGTTGTTGACGAGCACGTCGATGCCGCCCAGTTCGCCCGCCGTCCTCTCGGCGAGGGCGGTGCACTCGTCCTCGTTCCGGATGTCGCAGGCGACGGCCACCGCCGTGCGGCCGGCACCGCGGACCAGGCGGGACGTCTGCTCGGCCTCCTCCGCCTCCTCGGGGAGGTGGGTGAAGACGACGTCGGCCCCCTCGCGCGCGAAGGCGAGGCAGACGGCCCGGCCGATTCCCGAGTCCCCTCCGGTGACCAGCGCCCTGCGGTCGTGCAGCAGGGCGTGCCCCCGGTAGGTGTCCTCCCCGTGGTCGGGGCGCGGATCCATCGCCTCCGTCGAGCCGGGGTGGTCCTGGTCCTGCTCGGGGAACGGGGGACGGGGGTACAGCTCCGCCGGATCGGTCGGCTGGGACTGCTCGTGTGCGGACATCGTCGTCTCCTTCCGGCTCGGTCGACCGGGGCGGTGGGTCAGGATGAGGGCGGGTAGGGGGCGGCCTTGAGACGGCGCGCGAGGTGCGCGGTGTTCGCGGCGAGGGTCCTGGTCGTCGCGGCGGTCTTCTCGGGGGTCTCGTCGAGGTCCTGGTAGTCGGTGCCCTGCATGGCTTCGCCGACCCAGTAGGTGACGGCGTTCGGTGCGAGGGAGAACCCGACGTCGTTGAGGCCCTGGAAGAGTTCGGCGCTGACGTGGTGGGCGCCGTCCTCGTTGCCGACGACGCACACGGCCGCCGCCTTGCCGTAGGTGAGCATGCGGCCCTCGTCGTCGCTCTCGCCCAGCTCTGCGTCGAGGCGCTCCAGGACGCGCTGGGCGTGGCTGGAGGGGTGGCCGAGCCAGATGGGGGTGGAGAGGACCAGGATGTCGGAGCGCAGGAGCGTGTCGCGGATCTGCGGCCAGGCGTCCCCGTCGCCCATGTCGGTCTGGACGCCCGGTTTGACGTCGTGGTCGGCGATCCGGATCACCTCTCCGGTGACGCCGTGATCACCGAGGGCGGCCATGGTCTGTTCGGCCAGCAGCTGAGCGCTCGACCGCTTCGGCGACGGGGACAGGGTGCAGACCAGCGCGACGGCGCGCAGCGGCGTGGTGTCGGTCGTGGTGTCCATGTGGTCCGGCTACCCCGATGTCTCTCCCGTATCCGGACATTTCTCCCGACGGGGGTGATCGGCATTCTCCACCGCGCGGGCGCCCTCCGGCCCGCCGACGCCCCCGCCCCACATCCGCAGCGGCGGAGACGGGGGCGGGGGCGTCGGCGGCATCCCGGTGGGAGGCGGCGTCAGAGGGCGCCGGGCCAGTCGGCGTCCTCGCTCAGCAGGGCGCGGGCCAGGGACCGGTAGAAGAGGAGGACGCCGGGCTCCTTGGGGGAGAGGTGGCCCCGCTCGGCGAAGCGGGAGGCGGCGCCGCGCTGGACCGCCTCCAGGCCCCGGCGGTCCTCACCGTTGATGACGGCGGCGTAGGCCTCGGCCTCCTTCCGTACGGCGTCCCGGTCCTGCCCCTCGATCATGGCGGGGGGCATCAGGATGCCGCCGCGGACCGTGGTGCGGTCGAGGGCCGTCGGGACGAGGCTGAGCCAGATCACCATGTCGCCCGAGGCGGCGAGGCTGCCCGAGGGGAAGACGAAGAAGCCGTACAGATGCGCCCGTTCCTCCTCCGTGAGGTCCAGGACGCCGGGCTCCAGCGGCGTCGCGTACCGGACCCTCATGCTGTCGGCCCAGGGCGAGTCCGCCCGGACCGTCGTCTCCGCGCCGCCGGGCGTGGTCGGGTGCAGGGTCTCCGGGTGGAAGCCCATGACGTGGTAGTTCTCGTGGGCGTTCTCGACCGCGACCTTCCAGTTGCAGTGCCACTCCTCCGTCCAGCCCGCGACCTGGGTCAGCTCCGGCAGGCGGTAGTGGGCCAGGTCCTCGCCGATCCGCCTCAGGTGGGGGCCCAGCGGCTCGGCCGAGGCGTCCAGGTTGACGAAGACGAATCCGTGCCACTCCTCCACCGCGAACCGCGGCAGCCGGCACGCCGACGGATCGAACGCCGGGTTCCGCTTCATGTAGGTGGCGCCCACGAGCCGGCCGTCCAGCCCGTACCGCCACAGGTGGTACGGGCAGGTGAACACGTCCGTGCGGCCCGAACCCTCCTCCACCACCGGCATCAGCCGGTGCCGGCACACCGGCGACATCCCGCGCAGGACCCCGTCCTCGCCCCGGACCACCACGACCGGCTCGCCCGCGACCGACAGCGCCACGTACGCCCCGGTCTCCGTCAGTTCGTCGGCGTGCGCCACCAGGACCCAGGAACGTCCGAACACCCGCTCCCGCTCCACCTCCCACAACGCGGACGAGGTGAACGCCGCCGGCGGCAGGCTCAACTCCTCGGCGTCCGGCCCCAGATACCGCCCCAGCTCCTCCAGGATCTCCCCGACGTCCACGTCGGCCCTCCGCTCGTTCCAGCTCTCGTCCGGGTCTCGTTCCGTCCGGCCGAGGGTGACGCCGCGTCCTGGTGGATCGGTCGCCACCCGATGGACACGCCGTCGGCGCCGCCTCCATCCGTCCTGGTCGGTTTCTCCAGTCCCCCTTCCGACGATCCGTCCATGTACGGCGCTGAACTCACCGAGATCCACGACCTGATCCACGAGAGCCGAGGCAAGGACTACGGGGCCGAGGCGCGCGAGCTGACCCGGCGCGTGCGCCGTCTGCGGCCCGACGCCCGTTCCCTCCTCGACGTGGCCTGCGGCACCGGAGCACACCTGCGCCACTTCGCCGGGCACTTCGACGCGGTGGCCGGCCTCGAACTGTCCGAGCCCATGGTGCGGGCGGCGCGCCGCGCGCTGCCGGACGTACCCGTGCACGTCGGCGACATGCGGGCCTTCGACCTGGGCGTCCGGTTCGACGTGGTCACCTGCATGTTCGGGTCCCTCGGCTACGCGACCGAGGAGGCCGAACTCCACGCCACCCTGGCCGCCTTCGCCCGGCACCTGACGCCGGGCGGAGTGGTGGCCGTGGACCCCTGGTGGTTTCCCGAGACGTACCTCGACGGGTACGTCTCGGCGGACGTGACCACGGTGGCGGGACGCACCGTGGCCCGGGTCTCGCACTCCGCGCGCGAGGGGGAGGCCTGCCGGATGGACGTCCACTACGTGGTGGCCGACGCCCACGCGGGCGCCCGGCACTTCACCGAGACCCACCGCATCTCCCTCTTCACCCGATCGGCCTACGAGGCCGCCTTCCGGGCCGCCGGCCTCACCGTCGAGTACGTTCCCGGTCCGCACTCCGGCCGGGGTCTCTTCCTCGGAACCGCCCCGTGAGACCGGCCCCGCGAGACCGGCCCCGCGTCGCTCCGACCCGCGCGAGCCGGTGTGAGCCGGCCGGCTCCGTGAGGCCCCGACCAAACCCACCCGACGACTCCCGCCTGGGGGCAGCATGCGCGTCCTGTTCGTGACCTCTCCCGGCCTCGGCCATCTCTTCCCGACCGTCCCCCTCGCCCAGGCCTTCCGCGCCGCCGGCCACCGGGTCCGGTACGCCACCGGCGGCCTCAGCCTCGGCGTCGCCGACGCCGGCTTCGACGTCGTGGACGTCACCCCCGGCCTGGACTACCTGCCCGTCTACGTCCCCCAGGAGCCCGGGACCGACGGTCCGGCGGACCATCCGATGTTCGCCGAGGACCCCGACGACGCCGAGCTGGCCACGCTCTTCGCCCGGGTCTCCGGGGTCATGGTGGACGGTGCCCTGGCGGCGGCCCGGGACTGGCCCCCCGACCTGGTGGTCGCACCGCCCCTCCAGGGAGCCGGCCGGCTCCTCGCCGCCGCGGTCGGCGCGCCCCTCATCGAGCCCCGCCTGGGGTCGTACGACAGCGGCGCACGGCTCCGCGCCCTGCTCCGCGCCGGGATGGAACCCCACTGGGCCCGGCACGGCGTCACCGGCGAACCCCCGGCGACGATCCCGCTCACCACCCTCCCGCCGAGCCTCACCGCCCTCCTCCCCGACGACCGCCGGACCCCCGGGGCCCGGCCGATGCGCCCGCTGCCCTTCAACGGCGGGGCCGTGCTCCCCGGCTGGCTCGCGGAAGCGCCCCGGCTGCCGCGCGTCGCCGTCACCCTCGGCACCATCGAGGCCCAGTGGGGCGGCCTCGCGATCCTGCGCCCGCTCATGGAGGCGGCCCGGGGCCTGGACGCCGAGTTCGTGGTCACCCTCGGCGGCGGAGACCCCGCCCTGCTGGCCGACGTACCGCCCAACGTCCGGCTGGTCGACTGGGCCCCGCTCGATCTGCTCCTCGACACCTGCACCGCGATCATCCACCACGGCGGCAGCGGGACCATGCTCACGGCCGCCGCCGCCGGGCTCCCGCAGTGCGTCATCCCGCGCGGCTCCTACCAGCAGACGGGGGCCGACCTGCTGCCCGCCCGGGGCATCGGGATCGTGGCGGAGCCCAGCACGCTCGGCGCCGCCGAGTGCCGGGCGCTCCTGAAGGACGAGCGCCTCCGCGACCACGCCCGTCAGGTCCGTGACGAGCTGTTGGCGATGCCCACGCCGGCCGAGACGGTGGCCGGGCTCGTCGAGACCCTCGGATGAACGCCCTCCCCAGCCCTCCCACGCCCTCCCCTCCGACCAGGAAAGGCGATCACATGCTGACCACCCCCGATCTGACGGAGAGCGGCCTGCCGACCCAGGAGGTCCTCCACCGCTTCCACGACCAGGGCTTCGTCCACCTCCGGTCGGTGCTGTCCCCGGAGGAGGTCGCCGGGTTCCGGGCGGCCGCCGAGAAGCTCCTCGCCGAGGAGGGCCCGGAGATCTGGGGCGCCTCCGCGGACGAGACCCAGGTCCACTACGTCGAGGCGGCCTGGCGCAAACACCCCGACCTGCGACGTCTGGCCCTGCACCCCGTCGTCACCCGGGCCGCCGAGCACCTCGCCGGCGGGCCGCTGCGGCTCTACGGCACCGACGTGCTCAAGAAGGAGCCCGACGTGCACCTGCCCACCGTGGTCCACGACGACGAGCCGGGTCTCCCGCTCGCCGGGCTGACCCGCACCCTGACGGCGTGGATCCCCCTGGTGGACGTGCCCGCCGACCGGGGATGCCTGATCTACGTGCCGGGATCCCACCGGCGGCCCCTCGCGCACCGCCAGGTCCATCTCGCCGGGTTCCAGGACTACCGGCCGATGGAGGAGATCTGGCCCGACTTCCCGTTCAGCCCCCGCGTGGCGGTCCCCATGCGCGCCGGGGACGTGGTCTTCCACGACTTCCGCACCGTGCACATGGCCGGGGCCAACACCGACGGCGAACGCCGGCTCGCCTTCGCCTCCGTCTACATGGACTCCGACGCCACCTACCGGCCCGGCGTCCAGGACCATCCGGTGGCCCACCTCGCGCCCGGCGCGCCCGTCGACGGAGACCGGTTCCCCCTGATCGCCGCCGGCCCCGGCGCCACCCCGTGACCACGGAGCCCGTGGAGCCGGCGGAGCTGGGGGAGCGGTTGCAGCGCGAGCACGGGACGCTGTGGCTGCACCGGCTCAAGGGCGATCCGTACGCCGCCCTGCTCTGCGACATCGACGAGGACGCGGGGCCGCTGCGCGAACGCGTCCTGGCGGCCGGGCCGCTGTGGCGCTCCGGCGCCGGGTCCTGGGTCACCGCGGACCCGGCCACGGCCGCCGCGCTGCTCGCCCACCCGGGCATCGGGCCCGTGACGGTCCTGCCGGGGGAGGCCGCCGTGGCGGACGTACGGGTGCCGACGGCGCTCGACGCCCTCTGCGCCCGACTGCTCGACGCGGCGGGGTCCGAGTTCGACCTGGTCACCGAGGTGGCCGAGCCGCTGGCGGCGGGCGCCCTCGCCGACGTGTGCGGAATCCCGGAGGACGAGCTCGGCCGGTTCTCCGAGGCCCTCGCCGCCTGCGGCGTCGCCCAGGACGCGATCGTGTGCCCGCAGCGGCTCGCCACCACCAGGCGCCTGCGGACGGGCCTCGACGAGCTGCGGACCCTCCTCGCGGGCGCTCCGCCCGGCGCGCCGGGACCGGCGACCGTGGTCGTCGCCGCCCGCACCGGCGCCGACCTCGTCGCCCGGACCGTGCTGCGGGCCCGGCTCCCGCTGGCGGCCCACGAAGCCGGGCCGACGGCCGCGGCGGCCCTGCGCGCGGAACCGCCCGGCTGGATCGTGCCCCTGGTGGCCCGCACCGACGTGGAGACGGGCGGAGCCCGGATCGCCGCGGGCGAGCGGCTCGCGATCGTGCACGACGGCGGGCCGGGGGCGGCGACGGCCCCCGCCCACCGCGCACTGGCCCCGTTCCACCGGGCCCTGGTCGAGACCGCGCTCACGGCACTCGCGGACCGTGACGCCCGGCTCCGTCCCGCCGCCCCCGTGGTACGCCGCCCCAGAGCCCCGCTCACCCGAGGCCCGGCCCGCGCCCGGGTCACGGTCCCGACCAGCCCGACGGCCGACAGCGGGTCCGCCGGGACGACCACCCCCCAGGACCCCCCGAGGGCCACCGCGTTCCCCGCGGCGGTCGCCCCCGGGGCCGGCGGAGGAGAAGCCCGATGAAGGTTCTGTTGACCTCGCTGGAGGGCAGCCACTTCCAGCTGCTCGCCCCGCTGGCCTGGGCGCTGCGCACCGCCGGCCACGAGGTGCGGGCCGCCTGCGTCCCCGGCGTGGTGGAGACCGTCACCCGGTCCGGGATCACCGCCGTCCCGCTGGAGAGCCCGCCGTGGTACGAGGCGCTGGACGCCTTCCACCAGGAGGCCATCGCCCACTTCGGCACCGCCGACCAGGACCGGGAACCGGACCGGGAGGAGACCTGGGAGGAGCAGCTCGGCTACGAGAGCGTCATCGTCCCCGCCCTCAACTCGCGCCTGAACTCCGACACGTTGATCGACGAGGTGGTGGCCTTCGCCCGGCACTGGCGGCCCGACCTCGTCCTCTGGGAGACGCTCTGCCTGGCCGGCCCGGTCGCGGCGCTCACCGTGGGCGCGGCCCACGCCCGTCTGGTCTCCGGGCCCGAGCTGGCCATGCAACTGGGCACCCGTCGGGCCTTCCTGCGCCTCGCCGCCGAGCAGGAGCCCGAGCACCGCGAGGACCCCACGGCGGAGTGGCTGGACTGGACGCTGGAACGCCTCGGCGCCGGGGCCCGGTTCGACGAGTCCGTGCTCACCGGCCAGTGGACCGTCGACACCCGGCCGGCGAGCCTCCGCGAGGACCTGGGCGTCCCGACGGTCCCGGCCCGCTACATCCCGTACAACGGGCGCTCGGTCGTCCCCCGTTGGCTCCGCGAACCCCCGCTCCGGCCCCGGGTCTGTCTGACCCTGGGGGTGAGCATCGACAGCGGCTACGGCCTCTGGGACCTCGACACGGTCCTCACCGGCATGCTGGGCGCGCTCGGCGAGCTGGACGTGGAGGTGGTCGCGGCCCTCTCCGCGCGGCAGCGCGCCCACCTGCCGCCGCTCCCGGACACCGTGCGGGTCGTGGACCACGTGCCGATGCACGACCTGCTGCCGACCTGCGCGGCGGTCGTGCACCACGGCGGCTACCAGACCAAGGCCACCGCCGAGTTCCACGGCGTTCCCCAGGTCCTGCTCACCGGCTGGGAGTGGGTCACCGAGTCCATGGGCGTCGCCTACGAGAAGCAGGGCAACCTCCTGTCCCTGCCGCTGCGCGACTTCACCGCCGACCGCTTCCGGGAGAAGGTCGCGCGCGTGCTGGCCGAGCCGTCGTTCACGGCGAACGCGCGGCGCCTGCGGCGGGAGATCGAGGAGATGCCGACACCCCACGAGGCCGTCGCCGAGATCGAGCGGCTCACGGCCCGCTACGGAAAGGAACGGCGAGGAGCATGACGCTCACGGAGCTACTGGCGGAGCTGGCGGGGTACCTGGAACCGGACGCACCCGAGCTGAGCCTCTCCCCGGCGGCCTTCACCTCCACCGAGCTGTGGCGGGCCGAGCGGGAGCGCGTCTTCGGACGCTCCTGGCTGCTGGCCGGTCACGCCTCCGAACTCGACGTGCCCGGGCGCTCCTTGACGGTCTCGCCCGCCGGCCGGACCGTCACCGTGTCCCGGGGCGCGGACGGGGCGCTGCGCGCGCGTTCCGCGCCGGGCGGCCACCGTCCGGCGCCCGCCGTGGAGGAGTGGCGGGGATTCGTCTTCGTCAATCCCGACCCGGACGCCGAGCCGCTGGGACCGCACCTGCGGCGGATCGGCGAGGAACTCGACGCCTACCGGCTGCCGGAGATGACGCCGATCGCCGGCTGGACCGAGGAATGGCGGTGCAACTGGAAGATCGCGGTCCAGAACGCCCACGAGAACTACCACGCCATGGGACTGCACCCCACCACCGTGGCACTGATCACCCCGCCGGGCGGCGCCATGGAGGTGCGCACCGAGTCGCCGTGGGTCACCCGGCTCCTCAGCCCGTTCCGCGAACCCCTCGCGGCCACGGCGCTCCCGCTCTCCGCCGAACAGCGGGCCACCATGTACAACTGCGCCGTCTTCCCGTGCGGCAGCCTGGCGGCCTTCGGCGACTCCGTCGTCTGGATCACCATGACCCCGCTGACCATCGACCGCGTCGAGGTCCGGGGCGGAGTGCTCATGCACCCGTCCGCCCTGGAAGGCCAGGACCGCGACGCGCTCCGCGAGCAGAACGAGGAGGGCGCCGCGGTGGTCAACCGGGAGGACCGTCTCGGGCTGGAGGCGGTGCAGCGGGTGGTGGGGTCCCGTTTCGCGGAGCGCGGCCACCTCTCCCCGAAGGAACCCGGGGTGACCGCGTTCTACCGGAGCCTCGCCCGCGCCCTCGTCACCGACTGACCCCGGCCCCCTACCGGTTCTCGAAGGCCACCGGGTCGAAGCCGTCCACCCCGGCCAGCGGGATCACCTCGAAGCGGAGGTGCGGGCTGAGCGGGTTCCCGTACAGCAGGGTGTTCAGCTGCTCGTGGGAGTCCACGTCGTAGATGAGCAGGCCGCCCGAGGCGCCGACCCGGACCCAGTTGTGCCGGATGACTCCCTTGTCGACCAGGCCCCTGACGTACGCGAAGCCCTCGGGCAGCCGCCGCCGGAACTCGTCGGCGGGGATTCCGGTGGGGGACTGGGTCGCGAGGACTGCGAACAGCGCCATGATGCCTCCAGCGTTCGGGATCTCGACGCCCGAGTCTCGGCCGCCCCGGTCACCGACGGGTCGACGACGGATGGAGCCGGCGGAGAGCAGCCACCAGGGACCGTCGTCGGATGCTCGACCCGTACCGGACACAATGACTCGCGTGAATCTCCTGGTCACCGGAGCGGCCGGCTTCATCGGCTCGGCCTACGTCCGCACCCTGCTGTCCGAGGATCCGACCGTCCACGTCACCGTGCTGGACCGCCTGACCTACGCGAGCAGCCTCGACAACCTCGACACCTCCCACCCCCGACTGCGGTTCGCGCACGGGGACGTCTGCGACCCGGTGCTGGTCGACCGGCTGATGGCCGGCGTCGACCAGGTGGTGCACTTCGCCGCCGAATCGCACGTGGACCGCTCCATCGCCGGTGCGGAGCCCTTCGTGCGCACCAACGTGCTGGGCACCCAGACGCTCCTCGACGCGGCCGTGCGCCACGGCGTCGGCCCCTTCGTCCACGTCTCGACCGACGAGGTCTACGGCTCCATCCCCGAGGGCGCCTGGACCGAGGAGAGCCCGCTGAGCCCCAACTCCCCCTACGCGGCCTCCAAGGCCGCCTCCGACCTGCTCGCGCTGGCCCAGCACCGCACGCACGGACTCGACGTCCGGATCACCCGCTGCTCCAACAACTACGGGCCGCGCCAGTTCCCCGAGAAGCTGATCCCGCTCTTCGTCACGAACCTGCTGGACGGGGAGCACGTGCCGCTGTACGGCGAGGGCACCCACGTCCGCGAGTGGGTGCACGTCGAGGACCACTGCGCCGGCGTCGACCTGGTCCGCACCCGGGGCCGGGCCGGGGAGGTCTACCACCTCGGCGGCGGCACCGAACTCACCAACCGGGAGCTGACCGGACTGCTGCTCGAAGCCTGCGGGGCCGACGCCGGCAGGATCCGCCGGGTGGCCGACCGCAAGGGGCACGACCTGCGGTACGCCCTCGACGACGCCAAGGCCCGCGCCGAGCTCGGCTACCGCCCCCGGCACACGTTCGCCGACGGCCTCCGGGCCACCGTCGACTGGTACCGGCAGCACCGCGACTGGTGGGAACCGCTGAAGAAGCGCCTGCGCGAGCCGCTGGACACGGCGGCGCGGTTCCGGCCATGACATGGCTGGTCACCGGCGCCGGCGGACTCCTCGGCCGCGAGCTGACGGCGGCCCTGGCGGCCGAGGGAGCGGACGCGGTCGGCCTGGACCGGCGGGCGCTGGACGTCACCGACCCCGACGCGCTCGCCGCGGCCTTCGCCGCCCACCGTCCCCGCCTCGTGGTCAACTGCGCCGCCTACACGGCCGTGGAGGCCGCCGAGACGGACGGGGAGCGGGCCTTCCGCGTCAACGGCGACGGCCCCCGCCACCTCGCCCGCCTCTGCGCCCGCCACGGGGCCCGTCTGCTGCACCTCTCCACCGACTACGTCTTCCCCGGCGACGTCGCCGACCCCTACCCCGAGGACCACCCCACGGCCCCCCTCAACGTCTACGGACGCAGCAAGCGGGCGGGCGAGCGGGCCGTCCTCGCACTGCTGCCGGACCACGGCGCCGTCGTCCGCACCGCCTGGCTGCACGGCGCGCACGGGCCCAGCTTCGTCCGCACCATGACCGAGCGGGCGCGGGGCCGCGAACCCGTGGACGTGGTGGCCGATCTCGTGGGGCAGCCGACCTGGGCGGCCGACGTGGCGCGTTCCCTGATCGCCCTCGGCGGCACCCCCGGGGCGAGGGGCGTCTTCCACGCCACCAACGCCGGACGCGCCAGCTGGTACGAGCTGGCGCGCGAGGTCTTCCGGCTGGTCGGCGCCGACCCGGGGCGCGTCCGGCCGGTGCCGGCCGAGGCCTTCGGCGGGCGCGCCCCCCGGCCCCGCTGCACGGTGCTCGGTCACGACCGGTGGCGCGAGGTGGGCATCCCGGCGCCCCGGCCCTGGCGCGAGGCCCTGGCCGAGGCACTGGGCGGGCTCAGCTGATCCGCCGGTGGTGGGCGGTCAGCCGCTCCAGGACCGGGACCAGCTCGGCGGGCGAGGGGGTGGCCAGGATCTCGTTCCGCAGCCGCGCCGCGTTCCGCGCGTACGAGGGCTCGTCCAGCACCCGGCGCACCAGCCCGCGCAGCTCCGCCGGGCGCAGCGGACCCGGCCCGGTCGGGCGCAGCCCGGCGCCCGACCGCTCGACCAGCGCCGCCCGGGGGTGGATGTCCCACAGGTCGTTGGGGACGACGACCTGCGGCACGCCGTGCGCCAGCGCGTTCATCGAGGTTCCGAAGCCGCCCTGGTGCACGATCGCCGAGCAGGAGGGCAGCAGCGCGTCCAGCGGCACGAAGTCCGCCACCCGCACGTTCTCGGGAAGGCGGCCGACCCCGGCCAGCTGCCCGGCGTCGAGGGTCGCCACCACCTCGGCGTCCAGCTCGCCCAGCGACTCCAGCAGCGCCGGCACGGACGCCTGGTCCCCGCCCATCACCTCGCGGAACGAGAGCCCCAGGGTGAGGCAGACCCGGCGCCGGGCCGGCGGCTCGCGCAGCCACTCGGGCACCACGGACGGCCCGTTGTGGGGGACGTGGCGGACGGGTACCCAGGGAAGGACGGTGGGCGGGCGCAGCGAGGCCGGGGTGGGGTCGACGGTCCACTGGCCGGTCACCAGATCCTCCGTGAACCCGACGCCGTAGCGCTCCGCCGTCCAGCCGAGCCACTCGGCCAGCGGGTCCTCCCGCAGCTCCCGGGGCCGGGCGGCCAGCGAGGCCAGGTGCCGCTCCCGGGCCGCGCCCACCAGGTCGAGTCCGTAGAGGAGCCGCGCGTGGGCCGCCCCGGAGGCGCGGGCGGCGACCGCCCCGCCCATCATCAGGGTGTCCCAGATCACGAGGTCGGGGCGCCACCGCCGGGTGAGCGCCACCAGGTCGTCCACGGTCTCCTCGGCCGAGAAGTTCTGGAAGATGGCCGAGGTCATCACGGTGAACAGCCCGTCCTGGAAGTCGGGGGTCAGCCGTTCGGGCCGGTCCTCCGCGATCCGCATCAGGTCCTGGGCGTCCGGCGGCTCCGCCAGGCGTTCGGCCGCCTTCTCCTGCCGCCGCCGCAGCTTCTCGACGGACTCGTCCTGGGCGAGCCGCGGCCCCACCGGGGTCGCGGACAGCCCGGCGGCGGTGATGGCGTCCACGAGGTCGGGCTGGCTGGCGACCCGCACCTCGTGTCCGGCGGCGCGCAGGGCCCAGGCCAGCGGCACCTGGACGAAGAAGTGGGGTGAGGCGGCCAGGGTGACGAACAGCACACGCATGGCGACGAGGCTAGGGACCGGACCTCGACACGGACTCGACCGCCGGTGGTGCGGGCCGGGTCGGGCGCCGGTGCGGCCCGGGTCCTGGGACGCGCCGGGGCGCCGGCCGAGGCCGGCCGGTCGTCAGCGGGCGGGCAGCCATGCCTCGTCGTCGGTGGCGTGGGCCAGGACGCGCTGCAGCAGGCCGCGCAGCGTCTCGGCCTCCTCCGGGGCGAGATCGCCCAGCAGTTCCGCCTCCACCCGCTCCAGAGGTCCGTCGATCCGGGTGAGCAGATACTGCGCGGTGTCGGTGATCTCCAGCCGGCGCGAGCGGTCGTCGGCCCCCGGGCGTCGGCGTACGTGACCGGACTCGACCAGGTCGTTGACCAGCTGGTGCACCGACTGGCGGGCGATCCCCAGCTGACGGGCCAGCTCCGACATGGTCAGTTCGGGCTCCAGCGAGAGCTGGGCGAGCAGACCGTACTGACGTACCGTCAGATCGTAGTCCGCCAGCCGCTCGTCCACCCGACGCGTGGCGACGGTGCTGGCCACGGCCAAGAGATACGGAATGTGTGTCCGCAAGACGACTTCACCTCAACGCTCGGAGACCGCGGTCCTCTTGCTCCGACCGTATGCCATCAGCCCGTTCGCCGCGGCGCACGGTGGGCGGTCACCAGCCGTTCGAGGACCGGGACGATCCCGGCGGGGGTCGGCGTGCCGAGCATCTCGGTGCGCACCCGGGCCGCCGCACGCGCGAACGAGGGGTCGTCGAGCACCCGCGTCACCATCGCGCGCAGCCGGCCGGCGGTGAGCCGCTCGGGCGGACACGTCAGGGCCACGCCCGCCGCCCGGGCCCCCTCCGCGCGCGGGGTGTTGCACCACATCCGGGAGGGGACGACGACCTGCGGGACCCCGTGGGCCAGGGCGGTCAGGAAGGTGCCCGCACCGCCGTGGTGGATGACCGCGGCACAGCTCGGCAGCAGCTCGTTCAGCGGGACGAAGTCGACCGCCCGGACGTTCGGCGGCAGCGGGCCGAGTGCGGCGAGCTGCCCGGCGTCGAGGGTGGCCACCACCTCCACGTCCAGATCGGCCACGGCCGCCAGCAGCTCGCCGACCGACGCCTGGTCCTTGCCGACCACCTCCCGGAAGGAGACGCCGAGGGTGAGGCAGATCCGGCGCCGCCCGGCGGGCTCGTCCAGCCAGGGGGGCACGCTCGACGGGCCGTTGTACGGGACGTACCGCAGCGGAACCCGGGGGAGGGAGACCGGCAGGGCGAGGGAGGTGGGCACCGGGTCCAGCGTCCACTGGCCGACCACCAGCTCCTCGTCGAAACCGCGGCCGGGGCCCTCCAGACCGTGGCGTTCCAGGACGTGCCCCAGCCACTCCTCCAGCGGGTCGTCCCGCAGCTCCGGCGGCAGCCGGTCGAGGGCGGCCCGGTACCGCTCGCGCAGCAGACCGACCAGGTCGAGCCCGAACATCAGCCGGGCGTGCGCGGCGCCGCTCGCGCGGGCGGCGACCGGGCCCGCGTAGGTCATGGTGTCCCAGACCACCAGGTCCGGCCGCCAGTCCCGGGAGAAGGCGACGAGGTCGTCGATCATCCGGTCGGGCACCGTGTTGCGGTGGACCAGCGGCGTCCAGGCCGCGAAGACGCCCTGCAGGTGCTCGGGCGTCAGCCGTTCAGGACGCACCTCGCCCGGATCGAGGACCCGCAGCCAGGCGCCGTCGCGCAGCTCCTCCACCAGCCGCGCGTCGTCGGGGGCCATCTTGGCGGCGACGTGCAGGGGCTCGCCGACCGGTACCGCCGTCAGGCCGGCCCGGGTGATGTCCTCGACCACGTCGGGCTGGGTCGCGACCCGCACCTCGTGACCGGCCGCGCGCAGCGCCCAGGCGAGCGGGACCTGCGCGGCGACATGGGTCGCCGCGGCGAAGGGCTGGAACAGGACGCGCATCGGCGCTCCCCTCTCGGACGTACGGAACCGGTCGACGCGGGGTCGCGGCGCCGGGCGGGACGGCGGGCCGGCGGCACGGCCGAGTCAGGTCAGGGACAGCCCGCCGTCCACCGCGACCACCGTCCCGTTGGCGTATTCGGCCTCCGGCCGGGTGAGCTGCACGATCCACCAGGCCATCTCCTCGGGGCGGCCCACCCGGCCGCTCGGCGTCCTGGCGGCGATCCCCTTCAGGAAGTCCCGGTACGCGGGGTCGCCGGCGTCCGGCCCGGGACCGGCGCTGACGTCGGTCACCCCGGGGGCCACGCCGACCACCCGGATGCCGCGCGGAGCCAGCTCGACCGCCCAGGTGCGGGTGAGGAAGTCGAGGCCGGCCTTGGCGGCCCCGTAGAGGCCGTTGTCGGGCCAGGACCGCAGGCCGAGGGCACCGGCCGAGCCGATGTTCACCACCGTGCCGGACCGCTCCGCCAGGGGGTCCAGCGCGGCCCGGGTGAGCAGGACCGGAGCCAGCAGATTGGTGTGGAGCTGCCGTTCGGCCTCGGTCCGGTCCAGCGCGGCCAGCGGGCGGTACCCCATCGCGGCCGCGTTGTTCACCAGGACGTCGATCCGGCCGAGGACGCCCAGCGCCGTCTCGACGATCCGGTCGGGGGCGTCCGGCTCCGTGACGTCGGCGACGAGGGTCCGGATGCCGGGGTGCCCCTCGGCGGTCGCGTCGAGGGTGGTCGCCGTGCGGCCGACGACGAGCACCCGGTCCCCGCGCGCGGCGAACGCGCGGGCCGTGGCGCGGCCGATGCCGGTGCCGCCGCCGGTGACGACGATCCCGCGCGCGGCCCCGGGCCGGACCCCACTGTCGGTTCCTTCTGTTCGGGTGGTCATGTCCCGCAGGATCGGCAGCGGACCTCGCAGGCGCCTCGACCTTCGCGCACCGCGAGCCGCCGCCGGATCCGCCGCTGTCGGATCTCCGGCGGTGTCCCGCCGGTGTCCCGCTCCTCAGACGCCGGTCGCGAGCGCCTCCAGTTCGGCGGCGAGCGCGGCGGGGGCCGGGGTCTCCGCCACCTCCGCGCGGAGCCGGTCGGCCGCGGCCCGATGGAAGCCGTCCCCGATCAGCCGCTCCACGCCGGCCCGGATCGCCGCCTCGTCGGCGAGGTGCCCCGGGACGTGCAGCGCGGCCCCGGTGGCGGCCACCCGCTCCCCGGTCACGTGCTGCTCCGACGCGAACGTCGCGACGAACTGGGGGACCCCCGCCCACAGGGCCGTCAGCGTGCTGCCGCTGCCCCCGTGGTGGACGACGGCGGCGGAGCCCGGCAGCAGGGCCGCCAGCGGCAGGTTCTCCGCCACCCGGACCGAGGACGGCACCGGGCCGAGCGCGGCCACGTCCCGCGCGGTCGCGGTGAGCACGACCTCGCAGTCCAGCCCGTCGAGGGCGGCGACGATCCGGGGGAGCAGATAGGAGTCGGGCCCGGAGACGGTGGACAGGGCGGTGGACCAGGTGACGCACACCCTGGGCCCCTCCGGCGGCCGCGCGGTCCATGCCGGGGCCGGTCCGGCCCCGTTGTACGGGACGTAACGGACCGGCAGCCGCTCGGACTCGACCGGCACCTTCAGGGACGGCGGGTTGGGGTCCACCACCCGCTCGATCATGGCGAGGTCGAACGGCCCCAGGCCGTATCGGGCGAACGAGCCGCTGTGATCGGTGGGGACGATCCGCATGTGTTCGGGATCGTGCGGGCTCGCCGGACCCCAGAGGCAGAGCGCCGACGGCACGTCCAGGACCTCGGCCGCGAGCAGGCCCTCGAGGCTGCCCGGGTCGTGCAGCACCAGGTGCGGCCGCCAGTCCCGGGCGTAGGCCACGGCCGCGTCGAAGCTCCGGGCCGCCGACGCGTCCAGCTCCGGCGCGACCTCCCGGGCGAAGTGCCCGGTGTCGAAGGCGTCGAGGCGGTCGAGCCGCTCGCCCGTCAGCGGGTGCGGCGGCAGCCACGGGTACCGCCAGATCCCGTCCACCGCCTCCGCGTGGTACTGCAGCCGCAGCCGCAGGACCTCCTCCATCCCGCCCAGGACCGGCACGGGAACGAGACCGGCCCGGCCCACCGCGGCGGCCTGCGAGGCGGCGCACAGCACCCGGACCTCGTGGCCGGCCGCCTGGAGCGCCCATCCCAGCGGCACCATGGCCGCGTACTGGGTGGGCCACGTGGACACGGTGAACAGCACGCGCATGCCCGGTCCCCTTCCCTCTCCCCGGCGGTTCACTTGGCGCCGAGCGCGGTCCACACGTCCGCGTCCATCCACGTGGGCAGCGTGTCCTCCCCGTTCGTCCCCTTCTCCACGAAGACGATGTTGTGATAGGCGTGCACCGCCGTCACGGTGCCCTGGGTCGGGGTCGGACGGGTGACGGCGGGCTCGCGGTGCTCCCGGTGGTGCAGGTCGTCGATCAGCTCCTTGACGAGCCCGAGCGAGGTGTCGGGACCGGCCGTCCCGCCCGCGCTGCCCCCGAAGTCCGCGAAGTAGGACGTCTGGAGGTCCTCGATCACGTAGAGGCCGCCGGGACGCACGTAAGGGAAGAGGGTCCGGAACGAGGTCCGCACATGCTCGTTCACATGACTGCCGTCGTCGATGACGATGTCGAACGGACCGTGCTCCCGGGCCAGTCCGGTCAGGAACTCCGGATCGTTCTGGTCGCCGACGAGCGCCGTGAGCCGCGGCTCGGTCAGCGCCGTCTTGTCGTAGAGGTCCAGGCCGAAGACGGTGCCCCGGGGGAAGTAGCGCTTCCACATCTTCAGCGAGCCGCCGCCGAGGTCGTCGTCGAAGCCGCCGATGCCGATCTCCAGGACCCGCGTCGGCCGGTCCCGGTAGGGGGCGAAGTGGCGCTCGTAGTGGGCGGTGTACCAGTGGAAGCTGGCCCACTTGTCGGAGCCGTACCGGATCGACAGCTCGCCCAGGTCGGGGCTGCGCCCCGTGCACCCGGCCATCAGGGTGGCGGTGGCCTGGGCGGCCGCGCGCAGCACCGTGTTCATCTCGGCGAGCAGCTCCCGCACCTGCTCCGGGTCCTCCGGCGTCGGCACGAAGGAGTTGTGGAAGTCCCCGGTGCGCGGGGAGTCCGCCGGCCCGTAGAGCCGGCGGACCAGCCCGGCGGCCGTGAAGGTCACCCGGGAGCGCACCCGCGCGGAGTCGTCGCCGACCACGCGGATCGGTTCGTCGCGCACCATGCGCAGGACGGCCGAGTACCGCTCCCCGCCGTGGGTGACGTCCAGGGCCACGTCGACGGGCGCGGTGTTGACCGGGTCCGGGCAGCGGAACAGGACCTCGTCGACGAGGGCGCGTGCCACGGCGGTCAGACCGGCGTCCTTCAGCACGGCGTCGATCTCGTCGTCGGAGCCGGCTCCGGCCCGGACCAGTCGTCGGATCAGGGCGTTCAGTGCGACATCCACCATGAGGGCGTTTCCCATCGGTCCGCGAAGAGGGTCCCGACCACCCTCGGCGGGCCGCCTGGAGCCCCGCTCGACCGCCGCTGAACGCCCCTCGGGGAGCGGTTCGTCAGAAGTCCGCCCGGTGATCCGCCACCCACTGGGCGAAGGTGCGGGCCGGCCGCCCGGTGACCCGTTCGGCGGTGGGACCCACGGGCACGTCCACCGGGTCCTGGAGCAGCCAGTCGACCGCCGCGGCGGGCATGCCCTGGCCCAGCCACAGGGCGCGGGCCCCGTCCGTCGTCAGCTCCTCGAACCGGATCTCGCGGCCGAGGACCTCGCTCAGGACGCGTACCTGCTCGGTCTTGGCCAGGGACTCCGGACCGGCGAAGGAGTACGCCTTCCCCGCGTGCCCGTCCTCCAGCAGCGCCGTCACCGCCACGTCCGCGATGTCGGCCTCGTGCACGGGGGCGCTGCGGGTGGCGCCGAAGGGAGCGCGTACCACTCCCTCGGCCCGGATCGAGGGGGCCCACCAGTCCAGCAGGTTGGCCATGAACTCACCGGGCCTCACGTGGGTCCACTCGACGCCGGACGCCTCCACCGCCCGTTCCACCGCCGTGTGGTGGTCGCCGCTGTAGTCCCCGTCCGCGTACTCGGCCGCCACCGAGGAGAGCACGACGATCCGCCCCACCCCCGCCTTGACCGCGCGCGCGGTGAACTCCTCGGCGGTCCCGGGCAGGGGGAAGAGGTACACGCGGTCGACACCGGCGAGCGCCGCGTCCAGGCCGGCCGGATCGGCGAGGTCGCCCCGCACCGTGGCCACCCCTTCCGGCAGCGCGGCCGTCTCGGGGGAGCGGGTCATCGCGCGGACCTGCTCGCCGGCCGCCAGCAGCCCCGCCACCACGTGCCGGCCCACCTTTCCCGTGGCACCCGTCACCAGAACGGTCATGGTCGCTTTCTCCTTCGTCTCTCTTCGTGTGTCCGGCAGGCCCGTCCCGGACCCGCCGATGTTTCCGGTCCGTTCTCTCGAACGGCTCGAAAAGCGCTGTACGCGGCCCGTCGACCGCCTGTCGAGCGCCCGTTGCCACCCTCGGGCCGCGAACGCACATCCGATGTCACGATCCGGGAGGGACCAATGACCGGCACCGAAGGACGGGTCGCCGTCGTCACCGGGGCGACCAGCGGGATCGGCCTCGCCGTGGCCCGCTCGCTCGGCGGGGACGGGCTGCGGATCTTCCTCTGCGCGCGGGACGCCGACGCCGTCGCCGCCACCGTCGCACTCCTCCGCGAGGAGGGCGTGGACGCCGACGGGCAGGCCTGCGACGTGCGCTCCACCGAGCGGGTGGACGCCTTCGTACGCGCCGCCGTCGACCGGTACGGCCCCGTCGACGTCCTCGTCAACAACGCGGGACGCAGCGGAGGCGGCCCCACCGCCGGGCTGACGGACGAGCTGTGGCTCGACGTCCTCGACACCAACCTGCACAGCGTGTTCCGGGTGACCAGGGCGGCGCTGTCCACCGGCGGCATGCTGGAGAGCGGCCGGGGACGGATCGTCAACATCGCTTCCACGGGCGGGAAGCAGGGCGTGGTGCTGGGCGCGCCGTACTCGGCCTCCAAGCACGGCGTCGTCGGCTTCACCAAGGCGCTGGGCCTGGAACTGGCCAAGACCGGCATCACCGTCAACGCCGTGTGCCCGGGGTACGTCGAGACCCCGATGGCGGAGCGGGTCCGTGCGGGATACGCGGCCGCGTGGGACACCACGACCGAGGACGTCCTCGAACGCTTCCAGGCGAAGATCCCGCTGGGCCGGTACACCACCCCCGAGGAGGTGGCGGGCCTGGTCGGCTACCTGATCACCGACACGGCCGCGTCCGTCACCGCCCAGGCCCTCAACGTCTGCGGCGGTCTCGGCAACTACTGACCCCCGGAGCCCGGAGGAGCCCGCACGCCCCGCCCGCAGGCCCGCCGGCGTGGGCCCGTTCACGCCGGATCGACGTCCCGTCCGGTCACGTCCGGGTCCGGGTCGGCGGGCCTCCCCCTGAGCGTGTGGAAGCCGGGGGTGCCCGCCACCAGCAGCGTCCCGTCCCAGAGCCGTCCCGCCGCGTCCCCCGTCGGCACGCGGGAGATGACCGGCCCGAAGAAGGCCAGCGGGGGGCGGTACGGTTCCGCCGGCTCCCGGACGGCGACCACGGGCGTCCCGGGCCGCGGGCCGAGCAGCGCCACGGCCTCCGCGTGCGAGGCCCGCAGTTCCCCGTCGTAGGCGGTGGAGGTCCCGGCCGCCGCGAGCTCCGCCGGGAGGCCCGCGTCGGCCAGGGCCAGCGCCGGATCGTTGATCCACTTCCCGCTGTCCCCGCCGTGCTCCCCGGGGGCGCCGAGATCGGCCCACAGCGAGGCGTGGTAGCGCCCCAGGGCCTCCTGCCCGTGGTGGTGCCGGACGGCGGTGCCGATCCGCACCGGCACCATCAGGTACCCGTCGGGGTCGCCCTCGGGGTCGTCGTCCCGGCCCTCGTTGAGGAGGGTCAGGCTCATCAGGTGCCAGCGCAGTTCCAGCGGGCGGACCCGGGCGGCCTCCCGCAGCCAGCGGGCGGTCAGCCAGGTGTAGGGGCAGGCGGGGTCGAACCAGACGTCCACGGTGCGGGGTCGGGGACGAGGGGTGCCCGGACGGGCTTCGGCTGTCACGGTGCGGTGCTCCTTCGCGTACGGACTCGGACGGCGGCCGGCTGCCGCGGGCGGCGCGTCACACGGAGGCGTTGCGCATGCCGCGGATGCCCGCGACGACCCCCAGCACCGCGACGGCCGTCGCGGCGAGGAGCCCGTACAGCACGCTCGTCTCGGCGAACCGGCCGTCGAACAGGGCGCGTTCGGCCTCCACCACATAGGTCGCGGGGTTGATCCGGCTCAGCACGTAGAGCCACGTGGGCGCCGAGTCCTGGGTGATGGGCAGCAGGACGCCGGAGAGCAGCAGCAGCGGGAAGAAGATCATCTGCTGCACCCCGTAGAACAGGGTCTGCTGCTTGCGGGAGTGGAGCGCCAGGGTGAACGAGAGGGCCCCGATCCCGATCCCGAAGACGGCCAGCAGCGCGAGCCCCGCCAGGGCCCCGAGCGGCCGGAGCCGGAAGTCGGTCGGCAGCAGCAGGGCCATGAGCAACAGGGCCTGCGCCAGCAGGATCACGACCTCCTTGAGCGCGCGGCCGACGAGCATCGCGGCCCGGTTCAGCGGGGTCACGAGCATGCGCTCGAAGGCTCCCGATGACATCTCGTTGAGCAGCGAGGCCCCGGCCCCCGCGGTGGCGGAGAGGGCGAGCAGGACGAGCATGCCCGGCACGAACCACTGCCAGGGGGAGCCCGTTCCGGTGCCGCCGCCCGACGGGCCCATGCCCGAGAGCAGGGGCGCGAAGAGGGCGAGGAAGAGGAAGGGCAGCAGCATCGTGAAGAGGAGGCCGGCCGGCTGGCGCAGCTCGGGCCCCAGCTCGCGGGCGAAAGCGGTACGGGTGTCGTCGAGCACCTTCATCGTCAGGCTCCGTCGTGCGTGGTGGTCGGGGCGGGGGAGTCGGTGCTCTCCCGCAGGGTGCGGCCGGTCAGGCTGAGGAAGACGTCGTCGAGGGTGGGGCGGGTGAGCCGGGCGGTGAGCGCCCGTACCCCGGCGCCCTCCAGGTTCCGCAGCAGCACCGGGAGCCGGGCGTCTCCGTGCGGGGTGCGCACCCGCACCTCCGTGCCGTCGGTGGTGACCTCGTGGACGGCGGGCAGGGCGCGGGCGAGCTCGGCGGCCCGCTCGGCGTCGGCGCGGTCCGCGGTCCCCAGGGTGATGCGGTCGCCGGCCAGGTCGGCCTTGAGCCGCTCGGGGGAGTCGTCGGCGATGACCCGGCCGTGGTCGACCACCATCACCCGTCGGGCCCAGAGATCGGCCTCCTCCAGGTAGTGGGTGGTGAAGACGATCGTGGTGCCCAACTCCTTGTGCAGCCGCAGCACGTGCTCCCAGATGTTGGCGCGGCTGTGCGGGTCGAGCCCGGTAGTGGGCTCGTCGAGGAAGAGCAGTTCCGGCTCGTGCACCAGCGCCATCGCGATGTCCAGGCGGCGGCGCTGGCCGCCGGACAGCGTGCCCACCGTCCGCTTCGTCAGACCCTCCAGTTCGAGCGCGGCCAGCAGCCGCTCCGCCCGGACGCGGGACTCCGCGCGGGTCAGACCGTACGCGCGTCCCTGGGTGATCAGCTCGTCGCTGACCCGGAAGTTGCTGCCGGCGCTGTTGCCCTGGCCGAGGTAGCCGATGCGGTGGCGGACGCCCGACGGGTCGGTCAGCACGTCGTGACCGGCGACGACGGCGGTGCCCGAGGTCGGCGGGAGGAGCGTGGTCAGCATCCGCAGGCTGGTGGTCTTCCCGGCGCCGTTCGGGCCGAGGAAGGCGACCACGGAGCCGGCTTCGATGTCGAGGTCCAGTCCGCGCACCGCCTCGACGGTCTCTCCCTTGGCGCGGAAGCTGCGGGTGAGCCCGCGGGTGTGGATCATGGGTTCTCCCGTACGGGGTTCATGGGGCGAGCCAGGGGGCTCCCGGCCCGGGCCCGGACCGGCCGGGTCGGCCGCGGGCAGGGTGAGGGAAGCCAGATGCCCTGGGCTCTTGACTTCTTCGAGCTTAGAAGCGTTAATGACGTCTTTGTCAGCCTCCCTGACGGTCTCGATCCGCCTTTCGAGCCGCCCCTCCCACCCGCCTCCGAGCGGTGCGCCGGGCGGCCTTCCGGCCGCGGGTCCGGCCCGCCCGGCGCCGTACCAGCGCGACTCCACCGTCCTCCCAGCGGTCCCGCGCAGTCTGGCCGCCGGCTCGGCGACCGGCCACGGGCCGGACGGGAAGGCAGGTGTCCCCCTTGGCACGACTCACACGCAGACGGTTGCTGGAACTCTCGGCGCTCTCCGGAGGTGCCACCCTCCTCGGCGGCCCCGCCGCCTCCGCCTCCGCCGCCACGGACCCGCACGCCCAGGGAGCGGTGGTGCTGGAGCCGGACGACCCCCGCTACGGGGAACTCACCACCCGCGGACACAACGGCCGCTTCACCGGGTCCCCGGACGCGGTGCACCTGGTCGCCTCCGCCGGGCAGGTGGCCCGGGCCGTCGAGGAGGCGGCCCGCGCCCGCAAGCGCGTCGCGGTCCGCAGCGGCGGCCACTGCTTCGAGAACCTCGTCGACGACCCCGCCGTCCGCGTCCTGATCGACGTCTCGGAGATGACCGACGTCTCCTACGATCCGCGGCGACGGCTCTTCGCCGTCGAGGCGGGCGCCACGCTCGGACGGGTCTACCGCACCCTCTACCTCCGATGGGGCGTCACCCTGCCCGGCGGCGGCTGTCCGACGGTCGGCGTGGGCGGCCATGTCGCCGGCGGCGGCTACGGCGCGCTCTCGCGCCGGTACGGGCTGGTCGTCGACCACCTCCACGGGGTCGAGGTCGTCGTCACGGACCGGACGGGCAGGGCCCGCCTCGTGACGGCCACCCGTGACTCGACCGGCGCCGAACGCGACCTGTGGTGGGCCCACACCGGCGGCGGAGGAGGGAACTTCGGTGTCGTCACCCGCTATCTGTTCCGGACCCCCGGCGCCACCGGAGGCCCGGGCGAGCTGCTGCCCCGGCCGCCCGGCGCCGTGCGCTCCGTCTCCCTCGGCTGGCAGTGGCGGGACCTGGACCGCGCGGCCTTCGCCCGGCTCCTGCGCGCCCACGGCGACTGGCACCGGCGGCACATCGGCTCCGGCTCGCCCTACGGGGAGCTGTCGAGCGGACTCACCCTCGGCCACCGTGCGAACGGGCTGATCACGGTGGACGCCGCGCTCGACGCGTCCCACCCCCGCGCGGCGGAGCTCCTGGACGCCTTCGCCGCCGCACTCACCGGGCCGGTCGGGGCGCCGCACACCTCGACCACGACCACGACTCCCTGGCTGAAGTCGGTCCTCGGGGGCGTCCAGTGGCCCGGCGGCGCCCGTTTCAAGTCCAAGTCCACCCTGCTCCGCAAACCCTGGGACGACCGGCAGATCGGCGTGCTCCACGACCATCTGGGCCGGGGCGGCGAGGAGTTCGCCACCGCCGCCGTCTACCTCACCTTCCTCGGCGGACGGATCAACGACGTACCCCCGGAAGCCACCGCCATGGCCCACCGGGACTGCCTCTTCAGCAGCGTGCACGAGGCCCTCTGGGGCGACGAGGAGCAGACCGCGCGCCAACTCGCCTGGGTCCGCGACCTGTACCGGGAACTCCACGCCGACACCGGCGGTGTCCCGGTGCCGAACGACGCCAACAGCGGCGCCTACGTCAACTATCCGGACGCCGACCTCGCGGACCCCCGGCTGAACACCTCGGGCGTGCCGTGGAGCACCCTCTACCACCGCGACGGATACGAGCGGCTGCGCCGGGTCAAGGAACGCTGGGACCCGCTGGACCTGTTCCGGCACGCCCTCTCCGTCCGCCCGGCCGAGCCGGCGTCCGACGGCGCGGACCGCGGACCGTCGCGCGGCCCGCTCCCCGGGCGGTCCGGCGCCCAGCCGTCGTCGAGCGCCTGACGAGAGACCCCGCCGAAGCTGGCCCCGCTGCCCGAAGCCGAGTTGGAGGAGGGACCATGTCAGACCCCCGCACCACCCACCGCACCGAGCACACGATCACGGTGGCCGCCCCGGCGCGCCGCGTGTTCGAGCTCATCGTCGACGTCGGCCGATGGCCCGAGACCTTTCCGCCCACCGTCCACGTCCAGCACGTCGACCGGAGCGGGACGCGGGAGCGCATCCGGATCTGGGCCACCGCCAACGGCGAGGTCAAGACCTGGACGTCACGCCGGGAACTGGACCACGACCGCCTCCGCGTCTCCTTCCGCCAGGAGGTCTCGCAGCCCCCGGTGGCCGCCATGGGCGGGGAGTGGATCGTCGAGACGGTCGACGCGGGCCACACCCGGGTACGCCTGCTGCACGACTTCCGGGCCGTCGGCGACGACCCCCAGAACGTGGAGTGGATCGAGAGGGCGATCGACCGCAACAGCGGCGCCGAACTGAACGCCCTGCGCGTCGCGGCCGAACGGACCGGGGACGCCGAGGAACTCACCCTGACCTTCGAGGACACGGTGGAGATCACCGGTGCCGTCAAGGACGCCTACGCCTTCGTCGACGAGGCGGGCCGCTGGCCCGAACGGCTGCCGCACGTGGCCCGCACCGTCCTGCAGGAGGACGCCCCCGGGGTCCAGACGCTGGAGATGGAGACCCGGTCGCCGGACGGAGCCACGCACACCACCCGCTCCGTCCGGATCTGCTTCCCGGACGAGCTGATCGTCTACAAGCAGCTGCACACCCCCGCGCTGATGAAGGCCCACGTCGGACGGTGGGTGTTCGCGGAGGACGTGGCCGGGGGCCGGATCACCTCCGTCCACACCGTCGTCCTCGACGAGGAGGCCATCCCGGCCGTCCTCGGGCCGGACGCCACCGTCGCCGATGCCCGCGCCTTCGTCCGCGACGCCCTCGGCCGCAACAGCACCACCACCATGGAGCACGCCGCCGCCCATGCCCGCGGAACGGGCGTCTGAGCCGGGGCAGCCACCCGGCCGGCCTCCGGCGCCGGCCCGGCAGCCGCCGACGAAGGGGAGGGCCGGGAATCCCGGCCCTCCCCTTCCGGCATGCCCCGGCGGTGGCTCAGTCCTTCGGACCGGCCAGCGCCGCCTCGGAGAGCCAGTCCACCGCGTCGGGATAGGTGAACGGGTGCATGAACGAGCCCGCCCTGACGTCCCGGTAGAGACGTGCCAGGGGATGGGACCCCGCGTAGGCGGCGCCGCCGATCACCGTCACGCAGTCCGCGACGATCTCGGGCGCCAGCCGGTTGACCGTCAGCTTGGCCCGCTGGAAGTCGAACATCATGCGCCGGCCGCGCTCCAGCGGATCACCGTCGAACTCGTACGCCAGGTAGTCCGCCACCGACAGCGTGCCCGCCGCCGTGGTGCGCAGGGCGTGCAACCGCGCCTCGATCTCGGCGAGCAGCGTGCGCACCCCCGCCGCCGGCGCACCGCCGCGTCGCGTCAGCTCCGCCACCACGTGGTCCCGGGCGGCCTGGGCCACCCCCACGTAGATCCCCAGCATCGTGATCGAACTGACGGTCTGTCCGGCCAGGACCGCGTCGTCACGCTCCCCGAGCGGCCCGCGCAGGAACACGTCCTCCAGACGGACCGGGCAGTCGTCCAGGACGATGTCCACACTCCCGGAGGCCCGCATGCCGAGCCCCTCCCAGTTGTCCAGGACGGTCAGCCCCGGCGTCCGCCGGGGCAGCACGGCCGCGGCCGACCGCGTCACCCCCGCCACCTCGACCCGCGCCGAGACCACGAAGTCGGTGGCGATGGGTGCCATGCTCGCCAGCGTCTTGCGGCCCGACAGCACCCAGCCGCCGTCCGGTGCCGGACGCAGCCGGGTGACCACCCGGCCCCCGCCGGCGTCCTTCACCGTGGTGCACACCACCGCCTCGCCCGAGCCCATGCCCCGGAGCAGGCGCTCGGCCAGCGCCCGCGCCCGCTCGTCCCCGTGCCGCCACTCGTGAGTGAGCGTCAGACCCCGGCTGAGCTGCATGTGCAGGGCGAGCGCGGTCGACGCGTCCGCCTCGGCCACCGTCGTCAGGGCCAGACACACGTCGTGCAGCGAGGAGACGTCCAGCCCCCCGAGCTCCTTCGGCACGGTGGCCCCCAGCACCCCGCTCCCGCGGAGCCGCTCGAACACCTCGACCGGGAAGACGCCGTCCCGGTCCCCCTGCCGGGCCCCGTCCCGTATCAGGGGAAGGTGTTCGGCCAGCAGAGCGAGCAGCGCGCGCCCCGAGGAGGTCCTCGGCTCGCGCAGATCCGCCGTGGCCGCCCGGCCCCTGTCGTACGTCGCCATCGCGTTCCCCGCTTCCTTCGCTCGACTCCGGTCGCCCGGTGCGATCGGGACGCCCGATGATGACCCGAGCGGTTCGACGACCGTTGGAAAGCCGCTGTCCCACGGGTCCAGCACCGGTCACGCGCTTGTTTCGCGGAGATAGCGGTCCAGGGCGACCCGGTGGTAGCCCGGCCCGAACACCGAACCCGCCGGCTCGGGCACCAGGGCGCGCAGCTTCTCCACCGACGGACAGTGCGAGAAGGCGCTCTCGCCCCCGCCCACCACCTCCTCCTCCGCCTCCAGCCCCAGCCGTCGCTTGAGGTGGGCGACGAGGTCGACGACGTCCACGCAGTCCCCCGAGGCCACGTTCACCGTCTCGTCGCGCACCCCGGAGGCCAGCAGACGGTCGACGAGCCCGACGAAGTCCGCGACGTGCAGCAGATCGCGCCGCGCCCCGGCGTTCACCCGGACCCGCCCCGCGCGCAGCTGCGACACCAGCGCGGGCACCAGCCGGAAGTCGGGCCCGTGCGGCCCCAGCACATACGAGAGGCGCAGTACGAGGTGCGCCACGCCGGACTCGCGGATCGTGGTCTCCAGGGCGAACTTGTGACGCCCGTAGCGGGTGGTCGGGACGATCGCGTCGCCCTCGCGCCCCCGGCAGCCGGGACCGCCGTACATGCTGGCCGTGGAGAAGAAGACCAGCAGCTCGCCCCGGCTCCGGCAGCGCGCGATCGTGCTCCGCACCAGCGCCGCCTCCCGCTCGTGCTCGGAATCCGGCAGCTGCTGGCGCGGAACTCCCGCCGCCAGCACCGTCACCCCGGGATGCGCCTCGCGCAGCGGCCACAGATGCCGGGCGATGAAACCCTTGCCGATGATGTCCATGACCGCGTCACCCTAGGCGACCGGTGCCACGCCCCCCTCGTGTCCGGCTCGACGGGCCGCTCCGGCCGGAGCCACGGGAAGTCGAGAGGGGGTCGAGGGGGCACGCCTAGCGTTCCGGCCATGGTGGCGAGCATGACCGACAGTGCGCTGGGACGCGTTCTGCTGACCCTGCGCGGCGTCCAGTGGATCCTGGGCACGAAAGGCGACCCGTACGCGCTGCTGCTCCGCGCGGCCGGAGACGACCGGGCCGAACTGGGCCGGCGCGTCCGCGAGCGGGGCCCGCTGTACTGGAGCAGCGCCGAGGCATGGGTGACGGCCGACCCCGACGTGGTCGCCGCCGCGCTGGCCGACCGGCGCCTCACGCCCCGGCCCCCCGACGACGGCGCCCCGCCCGGAGGACCGGCCGAAGAACCCGCACCGTGGGACGTGCCGCCCCTGCGGGAGGCGCTGCCGCTGGCCGGGCTGCCCGTGGCGCTCGACCGGGAGGAGTACGAACGCCTGCGGGACTGGGCCGCGCCCGTGCTCGGCGAACCCGCGCTGCGCGGCCGGCACGCGGCGGCCGCACGGGCCTACCGGCACCGTGCGTCGGCGCTGGGGGAGCGGTTCGACCTGATGGACGACCTGATCCGGCCCGCCACGGTGGACGCCGGGCGCGTCCTGCTCGGCGTACCGGAACACCGGGCCGCCCGCTTCGCGGAGCTCTGCGGCGCACTCGCCGGCGTCCTGGACGCCACGCTCTGCCCCCCGCGCCTGGACACGGCCCGCCGATACCGTGCGGCCCTCCCGGAACTCCGGGCCCTGCTCACGGAACCAAACGGCGCGCCCGGGACCTCAGGCGCCTGGGGTACACCGGGCGCTCCCGGTACGCCGAGCACCTCTGGTGAGTCCGGCGCTCCCGGCACCTCCCGTGCGCCCGGGGCATCCCGTACCTCGGTCGGGTCCGGCACTCACCGCGCTCGTGACGCACATGACGCTCAGGGCGCGAGCCGCGCAGCGGGTGTCGGCGCCGGCGCGCGCGCCGGACTGCCTCGCCGTCTGTCGGCGACCCCCGCGGCCGACGGTCCGCCGTCACCCGACGACGTCCTGACGGTGTGCGCCCTGCTCGCTCTGGTCGGCATCGACGTCGCCACCACCCTGGTCGGCAACGCCGCCGCGCTCCTCCTGGACCACCCCGAGCAGTGGCGCGCCCTGTGCGCGGACCCCGGGCTCGCCCCGGCCGCCGTCGCCGAGACGCTGCGGCACACACCGCCCGTCCGCCTGCACCGGCTGTACGCGCGCCAGGACCTGGACCTCGCGGGGATCCGAGTGGCCGCGGACGAGGAGGTCGTCCTGCTCACCGAGGCGGCCCAGCGCGATCCCCGCCGCCACCACGACCCGGAGCGGTTCGACCTCCACCGCCCCGCCCACGAACGGCATCCGCTCCCCGGGGACGGCCACGCGGTCGACGCCCTCGTCGGCCCGGCGGCGCGCCTGGCGGCCGAGGCCGCCCTCAGGGTCCTGGCCGCGGAGGTTCCCGGCCTGACCAGGACCGGCGAGGTGCTGCGCCGCCTCCGCTCCCCGATCACCGGCGGCGTGTTCCGCTTCCCCGTCGCCCGCCAAGGAAACGTCCGGGGGTAGTTCGCCCCCGGACCCTATGAACCCGAGGAAGGCCCCATGTGCCGTGTCTGTGGAGGACCCGTCCGTCAGTTCTTCGACTTCGGGCGCCAGCCACTCTCCGACGCGTTCGTGCACCCCGAACGCGTCGACGACGAGTACTTCTACCGGCTCGCCGTGGGCAGCTGCGAGTCCTGCGGCATGACCCAGCTCATGGACGAGGTCGCCCGGGACCGGATGTTCCACGAGGCCTACCCCTACCACTCGTCCGGTTCGGCCCACATGCGGCGCCACTTCGAGCAGACCGCCGGCCGGCTCTCCCGCGCACACCTGCGCGGCCGCGACCCCTTCGTGGTGGAGATCGGCTGCAACGACGGGGTGATGCTGCGGGCCCTCGCCAAGGAGGGCATCCGGCACCTGGGCGTCGAGCCCTCCGGCGGCGTCGCCGACCTCGCCCGTCAGCAGGGGGTCCGCGTCCTCACGGAGTTCTTCGAGGAGTCGACCGCGGCCGCGATCGTGGCCGCCGACGGCCCGGCCGATCTGGTCTACTCGGCCAACACCATCTGCCACATCCCCTACCTCGACTCCGTCTTCCGGGGCCTCGACCGCCTGCTGGCGCCGGACGGCGCCTTCGTCTTCGAGGACCCGTACCTCGGCGACATCCTGGACCGCACCTCCTTCGACCAGATCTACGACGAGCACTTCTACTTCTTCACCGTGCGCTCGGTGAGCGCCGCCGCCGCCCGCTTCGGCTTCGAGGTCGTCGACGTCGAGCGGCTGCCGGTGCACGGCGGCGAGGTCCGCTACACCCTCAAGCGGGCCGGGCGGAGCACGCCGAGCCCGGCCGTGGCCGAACTGATCGCCGAGGAGGACCGCAAGGGGATCGGCACCCCCGAGGTCTTCGCCGCCTTCGCCGCCGGGGTCGAACGCGTGCGCACCGAACTGACGGCCCTGCTGCGGGGGTTGCGCGCCGAGGGAAAGCGGATCGTCGGCTACGGCGCCACGGCGAAGAGCGCCACCGTGACGAACTTCTGCGGCATCGGCCCCGAGTCGATCGACTGGGTGTGCGACGTCACCCCGGCCAAGCACGGGAAGCTCATGCCCGGTTCGCACATCCCGGTCCGCCCCACCGAGGCCCTCACCGACCCCTACCCCGACTACGCGGTGCTGTTCGCCTGGAACCACGCCGAGGAGATCATGGCGAAGGAACGGCTGTTCCGGGAGTCCGGCGGGCGCTGGATCGTGTACGTGCCCGAGGTCCGCGTCCTCTGACCGCGGAAGACCGCCGGCAAGGCCGGCACCACCACAAGCAACCGAGGACGGTGTCATGCAGTCGCGACAGCTCGCCGTGGACGGCGCGTTCGAGTTCCGGCCGAAGATCTTCACCGACGAACGGGGGCTCTTCGTCTCCCCGTTCCAGGAGACGGCCGCCCGACAGGCCCTGGGGCACCCGCTGTTCCCCGTGGCCCAGACCAATCACAGCCTGTCCCGGCGCGGAACGATCCGGGGCGCCCACTACACGCTCACACCCCCGGGGATCGCCAAGTACGTCTACTGCGCGCGCGGCCGGGCGCTCGACATCGTCATCGACGTCCGGGTCGGGTCGCCCACCTACGGCCGGTCGGAGACCGTCCTGCTCGACCAGGAGGACTTCCGCGCCGTCTACTTCCCCGTCGGCGTGGCCCACGCCTTCGTGGCGCTGGAGGACAGCACGGTGATGTCGTACATGCTCTCCGGGGAGTACGTGCCCGAGAACGAGCTGGCCCTCTCCGTCTTCGACCCGGCCCTCGAACTGCCCCTGCCGACGGACATCGAGCCGGTGATGTCGGAGCGGGACCTGGCCGCACCCACCCTGGAGACGGCGGAGAAGTCCGGCACCCTCCCGGACTACCGGCGGTGCCTGGAGGTCGAGCGGGCGCTGTGCGGCGGCCCGGCCCGGTGACCGCCGGCCGGGAGCCCGCCGTCGCCGTCCTCGGCGCGACGGGCTGCGTGGGCCGCGCGGTGACCGCCGCGTACGCCGAGGAGGGCCGTCCCGTCCTCGAAGTGGCGCGCCGCCGGCCCCCGCACACGCGGGGCCGCCGCTTCCTCGCCCTGGACGCGGCCTCCGCCGACCCGGGCGAACTCGCCGGGCTGCTGGCCGCGGCCGGCGTGGACACGGTGGTCAACGCGGCCGGCGGCTGGGTCACCGGCGAGGCGGAGAACGAGCGCGCCCACGTCGGCCTCGTACGGAACCTGCTCGACGCGCTGGCCCGGATGCCGGGCAGAACGCGCCTGGTGCAGATCGGATCCGTCCACGAGTACGGTCCGCTGCCCGCCGGCGCGGCCGCCGAGGAGACCCGCCCGCCCCGCCCCGACACCGCCTACGGGCGCAGCAAACTCGCCGGAGCCGAGGCCGTGCTCCGCGCCACGCGCGCGGGCCTCGTGGACGGGGTGGTGCTCCGCGTCGTCAACCTCTGCGGCCCGGAGGCCGCGGAGGTCGGCTTCCTCGGCGCCGCCGTCCGCCGGCTCCGCGCCGCCACCCCCGAACGGCCTGCCGAGCTGACCGTCGCCGACGCCCACCGCGACTACCTGGACGTCCGGGATCTGGCCGCCGCCGTCCTCGCGGCCGCGGCCGCCCCCGTCGTCGGGCAGGTGATCAACGTGGGCCGAGGCGAAGCCGTGCCGGTGGCCCACCTGCTCGACCTGCTCATCGCCGCGGCCGGACCGCCGCCGGGCGCGGTCCGGCTCCGTACCGCGCCCGTCGACTCGCGGGGCGGCGACTGGACCCGGGTCGACATCGGCCGCGCGGCCCGGACGCTGGGATGGCGGCCGACCGTGGACCTGCCCGAATCGATCAAGGACATGTGGGACGCGTTCCGCGCGGACCACGCCGTGGAGCAGCCATGACCGCAGCCATCACGCGACCCGCGAGCCGCTCGCGCGACGCCGCCACCCCGTTGCGCGTCGCCGCCTCGGCGTACGCCCGCGACGGGGGGCGCACCCCGCACACGGCGTTCCACGACTGGTACGCCGACGCCGCCGCCCGCACCTTCACCCGGGTGGAACGCGTCCCGCTCGACGCGCTCACCGGCTGGGAGACCGAGCCCGGCACCGGCAACCTGCGCCACCACACCGGCGGCTTCTTCACGGTGGAGGGCCTGGAGGTGCGGATGCCGGCCGGACCGGTCCCGGCCTGGAGCCAGCCCATCATCAACCAGCCCGAGGTCGGGGTCCTGGGCATCCTGGTCAAGGAGTTCGACGGCGTCCTGCACTGCCTGATGCAGGCCAAGGTCGAGCCCGGAAACGCCAACGGCGTCCAGATCTCCCCGACCGTCCAGGCGACCCGCAGCAACTACACCGGCGTCCACGGCGGGCGTCCCGTGCCCTACCTCGACTGGTTCCGGGACCCCGGTTCCCGCGGTCCGCTCGTCGACGTGCGGCAGTCGGAACAGGGCTCCGCCTTCCACCACAAACGGAACCGGAACATGGTCGTCGAGGCGGACGGGGAGGTGGAGGTCCGCGAGGGCTTCCACTGGCTGACCCTCGGCCAGCTCCACCGGCTCCTCGCCGAGGACGACGTGGTCAACATGGACGCCCGGACGGTCCTGTCCTGCCTGCCCTTCGCCCACGCCGACCTCGCCCGGGAGCTGGGTCCGCCCGCCGACCCCTTCCGGGCGGCCCTCTTCCGCTCCTGCGACCCCTCGGCCGAGGCCCGGCACCCGCTGGGCGCCGTCCTCAGCTGGATCACCGAGGCCCGCACGCGCACCGACGTCCACGCCCGTCGCGTCCCGCTGGCCCGGCTGCCCGGCTGGCAGCGCACCCCGGAACGCATCTCACACGTCTCCGGGGCCTTCTTCGACGTCATCGGCGTCCGGGTGGAGGCCGGCGGCCGGGAGGTCGCCCAGTGGTCGCAGCCGATGATCGAACCGCACGGCACCGGCGTCGTCGCCTTCCTCACCCGGTCGTTCGGCGGGGTCCTGCACGTGCTGATGAACGCCCGGGTCGAGGCCGGCTACATGGACGTGGTGGAACTCGCGCCGACGGTCCAGTGCACCCCCGCCTCCTACGAGCACCTGCCGAGGAGCGCCCGTCCGCGCTACCTCGACGCGGTGGAGGGCGCCGATCCCGCACACGTCCGCTTCCACTCCGTCCTCTCGGAGGAGGGCGGACGCTTCCACCACGCGCGCAACCGCTACCTGATCGTCGACACCGACGTCGACGTCCCGCCCGACGACCCCGACTACCGGTGGATGACCGTCCACCAGCTCGTCGAGCTGCTGCGGCACAGCCACTACCTGAACATCCAGGCCCGCAGCCTGGTGGCCTGCCTGCAGAGCCTGCTGATGCCGGGCGAACCGGCACCGACCACGGAGAGGAAGACCCGGATATGAACGCGGGGAATGTACGGCCCGTCACCGGCTGCCGGGTGTGCGGCGCGTCGGACTGGCAGGACGTGGTCTCGTTCGGCGAGGTGCCGCTGGCCAACGCGTTCCTGGAGCCGGCCGCCTCCTACGACGACGAGCCCTCCTATCCGCTCGGCGTGATCTCCTGCCGCTCCTGCCGGCTGATGAGCGTCACCCACGTCGTCGACCCCGAGGTGATGTACCGGACGTACAGCTACGTCACCTCCGACTCGGAGACCATCACCCGTCACATGGAGTTCGTCGCCGCCACCTGCCGGGAGCGCGCCGGGCTCGCCGCCGGTGACCTGGTGGTGGAACTCGGCAGCAACACCGGCCAGCAGCTGGCCGCCTTCGCCCGGCACGGCTGCCGCGTGATCGGCGTCGACCCCGCACGCAACCTGGCGGCCGTCGCCAACGAGCAGGGCATCCGCACCCTGCCCGAGTACTTCACCGAGACCACCGCCGGAGCCGTGCACCGCTCCCACGGCCCCGCGCGCCTCATCCTCGGCCGTCACGTCTTCGCCCACATCGACGACCTCGCCGGCGTGCTCGCCGGGGTGCGCGCGCTGCTCCACCCCGAAGGGGTGTTCGCCGTCGAGGTGCCCTACGCGGTGGACCTGCTGGAGAAGTACGCCTTCGACACCATCTACCACGAGCACCTGTCGTACTTCCTCGTCCGCACCCTCGACACCCTGTTCACCCGGCACGGTCTGAGCCTCTTCGACGTGGAGCGGCTCCCGGTCCACGGCGGCTCGCTCCTCGTCCTGGTCGGCCGCCCCGAGGCCCGACGGCCCGTCACCGACGCGGTCGGCGAGCTGATGGCGGCGGAGGAACGGGCCGAGCTCGGCACCGACGCCGCCTACCGGGAGTTCGCCCGGGGCGTCCGGGCCGTCCGCGAGGAGCTTCCCGCCCTGGTCCGCTCGCTGCTCGCGGAGGGGAAGCGGATCGCCGGCTACGGCGCCTCGGCCAAGGGCACCACGATCCTCAACATCTGCGGGCTCGGGCCCGACGAGGTGGCCTACTGCACCGACACCACCTCGCTCAAACAGGACAAGGTGCTGCCCGGCACCCACATCCCGGTCCGCAGCCCCGACCACGCCCGCAACGACCCGCCCGACGTCTATCTGATGCTGGCGTGGAACTACGCGGACGAGATCCTCCGCAAGGAGGCGGACTTCCTGCGGGCCGGAGGCCGGTTCATCCTGCCCTTCCCCAAACCGGCGGTCGTCTCGGCCGACACCGTCCGCTGACGGGCGCCGCGGGCACGCGCGAGCCCGGTGGGACGTCGCCACGACGTCCCACCGGGCTCGGCCGTTCCCGGGCGGCGCCCCGCTCAGGCCCGGTCGTCGCGGCTCACGTACCGCTCGCGCACCCGCCACTCCCCGTCCTCGACGACCAGGACGTCGTCGCACACGCACATGAGGAGCAGACGCGGCGCCTCGTCCCGCCGGGTCGCCACCACCTGCACGTACGAGCGCACCCGCACCGACCCGTCCGGTCCGGGGTCCTCCACCGCGGCCGTGGTCAGCAGGTGCCGGCGCACCTCGCCCTCGGCGGCCAGCTCCGCGTGCGCCGCGCGGACCCCGGCCGCCAGGGCGGCGCGCCCGCGGACCGGCTCGGGCAGCGACGGCGGTGCGAACAGGCCGTCCTCGGTGAAGGTGGCGGCCCACGCCTCGGCGTCGCCCGAGTCCAGCAGCTGCATCTGCCGGGCATGGAACCGCTGGATCTCGGCGCACAGCGACGCGTACGCCGGGCTGATGGTGTCCCTCACGGATCTCCCTCCTCGCCCGCGCCGACGCGGGCAGCTGCCGCCGATGGTGGCGCGCCGCCTTGGAACCGGGCTCGTGCCCCGTGGGCCCCGGACTCCAGCCCGGCTCGACCGTTGCTCCGGGCCCGGCCGGGAGGATGCCGACCCTGAACCGGCCCCGACCCCATGGAGGCGTGCCGTGAGGCTCATCGACCTGTCCTCGGCGGTGGACGCGACGCTCTGGGAACCCGACCCCGTGGAGCACCACGTCCTCACCCCCCGCGAGGGCGCCCTGCACATGAGCGAGGAGATGCGCGCCCACTTCGGCACCGGCCTGGACCCCGACGAGCTCCCCGGCGGCGAGTTCCTCTCCCTCGACCGCATCACCCTCACCAGCCACACCGGCACCCACGTGGACGCGCCCTCCCACTACGGGTCCACGGCGGGCTACGGCGACGGCGTGCCCCGGCACATCGACCAGATGCCGCTGGACTGGTTCCTGCGTCCCGGCATGGTGCTGGACCTCACCGACGCGCCCACCGGGGTCATCGGCGCGGACCGGCTGGAGAAGGAGTTCGCCCGCATCGGCCGCACCCCGCGCCCCATGGACATCGTCCTGCTGCACACCGGTGCGCAGCGCCACCGGGGGACCGAGCGGTACTTCACCGACTTCGCCGGGCTCGACGGCCCCGCCGTCCACCTCCTGCTCGATCTCGGCGTCCGGGTCATCGGCACGGACGCGTTCAGCCTGGACGCCCCCTTCGGCGACATCATCGCCCGCTACCGGGCCACCGGGGACCGCGACGTGCTGTGGCCCGCGCACATGATCGGCCGGGACCGCGAGTACTGCCAGATCGAACGGCTGGCCAACCTGGAGGCGCTGCCCGCACCGTACGGCTTCCGGGTCTCCTGCCTCCCGGTGAAGATCGCCGGCGCCGGAGCCGGCTGGACCCGCGCGGTCGCCCTCGTCGAGGACTGAGCCCGCCCCGCCCCATCACCCGTGCCCCGACCCGAAGGAGGCCGATGTTCGGCCACGACCTGGCGGACGTCTACGAGCTGGTCTATCGCGCCCGTGGCAAGGACTGGGCGGCCGAGGCCGCCGAGACCACCCGCCTGATCAGGAACCAGCTGCCCGCCGCCGACTCCCTGCTGGACGTGGCGTGCGGCACCGGCGCCCATCTGGAGGCGTTCGACCGCCTGTTCGCCCACACCGAAGGGCTCGAACTCTCCCCGGCCATGCTCGAACGCGCCGCCGGCCGGCTCCCCGGCGTGCCGCTGCACCAGGGCGACATGCGCGCCTTCGACCTCGGGCGCACCTTCGACGCCGTGGTCTGCCTGTTCACCGCGATCGGCTATCTGAGGACCGTCCCCGACATGCGGGCGGCGGTCGCCGCGATGGCCCGGCACCTGAGGCCCGGAGGGGTGCTCGTCGTCGAACCCTGGTGGTTCCCCGAACGGTTCCTCGACGGTTACGTGGCCGGTGACCTGGCGAGCGACGAGCACCGCACGGTCGCCCGGATCTCGCACTCCACCCGCGAGGGCCGGACCACGCGGATGGAGGTGCGGTTCGTGATCGGCGAGGCCGGAGGCATCAGGGAGTTCACCGAGGTCGACCTCCTCACCCTGTTCACCCGGGACGAGTACCTGGCCGCCTTCGCCGACGCCGGGTGCCCGGCGGAGTACGTCCGGCCGCGGTGGACGGCACGGGGGCTCTTCGTCGCGCGCCGCCCCTGACAGCCGGCGTCTCACACGGAGGAGGAGTGTTCGCCGGCGATGGCCATGACGTAGCGGCCGTAGTCCGAGTTCCCCAGCCGCGCGCCCAGCCGGTGGCACTCCTCCGGACCGATGAAGCCCCTCCGGAGCGCCACCTCCTCCACGCAGGCGATCCGCACCCCCTGCCGCTCCTCCAGGGTCCGTACGTACTGGGCCGCCTGGAGGAGGGACTCCGGGGTCCCGGTGTCCAGCCAGGCGAAGCCGCGGCCGAGTTCCCGCAACCGGGCCCGTCCGTGCTCCATGTACACGCGGTTCAGATCGGTGATCTCCAGCTCGCCGCGCGCCGAGGGCCGCAGGGCGGCGGCCCGGGCGACCACGTCGTTGTCGTAGAAGTAGAGGCCCGTGATCGCACGGTTCGAGCGGGGCCGGTCCGGCTTCTCCTCGATGGATATCAGCATGCCGTCCCCATCGGTCTCGCCGACCCCGTACCGCTCGGGATCGTGTACCTCGTACCCGAACAGCAGGCACCCGTCCAGTTTCTCCCGCTCCTGTCGGAGAACCTCGGAGAAGGAATGTCCGTGGAATATGTTGTCGCCCAGCACCAGTGCCACGGAATCGTCTCCGATGTGGTCGGCACCGATGACGAACGCCTCCGCGATCCCGTTCGGCTTCGCCTGCTCCGCGTAGTCGATACGCAGCCCCAGCTGGCTGCCGTCACCGAGCAGCCGACGGAACAGCGGCAGGTCGTGCGGGGTGGTGATGAGGAGGATGTCCCTGATGTCCGCGAGCATCAGCACCGAGAGCGGATAGTAGATCATCGGTTTGTCGCCGACCGGTAAGAGCTGTTTGGAAACGGCCAGCGTGATCGGGTGCAATCGGCTTCCCGTACCCCCGGCCAGAATGATTCCTTTCATGGACGCGATGCTAGCCACGCGGTATCGGGAGCCGCAAGGAAAGGAATTCCAGGTCGAGGTGGAATCGAGCTGGATACGAGTCCGATCCGCTGAACTCGGTGCCCATCCGAGCGGAAATGGAGAATTCCTGTGACCATTCGTGTGTGGGGATATCTGGACGAGTACGCGGCAGAACGCGAGGAGATTCTCGACGCGGTGGACACCGTCTTCGGCTCCGGCCGGCTGGTCCTCGCCGACAGCGTACGGTCGTTCGAGGAGGAGTTCGCCGCCCGGCACGGCGTCCGGCACTGCGTCGCGGTGGACAACGGCACCAACGCCGTGAAGCTCGGCCTGGAGGCCCTCGGGGTCGGCCCCGGCGACGAGGTGATCACCGTATCGAACACCGCCGCCCCCACCGTCGTCGCCATCGCCGGCGCCGGCGCCACCCCGGTCTTCGTCGACGTGCGCGAGGACTACCTCATGGACGTCTCGAAGGTCGAGGCCGCCCTCACCCCGCGCACCCGCTGCCTGCTCCCGGTCCACCTCTACGGCCAGTGCGTCGACATGGCGCCCCTGGAGGAGCTCGCCGCCCGGCACGGCCTGGCCGTCCTGGAGGACTGCGCCCAGGCCCACGGAGCCCGTCATCACGGCCGCGCGGCCGGGACCATGGGCACGGCCGCCGCCTTCTCCTTCTACCCGACCAAGGTCCTCGGCGCCTACGGCGACGGCGGCGCGGTCCTCACCTCCGACGAGGAAGCGGACCGCCGGCTGCGCCGGCTGCGCTACTACGGGATGGAGGAGCGGTACTACGTCACCGACCTGCCCGCCCACAACAGCCGGCTCGACGAGGTGCAGGCCGAGATCCTGCGCCGCAAGCTCCGGCGGCTCGACACGTATGTGACGGCCCGCCGGGAGATCGCCCGGCGTTACGCCGAGGGGCTCGGCGACACCGACCTCGTCCTCCCGGAGACCGCCCCGGGCAACGACCACGTCCACTACGTGTACGTGGTGCGCCACCCCCGCCGGGACGCGATCATCGAGGCGCTCCGGGAGCGGGACATCGAGCTGAACATCAGCTACCCCTGGCCGGTCCACACGATGACCGGCTTCGCGCACCTCGGCTACCGGGAAGGCTCCCTGCCCGTCACCGAGCGGCTGGCGCGCGAGATCTTCTCGCTGCCGATGTACCCCTCGCTGACCCCGGACGCGCAGGACCGCGTCGTCGAGGCCCTGCGCGACGTCCTCAAGACCCTGACCTGACCGTCCGTTCGCCGTGGCCGACGGCGGCCCCGGCCTCGTGGGGCTCGGCCGCCGTGACCGAGAGGCGGGCGGTGAAGAGCCCGTTCTCGCTCCGGCTCAGCGCCCGAAGGGCGGCGGCGTGCGGAGCGAAACCGGGCTGCCGCACCGCCCGCCGGAACGAGGCCCGGTCCGTCCACACGGCGAGGTTCACATAGCCCGCCGGATCGTCCACCTCCCGCAGCAGACTGTGCCGGACGAAACCCGGCTGCCGCGCCATGAACGCCGACGTCCGGGCGAACACCTCCTCGAACTCCTCGGGCGCCCCGTGGACGGTGAACCTGTTGACGAAGGTCACCTCCGGACCGGGCCCCTCCCGGCCGGCGGCACCCCCCGCGCCGACCACGTCGGACTCCTGCTGCTCCCCGTTCGGCATGGGCGGGACCCTTCTGCTCGTCGTGTCCGTCCGACACCTGCGGACGCGTGCCGGGGAGCCTGGCAGCGGCCCGTGGAGAACGTCTCGACACCGGCTGACCCCGGGCGCCGAACCCGCGTCACCTGGCCGCCACCTCCTCGGCCACGGGCGGCGCGGCGAGCGTCTCCTCCAGGCGTTCCCTGGCGTACGCCAGGGTCAGCCGGTCGAAGAAGTAGTGGCCGACGCCGTCGGCACAACGGTCCGTGGCCAGCAGGTGGTGGTCGGCGAGCACCTCGAGGGCGGACTCCAGCCCCTGGAGCGGCAGGCTCAGCGACTCGGCCGCCTGCGACGCCGTGAAGGGGGCCTCGCCCACCATGCTGAGCAGCCGGAAGACCCCCTGCTCCTGACGGCCGAGGACCGCGTAGCTCGCGGCGAACCGCGAGCGCACGTCCAGCTCCCCGAGCCGGGCCACGTCGAGGATCCGCGGCGTCGCCTCCAGCCGGTCGGCGAGCGCCGCCAGCGAGAGCCCGGGCCGGCCCGCGAGCCGCCCGCCCACGCACCGCAGCGCCAGGGGGTGCCGGCCGAGCAGCTCGACGGTCCGGTGCGCGGACTCCGGCTCCCTGTCCACCCGCTGCCGGCCGGCGAGGACCGCGAGGATCTCCAGGGCCTCCTCGGGCGAGGGCGGACCCAGCTCGACGCGCTCGGCCTCCACCAGGGCGGTCATCCGCCGGCGACCGGTGGCGAGGAGGGCGCAGCGCGGGTCGGCGGGCAGCAGGTGCCGGATCTGGGCGGAGGACGCCACGTCGTCCAGGAGCACCAGCACGCGGCGTCCTGCCGTACGGGACCGGAACAGCGCCCCGCACTCCTCCAGGCCCTCGGGGATGCGCGAGGGAGGGACCTCCAGGGCCCGCAGGAAGCCGCGGATCACCTCGGCGGGGTCGCGCGGTTCGGCGCAGGAGCCGCGCAGATCCGCGTAGAGCTGCCCGTCGGGGAAGTGCGGGCGGAGCCGGTGCGCCAGGTGGACGGCCACCGCGCTCTTGCCGATGCCCGGCGGTCCGGTCACGACCCCGATGTGCGCGGCCGTGCCCTCGGCAGCCGGTCCGCCGGGCCTGCGCAACGCCGCCTCCAGTTCCCTGAGGACGTCGTCACGGCCCACGAACCCCGCCAGCCCGGCCGGCAGTTGGGCCGGCGTCCCGATCGCGTCCCGCACGGCGACGGGTGAGGGGGCGGGGACGTGGGCGGTACCGGCGCCGGGCACCGGAAGGTGCGGCGCGGGCGACGGCGGGGCCAGGGAGGAGGGCGCGGCCGGGACCAGGGCCCCCGGCACGGGGACGGGCCGGAGCGGCGGCACGGGCGGTGACGGGGGAGCGAGAGGTGCGGGGTGCGCCGGGGGAGTGAGGGGCGCCGGGACGCCACCCGCCGGCGCGTCCGGGTGCGCGAGGACCTGGGGCACCGGAGCGGGGGCGGGGCCCGGCGGCGCGGCGGGCCCGCTCCGCGGCCGCCGCGGTGGCTCCTCGGGGTCGCCGGGGGAGTCAGACAGCAGGGTGTGCTGAAGACGCGCGAGTTCCTTGCCGGGTTCGAGGCCGAGTTCGTCGATCATCTTCTGCCGCAGGCTCTGGTAGACCTCCAGTGCCTCGTGACGCCGGCCGGACCTGTGCAGGGCCACCATCAGGAGTCCGTGGAGGTGTTCGTGCAGCGGATGGGCCAGCACCAACGCCTTGAGTTCACTGATGAGTTCGCGGTGCCGGCCGTGCTCCAGGTCGGCCTCGATCCGCAGTTCGAGGATGCGGAAGCGCAGCTCCTCCAGCCGGGTCACGTACGAGAAGAGCCGTCCCCCGGTCTCGACGTCGGCGAGCGCGGGTCCGCGCCAGACCGCCAGTGCCTGCTCGAAGCAGGCCAGCGCCCCCGCGGAATCGCCCCGCTGGAGCAGCTCCTGGCCTTCCTCCGCCCGACTTTCGAACCGGCTGACGTCCAGGCTCGACGAGGGAATGGTGAGGCTGTATCCGCCCGGCTGGGTCTGGAGCAGGTTCCCGAGTCCCTGCTTCAGGAGGAGCTTGCGGAACTTGTAGATGTACGTCTGCAGGGTGGTCACCGCACTCGGGGGCGGGAACTCGGGCCATAACTCGTCGATCAGCTCGGACGCCTGCACCACGGTGTTGTGCCGCAGCATGAGCAGGGAGATGACCTGACGCGGTTTGGGCGCGGTCGGCATGATGTTCCGGCCTCGCCAGAGGATTTCGACGGGACCCAAGAGTCGGAACTCCACGATGCTCCTTCCAATTCGGCGGAGACGCGCGCGGCCTGTCGTCGCCACACCGTGGGTGCCTCTCGCCGTCGCCGGTCGCCCCGACGTCACGTTAGGTCCTTGAAATCGACTGGTCAACGTCGGGTCGGGAGAGTGGAGGAGCGCCGATGAATGACCGAGGGGGAGGTGAAATGTCCCACTTGCCGGATCTCGATTCGGGGTCCTGGAAAAGTTCCCATAAAGCCGCGTTCATCGGTGACTGGCGAAGATTCGATCCCGCCGCGGTCCGCCGGCCGGGCTCGTATTCGGAAGGCGCCAACTGGTGGATCGCGGCCTCCGGCCTATGTCGGGGACCCATGCGCGAGGGGGTCGCTTCCCGCCACGTACGGCCGGAACATCGCCCTCCGGATCGACCCCGGATGGCGTCGGACGCGCCTCGGCCGTACGAATGAGCCAGGCAGATCGGCCGGTACGCGCCCTGCCCGGGGCCACGACCGGCCCCCCGGCTCCAGCGTTCCTCCAGCGGGACTCAAACGGAGGGACCGCTCCGCGACGCTCCCGGGCGCCCCGTCCGACACGCTTCCGGCGCCCGTGTCAAGCCTCTCGGCGCTCCTCCAATCGCCATTGAGTCCGCTGCGAGCCAATCCGCGCACGCTCGTCGCGTGGACACTTCCGATAAGGGCGACGCAAGGCTCTGCTCCGTCACGAACAGAGCTGAAAGCACCGGCGAAGGGGGACGCGGATGAATACGACGACGAATCGGCGTGTGGTCATCACGGGAATCGGGGTCGTGGCTCCCGGTGCCATCGGCGTGAAACCGTTCTGGGACCTTCTGACGGCAGGTCGCACCGCCACCCGCGCCATCACGGCTTTCGATCCCGCGCCCTATCGTTCCCGCATTGCCGCGGAATGCGACTTCGACGCCGCGGCGGCAGGTCTCACGCCCAGGCAGACGCGCCGAATGGACCGGGCCACGCAATTCGCGGTGGTCGCCGCGCGGGAGGGAATCGACGACAGCGGGATCGACCGCGAGGCCCTGGACGGCTCCCGGATCGGCGTGGTCATCGGCAGCGCGGTCGGCTGCACCACCAGCCTGGAGAACGAGTACGCCGTCGTCAGCGACAGCGGCAGCCGGTGGCTCGTCGACCACGCCTACGCGGTGCCCCACCTCTTCGACTACTTCGTGCCCAGCTCCATCGCCGCCGAAGTGGCCTACGACCGCATCGCGGCGGAAGGACCGGTCTCCCTGGTGTCCACGGGCTGCACCTCGGGCCTCGACGCCGTGGGCCGGGCCGCCGACCTGATCGCGGAGGGCGCCGTCGACGTGATGGTGGCCGGGGCCACCGAGGCGCCCATCTCGCCCATCACCGTGGCCTGTTTCGACGCGATCAAGGCCACGAGCCCCGACAACGACCGGCCGGCCGAGGCGTCCCGTCCCTTCGACCGCACCCGCCGGGGTTTCGTCCTCGGCGAGGGGGCCGCCGTCTTCGTCCTGGAGGAGCGGGAGCACGCCCGCCGCCGGGGCGCCCAGGTGTACGCGGAGATCTCCGGATTCGCCTCCCGCTGCAACGCCTTCCACATGACCGGGCTGCGGCCCGACGGGCGGGAGATGGCCGAGGCGATCAGGGTCGCGCTCGCCACCGCCCGCACCGAGCCGTCCGCCATCGACTACGTCAACGCGCACGGCTCGGGCACCAGGCAGAACGACCGCCACGAGACCGCGGCCTTCAAGGCGAGCCTCGGGGAGCACGCCTACCGGACACCCGTCAGCAGCATCAAGTCGATGATCGGACACTCGCTGGGCGCCATCGGCTCCCTGGAGATCGCCGCGTGCGCCCTCGCCATCCGCCACGACGCGGTCCCGCCCACCGCCAATCTGCGTGAGCCCGATCCCGAGTGCGACCTGGACTACGTCCCCCTGGAGGCCCGCTCCCTGCCGGTCGACAACGTCCTCACGGTCGGCAGCGGGTTCGGGGGCTTCCAGAGCGCCATGGTGCTGTCCGGATCCGGCGCCCGCGGCAGGGCGGCGGCGTGAACGCGGACACGGTGATCACCGGGATGGGGGTCCTGGCCCCCACCGGGCTGGGTCACGAGGAGCACTGGACGAACACCCTGAGCGGCGCCTCGGCGATCGGCCCCGTCACGCGGTTCGACGCCGAGCGCTACCCCAGCCGACTCGCCGGCGAGGTCGCCGACTTCGTCCCGGAGGAGCACCTGCCCAGCCGGCTCCTGCCCCAGACCGACCACATGACCCGGATGGCGCTGGTGGCCTCCGACTGGGCCCTCGCGGACGCGGGGTTCGACCCTGCCCTGCTCCCGGAGTACGGAGTGGGCGTCGTCACCGCCGCGTCGGCGGGCGGCTTCGAGTTCGGCCACCGCGAGCTGCAGAACCTGTGGGGCCGGGGGCCCGAGTACGTCAGCGCCTACCAGTCCTTCGCCTGGTTCTACGCCGTGAACACCGGACAGGTCTCCATCCGGCACGGACTGCGCGGCCCCGCCGGAGCCCTGGTCACCGAACAGGCGGGCGGCCTCGACGCCCTCGGGCAGGCCCGCAGGCAGCTCCGGCGGGGACAGCCCATGGTGCTCGCCGGAGCCGTGGACGGATCCCCCTGCCCCTGGGGCTGGGTGGCCCAGCTCAGCACCGACAGGATGAGCCGGGAGTCCGACCCGGCCCTCGCCTACCGGCCCTTCGCCGCCGACGCGGCCGGCTACGTGCCCGGGGAGGGCGGCGCCCTGCTCGTCCTGGAGAGCGAGGAGTCCGCACGGGCGCGCGGCGCCCGCCGTCGGTACGGTCGGTTGGCGGGCTACGCGGCGACCTTCGACCCGCCGCCCGGCTCGGGCCGCCCCGCGAACCTCGAACGGGCCGCCCGCGCCGCCCTCGACGACGCCGGGCTCGGGCCCGAGGACATCGACGTCGTCTTCGCCGACGCCGCGGGCACCCCGGAGCAGGACGCCGCCGAGGCCGACGCGCTGCGTTCCCTCTTCGGACCCCACGGGGTCCCGGTCACCGCGCCCAAGACCATGACCGGCCGGCTGAGCGCCGGAGGCCCCGCCGTCGACGTCGCCACGGCCCTCCTGGCGCTGCGCGACGGCGTCATCCCCCCGACCGTCCACGTCGCCCGACCGCTGCCGGACCACACCCTCGACCTCGTGACGGCCCCGCGCCGGGTCCCGCTCGCCGCGGCGCTGATCCTCGCCCGGGGACAAGGAGGGTTCAACTCGGCCCTGGTCGTCACGGCCCCGAACTGACCCCACCCGTCCCACCCCCACACCCCTGACAGGAGACATGGCGATCATGGACCGACTGACGACCGACAGGCTCATGGAGATCCTGCGCGAGTGCGCCGGCGACGGCGACGCGATCGAGACCGACCGCAGCCCCGAGGACATCGAGTTCGCCTCGCTCGGCTACGACTCCCTGGCCATGCTGGAGACACTGAGCCGTCTGGAACGGGAGTTCGGCGTGGCCCTCGACGAGCAGGAGTTCGCCGCGGCCGGGACCCCGGCCGAGCTCACCACCCTGGTCAACCGCGTCCTCGCCGAGGCCGCCTGACGGCGGGGGCGCACCCGCCGATCGGCGGATGGCCGACGGAGCGCCCCGGCTTCCACCCTGGAGGCATGACCCGACGCACCCAGGAGAAGGCGCCCTCCACCATCCGCCGGTCCCCGGCCGCCACGGTGACGCGAGAACCCGTCCGGCGGCCCACGAGCGGGTTCGGGGAGCTCCTCGTGACGGCGTCGGTGGCGTGCGGCCTCTGTCTGGTGGCCGCACGCCCTGATCTCCGCGAGGCCGTGGTGCACCTGATCGTCGCCACGGCCGCCGGACCCCCTCGCTGAAAGGAATCCTGTGAACACCGCATCCGCCCCGGAGGCGACGGGTGCCGAGTCCCTGCGCGTCCGCGAGACGCTCAGGGCGCTGTACACGTACATCCGCCCGCACCGCCGGACCGTGGCCCTGGGCCTGCTGTCGACGCTCGTGGGGGCGGCCGGCGGGCTGCTGCAGCCGCTGGCCACGAAGGCGCTGGTCGACCGGCTCTCGTCCGGCGGCACGCTCGCCACGGTCCTGTGGGCGCTGACCGTGCTGGTGCTGCTGAGCGCGGTGGCCGAGGCGTTCGGCGCGTACGTCCTGGAACGGACGGCGGAGTCGGTGGTCCTGGCCGCCCGCCGCAGCCTCGTCGGCCGGCTGCTGCGGCTGCGGCTCACCGCGGTGGACCGGACGCAGCCGGGCGATCTGATGTCCCGCGTCACCTCCGACACCACGCTGCTGCGGGCGGTGAGCACCCAGGCGGTGGTCAACGCCGCGACCGGGACGGTCACGCTGATCGCGGCCGTCGTGGTGATGGCCTTCCTCGATGTCGTCCTGCTCGGCGTCACGCTCGGCGTGGTCGCGGTCGTCGGCGCGGGCGCCGGCCTCGTGATGCCGAGGATCGGGCGGGCCGCCGAGCGCTCCCAGGCCGCGGTCGGCGAGATGTTCACCGACCTGGAGCGGGTCTTCGGCGCGTTCCGCACGGTGAAGGCCTCCGGCGCCGAGGAGCGGGAGACCGCCCGCGTCGAGGCGTCGGCCCGGCGGGCATGGCGGCACGGCGTGCGCGGCGCCAAGTGGGAGGCGCTGCTGGGGACCGCGGACAACCTCGCCGTCGAGTTGGCGTTCCTCGCGGTGCTCGCGGTCGGCGGGGCGCGCGTGGCGTCCGGCGACATTCCCGTCTCCACGCTCATCGCCTTCCTGCTGTACCTCTTCTCCCTCATGGAGCCGGTGTACAGGCTGGTCGAGGCCGCCACCGCGTACCAGGAGGGCGCGGCCGCGATCGCCCGGATCGCGGAGGTGGACCGCCTGCCGGCGGAGCCGCCGCCGGCGCACGAGCCGGTGCGGACCGAGGCGCGTCCGGCGTCGGTCCGCTTCGAGGACGTGTCCTTCCGGTACGGTCCCGGGCTGCCCCCCGTCCACCGCCAGGTGGACTTCGAGGTGCAGGGCGCCGGGATGACGGCCTTCGTCGGGCCGTCGGGCGCGGGCAAGTCGACGGTCTTCGCGCTCATCGAGCGGTTCTACGAGGCGACCGGCGGCCGCATCCTCGTCGACGGCAGGGACATACGGCAGTGGCCGCTGTCCGAACTGCGGTCCGTCATCGGGTACGTCGAGCAGGACGCACCCGTCCTGGCCGGCACGCTGCGCGAGAACCTGGTCTTCAGCGCACCGGGCGCGACGGACGACGACGTCCGCGCCGTCCTCGCCCGGACCGGACTCGACACCCTCGTCGACCGTCTCCCGCACGGCCTGGACACCCTGGTGGGCCACCGCGGCTCCAAGCTGTCCGGCGGCGAGCGCCAGCGCGTCGCGATCGCCCGCGCCCTGCTGCGCAGGCCCCGGCTGCTGCTCCTCGACGAGGCGACCTCGCAGCTCGACGCGGTCAACGAACTGGCCCTGCGGGACGTCATCGCCGAGACGGCACGGGAGACCACCGTCCTGGTCGTGGCCCACCGCCTGTCGACGGTGACCGACGCCGACCGCATCGTCGTCATGGACGCCGGCCGGGTCCGCGCCATCGGCACCCACGACGAGCTGGTGGCCGAGGACGCCCTGTACGCCCGACTCGCCGCGACCCAACTCCTGACCCCGGCGGGCGGCGCCGCCGGCTGAGGGGCCGGCCCCGGCGCTGCCGCCTCGTGAGCCAGGCCGAGCGCCGGTCGACGGGAGGCGGAGACGGGGCGGGCCATCGAAGACGGCCCGCCCCGGCCGGCGTCAGCGCACGTGCTTCGCGGGCTTCGTCGCGGCGTTGAGCAACGCCTCCAGCGGTCCGCGGCGGAAGAAGCGGGACCATACCGCGGCGAAGGCGATCGCCCCGAGGACGAACGTGAGCACGGGGATCCAGGACGTCTGGGTGCTCTCGCCGGCCGAGACCCCGAGCAGGGACTGGGCGACGAAGTGGCCGACGTAGGCCGTCAGGGACATGGTGCCCACGGCGACGACGGGCTTCGCCAGGGTGCGCAGGCGCGGCAGGCGGTCCATGAGCACCGCCGCACCGACGATGACGAGGATGGCGACGCCGACGCTGCCGATGATGTCGAAGGTGGTGCCGCTGTGCGGCCCGGCGGAGAGCAGTTCCGAGGCCGCCCGCCGCGGGGCCTCGAAGGATCCGCTGCCGGACGACGACGCCTTCTCGAACCCGGCGGACGACTTCCCGTCCTCCGCCATGCTGCGCAGCGCGTTCGGGCCCGCCAGCAGCAGCGACAGGCCGTACGCGCCGGCGGTCAGGGCGGCGCCGAGCGCGGCCAGGCACCGCTGGACGGGGACGGCCGACAGGTCGAGGCGGGCGAGCGCCATGCCGGCGACGACGAACGACATCCAGGTGATCGTCGGGTAGAAGCCGGTGAGCAGCAGGTCGAGCACGCCGACCTCGCTGATCCTCTTGAGCGGGTCGTAGGCGTCGACGGTCTGCCGGACGGACTCGCCGAGCAGCGCGTTCAGGAAAAACGCCAGCTGCGGCGTGACGAGCGCGAGCCCGGCCGCGGTGATCGCCAGTGCCTTGGCGGACAGCCGCAGCAGGGGCAGGGCGAGGAGGAAGTAGACGCCGTAGAAGCCCAGGATGATCACGCCCCCGTACTCCCGCGCCAGCACCGTTCCCAGCGCCAGCAGGATCACGGCGCGGAGCGCGATCCGGGCCTTCGCCTGCCGGCCGGCCAGGCCGGTCTTCGGCTCGCGGCGGCCCGCGATCAGCATCAGCGAGAACCCGGCGAGGGTGGCGAACAGGACCGACGAGTGTCCGTCGGCCAGATACCGGACCCAGGTGCCGACGCCGTGCGTGGACGACAGGGGCGGGCCGATGTGGACGACGTACATCCCGGACACCGCCAGGGCGCGGGCCAGGTCCACGCCGACCAGGCGCCCCGTCGACGAGGCGCCCGAAGGATTCCCGGCGGGGCCGGGCGAGGCTGCGGGTGGGGGAGCCGGGTGCTCCCGCGGAGCTGGGGTCGCCTGCGGAGGCTGTGTCTGTGTCATACGAGGAATCTCCCGGCGCGGTACCGAGGCGGACCATCCGGCAGCTTTCGGCGGCGCCCCCGCCGACCGGCCGGAGCACACCCCCCGACCGGCTGGAGCCGACCCGCCGGGTGTCCACGGGCACCGGGTGATCACGTCACCACGTACCCTGCCGGACGTACGGTCGACGTCAGGCGAGCCCGTACGAGCACGCGAAGCCCCGGGTGTACGGGTCGCCGAGCGGCGGGACAGCGCAGACGAGAGTGTGAGGCGGGACGCCGGTGGTCCGGGTGGTGGTGGTCGACGACGAGGCCCTGGTGCGGTCAGGCTTCGAGATGATCCTGAACGCGGCCGACGGGATCGAGGTCGTGGCGACCGCCCAAGGCGCCCAGGCAGCCGACGTGATCCGGCGCGAGCGGCCGGACGTCGTCCTCCTCGACATCCGCATGCCGGACGTCGACGGCCTGACCGTCCTGCGGCAGCTCCAGGAACTGCCCGACCCGCCGCACGTGGCCATGCTGACCACCTTCGACACCGACGAGTACGTCCTCACCGCCCTGCGCTCGGGAGCGTCTGGCTTCCTCCTCAAGGACAGCGAGCCGGAACAGCTCGCCCAGCTGGTCCGCACCCTGGCCGCGGGCGGCGTCGTGATGTCCCCGAAGGCGTCGCGCGCCCTGCTCCGCGGCCACCCGGGAGCCGGAGCGCCCCCGGACGCGGACGTCGCGCGCGTCGGCCTCCTCAGCGACCGGGAACGCGACGTCCTCGTGCTCGTCGCGGAAGGACTCTCCAACGCCGACATCGGCACCCGCATCCACCTGAGCGCGGGCACCGTCAAGGACCACGTCAGCTCGATCCTGACCAAGCTGCGGGTCTCCAGCCGCGTCCAGGCCGCGCTCCTCGCCGAGCGCGCCGGCCTGCTCACCCACGACGACGCCGCCGACGGCACGGCACGGGGCGACGGACGATGAGCACGGTCCGGACGGTCTGGCGGCGGCTGCCGCCCTGGGCCGTCGACACGGGACTTGTGGTGCTGGCCGCGCTCGACGCGTGGATCAACCTCGTGGGCGAGGGCACCCCCGTGATGTGGGCCTGCGCCGCCGCCGGCTCCGCCGGCCTGCTCCTGCGCAGACGCTTCCCGCTGGCCGTCTTCCTGCTGACCCTCCCCATGACCCTGTTCATGGACGTGGCCGTCGCGCCGATCGCCGCCCTGTACACGCTCGCCGCGGCCACCAGGAACCGCCCGCTGCTCGCCGGCTGCGCCCTGCTGAACGCCGTGGCGGCCACCCTCCTGTGGCCGATGTCCGACGCGTCCGACGGCGAACGGGCCTGGACGCTGGTTCAGTTCGTCTACACGTTGGCCACGGCCGTCGCCCCCGTCCTCTTCGGCCAGCTCGTCCAGGCCAGGCACGACGTGGCCCGCCAGCTCGTCGAGGTCGAGGAGGCCCGTGAGCACGAACGAGCCCTCCACGCCCAGACCGTCCTCGCCCGCGAACGCGCCCAACTGGCCCGCGAGATGCACGACGTCGTCTCCCACCAGGTCAGCCTCATCGCCGTCCAGGCAGGAGCCCTCCAGATGGCCGCCAAGGACCCCGACGCCCGCGAGGCCGCCCGCACCATCCGCACCCTGAGCGCGAACACCCTCGACGAACTCCGCCACATGGTCACCCTGCTCCGCGCCTCAGGCGGCAACGCCACCGAACTCACCCCCCAGCCCACCCTCGCCGACCTCCAGCAGCTCATCGCCAGCAGCGGCATCGAGACCACCCTGACCGGACGGCTCCCTTCCGAGATCAGCACCACCGCCCAGCGCACCGTCTACCGCACGGTCCAGGAAGCCCTCACCAACGTGCGCAAGCACGCCCCCGGAGCCCGCGCCGACGTACGCCTGTGGCACGACGCGCACCACTTCGGCGTCACCGTCACCAACACCGCCCCCACCCGCCCGTCCGTCGCCCTGCCCAGCGCCCGCCACGGCCTCATCGGCCTGAAGGAACGCGCCGAACTCCTCGACGGCACCCTGACCGCCGCCCCCACCCCGGAAGGCGGCTACACGATCGAACTACGGGCCCCCGCCCGGTCCGACTGACACCGCACCGGCGGGCCGCTCGCCTGCCGGGCCGAGGGTACGCGTGAACGCACCGTAGAGGGTCCAGACGGCGGCGATGTGCTTCTCGATGTCCAGCATCAGGTGTTTCGTTCCGTTCGAGGGGCTAGGTGGTCAGGGCCGCAGGGCGCAGCGGCGCGGCACGTCGAGGTCGGCCGCGCGGGCGTCGCTCACGGTCGGTCCTCCCTCATGAGCCGGTCGAGGGTTCGCCGGCCGCGGGCGGTGACCTCGGGGTGGTCGTTATCCGGGCCCCAGGCCAGGCAGTTGACCGCGTCGAGCGCGGTCAGGCAGCGCAGCGCGTGCCGTTCGGCGCCGGTGAGGTCTCGCCCGTACGCCTGGAGGAAGGCCTGCCGGCGGTCGGGGTGGTCGAGCCACTCGGTGGCGGCGAGGATGACGAGGTCCTGTACGCGGGCGGCGGGGCGCGTGCGCTCGAAGTCGACGAGCGCGAGCCCCGTCTCGGACCACAGCCAGTTCCGCGGCTGGTTGTCGCCGTGGATGGTGCCGAGCGGCACCGGTCCCACGCGGCGGAGCCGGGCCGCGTAGTCGCGTACCAGCTGCCGCTCGTCGCCGGTGAGCCGGTCCCCGGCACGGCCCAGGTACGTCTCCGCACCGTCGGCCGCGGCGGTCAGCGACGCTTCGGCCTCCGTCCGGTCGCGGGGGTCGAGCGGACCGGCCTCGTGGAGCCGGGCGGACAGCTCGCCGGCCTGTGCGTGCACGGCCCGCCACGTGGCAGCGGTCAGGTCCAGGCCCGGCGCCGGAGCACCGGGCGCCGCGGTGAGCAGGAGCGCCAAGGCGTCCGCACGGCTGTCGAGGAACTGGGGCGCCCGGTGGTGCCCGAGCGCGGGAACGACGTCTCGGTAGGCCCTCGTCTCGCGGGTGAAGAACTTGACCGAGGGCGACACCTTCACGTACTAGCGGCCGCCGCCCCCGCCCGCCAGCTCCCACACCCGGGAGCGGTGCCAGTCGTGCGATGCGTCGCGTACGGCCACGAGCGGGCCGGTGCGCCGCTCCGCCCAGCGCCGCACGAAGACGGGCAGGGATTTCGTCCGCCTCACGCCGAGCACCTCGCGCTCGGGTGCGATGCGGACGAGGAGCGGAAGGGGACGGCGGGGGCAGCGGTGAGGGACGGGGGCACGGGTCCTCCTTGACAGGCCCCGTCCCGCCGGGGCGGGACGGGGCGGGGCGGGGTCGGTCAGCGGTCCTGCGACAGTGTGAGGAGTTCGGCGAAGGTCCCGCCTCCGTGGGCCAGTTCGTCGTACCGCCCCTGTTCGGTGATCCGGCCGTGCTCCATCACGATGATGTGGTCCGCGATCCGGGTGTTCTCCAGGCGGTGGGTGACCACGAGGGTGATGCGGTCGGCGGCGATGGCCTTGATCTGCTCGAAGATCTGGTGTTCGCCGCGGGGATCCATCTGGGAGGTGGGCTCGTCGAGGATCAGCAGCTCGGGCCGGCGGTACAGGGCCCTGGAGCAGGCGATGCGCTGCCACTGGCCGCCGGAGAGTTCCGTGCCGCCCCACAGGTCCCGGGCGAGGAGGGTGTCGAGGCCGGCGGGGAGGTCCTCGACGGCGTCGCGCAGCCCGACCGCGTCGACGGCCTCCCACACCGGGGCGTCGTCGTGCGTCCGGGGCTGGCCCAGGGTGACGTTCTCGCGGACCCGCAGCGGCCACTGCGCGAAGATCTGCGGCACCAGTCCGGTGTGCGCCCACACCGTGGCGGGGTCCACCCCGGAGAGGTCGGTGCCGTTCCACGAGACGGTGCCCTTGTCCGGCAGGTAGACACCGGTCAGCAGGCGGGTGAGGGTGGACTTCCCCGAGCCGTTGGCCCCGACGATCGCGAGGATCTGGCCGCGCCGCAGGGTCAGGGACACGCCGTCGACGGCGGGCTTGTCCTTGCCCGGGTACTGGTACCCGACCTCTTCCAGCCGGATCTCGTCGACCGGGGCGGCGAGACGACGGGGACCGCGCCTCGGGGCACGGGCGGCGGCGCCGTCGAGGAAGGACTGCATGTCGCCCAGGTACAGGCTGGTGTGGAAGACCGCGGCGGCGCCGACGACCACCTGGGACAGCGCGGCGAGCGTGGTCTGCACGGCGATCACGGCCGTCGCCGCGACCGCGAGATCGATCCGACCGGACACGGCCAGCCACGCCAGCGCACCCCAGGTCGCCAGCAGGAAGACGCCACCGGCCACCGCCGACAGCAGGGCGATCCTCAGGGTCCGGGGCGCGGCGGCCAGACTGCGCCGGTCACACCGGTCGGACAGGGCCCGGTACCAGTAGACGAGGTAGTCCGTCATCGAGTTCGCGCGGACCTCGTCGCTGTACCGGGACTCGGTCGCCCACCAGCGCATCATCCCCCTCACGTTGCGGTCCGCCACGTTCGCGTAGTGGATCTCGTAGTCGACCCGCGCGCTCAGCACCGCGCCGGCACCGGCCGGAAGAACCGCGAGCAGGAGCAGCGGCAGCAACAGCGGGTTCAGCACCGACAGCACGCCCCCGGCGGTGACCATGCGGATCAGCGCCGACACGAACCGCTGGGCGTCGGTCACCATCACATGGGTCCGCGTCACCCCCATCTCGGCCGCCTCGCGCCGGTCCGCGAACCCGTCCTCCGCGTACGCCACCGCCTCCACCCGGCACACCGCCTCCACCAGCGCCGAGTCCGTCTCCGTCGTCAGCCGCGGCGTGACCCGCCGTTCCGCGTACGAGGACACGGCCCCGGCCGCACGGGCCAGCGCGGCGGCGACGGCCACCACCAGCAACGCGGGCAACGCGCCCCGCAGCCGCTCCCCGGCGGAGCCGGCCCCGAGGACGGGCACCATGGCGCGGGCGGTGGCCGTCAGCAGCACGGCGGCCGAGACGCCCGTGACCAACTGGCAGCCGACGAGCAACTGGACGGCCCGCCGGTCGGCCCGCCACGAGAGCCTCGCGATACGGCCCAGGACGGAGGGGATCTGCCCGCACATGCGCCGGAAGGACGCCGCGGCGAGCGGATTGACGCCGTGCGGCCCGCTGTAGGTGATCTCCGCGGGAGGGGGCGGGGGTGGTGCGGTCTGCTGCGCGTTCACGGGAGTCGAGGTCAACGGCGGGTCCTCCTGAGCGGTCGTGCGGCGCCTGTCGAGAAGCTCAACGACCCCCGCCGCAATATCGAACTGGTGTTTTTCGGACTCCGTCGGATCCCCGAGATTCGGCGCGTGTCGGAGGATGGAGGATGCACCGACCCGCGTCCCCCAAGGGGGCGGGTGGACAAGGCGGTTGGCCGAAACGCCGATGCCGCCGCCATCGGGGCGCGGGTGAACGACGGCCCCGCGATCCGGTTGCGCCGCTGCCTGCCGCGCCCCGGTGGCCGCAGGGAGAAGAGGTCACCCCGAGGGCGTAGATGAACATGATTGTCGTCGGCTATTGTGTGCCCGCTCGCGCCGGGTGACCTCCGGGCGGGCTGGACCCGTTCCGCCGACCACGGCGGACCAGAGCGAGGGGGCGCGGCGTGGCCGAGGGCTCGACGAGTACGGCGACGGCATCACCACCACCCGCACCACCCCGTCGCCAGGGAGCTCCCGCTGACGGGAGCGGCGCCGGGGAGCGGCGTGCGGTGCGCAGCGGCCGGGTGGGTTCGGTGCTGGTCGGGGTCGCGTTGGTGATGGTGCCGGTCGGGCCGTGGCTGGAGCGGCTGTTCGGCTGGGCGGCGCTCGGGGCCTGGCGGACTCTGCTGGTGGCCATCGTCGTCCAAGGCGTACCGTTCCTGCTTCTCGGCACCGTCGTGTCGGCGGCCATCGGGGCGTTCGTCCCCGCCCGGGTCTTCTCCAAGGCGCTGCCGCGCAACCCCGTGCTCGCCGTTCCGGTGGCCGGTGCCGCCGGGGTGGTGCTGCCGGGGTGCGAGTGCGCCTCGGTTCCCGTCGCGGGCAGCCTGATGCGCCGGGGCGTGGCGCCGGCCGCCGCCCTGACCTTCCTGTTGGCCGCGCCCGCCGTCAATCCGGTCGTACTCGTCTCGACCGCCATCGCGTTCCCCGGCAGTCCGGAGATGGTGGCCGCGCGGTTCGGCGCCTCGCTCGTCACGTCGGTCGTCATGGGCTGGCTCTGGATCCGGTGGGGGCGCGAGGAATGGCTGCGCCTGCCGACGGGCCACGCCGACCACGCGCCGGGCGGCGGTCGGCTGGTCGCCTTCCGGCGCGGGCTGCAGCACGACTTCCTGCACGCCGGTGGCTTCCTGGTCGTCGGCGCCATGGCGGCGGCGACCTTCAACGTCCTCGTACCGCCTTCCGTCCTCGAGGTGTTCTCGGGTTCCCCGTGGCTGGGTGTCCTCGTGGCGGCGGTGCTCGCGGTGCTGCTCTCGGTGTGCTCGGAGGCGGACGCGTTCGTCGCGGCCTCGTTCACGGGCTTCTCGCCCACCGCCCGCCTCGCCTTCATGGTGGTGGGGCCGATGGTCGACATGAAGCTGATCGCCCTGCAGTCGGGCGCCTTCGGGCGGGCGTTCGCGGTGCGCTTCAGCGCCGCCACGTTCGTCGTGGCCGTCCTGACCTGCGTACTCGTCGGAGGTGTACTGCTGTGACCGGACGACCCGCCCGCGCGGCCCGCCCCCGCCCGCTCGGCGAGCTCGGCCTGCCGCTGCTCCTCGTGCTGACCGGCGCCGGCCTGCTGCGCGCCACCGTGCGCAGCGACATGTACCTCCGGTACGTGAAGGAAGGGCTGTGGCCCTACCTCGTCGCGTCCGGCGTCCTGCTGGTGCTCCTCGGCCTCGCCGGCGTCGGCGCCGAGGTGGCCCGACGCCTGCGCCGGCCGGTGTTGCGGCGCGACGCGTCCGGGCACGGGTACTGGCACGATCCGGCGGACGACCACGTCGCAGCGCACGACGGGCACGGACACGGACACGGGCACGGCGGCGCCTCGCGGGTCGCGTGGCTCCTCGCCGTACCGGCCCTCACCCTCCTGTTCGTCGCGCCGCCGGCGCTCGGCTCCTTCACGGCCTCACGGGACGGCGGGGCGGCCCGCGTCGAGCGGACCGCCTACGAGGAGCTGGCGGACGCGCCGACCACGCCCATGGCGCTGGAGGAGTTCATCGGACGCTCCGTCTACGAGTCCACGAGCCTGCGGGGCCGGAAGATCCGGCTGCTCGGGTTCGCCACCGCCGGCAAGAGCCCGGACACCTGGTACCTCAACCGTCTGAAGGTCGGCTGCTGCGCGGGCGACGCGCGGACGCTGCGGGTGGAGGTGCACGGTGTCCGGGCCCCCGGCGACGACACCTGGGTCGAGGTCACGGGCGTCTGGCGGCCGGAGGACGTCACCGTCGAGGACCCCGTCCCGGCCATGGACGCCGGTGCCCTGAAGCCGGTCGCCGAGCCCCGCAACCCCTACCAGGACGCCCCGCCCACGGGCAGCTGAAGCCGGCCCCGCCCGCCCGTGTGCTGCCGCTTCAGCCCGTGACGCCGTCCCGGTACCGGGACGGAGAGACCCCATAGCGGTCCAGGAACGCCTTGCGCAGCGCCTCCGGAGTGCCGAGGCCGCACCGGGAGGCGACCGACGCCAGCGGGAGCGAACTCGTCAGGAGGAGGTGGGCGGCCGCCTCCGTGCGTACACCCCGGACGTACCGGCCGGGCGGCACCCCCAGGCACCGGGTGAAGAGCCGGGTGAGGTGACGGGGCGTCATCCCGGCGCGGGCGGCGAGGGCGGGCGTGCTCAGGTCCTCGTTCGGGTGTGCGGCGATGTAGGAGGCCAGGACCCGGACGGTGTCCTCGCGCGGTGGCGGCGCGGCGGTGAACACGCTCATCTGCCGCTGGTCACCCGGGCGTTGCATGTGGACGACGAGGTGCCGCGCAACCTGGCGCGCCGGCTCCGGACCGTGATCCTCCTCGATGAAGGCCAGGGTCAGGTCCAGCGCGCTGGTGATGCCGGCCGACGTGTACACGTTGCCGTCGCGGATCCACAGGGGCGCCGCGTCCACCCGGACCTCCGGGTATCCGTCCGCCAGGAGCGGCGCGAACTGCCAGTGGGTGGTGGCCCGTCGGCCGTCCAGGAGACCCGCCGCGGCGAGCACCGCCGCGCCCGTGCAGACGGAGGCGACGCGGCGGCTCTCCCGGCTGAGGCGCCGGACATGGCCGACGAGGCGGGGATCCGCGGCGAACCGCTCGACACCCAGTCCGCCCGAGACGACGAGCGTGTCCAGCGGCCCCTTCGTCCGCTCCAGGGACTCGACGCCGGCCAGCAGGAGCCCCGTACCGCATCGGATCGACGCCCCGCCCGGCGCGATCACCCGCACGCGGTACGGCGTTTCGGGGTCCCCGAGAGCGTTGGCGAGGGCCAGGCCCGTGGTGACGCAGGCGATGTCGAGCAGTTCGGCCGACTCGAAACCGACGACGGCCACCACCCGTTCCGCACGATCCCCCATGCCTCGACCCTAGCCCGCACGGACCTCCATCCCAAGACGACGGACATCCCGGGAACGAACCGGCGACCTGAGGGGGCCCGCGCCGGACAGTGGGACGCATGACGACGATCCGCTTCCTCGCCCACCGCTGGCCGACCTGGCTCGCCCTCGCCCTCGCCGTGGCGACCTTCGCCGACGGGCTCCCGCCCACCGCCTTCCTCGCCGTCCTCCTCGTGGTCATGCCGCTCTGCTACCTGGCCTTCGGAGCCGCCCGCGGCGAGCTCGGCGACCGGCGCGCGCTCACCGTCCAGACCGCCGGGCTCGTCGCCTTCTGCGCATGGGCCGCGGCGGTGCTCCTCCTGGACGGCAGGACCGCGCTGTACGTCGTCGCCGCCGGCTGGTTCGCCCACGCCCTCTGGGACCTCTCGCACCACCTCACCGGCCGGGTCGTCCCCCGCGCCTGGTCGGAATGGTGCGGCGTCGTCGACGCGTCGGGCGCCCTGGCGATCGTCCTGCTGGTCTGATCGCTTCCAGGGCTCTCGGGGGCCCTGGGGAGCCGAGCGAGCGTGGGGGCGGCCGGTGACCGTCGAGTCGGGCCGGGCCGGTACCGCTGGGCGTCCATCTCGCTGACGAGTCGTCGGCGACCGCGTAGCACTTGAGGACGACCCCGCGTCCATAGGGAGGCGGACATCTCGGCCGGGAGGGAACCTCGGCCTGCGGTCACCGTCTTGGGATTCGTGTCGACTTGATCGTCGAGTCGACCGAGGAGGGGTGTGATGGCAGGTCAGGTGAGTGGGACGACGCGGGCCAAGGCGACGGCACCGGAGTACCAGGGTGCTCTCGGATCGTTGTCGGTGAACGCCTCGCTGCCCGAGGTGCTGGCCCGGGGCATGGAGGAGCTGCGGACGGCGGAACGGGCCGGGGACCGGCGGGAGGAGGCGCGCTGCGGGCTGGCCGTCGCGGAGGCCTGCCGCAGGCTCGGGCGCATCGAGGAGGCCGACCGCGCGTGGAAGGCGAGCTACCGGGCGGCGCGTTCGGCCGGCCACGAGGGGGCCATGGCGTGGGCTCTGTGGAGCGGCGGCACGCTGGCCCGGCAGCGGGGTGCGTTCAGGCTGGCGTACCGGTTGCTGCGGCTGGCCGCCGAGACGGGCGAGCGGGGTGGTGACGTCGTCGTGCGCGGCTACTCACTGGCGGGACTCGCCGAGACCGGGCGCATCCAGGGCGATTACCCGGCGGTGAGGAGACTGCACGAGCAGCTGCTCGCCGAGGCCCGCCGCCGAGGCGAGGCCCGTCACACGGTGTGGGCGCTGGAGGGCATCGCGCAGATGCACCGCAACACCGGCGAGTACGACGAGGCCCTGGCCCTGTTCGAGGAGGCGGCCGACACGGCGGCCCGAGCCGAGGACCGGCGCGGGTGGGCATGGGCACTGCGCGGCATCGCGGACGTGGTGTCCGTGCGCGACGGCGACGTGGAACGCGCCCTGGCACTGCTGTCCCAGGCGGAGCGGGCCTGCCGGGAGATGCGGCTCTCCAGCGCCCTCGCCTACAACCACAAGATGCGCGGCAACGTGCTGTACCGGGCGGGCCGCCACGAGCAGGCCCGTGAGATGTACGCGCTGGCCCTTGGGGAGTTCCAGGAGATGGACGAGCCGCGCGGGACGGCGCTGTCGCGGCTGGGGCTGGTCAAGGCCTCCGCCCGTCTGGGGCGCGACGCCGCGCACACGGCCGCGGACCTGGCCGAACTGCGCTCGACGCTGGACCGTATCGGGCTGCGGCATGCCCGGGACATGGTGGACAAGGCAGCGGCCGAACTGGGGGTCGGGCCGCTGCCGGACCACGCCGGCCGCGAGCAGGGCGCAGCGACGCCCCTGCTGCCGCCGGTCGGCGCCGAGGCGCTTCAGGCCGCCGATGTGGAGGGCCTGCGGTGAACGCCGTCCCGACAACCTCCGCGCCGGGTGCCGCGGTCGTGGCCACGGTGCGTTCCTCTCGTGATCACGCCACGGATCGCGAGAGGGATGACAACGCCTGTCACGACGTCGATCACGACGCGGCGCCGGCCCGTGTCCTGAAGCGTTGTCGTGAACTCGTCCGACCCGCGCTGGTAGAGGCGGTGGGCAGCCTCCATCCGTGGGCCGGTGAGATGGCGGCGTACGCGCTGGGCTGGTCCGACGTGGTCGGTACGCCGGATCCCGGCGGATCCGAGGGCAAGGGAGTGCGCCAGGCGTTCGCCGTGCTCGGCGCCGAGGCGGTCGGGGCCGATGGCGCGGAGGCCGTGCCCGGTGCCGTGGCCGTCGAACTCGTGCACACCTTCTCGCTCCTCCACGACGACATCATGGACGGTGACGCCCTGCGTCGGCAGCGGCCGGCGGTGTGGAAGGCATACGGGACCGGCCCGGCCGTTCTCGCGGGCGACGCGCTTCTCGCCCAGGCCGTGACCACCCTGGCCGAGGCCCCGGGCCGGCACGCGGCGTCCGCGGTCCGCTGCCTCTGCCGGACCCTGAATGCCCTGGTGTCCGGCCAGGCGCAGGACCTGCGCTTCGAACGCCGCTCGTGGTACGGCCCCGGCGCGGTCGGACTGGAGCAGTACCGGTCGATGGCCGAACACAAGACCGGAGCCCTGCTGGGCTGCGCCCTGGCACTCGGCGCGGTCCTCGGCGGCGCCCCCGAACCGACCGTGAACGCGCTCGAACGGGCGGGCCGCCATATCGGCCTCGCCTTCCAGGCGGTGGACGACATCCTCGGCATCTGGGGCGACCCCGCGGTGACCGGGAAACCCGTCCACGCCGACCTGCGCAGGGGCAAGAAGACCTACCCCATGCTCGCCGCCCTGGCCGGCGGAGGCCGGGCCGCGCACGAGCTGGCGGCGCTGCTCGACCCTCCCCGACCGCTCGACCACGAGGCCGCCGCACATGTCGCGGCACTCGTGGAGGAGCTGGGCGGGCGGACCGCGACCCGCGAGGAAGCGCGCCGGCACCTGGACACCGCCCGCCGCGCTCTGCGCGAGGCGTCCCTCACGCCCACCGCCGTACAGCACGTGGACATGCTGTTCACGTACGTGCTCGACAGGACCAGGTGAAGACCGTCTCGCCCTTCTGACCACCCCGCCGGTGACGGCCCGACGCCGATCGGACCGGACGCACCGAGACGGGACCACCGCCGGTCGGCCGGATGACGCGGTCGAGAGGCGCTCGACGGGCAGAACCCGGCGCAGGCGCCTCTCTCCGCGTCCAGCGCGCCTTGTAGGGCCTGCCGACCGGCTGACGGCCCCCCGGGGCGTACCGCCACGGCGGACTTCCGCGGGACGGGGGCGTGCGACTCCCGTGGGGCCTTCCGTGCCTGAGGTGGGGGCAGGGCCCCGGAGCACGCAAGTGGGCATCGGGGGCGGTCGGCAGGTCGGGCGTGCGCCGACAGGCGCCGGTGCACAGCGGTGCACACCGCAGCATGAGCGTGCCTTCACGCACCTCCCGTGAGCTCCGTGCGCCCTACCGGTGCCCGCGGAGCGGCGGAAAGGATGGGCACCCCGCACGTGAACCAGGTGATCCGCACCCCTGTCCTCGGTCAGGTGGACATGCGGCGGAAGGAGTTCATGGTGTTGCTTCTCATCTCCCCGGACGGTGTCGAGGAAGCCCTCGACTGTGCGAAGGCCGCGGAACACCTCGACATCGTGGACGTCAAGAAGCCCGACGAGGGCTCGCTGGGCGCCAACTTCCCCTGGGTCATCAGGGAGATCCGTGACGCGGTGCCGGCCGACAAGCCGGTGTCCGCCACCGTGGGGGACGTGCCGTACAAGCCCGGCACGGTGGCGCAGGCCGCGCTCGGTGCGGTCGTGTCCGGCGCCACGTACATCAAGGTCGGTCTGTACGGCTGTACGACTCCCGAGCAGGGCATCGAGGTCATGCGAGCGGTCGTCCGCGCGGTGAAGGACCACCGCCCCGAGGCGCTCGTCGTCGCCTCGGGCTACGCCGACGCCCACCGCATCGGCTGCGTCAACCCGCTCGCCCTGCCCGACATCGCCGCCCGCGCGGGTGCCGACGCGGCCATGCTGGACACCGCGATCAAGGACGGCACGCGACTCTTCGACCACGTTCCGCCCGACGCCTGCGCCGAGTTCGTCCGGCGCGCCCACGCCTCCGGCCTGCTCGCCGCCCTCGCGGGCAGCGTCAAGCGGGACGATCTCGGTCCGCTGACCCGCATCGGCACGGACATCGTGGGCGTGCGGGGAGCGGTCTGCTCGGGCGGCGACCGCAATGCCGGGAGGATCCAGCCGCATCTGGTCGCCGCCTTCCGGGCGGAGATGGACCGGCAGGCCCGGGAGCACGCCGTCGGCACCCCGGCCGTGAACTGACCACCGGAATGCCGACACCGGAAGCCGCTCGTGTCCCCGGGCCGCGTGCCGCACGCCTCGCCGTCGTCGACCCGGCCACCGGGGAGCCGTTCGACGAGGCCCCCGACCGGAGGCCGGAGGAGCTGGACGAGGTGGTCGCCCGGGCCCGGCGGGCCTGGCACGGCTGGCGCTCCGACCCCGCCGCCCGTACCACTGCCCTGCGCGCCGCCGCCGACGCCGTGGAAACGGCCGGCGACGCCCTCGCCCGGCTGCTCACGCGCGAACAGGGCAAGCCCCTGGCCGAGTCGTACGCCGAGATCGCCCGTACGGCGGCCCGGCTGCGCTACTTCGCCGACCTGGCCCCCAGGACCCACCGCATCGACGACGGCCGGCCCGTGCACAGCGAGGTCCGCTGGCGGTCCCTCGGGCCCGTCGCCGCGATCGTGCCGTGGAACTTCCCGATCCAGCTCGCGGCGGCGAAGTTCGCGCCCGCGCTCGCGGCCGGCAACACCGTGGTCCTCAAACCGTCCCCCCACACCCCGCTCGCCACCCGGCTGCTCGGCTCCGTCCTCGCCACCGTCCTGCCCGACGACGTCCTGACCGTCGTCACCGGCCGTGAACCCCTCGGTGCCCGTCTCGCCGCCCACCCGGGCATCCGCCACGTCACCTTCACCGGCTCGGTGCCCACCGGCCGGGCCGTCGCCGGGGCCGCGGCGGCCTCGCTGGCCCGGGTCACCCTGGAACTGGGCGGCAACGACGCCGCCGTCCTCCTGGACGACGTCGACGTCGACCGGATCGCGGACCGGCTGTTCTGGGCAGCGTTCCGCAACTGTGGACAGGTCTGCATGGCGGTCAAACGCGTCTACGCCCCCGCCCGGATCCACGCCGAGGTCGTCGAAGCCCTCGCCCAGCGCGCGAGGACCGTCGCGGTCGGATCCGGACTCGACCCGGACACCCGGATCGGTCCGGTCAACAACGCTCCCCAGCTGGCCCGGGTCGAGGAGGTCACGCGACAGGCCCTGGCGGTTGGCGCCCGGGCCGCGGCCGGCGGCCGTCGACTCGACGGAGCGGGCTACTTCTTCGCTCCCACGATCCTCACCGACGTCCCGCCCGACAGCCCGGTGGTGACCGAGGAACAGTTCGGACCCGTCCTGCCGGTACTGCCGTACCGCAACCTCGACGAGGCACTCACCGCGGCCAACGGCACCGGCTTCGGCCTCGGCGGCTCCGTCTGGGGCACCGATCTCGACCGGGCCGAGGCGGTGGCCGACCGGCTCGAATGCGGGACGGCCTGGATCAACCACCACGCCGCACTCTCCCTCGGCCAGCCCTTCGCGGGAGCCAAGGACAGCGGCGTCGGTGTCGCGGGCGGACCCTGGGGCCTCTACGGCAACCTCCGGCCGTTCGTCGTCCATCGCCCGTGGGAGGAGCAAACGTGACGAGGAGGTTCCAGGCGGCCGTACTGCGCTCGTACGAGGACCCGTTCACGGTCGAGGAAGTGGCCCTGAGCGCGGAGCCCGCACCGGGCGAGATCCTCGTCGAGATCGCGGGAGCCGGGATGTGCCGAACCGATCTCGCGGTACGCCGATCGGCGGGCCGCAGCCCGCTGCCGGCGGTCCTGGGCCACGAGGGCGCAGGGGTCGTGGTGGCGACCGGCGGCGACCCCGCCGACGGGCTCGCCGTCGGCGACCACGCCGTCCTGAGCTTCGACTCCTGCGGACACTGCGGGAACTGCCGCGCCGCCTCCCCCGCCTACTGCGACTCCTTCGCCTCTCTCAATCTCTTCGGTGGGCGCGAGGAGGAACCACCACGGCTCACCGACGCGACCGGAAAAGCACTGGCTCCCCGGTGGTTCGGCCAGTCCTCCTTCGCCGCGTACGCGCTCGTCCCGGCCCGCAACGCCGTACGGGTCGACCCAGCGCTGCCACTCGAACTGCTCGGGCCGCTCGGCTGCGGCTTCCTCACCGGTGCCGGAGCCGTCCTGAACACCTTCGCGGCAGGACCCGGCGACACCCTCGTGGTCCTCGGCGCGGGAGCGGTGGGCCTGGCCGCCGTGATGGCGGCCACCGCCGCCGGCACGCGGACGGTGGCCGTCGACCGGCATCCGGAACGCCTCGATCTGGCCGAAAGGTTCGGCGCGACCCCGCTGGCCGCGGGAACGCGCGGACTGGCCGAACGGATCCGGCGACTGACCGACGGCGGAGCCCAGTACGCCCTCGACACCACGGCCTCGGCCCCACTCATCAACGACGCGCTCCGAGCGCTGCGCCCCACCGGCGCCCTCGGCCTCGTGGCACGCCTCCACACCCCACTGCCGCTCGAACCGGGCACGCTCGACCGGGGCCGAAGCATCCGCCACATCTGCGAAGGCGACGCGGTACCCGGACTGCTGATACCCCGGCTGATCGGCCTGTGGCAGGCCGGCCGCTTCCCCTTCGACCAGCTGATCCGCACCTATCCGCTGGCCGACGTCAACGAGGCCGAACGCGACTGCGACGGCGGGCGCGTGGTCAAACCCGTCCTGCTGCCGGAAAGACCGGAAAGACCGGAAAGACCGGAAAGAGGAGAGCGATGAGCGAGACCTTCACCACCGAGGAGTCCCCCCGCCCCGCCACCGGAGGAGACGGGGCCTCCCCAGCGGCTCGGCAGGCCGACGCGGAGGGCGTGGACGGCGGGGTGGGGCTGACCGCGCTCCTGGTCGCCGCGGCCCGGGCGATCGAGACCCACCGCCGCGACAGCCTCGCCCAGGACGTCCACGCCGAACACTTCGTGCGCGCCGCCGCGGCGTGTGCGGACTGGCCGGTACGCATCGGGCAGGTTCCGGAGGGGGACGAGAACCCGCTGTGGGGCAGGTTCGCCCGCTACTTCGGGCTGCGGACCCGGGTCCTCGACGACTTCGTCCTCGGGTCGGTACACGACGGCGCCCGTCAAGTCGTCCTGTTGGGAGCGGGGTTGGACACGCGTGCCTTCCGCCTCGACCTGCCGTCCGACCGCGTGGTCTTCGAGATCGACAGGGCGGGTGTGCTGGCCTTCAAGCAGCAGGTGCTCACGGACCTGTCGGCCGCCCCGAGGGCGAAGCGCGTCCCCGTACCGGTCGACCTGCGCGAGGACTGGGCGACGGCGCTGACCTCCGCGGGCTTCGACCCGGCCGTACCGAGCGTCTGGCTGGCCGAGGGGCTGCTCTTCTACCTGCCGGGGCCCGTGGAGACGCGCCTCGTCGACACGGTGGACCGGCTGACCACCGGGGGCAGCGCCCTGGCCTTCGAGGCCAAACTGGAGAAGGACCTGCTGGCGTACCGCGACAGCGCGATCTACACGGCGACGCGGGAGCAGATCGGCATCGATCTGCTCGACCTCTTCGACCTGGGACCGCGCCCCGACTCGACGGGCCACCTGGCGGCCCGGGGATGGTCCACGTCGACACGCACGCCCTTTGACTTCACCCGCCGGCACGGACGCGGTCCCCTTCCCGAGGCGAACGACGCCTTGGAGGGGAACCGGTGGGTCTTCGCCCACAAGCCCGGGCCGTGACGCCCGGCGATCCGACGCCGTCCCGGGTCGGCGGACGCCGCCCCGGGACGCGCGCGTGACCGGGCGGTGTCAGACGGCCGGAGCGCCCACCAGCCGGTCACCGGGAATCCCGGCCAGGTCCGGCGCGTAGTAGTCCTCGATGCCGGTGGCCCACGTGGCCACGGTGATGCGGTCCTCGGCGTCGGGGCCGAAGGCGTCGAAGAGCGCGTGGATGTTCGCCTCCTCGAAGCCGATCGCCGTCATCAGCGACAGGAAGAGCGGGCGCTCGATCAGACCGTCCCCGTCCGGGTCGCCGAGTGCGGAGAGCGCCTCGGCGAACTGGCTGACCGTGGGGCCGAAACGCTCGGGGTCGAGCACGAAGGGGCGGAACTCGTCGAGGGTGACCACGCCGTCGCCGTTGGCGTCCAGCTCGGTGGCCAGCGTCGTCCACCACTGGCGGAACGCCTTCCGGATGGCCTCCTTGGCACCGGCGTCCGATGCGACTGCCGCCTCCAGGACGCGTCCCGTCATGAGGTCGAAGTCGTCGGAGTCGATGACTCCGTTGCCGTTGGCGTCGAAGAGGGAGAAGACCAACTCGACTCGCTTGGCGGCCTCAGTACGCATGTTCGTCACCTGTCTCGTGATGGGGCCCGTCGGTCCGGACCCGGCTCAGTGAGTGCTCCTGCACAACCGCGCGGGGAAAGAGCCGTGACGGTGAGGCGGTCGCCGCTACCGGAAGGAGTGAGTTCTCCGACCATCAGTCCGATCTGCTCGTGCCGGGCACCGCCGACAACCGCGGACCCGGCGGTCTGCGGCATGCGCGGGGCTCGGGACGCGCCTCTGGCGCCAGACGGCCGTCAGCCGCCCAGGATCTCGTCGTTCGGATCGAAGGTGTGGTCGTCGACCGGCAGCTTGTCGAGGACGGCGGAGCGCATCCCGCCCGTGAACGGACAACACGAACCGGGCCGGCCGTGACCGTCACCGCCGCCGGCGTCCACGACTCCGCCGCCGGCACTCCACTCCTGGCCAAACTGCGCCGGCAACACCCCGCCATCACCAAAGCCTGGGCCGGCAGTCGACGGGCGCTCCCGGCCGGGGAGTGCCACGGGCGGTTCGGGGTCAGCCGCTGCCCGAGCCGACCGAGGCCGAACCACCGGAGGCCCAGCCGGAGTTGCGCCGAGGCCGATCGCGCGTGCTGCGCTCGGTGCGCAGCACCACCATGACCCCCGCCGGGCCGAGCAGAGCCTTCAACGCGGCGGTGAGCCGCTGCGGGTCCCCGCCGAACGGGAGCGTGAGGTGCTCCGGGGTGCCCTGTAGGGCGAGTTCCAGCGTGAGGGTGGAGACGGCCGGCTTGTAGTCCCCCTGGTACGGCTCCACCACCTTGTGCGTCAGCCGCACTTGGCGCAGGGCCTCGACGGGCAGCCAGGCGTCCGGCCCGGCGGCCCGGACCAACCGCAGGGACGCGGGCACCCCGGCCGGCGTGAACTCCACCCGCAGGACGTCCCGGGCCCGGGACAAGGCCAGCACCGGCCAGCCGATCAGGTACTCCAGCCCGACGATGATCCCCACCACCACGAACACGGTCGACGCCCGCGCCCCGGCCAGCGCCATCCAGAAGGCGACGATGAGTGTCGGCGCGCCCAAGGCGAGGGGAACGAGCAGCGCCGGCCCCGCCGAGGTCAGCGCGTTCCACACCCGCCCGGTCGGCCCGGCGCGCAGGACCAGCTCCGTCGAGTCGGGGCCTTGTCTCAGCGCTGGATCGGTGGCCATGCCTCCAGCGTAGGACCGGCCCGCAAGAAGGCATCGCCCATATCCGGCCGATGGGGCGCGGCTTCCGGTGTACATCACGAGCACGTGCTGGAGCCCCAGCACCGCGAGCCGTCCGAAGCCGGTCCGCCGTCCGTCCTTCGCGGGCATCGTCACGTCGACCACCGGGCCGGCCTATCGGGCGAAGTTGGCGGCGATCCGTTGCTGGATGTAGTCGGCCGCGGTGATCGGCGGGTAGCGGCCCTCCGGGCCCTCGATCACCACGTCGCGGTCGGCCTGGGCAAAGAAGGCGATGCTGTGGCGGGCCGACCGGTCGTCGTCGGGGCCCGGTGACCGGACGCGGTGGAAGTTGGAGGGGAGCCGGTCGTCGCTCCACCGCATCAGCATGTCGCCGATGTTGCAGGTGATCACGGAGTCGGCCGGTTCGACCGGTGTCCACTCCTGGGCCTCCGCCTCCTTGCCGGGGCACACCTGCAGGCCGCCCTGGCCGTCCCGCTGGAACAGCAGGGTCAGGCAGTCGAAGTCGGTGTGGGCGCCGGCCCGCCACACGTTCGCGGGGATCACGGCGTCGGCGGGGACGGCGAAGTAGTGCAGCATCCGCAGGGTGGACTGGTAGTTCGGGCTCGCCGGGTCGTGGGCGCGGGTGAAGAACCCGTCGGGGAGCCCCAGGCCGTCGGCGAAGCAGGACAGCACCCGCATCGCCAGGTCCCGGCAGCGCGCCTCGAAGTCCAGGACGCGCCGCCGGAAGCCGGGCAGGGTGTCGTCGGGCCACAGGCCCTCCATGTGCGGGCGGGTGACCTGGTACGACTCCTTCTGGTCGGGCGTTCTGACCGAGGGGCGGACCTGGGTCATGGATTCCCAGCCGGAGTTGAGGCCCTTCTTCAGGGCGTGCCGGGCCTTGGCGTGCTCGGGGAGGGCGAAGAAGGCCTCGGCGTCGGCGAAGGCGCGGTCCACGACGTCGGGTTCGATGCCGTGGTTGACCAGCTGGAAGAAGCCGATGTCGGTGGCGGCGGCCCACAGTTCCTCGGTGATCTCCCCCTTGCGGCGGTCGAAGTCGGTGAGGTCGATGCGGCGGATCTCCCGGGCGGACGTCTCCGTCCCGGCCCCGCCCATGCGGGTCTCCTTGGCCAGCTCTTCGAGTGTGTGGGTGGTGTGGGTCATGGCGGCTGTCGCTCCTCGGACAGGGAGGGATGTACGGGATGCAGTCACCGCCCCTGCGATCCCCAGCGCGGGTGCTCAGAGACCCGCGTGCACGGTCGCGGCGGACCTCTTCGTGGGTCCGGCGCCGTGGGCTGGCGCGGGTCCCGGTCGCCGGGGCCCGCGCGCGATGGGTTCAGCCTGCACGGTGGGTGTTACCGGTGGGGGGTCGTGCTGTTACGCGGTGGTAAAGCTCGCGGGGCCCCGGCCGGGGTCGTGGGCCCCGCCGGTCAACTGCCGCGGGGGCCGGAGCGGGTGAGGCCCGCCGCCAGCTCGTGCGAGGGGAGGCGGACGTGTTCTCCGTCGCGTACCAGCACCTCGCCGCCGACCAGTACGGCCGCCACCGTCCTGCTGCCGGCGCACGTCAGCAGCGTGGCGCCCGGATCGCGGACGGGCAGGCAGCCGTAGTCGCGGTCGAAGCGGTGCAGGACGAGGTCCGCCCGCATGCCCGGCCGCACGCCGCCGTCGGGGTTCTCCTCGATGCCGAGGACCCGGTTCGCGCCGCCCGCCGCCATGGCGAACATCTCGGGGAACCCGAGCAGGTCCGCCTTGCGGTGTGCGGCGCGCTGCAGATAGGCGCCGATGCGCAGGGCCTCCAGGATGTCCTGGGTGTCGTTGCTGGCGGCCCCGTCGACGCCGAGGCCGACGCCGAGGCCGGCGTCGAGCATCTCGGGGACCGGCGCGATGCCACTGCCGAGCCGCATGTTGCTCAGCGGGTTGTACGAGACGCCGACGCCGTGCCGGGCGAGGGTGGCGCGTCCGGCGGCGTCGAGTTCCACGCAGTGCACGGCGAGGAGGCGGTCCCACAGGAACCCGGCGCGTTCCAGATACTCGACGGCGCCGGCTCCCGTGCGGTCGCGGCACAGCACGTCGTCCGTGGTGGTCTCCAGGAGGTGCAGCGAGACGGGCAGGGCGCGCTCCTCGGCGTACGCGCGTACGGCGCCCATGCCCTCCGGGGTCAGGCACCGGGGATTGGGCACGGCGACGCCGATGTCCACCCGGCTGCCGCGGGTCCGCGCGATCAGCTCGTCGGTGTGGGCGAGGGCTTCCTCCAACGGCTGCATCAGCCTCGGGTCGTAGCCCCATCTGCGGCTGGGGTCGGCGCGGTCGGCGACGCCCCGGCACAGCACGGCCCGTACGCCGCTGTCCTCGAGGGCCCGGAGCACCGCGTCGTGGACCGCGGGCGACGGGTGGGGCCACATGTGCTCGACGAGCGTGGTGGTGCCGCTGCGCAGTGCTTCGGCCGCGGCCGCGGCGGCGGTCGCGTAGGCCCGCTCGGGAGTGAGGAGCGCCGCCTCCTCGCCGACGGCGCCCAGCCAGGCGAGGAGCCCGAGGCCCTCGCCGATGCCGCGCAGTCCCGCCTGGAAGAGGTGGGTGTGGGTGTTGACGAGGCCGGGCGTCAGATGGCCGCCGTGTCCGTCCAGGACCGCGCCGGAGTGGGGGAGTTCGCCATGCTCCGAGATCGCCGTGATCCGTCCGCCGGCGAGGTGGACGTCCCTCCCGGGCAGCCAGCGGTCACCGGTGTGGACGGTGACGTCGGTGATGGTCGCGGGGTTCACCGGGCGGTCTCCTTCGGGTGGCGGGCCGCGCCCGTGTGGTGGAACAGGAGGTTGAGCAGGAACGCCACGATCCCGGTGACGGCGATGCCGCTGTCCAGGACGGTGCGCAGGTGGGAGGGGAGCGGCGCGTAGAAGTCCGGTGCGCCGACGGGGATCATGCCGAGCGCGAAGGCGAGGGCGACGGTCAGCAGGTTCCGCGGCTCGGTCAGGTCGGCGCGCGCGAGGATGCGCAGCCCGACCGCGCCCACGGTCCCGAACATGACGAGCGAGACCCCGCCGAGTACAGGCCCCGGGACGGCGGCGACGGCGGCTCCGAGGACGGGCACGAACGCGAGCACCACCATCAACGCGCCCGACAGGGCGACCACATGGCGGCTTTTCACCCGCGTCACGCTCACCAGGCCCACCGACTGGCCGAACGTCACGATGGGGAAGGAGGCGAGCGCCCCCGACAGCACCGTGGCGGCCCCGTCCGCGCGCAGTGCCCGTACGACGGTGGGCGCGTCGTCGCCGCGGCCGACGATCTGGCCGACCGCGAGGGTGTCGCCGACGGACTCCACCATGTTCACGAGTTGCACGACGAGCATCGCGGCGATGGCGGGCACCACGAAGGTGGGGGCGCCGAAGACGGTCGGGTCGGGGGCGGTGACGAGGCGGGCGTCCGCGACGCCCGATCCGTCGAACAGTCCCAGCGGCAGCGCGGCGGCGGTGCCCGCGGCCATGGCGAGGAGCACGGAGAACCGGGCGAGCGCGGGCGGCGCGAGGCGTTCCACGAGGACCGCGAGCAGCACCGTCCCGGCGGCGAGCGCGAGCCCGCGGCCGCCGCTGCCGGCGGGCTCGTGCCCGGCGACGAGACCGGCCGCCGAGGGCACCAGCGAGAACCCGATGACGGCGATGACCGTCCCGGTGACCAGCGGCGGGAACAGGTGCAGACAGCGGCCGAACCAGGGGGCGACGGCCAGCGTCACCAGACCGGAGACGACGGTCGCCCCGAACACGGCTGCGAGACCGTGCTGCCCGCCGATGAGGATGGCGGGGGTGATCGCGGTGAACGTGGAGCCCATCACGATCGGCAGCCGCGCCCCGAACCACTTCAGGCCCAGCGACTGCAGCACGGTGGCGACTCCGCTGACCAGCAGGTTCGCGCTGATGAGCAGGCGTATCCGGTCCTCGGGAAGGTGGAGTGCGGTTCCCACGAGCAGCGGCATCGTGGCCATGCCGGCGTACGCGACGAGCAGGTGCTGCAGGCTCAGCGGCACGAGCCGTCGCCACGGGGGTCGTACGTCGACGGGGTGGGGCGCTCGGGGTGCGGGCGCGACGGCGTGCTCGACCACAGCCATCGTTCCTCCTCGTAGCTCGGCGGAAGACGGCTGGTTAGCGCCCGGGCAGCTCCGTGTCCGGGCGCGCACCGGCCGTTGCAGCCATGACCGGTGTGGGACTGACGGTAGGGAGGGGGTGTTTCGGCGGCATTGCGCTCAGGAAACCGGGGCGTACCCGAAGGGCGCGGGCGGGCGGAAGGGTCGGGCGGGGCCGGGGAACGCCGGGGGTCCGGTCCGTCCGCGTGCCGGTGCGGCCCGGTGATCGCGCGGTTCCGGGGCGGCGGCCTTTCGGCTCCGCAGGCCGGGCGCGGTGCGTTCCCCCGGGGTGCCGGCGGGCTCCTCCCGGGCGTCTCGTGGGCGACCGTCACCGGCTGCGGGAGCGGCTGGGCGCCGGCGGCAGGTGCTCCCACGGAATCCCGGCGCGATCGACGTAGGGGATCGCGGTCACGATCTCCCTCGGATCATGCGCCCGCGCCGCCGCCCCGGGCCCGGAGCGGGCTGCCCGCCAGGCGACGAACACGGGCTCGACCAACGCCCGGCGGGCATCGGAGACGTCAACCGGGACGGAAGCGTGGACCTCGGTCCTGCAAGACCCGGGCCGAGCCCTGAGTCGTGCCCATGTTCACGATGCGTCGTGACGGAGCCACGGATCAGGCGCAGCACAGCTTCGTGAGCGTGTCGTCGAAGTCAGCCCTTGCGCGGCCCACACGATGGCCTCTGCCGGCGGGCCTGGTCCGGTGCCTGGCCGGCCCCAGGATGTGGGGCCGGCCGCGGGGTGCCGGGGATACCCGCGCACCTGTCACCTGGTCGGAGTTCGCGCCGTAGGGTGTTGGCCGGTGCGAGCCTCCTGCCGGGGATCACCCGGACGCCATGACGATGGCAGGACGGCGTTCCCCGGGCGAGAGGCCGGGCATCGTCACGCACGTGTTGAGCGTGGTTCACTCGGTCCGTAACGAACGAGGAAGCATTCGGCGCGGCGGCCGGTCCGGCAGCGCGCTGCGCATCAGACCGTTCAGCACCGTCGTCCAGGACAGCGTCTGGCGCCGCACTGCCGGCAGCCGAGCCCCGGCCGAACCCGCCGGCGCCACCGCGACCACCTGCGCGGAGGCCGACTGCGCTGGAAGACGGCCCCGCCCGCGGAGTGGGCGCCGAGGGCGGCGGCCGCGGCCTACGCAGGGGAGACCAGCGACAACGCCGTCCCGATGACGATCGCCCCCAGCGGCCGCACGCGGCGCGAGCAGGACTTCAGCCGTAGCTCCTCGACCTTGACCCCGGATCGCACGACTTCCCCGCAGGCCCGCCGCCACGTCACGGGTGCCCATTTTCACTTGGTCGTGCCGGTATCCGACGGCCGCGCGATGCACGGACGGCAGTCGTACGGAGGCGACCGCCCAGGCCGGCCGTCCGTGGGGTGAAGAGCGGGCCCGCCTCCACCGTGCACAGGTGCGAGCGGCGAGGCGCCATGGTCTGGCCCCGGCTGTGTTCGGGCCCTGTCACGCGCCACAGAGAGCCCGGCGACCGGAAAGCGGGTGGAGCGGCGAGCGCGAGCCATGGATGCTGCCGATCCACTGGGGCACGTTCACCTGGCTTCGCACGCGCCGGCGGAGCGGACGGAGGACGGGGCTGAGAAGCCGGGCAGCCGTTGGCGTTCCCTCGCTACGTCGCGTCCCAGTGGTTGCCCTCGTCGGCGTGGACGTTGCCGCTGGCGGACTGCCACTGGGGAGAGCCGTCCCCGCGAACGCCGATGTACGTGAAGTTGTTCTGGACGTAGGTGGAGAGGCACTTGGCCTTGCCGAAGTCGAGCTTGTAGCCGTTCCAGTGGGAGTAGGTGCCGCTCGCGTGGCCGGTCTCGGTACCGCCGGTGATGTTGAGGGCGCGACCGCTGGCGCTCTTGAGGGTCTGGGCGCCCTGGGCGGTGGCGAGGTTGAGCTGCCAGAAGGAAGTAGGTGGGGGTGTTCCGATCGGAGTAGTTGCCGGACGAGGACCACGTGATCCCGGACGCGGTGAACATCGAGGTCGCGGTCACGAGCGTGGTGAACGCCGACTGGTCTTGATCATGGCGAACACCTCCGGTGCGGTGAAGAGGTCCGAAGTTCACCGCGCACGGGAGTCCTCGCGTCGCACGGTGACGCCCGGGCGATCACGTGGGGCGGTCCTGGGAAGCCTGGCGACTTCGATGCACGACCGATGCGACTTGTCGGTGCGCCGTGCTTGCCGAACGCTGGGGCGTAGGGCGAGGAGCACCCCGCCCCGGGGCCCGGCTCGGCCTCTGTCTGCGCTTCCGGGCGGAGAGGAGAAGGAAACCATGGCGACGTCCTGCCACGGTTCCGAGGGCCCGTCCGTGCACCGGGAGGAGCACGACGCGGCGCCGCGACCCGTGTCGGCGGCCGGTCCCCAGCCGTTTTCCGGCAGCGTCTTCCGCCAGCGGTGGACCGACCTGGTGTTCGTGCACTGGGAGGTGTCGCATGACGCCGTCGCGGGCCTGTTTCCCCCGGGAACGCGGCCGGACGTGCTCGACGGGAAGACCTACGTGGGCCTCGTCTTCTTCGGCATGAGGGATCTCCGTCTGTCGCGCGGTCCCGCCCTGCCCTTCGCGGGCCGGTTCGAGGAGATCAACGTACGCCTCTACAGCGTCGATGCCGCCGGCCGGCGCGGGGTGGTGTTCCTGAGCCTGGACTGCAACCGTCTGCTTCCCGTCATCGCCGCGAACGGAGTGTTCGGGCTTCCCTACCGCTGGGCGTCCGCCCGCTGCGACCGCTTCGAAGAGAGGATCCTCTACGCCGTTCGACGTAAGGGCCGGCAACGTCCTCGCTCCCGCCTCTGGGCTGCGGTCGAGGGCGAGGAGCGCGGCCCGGACGCGTGGGAGAACTTCCTGACCGCCAGATGGGGTCTTCACGCCCGGGCCTGGGGGCGGACGTTCTACTGGCCGCTCCACCACGAGCCATGGCGCTTCAAGGACGCGGCGCTGCTCCTGCTGGAGGACGAACTCGTGCAGGCCGCCACGGGTTTGACGGTGGCCGCGTCCTCACCGGCGAGCCTGCTCTACTCGCACGGCCTGTCCGTACGCTTCGGCCGTCCGTTCTGGATCTGTTAGGCGACCGCGAGGTGCCCTCGCGGAGCCCGGAGTCGCGCACGGGCCCGTACCGACCAGAGTCCACGCGGGCTCTCCGTCGATGTCGGCTCGTACCAGACCCTCGACCCGGCAGAGGGAGTGGTCACCACGGACTCCGCCGGCCTCGAGTCCGTGCTCCTCCAGGTTCCCCACCCCGTGGCCCTGCGAGAGCTGAGCCCGGGCCGGGATACCGATCGATGTCGACGTCGCCGCACGCGATGCGTTCTCCGCCGGTCGTCGCCGCGACCCGGCGGAGAACCGCATCCGAGGCAGTCGGCGTCCGCTGCGTCGGGGACTGCCCTGCGTGGAGAGGCCTCGGAGGAGCGCCGACCCGCGCCTTCGCTCCTCTCCGGAGCTTCCCCTGTGACACCGCTCGACGCGGTCGCCCCCCCGTCCGCTCCCCGGCGCACCGGCACCTCATGCGCCTGGGCGGGAATCCGGTCCGTGACCGGTCCGGAGGGGAATCCGGGCGGCCGAGTCGACCACGCGACGCGAGGGATCGGAGCCGGTGTCCAGACCTGGGATGCTAGAAGAAGCCGAGCTTCTTGGGGGAGTAACTCTGGAGGATGTTCTTCGTCTGCTGGTAGTGCTCCAGCATCATCTTGTGGGTCTCCCGGCCGATGCCCGACTGCTTATAGCCTCCGAAAGCACTGTGGGCCGGGTAGGCGTGGTAGCAGTTGGTCCAGACGCGGCCCGCCTGGATCGCGCGGCCGGCGCGGTAGGCGGTGTTCGTGTCGCGGGTCCAGACGCCGGCGCCCAGGCCGTAGAGGGTGTCGTTCGCCGTGCGGATCGCGTCGTCGAAGTCCGTGAAGGAGGTCACCGCGACGACCGGGCCGAAGATCTCCTCCTGGAAGATGCGCATCCGGTTGTCGCCCTCGAAGATCGTCGGCTGGATGTAGTAGCCGCCCTCCAGATCGCCGCCGAGACCGACCTGCTGACCGCCCGTCAGGATCTTGGCGCCCTCCTGCTGGCCGATCTCGAAGTAGGAGAGGATCTTCTTCAGCTGCTCCGCCGACGCCTGCGCGCCGATCATCGTCGCCGGGTCCAGCGGGTGGCCCGCCACGATCGCCTCCGTGCGGGCGACCGCCGCCTCCATGAACTCGCCGTAGTGGCCCCGCTGGACGAGCGCCCGCGAGGGGCAGGTGCAGACCTCGCCCTGGTTGAGGGCGAACATCGTGAAGCCCTCCAGCGCCTTGTCGCGGAAGTCGTCGTCCGCCGCCCACACGTCGTCGAAGAAGATGTTCGGCGACTTGCCGCCCAGCTCCAGCGTCACCGGCTTCAGGTTCGCGGCGGCGTACTCCATGATCAGACGGCCCGTCGACGTCTCGCCGGTGAAGGCGATCTTCGCCACCCGCGAGGAGGAGGCGAGCGGCTTGCCGGCCTCCTCGCCGAAGCCGTTGACGATATTCAGCACGCCCGGCGGCAGCAGGTCCGCGACCAGGCTCAGCCAGTAGTGCACCGACGCCGGCGTCTGCTCGGCCGGCTTCAGCACCACCGCGTTGCCCGCCGCCAGCGCCGGCGCAAGCTTCCACACCGCCATCAGGATCGGGAAGTTCCACGGGATGATCTGCGCCACCACCCCCAGCGGCTCGTGGAAGTGGTACGCCACCGTGTCCTCGTCGATCTCGCTGAGCGCGCCCTCCTGCGCCCGCAGCGCCCCCGCGAAGTAGCGGAAGTGGTCGATGGCGAGCGGGATGTCGGCCGCGAGGGTCTCGCGGACCGGCTTGCCGTTGTCCCAGGTCTCCGCGACCGCGAGCGCCTCCAGGTTCGCCTCCATCCGGTCGGCGATCCGCAGCAGCACCCCCGCCCGCTCGGCCGGCGCCGTGCGCCCCCACGCCGGGGCGGCCGCGTGCGCCGCGTCCAGGGCGCGCTCGACGTCCTCGGCCGAGCCCCGCGCGATCTCGGTGAACGGCTTGCCGTCGACCGGGCTCGGGTTCTCGAAGTACCGGCCGCCGGCCGGGGCGACGTACGCACCGCCGATCCAGTGGTCGTAACGCGGCTGGAACGCCATGAGCGCGCCCTCGGTACCGGGAGCGGCGTAGCGGGTCATGGGCAGACCTCCTGGGGGTCGGACGGAGCCGGGCCGCCGGGCCCCCGGAAGCGGGGCGCGCACGGGCGGCCGGACACGGCGGGCGCCCGGCGTCCCGGCCGGCGCGCTCTCACCGCCGAGTGTGCGGAAACGGACGTTGCAACCCCGTTGCACCCGAGGACAGTTCCGCCTCCAGCGCGTCGAGCCGCGCGCGTACGGGCGCCAGCTGCGCCGCCGGCACCGCCGCGCACAGCGCCCGCCACACCTCCACGTCCTCCTCGCCCCACGCGCTGTACGCCCAGTCCGCCAGCAGCCGCGGATCCGCCCGCGCCACCAGCGCCGCCCGCAGCCGGTCCGCCAGCCGTTCCCGCAGCCGTACGACGCCGGGCGCGGCCGACCCCGGCAGCAGCGGGCCCGCGTACGCGTCGGCCGCGGCCGCCACCGCCCCCGAGGCGAGACGCCGGTCCACCGCCGCGAAGTCCGCGTCCACCGGCGCGGTGAGCCGGTACGGCCGCGAGCACAGCAGCTCCGGACCGAGCAGGGACCGCAGCCGCGACAGTTCCGCCCGCAGCGTCACCGGCGTCACCGACTCGTCCTCGTAGAGCAGCGTCAGCAGCTCCCCGCCCGTCACCCCCTCCGGACGGTGCGCGAGCACCACCAGGATCTCGCTGTGCCGCCGGCTCAGCGACAGCCGCCGCCCGTCCACCGTCAGCAGCGCCTCGTCCCGGCCCAGCGCCGTCAGCCGGAGCCGCCCGGACGGCGGAGGAGGCGCGAGCAGCGCCAACTGGGCCTCCGCCGCCCGCGCCACCGCCCGTACCAGCCCGAGACTGTGCGGATGCGCCAGGGGCTCGCCGCCCGTCAGGTCGACCGCCCCGAGCAGCCGCCCGCTGCGCGGGTCGTGCACCGGCGCCGCCACACACGTCCAGTCCTTCACCGGCGGCCGGAAGTGCTCCGCGGACACCACCTGCACCGGTCGGCCGACGGCGAGCGCCGTCCCCGGCGCGTTCGTCCCCGCCGCCGCCTCGGCCCACCCCGCACCGGCCACGAAGTTCATCCGCCGCGCCTGCCGCAGCGTCGCCGGATCCCCCTCCACCCACAGCAGCCGCCCGCCCGCGTCGCACACCGCGAGCAGGTGCCCGCCGTCCCGGGCGTCGGCGCCGAGCAGCTCCCGGATCACCGGCATCGCCGCCGCCAGCGGATGCCCCTCCCGGTACGCCGTCACCTCCGCCTCCTCCAGCTCCGTCGGCGCCGCCCCGTCCCGGCTCACCCGGGCCCGCTCGGACCGCCGCCACGACTCCGCGACCAGCGCCCGCACCGCCTCCCGCGCACCCGACCCCGGCTCCGGCTCGCGCGGTCCGCTCCTCCGCGTCGTCGCCTCGCTCAACTCGGCCTCCCCATCGAGGACGTACGGCTTCCAGGCGCACATCGTCGTGGCCGCACCCCCTGCCGACAAGGACCCGGCGGAGACCGCATATGCCGCCTGTCCGGGAGTCGCCGACCTGGGCCGCGCGGCGTGCCGCGCGCCGGCGACACACGGCCCGCCGTCCGCGCCGGAAGGGCCCCCAGCCGTTAGCGTCGGCCGAGGCGCCCCCGCGCCGCGTGCCCCCGGACGAAGGAAGGCCTGCAGAGTGTCCCGGAACCGCCGCTTGATCCTGAGCCCGCCTTCCCGCGTGTGGGGCCTGCTCTCCGACGGCCGCCGCTACGGGGAGTGGGTCTCCGGTACGCAGCAGGTCCTCGCCGCCGATCCGCACTGGCCCCAGGTCGGCGCCCGCCTCCGCGTCCGGGTCGGCGTCGGCCCGGTCACCCTGGACGACACCTGCGTCGTGCGCATCTGCGAGCCCGAGCGCCGCCTGGAGCTGGAGGCGAAGGCGGACCCCTTCGGCGCGGCACGGATCGCGATGAACCTGATCCCCTGGGGCGAGCACACCCTCTTCCTGCTGGAGTGGCACCCCCTGCGCGGCCCCGGCACCCGCATGCACGGCCTGCCCGTCGACTACCTGGTCTCCATCCGCAACGGCATGATGCTGACGAAGCTCGCCCGCATCGCCGTACGGGAACAGCGGAACGCGGCGACACCCGTGTGACGCACCGCCGGACCACCGGGCGGCACGGCTGCCTAGGAGCCCCCGGGCGACGTGCCGAGGAAGCGGATGTGCGGGCGGCCGTCCGGGCCGGGATGCGTCACCTCGGACCGGACGCCGTAGACGTCCGCGATCAGGTCTTCGGTGAGGACCTCGGTCACCGGGCCCGCCGCCGCGATCCGGCCCGCGCGCAGCACCACCACGTGGTCGCAGTACATCGCCGCCAGGTTGAGGTCGTGCAGCGCCGTCACGCAGGTGAGGGGGAGGTCCGCGACCAGGGCCATCAGGTCGAGCTGGTGCTGGACGTCGAGGTGGTTCGTCGGCTCGTCGAGGAGGAGTTCGCGCGGCTCCTGGGCGAGGGCGCGGGCGAGCTGGACGCGCTGGCGTTCGCCGCCGGAGAGGGTGCGCCAGGTGCGGTGCGCCCGGTCGGTCAGGCCGGTGCGGGCGAGCGCGGAACGTACCGCTTGCTCGTCGGCGGCCGTCGCAGGGGACCACGCCCGGCGGTGCGGGATCCGCCCGAGGCGCACCGCGTCGGCCACGGTGAGATCGACCTGCGTGTCGGCGTGCTGCTCGACGACGGCGACCCGCCGGGCCAGCGCCCGGCGCGGGACGGCGCGCAGGGGGTCGCCGTCGAGGGTGACGACCCCGAGGTCCGGCGTCAGGACGCCCGCCAGGACGCGCAGGAGGGTGGACTTCCCCGAACCGTTCGGACCCAGCAGCCCGGTGAGCGTGCCCGGCCCGGGCGCCAGGCTCACGCCGTCCAGGACGAGAGCGCCGCCGGCGGTACGGGAGACGTGCGCGGCGCGGAGCCCCGTCCCGACGTCGGCGCGCGGACGCGTGTCGGTCATCGCGTGCTCCTGGTGCGGTACAGGACGAGGACGAACGCCGGGACGCCGATCAGCGACGTCACCACCCCGACCGGGACTTCCTGGGGATCGAGGACCGTACGGGCGAGGGTGTCGGCCCACACCAGGAAGACCGCGCCGGCCAGCGCCGTCAGCGGCAGCAGCCGGGCGTGACCGGGGCCGGCCAGCGCCCGGACCGCGTGCGGCAGGACCAGCCCGACGAAGCCGATCGCACCCGCCGCGGCGACGAGGACGGCGGTCAGCAGGGCCGTGACCGAGAGGAGCACCAGCCGGGTCCGCGCCACCGGCACCCCCAGCGTCGCCGCGGCGTCCTCGCCGAACGCGAAGGCGTCGAGCGTACGGGCGTGGCCGCCGCACACCAAGAGCGCGAGGGCGAGCACCGCCGCGCACACCCCGGCGTCGGCCCAGTCGGCGCCGCTCAGCGAGCCGAGCAGCCAGAAGAGCACGCCGCGGGTGGTCTCGGCGTCCGCGGCGGTCATCACCACGAACGAGGTCAGCGCGGAGAAGAGCTGCATCGCCGCCACCCCCGCCAGGACGACGCGGTCCGTCGAACCGCCCAGCGTGTGGCTCAGCAGCAGGACCAGACCGAAGGAGCAGAGCGCGCCGAGGAACGCGCCCCCGGCGACCGACACCGCGCCGCCGCCCACGCCGAGGACGACGACGGCGACCGCGCCGGTGGAGGCGCCCGAGGAGACGCCGAGGACGAAGGGGTCGGCGAGCGGATTGCGCAGCAGCGACTGCATCACCGCCCCGCACACCGCGAGCCCGGCACCGCACACGGCGGCGAGGAGCGTACGGGGCAGTCGCAGGTCCCAGATGATGCCGTCCCGGATCGGGCTCAGGCCGGACGGACCGCCGCCGAGACGGGAGACGACCACGGACCACGCGTCCCCGACGCTGATCTCGGCCGGACCGATGGTGACGGCCAGCGCGACGGACGCGCACAGGAGGAGGACCCCGGCGGCGCCGGCGACCGGCGGCAGCGCGCGGGAGGAGCGGACGCGCGGCGAGGCGGGGGCGACGGCCCGCTCCCGTGCCTCGCCGGCGACGGTCCTCAGCCCCGGCCGGGTCACTTCGCGAGCCCGTACGTCCGCAGCGCGGCGGCCACCTGCTCGACGCCCTCGACGGTGCGGATCGTCGGGTTCATGGCCTGGCCGCTGAGGATCACGTACCGCTTCTTCCGCACCGCCGTCATGCTCCGGGTGACGGGGTGGGACTCCAGGAACTCGATCTTCTTCGCGGCGCTCTCGGCCGACTGGGCCTTGCGGGTCAGATCGGCGATCACCAGCACGTCCGGATCGCGGTCGACGACCGTCTCCCAGTTGATCTGCGGCCACTCCTCCGTGGTGTCGTCGAAGACGTTCCTCACGCCGAGCTCCCGGCTGACGATCCCCGGCGCGCCACAGCATCCGGCCATGTAGGGGCCCTGGGAGTCGGAGAACCAGTAGAGGACGGACGCGTCGCCGAAGTCGGCGTCGGCCTTGGCCTTCGCCACCCGGGCGCGCAGCTCCCCGACGAGCTTCTCGCCGCGCTCCGGGACGCCGAAGATCCGGGCCAGGTCGCGGACCTCGCCGTACACGGTGTCCATGGTCAGCGGCGCGGTCCGGACGCCGTCGCCGTCGCCGCTGTTGTCCTTGCCGACGCAGTCGGCGGGGGAGAGGTAGGTGGGAACGCCGAGTTCGGTGAACCGCTCCCGCGGTGCCACGCCGCCCTTGCCGAGCGTGTAGAGGAAGGAGGCGCTGACGAAGTCCGGCTCGGTGTCGAGGACCTTCTCGAAGGACGGGTAGCGCTCGGCGAGCCGGGGAACCGTGGCGTTCGCCTTCTCCAGGCCCTTGAGGACGGGGTCCGTCCAGGTGGCGGTGCCCACCATCCGGTCGGCGAGACCCAGCGAGAGCAGGATCTCGGCCGAACCCTGGTCGAGCGCCACGGCGCGGCGCGGCGCCCGGGCCACCTCGACGCGCTGCCCGCAGTTGTCGAGGCTGACGGGCCCGTGGCCGGAGTCCGCCTCCTTCCCGCCGGCCGGAGCGGCCGGCGAGGCCGGACCACCGTCGGCGCAGCCGGCCACGAGGAGACATCCGGCGAGGAGCAGCACGGCGGAACGGACGGGAGGTGCGAAGGGCACGGTGAGGAGTCCTCTGCGTCACGGCTCATGCGCGGAGCCTGTCGTACGGTGCACCCCGGACGACGACCGGCGCCCCCCGGGTGCCAGCAGGTCTTCGGACTCGGGGTCGTCCGGACGGAACGCCTTCCCAGGCCCCTCGGGGCCCAGTGGCCGATGTCCCGCCCGTCACCCTCACCGCTGCGCGTCAGTTCCGGATTCCCACCGGATTCCCTGACCCGTGCACGTGCCGTGGCGGCCCGTACAGAGGTACGACTGGCCTGGGCAAGCTACCACAGACGGATCTTGGACCCGCCGGCCTCCCGTCGGGGCCGCCGCGGGCGCGGCCTCACCGCCGGCCCGCGACCTCCGCCAGGGCGTTCTTGACCTCCTGGGCCACGCGGGCCGCGTCGTCCGGGTTGTTCACCACGTCCGTGTGGTTCATGTCGACGACGAGGACGTCGCTGGCCGAGTAGTGCCGGTGCACCCACTCGTCGTAGCCCGACCACAGCGTCCGGTAGTACTCGACCAGGCTCTCGTCCTGCTCGAAGTCGCGCCCCCGCAGCCCGATGCGGTGCAGCACGGTCTCGAAGTCCGCCTTGAGGTAGACCATGAGGTCGGGCGCCTTGCGGTACGGCAGGCCCTCGATCTCCTTCATCATCTCGTCGAGCAGCCCCTCGTACACCTGCATCTCCAGGGAGCTGATCCGACCCAGGTCGTGGTTGACCTTGGCGAAGTACCAGTCCTCGTAGATGGACCGGTCGAGCACGCTGTCGTCCTGCTTGTACGCCTCCTTGATCGCGGCGAACCGCGTCTGGAGGAAGTACAGCTGGAGGAGGAAGGGGTAGCGCTTCGCCTGGATCTCCTCGGGGCTCGCCGAGTAGAACAGCGGGAGGATCGGGTTGTCGTCCACGCTCTCGTAGAAGACCTCGGTGCCCAGCTCCTTGGCGAGCAGTTCGGCCACGCTCGTCTTGCCGATCCCGATCATGCCACCGACGCAGATCACCGGCATACCTCACTTCTCCCTGGGGTTCTTCTGTTCGTGGACGGGGAGCCGGCCTCCCGTACCTCGCGGAACCGGAACGCTGTCGTCGACCGGTGGGCCGGGCCGTACCGCGGTCGCCGCTCCGAGCGACGGGTCGCGGCCCCACAGCCGCCATGAATCCTAGATGACGATCCGACGGGGGCGGGCCGGTGCGGGACGGCTACCGGCGGAAGAACCCGAGGCTGCCGGTGTGCCGGGAGCGGTCGCCGCGTGGATGGGCCGCGTCGGAGCGGTCGGCGGGGGCCGAGAGCGCGGCGAGGGACCGCAGGGTGGCCAGACCGGCCAGGACCTCGCGCCGGTTCCCCGCGGACTTCATCCAGGCGGGCAGCCGGGCGAACATCGACAGCGTCGGGGAGGCGTGCTTCACGCGGTGGTGCGCGCCGACGTACGCGGCGAGGGCGTCGACGTGCTCCTCGTCGTAGGCCCAGAGGATCCGTCCCGCGCAGCGCGTCTGGAGCCACAGCGGCTGCCGGAAGAAGGGATCCTCGGTGCCGCCCGGGCGGGCGCCGACGACGGCCCCGTCGCGCCGTTCGGGTGGGTGGTCGGCCGCCGTCCCACACCCGGGGCAGGCGAGCCGGCGTGGGTGGAAGAGCAGTTCGCCGAGGTGCTTCGGCGGGGTGAGACCAGGCTGGGGGACGACGAACGCGCGCCCGCCGCAGCGCGGGCAGACGACGAGGATCCGGCCGGTGAAGCGGGCCAGGTGGACGCCGTGGTCGTGGTGCCGGAGGGGTGCGGGGTGCGCGGACGAGGTGCCCATGGCGGCCATCCTCGCCAGCGGCCACCGGTCGGGGCAAGCGAGTTCGGGGCGGATCCCGTGCGGATCCGCCCCGCTCGCGGCCGGTCAGGGGCAGCTGACGCGGACGTCCGAGGGATCCGTGGTGCAGGTGTCCGTGTTGAGGCCGCCGTTCGCCGTGTCGTTGCCGGCCACCCCGTCCACCGTGTTCAGCGAGTCGTTGCCGTAGTTGCCGAGGAGCGTGTCCGCTCCCGGGCCGCCGATGAGGGTGTCGTTGTGGTAGCTGCCGTCCGCCCGGTCGTTGCCGGGGCCGGCGTGGACCGTGTCGTTGCCGAAGCCCGCGTTGATCGTGTCGTTGCCGCTGAGCGCGCAGATCACGTCCCCGCCGTACGTGCCGTTGAGGGTGTCGGCCCCGCTCGTCCCGATGATCGTGCAGCCGCGGGTGTTGGTCACCGTGGTGGCACGGGTCGCGGTGTTGTTGCCGGGTGTCGGGTCGTTCTGGGCGGCGGTGACGGTCGCCGTGTCGGTGAGGGTGCCGGTCCGCGACGGCTCGGCGACGATCGTCACGGTGGCGGTGGAGCCGGAGGAGCCGCCGGTCGGGGCGAGCGTGCCGATCGCGCAGGTGACGCGGCCCGGGACGGTCGTACACGTCCCCCGGTCGGTGGTGGCGGACAGGATGGTCGCCGTGCCCGTCAGGGTGTCGGTGAGCTGCACCTCCGTCGCCGTGGTCGACGTGCTGTTGTTCGTGACCCGGACGGTGTACGTGGCGGTGTCGCCGATGCTGACGGTGCCGGGCCCGGTCTTCGTCACCGACACGTCGATGCCGGCCGGCGGCTCGACGCCGCCCCCGCCCAGATACCGGGCCAGGCCGCGGTGGCCGTCCAGGCTGTAGGCGGTCCCCGCGAGCCCGGCGGCGACGATCCTGCCGTCGCTCTGCAGTGCCACGCGCGCGGCGCCGTCCGAGGAGCCGCCGAAGTCGGTGGTCACCTTCCCGTCGCCGCCGAAGTCCGGGTCGAGACCGCCGCCGGTGTTGTACCGGGCCAGGGCGAAGTCCCCGCCGTAGGTGCCGGCCGTGACGATCCGCCCGTCGGATTGGAGGGCGACGTCCATCGCCCCGCCGTCCTCGGGACCGAAGGAGGTGAGGACCCGGCCGTCGCCGTCGAAGCTCGGGTCCGGGGCGCCGCCGGTGGTGAACCGCGCCACCAGGAAGGAGTTGCCCTCCTTGCCGGTGACGACGATCCGCCCGTCCGACTGGAGCTCGACGCCCTCGCCGGTGCCGAGCCCGGTGGTGACCCGCCCGTCGCCGTCGAAGCTCGTGTCGAGGCCGCCGTCCTCGTGGTAGCGGGTCAGGGCGAGACCGCCGGCGTGACCGACGGCGACGATCCTGCCGTCCGCCTGCGGCACCAGGTCGCTGACGCCCTGACAGCAGCCGGTGCCGAAGGTGGTGGTGACCCGGCCGTCGCCGTCGAAGCCGGGGTCCGGGACGCCGGAGGCGTCCCAGCGCACCAGCGACCACAGGCCGTTGCTCGACCCGCCGGCGACGATCCTGCCGTCGGACAGCACGACGACCGACTCGGCCGTCTCGATCGCGTCGACGTCGATCTCGGTGAGGACCTTCCCGCCCTCGCCGAACGTCGGGTCGAGGCTGCCGTCGGGGAGGTAACGGGCCGCCGCCCACGCGCCGTTGCCGCCCCAGTCGGTGGACCCGCCCACCGCGACGATCTTCCCGTCGGGCTGCAGGGCGAGACCGCGGCCCTCGTCGTTGTTGGCGCCGACGAAGTCGGTGGTGACGATGCCGTCGCCACCGAACGTCGGGTCCAGGCTGCCGTCGGTGTCGTACCGCGTCAGCGTGAAGTCCCCGGACGTCTCCGTCGTGTAGCTGTACCCGATGGTGACGATCCTCCCGTCGGGCTGGATGACCATGCCCTCGGCCCCCGCGTACCCGCCCAGGTCGGTGACGACCCGGCCGTCGCCGTCGAAGGTGGGGTCCAGGTCGCCGGGCGCGGCCTTCGCCGCCGCGGGCAGGCCGAGGACGAGCGCCAGCGCGGTGGCGCCCACCGCGCCGGCGCGTGCGGCCCGGAGCCAGGGAGATTGCAAGGACATGCGGGACCACTCCGTCCGTCGGATCCTGGGGCCCACAGCTTTCTGCGACGGCGGCGGGCGCCCGGCTCCCGACGGGCCGCACTGCGCCTACTGGACGGCGGTGCTCCACCCCCACGGGTGAGGGGACCGGGACACCTCTCACCCGTCGTCGTGTCGGCGAACCCACTCCAGTGCCGCGGCCCGCTCGGCCTCGGTCGGCGGCGGATTCAGCTGGTCCGGGTAACGGACGAGGCAGTGCTCGCGCGCCGTCCGCACGCCGATCGCCCGGGCTGCGGGGGAGAGGCCGGGGTGCTCGGCCACCTCCTGGGCACGCTGCCACCACCCTCGGCTGCGCCCGTCGACGGCGTAGTGCCACAGCGGCTGCCCGGCGTCGGCGACCCCGACGAGGACCTGCCGGAGTTTGTGCTCGTGGACGCCGGGCGTGCCGAGCAGCCGGTCGGCCACGAACAGCGGGTGCACCCCGTCGAGGCGGGCCCGGACCAGCACCCAGGTCGTCAACTGGCCCACGTCATGGGCGCGGGAGGTCACGAACTCCCACAGCGCGGCGGCCTTCGACTCGTCGGGCGCGCCGAGGTGGGTGAGGAGCCGCAGCTCGTTCTTCCAGACCGGCCGAGGGCCGTCCCACCAGGAGAGCAGCTTCTCCGCCGCCGGGTGCCCCAGGTCGAGGGCGAGGCAGGTGAGGGTGACCAGGGGGTGGCGCCATTCGGTGTACGTGGTCCGGTACTTCTTGGTGAGGTCCTTCATCCGGCGCGGCAGCAGCGCCTCGACCTCGGCAGGACCGGCCAGGCCGTGGGCGTAGAGGAGTTCGAGGCAGAACCCGAGCCCCTGGAGGTCCGTGTCCGGGTCCGCGATCCGCTCCCGCAGCCAGCGCACGTCGCCCTCGGTGAGGGTGCGGTACCGGTGCCACACCCGGCCCAGGACGCCTTCGGGAGCGGTCAGGTCGGGACCGGTGCCGGACAGGAGCCCGTCCCGCGCCGCCTCGTAGCGCGCGATCGCGGCCAGGGCTTCCGCCGGGTCGGTGACGAACGCGGTGGCGGTCGGAGGGGCGCCGTCCGTTCCGGGGAGCGGCGCGGCCCCGGCCCGGTGGGCCGCCTCGCGGACGAGCTCCACGTGGTCGCGCGCGGTCTGGGCGACGAGGACCCGCAGGGCCCGCGGCAGCCGCTCGTCGGTGGCGAAGCGGACGGCCAGGAGCCCGGCGTAGGACCGGTCCGCGAGGCCGCTCGCGCCCGTCTCCGCGCGCCGGTCGGCCGCGACCGCCCCGGTCAGCGCCGCCGCCAGCCCCCGCAGGGCGGCCTCCGGCGCGTCGTGGGCGTCGAGTTCCGCCGCGAGAGCGCGCACGGCACGCACCGCGTCGGGCTCGTGCACCGCCCGGTGCAGCTTCAGCCAGGCGAAGGCCGTGCCCGGGGCGCCGGCGAGCGCGTACGCCCGTACGACCGCCAGCCCCCGCTCGGACGGCACGTCGGCCACGACGCCGGCCGCCCCGGGTCCGAGCGCCGCGACGGTCTCCCACGCCTCCTCCCGCCCGTGCCGCAGCAGGGCGTGGAGCACCTCCCGCCACCCCGTCCAGTGCGCGAGGCGCCCGTCGTACTCCTCCCGCCACGCGCGCAGGAGCCGCAGCGCCTGGGCGGACGTCAGCCCGTCGCGCCGCTCCAGCGCGACCGCGAAACGGGTCGCGTCCGCGAGGTCCTGTGCGGCGTCGAGCCGCTCCCGCAGCCACGCGGCCTCAGCGGGGGACAAGGGCCGGTACCGGACGTGGCCCGGGCCGCGGCGTACCGGCTCGTCGAGTGCGGCGAGGAACTGCCGTACGCCGTCGGGGTCCGCCGGATCGGGCAGCCCGTCGTCGTCCCGCCGCGTGATCCGGTCCAGCTGGAACGCGCCCTGCGGCCCGCCGTCGACGACACGGAACCCGGCCGGCCCGGCGCCGAGCCCGGCGGCGACGACCGCGTGGTCACCGCCCCAGTGGAGCAGCAGCCCGCCCGTGAGCGCACCGGCCCGGTCGAAGGCGCGCCCATGCGACTGCCAGTGCCAGTACGCGAAGGAGACGGGTCCGCCGAGGCCCCGCGCCCCGATCAGCTCGGCGGCGTCCGTGTGCCCGTCCGACTGCGTGTACCGTCCGCGCCCCGGCGGCGGCAGCACGACGAAGCCGTCACCGCCGAGCCCCCGCCACCAGGCCGAGATCACGGCGAGGTCCGAGCGCCGCCGTGCCGCACCGCGGCCGGCCTGGCCGCTGCCGGTGTCGTTCACGTCCCTCTCCCTGGTCGGAGGCCGCCACGAGACCCGGTCGCGGCTGGCGTGCACCCTACACAGGTGTGCGAAGGTCAACGGGTGGGCGGGGGAGAGGGCATGAGCCGCGTCGCCGAGGAGGAGAGGGAAGCATGACCAGGGCCAGGAGCAGCAGGGCGAAGGAAGCGGACGTGTCGGTCGGCCGTGTCCTCGAATGGCACGGCGAGGAAGGGTGGGGCGTTCTGGCGTCCGACGCCGTGCCGGGCCCCGTATGGGCGCATTTCTCGGACATCGAGGCTGAGGGGTTCCGCGAGTTGACGGTGGGCGGGCGCGTCACCTTCACGGTCGAGGAGGCCGAGCAGGACGGGTACCACTGGCGTGCGGTGCGCGTCTGGACGGAGGGCGACGGACGCCGTCCCTGAAGCGGTGCCGATGCGGTGCCGATGAGGTGGGACGGCCTGACGTCAGTTGGCGAAGCCGCCCTTCGGTTTGATGATCTCCAGGTTGGTGCCGTCGGGGTCGTTGAAGTACGCCACCTTGGTGCCGAGGGCCGCGTCCGGGGTGACCTCGCCCGCGACGAAGGTGTAGTCGTCGCCCAGGAAGTCGTACCCCGCTGCCCTCATCCGCCGGTACACCGCGTCGAAGTCGTCGACCTCCGGGGCACCGTCCACACCACCCTGACCCTGACCACGCCGAAGGCGGCCCCCACCCACGCCATCACCGCCGACCGCTCGACACTCCGCCGGCGCGCGACGACCACCCTGACGTACACGGTCCGCCGGGACAGCGAGGAGGGCGACGGCAGCGCGCGCTTCGGCCTGATCGGCGAGGAGGAATCCGGCGTACGCCTCGCCACCGACGACCCCCGCTGCGTCAACCCGCTCGTCGGCGGCCACCCCGGGGAGACCCGCCTGCGGCACGCGCTGGACTGCGCGCTGACCACCCTCCAGCCCGGGAACCCGCAGAAGGTGACGGTCCGCGTCACGGTGGGCTCCACGTGCTCCACCGTGGTCTCGAAGCTCGGCTACTGGATGCCGGACGGCCAGGCCCTCTACACGGGCGGGATGCTGCCGGGACCGACCCTGACCTGCCGTTAGCGTGAGCGGCCGCCGTCGTCGTCGCGTACGGCGGTGCCGAGGACGTGGACGCCGGCCGGCAGCGGGATCCGGCTCGGGGGGAAGGCGAAGCGGTCGACGGTGGTCAGGCGGAAGCCGGCCGCGGTGATGGTCCGCCGGGTGTCGCGGCCGGTGTGGCAGCCGCCCATCAGCCGGGGCCAGACGGTGGCGTCGAGGACGCCTTGGACGCCCCGCATCGCGCGGGTGTCGGCCTGGACGTGCTCGAAGAACCGCAGGCGTCCGCCCGGACGCAGGACCCGGTGGAGTTCGACGAGCGCGGCGTGCGGGTCGGCGATGGAACAGAGCGTGAGGCACGCGACGGCCGCGTCGAACGAGGCGTCGGGGAAGGGAAGTCGCTCGGCCCGGGCGTCGCACAGGTCCACGGGCACGGGAACGTCCTGGCTCCGCCGCCGGGCCAGGGCACGCAGGTTCGGTTCCGGCTCGACGGCGACGAGCCGGGTCACCTCGGGCGGGTAGAAGGGGAAGGTGAGACCGTCGCCCGCGCCGATCTCGATGACCTCGCCCGACAGGCCGGCGAGGAGCCGCCGCCGGTGGGCGGCGATGCCCGCCCTGTCCAGCGCCGGGCCGGCGAACCGGGCGTAGAAACGGGCGAAGCGCGGGTGCGGCGTGAAGGGTTGCGGCGTGCCCGGACGCGGATCGATGGGTGGCGTCATGGCGACCTCTCCTCTGCGACGGACCGGGAACCCGGCCGCCGGGTCGTGGCCCGATGTCAGCTGGGGCTGAGGAGGCAGAACTCGTTGCCCTCCGGGTCGGCCAGCACCGTCCAGTGGATCGCGGACCGGTCGAAGTCGGGTGCGGTGGCGCCCAGGGCGCGCAGCCGGGCCTCCTCCGCCGCCACGTCGTCACCGGGGTAGGGGCGGATGTCCAGGTGGACGCGGTTCCACCCGCTCTTGGGGTCGGGCGTACGGACGAACTCCAGGTACGGGCCGACGCCTCGGGCGGAGCGCATGGTCGCGAGGTCGTCGGTGACCTCGTGCACCGTCCAGTCCATCGCCTCGCCCCAGAACCGGGCCATCTCCCGCGGGTCGGCGCAGTCGACCACGACGGCCGCGACCGGCCCGGTGTCCTGGTAGACCGGACGGGGCTCCAGGACGCAGAACTCGTTGCCCTCGGGGTCGGCCATGACGGTCCAGGGGACGTCGCCCTGCCCCACGTCGGCGAGCGTCGCGCCCCGGTCCTTCAGGCGCGCGACCAGCTCCGTGTGGTGGGCGGCCGAGGAGGTGGCCAGATCGAGGTGCACCCGGTTCTTGACCGTCTTGGGCTCCGCGCTCGCGACGAGGTCGACGCAGACGGCCACGGGGTCCGGATAGACGAAGCCCACGGGTTCGAGGTTGGTCACACCGGGCGCCTCGCTGTCGACGCCCCAGCCGAGCGCCTCCGCCCAGAACCGGCCCAGCGCGGCGTCGTCGTGGGCCTTCATGTTGATCTGTACGAGTCGGGTCGCCATGCCGGCCATCCTAGGAGCCCCCCGGCCCGGGCGCCGGACATGCGGGCGTCGGCCGCTGCCGGGCACGCGCGGCTCCGGTTCGGGACCGGGGCGCCGTGCTTCTGCCGCCCGCCTGCCGTATCAGAAGTTGCCGTAGTTGACCTGCCAGGTCGGCAGGCCCATCCGGCGCCACACCGCGACCACCCGGTCCCGGTCGTCGAGCGACACCCGCACCGCGTGACGGTGACGGACGTGTGCGTCGAACAGCTCCGCCTTGACGACGTCGTCGGAGCGGCTGTCGCCCGAGGCGCGCATCCACAGCTCGTCGTACGGCACCTCGTACCGCTCCAGCCACGCCTCCGTCAGCGCCCGGTGGTCCTCGCTGCGGCCGGAGAGCAGCACGATCCGGTCCTGGTGCGCGGCGCGGAAGGCGCGCAGCGCCTCGCGGACCGGGACGTTGAGCAGGTCCAGGTCGCAGCGGCTGAAGTCGTACGGACCGCGGTCGCCGCGCAGCGCGAGCGTGCCGTCGATGTCGCACAGGACGGCCGACGGCAGGGCCGCGTCGGGGACGTACGGGGTCACCGCCGGCCGGTCGTTGAGCCAGTCGTCGGTGAGCCGCCAGCCGCCTCGGGTGGCCTTGGCGTGCTTCTCGGCCAGGATGCGGATGATCTCCTCGCCGACGGGCCGCTCGCGGGCCGCGTCCCGGCGGACGCACTCGTCCACCGGCACGGCGGTGAAGTCGTGCACGACGAAGGTGGCCTCGCGGCCGGCCAGGGCCGCCTTCAGCCGGCGCGGGACGTGCGGCGTGAGATGGGTGTTGTCGACGACCACGTCGAAGCCGTCGTCGACGGCCGTGCGCAGGGCGACGTCCTGGATGTCGAGCACGGTCTGCTCGTGGGCGCGCGAGCGGCGGTCGCCGCTCGGCAGGTCGAGCATGCTGCGCAGGTCGTCGAGGTTGACCCGGCGCATCCGGCCCTCGGAACGTTCCTGCAGGGCGCGGGCGGCGGTCGTCTTGCCGGAGGCCGGCAGTCCGGTCATCACATGGACCACGGGCACGGTCAGTTCTCCTCGTCGGTGGTGAAGGGGTCGGCGGTCTCGGGACGGAGGCTACGCCACACGAACAGGTCGGTGGGACGGTCGTCGAGGCGCAGGAACATGGCCGAACGCAGCGCCGGGTCCGGCAGCCCCTTCACGGCCCGGGCGAACGCGCCCCGGTCGCCGGCCAGCGGGGCGAGCCGCGCGTACGCCTCGTCGATCGCGCGCTCACGGGCGGCGAACGCCTCCTCCAGACCCGCGATCACGGACCGCACCCAGGCGTCGAACTCGTCGGGCACCTGCTCCAGGAGCGCGTCCAGCGGACGCCCGCCCTGCGAACGGACGCCACCGAGCTCCGCGACCGACAGACCGAGTCCCTGGGCGAGTCGCTTGGCGGCGACGCCGGCGAAACGCTGGACGCCGTGCCCGCGCCAGATGTCGCGCTCGGTGACCCCCGTGAGGACCTTGTGCAGCCGTACGTACTCCGTGAGCTTGGCCTTGGCGCGCACCCCGGACGCGAAGCGCAGCACGAACCCCTCGGCGTCGGTGCCGGTGGCGGCGGAGCCGTCGGGCAGCGTGTTCGTCCGGGTCAGCTTGACGAGCGCTTCGAGCGGCATGGGCGGGTGCACGGTGACGACCGACCCGATGCCCTCCCACGCGGGCGCCGCCTCGGCCAGACCGATCTCCGTGCCGTCGGCGCCGAACGCGGCGAGCAGCACCAGGTCCCGCCGGTCGCCGTAGTCCACGACGATCCGGTTCCGCGGGTAGACGATCTCCATGAGGTACGTCACCCCGGGGACGAGCCGCGCGGTGTCGGCGGCGTCGAGCCGGCGCTGCGCCCACGTGGCCTGGGCGCTGACGAAGGAGCCCTTGGACGCGACCCGCCAGCGCCCGTCGTAGTGGAAGACCAGACCGAGGCTCCCGTCGACCTTCTCGTACACCTCGAACGGCTCGTCGGGCAGCGCGGGCGCGTAGGGCCGGCCGGACTCGTGCTCGGAGACGTTGAAGAACTTCGGCAGCGGGAGCGCCACGATCCGCCCGGTGCGGTCGTCGGCGACGAGACCGCGGCAACGGGTGGTGACACGGGTCCAGACGCCCTCGTACTGACAGCTCCGCGTGTACGTGTACAGGGACAGCGGCAGCTCGGGATGCGACTTGCGGGTCACATGCCCGGCTTCGATCGCGGCGGCCAGCTCCTGGGGCGGCAGCAGCGCGTCGAGAGTCAGGTACGCCTGGCTCATTGGATTCCCTCCCGTGTGCGAGAGGCTCATTCTTCCGTGCGAACAGCGGCTCCGACCAGCGAATTCGCACGCCCTCACGGTCCGGGAGGGGCGGCGCTCACTCCTGTCCGCCGGGCAGGAACGCGTAGAACGGGCCGTCGGGCGCGCGGTCGCGGACGCAGACCGTGACGTCCCTGCCCTTGAGATAGGCGAGCAGCCACTCGCGGAAGGTGAGTTCGTAGAGCGTCCACGCCGGACTGTCGAACTCCTGCACCACGACGCGCCACTTCGCCGAGGCGTCGTCGGGCACGCACAGGAAGACCGCTTCCCCGGTCACGCAGGTCGCCACGGGGATGAGCTCGCCGGGCCCCGCACCCACCGGGCTGGGCAGGTACTCCGCCATGTCCTCCTCGCGCCACATCTCCAGGTCGTCCCGGACATGGCGGTCGAGACTGTGCAGGAGGTGCCGGGCGGGGTGCATGAGGTAGACCTGGTCGTTGACGAGGATCGACCCGTACGCGTCGACGATCGCCCGGAAGTCGTCGGGGAACCGCATCCCGAACTCCCGCTCCATCTCCTCCCACGGCCCCGGGTCCGTCCAGTGGAAGCGGGGCTCGCCCAGCAGCTCCGCTATCTCCGCGACCACCGTCTTCTCCATGCGAGACCCCTTCGAACGACCGGCTTGATCGCCACCCTCTCAGAGGTCCCGCGCGATCTCCAATCGCCAGGGACGGGGACCGGGTTGACCGACCGGACGGCCCGCCGCGCGCCGGGACCTCGCGGGTGGGCGGCGCACCCTTCCCGCGAGGTGCCGGCGCCGGCCGTCCGCGCCTACGGGGCGGTGACGACCACGGCGGCGTTGTGGCCGCCGAAGCCGACCGAGGTCGACACGGCGGTACGGATCCGGGCCCCGCGCACGGTGGTCGGGACGTCCAGCGTGATGTCCTCGCCCGCCTCCGCGAGGTTCGCGGTCGGCGGCACGGTCCCGTGGGCCACCGACAGCACCGTCAGCGCCGCCTCCACCGCGCCGGCGGCGCCCAGGAGGTGGCCGGTGACCCCCTTCGTGGACGTGACCGGCGGCCGGTGCGGGAGGAGCGCGGCCAGGGCGGACGCCTCGACCCGGTCGCCCAGCGGCGTCCCGGTCGCGTGCGCGTTCACCAGGTCGACGTCGGCCGGCTCGCGTCCCGCTTCGGCCAGCGCCTCCCGCACCGCCGTCCGCAGCCCCGCCCCGTCCGGTCGGGGCGCGACCACGTGGTGGGCGTCCGAGGCCGCGCCGTACCCGGCGATCAGCGCCCGGACCCTCGCTCCGCGCGCCGCGGCGTCCGCCGCCCGCTCCAGGACCAGGAAGCCGGCCCCTTCGCCCATCACGAAGCCGTCACGGGCCGCGTCGAAGGGGCGCGAGGCGCCGGCCGGGTCGTGGAACCGGTGCGACAGCGCCCGCAGCCGGTCGAACCCCGCCACGTAGAAGGGGGTCAGGCTCGCCTCCGCGCCGCCCGCGAGCACGACGTCGCACCGCCCGGCCGCCAGCAGGTCCAGGGCGACCCCCAGCGCGCTCGCCCCGGCCGCGCAGGCGGTGGCCACCGCGAGCGACGGGCCGCGCAGGCCGAACTCGACGGCGAGCTGTCCCGCCACCCCGTTCGGGAGCGCCCCCGGCACCGCGAACGGCGACAGGTCCTTCGGCCCGTCCGCCCGCAGCACCGCCAGTTCCCGCTCGTACGTCTCCGCGCCGCCCGCGCCCGTCCCGACGACCACGCCGGTCCGCGCACCGTCCCGGACCGCCTCCGTGAGGCCCGCGTCGGCGAGCGCCTCGCCCGCCGCGCACAGGGCGAACAGCGCGGCGCGGTCCGGCCGCCGGGACACCGCACCCCTCGGCACCCGCGGTTCGGGCGCCCGGCAGGCCACGAACGGCACGCCGCCCGCCTCCCCGAGCACCGCGGTCGGCTTCCCGGCGCAGACGGCCTCCCAGGTCGTGGCCCGGTCCGCGCCCGCCGGGGTGAAGAGCCCGATCCCCGTGACGGCGATGCCCGCGCCCGTGTCCGTGACCGCGCGCCGGGCGCCCGCCGCCGTCACACCGTCTCCGAGGCGCGGGCGACCAGCCGCTCGATGTCGCCGACCGTCGCCGCCGCGTACAGCGCCTCCTCCTCGACGGGCACACCTCGCTCCTTGCGCAGCACCAGCGCCAGCTCGGTCAGCAGCAGGGAGTCGAGCCCGGCCTCCTCGCGGCCGGTCTCCCGGGTCAACCCCTCGGTGTCCAGACCGAGTTCGGCGAGCAGCAGGGTGAGTTCCTCGAAGGTCATCAGGTCTCCTCGATGGGACGTACGACGCGGTGCCCGGCGGCAGCCGCGTGATTGAGGCCGAGCAGCACGCACACGTCCGTCAGGATCGGCACGTGGTACGCCAGCGGGCGCGGGCCCGCCTGATCGGGGCGGGAGTCGAAGCCGCCGTCGGGCCGCTGCCGCTCCAGCAGGTACCGGACGGCGCGGCGCGCGGGGTCCGCTGTCGCGGGCGTGCGGGCCAGCGCGATCAGCGCGTACGCCGTGCTGATCGGGTCGGCCGGCTCTCCGGGCACATGCCCCCAGCCGCCGTCCGGCAGCTGGGTGGAGACCAGCCGGGCGACGGCCCGCGCCCGGGCCCGGGCGGAACCGGGAAGCGCGGGATGGCCGGGGGGCGCCGCGGCCCGGAAGGAGTCGTGGGCCAGGACGACGCGGAACAGGGCGTTGCTCTCGTTGAGGCTCCAGCTCCGCTCGTACGGGCCGCCCGCGGCCTCCCGGTCGAGCAGGAACCGCATCGCCTCCGCGACCACCGGCCCCAAGTCGGGCCGGGGCGCGAGCGCGTGGAGGGCGGCGGCGGTCATCGCCGTCTCCGAGTCCGTGCCCCTCTCGAAGGTGGGCAGGCCGCCGTCCGCGTTCCGGCGAGCGAGCAGATACCCCTCACCGCGATCCACGGCCCGTCCCAGGGCGGGCCGTTCGTCCCTGGCGCGGTGCGCCACCGTGCGGAGGAACTCCACGCAGTACGCGGTGTCGTCGACGTCGCTCTGCGCGACGGACCGGTCGAACCCCCAGCCACCGTCGGCGTTCTGCTGCCCCGTCAGAGCGTCGGCGAGCACCACCAGGGTGTGCGCGGGGGCCCCGGCCCCGGTCAGGGCGAGGCCGCCGGTGGCCGTCGCGAAGACGTCCAGGCCGGTGATGTACGGCACGCCGCCGTCCGGGCGCAGCCAGCGCCGCACCTCCCCGGCCCGCTCGCGGACCGCCTCCGCGTGCCGGGGGCTGTGCCGCAGGGCGAGCAGGGCGAGAAGCCGGGCGAGGTGGTTGGCGTACGGCGGCGGGCCGGGCCGCGCGCTGGGCGCGAGCGTCCACCAGTCCTCCTCCGTGACCAGGCCGGGGAGGCCGGCCCGGAAGCAGTGGAGGACCTTGAGAGCCGTCATCTCCGTGATGAGCCAGCGTTGTTGGTCACCGGCGTCGAAGGCCGCCGTGGGGTCGTCGAGGGGCGTGTGGGGGTGGGCGCCGAGCTCGGTCAGCACCGTCCGGAACGTCAGCAGCTTGCGCCCGGCGGTGAAGTGGGCGAAGCCGCCGAGCAGGCGCCCCACGGCGGTGGCGCCGTCCGCGTACTCGCCCAGCGCCGCGCGGGCCACGGCCTCCTGGAACGGATCCGGTGCGCCCTCGTCCACCCCCGTCTTCAGCCGTCGGACCAGGCGGTCCTGGGCGGCGGGGTCCACCCCCACCGTCGTGAGCAGGCGCAGGGCCAGCGCCGACTCCAGGAGGCGGCTGTCGCAGGGGGCGCGGAGCAGCCCGTCCGGGGCGGCCGCCATGGTCAGCCGGGCGGCCAGCCGCGCCCGGGCCCGGTCGAGCGCCCGGCCGTCGGGCCCGGGGGAGTCGCGGCGGACACCGGGAACGGCGAGGGAAGCACCGCTTAAGGGCGGCGCGCAGGAGGTCATGTCGGTGAGTCCTCGAAGAGAGTGGTGTGGGGTGTGCGAAGAGCGGTCGGAAGGTCAGAGGGCGCGCGAGGCGTGGGGGAAGAGGCGCCGCAGCGCTTCCGCGCCCGTCGGCACCAGCGGCGTGTACCGGTCGCCGAGCGCGGCGGCGGGCTCGACGAACCCGCACCAGGCGATCTCGCCCGGATCCGGCCGGGGTGCGCGGTCCGCCCGCCACTGATGCACCGCCAGGAAGGCGGCCCCGTGCGGATCGTCGACCCGGTGGCGGTACGCCTCGGTGAGGCCGGACACCGTCTCGTAGCCGAGCTCCTCGCGCAGTTCGCGCAGCGCGGCCGTCCGGTACTCCTCGCCGGCGCGCACCGCGCCGCCGATCAGGACGTCGTAGTGCGCGGGGTAGGCGCGGGCCCGGGCGGAGCGCCGGTAGAGCAGCACCCGGCCCGCCTCGTCGGTGCAGACGGTCGCCGCGTACCGGCGCAGCAGCCCCCGAGGGGCACGGCCCTCCCGGCTGCCCCGGGCGACCACCCGGTCGCCGGGGTCGACGAAGTCCACCCGTTCCCCGCCGTCGGGTGCGAGCGGTCCGGTGCGGGGGCTCATCCGCGCGCGCGGACGCGGGCGAGGAACGGGCCGTCCGGCCGGAGGTTCAGCCCGAAGACGGGCTCGCCCGCCGGCGCGGTCGCCGCGATCGAGAAGCGCGGCAGGAGCGCCCCGAGCAGCACCTCCATCTCCCGCATCGCGAAGCGGGTGCCGAGGCACGCGCGCGGACCGATGCCGAAGGGGAGGTACGCCCCCGGGGGCGGTGGCGTCCGCGGCGGGAACCGGTCGGGCGTGAACGCGTCGGGGTCGGGCCAGACGTCGGGGTCGCGGTGGGTGAGGTACGGGCAGACGAGGACGTCCGTGCCGGCCGGGATCCGCACCCCGTCCAGCCACTCGTCGGCCTCGGCCTGCCGGGGGAGCAGCCACCCCGTCGGATACAGGCGCAGCGTCTCCGCGATCACGCCCTCGATCACCGCCGGATCGCCCGCCGCCCGCGCCGCCACCTCCGGATGGCGGTCGAGCTGGACGAACACCCAGGTCAGCGTGCGGGCGCTGCTCTCGTATCCGGCGACGAGGAGGGTGACCAGCTCGTCGCGGATCAGCCGGTCGTCGTAACGGGGGTCGGTCTCCGCCGCGTCGAGCAGCCGGAACAGCAGCCCGGTGCCGGCCGCCCCCGCCGTGTGGCGGGCGCGGGCGTCCGCGATGGCCCGGTGCATCCGCGCGTCCAGTGCGGCCAGCGCCGCCGCTGCCGGCGCCGGCAGCTCCCCGCCGCCACCGACGTCGGCGGGGAGCGCGGCCACGATGTCCTGCACCCCCGCCAGATCCCCGTACGTCGCCAGGTCGAGGGGATGGTCGGTGAGCGAGCGCCAGATGGTGTCCACCGTGAAGAACTGGGCGTCCTCGGCGAGGTCCGCCGGCTCGCCGGTGCGCGCCCGCTCCGCCCAGCGGTCCGCGATCACCCGCGCCGCGCCCGCGATGTGGTGCTCCCAGCGCTGGATCCCGCGGCCGGTGAACGGGGCCTGCAACAACTTCCGTTGGGAGCGCCACTCCTCCCCGGTGGCGCCGATCATGCCGTCCCCGATGAGCGGCCGGGCGCGATGGGTCCGCTTCACGAAGCGGTCGCCGCCGACGCCGAGGACCTGGTGGACGTGGCGCGGGTGGGTCACCAGGACCGCGTCCCGCCCGCCGCGCCGGAAGCCGGTGAGCCGTCCGGGGACCCAGGCGCGGCGCAGCAGTTCGAAGAGCGGGGCGCCGGACGCCGCCCACGCGGCCACCACGTCGTCGTCGAGGAGGTCGGGCAGCCGGCCGACGGCCGGGCTGTCGGGGGACGGAGGGGCGGGAAGGGTGCCGAACGAAAGTGAACTCACGTTGGGTGACTGCATGATGACGTATCGTAGCGGCCTGTGCGATCTTCAGTTTCTCCGCGACGGGCCGACGCCCTGCCCCTCGCCCTCCTCGACCGGCTCTCCCTCGACACGGCGGCGCTGCATCCCAGCGACACCGCCCTCCACCTCGGCGGATTCGTCACCCTGGAGGGGGAGCCGCCGCCCCGGGAACAGGTGGCGCGGTGGCTGGAGCGACGCGTGGCGGACCTCCCCGAACTGGCCCACCGACTGGGCGGCAGCACCCGGCGCCCCCACTGGGAGCCCGATCCCGGGTTCGATCCCGCACGTCACCTGTACGAGCTACCCGGTTCACCCGATCCGGCGGCGGCCGCCGCCGAGGTCGTCCGACAACCCCTGCCCCGGGACCGGCCGTTGTGGGGGCTGTGGCTCGTCCGCCGGGTCGGCGCCGGCTACGGGCTCTGCTACCGCGCCCACCATGCCTTCCAGGACGGGGCCGCCGCCGTCGCCACCCTGGAGCACCTCCTCGGCGACGAGGAGGGCCGTCCGGCACGCACCCAGGCCGGACTCGCCCGCCGCCGGCCGGTGCGCTGGCGCGCCGTCCTGCCCGAGTTCCGCCCGCCGGGCCGGACCACCTGGTGGTCGGCGCTCGACACCCCGCCCTCCCACCGCCCCGCCGTCGCCCTCGCCGACACCCCGCTGGCCCGGCTCCACGCCCTCGGCCGCCGCCTCGGCGCCACCGTCCCCCAGCTGTGCCTGGCGCTCACCGCCGACACCCTCCGCGCCTGGCATCCCGACGACTGGGCGCCCGGCGGACCCGGGCACGGGCGCGGCCTGCGTGCCGGCATGGGCATCGGCGTCCGGGACCCCCGGGAGCCGTTCCCGCTCCTGGGCAACCGGGTCGCCGTCGCCGGCCTGGACCTGCCCTGCGGCGAACCGGATCCGGAGCGGCGGCTCGGCGCGCTCGGCCGGGCCGTCGACTACGGGCGCCTCGCCGCGCTGGCCGACGCGCAGGGAGCGGTGCTGCGCCGCCTCCCGTACCGGCTCGGCAAGCTCTCCCTCGGCCGTGCCGTGGACGCCCGCTACACCCCGGTGATGGTCGCCGACCTGCGGATCCGCCGTCCCCTCGGCTTCGACGGGGCGCCGGCCACCGCCGTGTACCCGCTGCCCGTCCGCGTGCCGGGACAGCCGCTCTTCGTCGCCTGGGCCACCCACCGGCGCCGCCTCCACACCACCTTCGTCGCCGACGCCGCCCTCGCCGGCGCCGACCGGCTCCCGGAGCACTGGGAGGCGGCCCTCACGGCCCTCGAACGGCTGGCCGAGGAGCGGGAGCCGGGAGCGGCGGAGCCCACCGCGCCGCGGCACACCCGATGACCGCCACCGCCGCCTTCGGCGACGCCCCCGGAGCGTGGCCGCTGCTCGGACACCTCCCGCAGCTCGCCGGACGGCCGCTCGCCTTCCTCGACGCGCTGCCCGCCCACGGCGACGTCGTCCGGGTCCGGCTCGGCCGGCGCACGATGCACGTGGTGCACGAGCCCGGGCTCGTGCGGCAGATCCTCACCGACCGGCACGTCTTCGACCGGGGCGGGGTGCTCTACGACAAGGTCCGCGCCGTGATCGGGAACGGGCTCGCCACCTGCCCGAACGCCGAGCACCTCTGGCAGCGGCGGGCACTCCAGCCCGCCTTCCGGCGGTCCCTGACGGAGCGGTACGCGGCGACCATGGCGGCCGAGACCGAGGCGCTCACCGCCCGCTGGCGGCCCGGCCAGGTCGTCGACCTCACCCGCGAGAGCTTCCGGCTCACCACCGCCGTCGCCGTCCGCACCCTCTTCTCCGCCGGGATCTCCGACCGGGCCGCCGAGGAGCTCCGCGCCGCCCTCGACGTGCTGATGTCCGGCGTCTACACCCGGGTCGTGGCGCCCGCCGTGGACCTCGTCCCCTCGCCCGCGCGCGGTCGTTACCGGCGCGCGCTGGCCGCCTGGCACACCGGCGTCGCCGAGATCATCACCGCGTACCGGGCCGCCGGCACCGACCACGGCGACGCCCTGTCGCTGCTCCTGTCCGCCCGCGACGCCGACGGGCGGCCCCTGACCGACGCCGACCTGTGCGACCAGGTCGCCACCCTGGTCCTCGCCGGCGCCGAGACCACCTCCTCCACGCTCGCCTGGGCCCTGCGCCTGCTCGCCGCCGATCCCCGGTCCGGGGACCGGCTGCACGCCGAGGCCGACACGGTCCTCGACGGGCGCCCGGCCCGGTACGCGGACCTGCCCGCCCTGCCCTTCACCGCCGACGTGATCCGCGAAGTGCTGCGGCTCTACCCGCCGGCCTGGGCGATCACCCGCACCGCCGTCCACGACACCGAGCTGGCGGGGCGACCCCTGCCCGCCGGATCCGTCGTCATGTGCTGCCTCTACCTCGTCCACCGGCGCGCCGCCCTGTTCCAGGACGCGGACCGCTTCCGCCCGGCCCGCTGGACGGACGGAGACATCCCCCGAGACGCCTTCCTGCCTTTCGGCCTGGGGGCGACCAAGTGCATCGGGGACGTCTTCGGCATGACCGAGGCCACCCTCGCGCTGGCCTCCATCGCCGCCCGCTGGCAGCTCACCCCCGCCACCTCCCGCCCGCCCCGGCCCGCGCCGCGGCTCGTCCTCTCCCCGGGCCCGCTGCCGATGCGGCTCACCGCCCGGCGCGCGGCCTGAGCCACCCCGACGGTCGCACCGCCCCGGGTCCGGATGCGACGGGGCCCCGTCCCGGGCGGACTGCCCGGGACGGGGCCCCGTGGGGGCGTCCGCGTCAGTTGAGTTCGTCGGGGTGGGGGCCCGTGCGCAGATCGCGGTCGAGGGCGGCGACGGAGCGCATCTCCTCGTCCGAGAGGGAGAAGCCGAGGACGTCGAAGTTCTCGCGGATGCGGTGAGGGGTGACGGACTTCGGGATGACGACGTTGCCGAGCTGCAGGTGCCAGCGGATGACGACCTGCGCCGGGGACCTGCCGTGGCGGGCGGCGACGGCCGTGATCGCGGCCTCGTCGAGGACCGCGCCCTGGGCGAGCGGGCTCCACGCCTCGGTGGCGATCCCGTGCTCGGCGTGGAAGGCGCGCAGCTCGGCCTGCTGCAGGCCCGGGTGCAGCTCGATCTGGTTGACGGCCGGAGTCAGCGTCGCGCCGTCCAGCAGCCGCCGCAGGTGGTCGGGCTGGAAGTTGGAGACGCCGGCGGCACGGATGCGGCCCTCCTCGGCGAGGCGCTCCAGCGCGCGCCAGGACTCCCGGTAGAGGTCGCGGGCGGGAGTGGGCCAGTGGATGAGGTAGAGGTCGACGTGGTCGAGGCCGAGCTTCGCCAGGCTCGCGTCGAAGGCGCGCAGGGTGGCGTCGTAACCCTGGTCCGTGTTCCACAGCTTGGTGGTGACGAACAGTTCCTCGCGGGGCAGCCCGGAGGCGGCGAGCGCGCGGCCGACGCCGGCCTCGTTGCCGTAGACGGCGGCGGTGTCTATGGAGCGGTAGCCGGTCTCCAGGGCGGCCGTGACGGCGGCGGTCGTCGCGTCGTCGGAGACCTGGAAGACGCCGAAGCCGAGCTGGGGGATCTCGACGCCGTTGTTCAGCGTGACGGTGGGGACGGCGGGCGTGGCGGAGGTGGTCATGGGGTGCGGATGTTCCTTCAGCGGGTGCGCGGTGCGAGGGTGTAGCGGACGGTCTGGGCGGTGATGAGTCCGTCGCGGAAGACGAAGGTGTCGACGCCGTCGAGGACTTCGTGGGTGGGCGTGGTGGCGGTCCACTCCAGGAACAGCACGTCCCCGGCGAACCGCTCGCGGAGCTGCCATTCGGCGTCGGGCAGGTCGGCGAGGAGCCGGCCGATGCCCTGCTTCACGCCCTCGCGTCCGGTCAGGACGCCGTGGGGGGTGACGAAGACCGCGTCCTCGGCGTAGTTGAGGCTGAGGGCGTCGAGGTCGCCGCTGCCCAGCCGGGCGCCGTGGTCGGCGAAGACCTCCCGCGGTGTGCGGACCGGCCGCCGCGGGGCGGTCATCGGCCCAGCTCCGCGAGGGCGGCCGCCGCGAAGGAGTGGTCCTGCTCGGGGGCGCCGCCGCCGACGCCGATGGCGCCGACGAGGCGGCCGTCGCGGTGGACGGGGATGCCGCCGGCGATGAAGAGCAGCGGCCGGTCGAGAGCGGTCGTGAGGCTGTGGAAGGGGCCGTCCGGCTTGACCAGGTCGACGAGGTCGGCGGTGGGGGCGTCGAGCTGGAGCGCCGTGTACGCCTTGCGGGTGCTGGTCTCGCCGGAGATCAGCACGGCGCGGTCGTCGCGGCGGAAGGCGAGCAGGTGGCCGCCGGCGTCCAGGACGGTGACGCTGACGGTGACCCCGGCGGCCTCGGCGGCACGGGCGGCGGTGGCGACCAGGATCTCGGCGTCGGCGATGGTCAGCGGGGTCAGGGTGGTGGTGCTCATGGCGCCTTTCCTTGGGGGGAGGGGTGGGTGTCGCTGAGGGAAGGGTCAGTGGTGTACGGCGACCGGGGCGGCGGTGGCGGTCGCCTCGGCCGGTGCGGTGGCGGGGGCCCGGCGCTCCAGCGCGGCGGACCAGAAGGCGAGGCCGAGCGCGGCGGCGGCGAGGAGGGCGCCCACCCAGTTGGGGGAGGTGTAGCCGAACCCGCCGGCGATCACGAGGCCGCCGAGCCAGGCGGCGAGGGCGTTGCCCAGGTTGAAGGCGCCGATGTTGACGGCGGACGCCAGGGTCGGGGCGCCGTGGGCCTGGTCGAGGACCCGCTTCTGCAGCGGGGGCACGGTGGCGAAGCCGAGCGCGCCGATGAGGAGGATCGCGATCGCGGCGAGGATCTTGTACTCGGCCACGACCGTGAACAGCGCGAGGACGGCCGCGAGCCCGGCGAGGGTGACGTACAGCAGGGGCATCAGCGCGCGGTCGGCGTACCGGCCGCCGATCAGGTTGCCGAGGAACATGCCGACGCCGAAGAGGACCAGGAGCCAGGTGACGGCGCCGTCGGAGTAGCCGGCGACCTCGGTCATCATCGGCGCGATGTAGGTGATCGCGGCGAACACGCCGCCGAAGCCGAGGACGGTCATCGCCATCGCGAGCAGCACCTGCGGGTTGCGGAAGGCGCCCAGCTCGCCGCGCAGACGGGCGCCCGCGGGGCGCGGCATGGCGGGTACCAGCCGGGCGATGCCGAGCAGCCCGATCACGCCGAGGGCCGCGACGATCGCGAACGTGGTCCGCCAGCCGACGGCCTGCCCGATGAAGGTGCCCAGGGGGACGCCGACGATGTTGGCGACGGTCAGGCCCGTGAACATGGTGGCGATGGCGCCGGCCTTCTTGTCCGGGGCGACGAGCCCGGCGGCGACGACGGAACCGATGCCGAAGAACGAGCCGTGCGCGAGCGAGGCGACGACCCGACCGGTCAGCATCATCCCGAAGCTCGGGGCGACGGCGGAGACCAGGTTTCCGACCACGAACAGGCCCATCAGCACCATGAGCATCCGCTTGCGGCTCACCTTGTTGCCCAGGACGGTCAGCAGGGGAGCGCCGATGACGACGCCGAGCGCGTAGCCGGTGACGAGGAGGCCGGCGGTGGGGATGGTGACGCCGTAGTCGGCGGCGATCTCGGGCAGCAGGCCCATGATCACGAATTCTATGGTGCCGATGCCGAAGGCGCCGACGGCCAGGGCGAGGAGTGCGAGCGGCATGGCTCAACCTTCCGGATTGCTTGAGTGAGCTCTTTGCGTGCCTCCACAATAATTGCATGCGCGGCATAACCGCAAACGCGGGTATGGGTTGGTTGTAAGTTCTTTGCCTCTCGCGCGGCGCGCGGACGTCCTCAGCGGCGAGGCGGCGACGGGGGTGCGGACGGGCCGTCTCGCCCGTCGGCCGTCAGCCGGCTGACCACGCCGACGACGCCGTCCACCCGCCAGGCGGCCCGGAGCGGCACGGTGGTGTCGATCTCCGGTCCGGCGGCACCCTCGATGGTGACGATTCCGTCCCGGACGTCGATGCGGAGCCCGGCGGCGTCGAGGCCGGGACCGTCGGCGCGCACCGCGACGGCGACGGCTTCGCGGATCTCCTCGTCGGTGCGCAGGAAGACGCGCAGGAGGTCACGGCGCGTGGTGATGCCGATGAGACGGTCCTCCTCGTCCACCACCGGCAGTCGGTCGATGTGGCGGCGCTCCATGATCCGCGCAGCGTCGACCACCCGTTGTCCGGGGTGCACGGTGACCGCGGGGCTGGACATCAGTCCGCCGGCCGTCACGGCCGGTCCCGCGACGGGGCGAACGCGGACGATCCGCCCCAGGGCCCCCCGCACGCGGCCACGCCCGGGCCGGCCGTGGGCCCCCTGTCGCCGGGTCAGGTCGGCCAGGGAGACCAATCCCACGACCTTGTCGTCGTCGTCCACCACCGGCAGACCGCCGATGTGGTGGGTCGTGAGCAGGCGGGCCAGCTCCTTGAAGGAAGTGCCGGGGTGCGCCCGGACCACGTCGCCGGTCATCACCTCGCCCACGGTCCGGTACTGCACCACGTTCTCCCCCTTCCTGCGTCCACAGGACCCTCGGGTGTCGCGCACGGCATCGCCGGCGTCACATGTCGAAGACGATCCGGGCCCGGACGCGCCCGTGGAGCACCTCGTCGATGCACTCGTTGACGGACGAGAGCGGGCGGGTCTCGTAGACCACACGGGTGCGTCCCGCGGCGTGCAGCCGGAACACCTCGGCCAGGTCCTGGCGGGTACCCACGATCGACCCGATGACGGATGTCCCGCCGAGGACGGTGGAGAAGACCGGTACCTGGACGATGCCGTCCGCGGGCAGGGCCACCATGACCAGCTTGCCGCCGCGGCGCAGGCCGGCCAGCGCGGTCGCGAAGGTCTCCTCGTTCACCGCCAGTGCCAGGGCCGCGTGGGCTCCGCCGTGCTGCTGGAGCACCGCCGCCGGGTCCTCCTCGCGGGCGTCGATGAGGATGTCGGCGCCGAGCTCCTCGGCGAGTCGGAGCTTGTCGTCGGAGATGTCGATGGCGGCGACCGTCGCACCGGCGATCTTCGCGTACTGCACGGCCAGGTGCCCCAGGCCGCCGACGCCGGAGATCGCCACGAGGTCGGCCGGTCCGACTCCGGCGACCTTCAGGGCCTTGTAGGTGGTGACGCCCGCGCAGGTCAGCGGGGCCGCTTCGCGCGGGTCGACGCCGTCGGGGACGGGTAGGGCGAAGTCGGCGTGGGCGAGCATCTTCTCGGCGTAGGCGCCGTCGGTGCCGTAACCGGTGTTGATCTGCTCCTCGCAGAGCGTCTCCCAGCCGGTGAGGCAGTGCTCGCAGCGCCCGCAGGCCCAGCCGAGCCACGGTACGGCCACGCGCTGTCCGGGCGACAGGTGCGTGACACCCTCCCCGAGGGCCTCGACGATGCCGACGCCCTCGTGCCCGGGGACGAACGGCGGCGTGGGCTTCACCGGCCAGTCACCGTGTGCGGCGTGGATGTCCGTGTGGCACAGCCCGGACGCCTCGACGCGGATGCGGACCTGCCCGGGACCGGGCAGGGGATCGGGGCGCTCTTCGAGTACCAGAGGCTCTCCCAGGGACTTCACCACAGCTGCCTTCATGACCCGCTCCTCCTGTCGTCGCTGGTTCCACAGTGGTGCGGGAGACGAGAAGGGACCAGGACCGGTCAGGTCCCGCGCCGGGGGCCGTTCGGCCCGGGATCCGCCGGGCCGCTCGGCACGCGGGCGGCGAGGACCGACGGTCCCGGGCCGTCGGCCTCCGCGCCCCGCGCACGCCGCAGGTCCGGCCAGGGCCGTCGCCGGCGGCCGGACCACCCGCACGGCCGATAGGGTGGCGCCCACGAACGGGCGGCGAGGTCAGGAGAAGTGGTGGGCGAGGAGCCGCTGTCGCGGATGCCCCAGTTGCGGCTCGACGAGCTGCTGGAGGAGCTGCAGGCGCGCATCGACGCGGCGCGCGGGACCCGGGACCGTGTGCACAGCCTGCTCGAGGCCGTCGTATCGGTCGGCCGGGAGCTGGACCTGTCCCAGGTGCTGCGGCGCATCGTCGAGGCCGCGGCGCTTCTGGTCGACGCCCAGTACGGCGCCCTGGGGGTGATCGGCCCGGACGGCCGGACGCTGTCGCGGTTCCTGACCGTCGGGCTCACGGACGACGAGATCACGAGGATCGGTCCGCTGCCGGCGGGGCACGGCATCCTGGGCGAACTGATCCGCAATCCCGAGCCGCTCCGGCTGACGGACCTCGGCACCCATGAGGCGTCCTACGGCTTCCCTGCCCACCACCCGCCGATGCGCACCTTCCTCGGCGTCCCCATCCGCGTCCGCGACGAGGTCTTCGGCAACCTCTACCTGACCGACAAGCGCGGCGGTCTGGACTTCGACGCCGAGGACGAATCGGTGATCTCCACCCTGTCCGTCGCCGCCGGCGTCGCCATCGACAACGCGCGGCTGTACGAGGCGTCGCAGCGCCAGCAGCGCTGGCTGCGGGCCAACGCCGAGATCACCAACAGCCTGCTCTCCGGCAGCCCCCGGCTCGAGGTCCTGGAACTGATCGCCCGCCGCGCCCAGGAGATCACCGGGGCGGCGCTCGCCGACGTCTCGGTGCCCGTCACCGGGACGGACGACCTCGTCGTCGAGCTGGCCATCGGTGCCGACGGCGATACCCGCCGCGGTCTGGTGGTCCCGGTCGCCGGCACCCTGTCCGGCGCCGCCTTCCGGGCCGGAGCGCCCGTGACCACCGCCTGCCTCCCGGGGGACGACCGGTACACCGCCGGGCCCCGCCGCTTCGACGGACTGGGCCCGGCGGTCGCCGTCCCGCTGGGAACCGCCGCCAAGGACACCCGAGGCGTCCTGCTGCTCGCCCGCCACCGCACCGAACCGGTCTTCACCGACGGGGAAATGGAGCCGCTGCTCGCCTTCGCCGGACAGGCCGCGCTCGCTCTGGAGCTGGCCGCGCGGCGCAGCGACGCCGAGCAGCTCGCCCTCCTGGAGGACCGCGACCGCATCGCCCGCGACCTGCACGACCTCGCCATCCAGCGGCTCTTCGCCACCGGAATGACGCTACAGAGCGCCGCCCGGCTCGTCCAGCACGAGGGCGCCGCCGAACGCGTCTCGCGCGCCGTCGACGACCTCGACGAGACCATCAAGATCATTCGTTCCACGATCTTCGGCCTGCGCGCCCGTGACGAGGACGCGGGACCGAGCCTGCGGGCCCGCGTGGCCCGCGCCGTCGGCGAGACGGCGACGACGCTCGGCTTCCCGCCCCGTCTGAGCATGGAGGGCCTGCTGGACACCGACGTACGGCCCGAGGTGGCCGACCACGTCACGGCGGCCCTGACCGAGATGCTCAGCAACGCCGCCCGGCACGCACACGCCACCCGGGTCGAGGTCGTCCTGCGGGCCACCGCGGACGAGGTCGTCCTCACCGTCACGGACAACGGCCGGGGAATCCCGGAAGGCGGCAGGCGCAGTGGCCTGAGCAACCTGGCGGAGCGGGCTCGCGGCGTGGGGGGCACCCTGACGACAGAGCGCCCGGAGCGGGGCGGCAGCCGGCTGGTGTGGCGCGCGCCCCTCGGCGTCGACCACGCCGGATGACCGCCGGAGCCCCGGGACGGCCTACACGGTGAGCCGCAGGCCCGTCACCAGGTCCGGCCGGATGCGCACCGCGGTGTTCATGGCGGGGTGTCGTGCCCAGGGGCGCAGACGGGCGGCGAAACGCGCGAGTTCGTTCTCATCCGTGACCTGGCGCGCGTACCCGGTGACCACCACGCTCCACCCGAGGTGGGTCTCGGGGTCGATGACGTCGGCCTCGTAGGCCACGACGACACCGGCGGCCTGGGTGGGCGTCACGAGGGAGGCGAGCGTGGCGCCGTCGTGCAGCCGGACGATGACGTCCTCACCGTCCATGAGGTGGTTGACCGGGCGGATGGCCGGCAGGGCCTGATGCGTGAAGACGATGCGTCCGAGCGAGACGGTGCCGAGCAGCCGCAGGGCCTCGGCCCGGCCGAGCTGCCCCGTTCGCCGGGGCGCCACCGACTCACGGCGGTCGTCCACCGTGGTACGCGTGGCTTCGTCCTTCATCGTGCTCACTTTCTGTTCCGGCTCGGCTCCGGACGCCGTCGCCGCCTTCAGCCAGCGTCTCCCCGCGCACGCGGGCCCAGTAGGGCCGAACGGACCCTTTCGGCCGTGCCGGTCGCCCCGTCCCGTGGGCCGGACCCGCCTGACGCGTCACGCGAAGGAGCACGCCACGGCCCGGTCCACGCCCAGGGTGCGGATCACGCGAGCGGGAAGCCGCTGGACGCGGCACAGGCGCAGACGCACACCGTCGGCCACGCACCGGCGGTGCATGCGCAGGAACAGCGCCGCCCCGGAACTGTCGCAGAACGTGACGCCCGCCAGATCCAGCAGCAGTTCGCGCTCGGTCCGCCGAGCCAGGCGGGTCAACTCCGCCTCGATCTGCGGGGCGGTGTACACGTCCAGCTCCCCGGCGAGGGCGACTCCCGTCCTGCTGTGGTCGAGTGGCGCCGTGGTCAGGCTGATCGGGGGCGTCGTCATGGCGGCTGCCCTGCTTTCTCGGTCCGGACGGTGTCCCGGAGCCCGGATGCCCCGGCCGTGCTGGTGCGGGAAGTCCACCAGAGCGCGAGCGCGGGCAGCAGGTCCGGCGGGCCCGCGCCCGGGGGCCGAAGGTCCCGAGCCGACGCTCTGCTCGCCACTGAGGGCCATCCGGCCCTGTCGATGGTCCCGCTCCGCGCGGCAGGATGCGTGGGAAGCCCATGGGGGCGGAGAACGCGGCGAACACGGAGCGTGTGATGACGGACAGCAGGGGCGGGCTCACGGAGCAGGAGCCGATCAGGGTCTTCCTCCTCGACGACCACGAGGTGGTGCGCCGCGGTGTGCACGATCTGCTCGATGCCGAGTCCGACCTGTGTGTGGTCGGGGAGGCCGGCACGGCCGAGCAGGCGCTGGTGCGGGTGCCCGCGCTGCGTCCGCAGGTGGCCGTTCTCGACGTGCGCCTGCCGGACGGGGACGGCGTGAGCGTGTGCCGCGAGCTTCGCTCGCGCGTGCCCGACCTGGCCTGTCTGATGCTGACGTCGTTCGACGACGAGGAGGCTTTGCTGGACGCGATCATGGCCGGCGCGTCCGGCTACGTCCTCAAGCAGATCACCGGTACCGACCTGGTCCACGCCGTGCGTACGGTCGCCTCCGGCCTGTCCATGCTTGACTCCGGCGCCACGGCCCGCGTCATGGCCCGGCTGCGTGGCGGATCCCCGCAGGAGGAACAGCGGCAGGGTCTGCCCGGGTTGACCGAGCGGGAGCGCGAGATCCTGGCCCTGGTGAGGGAGGGACTGACCAACCGGCAGATCGGCAGCCGGCTGTTCCTCGCGGAGAAGACGGTCAAGAACAACATCTCCCGGCTCCTCGCCAAGCTGGGCGTCGAACGCCGGGTGCAGGCCGCCGTCATCGCCACCTAGGCGCTGGCTGCCCCGGGAGGGACGGCAGGGCGGGACGGCCGCATGTGAGCCGTCCCCGCGGGAGGTACTCGGCGGGCGCGTCGGGGGCGGTTCAGGCGGCGACGTACTGGTGCGGATGCCCGCCGCGCCACTCGATGAGGTGCGAGTCGGCAGCGACCAGGCCCTCGGGGTCCTCGATGCCGGCGCCGCGCAGCAGCTCGACGAGGTCCCAGTCGTCATAGGCCAGGCCCAGGATCATGCCGCGCAGGGTGACGCGCCGTCCCCCGGTCGGGGACGGCCGGTGCACGGTGACCACGCTGCCCATGACCCTGCGGTGCCCGCGAGCCGACGGTCCATGCGCGCCGGCCGGACGACGCGTCACCGCCCGCCGGGCCGGCGCGGCAGCAGCGCCTTGGCCGTGAGCCCCTGCGGCGGCCCCGTCGCCGACCAGCACGACCGCGCGCCGGACCGGAAGACAGGGGCGTCAGTCCTCGCCGCGGATGATGTTCCGCTCTTCGCGCGGGGCGCCGCTGCGGTCCTGCTCGCCGTCTTCCTGCTCGTCCGGCTGCCCCGCGTCCGGGGTGGCGACGGCGGGCCGGTGGGTGGACAGCGTGCTGTCGTGCCAGAAGATCTCGTCGGCGGCTTCCGTGTCGATCCGCGTGTCCATCGCGGCCATCTCCTCGTTCCGGGTCCGGCCCGCGGCCGGTCGTGTGGAGAAGCGCCTACCCGGGACGCCGACGCTGAGTCGCCCGCGCGGGTGCCGTTCCCTTCGAGGAGTAGCGCGGCTCGGCCCGGGTAGAGGCGGGTCCGGTTCCCGGCCGCTGTTCTCCCGCGCGGAGGAGCGACGTGCAGCGGCACCACCGCCGTACGGAAGGAAGGTGGCCGAGATGAAGGCCGTCACGTGGCAGGGCCGGCGGAAGGTCTCGGTGGAGACCGTGCCCGATCCGGAGATCCGGGAGCCCACGGACGTGATCGTGCGGATCACGACGAGCGGGCTGTGCGGATCGGACCTGCATCTGTACGAGGTGCTCGGACCGTTCCTCGACCCGGGCGACGTGCTCGGGCACGAGCCGATGGGCGTGGTCGAGGAGGTCGGCCCCGACGTGCGGCGCCTCGCCCCCGGCGACCGGGTCGTGGTGCCGTTCAACATCTCCTGCGGCACCTGCGCGATGTGCGGGCGCGGCCTCCACTCCCAGTGTGAGACGACGCAGGTGCGGGCCTACGGCACCGGCGCCTCGCTGTTCGGCTACACCAAGCTGTACGGGCAGGTGCCGGGCGGCCAGGCGGAGTACCTGCGCGTACCGTTCGGCGACACCCTGCCCATCCCCGTCCCGGAGGGACCGCCGGACGACCGCTTCGTCTACCTCTCGGACGTCCTGCCGACGGCCTGGCAGGCCGTCGAGTACGCGGACGTGCCGCCCGGCGGCTCGGTCGCGGTCCTGGGCCTCGGGCCCATCGGCGACATGGCCGCCCGCATCGCGCTGCTGCGCGGCGCGGGTCTCGTCGTCGGCATCGATCCGGTGCCCGAACGCCGCGAACGGGCGGCGGCCCGCGGCGTCCACACCGTCGACCCGTCCGACGACGACGGCGAACCGATCGAGCGGGTCCGGGACGTCACCGAGGGCCGGGGCCCCGACGCCGTCATCGACGCCGTCGGCATGGAGGCGCACGGCGCGCCCATCGCCCGCGGCCTGCACTCGATGGTGGCCCGCCTGCCGGACTCCGTCGCGCGGGGCCTGATGCGCCGCTTCGGCGTCGACCGGCTCTCCGCGCTGCACCTGGCCGTGGAACTGGTGCGCCGCGGCGGGACGGTGTCGCTGGCCGGAGTGTACGGGGGAGCGGCGGACCCGATGCCCCTCCTCGTGATGTTCGACAAGCAGCTGACGTTCCGCATGGGGCAGGCGAACGTGCTGCGCTGGGTCGACCGGCTCCTGCCGCTGCTGAACGACGACGACCCCCTGGGCGTCGACGACTTCGCCACCCACCGACTGCCGCTGGCAAAGGCTCCGGAGGCGTACGAGATGTTCCAGACCAAGCGCGACGGCGCGGTGAAGATCCTCTTCAAGCCCTGAAGAACCGGCCGATCGCGCGCCGCGGCCCGGGCCTTCCGGCCCGGGCCGCGGCGCGGCGGTCGCCGTCAGGAGTTCGCGCTCGGTACGTCGAGCGGACTCTCCGGCGCGTTCTTCCGCTCCTCCGCCATCCGCTCGCCGAGCTCGACCAGCCGCTTGCGCCCCATGGCCTTGCGCACCTCGGGGAACCAGTCGCTCTCCTCCTCCTCGACGTGGTGCCGGACGTTCTCGATCAGCACCGTCATCTTGGCGTCGAAGCGCTCGTCCTCCGGCTCGAGCCCGACGAGTTCCGACAGCATCCAGAGCACCGCGTGGTGCTCCTCGACGCTCTCCAGGACATGGTCCTTGGTGTCGGGCGCCGCTTCCCGTGCCGCTGGGTAGAAGACCTGTTCCTCGATCCAGGCGTGCGCGGTGAGCTCCCGGATGATGTCGTCGGCCAGCTCCCGCTTGCGTCGCTGGGCGTCGTCGCCCGCCCGCTCGAACTCCTTGAACAGTTTCTCCACGGTCTTGTGGTCTTCGCGCAGCAGCACGATGCCGTCCATGGGGTACTCCTCCGTAGCGGTCGGCGGCCGTCCGGGCCGCGTCTGTCAGTCGGCGGGGCGTTCCCGCCCGGGGGTGTCGGCTCCGCCGGATCCGGCTGTCTCGCGGTCGGCGCCGGTGTGGAGCAGCCGATGGAAGAACGAGCGGTAGCGGACCAGCGCCGTCCGCAGGCTCTCGGTGTCGACGTCCTCGCCCTGCCGCCACTGGCCTTCGAGGCTCCTGCGGTGGTCGGCGAAGGTGGCGGCGAGCTTCTGCATCACGTCCGCCACCAGCGCGTCGGCCTCGTGCACGGCGCGGCGGGGGTCGTCCACGAACAGGCTCTGCAGCTCGTGCCAGCGGTTCTTGAAGTCCTCCTCGTCGCCCGGGTCCATCAGCCGCGGCGACTCGTCCGCCGAGCGGTCGGCGGCTGTCCCGGTGCCGGTCCCGGTGCCGGTCCCGGTGGCGCCGGCCGTTTCGGTCTCGGTGCCGGTGGAGTCGCCGGAGACCGCGTCCGTCCCCGTGTCCCGGCCGCCGCCGTCCGGCGTCTGGATGGCCTCGCCCGGATACAGGGGCGGCCTGTCGGATCCCTGGCCGCCCCGCTCGTCCCGGTCCCCGCCGGGGTCCGCCCCGGCGGTGGAGGAGCGGGCGATGTCGTCGGTCGAGAGGCCGGTGCCGGAGCGGTCGGGGGTGTCGTTCTCGTGCATGGCGTGCGCCTCTCAGGACCGGCCGGAGCCGGACTGGCTTCCGTCGGAGAGCAGTTCGTCGAAGAGGACCCGGTAGTGGATCATCGCTCCCCTGAGCTGCTCGGTGGTGGCCCGGTGTTCGGAGCTCAGCCGGTCGACCTCGTGTGCCGCCCGGTAGTGCTCCAGGGTGCGGCCGTGCTCCACGGACAGGTCCCGCGCCCGCTGCTCGAAGTCGTCCGTGGGATAGCCGCGCTCGCACATGAGGGCGGTCACGAGCCGGTCCGCGTCGTGGACCGCCGCCTCGGGACGGTCGACGAACTGCTCCTGCACCCCGCTCCACTCCCGTGCGTAACGGTCGGCGAGCCCGGGGTCGAGCGGCCGTACGTCGAGGGAGTCGTGCCGTTTCTCGCGGCGCTCCAGCTCGTGCTCGGCGGCCCGCCGGCCGCCCGCCTCCTCGACCGTGCGGTCGTACTCGGAGCCGAAGCGCTCGCGCAGTCGGCGCCGCCGGCGCCGGTCGAGGACGATCGCCACCGTGGCCAGGACGATCACCACCGCGACCGGGATGATGATGGCCAGGAGAGTTCCTGTGGACATGTGTCGACCCCCTTGACTGGGACGGGCCCCGGACTCCCGCGCCTGCCCAGCGACGCTGCGGTGAAACGGCCTCCGGCCCCGCGGCCGCCCGCGTATCCTGCGGAAATGATCAAGCCGATAGAGCTGGTGATATTTGACTGCGACGGTGTGCTGGTCGACAGCGAGCGCATCGCCGTGCGTCTCCAGGTGGCGCTGGGATCGGAACTCGGCTGGCCCCTGACCGAGGCGGAGGTCGTCGACCGGTTCATCGGGCGGTCCAGGGAATCCATCTGCGCCCAGATCGCCGAACGGCTGGGGGAGGAGACCTCCCGCCTCTGGTGGGACCGGCTGATGCGCCGGCACCGGGAGGAGGTGGACGCCGGCCTGGAGGCCGTCGACGGGCTGCCGGAGGCGCTGCGGGAGATCGGTCTGCCCGTCTGCGTCGCCTCCAGCGGGTCCCACGAGAAGATGCGGCACACGCTCGGAGTCACGGGGCTGTACGACCGCTTCGCGGGCCGCGTCTTCAGCTCCAGCGAGGTCGCCCGCGGCAAGCCGGCCCCCGATCTCTTCCTGCACGCCGCACGGCGGATGGGGGTCGAGCCGGCGGCCTGCGTGGTCGTCGAGGACAGCCGCCCGGGCGTCGAGGCCGCCCGCGCCGCCGGCATGCGGGCCCTCGGCTACGCGGGCGGGCTCACCGCGGCCGAGCGACTCGCGGGACCCGGCACGACCGTCTTCCACGACATGCGCGACCTCCCCCGTCTCCTCGACGAGGCGCAGTCGGGCGGCCGGGAGCGAACGCCTGTTCCCCAGGCCGCCCCGATGGCACCATGCGCCCCATGACACCCATCGCCAAGGGCGCCGACACACCCGTCCCCACCGCCCCGTCGCGGGCGGCGGTCGGACGGCTCCAGGTGCCCGGCGCGCCCGGAGTGAACGCCGCCGCCCTGCTGCTGGACGCGACGGGCGCGGTGCGCCGGGATGGCGACCTCGTCTCCCGAGGGGGTCAGGACGTGGTCGCGGCCAGTACGGCGAGGGCGGCGGCGCCGAGGAGGACGAGCGCGGCCAGCCACCCCACGGCGGCGGTCCGCCCGCGCCTCCCGCCGGACGACGGCCGGTCCTCGGCGGCGTCGAGGCGTTCCCGGAGCCCCTCGTCGGGCCATCCCGGGCCGGCGCCGGACAGCAGGCGGACCGGATCCGTGTGCCGCCACCGGTGGAAGTCCGCGACCAGAGCGTCCAGCCGCCCGCCGGCCGCCGTCGTCCGTCCCGCGTCGAGGCGGGCCAGGTCCGCCAGGGTCTCCTCGAAGTGCGTGCGGACACCGCTGTCGCCGCCGCCCGCGAGCGCCTCGGTCCTCAGGAGCACAAACGGACCGAACCGGGCGTCGACGAGTGCGGTGAACGCGTCGTAGACGGGCGCGTACCGCGCGCCGATCCGGCCGGTGAGTTCCTCACGCCGCGCGCGCAGTCGTGCCACCGCGGTCCGCTGGTCGACGACCAGGTACGGGTAAGTGGCCTCGCCCCAGTCGCTCAGCAGCTCCGCGTGCTCCTCGGTGCCGGCGTCCTCGGTGTCGGCGATCCTCGCCTCGGCGAGGTCGTCCGGGCCGAACATCGCCCACCACAGCAGTGGCGGCCAGTCCTTGGCCACCAGTTCCGCCGCCCCGTCGAAGAAGCCTGCCCATTCACCCGCCGACCCGTCGGGCGTACGCGGGACGCGGGCGCTGTTCAGATGGAGGCGGGTGCTCACCGGGCATCCTCGTCGTCCGGCCGCGGTCCCGTCGCGTACGGGTTCTCCTGACCGTCCGCGAGGACGCCGACGAAGGGGTCGCCCTCACCGGCGAACGTGTACGCGCCGCCTTCGATCCGTTCGATCAGTCCGCGCGTCCACTCCGCGCCGCTGTCGGCCGAGTGCACCCACATGTTCATGATCTCGCCGATGTGCCCGAGTTGTTCGGGGCCGGCCTCCGGCGTGTAGTACTCGGTGACCGCGGACCGCCACTGTTCGAGGCCGGCGATCCGCTTCCTGAGGAGGGCGACCGCCTCTTCGCGCGGCAGGTCGACGATGAAGCCGATGCCGGCCGAGAGGACGTCGGTCTTCTGCTCGTGCGAGCTCAGCGCCTCGCGCAGCAGCGCGAAGTACTCCTCGGTGCCCTTGTCGTTGATCTCGTACTCGACGCGCGGCGGGCCGCCGGCGGTGCTCGGAGCGATCTCGTGGGCGATGAGGAGTCCCTGCTTCGCCATCTGCTTGAGCGCGTGGTAGATCGAGCCCGGCTTGGCGTTGGACCACTCGTGGGCGCCCCAGTACTCCAGGTCGTTGCGCACCTGGTAGCCGTGTGCCCTGCCGTGCTGGCGGACCGCGCCGAGGATCAGCAGCCGGATCGCTGACATGTGCGTTTCCCCTCTAGTCCCCGCTGGGCGGTGATCACCAGGCCACTCTACAAGTGGGCGAGCGGCGGACGGCAGGGAGCGGACCGGGTCACTAATCAAGTTTGACTAGACGGTGGGAGGTGTCGTACGTTGATGCTCTAGTCAAGTTTGACTACTAAGCCTGAGGGAGGGCGTTTTGTCTGACCGCGATCTGGCGATCGTCGCAGACGGCCTACGGAAGAGGTACGGGGACAAGCAGGCCCTGGACGGCCTCGATCTCACGGTCCGGGCCGGCACCGTCCAGGGGATCCTCGGCCCCAACGGCGCCGGGAAGACCACGGCGGTGCGCATCATGTCCACGCTGCTGCGCCCGGACGAGGGGCGGATCGAGGTCGCCGGCCTCGACGTGCGGACCCGGGCCGACGAGGTGCGCTCGCGGATCGGGCTGCTCGGCCAGAACGCCGCCGTCGACGAGGAGCTCGGTGGCCGGCAGAACCTGGAGATGTTCGGACGCCTCCACCGTCTCGGGGCGCGCCGCGCCGGTGCACGGGCCGACGAGCTCCTCGCCCGGTTCGGGCTCGCGGACACCGGCGCCAAGCCGGTCCGGCAGTACAGCGGCGGCATGCGGCGGCGGCTCGACCTGGCGGCGTCCCTCATCGCCCGGCCCCAGGTGCTCTTCCTGGACGAGCCCACCACCGGACTCGACCCGCGCGGCCGCACGGAGGTGTGGAACGCGGTCCGCTCGCTGGTCGACGGCGGCACGACCGTGCTGCTGACCACCCAGTACCTGGAGGAGGCCGACCAGTTGGCCGACCGGATCGCGGTGATCGACCACGGGAAGGTCATCGCGGAGGGCACGGCCGACGAGCTGAAGGCGAGAACGGGCGGCGACCGCGTCGACGTGGTCCTGCGCGACACGGCCCAGGTGGCCCGCGCGGCGGCGCTCCTCCCCGGCGAGGTGCGGGTCGACGAGGACCGGCGCATGGTCAGCGCCTCGGTCACCGACCGGATGGCCGCCCTGACCGAGACCGTACGGGCCCTGGAGGCGGCCGGCATCGAGGCGGAGGACATCGCCGTGCGCCGGCCGACCCTCGACGAGGTCTTCATGCATCTGACGGGGGAGGAGGCCGCATGAGTGCGACGATCCACGAGGTGAGCACCGCTCACGCCACCGGATCCCGGCTGGGCTGGGCGGCCGCCGACTCCTGGACCATGACCCGGCGCGAGCTGGCCCACTGGGCGCGACAGCCCGTCCAGGTGGTCGTCGGCCTGGTCTTCCCGGTGATGCTGCTGCTGATGTTCGGCTATCTGATCGGCGGCGGACAGGGTGTGGACGGGGACTTCAAGGCGTACCTCGTCCCCGGCATGCTCGCCCTGACCATGGCCTTCGGTCTCGAAGCGACGATGCTCGCCGTGACCCAGGACCTCGGCAAGGGGGTCATCGACCGGTTCCGCTCGATGCCGATGGCCTCCGGCGCGGTCCTGGTCGGGCGGAGCGTCGCCGACATGCTGCAGTCGGCGGTCGGCCTGGCCGTGATGCTCGCGGTCGGGTACGCCGTCGGCTGGCGCTGGCACGAGGGGTTCGGCTCCTTCCTGGGGGCGGTCGGCCTGCTGTTGCTGCTGCGCTTCGCGATGCTGTGGCTCGGGATCTTCCTCGCGATGGTGGCGGGCAGGCCGGAGCTGGTGCAGGCGGTGCAGATCCTGGTCTGGCCGGTCGGCTTCCTCTCCAACGCGCTCGCCTCGCCCGCGTCGATGCCGTCCTGGCTGGGCGCGATCGTGGAGTGGAACCCGCTGTCGGCTACGGCCACGGCGGTGCGGGACCTGTTCGGCAACCCCGGCGCCGGCGGCGACTCCTGGGCCGCGACCCACGCGGGGCTCCTCGCGGTGGCCTGGCCGGTCGTGCTGATCGCGGTGTTCTTCCCGCTGGCGGTGAATCGCTTCCGCGGTCTGAGCCGCTGACCTCTCTCCTGCCCCCGCCTCCGGCCCGGCTCCCCCGGGCCGGAAGCGGGGGTTGCCTGTGCGCTTACTCTATGAATTGCATAATTTGGCAATTCACTACATCATGAGTGCGCTACGACGAGGAGAGGCTGGCGCGTGTCGGTTCCGCAGTACCAGGCCGAGGCCGAGTTCGTCCGGAGGCTCGGACGCCCGGGAGGGCAGCAGCCGCCGTCCGGGCGGCACGCACTCCTCGCCGAACGCCGGGACGCCCGGTGCGCCGTCCGGTGAAGGCGATTCTCGAACGGGTCCGGGCCCTCCTGCCCGGACGCCGAGACCTCGCGGCCATGCGGCGCGACCCGCGGCGCGACCTGCTCGCCGGGCTCACGGTGGCCGTCGTCGCGCTGCCGCTCGCGCTCGGCTTCGGCGTCTCCTCCGGCCTCGGAGCCGAGGCCGGCCTCGCGACCGCCGTCGTCGCCGGGGCGGTCGCGGCGCTGTTCGGCGGCTCCGACCTCCAGGTCTCCGGGCCGACCGGAGCCATGACCGTCGTCCTCGTCCCCATCGTGGCGCGGTACGGGCCGAGCGGCGTCCTCACCGTCGGCCTGATCGCCGGTGTCCTCGTGATCGGACTCGCCCTGGCGCGGGCCGGCCGGTACATGGCGTACATCCCCGCCTCGGTGGTCGAGGGATTCACCCTGGGCATCGCCCTCGTCATCGGCCTCCAGCAGGTGCCGAACGCCCTCGGCGTCCCCGCACCCGAGGGGGAGCGGGTCCTGGCGGTGACCTGGCGCGCCGCTGGCGCGTTCGTGCAGGCCCCGAACTGGACCGCCCTCGGACTGGCCCTGGGCGTCGCCGCCCTCATGCTGGCCGGCGCCCGCCGGCGGCCGACCGTCCCCTTCTCCCTCGTCGCCGTCATCGCGGCCACGGCCGTCGCCCAGCTCTTCCACCTCGACGGGGCGACCCCGATCGGCTCACTGCCGGCGGGACTCCCCGCCCCTTCCCTCGGCTTCGTCGACCCGACGCAACTGGGCTCCCTGATCGCCCCGGCGCTGGCGGTCGCCGCCCTCGCGGCCCTGGAGTCCCTGCTCTCGGCGCAGGTCGCCGACGGCATGACCGTCGGCCAGAAGCACGACCCCGACCGCGAGCTGTTCGGCCAGGGCCTCGCCAACCTCGCCGCACCCCTCTTCGGAGGCGTACCGGCGACCGGCGCCATCGCCCGTACGGCGGTCAACGTGCGGACCGGCGCCACCTCCCGGCTCGCGGCGCTGACCCACGCGGCCGTCCTCGCCGCCATCGTCTACGCCGCCGCCCCGCTCGTCTCCAGGATCCCGCTCGCCGCCCTCGCCGGCGTGCTGATCGCCACCGCCGTCCGCATGGTCGAGGTCGGCTCGCTGCGCGCCCTGGCCAAGGCCACCCGCTCCGACGCCGTCGTCCTGGTCCTGACCGCCGTCGCCACCGTGGTCCTGGACCTCGTGTACGCGGTCGTCATCGGCTTCGTCGTCGCCGGCGCCCTCGCCCTGCGCGCCGTCGCCAAGCAGGCACGGCTCGCCGAGACGGACGTCACGGCCGACCTGCCGGGCGAACACGGAGCCGAGGAGCACGCGCTGCTCGCCGAGCACATCGTGGCGTACCGGATCGACGGCCCGCTGTTCTTCGCCGCCGCCCACCGCTTCCTCCTCGAACTCTCCGACGTGGCCGACGTCCGCGTCGTCATCCTGCGCATGTCCCGCGTGACGACCGTCGACGCCACCGGCGCCCTCGTCCTCAAGGACGTCGTCCAGAAGCTCCACCGGCGCGGGATCGCCGTCCTGGCCTCCGGGATCCGGCCCGGCCAACGGCAGGCCCTCGACTCCGTCGGCGCCCTGGACCTGCTGCGCCTCGACGGACGCGAGTTCGCGACCACGCCCGAGGCGATCGCCGCCGCCCGCGCCCACCTCCACGGCACCGGCGTCCTGGCCCCCGCCCCCGCTCCGCGCCCCCGGACCGCCACCGAAGAACCCTCCCGATGACCGCCGCCGCGCGTGCGGCGACGACCGGCCCGGCACGCGGAACCCGGCCCCGGCCGGGGGACTGGGCCGGGGCCGGGCGTCCGTCGGGGCGGCGCAGCAGCGAGGATGTCCCTCATGGCGAAGTGTTCTGCATGCTCACGAGGATGGATACCGCGCACGCGGCGACGGTCGCACGGGCGGTGGGCCCGGTGAAGGCGCCCCTGTACCAACTGAAGGCCGAGTTCTTCAAGACGCTCGGACACCCGGTCCGCATCCGGGTGCTGGAGCTGCTGAGCGAGCGGGACCACGCGGTCTCGGAGATGCTGGCCGAGGTGGACGTCGAGGCGGCGCACCTGTCGCAGCAGCTCGCGGTGTTGCGCCGGTCGAACCTGGTCGTCGCGCGACGCGAGGGCTCGACGGTGTCGTACTCGCTGACCAGTCCCGAGGTGGCCGACCTCCTCGCGGTCGCCCGGACGATCCTCTCGGGAGTCCTCGCCGGCCAGGCCGAACTCCTCGCCGACCTCCACGCGGCCACACCGCCGTCTTCCTGAGGGCGTTCACCTCGCCGCGCACCACCTGGAATCGCATCGGCTGGGGGAGAGGGGCCGACCGAGCCCGGAGGAGAACGCCGAGATCGACGCGCCGTGCGAGCAGGGGCGCTTCTACGGCACGGACGGCGTCGGCGGCCCCTCGGCCGACCCGTCCGGCTGAGACATCGCGACGAGTTCGACCTCGAAGCCGTCGTCGTTCTCCAGGTAGGCGGCGTAGTGCCGGTCGCCGCCGGCGTGCGGGTGGAGGTCCGGGAACATCAGGCGCCAGCCGTGTCCGGCGGCTTCGGCCGTCAGCTTCTCCACGGTGGCGGCGTTCTCCACATGGAACGCCAGGTGGTTCAGCCCGGGACGGAGGCGGTCGTACCGGTCGGCCGTGAGGGCCGGGGACTGTTCGAGGACGAGGTAGGTCGGGCCGAGCAGCCAGCTGCGGCCGGTGGCCCAGCTCTGGGAGACGGAGTAGCCCAGCGCCTCCAGCATCCAGCCCAGGGACACCAGCGCGCGGCCGAGGTCGGGCACCCAGATCTCGACGTGGTGCAGCGTCCCGTGCGCCGGCCGGTTCACGCGGTCACCGCCCGGGTCCGGACGAGGACGGCGGTCGGGGGGCGGTGCGACGGGGAGCCTGCGGGATCGGCCGGCGTGGACACGGCGTCCTTTCCGTCCGGCGCGGCGACGCCGGACCCATGGTGTGCGGTGACGATCGGTTGACCATGAAGAAAGGTACGTCCCTCGTGCACCGGAGATCACACCGCCGGCGCCGGCCCGGAAATGCGCGGCGAGGGGGTCCCGCGCCCTGTTAGCCTGCCGGAGGCCGTGCGACAGAACGAGGAGGTGGTACCCGTGAACGCATTTTCGACGTGGGTGCTCCTCTCCGGGGTCACGGTCGGGCGGTAGGTGTCGTCCGGGAGCGCCGTTCTGAGCACTCCTGAAAGGGCACGACCGTGCACTTCGCCTTCACCTCTGAGCAGCGTCTCGACGACGGCGTCCTCGAACGCGCTTTCACCCTCGGCGAGATCCCCGGCATCCTGTGGTCGCCGCCGGCCGCCTCCGCGCCCGCGCCTCTCGTCCTCATCGGCCACCCGCCGCTGGGACTGCGCGCAATGTACCCCCGGCTGGCCGGGCGGGCACGGCATTACGCGGCGGAGTACGGCTTCGCCGCCGCCACCATCGAGTTGCCGGGGAGCGGTGTGCGGCCCCGGTGGGCCGCCGCGGAACAGGCCCGGGCCGAGCTGCACCGGGCGAAGGAGGCCGGCGAGCCGGTCGGTGGCGAGATCGTCGACGCGCTCGTGCTCCCGCTGGTCGAGAAGGCGGTACCGGAATGGCAGGCCGCCCTGGACGCGCTGTTGTCGCTGCCCGGCATCGGCGGTCCGGTCGGCTACGAAGGGGGCGTGATCTCCGTCGGGGTCCGGCTCGCCGTCGTCGAGCCGCGCATCGTGGCCGCGGGGCTCTTCGCCGGAAGCCTCATCCCCGCCGTCATGTTCGAGGAGGCCCGCCGCGTCACCATTCCGCTGCACGTTCTCCTGCAGTGGGACGACGAAGGGAACGACCGGCAGGCGGCGCTCGACCTGTACGACGCCTTCGGGTCCACGGAGAAGACCCTGCAGGCCAATCTCGGCGGTCACACCGGCGTCCCGCGGTTCGCGTTCGAGAGTGGAGCCCGGTTCTTCGCCCGGCACCTGAGGTGACGTGGGCGCGGGCCCCTGCGCGTCGGCGGGGGCCCGCGCGGCCGCGGGGCGGGGCTCGGCGGCTGAGGCGGGCGACGCGTAGGGTGCCGGGATGTTCGCGACGCCTGAGGAATTCGTACGGAGCACGGTCGAGCGGGAGGGGGCGGCCGGGGCGACCTGGATCTCCGCACTGCCTGGGATCGTGGGGGAGTTGACGGAACGCTGGGAGTGCGCGCCGGACGGGGCCGTCATGCACGGGGGAGTCGGCGTCATCGTCCCCGTCCTGCGGCGGGGCGGGGAGAGCGCCGTGCTGAAGGTCTCGTTTCCGCACCCCGGCAACGTCCATGAACCGGACGCCTTCATGGCCTGGGGCGGGCGGGGTGCCGTGCTGCTGCACGAGCGCGACGAGGAGCGGTTCGCGATGCTGCTGGAGCGGGCCCACCCGACGACCCTCGCGGAGGCCGAGGACGGCGACGAGGTGGTCGCGGTCGCCGGGCGGCTCGGGCGGCGTCTCGCCGTTCCCGCGCCTGCCGGTCTGCCGCGGCTGAGCGAGCGGGCCGATGCCTGGGAGGAGGCGCTGCGGAGGGACGCCGAGGAGCTGTCGCACGCCCTGCCGCGCCGGGTGCTCGACGCCGCCCGTGCGACCGTGCGCGAGCTGGGGCGGGTCCAGCCGGAGACACTCGTCCACGGCGACCTGCACGCCCGGAACATCCTGCGCGCCGAACGGGAGCCCTGGCTCGCCGTCGACCCCAAGGGGCTCGTGGGCGATCCCGCCTACGACGGCGGCACCCTGCTGAAGTCCCGCGCGCTGACGCTCCTCGACGCGGACGACCCGGGCCGGGCCGTTCACCGCCTGCTCGACGTCTTCGCCGACGCGGCGGAGCTCGACCGCGAGCGGGTGCGGCGCTGGGCCCAGTTCCACGCGGTCCAGGCCGCCTTCTGGGCGCGGCGGCACGGTTTCCGGGTGGCGCGCGGGGGCCCTGAGCTCGATCGGATCACCGGGTTCGCCGACCACCTGGCAGAGCTGCTGGCCGGCGGACGCCGAGCCTGACGGGTGACCTCACCAGCGGCGCCGGTCCAGGCGCCCCCGGCCGCCATGTCGGACCGGCAGATACTCCAGGCCATGTCCGGCCTGACGGCAGGCATGTTCGTCTCCATCCTCGCCGGCACCGTGGTCGCCGACGCGCTGCCCCGGATCATCGCCGACCTCGGGGCCACCCAGTCCTCCTACACCTGGGTCGTCACCGCCGAACTGCTCGCCATGACGGCCACCGTGCCGCTCTGGGGCAAGCTCGGCGACCTGTACAAACCAGAAGCTGCTCCTGCAGATCTCCGTCGGCCTGTTCGTCGTCGGCCCGCTGCTGGCCGGCTTCTCCCAGGAAGTCGGGCTGCTGATCTTCGGCCGGGTCGCCCAGGGCATCGGCGCCGGCGGTCTCACCGCCCTCGCCCAGGTGGTGATGGCGGCCATCATCCCGCCGCGCAGGCTCGGCACGTACGCCGGCGTCTTCGGTGCCGTGTTCGCCGTCGGCACCGTCGCCGGCCCGCTCATCGGCGGTGTCCTGGTCGACACCTCCTGGCTCGGCTGGCGCTGGTGCTTCTTCATCGGAGTCCCCTTCGCGCTGGTCGCGATCGTGCTGCTCCAGCGGACCCTGAAACTGCCCGACCTGCGCCGCGAGGCGAAGATCGACTACCTGGGCACCTTCCTCATCGCGACCCCGTTCGCGGCCCTCGCGCTGCTCGCCGTGCTCTTCGTCAAGGAGAAGCCGCTGAAGACGACCAGCGGCATGCAGCGCCTCGCGGAGAATCCGGCGACGGTGGCGACGCCGCCCTTCAAGGGGATGCCGCGCCTCAGGGCGACGCCGCTCCCCAGGGCGACGCGCCCCGGCCCGTCGCCGACGCCTCGGCGTAGCCGATGAGACGGCCTCCCCCACCGACGCCGCGGTGGGGGAGGCCGTTGTGGTGTGTCACGGGGCCGCGCGGGCGTCACGCGTCGGTGACCAGCACCACCTGGAGGGTGCGGGGACCGTGGACGCCCTCGACCCGGTCGAGTTCGATGTCGCTGGTGGCGGACGGGCCGGAGATCCACGTCAGGGGACGCGTCGGGTCGAGGCGGGGCAGTGCCAGCGGCACGGACGCGACGGTCTGTTCGGCGGCGCGTACCACGCAGATGTGCAGGTCGGGGACGAGGGTGAGGGCGCGCCGGCCCTGGCCGGGGCCGCCGTCCAGGACGAGCGTGCCGGTCTCGGCGATCGCCAGGGCGCAGCCGGTGACCACGGCGTCGGTGCCGTCCAGGTCGTGCGGGGTGAGCGGGGTGTCCTCGTCGTGGCGCTGTTCCGCGGTCGTCGCGGAGAGCCAGGCGGGCGGCAGGCCGGGCGGGACGGCGACCGTGGCGGCGCCGTGCCGGTCGAGGAGCTCCGCGACGAGGGCGGGCAGTTCGCCCTCCGTGGCGCGGTGCACGCGCGCGCGGTAGTCGGCGAGGTTCTCGTGGAGGAGGTCCAGGAGCGCGGCCGGGTCGTCGGGGGCGTGCGCGGTGAGGTAGGCGCGTGCCGGTTCCCGGACGGCGGGCGCTTCGGCGAGCGCGCGGCGGACGCGGCCCAGGATCCGGTCGCGGGAGGTCTGGCTCATGTGCGGTTCCTCTTCCACCAGTCGCGGAACGGTTCGGCGGGCATCTCGGGCAGGTCGCGGCTCTCCGTCCACTGGCTCGCGCCGGGGCCGGGCAGCCTCTTCGGGTGCAGGGCGCGCGTCCTCGACGCGAGGCGCTCGCCCGCGGCGAGGGCGGCGGGGTGGTCGAGGACCCAGGCGGCCGCCTTGACGGCGGCCTTCTCCAGGCGGTGGCCGGGGCCGCCCCGCTCCGCGACCTTCTCCCGCAGGTGGACGAGGACTTCGGGGATGTCGATGGCGACGGGGCAGACGTCGTAGCAGGCGCCGCAGAGGGAGGAGGCGTACGGGAGGGAGGCGTCGAGCTCGCTCCGGGTGCCGCGCAGCTGCGGGGTGAGGATCGCGCCGATCGGGCCGGGGTAGACGGAGCCGTACGCGTGGCCGCCGGCCCGCTCGTACACCGGGCAGACGTTGAGGCAGGCGGAGCAGCGGATGCAGCGCAGCGCCTGGCGGCCGACCTCGTCGGCGAGGGTGTCGGTGCGGCCGTTGTCGAGCAGGACCAGGTGGAAGGCGGTCGGGCCGTCGGCGTCGGTGGTGCCCGTCCACATGCTCGTGTACGGGTTCATGCGCTCGGCGGTCGAGGAGCGGGGGAGGGTCTGGAGGAAGACCTCCAGGTCGCGCCAGGTGGGGACGACCTTCTCGATGCCGACGACGGAGATCAGCGTCTCGGGGAGGGTCAGGCACATGCGGCCGTTGCCCTCCGACTCCACGACCACCAGGGTGCCGGTCTCGGCGACCATGAAGTTGGCGCCGGAGACGCCGACCTTGGCGCGGAGGAACTTCTCGCGCAGGTGCAGCCTGGCCGCTTCCGCCAGTTCGGCGGGGCGGTCGGTGAGGCCGTCGGGCGCCGGGCGGCCCCACTCGCCCATCTCGGAGGCGAAGATGTCGCGGATCTCGCCGCGGTTGCGGTGGATGGCCGGAACCAGGATGTGGGAGGGACGGTCCTCGCCGAGCTGGACGATCAGCTCGGCGAGATCGGTCTCGTAGGCGCGGATGCCCTCCGCCTCCAGGGCCTCGTTGAGTCCGATCTCCTGCGTGGCCATCGACTTGACCTTGACGACCTCGGTCTCGCCGGTGGCCTTCACCAGGTCGGCGACGATCCGGTTGGCCTCGGCCGCGTCCGACGCCCAGTGCACGGTGCCGCCGGCCGCCGTGACCGCCTCCTCCAACTGCACGAGGTACGCGTCGAGGTGATGGAGCGTCCGGTCCTTGATCTGTCTGCCGGCCTCGCGCAGTGCGGCCCAGTCCGCCAGCTCGGCCACGGCCACCGCCCGCTTGTCGCGGATGGTGTGGGTGGCGTGGCGCAGGTTCGCGCGCAGGGTGGTGTCGCGTACGGCGTCGTGCGCGGCCTTCGGGAAGGCCGGCATGCCGACGAAGGTCCCGCTCATGCGAAGGGCTCCTCTTCCGTGCTCGCCAGGATCTCGGCGAGGTGCAGGACTCGCTGCGGGGCGTCCTGGCGGCGCAGCATGCCGCCGAGGTGCATCAGGCAGGAGTTGTCGGCGCCGCACAGGAACTCGGCGCCGGTGGACAGGGAGTTGCGGAGCTTGTCGGCGCCCATGGCGGCCGACACGTCCGGGTTCTTCACGGCGAACGTGCCGCCGAAGCCGCAGCACTCCTCCGCCCCCGGGAGCTCCACCAGCTCCAGGCCCTTGACCGCTTCGAGGAGTCTTCGGGGCCGTTCGCCCAGGCCGAGCACGCGCAGGCCGTGGCAGGAGGGGTGGTAGGTGACCCGGTGGGGGAAGTACGCCCCGACGTCGGTCACTTCCAGGACGTCGACCAGGAACTCCGTCAGTTCGTACGTCCGCGGGACGAGCGAGGAGGCGGCCTCGGCCGGCGCGTCGCCGCGTCCCTCGGCCTGTGCCTTCCGTCCGATCCTCGGGTAGTTGTCGCGGACCATGGCGACGCAGGAGCCGGACGGGGTGACCACGTGGTCGTAGCCCTCGAAGGCACGGGCCATGCGGCGGACCAGCGGTTCGGTCTCGCGGCGGTAGCCGGTGTTGTACTGCGGCTGTCCGCAGCAGGTCTGGGCGGCGGGGAAGTCCACGGTGACGCCGAGGCGTTCGAGGAGCCGCACGGTGGCGACGGCCGTGGCGGGATGGACCGCGTCGTTGACGCAGGTGGCGAAGAGGGCGACACGCATCAGGGGTTCCTCGGGGCGGAGTCGAGTCGGGCGGCGGCCGCGTCCCAGGCGGCGCTGTCACCCCCCGGGGTGTAGGACCGCAGGGGCTGGGTGGAGGCGATCAGCCGGCGCATGTCGGCGAGGTCTCCGACCAGGCCGGCGGCCCGCGCCTGGACGAGGATGTTACCCAGGGCGGTGGCCTCGGTGGGGCCCGCGACGACGGGCAGGCCGGTGGCGTCGGCGGTGAGCCGGCACAGCAGGTCGTTGCGCGCGCCGCCGCCGACGAGGTGGATCCGCGTGACGTCCCGGCCGGCGAGCGCGGCGGCCTGGCGCAGCGTACGGCGGTGGGCCAGCGCCAGGCTCTCCAGGACGCAGCGGACGACCGCGCCCTGACTGCCGGGGACCCGCTGACCGGTGCGGGCGCAGGAGGCGCGGATGCGGGCCGGCATGTCACCGGGCGCGAGGAACTCGGGGGCGTCCGGGTCGACGACGGAGGCGAAGGGCTCGGCCCGGGCCGCTTCGGCGAGCAGCGTCGGGATGTGAGTGGGCAGACCCTGCCCGTCCCAGGTGCGCCGGCACTCCTCCAGGAGCCACAGGCCCATGATGTTGCGCAGGTAGCGGACGGTGCCGTCGACGCCGCGCTCGTTGGTGAAGTTCGCCGCCCGGGACGCCTCGCTCAGCACCGGGGCGTCCAGTTCGAGGCCGGCCAGCGACCACGTGCCGCAGGAGATGTACGCGAAGCCGGGCTCCGTCGCGGGCACGGCGGCGACCGCGGAGGCCGTGTCGTGCGAGGCGACCGTCGTGACCGGCGTACGGGGATCGAGGCCGGTGTACGCGGCGACGTGGGGGAGCAGGGCGCCGGCCGGGTCGCCGGGGGCGCGGAGCGGCGGGAAGAGGGCGGGGTCGAGGGAGAGGCGGCGCAGGAGGTCCTGGGACCAGGTGCCGGTGCGGGCGTCGAGGAGGCCGGTGGTGGAGGCGTTGGTCTCCTCGGCGCCGATCGATCCGGTCAGCCAGTGGATCACCAGGTCGGGGACGAGCAGCAGGGTGCGGGCGACGTCCCGCTGGACGGTCCCCTCGGTGGAGGCGAGCTGGAAGACCGTGTTGAAGGGGAGGTGCTGCAGGCCGGTGACGCCGTACAGCTCCTGGCGGGAGACCGCGGCCCAGACGCGTTCGGCGGCGCCGTCGGTGCGGTCGTCGCGGTAGTGGTACGGGTGGCCGAGGAGGGCGCCGTCGGCGTCGAGGAGTCCGTAGTCGACGGCCCAGGTGTCCACGCCGATGGAGGCGACGCCGCCGGAGCGGGCGGCCTCGCGCAGCCCGTCGAGGACGCCCTGGAAGAGGGAGAGGACGTCCCAGCGCAGGCCGTCGGGGAGCCGGACGGGGGTGTTGGGGAAGCGGTGGACCTCGGTGAGGTCGAGGGTGTCCGGGCCGACATGGCCGAGGATCACGCGCCCGCTGGTGGCGCCGAGATCGACCGCGGCGAAGGCGGACGCGGAGGCGGAGGACGGGGGAGTGGGGGTCACGGGAGGTACCTCCGCGGTGCCGGTGGCTCATCGAGGAAGGAGGAGGACGACGACGGGAGGCGGACCGGCGGCGCGCTGTGGGGGCAGGGTGTCAGGCCCATGCCCGCACGAGCTCGCCACCGGTCCGCCGTGCACCCGGGGCGGACCCGTCGGTCGGTCCGTCCCGGGTGGCCCGGATCGGGCGTCAGCGCAGGAAGGCCGCCGCGACGCCCGCGTCCACGGGAACGTGCAGACCGGTGGTGTGGGTGAGGTCGCCGCCGGTGAGGGCGAAGACCGCGTTGGCGACGTGCTCGGGCAGCACCTCCCGCTTCAGCAGCGTCCGCTGGGCGTAGAACTCGCCGAGCTTCTCCTCCTCGATGCCGTACGTGGCGGCCCGCTGGGCGCCCCAGCCGGCGGCGAAGATGCCCGAGCCGCGGACGACCCCGTCCGGGTTGACGCCGTTGACGCGGATGCCGTGCTCGCCGAGCTCGGCGGCGAGGAGGCGGACCTGGTGGGCCTGGTCGGCCTTGGTGGCGGAGTAGGCGATGTTGTTCGGCCCGGCGAAGACCGCGTTCTTGGAGGCGATGTAGACGATGTCGCCGCCGAGCTTCTGGTCGATCATGATCCGGGCGGCCTCGCGGGAGACGAGGAAGGAGCCGCGGCCCATGATGGCGTGCTGGAGGTCCCAGTCCCGGGCGGTGGTCTCCAGGAGCGGCCTGGAGAGGGAGATGCCGGCGTTGTTGACGACGAGGTCGACGCCGCCGAAGGCGAGGACGGCCTCCCGGAAGGCGGCGGCGATCTGCTGCTCGTCCGTCACGTCCACCGTCACCGCGACGGCCTTGTCCGGGCCGCCCAGCTCCTCGGCGACGGCCTCGGCGTTCTCGCCGTTCAGGTCGGCGACGACGACGCAGGCGCCCTCGGCGACCAGCCGGTGGGCGATGGCCTTGCCGATGCCGGAGGCCGCGCCCGTCACGAGGGCGACGCGCGTGGCGAGGGGCTTCGGCTTCGGCATGCGTCGCAGTTTGGCCTCCTCCAGCTCCCAGTACTCGATGCGGAACTTCTCCGACTCCTCGATGGGCGCGTACGCCGACACCGCCTCGGCGCCGCGCATCACGTTGATCGCGTTGACGTAGAACTCGCCCGCCACGCGGGCCGTCTGCTTGTCCTTGCCGAAGGAGAACATGCCGACGCCGGGGACGAGCACGATCGCCGGGTCCGCACCGCGCATCGCGGGGGAACCGTCGGTGGCGTGCCGCCGGTAGTACGCCGCGTACTCCTCCCGGTAGGCGGCGTGCAGCTCCCGCAGCCGGGCCATGGCCGCGTCGAGCGGCGCGTCGGCCGGCAGGTCCAGGACGAGCGGGCGGACCTTGGTGCGGAGGAAGTGGTCCGGGCAGGAGGTGCCCAGGGCGGCGAGCCGCGGGTGCTCCGCGCGGGAGACGAAGTCGAGCACCGCGTCCGTGTCGGTGAAGTGGCCCACCTGCGGCCGGTCCCGGGACGCGATCGCCCGGATGTGCGGGGCCAGGGCGGCGGCCCGCTCCCGGCGCTCCTCCTCGGGCAGCGGGGCGTACCCCTCGACGACCCGGCCGAAGGGCTCGGGGCGGCCCCGCTCGGCGAGGAAGGTCTCGGCGGTGCGGATGATGTGCAGCGCGTTGCGCTCGCACTCCTCCGAGGTGTCGCCCCAGGCGGTGATGCCGTGTCCGCCCAGGACGCAGCCGACGGCCTGCGGGTGCGCCTCCTTGACGGCGGCGATGTCGAGGCCCAGCTGGAAGCCGGGCCGGCGCCAGGGCACCCAGACGACGGTGTCGCCGAAGCACTCGGCGGTCAGCTTCTCGCCGTCGGCGGCGCAGGCCAGGGCGATGCCGGAGTCGGGGTGCAGGTGGTCGACGTGGGCCGCGTCGACCAGTCCGTGCATGGCGGTGTCGATCGACGGGGCGGCGCCGCCCTTGCCGTACAGGCAGTGGTCGAAGGCGGCGACCATCTCGTCCTCGCGCTCCACGCCCGGGTAGACGGCCTTGAGGGCGCGCAGGCGGTCGAGCAGCAACACGGCGAGGCCGTCCTCGGTGAGGGTGCCGAGGTCACCGCCCGAGCCCTTGACCCACAGCAGGTCCACGGTGCCGCCGGTGACCGGGTCGGTGGTGGAGCCCTTGGCGGAGGTGTTGCCGCCGGCGTAGTTGGTGGTGCGGGGGTCGGATCCGAGTCGGTGCGAGCGCCCGAGCAGCGCGTCGACGGCGGGGTGGGTGGTCATGGTGACGGTTCCTCGTGGTTGTCCGGGCGGAAGGGGTGGGACGCGCGGAAGCGCTCGGCCGGTCAGGCGCCCCAGCCGGCCTGCTCGCCGCCGACGCGTTCGGCGGCGATCCGCTCCTGCCACCCGGAGGCGGCGTACGCGGCGACCGGGTCGGGGTGCAGCCCCCGCTCCTCGCGGACCTCGCGCAGCAGGGGCCGTACGTCGGTGTCGTAGGCGTCCATCAGGACAGCGTGGGCGGCGAGGACGTCTCCGGCGGCCTGCGCGGCGGCGAGTGCGTCGAGGTCGACGAGGAGGGCCTTGGCGGTGGCCTCCTGCACGTTCATCACGGAGCGGATGACGGCGGGGATCTTGGCCTCGACGTTGTGGCACTGGTCGAGCATGAAGGCGACGTTCGCGGCCCGGTCCAGACCGCCGTTCTTGGCGACCTCGTGCATGATCCGGAAGAGCTGGAAGGGATCGGCGGCGCCGACCATCAGATCGTCGTCGGCGTAGAAGCGCGAGTTGAAGTCGAAGCCGCCGAGCTTCCCCTCCCGCAGCAGGAAGGCCACGATGAACTCGATGTTGGTGCCGGGCGCATGGTGCCCGGTGTCCACGACGACCTGTGCCTTCGGGCCGAGCTTCAGGCAGTGGGCGTACGAGGTCCCCCAGTCCGGCACGTCGGTGGTGTAGAAGGACGGCTCGAAGAGCTTGTACTCGAGCAGCAGGCGCTGGTCGTCGCCGAGCCGCCCGTACACCTCGGCCAGCGCCTCCCCCAGCCGGTCCTGCCGGGCCACCACGTCGTCCTGGCCGGGGTAGTTGGTGCCGTCGGCGAACCACAGCTTCAGATCGGCCGAACCCGTGGCGTCCATGATGTCGACGCACTCCAGCAGGTGGTCGACGGCCTTGCGGCGCACCTTCGGGTCCGGGTGGCAGACGCTGCCGAGCCGGTAGGCGTCGTCCTGGAAGGTGTTGGAGTTGATCGCGCCCAGCTCCAGACCGCGGTCCTTCGCGTACGTGCTCAGCACCGCGTAGTCGTCGACCTTGTCCCACGGGATGTGCAGCGACACCTTCGGCGCCACCCCGGTGAACTCGTGCACCCGGGCGGCGTCGTCCAGCTTCTCGTACGGATCCCTGGGCACGCCCGCCCGCGTGAACACCTTGAACCGGGTGCCGGAGTTTCCGTAGCCCCAGGAGGGTGTCTCGATCCGCTGGCCGGCGAGCGCGGCTTTCACGGCGGCGATGTCAGGCATGGGTCACCTCGGGGGGAACGGGGGAGGAGTTAATGAATCGATTCATTACGGGAGCGAAGCTAAGCCTTCGTCAGGAGGGTCGTCAAGGTGTCGGGCGAGGCCGGGCCGGTCCTGGACGCCACGCTCCCTCGTCGGGCGTGGTGGTCGGCCGGGGGTGGTGGCGGCGCTCTCGGGGCACCAGTAATGAAACATTTCATCGGCGTCCCGCGGGTGGGTGGGGCGGTTCGGCTCCGAGCGCCGCGTCGCGGGGGCGCCGCCCACGCCGGCACCGGGGACGCCCCGCCCGCCTCCCGCCCCCCGCCGCCCGCTTGCGCTTCGTCGGCGCACGGCTCCGGACCATCCGCGCGGGCCCCGCCTCCCCGCCCGCCACCTCCCGGCCGACCGGCCCGCCCGAGCCGCCCAGGAGACCTTCCGCCGCGCCGCCGTACGGACGGAGGAACCCGCCCTGGCCATGGCCCGCGAGCTGCCGGAGACCGTCCGGCTGCCTAGAACCCCTGCCGCGGAGGCCACGTCCGGGTCGGATTTCCCGGGGCGTGCGGTCGGGAAGTCGTCGCTGGTCAGCCGCCGGCCCACCGCCGTACGTGATGCCGCGCACACCCGGCCCGAGAGCCCGCTCCGGGCGTGTTAGCTTCCGGCCGTGATGTTCAGGGCGGCGGACGGCCGCGAAGACGGCGCGGCACCGTCCGCTCACGGCCCCGTGACCGGGCTCGCGGGGGCGGAGGCCGGCGACCCGCTGGGTCTGCTCGACCTGTTCGGGGACTCCTTCGTACGCGACCCCCACCCGTGGCTGGACCGGCTGCGGTCCGAGGCGCCCGTGCACCACGACCCCGCCACCGGGCTGTGGCTGGTTAGCCGCCCTCAGGACATCCGGCACGTCCTCCTCGACACGGACCGGTACCTCCCGGACAACGCCCAGAGCGCGGTCACCCCCCTGCCCGTCGCCGTCATGCGGATCCTCGTCCGGGCCGGCTTCAGGCTCCCGCCGGCGCTCGCCAACAACGGGACCGCGAGCCACGCGGGACTGCGCCGGGCCGTGGCGCGTTTCTTCGACGCGCGGAGCGTCACCGCCGCCGTACCGGCGATCGAGCGCATCGCCGGCGAACTGCTCGACGAGCTGACGGCGCGCGGTGCGGGCCCCGCCGGCCTCGACCTCTTCGCCTCCTTCGCGCAGATCCTGCCCTGTCGCGTCCTGATGGAACTCCTCGGCATCCACGGCGTCGACCCCGCCACCCTCATCGCCTGGAGCGACGCCTCGCTGGAGCTGTTCTGGGGCCGCCCCACGCTCGAACGGCAGCGGGAACTGGCGGAGCTCGTCGCGGAGTTCCACCAGTGGCTCGCCGCCACCGTCCGCGACACCACCGCACCGCCCGGCTCCTTCGTCGAGGCGCTCGCCGCCCACCGGCTGCCCGACGGCGCGCCCCTGGACGTCGACACGGCCGTGGCCGCCTGCTTCTTCGTGTTCATCGCCGGCCAGTCCACCACCGGCCAGCTCCTCGCGACCGTGCTCCGCAGCGCCCTCACCGAACCCGGCGTCTGGCCGCGCGCGGCAGAGGAGCCCGGCCTGGCCGAGGCCTGGGTGGAGGAGGTCCTGCGCCGCGAGCCGCCCGTGACCACCTGGCGCAGGGTGACCGCCGAACCCACCCGCCTCGCAGGAGTGGACCTGCCGGCGGGCGCCCCCGTGCTGCTGATGCTCATGGGCAGCGGCTCCGACCCGGAGCTCTTCCCCGACCCGGCACGCATGTGCCCGGGACGCGAGAACGCCCGCGGGCACCTCGCCTTCGGCGCCGGCCGCCACCTCTGCCCCGGCGCCACCCTGGCCCGTACGGAGGCCGCGGTGGCCCTGCGCGCGGCGGCGCGCCGCCTGCCCGGCGCCCGGCCGGCGGACGCTCCGGCGGAGCCCCCGATGCTCGGCCTGCTGTCGTTCAGGGCGCCCCTGCAGGTGAGGGTCGAGACGTGAGGGACGGCGACGTCACCGGCCGCTGCGCCGATCACCCCAGCATGCGGGCCTGAACCTTCCGCTTCTATGGCAAGGCGCGCCACACCTCGGTCTCCGGATGTGGTGGGACGACATGTGGGCGCGGATCCCCGCCCTTCATCAGGATGTCCGCATCTCACACCCCCACCTGGAGATGCACATGAAGATCAGGAAGATCCTCCTCGCCGCCCTGGCGGCCGTCGGCCTCGCCGCGTCGACGGCCGGCGGCGCGACGGCGGCCGTCCCCGCGCCGACCACCGGCTCGCTGCAGCAGTACACCATCAGTTCGACGTACGTGAGCGGGCTCTCCTCCGGCGGGTTCATGGCCAACCAGATGCACGTCGCCTACTCCGACGTCTTCACGGGCGCCGGCATCTTCTCGGCGGGGCCCTACGACTGCGCCCAGAACAACCTCAACACGGCCCTGTACGCGTGTATGGACACCTTCCAGGCCCGCAAATCCCCCGCTCAGCTGGAGCAGTTGACCCGGGACCGGGCGGCCGCCGGCAAGCTGGACCCGGTCGCCAACCTCTCCGGCGACAAGGTCTGGCTGTTCCACGGCACCAACGACAGCACCGTCAAGGCCCCCGTCAACGACGATCTCGCCACCTACTACCGGGACTTCGGCGCGGACGTCGTGTACGACAACACGTCCGCCTCGGGCCACGCCTGGGTCAGCCCCCTCGGCCCCAACGCCTGCACCTCCACCAGCTCGCCGTACGTCAACAACTGCGGCGGCGACCCGGTGAAGGACATGCTGACCCACCTGTTCGGCAGCGTGAAGCCCGCCAGTTCCACCGCCCTGACCGGAAAACTGGTCCGGTTCGACCAGAGCGCGTACACGCCCGGCGGCAGCCCCGGCGCGATCAGCATGGGCGACGAGGGCTTCGCGTACGTCCCGCAGTCCTGCCAGAGCGGCGCCTCCTGCAAGCTGATGGTCACCCTCCACGGCTGCTACCAGTACTTCGGCCTGGTCGGCAACGCGCTCATGGACAAGGCGTACCTCAACGAGTACGCCGACACCAACGACATGATCGTGCTGTACCCGCAGGCGACGACCATGTCCGGCAACCCCCGCGGCTGCTGGGACTGGTGGGGATACAAGTCAGCGGACTACGCCCAGAAGAGCGGCCCGCAGATGACGGCCGTGATGAACATGGCCAAGGCCCTCGGCGCCGCGGGCACCACCAGCCCCCCGAGCCCGCTCCCGGCTCCCTCCGGCCTGACCGTCACCGCCACCACGAACACCACCGCCTCCCTGACCTGGAGCGCGGTCCCGGGCGCGGCCTCGTACCACGTCTACCGCGACGGGACGAAGGTGAACGGCGCCCCGGTCACCGCCACCGCCTTCACGGACTCCGGTCTGACCGCCGGTACGACCTACCGCTACACGGTCGCCGCCGTGGACCCGTCCGGCGCGGTCGGCACCCGGTCCGGCGCGGTGAACGCCACCACCACGGGCACCGCGGTGGTGTGCGTGACCGCCTCCAACTACGCCCACACCCAGGCCGGCCGCGCCCACCAGTCCGGCGGATACGCCTACGCCAACGGCTCCGGCCAGAGCCTCGGCCTCTGGAGCGTCGGAATATCCAGCACCATCAAGGAGACCTCCCCGGGCTACTGGGTGAAGTGCTGACCCCCTGCCCCCTCCCGGAACGACGCCTTGCCCGTGGGCTCCCCCGGCAAGGCGTCACCGCCGCGCGCGGCGCCCGCCGGACCGTCAGCGGCCGACGGGGTCGCCGTCCGCGCCGTCGGTCCGGCCGATCAGCATCAGGTGGCCGCCGTGGTGCAGGGGCGTGCTCAGTCGTACTCGGGTCGCCTCCTGTCCCGTCCGCGCGTCGACGAGGTGGACCTCGCCGTGGCCGCCGCGGGTGACGGCGACGAGGTCGGAGCCCGGTGAGGCGGCGACCGCGCGGCGCTCGACGCCTTCCCAGGGGGTGCCGCCCGCCTTCGGGGCGCCGTCCATGGCGGGCAGGGGGACGCGTCGGACGGCGTGGTCGGCGTCCAGGAGCACGAGTTCGTCGCCGTCGGGGTGGATCCGGGTGAAGGCGGTGTGGCCACGGGCGAGGGCCAGCCGGAAGACGAGGCCGGGGCCGAGGTCGATGAGGGACGTGCGGCCCGTCGTCAGGTCGTGGCGCCACGCCTGGTTCGTCCACTCCTGCCAGCGCAGCGGATCGGGCGAGCCGCCGCGCAACGTGGTCCACAGGGCCGGCCGGCGGGTGTCGAGACGGAGGTACCAGCCCCGGGCGGGGGACTCCCACGGGATCACCGGGCCGGCCCGGAGCGTGTCGCCGTCCCGCCGGGCCGTGTGCACGCCGGCGGCCGTGGCCGCGAACACCCGTCCGGTGCACGGCTCGTGGGCGTCGCCGTGCCCGTCGTCGGGCAGCGGCAGCAGTGCGTGCGGCGGGGCGGGAGGACATCCGGGCGGGGCCGCGAGGAGGTCCGCGAACCGGTGGGCCGCCAGCGCGCCCGGCGTCCTGTGCCGCAGGACGACGAGCGGGTCGCCGCCGCCCAGGACCGTCACGCCCGGCTCGTCGGCGCGGGTGCGGGCGCGGGAACTCTCGCCGGTGGCCAGGTCGACGACCGTCACGAGGTCCGACCACGGGACGGTGTTCTTCCCCAGGCCGGTGGTCACGGCCAGACGGCGACCGGTGGGGTCGCAGGCCAGGTGCTCGGCCGGCACGGCGACCGCGAGGGCGCGTTCGACCAGTTCGTCGCCGAACGGATCCAGTACGAGGAGTTCGCCCCGCCGGTCGTCGACACAGGCCACCCGCCCGCCCGGAAGGGCCAGGAACCCGGCGTGCTCGGAGAGGTTGCGTCCCGTGAGACGGGCCGTGACGGTGCCGTCGGGGACGGCCAGCACGGAGACGGATCCGGCCACGTGGTCGGAGACGAGGAGCGCGGTGTCGGGCAAGGGATCCTCCAGACGGTCAGGTGAAAATGATTATCATGTATGTTCTGTGCGTTCCAGGTTCCCGAGAAGAATGGAAGGCACCCATGCTGAGCGCACCGTCGAGAGCCGTACGCGGCTGGCTCACCGCAGTCGTGCTGGGCTCCGTCCTGGTCGGCTGCGGCACGTCCGCCGAAGCGCCCGCGCAGGACAAGGCCCGCCCGGCCGCGAAGGCCGAGGTCACCGTCGAACCCATCAAGGCGACCACCGAGTTGACCGACGTCAACGGCGTCCGCGTCGCCCTGGAGGAGAAGCCGGAGCGGATCGTCTGCCTCTTCGCGCTCTGCGACGACATCCTGACCGAGCTCGGCATCGTCCCGGCCGCCACCAACAGCGCCCTGCTCGGCCACCCCCGCTTCCTCGGCGCGGCCGGGGCGAAGAAGGTCCCCGTCGTCCCGGGCGGGTTCATCGCCCCGGAGGTGGAGGCGATCCTCTCCCACAAGCCGGACCTCGTCATCGGCCTGGGGGACACCCACGGCAAGCTCGCCCCCGCGCTGAAGGGCGCCACCACGTTCTGGGCGATGCAGCCCGAGACGTGGGAGGACAGCGTCGGCTATCTGCGCGACACGGCCGCCCTCACCGGCCGGACCGCGGCGGGGGAGAAGGCCGAGAAGGCGTTCCGGCTCAAGCTCGCGGCGGCCGAGAAGGCGCCGAGCGACAAGACCGCGCTGATCATCTACGGCAGTGACGAGAACTTCGGCGTCGCCACCCCGGACGGCGACGTGACCGCCAGCCTGTTCCCCCGCTTCGCCGACTACCCGTGGAAGTCCCGTGGCGTCGAGGGGAGTTACAGCCTGGAGGAGATCCTCGCCCAGGACGTCGACGTCCTGTTCGTCGAGACCATGAGCTTCGGCGGCTCCGACGGCAAGCTGTCCGAGAAGCTGGCGAAGAACCCCCTCTGGGGCAAGATCCCGGCGGTCCGCGACGGCGCCGTCCACGAGGTGGACTCCGAGGTGTGGGCCAAGGGGCGTGGCACCCGCTCGATGGGCATCGTCCTCGACGAGGCCGCGGCCGCCCTGCGGTGAGCGCCACCCCCTCCGCGGGAACGGGTCCTTCCCCGGCCCTGGTCACGCCCCCGGAGCAGGCCGGTGCGGCCGGCCGGCTCCGCGGGCGCGGGCGGGCCTGGCAGCCGGTCCTCGTGATCGCGGTGCTGAGCGCCGCGTCGCTGTGCGCGCTCTGTCTCGGCACCCCCGTCGTCCCGCCGCACCACCTGCTCGGTGCGGTCCTGGACGGCGAGGCCACGCTCGCCGGCATCGTCGTCACCGAACTCCGCGCCCCCCGCCTGGTGTTGGCGATCACGGCCGGGGCCTGTCTGGGAGCGGCGGGGCTGGTGCTCCAGGAGGCGCTCCGCAACCCCCTCGCCGTCCCCGAGATGCTGGGCGTCTCCTCCGGCGCGGCCCTGGGCGTCGCGGCGCCGCTGGTCCTCGCCCTGTCCCTGCCCGCCGCGGCCCAGCCCCTGCTCGCCCTCGGCGGGGCCGTGCTCGGCGGCGGGCTCACCCTGCTCGCCGCCGGGCTGGGACGCAGCCCGTCCGCCGTGCTCCTGAACGGCGCCGCCGTCGCCGCCGCGCTCCAGGCGGCGCTGCTCGTCCTGATGGTGATGGCCGACCAGCTCGACCTCCAGCTCATCTACCGCTATCTGCTCGGCTCCCTCTCCGCCAGGACGTGGGACGACGTCGCGGGAGTGTGGCCGTGGCTGCTCGTCGCGGCACCCGCCCTCGTGCTGTGCGCGCCCGTCCTCTCCGTCATGCGGCTGGGGGACGCCGACGCCGAGGCGCTGGGCGTGCGTGCCCAGCGCGCCCGGCTGGCGGCCCTCGCCATCGCCGTCGTGCTGATCGCACCCGTCACGGCGGTGTGCGGGCCCGTCGCCTGGGTGGGCTTCCTCGCCCCCCACGTGGCCCGCTGGTTCAGCCCCGGCGCCGGCGCGGTGCGGTGGCTCGTGTGGTCGGCCGCGTGGGGAGCCGTGGTCGTGGCCGTCGCCGACGTCCCCGCCCGGCTGGCCCTGGCCCCGGTCGAGACCCCGGCCGGCGCCTGGACGGCCCTGCTGGGCGTGCCGGCCGGCGTCGCGCTGATGCGGACCCGGCGCCGAAGCCGTACGACCGGGGGCGGTGGCGCCGTACGCGTACCGTCGGCCGGACCGCGTACGCCGGAAACCGCCGAGACGACAGACCGGGCACCAGGCGGCGCGCGCTCACCTTCGTCCTTGGACATCACCGGAGCGGAGGGCGCGCGATGAGGCGGCGCTTCGCGGTGCTCGTGGCCCTGGCCGTCGTCTGCGCCGGGGCGGAACTGGTCGCCGGACGCGGTCTGTCCCCGGCCACCGCCTGGGACGTGCTGACCGGCGGCGGGGACGCGACCGAGCGGCACATCCTCTTCCAGCTGCGGATCCCCAGGATGCTGGTGGCCCTCGGGGCCGGAGCCGGCCTCGCCGTCGCCGGCCTGGTCCTCCAGTCCGCGCTGCGCAACCCCCTCGCCGGCCCCGAGGTAACCGGTGTGACGCCGGGGGCCGTCCTCGGCGCGGTCACCGCGACCGCCCTGGGCCTCGCCGGCTGGGAGTCGCCCCTGGCCGTGGTCGTCGCCGCCTGCGCCGGCGGATGCGCCGGAGCGCTCCTGCTGTGGCTGCTCGCCGGCAGCACGGGGGGAGACCCCGCCCGGACCGCCGTGCACGGGGTCCTGGTGTCGGCGGTGCTCGGCGGGTTCACCGCCATGGTGCTGCTCGTCGAGCCGGGGGAACTCGGCAGCGTCGTGCAGTGGTTGGTGGGCACCACGGAAGGCCGGGTGTGGGAGCACTGGCACCTGCTGTGGCCCTGGGCGCTGCTGTGGGGAGCGGCCGCCTGGCTGCTCACGGGGCCGCTGACCCTGCTGCGCTGCGGCGACGACACCGCTCGGGCGGCCGGGCTCTCCGTCCACCGGGCCCGCGCGCTGGCCCTGCTCTGCGCCGTGGCGCTGACGGCGGGCGCGGTGGCCGCCGTCGGGGCGCTCGGCTTCGTGGGCCTCCTCGTCCCGCACCTCGCGGTGGCGGTCTTCGGCGCGGACCTGCGCTCCGCCCTGCCCGGCGCGGCGGTGCTGGGTGCGGTCGTGGTGTGCGGGGCGGACGCCGCGGCGCAGCTGTCCTCGCGGCTGCTCGCCGACACGCTCGACGCCGGGCGGCTGACCCTGCCGGTCGGAGCGGTCACCGCCTGCCTCGGCGCCGCGCTGCTGCTCGTCGTCGTGCGGCGCGCGCCGGACCGTACGTACTGAAGCCGACGGAGGACAGAACAACATGACCCAGTCCATGGGGATCCACGTCGAAGGCGTCCACTTCGGCTATCCCGGACGCCCCGTGCTGCGGGGCGTCGACCTGACCGTGCGGCCGGGCGAGCTGACCGCGCTCATCGGCCTCAACGGCTGTGGCAAGTCCACGCTGTTGCGACTGGCGGCCGGCCTGCTGAAGCCGGACCGGGGGCGCGTACGGCTCGGCGGCGAGGACCTGGCCGGGCTCTCCCGGCGGGCCACGGCCGCGCGGGCGGCTCTCCTGCACCAATCCGCTCCCTCCGTACCCGGTATGACGGTGCGTCACCTCGTGCGGCAGGGGAGGTACGCGGCCCGCGGCCCGCTCGGCATGCTGCGTGAGGGGGACGACCCCGTCGTACGGCGCGCGCTGCGCGACGTCGGCGTGGAGGGGTGGGCCGACCGGGACGTCGACGCGCTGTCCGGAGGTGAACGGCAGCGGGTGCGGCTCGCGATGGCGCTCGCCCAGGACACCCGCGTCCTGCTGCTCGACGAGCCGACCACGTATCTCGATCTGCACCACCAGCTCGACGTGCTGCGGACCGTGGTCCGGCTGCGCGAGGAGCGCGGGCTCACGGTGGTGATGGTGCTGCACGACCTGGCTCACGCCGCCCGGTTCGCCGAGCGGATCGTCGCGCTGCGCGACGGGCGCGTGGTGGCCGACGGAAGCCCCAAGGAGGTCGTCACGCCGGGGCTGCTCGCGGACGTGCTGAACGTGGCGGGGCGGGTCGGGAGCGACCCCGAGGGCGGCTGGCCGGTGTGTTACCCAGATCACCCTCTTCCCGAGCCGGAAAGATCTAGAAAATGAAAATCATTTCTATTAGTGTCGTCCACGGCGCTCGACCGAACGCCACAACTGCCTTACAGAAAAGGTGAGTCACATGAACAACGAGCAGATCTTCTCCCCGATCGTCGACCCGGGTCAGCTCGCCCACGACTCGGCCTCCCACTCCAACGCCCTCGTCGAGAACCCCTTCGAGGACACCGAGGAGTAAGCGAGGGAGCTCGTCCCTCGACCGTGGGCCCGCCCGTTGCCGTTCGGGCGGGCCCACGCCCTTTCCAGCCCACGCACCCCTTCCCGCCCCCGTCGTCAGGAGAACGCCGTGACCCGCAGCCGGCTCGCCCCCGGTGTCGACGTCGTCGCCGTGCCCAGCCGCGGTCTCGCCGTCCGCACCCCCGCAGGAGAGTTCCTCAGCGTCAGGACCCGCGACGCCGACGAGAACGCGCTGCTCGCCCGGCTCACCGGCGCCGACGCCACCCCCGAGGACGAGGAACTGCGGCGCGTCGTACGGGCCTTCGAGAACGCCGGCTACCTCGCCGACGACCCCCCGGCACCCCAGTGGCCCGCCGCCCGACGCGCCGTGCGCCTGCTCGGCGCGCCCGCCCTGACCGGCCCCCTCGCCGCCCACCTGACCGCCCTCGGCGCCGCACCCCGGACGGCCCCCGCGGCCGATGCCCCGGAGGTGCGGCCCCCGGACCTCGACGCCCTGCTCGACGGGAACCCCGCCGCCGTCGTCTGGTGCCTCGACGGACCCGTCCCCGACGGACTCTGGGACGCCGCCGACCGGCTCCCCGGTCACGGGGTCGCCTGGCTGCGCTGCCACCGCGAGGGCTGGCAGGCGTACGTCGAACCGCTCGCCGCCGAAACCGGAGACGTCACCGCCGCCCACGTCCGCTCCCGCCGCCTCGCCGCCACCCCCGCCCACCGCGAGCTGGCCGCCTACTGGACCGGGCCCCGGACGTCCGGCACCCCGGTCCGCCCCACCCTCCCCGCCGCCGCGCTGCTCGCCGCCCTCCTCGCCGACGACCTCCGGCGCTGGGCCACCGACGCCCCGGACACCGAGGGCCTCCCGGCCCGCCGCCGCCTCCGCGCGGTCGACCTGCGCACGCTGACCGTCACCGAGCACCCCGTCCTGCCGGTGCCCCCGGTCGCCCCCACGCCGAGGAGGGACGGGTGACCACGGGAGCCGTCGGGGCCCCGGTGGCCGCGGCGCACACCGTCCGCGTCGGCGGTCTCGCCACCGACGTACGTCTCCCCGAAGGCCCCGGCCCCTTCCTCGCCGTCCTCATCCGCACCCCCTACGACCGCACCCGCCACCTCGCGGAGGCGCGCGCCTGGGCCCGTCACGGCTTCGCCGCCGTCGTCCAGGACGTCCGCGGCCGGTACGCCTCCGCGGGCCGGTGGCGGCCGTACGAGAACGAGACCGGCGACGGAGCCGCGACCGCCCGATGGATCCGCCGCCGGGCGTGGAGCGACGGGCGGCTCGTCGCCGTCGGCGCCTCCTACGCCGCCCACTGCGCCGCCACCCTCGCCCTCGACGCCCCCGAGGACGCCCGCCCCGACGCCGTCATCGCGGCCGTCCCCGCACTCGGCGCGGCCGAGACCGCGCGCGAACCCACCGGCCCGGAACGACTCCTCGCCCGCGCGGGCTGGTGGGCCGCCCACGGCGACCGGCCGACCTCCGACGAGGGCGCGCTCGCCCGTGCCCTCGCCGAGGACCCCGCCCTGCTCACCCGTCTGCCGCTGACCGCCCTGCCCCACCGGCTCGGCCGGCCCCTGCCCTCCTGGACGGGACTGTGGCAGCGCCACGACCGCGGCCGGCTCACGGCCCGAGCCGCCCACGCCGAGGTGCCGCTCCTCGCCGTCGGCGGCCACCACGACCCCTTCGCCGAGGACACCGTGGGGCTGTGGCGCGCCTGGGGCGGCCCCGCCGCGCGACTGCTGCTCGGCCCCTGGGGGCACGGGCTCGTCACCGCACCCGGGCCCGACGCCCGCCCCGCCCACCGGCTGAACCTCGGAGCCCTGTACGTCCGCTGGGCCCGCCGCGCCCTCGCCGGAGACCTCGCCCCCGGCCGGCACGGCGCCGTCGCCCTCGGAGGCAGCGACCAGTGGCTGCCCGCCGACACCGCCACGGAACCCCGCTCACCTCGGCTGAGGCCCCTGCGCGGTGCCGCCTTCACCGCCGACCCCGACCACCCCGTCCGCTCTGACGACCTCACCGTCCCCACCGGGGGAGTGCCCGACCGCTTCCTCCTGGCCACCCCACCGCTGCCGCGCCCCCTCGACGCCGTCGGGCCCGTCCGCGTGCGGCTGCGGGCCACCGCCGACACCCCGTCCGCCGACTGGGCCGCCCGTCTCGTCGCCCTCACCCCGCACGGGACCGCCGAGCGGCTCGCCGCCGGCGTCCTGCGTCGCGCACAACCAGCGGGTGTTCCAGGGGAGTTCGCCATCGAGCTGGGCCGTGTCGCGCGCCGACTGCCGGCGGGCACCCGGCTACGGGTGGAGATCGCCGGACACCACTTCCCGGCCCACGCCCGCCACCCCCACAACGGCGACGACCCCGTCACCGCCACCCGGCTCCTCGCCTCCCGCCGGGACGTCGACGCCGACAGCGTGACGCTCACCCTGCAGGTCCTGCCCGCCCGACCGCCCGCCACCATCGACCCCGCCCAGGAGATCCTGCGATGACGCTGCCGCTGGAAGCCCTCGTCGACCCCGTCTGCGGCCTCGTCCGCAAGGTCAAGCCCGTCGAGCACCCCCCGGGCACACCACCCCGCTACACCGCTCTCACCGCCGAGATATCCGACGCCCGCCGGCACGGACTGTGGCCCGCCGACCGGGTCTCCCTCGGCACCACCTTCGGCGACCCCGAGCAGGCCCGCATCGCCGCCATCGCCGAAGGAGTCGAGCGGTACTGCGGCAACCGCGTCCCGCCGCCCGGCCACCCCGACGCCCCGCTGCGCGCCACCGCCGCCGAACTCGCCGACAAGGGAATGCGGTTGTACGGCCCCGAGGACCTGCCCGCCTACGCGCCCTGGCAGTACGAACGGGAGAGGTTCCCCTACCGGCGCCTCACCCCCGACACCCCCTCCCTCTGGACGCGCGGAACCGAGCACCTGCCCGACGGCGCCACCAGCGAGGTCTGGGCGCCCGTCGCCCTCACCCACCTCAACTGGCGCCAGGGCGACCTGCGGGAACTGCCCCGCACCCACCACCTCAACTACGCGGGCATCGCCACCGGCCAGGGACTCGACGACGCCGTCGAGCGCGGCCTCCTGGAGATCGTCGAGCGCGACGCCCTCGAACTCTGGTGGCACCTCGACGGCCCCACCCGCGGCATCGACCCCGCCAGCGTGCCCGGCCTCCTGGACGACCTCGCCGGCTCCGCCCTCGACGTCCACCTCGTCGAGATGCCCTCGGAGTTCGCCCCCTGCGTCGGCGCGCTCGTCCACGACCCCGCCCTCGGCCTCTATGCCGCCGGCTTCGCCTGCAAGTACGACCCCGCCGAGGCCGCCCGCAAGGCCGTCCTCGAAGCGGTCCACACCTGGGTCTTCACCCAGGGCCTCACCGGCCCCGACGGCTGGGTCTTCCAGGCCGTCGACCTCGGCCTGCTCGCCCGCGGGCTCTACCTGGACCACCGCGCCGACTCCCGCTACCTGGACGTGTGCGGCGAGCGGTTCGAGCACGTCCGCGACCTCGGCGCCCACGTCCAGGTGTGGCTCGACCCCCGCATGGCGGCCGAAGCCCGGCGGTTCACCGAACCCGCCCACGGCACCGTGCCCGTCCACGCGATCGAGCCCGGCAGCCGCGAACGGCTCCTGAAAGCCCTCCACTTCGGCGGCCACCGCGTCATGACCTTCGACCTGACCACCGAGGACGTGGCCGAGACCTCGCTGCGCGTCGCCCGGGTCCTCGTCTCCGGACTCCTCCCCAACGCCCCCGCCGCCTTCGGCTACTTCGGCTGCCCCAGGCTCGCCGACACGGCACTCCGGCGCGGCTGGCGCGCCACCGCGCCCGGCGGCCCGGAGGACTTCACCCTCGCACCTCCGCCGCACATGTGAGGACCACCGTGAACCACCCCGAACCGGACGACCTCCCCGCCGCCCTCGCCCAGGCCCGCTCCGCGCGCCGCCCCGGCCCCGACACCCCCGCCGGAGCGGCCGTCCCCGCCTGGCCGGGACCGCCGCTCGCCCTCCCGGACGCCGGCCCCGCGGACCTCGACCTGGACGCCCTCCTGCGGCTCTCCCTGGCCGCCGCCGACGGTTCGGGACGCCTGCGGCCCGCCTCCTCCGCCGGAGCGCTCCACCCGGTGGACACCGTGCTGGTCGTGGGCGACGGCTGCTCCCTGCCACCGGGACGGTACGGCTACGACCCGCTGCGCCACCGCGCCCACCGCCTCGGCGGACCGGCCGACGGGACGCCTCCCGGCCTGACCGCCGAGCTCTCCGTCACCGCACAGCGCACCGCCTCCCACTACGCCCACCGCGCCTGGCCGCTCCTGCTCCTCGACACCGGGCACGCCGCCGCCCTGCACCTCGCGGCCCGGGCGCTGGGCTCGGCGGAGCCCGTGCTGTGCCCGGACGGACACGGCGCCCACGCGACCGCCCTCGCCACCGTCCACGTACCGCCGCCCGGCCCCGCGTCCCCGACGCCGCCGACCCCCACCCCCGCCGAACTCCTGGCCCGCCGCAGCGACCCGCCTCCCCTGCCCGGCACCCCACCCGCCGACGCCCTCCTGGCGGTCCTCACGACCGCCGCACGGGCGGGCGGCGACGACCTGCGCTGGTGCGCGGCCGTGGGCGGCCCCCGGCCCGGCCTCCTGGAAGCGGCCCCCGACGGCGCCGGCCTGCGCCGGACCGCCGCCGGAGAGGCCCGGCCCACGCTCGCCGCCTGGGCGGCGGGACAGGCGTGGATCGCCGGCGCGGGCGCCGTGCTGCTCGCCCGCGGCTGCCCCGCCGACGCCGACGCGCCGCACATCCGCCGCACCCACCTGCGGGCCGGCTACGCCGTCCACCTGGCCCACCTCACCGCCCGGCGCCACGGCCTGGCCGCCCGGCCCGTCGGATCCTGGCAGCAGGCGGACCTCGGTGCCGCGCTCGGAGCGCCGCCCGGCAGGGACTGGATCGTCCACGCACTGGCCCTCGGCACCCGCCACGCCGACGAGGAGAACACCCCGTGACCGTCGTCCACCCCGAACTGCGCCGCGCCACCCGCGGCGCCCGGCGCTCCCTGCTCGCCGCCACCCTCCTGCAAGGCGCCGTCACCCTCACCCACCTGGCCCAGGCCGTCCTGCTCGCCCTCGCCCTCGCCGACCTCGCGCGCGGACGGACGGAACGCCTGCCCTGGCTCCTCGCCGCCGTCCTCGTCGTCGTCGCCGCCCGCGCCGCCGTCACCACCCGCCAGCGGCGCACCGCGACGCGGGCCGGGGCCGAGGTCAGGGTGGCGCTGCGCGACGAACTCCTCGCCCGCCTCGGCAGCCTGGGTCCCGCATACCTCACGACCGCCCGCGCCGGAGCCGTCCGCACCACCCTCGTCGACGGCGTGGAGGGAGTCGACGCGTACGTCTCCCGCTACCTGCCGCAGCTCCTCATCACCCTCACCGTCCCGCCGCTCCTGCTCGCGGTCACCGCCGCCGTGGAACCCACGGCCCTGTTCGGCCTCGTCCCCGCCCTGCTCCTCGCCCTCCTCGGCCCCCGCGCGTGGGACAGGCTCCTCGCCGCCCGTGGCAGGGAGCACTGGGACACGTACGAACGGCTGGGCGCCGACTACCTGGAGGCCCTGCAGGGCATGCCCGCCCTGCGGGCCGCCGGCGCCGTCGGCCGGACCCGCGCCCGCCTGGAGGAGCGCTCGGCGGCCCTGCACCGGTCGACCGTCGCCCAGCTCCGGGTCTCCCTGGTCACCACCGGCATCACCGACCTCGCCATCCAGGGCGGCACGGCCGCCGCCGCGCTCCTCGCCTGCTGGTCGGCCGTCGGCGGCGCCACCACGGCGACCGGCACCTACCTGGTGCTGCTCCTGGCGTCCGAATGCTTCCGGCCGGTCCGCGACCTCGCCCGCGAATGGCACGCCGGATACCTGGGGGCGTCCGCCGCCGACGGCATCGCGGCCCTGCGCACCGCCGCACCCGCCGTCCGCGACACCGGAACCGCCCCCGCCGACTGGCCGAAGGCCCCCGAACTCCGCTTCGACAACGTCGGGTTCACCTACGACGGCGCCTCGGCACCCGCCGTGGACGGCGTCACCTTCACCGCCCCCGCCGGGCGTACGACCGCCCTCGTCGGCCCCTCCGGCGCCGGCAAGTCCACCCTCCTCGCGCTGCTCCTGCGCCACCACGACCCCGGCGACGGCCGCATCACCCTCGACGGACTCCCCACCACCGCGTACACCCTGGACGCCCTGCGGAAGGGCGTCGCGGTGGTCTCCCAGACCACCTACCTCTTCCACGCCACCATCGCCGACAACCTGCGCGCGGCCCGCCCGGACGCCACGGACGACGACCTCGCGGCGGCGGCCCGCGCCGCCGGCGTCCACGACGAGATCACCGCCCTCCCCGACGGCTACGCCACCGTCCTCGGCGAACGGGGCGCCACCCTCTCCGGCGGCCAGCGCCAGCGCCTCGCCCTCGCCCGTGCCCTCCTCGCCGACGCCAGGGTGCTCGTCCTCGACGAGGCCACCAGCTCGGTCGACGAACGCCGCGAGGCGCACATCGTCCGCGCACTGACCGAGGCGGCGGGTGACCGCACCGTCCTCGTCATCGCCCACCGGCTCGCCGCCGTCCGCCACGCCGACCACATCGTCGTCCTCGACGCCGGACGCGTCGACGCCACCGGCGACCACACCCACCTGGTCGAGGCCGGCGGCGTCTACGCCCGACTCGTCGCGGCCGGCCGCACCCACCCGGAAGACGTCGCCGCATGACCACCCAGAGCCGCCCCACCACCCCGACCGCACCCGACCGGGGCGCCCTGCGCGCCCTGCTCCCCGCCCTGGCCGAACACCGGGCCATGACCGCCCGCACCTGCGCTGCCGCCCTCCTCGAACAGGGCGCGCTCGTCGCCCTCCTGACGTCGGCGGCCCACGCGGTCGGCACGGCCGTCATCGAGGCCGAGGCCCCCTCGACCGGCACCGTCGCCGCCCTCGCCGCGCTCGTCCTCCTCCGCACCCTCATGACCTGGCGCGAGATGGACCTCTCCCACGACCTCGCCTACCGGGTCCTCGCCGCGCTCCGCGTCCGGGTCTTCGACGGCCTCGCCCGCAGCGCGCCCGCCCGGGTCGCCGGCCGGCGCAGCGGCGACCTCGCCGCCACCGCGATGGCCGACGTGGAGGCGCTGGAGTTCTTCTACGCCCACACCACCGCCCAACTCCTCGCGGCCGGAACCGTCTTCACCGGCGGCGCGGTGGTCCTCGCCGCCGTGGAGCCCTGGCTGCTCGCCGCAGTGCTGCCGACCGCGGCCCTGCTCACCGCGGCACCGTTCGCCCAGGCGCGCGGCCGCGCGGCACACGGCGCCCGCACCCGGGCCGCCCTGGCCACGCTCTCGGCCGACACCGTGGAGACCGTCGACGGACTCCGCGAACTGCTCGCCTTCGGCGCCCTCCCCGCCCGCCGCCGCCGGCTGGCCGACCACGGACGCCGGTTGGGCGACGCCCAGCGCGCGGAGGCGACCGCGGAAGCCGCCGCCGCCGCGCTCCGCGACCTCCTCATCGTGGCCGCCGTCCTCGGCGTGGTGGCCACCGCCGCCCACTCCGTCACCTCCGGGCGCCTGCACGGCGCCTGGGCCCCGGCGGCGATGGCCCTCGCCCTGGCCGTCCTCGGCCCGGTCGCGGAAGCCGCCCGCTCCCTCAGCCAGGCGGTCTCCCTGCGCGCCGCCGCCGCCCGCGTCGGCGCGGCCGTCAAGGCCCCCGCCCTCGCCCCGCCGCCCACCGCCCCTCGCACACTGCCCCCGGGCCCCCTCGGCGTCCGGCTGCACCGGGTGCACTTCGACTACGGCGGCGCCGCCGTCCTCGACGGCGTCGACCTGACCGTCCCCGCCGGACAGACCCTCGCCCTCGTCGGAGCCTCCGGCGCCGGCAAGTCCACCTGCGCCCACCTCCTCGCCCGCTTCTGGGACCCGGCCGAGGGCACGGCCCAGCTCCTGCCCGCCACCGGCGACCCCGTCGACCTGCGCGACGTCGACGACGCCGAACTCCGGCGGGCGGTCGCCCTGGTGGGCCAGGAGACCCCCCTCTTCCACGGCACCCTCGCCGAGAACCTGCGGCTCACCGCCCCCGACGCCGACGACGACCTCCTCGTGGAGACCGCCCGCCGCTGCGGCGTCGACCGGATCGCCCCGATGGACGCCGTCATCGGCGAACGCGGCGCCACCCTCTCCGGCGGCCAGCGGGCCCGCATCGCCCTGGCCCGCGCCCTCCTCGCGCAGCCCCGCGTCCTGATCCTGGACGAGTCCACCGCCCACCTCGACAACACGGGCGACGCCGAACTCGCCGCGGCCCTCCACCACCCCGGCCGCACCACCGTCGTCATCGCCCACCGCCGCGCCACCATCCGCCGCGCCGACCGCATCGCCGTCCTCGAAGCCGGTCGCGTCACCGAGGAGGGCACCTGGGAGGAGCTCACCGCCCGCCCCGGCAGCGCCCTCCACCGCACCCTCGCCCGACGCTGACCCGGCGGCCGCCCGCGCGCCCTCCCGCACCCGCGTGCGGCGAGCACGGTTCCGGTGGCGGCGCGGGCGGTCCGCAGCGGCTGACCTACGCCCCACCGCGACGCGCGCGGTGGGCCAGGAGGGCGTCCAGGCCCGCGCGTTCGGCGCGCAGGCCCTGGAGGAAGGCGGCGAGAGAGGGCCCGCGCCGGGCCCATCCCGACATCGCCGTGATCGCCTCGTCGAGCGCGGACGCCGACTCCTCGATCCGGTCCGAGACGCACAGCAGCCGGCTCACCAGCTGCAGCGCGCGGGCGAACTCCACCACCTCGGTCGGCCCCTCGTGCGCGTGCCGCCGGAGCGTCTCGGCGGCCCGCTTGCCGACGACGACCGCCCGCGTCGTCTCCAGGGCGACCAGGGGCCACTGCCCCGCGATCCGCGCCGCGGCGTAGGCGTCGGCCGCGGGGGCGAGCGGGAAGACGTCGAGCCGGGCGCGGGCCTGCTCGGTACGCGGCCCCGCGCTCCGTGCCACCGCCGCCTCGCCGGCCGCCAGCAGCCGCGGCACGTCCTCGGGACGTCCGTACGCGTGGCAGGCGGCGGTGAGCACCCCCAGGTAGCCCACCACCTCCCCGGTCAGCTCGTCGTCCTGAGCCGCGTCCCCCAGGCCACGCGCGGTCAGCAGCAGGGTGCACGTCTCCCAGCAGCGCCGGGCCGGCCCCTCCGTCTCGTGGCCCCGTCCGCAGAGCAGCAGCGCGGACGTCTCGCGCCACAGCGCCCGGGCGAGCCGCCGCCGGCCGGCGAGATCGCCGACGGTCCGCACGAGCTCGGCGGCCGCCGCGGCGGCGTCGCGGGCGGCCGCCAGGGCCTCGGGCGTCTCGGGCCGCGTGAGGGCCAGATGGTCGGCGCGATCGCGCAGGCCGTCGGCGACCGCGGACGGATCGGGAGTGCTGCGTCTCCACCAGCGCATCGGCACGCTCCTGTTTCACGACGGATTCGCCCCTTGGAGTGCTGTGCAGGATTGTTGAACGATTCTCGGATATGCGCAAGACTGCGGTGGTCCGGCAACTCCCCTACGGTGCAGCGGACTTCAGTGTCGACCGGCCGTCAGGAACCACCTGCCCCGGCCGCCCGTCATCCCCCAGGGGAGCGCGGGACGCACCCGTCCCCCGCTCGTCACCACCGACCGACGTCCGAGGAGATCCATGGCCGACACCGTCCACTCACTGATCGACCGTGCTCACGACGTGCTGGTCGAGCTGCTGACCCAAGGCCCCACCCCGGCGGTCACCGCGGGACTCCACGACATCATCGCCCGAGCCGCGTCGCTCGGCCCCGACGGCGCCTGGCTCGCCCTCCCGGGCCACACGAACCTCGGCGCGGTGGCCCTCGCGTACGGTCGGACGGAGCAGGCCCTGCACCACCTCGACGCCGCCGTGTCCGCCGGTTTCAACGACTGCGTCGGGCTCCACGCCGCCCCCATGCGGCCGCTGCACCACGACCCGCGCTTCCAGGCCCTGTACCAGCGGATCCGGGTCACCCAGGCCGACCTCGACGAGTTCTTCTGGCTGCACCGGGAGATGCACACCATGGCGCGAGAGGCCCAGGACGCGAGCGTCCACAACCTCGGCCGCCTCGACACCGGGGTGTCGCTCCTCCCGCAGGCGCCCATGCCGACCCGCGAACCGGACACCCCCGGCGTCCTGGGCACCCGTATCGAACTCGCCGCGCTCCAGACCGCCCTCCGACAGGCCGCCGTCAAGGCGGAGTTCGAGCGCAGCGCCGGCAACACCAGCCTCAGTCTCATCGACGACGCGTGGGACTACACCCGTGCCCGGCAGGACGCCTGGTACGCGGACGACCTGGACGACCGCCGCCGACGCGCCGCCGAGGCGCGGGCCTTCGTCGAACGCCCCGGCGCCGGGACCACGCTCCTGCCCTGCCCGCCGCTGGGCTCGCTCGTCTACCCGGCCTGACCCGAGCGGGGACGTCACCGACCCCGCGCGACCGAACCTCCCTCCGACGGAGGGAGGTTCGGCGATTTGTACGCCGTCAGGCGCGGGCCAGGAGGTCCTCTGCGAGACCGTGGAGCACGAACCCGTTCTCGAAGCGCACCTGGTAGCCGGTCCCGGCCCCGGCGCCTCCGGAGTCGACCGCTCCCTGCCGGAGGATCTGGTCCCGCAGGTTCCCCAACAGCCCTGCCGCGTGGGCGTCGAACCGCTGGCCGCCGACGCGCCGGTCGAACTCGGCGAGCGCGTCCTGGGCCCTCCTCCCGCCCGCTTCCCTCGGCGCCGAGCCCGTGACGACGCCCCGCAGCCCCTCCGCGAGGAACAGCGGACCGGGGGAGCCGGTCCTCCCCGCGGTGCCGCTCCCGCCGACCTGGACATCCCTGACGAGCCTCACCTGCGCGCCGACCTCGTACGGCATGGGCGCACCCCCCTCGTTCGATCGTGGACATGCTCGTGGTCGTGGCAAGGGTAATCCGGACGCCGGGGGAGGAACGGCAGTTCGGTGACCGGATCACTCCGTGACGGGCAGGCACTCCCCGAGCAGGTCGACGACGTCCCGCCACGCGCGCCGCGCGTGCTGGGGGTGGTAGCCGACTCCGGGGCGCGTGGTGTGGTCGACCGGCGGGTGGTGGAAGGCGTGCAGGGCGCCGCCGTAGACCACGAGGCGCCAGTCGACGCCCGCGGCTTCCATCTCGGCGGTGAACGCGTCCCGTTGCGCGCGTGACATGATCGGGTCCTCCGACCCGACTCCGGCCCACACCGGGCAGTGAATGCGCGCCGCCTCGCCAGGTCGGCCCGTGGTCAGGCCGTTGACGGTCGCGATCGCGCGCAGGTCGACGCCGTCGCGGCCGAGTTCCAGCGCGATGGCGCCCCCGGTGCCGTAGCCGACGGCGGCGATCCGGTCGGGGTCGGTCCGCCGCTCGGCGCGGAGCACGTCCAGCGCCGCGTGTCCGATGCCCCGCATCCGGTCGGGGTCGGCGAGCAGCGGCAGGCAACGGGCCAGCATCTCCTCGGGGTCGCCCAGATAGCGCCCGCCGTGGAGGTCGAAGGCCAGCGCCACGTATCCCAGCTCGGCGAGCGCCTCGGCCCGGTGGCGCTCGACGTCGCTGAGCCCCACGCCCTCCGGCCCGACCAGGACCGCGGGCCGGCGGTCCACACCGGCCGGAAGTGCGAGGTGCCCTAACATCGTCCGGCCGTCGGCCGCGTACTCGATCGTGCGCGTGGTCACTGTCGTCATGGGCCTGGACAGTAGTGATCATCCGGCCCGTCCGGCCCGCGTTCCGCTGCCGGCGGAAGACCGCGGCGGTTCAGAGGCGCTTGGCGCTGCGGAGGGTCTTGGCGTAGTAGCCGTTGCCGTCCAGGCGGGAGACTCCGCCGATGTCGCCGATGGTGGGACCGTTGACCTCCTCCCGGCTCGACACGAAGATCAGGTGCCCCTCGGTGTCGTGGCCGAGGACCATGCCCACGTGGTCGAGGCGCTGCCCGGTCCGGGTGTCCAGCTTGAAGAAGACGAGGTCGCCCGGCTGGAGCTGGTCGATCGCGGACGGGCGGTCCTTCGCCGCGATGCCGGTGAGGGGCAGGACGTCGGTCCCCTCGCCGGAGCGCGCCATGCCGTTCGCGGTACGGGGCAGGCCGTCGCCGGACGTGTCCGAGGACATCAGCGGGTACCGGGCGCGGTAGCCCATCACCATCCGGATGTAACCGGAACAGTCCAGGGACCGGGCGCGGAGGGCCTCGGGCGTGCCGACGGCGCCGTCGCGGAACGGGTACGGGGTGCCCAGGAAGTCGTAGAAGTCGGACTGTTCGAGGCGCAGGTCGCCGCCCTCCGCGCCGGAGGTGTTCAGCGGGCCGAAGTTCGCGTCGCCCGCGACGACCAGGCCCTGCGCGTCCTTGCGCGGCGCCGCGCCCGCGACGTACTGGAAGGCGAAGGCGAAGACGTCGTCCTCCCGGCTGGTCGCGTACTCGGCGTACCACTCCTTGAACCACGTCGAGTCCTGGGCGTCCTTGGTCCAGCGCTTCGGCAGGAGGCGCACCCAGTCGGTCGTGGAGACCTTGGACGAGGTCGAGGCCGGTTCGGCGAAGGTGCGCGCCGGGCCCTTGAGCGTGGCCGTGCGGGCGCCGTCCGTCAGCACCGCCTTGACCTGGCCGTCGGCACCGCGGAGCACGCTGCGCGCCGGGTTCTCCAGCCGCGACCACCGCTGCTCGGACGGGTTCGCGGCCGCGCCGGCGGTCTTGGCCCGGGTGCCGTCCAGGACCCCCACGTCACGGACCTCGGTGACGCCCCGCTCCTCCTGGGCGCGCAGTTCGAGGGTGAGGTACCCCGAGGCGGCGACGAGCCCGAGCACGACGAGGCCCGAGAGGACCGGACGGGACTTCTTCTTCCCTGGCATGGTTCTTCCTCTGATTCTCGGGCGGGGCTCAGACCGCGGGCATGACGCCGAGCAGCAGGCCGGCGGCGATGACGATGTAGGCCGTCAGCGAGACGGTGGCGGTGGCCAGCAGGGTCGGACCCTTCGGCTGGCGGACCAGCTGGTAGGCGATGAGGCCGGGGACGATGAAGCCCAGGGTCTGGTTGCCGTACATGAGCGGGAACTCGATCGACAGGACGATCATCACGGTGGCCTGGAGCAGGACGCCCAGCAGCACCACCGCGGCGAAGAGGCGCTTGCCGTACAGGATCACCAGCCGCTGCATGAGCCGGGTGCCCGCGTAGGTGAGGGCCGTGACGCCGACGACCATGGCCGCGCGCTGCAGGTCCTCGATGAGGGTCAGGGCCAGCCAGCCCGGGGTGATCATGCCGCCGGGGGAGAGGTTGGTGGTGAGGTAGCACAACAGGGAGAAGAGCAGCCCGATGGCGATGCCGAGGGCGGCCATCTCGGGGGTCAGTGCGGCGGTGGTCAACGGGGGCTCCGGGCGCGTGTACGGGGAGGAGGCGGGTGGGTGGGAAGCGGCGGGCGGTTCAGGAGCGGGCCGGCGGCCGCTCGTCGCCGTCGTCGGGGGTGTCGAACCAGCCGAACGACGCGGCGGGGTCCTCGGGCCGCCCGGGCAGCCCGTCGCGCCGCCCCGCCGCCGAGCCGGGCCACGCCCGCTCGGCGTCACGGGACCAGCCCGGCGCCGGGCTCTGCGCCCGCTGCGCGTGCGCGTCGGAGCCGGGTCCCGCTGCCGGGTACGTGTCGAAGGAGGGTCCCGCGGCCGCGTGCGCGCCGCCGGGCTCAGCCGCCGGGTACGGAGCGGCAGCGCGTGCCGGTCTCGGGCGTGCGTCGGGGACGGGTTCCGCCACCGGGCGGGCGTCGGGGACGGGTTCCGCCACCGGGCGGGCGTCACCGCTCCGTGCCGGGATCCGGAGGCGCGGGATCCGGAGGGTCTGGGACGTCTCGTGCGGCTCCGCGTCCGCCCGGCCGTCCGGGGCCTCCGGGGCGGCGGCGACCGGGGCCGGCGCGGCCGGGGATTCGTCCGCCGGGAGCCCGGCCAGGTACTCGAGCAGTTCCTCGCCCTGGCCGTGGATGTTGCCGACGGCGACGAGCGAGGAACCGTCGGGCATCGCGGCCAGCATGGCGGGCATGAACTCCTCGGCCGGGCGGCGCTCGCCGCCCAGGTCGACCGCCCGGTCCCGCCAGGCGGCGGGGATGGCGTCGATGGCGCTCCTGGAGGGGTGGCCGATGACGAAGACGTTGTCCGGCTTCAGGTCGGGGATGATCTCGCCCATCTGCCCGTTGCGCTCGACGCGGTCGGGCCGGCAGTTGACGACGACGTTCAGCGGACGGCCGACGGCACCGAGATCGAGCAGCTGGTTGACGTTCATCAGCGTCGACTCGGGGTCGTTGGCCGCGAAGACGTTGGCGAACGCGAGGCGCTTGCCCTCGGGCGTCACGTAACGCTCCACGGAGAGGACGCCGGGGTCCGGCGGAGCGTCGTACATGCCCTGGAGGGCGACCTGCCGTTCGACGCCGAGCAGCTCGGCGACCGTGAGGGCGATCGCCACGTTCTCCTTGAAGGTGAACCAGCTGAAGCCCCGCAGCTCCGCGTCGGTGACCGACTCGGGGTCGGCGTAGACGAGTCGGCAGTTCCGGGCGTCGGCCTCCTCCTGCAGGATGGCGAAACGTTCCTTCTCGGCGGTGACGCAGATGCCGTTCTCCGGCATCGAGCGGCACAGCGAGCGGGCCACGTCGTCCAGGGTGGGGCCCATCTCGGCCAGGTGGTCCTCGCGGACGTTGCACAGGACGCCGATGGTGGAGCGGATCAGCTTGCTCTGGTTGACCTCCTGGAGCGCCGGCATCACGGCCATGCACTCGATGACGAGCGCGTGCGGCCGGTAGGCGGCGGCCCGCCGCACGATGCCGATCTGCTCCACCACGTTCGCGATGCCGAACTTCCGGTAGACCGGCTCCTCGGTCGCGTCGGGATGGATGAACCGCGCGGCCGTGCCCGTGGTCTTGGCGACCGTGACGAGCCCGCCGCCGCGCAGGGCGCCCGCACACAGGCGGGTGATGGAGGACTTGCCCCGGATGCCGTTGACCAGGACCCGGGCGGGGATGACGTGGAGGGCGGCGTAGTGCCTGCGCTGTTCCACGATGCCCGCGATCAGCAGGACGAGGCTGCTGACCAGGAGGACGAAGTAGAGGTAGAGCACGCGCCTTGTCACCTTCCGCCCGCACCGGCGCCGGACGGGGCGTCCGACGGCCGGCGGGCCTGGTCGTGTCGGTGGGCCTGCGCCTGCTGGCGCAGGAGTTCGAGACTGCGGACGACGGCGCCCACCTCGTCGTGGTAGCGGGGGTAGAGCACGGTCCTGAGATCGCCGTCCGCGAGTTTCTCGGCGCTCCGCGCGAGGGCGCGCAGCGGCCGGACGACCACGAGGTGGATCCAGCCGAGGCAGAGTATGGCGGCGGCGAGACCGAGCATCCCCGCCAGGACGCTGCGGTCCTCGCGCTCGTACGCGGTGATCTGGAACCCGGCGGCGTCCTGCCGGCTGACGACGGTCCAGCCGATGTCGGCGGTGACGCCGCCGCCGGAGAACGGCGCCGCCGCGGCCACCGTCACCCCGTCGCCGTCACGGAGCAGCAGCCCGTTCTCGACCGGGCCGGCCCCGACGCGCACACCGGCCGCGCGGACGAGGTCCTTCAGCGACGCGTCCGGCAGCTGCTCGAAGGCCCGGAAGCCGTCGCCGGCCGCGATGGTCAGCCCGGCGGAGTCCACCACCCGCACCTCGCCGAGGCCGGGCCGGGCGAGCAGCGAGTTGAGGAACTCCACCCGGATCTCGCCGACCAGGGTGTCGCCGTCGCCGCCGGGCACGGGGGCGGACGCCTGGATGACCGGCTTCTTGCCGCCCTGCCCCGACACCCGCACCGGCGGCCGGTCCTCGCCGCCGCTCCAGGCGTGCGGCTCACCGCCCGCGCGGGCGGTGACGGAACCGTCGGCGGCGACGAGGTAGAGGGCCTCGTAGCGGGTGTGCTTGACCAGCGCGTCCTCCAGCAGCCGGCCCGCGGCGCCGCTGTCGCCCGCCGCGATGAGGCGGGAGGCGGAGACGAGGTCGGCCTGTGCCTCGTTGAGCGCCCGGCGCAGCCGGTCGGCGATCAGGTCCGTGCGCTCCCGCTGGTCGTTGACCATCGTGGTCGGCACGCTCACCGACCCGTCCGTACGGTTCAGCAGCAGGCCGACGGGCACGCACCAGAGCAGCAGCAGGACGCCCGTCGCCACGAGCGGTCCGCGCGCCCCCACCCACACCCGGCGGGCGGTGCCGACCCCCTCGTCCTCGCCGTTCAGCCGGCGGCGCAGCCGCTCCAGGGCGAGGCCGATCCGGTGGGCCTCGCCCCGGCGCGGCACCGAGACCGGACGCCGCAGATCCCCGCGGGCCAGCCGGCGCGACTCCAGGAACAGCCGGAGCAGCGGCCGCTGGACCGTGCTCCAGAGCACGGCCACCGCGACCAGCCCCACGAGGAGCAGGGCGCCCGCCGCCGCGAGGCCGAAGAGGCGGCGGTCGGAGTCCTCCGGCTGCTGCTCGACCACGGGCAGCAGCGCGACGACCGTGAGCCCCAGGCCCGCCGCCACGCTCTCCTTCTCCTCGGGGTCCGAGGAGGCCAGCGAGGCGTACCCGGCGGTGGCGACCCGCCCGTTGTACGCGCCGCCGAGCAGGGTGCCGCTGACGCCGGGATACCCGCGGGACCCGGGCTCCTTGGCACGGACCGGGTGCTCCTCGGTCCGTACCGCGGCCTGGTCGGCGAGGCGCGTCATCTGCCGGTGCAGGAAGGCGAGCTCCTTGCGCTCCTGGTCGGAGTTGAGCGCCTCCGCCTGCTCGAAGCCGGCGGTGGCGAGGACCTCGCCGTCCTCGGCCACCACCGACATGCTGCGGAACGGACCGAGGTTCACGGCCGGCACGGACAGGCTGCTCGACGCGATCAGCAGCTGCTGGGGACGGTCGGCCCAGTCCAGGACGGCCATCGTCATCAGCCGCACGTCGCCGGTCTCCAGGCGTACCATCCGCGGCGTCAGGGCCCGCTCGCCGACGAGGACGTCCCGGTCGAGCCAGCCGAGGGGAATCGTCTCGCCACGAGCGGCGAGCACGTCCCCGCTCGCCAGGTCCACGACGGTGGTGCCGGTCCACTTCTGGTACGTCCGGCCCAGGTCCGAGAGGACCCGCCCGGGCCTCACGGGACGGCCCGCGTTCAGCGCGGCGGCGGTGCGCTCCAGGTCCGCGACCCGCTCGTCGATCGAGGCGCGCAGGGCGATGGCACCGTCCTCGGCGAAGTACCGCTGCGAGGACAGCACCGCGTCCGGCGCCACCGCTTCCTCGCTGGGCCCGAGCACCTTGGCCGTCAGCCCCGCGAGCGCCAGGAGCAGGACGCACAGGACGGCGATCGGCGGACGGATGCCGCCGAGAAGCGGCATGTCCGCGCGCCTGCGGCTGCGCCGCCGCCCTCCGCGGACGGCGAACGCTGCGTTCTTCTGTGTCACTGCTGTGTTCTTTCCTGGTTCCTGGGGCCTGGCCCTGCGGCATGCGCTGGGGCGCGGCGGGCGTCACCCGCGGCGCCTGCCGGAGGCGGAGAGGGTGTCCGTGGCGGCGGGTCGCGGCCCGGACCGGCGCCGGTTCAGTCCGGCAGGGACAGCTCGGCCAGACCGTCGCCGCCCGGCGCTCCGCGGTTGTAGAGGAAGCCCTGCGTGCGGTCGGCGGCGAGGCGGTAGCGGGCGAGCCGGTCGGGGGAGAGGCCGCCGGGCCGGTCGAGCGCCTGGCGCACGTCGACGAGCCGGTGGTCCTCGACGGCACCGCGGGGCGGCCGCTCGCCCTCCTCCACCTCGGGAGGGATGTCGACCAGCGTCGTGCGGTAGCGGGCGGCGACGTCCCAGCCGTCGTCCGTCTCCCGGAACTCGAACCAGCCGATCACGCCTTCCTCGGTGAGACCGGTGGGCGAGGAGTGGCGGGCCACCTGGTTCCCGAGGCTGTACGCGACCCAGGTGCCGTTCAGCTTCTGGATCGGCTGCACCACGTGCGCGTGGTGGCCGATCACGAGGTCGATCCCGGTCTCCCGGGTGAGCCGCTCGGCGAGCTCCAGCTGCGGCGCGCTCGGCTCGTTGTAGTGCTCCAGCCCCCAGTGGACCGAGAGGATCACGACCTCGGCGCCCTGCTGCCGGGCGCGCTGCTCGGCCTTCCTGATCTCGTCGGTGCTGATCCGGTTGAACGCCCAGCGTTCCTTCTCGGGGGTCGGGTTGAGGAACGACTCCCACGAGTAGGACAGGTGCGCCACCTTGACGCCCTTGACGTCCCGGATGTTGGTCTTCTGCGCCTCTTCGGGGGTACGGGCGGAGCCGGCGTGACCGAGCCCGACCGCGTCCATGGCGTCCAGGGTGCGGCGTACGGCCTTGAGCCCGTGGTCGTACGTGTGGTTCGAGGCGGTGGAGCAGGTGTCGTACCCCACGTCCTTGAGCGCCGTGAGGATCTGCGGGGGGACGAGGAACTCGGGGTACCCCTCGAACGGCCCCTTGGGCCTGCCCACGGGCGTCTCCATGTGGCAGATGGCCAGATCGGCCTTGCTGACCACCGGGCGCACCCCGGCGAGCAGCGGCCCGAAATCGAGCCCCGCGCTGCCCTCGCCGGTCTCCTCGGCGTCCTCGGCCGCCTGCTCGACGAGCTCGGGATGGATGAGAACATCTCCTGCGGCGGCGACGGTGAACGCTCGTCCGCCCGGCTTGACCTGCGGATTCGAGGGCGCCGCACAACCGGCCCCGAGAACGGCGACGGCGGCGGTCAGCGCCAGCGCACGCCCTATGGGGAGAGATTCACTCAATGTCACCGACGAATCTTCACATGAGCAACGCGGCCTCCCGCCGCTGGTTCGTCACGAGAACATCACTTTTCCTTCACATTCTCGGCGTCCTCTGCGTGTCGCTCGCCATGGCGGGCTGCCGACTGTCGACCTTCGGCGGCGATGTCACGGCTCACCCCAAAAGTCCTGAACTCGTCGATTTCGACCGCCGTGTCGTCGACTACGCCAGGCAGGCCGCCGAGCGTGCTCCCTACACACCGCCGAGCGCGGCGGACCGCGCCCGACTGGCCCTCGGCGTCGGCAGCCTCCTGGACGGAGACCGGTCCGGCGCCGAACGCCTTCTCGCCGCCGTGGGCTTCCGCGTGACCCGCCTGACCGACGCCGTCTCCGGCCGGCGTTACGACGAGGTCGCGGCACGCGAGCAGGGCCCCGAGGCCCGCTGGGGGCGCCTGTACGTCAGCGCCGGCGCCGCCGTCCGCTGGAGCGTGCAGGTGCCGCACCCGGTGTCCGACCGCGACACCGAAGCGCTGGGCGCCCACCTCATGGAGGGCACCCCGCACGGGGCGCTCGTCCTCGCCGGCGCCCACCGCACCGCCGGGCGCGGCGACGCGGCGGACGTGGCCCACCGCACCGACAGCGCCTTCCACGCCATCGTCCTGGAACTGCAGAAGCGCGATCTTCCGGGAATCCAGCTCCACGGCTTCGCGAAGAACGGCAGCCGCCCCTACGACGCCATCCTCTCCACCGGCGCCGCCCGCACCGTCTCCCGGGACGCCACCGCCCTCGCCGACCTCATGGAGGGCCGCGCCCTCCGGGTGTGCCGGGGCTGGTCCGCCCCCTACCCCCTCGAAGGCGCCACGAACGCCCAGGGCAGGTCGGCCCAGCGCCGAGGCACCCCCTTCCTCCACGTCGAGCTGGCCCCGAGGACGCGGGCCGACACCTTTGCGGCCGACCGGGCCCAGGCGGCGCTCGCGACCCTCCTGGCCACCTGGTCGGACGCCGACCGACCCTGAACCGGAGCCGTTCCGGGCGCGCCTGGTTTCACCGGCTGGGTGACCCACCGGGCCGAGGGGCGTGCCTGGTTCGCCTGACGGCCGGAGGACGGGGCATGGGTCCGCCCCGGCGGGGCAGGCGGGGGGCATGACATGGCTGCCCGACGCCCTTGTGAGCTGATGTGATCATGGTGAGTGACGCACACACCCGTCCCCCGACACCCCCTCGTCCCGGCCCGCCGGATCCCGGCGGCAGTCGGGGGGTGCGAGCGGCGTCGGGCACCCCGCCGAACGATCCCGTGCCGCCGAGTCCCACGCCGGCGCCCGGGCCGGGCCCCGGGCCGGAGCCAGGGCCGGTTCCCGGTCCGGTGCCCGGGCCCGGCGGGCCGGATCCGGTGCCGCCGGCTCCTCCGCGGCCCGCGCCGGATCCCCAGCCCGGGGGTCCGAGGCCGGAGCCGCGGCCCCAGCCGGGCCCCCTGCCCGGTCCGGTGCCCGCGCCGGAGCCTGTCACCTGAGCGCGGCCGCGCCGGTCAGGGCTGTGCCGTGCCGGAACGGCGCTGGTCGCTTTCGTTGCGCAGGTCCGCGGTGCGGCGGGCGAGTGCGTCGATGCGCTCGACGAGGTGCGCGGGGAGCGCGGGGCGGGTGGTGCGGGCGCGGGCGAGGGGCTCCAGCAGGCTGGCGGGGTCGCTGTCCGCGAGCGCCTGGCTGAGATCGCGCCGCAGGGCGGCGGGGAGGCTGCCGAGGGCGGTGATCTGTCCGGCGAGCTGGCGCAGGTCGGCGGCGTTGTCACGGGCCCAGGTGGTGACGGTGCGGTCCGCGGCGCGCCGGTCGCGGGTCGCCTGGACCCGCTCTTCGCGGGTGGCGCCGGGGCGGCCCGGGCGTACCCGCAGATAGCGGCGTTCCGCGGCCTGTCTGCTGGTCACCCCGAGGGGCTGGGCGAGGTCGGCCCAGCTGGCGCCCGCGTCACGGGCGGCCTCGATGAGGCCGGGCTCCCAGTCCGCGAGCTGCTCGCGCAGCTCGCGCAGGAGCAGGAGCGCCGCGAGCGCCTGCTCGGAGGAGGTGCTGGGCGGCGTGGTCGACGCGCTCGCGGTCCGCGCGGCGCGGACGGTCTCGTCGATCGAGGCGAGCGCGACCAGCGCCGCCTGGAAGCTCACGGGGGTGCCGCCTCCGGCCATGGAACCACGCTCTCCCTCATGTCGTCGTTTCGATGACGCCACATTTGTCATCCATCCGATGACATGTTACAACGGTGTCAGGTGAAGCGCATGGCACCACTGCCTGAACCGATGGAGGTGTTCCACGATGCTGATGCGCACCGATCCGTTCCGCGAACTCGACCGCCTCACCCAGCAGATGCTGGGCACGACCGGCACCTGGTCCCGCCCCGCCGCCGTCCCGATGGACGCCTACCGCGAGGGCGACGCGTACGTGATCATGATGGACCTGCCCGGCGTCTCCCCCGACGCGATCGACATCGACGTCGAGCGGAACATGCTGACGGTCAAGGCCGAGCGCCGACCGGTCCAGAAGTCCGACGAGGTCCAGATGGAACTGTCCGAGCGGCCCCTCGGCGTCTTCTCCCGCCAGCTGATGCTGGCCGACACCCTCGACACCGAGAAGATCACCGCGGACTACACCGCCGGCGTCCTCACCCTGCGTATCCCGATCGCCGAGCGCGCGAAGCCGCGCAAGATCGCCATCGGCCGCGGTGACGACCGCAGGGAGATCAGCGGCTGAGCCGCCCAGGCCGGGAGCGGAGGGCGACATCCTCTCCCCCTCCTTCGCCCCCGCTCCCGCCGCCCCCATCCCCCCACCTCCCCAAGGGGTCGCGATGAGACTGCCATGGCAGACCTTCCTCGACCGGGTGCAGGAACGCGGTGACTACGACACACCGCACGAGGCCGAACGGGCCGCCCGTGTCGTCCTGGCGCTGCTCGGCGCCCATCTGGTCGGCGATGTGCGGGCCGCGCTCGCCGCCCGCCTGCCGGAGACCTTCGCCGTCATCCTGCTCAACCCCCTCCAGGCCGCCGAACCGCTCTCACCGGAACGCTTCGTGCGGGCGACGGCCGCCTGGATCGAGGGAGCCACCGAACGGACGGCGGCCTGGGACGTCAGCGCCGTCCTCAGCGTCACCGCCGACGCGGCCGGCGAGGAACTCACCGCCCGGACGCTCCTGCAGCTCCCGCCCGGATACGACCTCCTCTTCGGCCGGCCCCACCTTTCCCCGTGAGCCCGGCCCGTCCTGTCGACACCTGTTCGCTCCGCCCGGCCGCGACAGCCGGGCCCGAAGAGAACGGCGACCCGCAACCACCATGACGATCCAGACCGAGACCACGACCCAGCACCGGACCGAGACCACGACCCTGGACGGCGGGCCCGCGACCGACCGGGGCGCGGCCTCCTACACCGGCCTCCTCGAACGCGTCCGTTACGAGGGCGCCTACCCGACCCGTGAGCGCGCCGAGCACGCGGTCCGCTCCGTACTCACGGCGCTGGGAAGGCAACTCGTCGGGGAGGAACGCGTCGAGCTCGCCGCCCGCCTCCCCTTCGAAGCGGCACTGACCCTCACCGCTCAGATCCCCGCCACCACCCCGCTCACGGGCTGGGAGTTCGTCAAGGACCTCGCCCACCGCACCGACAGCAGCCCGGCCACCACCCGCTGGGACGTCGGGGCGGTCCTCACCCCGATCGCCCAGCTGGCCGGGCCCGACCTCACCGAGCGCATCATCGGGCAGCTGCCCTCCGGCTACGCCCTCCTCTTCGGCAGGGCCGAACTCCGCGCGCCTACGGCCAGGCGTTGACCAGTCCGTCGTGGTGGGCGGCGAGCCAGGTGGCGAAGTCCTGGAGGGCGGGGTTGAGGCTGCGGACGGCCGCGAGGTCCCGGGCCGCGGTGAAGCGGTGCTCGCACTCCGCGTAGTACTGGAACATGTTCCCCGACTCGTCGGCGCCCGGAGTGCCCTGCGCGCGCCACTCGTCCGGGCTCAGGGGCCGGTACCGCACGGGCTCGCCGAGTGACGCGGAGAGCGCCGCGGCCATGTCGGCGACCTTGAGGTGCTCGCCGGCCACGCTGACCGTGGCGGCGACGAAATCGGCGCCGCCCCGGAAGACGGCGAGGGCGGTTTTGCCGATGTCGTCGACCGCGACGCCGGCGAGCCGGCTCTCGCCCATGGGATACGTGAGGCGGAGGACGCCGTCCGGTCCGCGCTGCGGGGCGAAGGGGCCGAAGAGGTTCTCCCAGTAGAAGGTGGCGCGCAGGAAGGTGGTCGGCACCGCCTCGTCGGTGAAGAAGTGGTCCGCCTCCGCCTTGCCGTCGAAGTGCGGCACCTTGTAGCGGTCCTGGAGTGTGGGCATCCGGTCGTCGTCGAGGGGGATGCAGTCGCGGGTGTCCTCCAGGGTGGACCAGACCGCGTGCTGGACACCGGCGTGGGAGGCTGCCCGGGCGACCGCCTGGGCCTGGGTCTTCTCCCGCTCCGCGGACATGTGTTCCCAGAAGTTCGTGACGACGAACGCGCCGTACGCGTGCTCGAAGGCGGGGGCGAGGCTCGGCGGATCGTCCATGTCGGCGCGGACGACGTCCTCGACGCCGAGGCGCTTCAGTTCCCGCGCGGGCTCCCCGTCGAGGTCGCGGGTGACGGCACGTACGGTGAACTCCGACGCGCGGTCGGCGAGGATGGCACGCACCAGGCCGCCGCCCTGCCGGCCGGTCGCCCCGATCACCGTGATGATCTTCTTCTCGGTCATGGCTCGATCGCCTCGCCCCTCGGTCCACCTGTCGGCGGCCCGCGTCGCCTTGCGCCCCGTCGCCCTGCGAGTGCCCCGCGCGGCCGCGGGCATGCCCGGACGGGGTGGCGTCTGAAGGAGCCGAGCCCACGACCACCGGAACGGCGCATACGAACGGTCGTGAGCTAAGATTTCGGGCATGCCTCGACGCTCCGCCGCAGAAGCCCTCGACACCCGAGCGCGCATCCTCGACCGTGCCGTGGAGATCGCCGCGACGGACGGCCTCGAAGGCGTCACCATCGGACGCTCGCGACCGACCTGGGCATGAGCAAGGCAGGCGTCCACGGCCACTTCGGGTCCAAGGAAGCGCTGCAACTCGCCGCCTTCGACGTCGCGGTCGAGCAGTTCAGGGAACGGGTCCCGGCCAGGGCTGCGCAGGCGGCCGGTCCGGGCCTCGGGCGCCTGCTCCACCTGTGCGACGCCTGGGTCGACTACCTCGAACGCGAGGGAATCGCCGGTGGCGGCTGCTTCCTCACCGCCGCGGCCCTGGAGTTCGACAACCGCCCCGGACCGGTCCGCGACGCCGTCGCGGACGCCGCCGACCGCTGGCTCACCCACCTCGCCCGCCTCGCCGCGGAGGCCGTCGAGGCCGGGGACCTGCCCTCCGAGACCGACCCGGCCCAGATCGCGTTCGAGCTCAACGGCATAGCCATGGCCGCCAACCAGGCCATCCAGCTCCAGCGCGACCCCGCCGCACCCGACCGCGCCCGCCGCGCCATGCACCGGACCGTCGGAGCCCCCTGACCCGACGACCCGCCGACGGCCCCGGCCTCGAACTCGGCGGCGCCCGCCCTGCCTTCGCCGGTGGACGACGGCGTGCCCTGCGTGGGGCTGCGTCGTTGAGCCCGGCATGACGATCTCTCACTGCCGTGTTCTTGCCGCCGTCGCCGTCGCCGCCACGGCCGTTCTCGCCTCCGCCGGAGCGGCCGCGGCCGACTCCGTCGGCAACAACGTCCCCGGGGTCGGCCTGCTGACCCAGGCCTTCGGGAACGGCGATCAGCAGGACAAGGCCGCCGACACCCTGCCCACCCACAACGCCCTCAACAACATCCGCGTCCCCTGACCGAGGTGCCCACCGGCTCGGTCGTCGCGCGGGCCGGGGGAGACGGTCGGCGCGGGCGCGCTCGCTGACCCGAGCCGGTGGGTCTCACGCGCTCGTCTTGCCGCCGTCCGTGGTAGGGAGAGGGATGCAGACAGCGTTCCACGTTCCCCGTCTCCCCGTCGACGACGATCTTCTGCTGAGGCCCTGGCACATCGGCGACCTGCCGCTGGTGCGGGAGGCGGCGGAGGACGCCTACATCCCCCTGGTCACCACCGTGCCCAGCCCCTACACCCATGACGAAGGCGTCGCGTTCCTCGCCCGTCAGGAGGAACGGGCGCTGCGTCGCACGGGCTATCCGTTCGTCGTGGCCGAGGTCGCGGGAGACCGTGGCCTCGGCACGGTCGGCCTGTGGCCGAACGCCACCGACACGGGCCGGGCGGCCCTGGGTTACTGGGTGGCCGGCTCCGCCCGGGGGCGCGGTGTCGCCGCCGCCGCGTTGCGCACCGTCTGCTCCTGGGCCTTGGACGACCTCGGCTTCGAGCGGCTGGAGCTGTACGTGGAGCCCTGGAACACCGCCTCGCGCAAGACCGCGGTCCAGGCCGGCTTCTCGTACGAAGGACTCCACCGTGCCTGGCAGTCGGTGGGCGGCGAGCGCCGGGACATGATGTCCTACTCCCGGCTCGCGACGGACCTGGCCAAGACCGTCGACTGATCCTCAGGGGCCGTCTTGACCTCACGTCAACTTGAGGTTCTACGGTGATCGCGTTCCGTCGATCCCGAGGGGGAGAGGTCCGTGACCGTGACGTTCAGGGAGTATCCGGAGAAGGAAGTGGCTGCTCAGCCCATCGGGGCGTGGAGCGGCTCGGCGTATCGGTCGGTGGTCGGGGCGCTTCGCGAGCAGTTGGCGGTGGAGGGACTCACGCAGCCGCACTGGTGGACCCTCCAGCATGTCGCCGGGGATCCGGGCAGGTGGACCCGGGCGGCGTTGACCGACCGCCTGGAGCGTTGGGACGACCTCGGCACCGACTTCGACGGGGTCTTCGACGACCTGGTCGGCCGAGGCTGGCTCACCGAGGAGGCGGGGCGCATGACCCTGACCGAGGCGGGGGAGGAGGGGCGCGTGCGGGCCAAGGAGCGCAACGCGCGGATCCATCGGCAGGTGCACGAGGGCGTCGCCACGGCCGACTTCGTGACCACGGTCAACGTCCTCCGGCGCATGGTCGCCAATCTGGGTGGCGACGCGGACCTGCCGGGCTGACGCCCCCACCACGGACACGGCAAGGGCGCGATCCGCGGGCCCGCCGGCCCGGTCAGGCGGCGGGCCCGGTCAGGAAGACCCGTTCCAGCAGGGTGCGCAGGCGGTCGCGGTCCTCGGTGTCGAGGCTGTCCAGGCCCGCCCGCGTGGTGCGCATCCTCGCGCGGATGGCGTCGGCGACGCGCTCGCCCTCAGGGGTGAGGATGACGTTCTTGACGCGGCGGTCGGAGGTGCCGGCCTCGCGGCGCACCAGGCCGCGCTTCTCCAGGCGGTCGATGATGCCGGTGATGTTCGAGGCGTCGCAGGTCATGGTCTCGGCCAGGGCGCGCATCGCGGCGGGTCCGCGGCGCAGCACCGTGAGCGCCTTGCCCTGGCTCGCCGTGAGGTTCTCGCTCGCCGCCGCGGCCGTGAACTCGCCGTAGTACACGCCGAGGGAGACGGAGAGCAGCTCCATGAGCTCGGCCGTGTCGACGCGGGCACCTTCGGTCATGGGGTCACTCTACCCGGAGATACTTGACTACCTCAAATATCGACCTCTACCGTCATCGCCATTGCATGAAGATCTCAACCATCAAGCTTGTCAAGCAGTAGCCATGAGGAGCGTCCCTGTGACCGTCACCGCGTCCCCCGCCTCCCGCGCGGCGGAGATCCTGTCCCGGCCCGTCACGCTGAACGGCCTGACCGTCCCGAACCGCATCGCGATGGCGCCGATGACCCGCATGTTCTCCCCGGACGGCGTCGCCGGCGAGGACGTGCGGTCGTACTACGCCCGCCGGGCCGCCGCCGGGGTGGGCCTGATCGTCACCGAGGGGACGTACGTCGGCCACGAGTCGGCCGGGCAGAGCGACCGCGTGCCGCGGTTCCACGGCGAGGAGCAGCTGGCCGGCTGGGCGCAGGTCGCCGAGGCCGTCCACGCGGCGGGCGGCACGATCGTGCCGCAGCTCTGGCACATCGGCATGGTGCGCAAGCAGGGCCAGGCGCCCTACCCCGAGGCCCCCGCCGTCGGCCCCTCCGGCATCCGCACCGACGGCACCGAGGGCACGGGCAGGGCGATGACCCGGCGCGACCTCGACGACGTCATCGGCGCCTTCGCCGAGGCCGCCGCGGCCGCCGAGCGCATCGGCTTCGACGGCGTCGAGCTGCACGGCGCCCACGGCTACCTCCTCGACCAGTTCCTGTGGGCGGGGACGAACCGCCGTACCGACGCCTACGGCGGCGACCCCGTGGCCCGTACGAAGTTCGCGGCCGAGATCGTGGCCGCGGTGCGCGCGGCCGTCTCGCCCGAGTTCCCCGTCATCTTCCGCTACTCGCAGTGGAAGCAGGACGCCTACGACGCCCGGCTCGCCGAGACCCCCGAGGAGCTGGAGGCGATCCTCACCCCGCTGGCCGCCGCCGGCGTCGACGTCTTCCACGCGTCCACCCGCCGCTACTGGATCCCCGAGTTCGAGGGCTCCGACCTGAACCTGGCCGGCTGGACCAAGAAGCTCACCGGCAGGCCCACGATCACCGTCGGCTCGGTGGGCCTCGACGGCGACTTCATCGGCGCCTTCATGGGTGAGGGCTCCCCGGTCAAGGGCATCGACGAGCTCCTGGACCGCCTGGAGCGCGACGAGTTCGACATGGTCGCCGTCGGCCGCGCCCTGCTCCAGGACCCGGAGTGGGCCGCGAAGGTCCTGGCCGGCCGGTTCGACGAGCTCAAGCCGTACGACGCCGCCGCGTTGAAGACGCTGAGCTAGTGCCGGGCCGAGGGGGCGGCTCGCGACGACGTCGGGGAGCCGCCCCCTGGAGCCTCAGGAGAGATTGTCCCCGTGGGTGAGGGTCTCCCAGGCGACGAAGAGGTTGTTGGTACCGGCCGGACGGTTGCGCTTGGTCAGCGTCTCGGTGTTGGTCATGGCGAAGCCGAGACGGTTGTGCATGGCGTTGTAGCCCACCTCCGTCACGGGGCCGAGCCCCAGGCGGAGGGAGCCGCCGCACAGCCAGCTCGGCACGGTCGTGCCCAGTTCGTACGTCGACTGGAATCCGAGCGCCTGACGCAGCCGCTCGCCGACGTCCGTGCCGTACAGGTCCTGGCCCTGGATCCGGCTCGTCTCCGCGACGTGCGCCAGGGCCGAGATGCCGTAGCCGGTGTGGGTGAGGTCGCGGCAGGTCTCCTGCGTGAGGCCGGTCACGAAGGTCGACTGGCCCTGCCAGTAGGCGACGATCTTGGCGCGGGTGTCGAGGTTCTGGCTCGGCACGGTCTTGGGCAGCTCGCCGTCGGAGGCCAGATAGACGTAGGCGGCGGCGCGCGTACGGAACTTCGCCATGGCCTTGTCGTACGACGCCCTGTCCTCCAGGAAGACGGAGATGCCGACGGCCGCCTCCATCATCGACAGCTCCCAGTTGCCGTTGGAGTGCGAGCCGTTGATGACCTCGGGCAGGTACACGTCGCGGAGCATGGCGGCGAACCGGCCGGAGTTCGGCCAGCCGCCCGTGTAGGTGTGCTTGATGATCTCGGCCGCCTTGGGCCAGGAGGACCCGGCCCAGCCGGTCTGCAGCGGGGCGTTGCTGTTGGTGTGGTCGGTGATGACGGCGGACCAGGCGTCCATCAGCTGGATGGACTTCTGCGCGTAGCGCGCGTCCCTCGTGACGTACCAGGCGAGGGCGTTGGTGTACGCGGCGATCGCGTCCTCGCGCTCGTCGGTGCAGCCGTAGTCGGGGTTGGAGTACGAGCCGCACTCCACGACCGCGCGCGGCTTCGGGACGCGGTTCGGGTCGGCGTACCTGCTCGCCATCATCTGGTCGTAGGCCCCCTTCCACGGCTGGGCGCCGGTGAGGACCTTGGAGCGGGCGAAGTCCAACTGTCCCCGGGAGACGGTGACTCCGGGGTGGGTGAAGACGGCGGGGGCGGCTTCGGCGTGGGGTGCGGACGGCCAGGCGAGGGTACCGGCGACGAGGGCGGCGACGGCCGCGAGCAGTGCGGTTCTGCGCATGGGTGGGGGGCCTTCCGTTCTGGAGTGAACGTGAAACGCCTTGATGGGCAGACGTGTTGAGCTGAGACCGTAGGTCTGGACCACTCCTTCGTCAAGGTGTGAAAGAAGTGGTCGCGGGATCAGGAGCCGACCCGCCGCCTCACGCGCGGCGCCGGTCCACCAGACCGGCCAGTTCCGCCCTGGAGGTCACCCCCAGCTTCGGGAACGCCTTGTAGAGGTGGTGCGCCACCGTCCGGGGGCTCAGGAAGAGCTGGGCGGCGATCTCGCGGTTGGTCGCCCCCGTGACGGCCAGCTCGACGACCCGCAGTTCCTGCGCCGTGAGAGCGGCCAGCGGGTGACCGGAACCGTCGTCGGGCACGGAGACGCCGACGGCGCGCAGCTCGCCGACGGCACGGGCCGACCACGGCGAGGCGCCCAACCGCTCGAACGCGTCCTTCGCGGCCTCCAGATGGGAGCGGGCCTCGTTGCGCCGCTGCTGACGGCGCAGCCACTCGCCGTACACGAGGCGCGTACGGGCGTGGTCGAAGGGCTGCTCGTGGCGCCGATGCAGCTCCAGGGCCTTCTCGTACAGCGGACGCGCCCGGTCGTCGGGTGCCATCAGCGCCCGCACCCGGTTCAGGACCGCCTCGGGCCCCGGCCGGCCGGTCGCCCCCGCCCACGCCTCGTACCGGCGCAGCGCCTCGGCACCGCGCCGCGGCTCACCGCTCCGGGCGGCGGCCTCGACGTAGTCCGGCCAGACGTACGTCCACAGGAACGCGTGCCGGGTCGGTCCCGCCGCCGCGCGGTCGACCCGGTCGAGCACCGCCTCGTAGCGGCCCGCGCACACGTCCCACAGCACCCCGGCGTAGTCGGACCACCAGCGCCCCGGCATCCACGCCAGCGCGTCCGACCGCCGCAACGCCTCGGCGGCCATGGACCGATACCGTTCCTCGTCGCCGGCGACCGCCGACAGCCACGCGTGCACGCCGGCCAGATAGCCGCCCCACATCGACTGGTCGACGTCGGCGGCCAGAGCCAGTCCCTCGGCGGCCGTGGCGCGCGCGTCGGGGTGCCGGCCGGCCAGCAGCCGGGCGATGGCCAGGACCACCATCGCCTGCGGCATACGGCCCAGGCGGCCTTCCGTCCGGCACTCCCGGACGAGCTCGTCGGCGCCGGCCAGCATCCCGTCGCGGTCCGCGCGGAGACTCGCCTGGAAGGAGAGGATCATGCGCAGCTCGAACGGCAGGGGCTCGGCGCCGAGCCCGAGCGAGGAGGTGCCCAGGAAGGAGGTGCCGCCCTCCAGGACCGTCCGGAAGTCGTGGTTGATGGAGCGTACGGCGTCGGCCGCCCCATTACCCCCGGGAGTCAGTTCCTCGGCCCGCCGCGCCAGCCCGGCCTGGTCGGGGTGGGCGGCGCTGGACCAGGTGCAGTAGGAGGCGAGCCCGAGCAGCGACAGCCGCGTCAGGCGATCCGGACCGGCCTCGGCGCCGTCCAGGAGGAGGCGGGTGGCCTCCAGCGGCCGCCCCGCCTCGAACGCCAGCTTCGCCCGCACCTCCGCCAGCTGGGCCCGGACCGACCCCTCCGGCACCGAGGACTCCGACGCCTGCCGCGCACGGTCGACCAGCTCCACCGCGCGGTCCCGTAACCCGGCCTCCGTCGCACTGCGCGCCGCGGCCGTGTAGCGGCGGGCGGCGTCGCGGCCGTCCGGCGACAGCTCGGCGGCACGCGCGTACGCGGCCGACACCGCCGCCTGCCCACCGCGCTGCCGCGCCCGGACCGCCAGCCGTTCCAGCTCCCCGGCCACCCGCTCGTCGGGCTGGAGCGTGACGGCGGCCAGATGCCAGGCCCGCCGGTCGTCGTCGACCGCCTCGGCGAGGGCCCGGTGCGCGTCCATCCGCGTGGCGATGTCACAGGCCAGCAGGACGGCCGCACGCACGAGGGGGTGACGGAAGGCCACGCCGTACGGGGTGATGCGGACCAGGCCCGCCCGCTCGGCCTGCGCCGCGTCCACCAGCGACGCACCGAGCAGGCCGAGAGCGTGGGTGAGCACACCGAGCTCGCCACGGTCGTCGAGCGCGGCCACCAGCAGACAGCGCCGGGCGGGTTCCGGAAGGGCGGCGACCCGCTCGCGGAACCCGGCCAGGACCCGGTCGGTCACCGGCTCGGCCGATTCCAGACAGAAGGACAACGGGGCCGGCACGCCGAGCCGTTGTTCCGCGGTGAGCATGGCGGGCAGTTCGACGAGGGCCAGGGGATTCCCCCGCGCCTCGGCCACCAGTTGCTCCCGCACGGCGGGCGGCAGCGTCCCCGCCCGCTCGGCCAGCAGACTCCTGGCAGCGGCGTCCGAGAGCGCACCGAGCCGCAGCTCCGGCAGACCCGTGCCGGGGAACTGCGGACCCGTCCGGGCCGCGAACACCATGGCCACCGGCTCTCCGTACAGTCGGCGCGCCGCGAACGTCAACGCGTCCGCCGACTCCCGGTCCAGCCACTGCGCGTCGTCCACCACGCAGACCAGCGGCTCCTGGACGGACAGTTCCACCAGCAGGCTGAGGGTGGCCAGGCCCACCAGGAACCGGTCGCCGCGGTTGGTGCCGCTCAGGCCGAGCGCCCCGAGGAGCGCGGCCGCCTGCTGCTCGGGGAGCGTGTCCACCCGGTCGAGCACGGGACGCAGCAGCAGGTGCAGGGCGGCGAACGGCAGCCCGGCCTCCGATTCGACCCCCGTCACGCGCAGGACCTGGGCGGGCGCGCCGGCGGCGTGGTCGAGCAGGGCCGACTTGCCGATGCCGGCCTCGCCGCGTACCACCAGCGTCCCCGGACGGCCGGCGGGCAGACCGGCGAGCAGGCGGTCGATCGCGCCCTGCTCGGCTGCGCGGCCGTACAACATGCAGCGACTTCCTGGAACGTGCCTGTCCGTGCATCGACCGAGCCGTTCGCGGCCTCCCCGATCTCAGCGAGGCTCCTTGCCCATTGTGCGTCAGGAGGCCGTCAGGAGAGGGTAGTTCGCGTTCCCGACGCCGTGGAGCGGTCGTCTCAGCCGGTGGCGATCGCGCCCGTTCCTTCGAGGCCGAGCGCGCGGGCGGCCGCCCAGGCTCGTGGCAGACCGAACTCGGCCATGCCCCTGACCAGGTCGCGCAGCGTCTCGTCGGTCGCTCCGGCGGCCCGGGCGAGCGCGGCGTGCAGGCGCAGCGAGTCACCCAGCGTCTGGTAGAGCACGTCCACCGCCAGACACGCGACGGCGCGCTCGCGGACGGTGAGATGCGGACGTGCCCAGCGCTGGGCCAGCTGGTCCTCGGTGAACGTGGCCAGGCCGGTGTCGACCCGTTCGAGGTCGCCTACGGCACGGGCCAACGCGCCGCTCAGCGGCTTCGGTTCGACCGCCCGGTCGTCCTCCGCCGCGGGCAGGCCCAGCTCGGCCAGCCGCTGGAACGCGGTGACCAGCACCGGGTATCCCACGTACGGCGCGAGGTGCCGGTACAACTCCCTGATCGCCTCGGGCTCCACGCCGCCGGCCAGGGCCGTCCGGACGTGCATGGCCAGCGGCGTGCCCAGATGGGGGTGGCACAGGTCGGCGGTCAGACAGACGAACGCCTTCTCGCGCAAGGTGAGGTGCGGCAGGTCCCACAGATGCCGGCCGACGCCGACGGCGAGCCGTGCGAAGACGGGGTCGAGAGCGGTCAGGTCGCCGGCTCCGGCGAGCTCGGGCATGGGCGACCCCTTCACGAGAGGCCGAGCGCGCGCAGGCGCAGCCGGTCGAGGGTGTACTGCGGAAGGAGGCGGCCGAGCGTGCTCAACAGCCGTGACTTCTTGCCGACGGGATAGCGGGCGTGCGGCCGGGGCGAGGTGAGGGCGCGGTGGACGGCGCGGGCGACGACGTCCGGGCTGGAACCGGAGCGCTCCTCCTTCAGTCCGGCGGCGACCATCGTCCGGTACGCCGTCCCGTACAGCTGCCTGCCCTCGGCGCCGAGCGAGGCGAGGCGGGGTTCGACCTCGCCCTCCAGCTTGTCCACGGCGTCGGTGTGGATGGAGCCGGGTTCGATGAGGACCGCCCGCATGCCCCACGGGCTGAGCTCCATCCGCAGGGCGTCGTTGAGCGAGCGGATGGCGTGCTTGGACGAGCAGAGCGGACCGCCGAAGGGGAGTGTGATCCAGCCGCCCACCGACCCGACCGTGACCACGCGGCCGCGCGTGGCGCGCAGCTTCGGCAGCATGGCCTGGGTCAGGGCGATCTGCCCGAACACATTGACCTCGTACTGCCATCGCAGGGTGTCGAGGGGCAGGAACTCGAGCGGTCCGGTCACGCCGACGCCCGCGACGTTGACGAGGGCGTCGAGCCGGGTGACCCGCTCCGCGGCCCGCGCGATGTGGCCGGCGTCGGTGACGTCCAGGATGAGGGGGAGTACGCCGGGGCCGAGGGCTTCGCCGTCGGCCTCCTTGCGCACCCCGGCGTGCACCGTGAAGCCCTCGCGCGCCAGCAGCAGCGCGGTGGCCCGTCCGATGCCCGTGGAGGCACCGGTCACCAGGACCGTTCTGGACAAGGGGGCTCCTTCCGCGTATGGATCGACGGATCGACCGTACGGCTCGCGGGGCGCCGCCGGATCAGGAGGACGACTGGCGACGAAGGCGCCCTCCTGCAGGGCGACTGGGTACGTCGGTCGGCAGCCCGCCCGGACATGCCCAGGTGGCGCGGGCCTCGGCCCGGGGCCTGGGCCCCGGGCACGGGCGTATGCGGGTACGCCTCAGATCCCCCGTACGTCCGCCACCGTGAACGGTGTCGCGGGCGTCCCCGGCCCCATCGGGCCGCCCTTGTCGAACTGCGACCGCACGACGAGCAGCCGTCCCCGGTCGCGGACCAGCGTGGTCGGGATGCCGAGTGCCGGGTCGGTCAGCAGCCGCTCCCGGTGCGCGGCGCCTCCGTCCGGGGTGAGCCGCCACCGGCTGACCGTGTCGGTCCTGTTGTGCGCGACCCACAGGGTCCGCCCGACCAGCTCCAGGCCGTCGCCGTGGGTCAGGTCGCCGCCGTGCAGGGCGGTCCGGCGGACGGTGCCGGAGCGGAGGTCGATCCGGAACAGCTCACCCACGGGCATGTCGACGACGTACAGCCGGCGCCCGTCGGTCGCGATGCCGTTGAGCGAGAACCCGTCCACCGGGCGCGGGGTGAGCAGCCCCTTCAGGTCGTACCGGGGTGTCAGCGGCGCCCGGCCGCCGCGGGCGCGGGCCAGATCGGCGGGCGTGACGCGGTAGACCACGGCCCGGATGCTGTCGGTCAGATACGCGGTGCCGTCGGGCGTGACGACCAGGTCGTTGACGAACCGGGGTGCGTCGTCCGGGAGGTCGAAGCGGGCCAGCAGCGCGCGGTCTCGCACGTCGTACACGGCGACACCGCTCGTCGAGTCGGTGACCCACAGGCGGCCGGCCGCGTCCACCCGGAGCCCGTTGGCGGTGGCGCGTCCGTCGGCGCCGGCGGGGAGGAAGACCTCGGCGGAACGCGCGCCCGGCACGGCCCGCTGCACCGAGCCGTCGGCGTACGAGCCGACGTAGACGTCGCCGTTGCGCGGGTCGAGCGCGATGCCTTCGGGATACACCCGGTCACCGGTGAGGGCGAAGGCCGTGGTGATCCGGGGCGCCCGGGCGTGGTCCGCGGCGGCGGCCCCCGCGCCCTGTGCCGTCGCGGCGGCGGCGAGGACGGCGGCGGAGGTGGTCAGGAAGGTACGTCGGCGGATCGAGTGGGACATGTGAGCACCTCTCGTTCGACTGCATGCAGGTGGCCGATGGCCAGCGGCGAAGGCGGCCGGTGGTTTCTGACGGACGACCGATCATCGAACTCGAACGTAAATTAGAGCTCTAATGCTCGTCAAGAGTCTCATGGATGACGGTGTGCTCATGTCGGACACCCGCCGCTATCCTGCGGAGATGACGTCCATGCCGATCTCCGAACGCATTGGCTCCCACCTCAAGCGGGCGGAGCAGGCCCTGGGCGCCACCAAGGCCGCGGTGCTGAAACCGTCCGGCCTGACCGTCCCCCAGTACGCCGCGCTGCTCGGCCTCGACGAGAACCCGGGCATCTCCGCCGCGGCCCTGGCGCGCCGCTGCGGCGTCACGCCCCCGACGATGAACACCGTCCTGAAGAACCTCCAGGACCGCGCGCTGATCGAGCGCACCCCGCACGAGTGGCACCGGAACGTCCTGGAGACGCGCCTGACCGAACAGGGCCGGGCCACCCTCGCCGAAGCCGACGAGCACGCCGTCCGCGTGGAGCGGGCGCTGGCCGCCGCGTTCACGGACGAGGAGAGGGAGGCGCTGGTCGGGATGTTGGGGCGGTGCGTCGAACTGCTGGAGCAGGAAAGGCCGTAGCGCCGACCGCTGTCGGCGGCGCGGTGACACGGAGGTCCGGGCGGCGGTTCGTCCGGTCGCTCACGCCGTCGCGCGTCGGATCAACGGCAGAAGGACGGCGTCCACGGTCGAGGTGACCAGGTCGGCCGGGATCAGGGTGCCCTGGGTGAGGCAGTGGTGGTGCAGCAGCGCCGGACCCAGTGCGGCGATCAACTCGGCGTCGAGGTCGGCCGGGGCCTGGTCGACCTCGACGGCGTCGCGCAGCAGCTCCTGGATCCGGGTCTGACACGGGCCGAGCACGCGGGCGTTGAGCAGGGTCCGGACGAGCGGTGAGTTGTGGCCCGCTTCGTCGGCGACGACTTGGAACACGGTCGCGTGCATGCCGTTGAGTGCGTCGCGCAGACCGTTCAGGGCGGCGGAGAGGCCGGCGCGCAGATCCGTGCCCTGGTCGATCGGCGCGGGGGAGGGGAGCGCGTCGGCCAACGCGTCGAGCACCAGGTCGTTCTTGCTCGACCAGCGTCGGTAGAGCGCGGCCTTGCCGGTACGGGCGGCGGCGGCGACGCCCTCCATGGTCAGGGCGGTGTAGCCGACGGTGCGGAGCTGGTCGTGCACGGCGTCGAAGATCGCCTGTCGCAGTTCGGCGCCACGTCGTCGTGTGCCGGCGGGCTCGGGGGTGGAGAGATCCGGCCGAGGGCTCATTCCGATGTCCCTCCTCCGTGCGAAGTGAACGCGCCGTTCCTTATCTGGTGGCGCCATGTTACCGTCCCTCATAGTGAACGCAGCGTTCACTAATGGTGCAGGGATCGGGAGGGGATCGGCCCATGGAATCCATCGCGGATCGCAAGGGCGTCGCACTCGCATGGCTGCGGGCCTGCCTGGCCGTGGACGAGGAACGTCTGCTGGAACTGACCCATGAGGACTGCGCGTTCTTCCTCATCGGCGACCTGCCCGGCTCCGGCTGGAAGACCCGCGAGGAGTGGCTGGCCGGATGGCGTGACGTCGTCCCGGTGCTGCCCAGGCCGCTGGAGATCACCGTGGGCGCGGTGACCGCCGAGGGCGACCGCGTCGCCGTCGAGGCGGAGACGCGCGGCACCACGGCGGACGGGAAGACGTACAACAACCAGTACCACTTCTTCTTCCGCGTCCAGGACGGAAAGGTGCGGGAGTTCAAGGAGTACTTCGACACGCTGCACGTGTTCGACACGTTCGCCATCGAGACGGTGCGCGGCGCGGGCGGTGGGCGGCAGTCCAACCTGCGCGAGATCGCCGAGACGTACACGCGCGCCTGAACCGCCCACCGCCGACGGTCCGTCAGGGCCGGCGGCTCTTGGCCTTCTGGCGGGCGTAGTAGGCGCGGGCGCGGTTGCGGTCGCCGCAGTCCTTCGTGTTGCACCAGCGGCGGTTCCGGCGGGGAGACGTGTCGAGGTAGACCCAGCCGCACGTGGCGTCTTCGCATTGGTGGAGGCGGTCGAGGTCCTCGCGCTGGGTGAGGGCGACGAGCCCGCGGACGATGCGATGGCGGGGCAGGCTCAGGTCGGTGTCCCGGTCCCGCCAGTGCCACCGGTCGCCCGCACGGACCAGATCCGCCGCGGCGAGCGCCGTCCGGTACAGGTCCGCCAGACCCTCGGCGGCCTCGGTGTCGCCCTCGAAGAGGAGCGCGTACGCCTTCTCGCGCGCGTCGACGACGTGGATCCGTTCCCGCTCGGCCCGTGCGGCGTCGCGGCCGGCGAGGTCGCGCAGGGTCGCGGCCTCGTCCGCGCTGACCAGGTCGGATTCGAGGCACCAGTCGACGACGTCGGAGAACGTCCTGAGGGCCTCGCTGCGTTCGGGCCCGCCGAGCCGCCAGGCGACGGTGTTCACCAGGTCGAGCATGCGGTCACCCGCGATGTGGCCGAACCGCACCATCCACTCCTCTCGCCGCCGGGGCGTCCCGCGCGCCCGGCGGTCATCCTCACGGGCAAAAGCATTATTGCATGTGAGGTGATCGCCCTGGCATCATGCGCAATCAGCTCATCACCCATGAGAATCTCCACTGCGCCATGAGGGGACCGACCCATGCCCGCTGCCGTCCTCAGGCCGTTCACCGCACTCTGGGCGTCCCAGGCGTCCTCGAACCTCGCCGACGGACTGCTGCAGACCGCCGCACCGCTCCTCGTCGCCACACTCAGCCGCGACCCCCTGGTGGTGGCGGGCATGACGGTGGCGCAGTACCTGCCGTGGCTGCTCGCGACGCTTCCCGCGGGCGCGCTGGCCGACCGGGTGGACCGACGCCGGATCCTCGTCCTCGGCAACGGGCTGCGCGCGTCCGGCTTCGCGCTGCTCGCCCTCTCCCTCGCCCAGGGATGGCGGCACGTCGCGCTCCTCTACGCCGCGGTGTTCATCGCCGGCTGCGCCGAGACGATCGTCGACAACGCCGCCCTGGCCATCCCCCCGCGCCTCCTGCCGCGGGAGGAGCTCGAACGCGCCAACGGCAGGCTGTTCGCCACCCAGTCCGTCATCAACACCTTCATCGGTCCGCCCGTCGGCGCGACACTGTTCGCCCTGGCGGCGTCGGCGGCCTTCTTCACCGGCGCCGCCGCGTTCGCCCTCGCCGGCCTGGCCGCCCTTCTGCTGCCCGCGCTGCGCCCCACGCGCGAGAACCACGCGTACCCGCGCCCGCTCGGCATCACCCGGGACATCCGCTCCGGATGGACGTACTTCTGGCGCCACCGGCTGCTGCGCCGCGTCGCGTTCATCTCGGCGGCCATCAACTTCTTCGGCTCGGTCACCGGCGGACTTCTGGTCCTGCTGATCACCGGACCGTACCGACTTCCCATGTCCGGCTACGGCCTGTTCGTCGCCGTTCCCGCGGCCGGCGCGATCGCGGGTTCACTGCTCGCCGCGCACGTCGTCCCCCGCGTCGGCGGCGGACCCACCACCTGGCTGGCCGCCCTCGCCCCGGCCGCCGGCTACGCCGTCCTCGGACTCGGCCACAGCACACCCCTGGCCCTGGCCGCGATGTTCGGTGCCGCTCTGGCCTCCTCGCTGAACCAGATCGTCGTCAGCACCCTGCGCCAGGCGGCGGTCCCCGACGCCCTGCTCGGGCGCGTCACCGCCGCGTACCGCCTGATCGTCCTGGGCGTCGTCCCCGTCGGCGCCTTCACCGGCGGCCTCCTCGGACGCGGCCTGGGCATCCGGCACACCTTCGTCGCCGCGGCCGTCGGGCTCACCCTCGCCGCGATCCCCCTGTGCTCCCGGGTCACCACCCGCGCCCTCCGCGAGGCCACGTCGGCGGAGACCCGGGAGCCCGCCACCGCGGCGTCGATATCCGCTTGCCCGCCGCCGTCGCCTGGGGCACCGTCACCTGACAGCTCACGAAGGCAGAGGACATGACCACGCGTACGACCCACCCCGTCGACCACGAACTCATCCAGGCCGCGGCGCACGTCGCCCGCACGCGCTGCCGGGGGGACAACCACACCATGGCGGCCGCGGCCCGCGCCCAGGACGGCCGGATCGTCACCGCCGTCAACGCCTACCACTTCACGGGCGGCCCCTGCGCCGAGCTGGTCGTCATCGGCGCGGCGGCCGCCCAGGGCGCCTACGAGCTGGACACGATCGTGGCGGTCGGCGACCGCGACCGAGGAGTCGTACCCCCGTGCGGCCGTTGCCGGCAGGTCCTCCTCGACTACTTCCCGTCCCTCACGGTCATCGTCGGCGAGGGCGACCGTCTGCGAGCCGTCCCCCTCACCGACCTGCTGCCCGAAACGTACGTCTGGGCCGACCACCAGCTCGACGCCGAGGGGTGAGACCGCCCCACCCGCGCTCGGTGCGGGGGAGCGGTGGCGCGCCGGGCTCCGTCAGGGGACCAGCGGTCCGGCCAGGACGTCGCTCCCCGCCCGGCGGTCGCCGGTCCAGGCGATCGCGTCGGTGTCCCGGGGCTTGCGGCCCCACAGCATGAGCAACAGGTCCTCGGCGGTGCCCGAGACCTCGGCGACCGGGTCACCGGGACCGTAGGTCACGCTGCGGCCGGAGTCCGTGGCGGTGATCCGTACAGCCCGCGCGGGAGCGGCGGCGGCTCCCCTGGCGACCATGCGCGGGGCCATGGTGTCGAAGACCTCGGCCACACCGTCGGCGGCGAACTCCGGATCCATGGGCGTGGTCGAGCCGAGCGCGTGCTCGGCGTCCCACCGGTGGATCAGCGTCTCGTGGTAGCGGCGCCGACGCCAGAACCCGACCGTGTGCGGCGGCGCGAACGTCCACGCCGCCGTCGAGGGGTCGGCCGACAGCGTCTCCACCAGCGCGTCCGCCGACGCGGCGTACCAGGCCCTGAGGGCCGCCTGGTCGCGGGGTACGGAACCCTCGTCGTAGTTGTCGCCGTGACCCTCCTTCACCGCCGTGACGACCCACAGGTTCCCCGCGCCCATGTGCGCGGCCAGATCCGCCAGACTCCAGTCGCCGCAGTGCTCGACCGGGGTCGACAGGTCGCCGTCCAACAGGGCGCCGAACACGTCCAGTTCACGCCGAAGTTCAGTCAAGAAGTCCATGACCGCAAAGGTACCGACCGTAAAGGTGCGGTCCACCGGATTAACGGCTCTCGCCTCCGGACGCGGCGAACGCCCCGGCAAGAGGCCGTTGGCCGGAGAACCGCCCGAATCCCGACGGAGTTCCGGGTTCCGTTGTCGGGATGATCACGCCACGTTCCGAGACGAGCCGTGGACACGCCGCGTAGGCGGCTGTGAGCATTCCGTGCGTCTGTCCCCTCTTGATCAGAAGGAGTACGGCGTGCACAGTTCCCCCGGCCGGTCCCGCGGACCGGCACGGCGAGGCAGGGCCCTGACCCCGCCTCTCGCTCTGGCTCTTCCGCTCGCTCTGGTCCTCCTCGCCGAGACGGGCGTCGCGCTGTCCGCCGCGCCGGACGCCACCGCGGCCGCCCCCGCGCCCCGAGTCACCGAGTCGGCGGTCCCGAAGGAGGAAGTGAACGCACGCCTCACCGCGCAGGCCCAGGGCCGCCGGATCGAGGTCGTGGAGGCCCGCACGGAGAGCACCACCCTCTGGGCGAACCCCGACGGCACCATGTCGGTCGAGTCGTTCGCGGGACCGATCCGGTTCAAGGAGCGCGGCCGCTGGGTCGGGGTCGACCTCACACTGGTGAGGCACGCGGACGGATCCGTCGGCCCGAAGGCCCACCCCCGCGGGCTGCGCCTCGCCGGCCGCACCGGAACGGCCGGCGGTGACCTCGCCGTACTCGGCCGGGGCGACAAGGAACTCGCGCTCGGCTGGAAGGGCGCCCTGCCCGAACCCCGCCTCAACGGCACGAAGGCCACCTACGACGACGTCCTCCCCGGTACCGACCTGGTCGTCGAGGCCACGCGGACCGGGTTCGAGCAGTACCTGGTCGTGGCGGACCGGCAGGCGGCCGTGCGCGCGGCGGACCTCACCCTCCCGGTACGCGCCGAGGGCATCACGGTGCGTCAGGGACAGGACGACACCCTGACGCTGACGGACGCACGCACCGGCGACAGCGTGGGCCGCGGCACCACTCCGTACATGTGGGACGCCGGCGCCGGCGGCGAGAACGCGCCCGGCGCCCGCACGGCCCGCGTGGACCTGGGCGTGACCGAGCGCGGCGACGGCTTCGACCTGCGGGTCACGGCGGACCGGAGCTTCCTCGCCGACCGCTCGACCCGCTACCCGGTGACCATCGACCCGGCCGTCTACTTCGGCACGGACTTCGACACCTACGTCCGCAACGGCGACACCGCCGACTTCTCCGCCGGAGTCGACCTGCGCGTCGGCCGGGAGTGGCAGAAGGGCGAGGCCCGCTCGTTCGTCAACTTCCCCCGCCACTCCTCGGTCACCGGCCAGGACGTCCTGAACGCCGAGCTCAACCTCTTCGCCACCTGGTCCGACAGTTGCACGCCGCGCTCCTGGGAGATCTGGGACACCGGCACCGCCTCGTCCGCCACCCGCTGGAGCAACCAGCCCTCATGGCGCTCCAAGGTGACCACCTCCACCCAGACCCACGGCCACGGCGACTGCGGCCCGCGCTGGATATCGGAGGACATCACCCCCCTGGTGAAGCAGTGGTCGAAGACCACCAACACGGTCGACACCGTCGGCCTGCGCGCGACCGACGAGAACGACGTCACCGCGTTCAAGATCTTCGCCTCCGCGCAGACCACCACCGCCCCCTCGATCCTCGTCACCTACGAGACGCCGGCCGACCCGGTCAAGGACCACGTCGTCTACTGGAACGACGTCCTGCAGGAGACCTACCGCCAGGTCGGCGGCGCGCCCGGACCGCTGGCCAGGGCCGGAGCGATGATGCACGGCGCCGTCTACGACGCGGCCAATTCGGCCCGCTGCGCCGAGGGCGCCCTCAAGTGCCTCGGTGACGCCTACCTCGTCAAGGCGACCGCGACGAACGGCGCGCTCCCGGACGTGAACAGCGCCATCGACCACGCCGCCTTCGAGGTGCTGCGCTCCCTCTACCCGACGCTGAACTTCGACGACGAGATCGCCGCCGCCCGCTCCACGATCCCCGCCGCCGTCACCACCGCCCAGCGCGCCGCCGGCACCGAGGTCGGACAGAAGGCGGCCGCCGCGATGATCGCCGCCCGCCAGAACGACGGCTCCGCGCCCGTCGCCCCGTACACCGGCTCCACGCAGCCCGGCTACTGGCGGCCCACCGGCACCGGCGACGGCGCCACCCCGCAGTGGGGGCTCGTGAAGCCCTTCGGCATGGCGAGCAGCGCGCAGTTCCGGCGGCCCGGCCCGGCCGGACACACCCAGATGAGCGCACTGCTGCCGAGCCAGGCGTACGCCGACCAGGTCAACGACGTGAAGAGCCTCGGCGGCGCCGAGTCCACCACCCGTACAGCCGACCAGACGCGGGCGGCGCTCTTCTGGGCCAACGACCTCGACGGCACCTACAAGCCGCCGGGCCAGCTCTTCGAGCACACCCAGATCCTGTCCCGCCAGCACGACACCACCGTCGCGGGCAACGCCAAGCTGTTCGCGCTCACCGCCTTCGCCATGGCGGACGCGGGCATCGTCGCCTGGGACCAGAAGTACCAGACAAACATCGACCTGTGGCGCCCGGAGAGCGCCATCCGGCTCGACGGCGACGGCAACGCCGGCACCACCGCCGACGGCAACTGGCAGCCGCTCTCGCAGGACCGCAACGGGCAGCACTTCTCCCCGCCGTTCCCGGCCTACGTCTCCGGCCACGCCACCTTCGCCGGAGCCTGGTCCAAGGCCACTCAGGCGTGGTTCGGCACGGACCGGATCACCTGGACCGCGACCACCGAGGACCCCAACGCCCTCGGCGTCACCCGCACCTTCACCACCCTCTCCGCGGCCGCCGCCGAGAACGCCGTCGGCCGGGTCTGGCTCGGCGTCCACTACCGCTGGGACGGCGCCGACGGCGTCACCGCCGGAGGCGACGCCGCGGCCTACGGCGTCGCGAACAAGCTCAAGCCGAACGCGGCCGCCGACTGGACCGCCTACGAGACCCTGCACAACCTCACCGGCTGCCAGGAGGTCGGCAAGCGCCTCGTCGCCGAGCACCGCTGGAGCACGTACCAGTGCACCCAGGTCCAGGCGCCGGGCCCCGATCACACCCTCTACGTGAAGTAGCCGGACGCCGAAGAGGAAGGACACCGACATGCGCACTCGTCACCACAGCCCTACCCAGCGCCGCCGGGGCACCCGTCGGGCGACCCTCGCCCTGCTCGCGGCCTGCGCCGCCGGCGCCGTCGCCACCCCGCTCGCCCTCGCGGCCGCCTCCGCCGGACCGGCCCCCGCCGCGGCCCCCGCGGACGACCGGCTGCTGCCCGTCCCGGAAGCCCCCCGCGTCTCCGACGGCTCCTACGCCGGCTTCCAGCTCTGCGGCGACCCCGCCGGCGACCCCGTCGTCACCGGCACGTCGCCGACGCTCGCCGCCACGCTGGAGTCCGTCGCCCCGCCCGGCACGGTCGAACCCGCCCGGCCCGGACCCCGCCGCAAGGTCACCTTCGAGGTCGACACCGCCGCCGGCGAGCCCGTGCTCCACCGGCAGCTCACCAGCGACACCAGCCACGACGCCGCCCTCCAGGTGCCCGCCGGGACCCTGAGCGACGGCGCCTACCGCTGGCGCGTCCGCGTGAAGGACGGAGCCACCGCCTCCGCCTGGACCGCCTGGTGCGGCTTCACGGTCAGGCGCGCCTGACCGACGCCGCGACCGGTCACGGGCGGGCGCCGCCCGTGACCGGTCGTCCACAACCTCACGAAGCCCCTTCCGCAGGCGCCCGTGGACGCGTTGGATGGACACCGGCAGGTTGGAAGGACACCCACGGGGGGCGTCCGCTCACGAAGGGGGAGCATCAGTGGAACGCACCGGCAGGAAGACGCTGTGGGCGGGCCTCGGCATCGCCGTCACCATCGCCGTGGTGGCGGGCCTCGTGTGGTTCAAGCCGTGGGCCCTGTGGGTGGACGAGACCGTCAACGAATCACTGCCCACCACCGGCACGACCGCGCCCCCTCCGGCGGCATCGCCGACGGACGGCACGACCCCGACCGCGGCGCCCACCCCCACCGGGCCCGCCGGCCCCGTCACCCTCGCCGAGGGCTCCTTCATCAGCCACGAGCACGCGACCAAGGGCACCGCGAAGGTCGTCCGCCTCGCCGACGGCACCCACACCCTGCGCCTCGAAGGGCTCGACACCAGCAACGGCCCCGACCTGCGCGTCTGGCTGAGCGACTCCCCGGTCAAGCCGGGCAAGGCGGGCTGGGACGTCTTCGACGACGGCCGCTATGTGAACCTGGCCAAGCTCAAGGGCAACAAGGGCGACCAGAACTACCCGTTGCCGGCGGACGTCGACTGGTCCACGTACCCCAGCGTGAGCATCTGGTGCGACCGCTTCGACGTCTCCTTCGGCGCCGCGACGCTGGCCCGCGCCTGACCTCCCTCCCGGGGCCCGTCCCGGCGCCTCGCCGCCTGCCTCGGTGGGAGGGGTCGGTCAGTGGTCGTCCCAGTGGCCGTCGTGCGCGGCGTGCCGGTGACCGTCGTGGAGGTAGTCGACGTGGTCACCGTGCCGGACGCTCTCGTGGCCGCAGTCCTGGCCGTGCCGGTGGTCGTGGCCCGCGTGCGAGAGGTGTCCCGCGGGCTCGCACTCGTCCCAGTGGCCGCCGTGGTCGCGGTGCAGGTGCCCGTCGTGCGCGTAGTCGACGTGGTCGCCGTGCCGCACCTCGGTGTGACCGCAGCCGGGGCCGTGGGCGTGGGCGTGGGAGACGTGCTCCTGGTGCGGCGTGCTCATGGTGCTCACCTTCGACGGAGGTAGGGGGGTGACGTCGGACAGGCTGCCACGCGAACCGGACATCTTCGACTTTTCGCGCTTCATGGCGTCCAGGTGGCGCTACGGGTCCTCGTGTGCGTGTCCGGATCGCCGCCGAGGCCCGCATCCCGACAGCGGTCACCAGCTCCGGTGCACTGTCGCCTTGCCTCCGGTCACCAGGCTGGCCGGCGGAACGTCGTCGGCGACGACCGCGCCGGCGGCGATCACGGCGTCACGGCCGATGGTGACGCCGGGCAGGATCGTGGCGCCGGTGCCGATCCAGACGTTCTCCGCGACGTCGATGGGCGCGCCGGTGAGGTACAGCCGCCGTTCCTCGGGGTCGACCGGGTGGCCGCTGGTGATGAACGTGACCTTCGGCCCGATCATCGTCCGCCGGCCGATCCGGATGCCGGCGTAGTCCAGGAACGTGCAGTTCTGGTTGATGAAGACGCGCTCGGCGAGGTCGAGGTTGAGGCCGTGGTCCGTGTAGAAGGGCGGATAGATCGTGACTCTCGGCGGCAGCGGCTTCCCCAGGATCTGTTCGAACAGCTCCGCCTTGGCCTCTTCGTCCTCGAACGGCAGGACGTTCAGACGGGACGTGAGCTCGGTGACCCGCAGGACTCTCTCGGCCATGGCCTGGAACTCCGCGCTGTGGATGCGCATGAGACGGTCGCTGGACATGCCACGGTCCTTTCTGTGTTCCGGCCACGGGGCAGCTGACCGGCACTCTACGGGCGGTCCGAGACCCGCACGACGCGCGTCCGCGCCGGCGGCCCCACGGGGAGGCGCCGGCGCGGACGCGCGTCGTGCAGGTCTCGGTCACGGCACGCCCAGGACCGTCTCGCACTGCGTCGCCGTGTCGAACGCGCCCGCCTGGCCGTCGCAGCGGTCGGTGGCGGCACCGCCGTCGAGGCGGTCGTCGCCGGGGCCCGCGAAGATCTCGTCGTCGGCGTCGCCGCCGCGGAGGACGTCGTGGCCGCCGGCGGTGCCGACGGTGGTGTCGGCGGCGAAGTCGACGTTGTCGCCGAAGAGGGAGTCGGCGCCGCCGCGGCCCTCGATGACGTCGTGGCCGGCGGCGGTCCGGGAGGCGTCGCCGACCGAGCTCTCGCCGACGAGGAGTTCGTCCGTGGCGCCGCCGAGGATGCGGTCGTGGCCCGCGCCCGTGGCGGGGCCGCCGGCCGGGTCGTTGATGTTGTGGTCGCCGAGGGCGAAGAAGCCGCCGTCCGCGCCGAGGTCGATGTGGTCGTCGCCGCCTGCACCGTGTGCCGCCGTCACGCCCTCGCTGTCGCCGATCACGTTGTCCCCGAGGCCCGCTCCGGCGAGCAGGACGTCGTCGCCGGCGCCGGTCGCGGAGCCTTCGAGCGGCGCGGCGGAGTCGCCGAGGAGACCGTCGTCGCCGCTGCCGCCCTCGATGCGGTCGTTGCCGCCTCCGCGCGCGTCGCCGCCGCCGAGGCTGAGGCTGTCGCCGTCCAGGTGGGAGTCGTCGCCGGGGCCGCCGTAGAGCTGGTCGTTGCCGCCGCCGGACGCGTCCCCGTTGTCGGACTGGGAGTCGCCGAGCATGGTGTCGGCGCCGTTGCCGCCGTACAGGATGTCGTGGCCGCCACCGACGGCCGGGCCGTTCTCGACGTACACGTCCCCGTTCACGTCGTCGTCGCCGTCGCCGCCGTGGAGGCGGTCGTTGCCGAGGCCGCCGGAGACGATGTCGTTGCCGCCGAGGGCGCACACGGTGTCGTTGCCGCCGCGGCCGTCGATGACGTCGGCGCCGCCGGAGCCGACGATGACATCGTTGCCAGGAGTGCCGGTGATCGTGCCGGCACCGGTGAGGGTGGCCGGAAGCCCGAAGCAGGTGGGCTGGGCGGCGACGGCGGTCGAGGGGGTGCCGAGGAGCAGCAGGGCCGCGGCCGCCAGGCCGATGGTGAGCGGACGGGCCATGGAGGACCTCCGAGTCGCGGGTGTCGGCGCCGGTCGGCGCCCGATCCGGACGATAGGGGTGCCGTCCGGACCGGGCGACCGAGGCCCTGTCAACCGGGTGAGGACCGGAGCCGTACGGGTGGCCGGCAGCCACGGCAGGGGGCCGGTGCCCGGCTTCGCCGCCCATCCGCCCCCCCACCGCTCACCCGCCCTCCGCGCCTACCGGCCCCCGCCACGTGCGCCTCGGTCCCGGTGCGTCAGAGCACGGCGAGCCGGTCGACGAGCAGTTCCACCCTCGGTGCGGCGTCCTGCGGCAGCAGGCGTCCCGCCCGGGTCAGGGTGACGAGGCCGTGCAGGGACGCCCAGAAGACCTCGGTGAACATGCCGGGGTGGACGCCGTCGCCGGCGACCTCGCCCAGGCTCTCCAGGAGCGCGGTGAAGGCGTCCTTCAGCGGCTCCGGCGTGTCCTCCTGCGCGTACGGCAGGCCGCCGTCGAGCTGGAACAGGGCGTCGTAGACCGCCGGGTTGCGCGCGGCGAAGTCGAGGTACGTACGGGCGAGGGCCACGACCCGCTCGCGCGGTCCGTCCGCGGCGGAGGTCGCGGCCCGTACCGCCGTGGCCAGTTCGGCGGCGCCTTCGAGGGCGACGGCGCCGATGATCTCGCGCTTGCCGCGGAAGTGGCTGTAGAGGACGGGTTGGCTGTACTCGATGCGCTCGGCGAGGCGGCGGGTGGTGACCGCGTCCCAGCCCTGCTGCTCGGCGAGTTCGCGGGCCGTGGCCACGATGAGGCGCTCGCGTTCCGCCCGTTCGCGCTGCTTGCGTTCCTGTACCGACATGATGTGATCCTAGCACCGCTAGACAATCGAGCGGCAGTAGTACTAGCGTTGCCTCATCAGCTAGCAGTGCTAGGTCCCGGGAGGGGAACCATGCTCACCGCACTTGAGGTCGTCACCACCGTCGTCGTCGGCGTGATGGTGGGGGTGGAGTTCGCCGTCGCCTTCGTCATGAACCCGATCCTCAACGCACTCCCGGAGGACAGCACCCAGCTCGGCCACGCCCACGGGGGCCGCATGCTCGGCGCCGTGATGCCCGTCTGGTACATCGGCTCGCTCGTCCTCGTCGCGGTGTGGGCCGTCGCCGCGTGGGGCCACGCCGGTACCGGCCTCGTCGTCACCGCCGGCGCGCTGCTGATCCTGAGCGTGATCATGTCGGTCCTGCTCCTGGTCCCGATCAACAACCGGAACAAGACGTGGACGCCCGAGAACCGGCCCGCCGATTGGAAGGAGCAGATCAACCGCTGGAACCGCTACCACTACGCCCGCGTCGCCGTGATCGTCGCCGCCTTCACGTCGCTCGTCGCCGCCCTGGTCTGACCGCGCGGTGCCCACCGCGCCGCCGCCGGGCGGTCCTCGCCGCCCGGACGCCGCCGCACCGATGGCTCGTCACCCCAGGAGAAGGACGATGTCGCTGAAGAAGATCAACGCCGTCCTGGCCGCCGTTCTCATCCTCTTCGTCCTCTGGTTCGGGACGGAGTACATCGTCAGTCCCGAGACGACGGCCCCGGGCTGCGGCCTGCCGAGCCGGCCCTCCGGCGACGGCGGCGGCTTCCTGGTCGTCAAGGGCATCCGTGGCGTCGTGATGGCCCTGCTCCTGGCCGTCCTGCTGCTGACAGGCCACCGCCGGGCGCTCGGCTGGGCGCTGATGGTGGAGGCCCTGGCGGCGTACGGCGACATGGCCAATCATGAGATTCGGCCGAGGGGTGGACGGTGTCGCGCGACCCGACGGGGTGGCCGGCGCGACGGCCCTTCACTCACGTCAGCACGAAACACCCGCGCCGCTCCAGCCGGCTGAGGATCGGCAGGGACGGGTCGATCCCGTTCCACCGGAGGTCGAGCTTCTCCAGCGACGGCATCCGGGCGAGCCAGTCGGGCAGGCGGCCGATGCGGTTGCTCCGCAGATCGAGATGGCGCAGCAGCGGCAGGTCTTCCAGTGACGCCGGTACGTCGGCGAGGGAGTTCTCGCGCAGGTCCAGGTGGCGCAGTTCGACCAACTCACCGGTCGACGGCGGGAGGTGCTCGATGACGTTCCCCCGCAGCCACAACTCGCGCAGCCCGCGGAGCCGCCCGATGGAGTCGGGCAGGGTGGTGAGGCGGTTGTGCTGCGCCCTGAGCTCGATGAGGCCGGTCATCCCGCCGATGGTCTCGGGGAGGGCGGTGAGGGCGTTCTCGCCGACGTTGAGGTAGCGCAGCCGGGTCAGGTTTCCCAGCGACTCGGGGATCCGGGACAGCTGGTTGTCGTGCAGATAGAGGCAGTCGCCGAGGCCGGTCAGCCCGCCGAGCTCCTCGGGCACCGACGTCAGCGCGTTGTGGCCGAGATCCAGCGTCTCCAGCCGCCGCAGCCGTCCGATGTCCGGCGGGAGGGTCGTGAGCCCGTTGTCCGCGAGGATCAGCACACGGAGCTCGGTCCGCTGCCAGACGGAATCGGGCACTTCTCCAAGCTCCTGGCGCCACAGGTTCAGCGCATCCCTCACGTCATCTCCCCTTCGCCAGCGCTCCGCGGCCCCGATTCTCCCGCCCCGCACCACGCGGGCGCCGAGCCGCGCGAGGGTGCGGCCTGCCTGACGGCACGGCATGGCCGTTCCGCACGACTTCAGGGAACGACCAGAACCACCTTGCCGAGGTTGCGACGGGCTTCGATGATCTCGTGGGCACGTGCCGCGTCCTCAAGAGGAAACGCCGCGGAGACGTGGGCGCGCAGCGTGCCGTCGGTGTGCCGCTCCCACAGGTCGTCGAGCCAGCGCGCGTACAGGGCGGGCTCGTTCCGGGCGACGGCCGCCATCTGGAAGCCGATGACCGAGGCACCCCGGACGAGCAGTTCATACGCGTCGATCGAGCCGCCGCCCGAGCTGAACGCCACCAGGCGGCCGCCGGGGGAGAGGGCTCGCACCGCGGGTCCGAGAAGTTCTCCGCCGACCCCGTCGAGGACGACGTCGACGGGATCGCCCCAGCGTTCGTCGCCGTAGAGCACGACCTCATCGGCGCCCACGGCGCGTACGAACTCCCTCTTCTCCGCGCTGCTGACGGCTGCGACCACGCGGGAGGCTCCACCGGCCTTCGCGTACTGCAGGGCGAGGGTGCCGACCGCGCTGGCCGCCGCGGTGACCAGGACGGACTCGCCGGGCCGGGGGAGGCCGGCCTCGTAGGCGCCGCGAGCCACCAGGCCGCTGCGGACCAGTGCCACCGCGTCGGCGGCGCTCACCCGGTCGGGGATGCGGGATGCCAACGAGCGCTGGAGAAGGGCAAGTTCGGCGTACGCGTGAGAGAAGCACAGGCCGGAGACGCGGTCGCCGACGACGACATCGGTGACGCCCTCACCGACGGCGGCGACCGTGCCTGCCACCTCGCCGCCGAGCGGGCCGGGCTCGGTCCCCTCGCGCACCTTGCGGACGACGGGCAGCGTGACGCCGATGGCTTCGGTGCGGACGAGCACCTCGCCCGGGCCCGGCACCGGCGCGGGGGCCTCCTCGGTGAACAGGACTTCGGGGCCGCCGTTCACTTCATGGCGGACTCGACGCATGGGCACCTCCGGCTAGACGCGGGCGCGGGCCAATTCATTGGGAACTCCAACGGATTTCCACGGTAGAGGAGAGTCATGGGGAAGTCCAATGATGTGGGGATAGTCTGACTTCATGGCTCCCACCGCACACCCGCGCGCCCTGACGCACCTGCAGTCCCTGCCGAGCTGGCTGGCCGGCCGGGTGGCGGCGCGCGGCCGGAGCCTCGTGGCGGAGGCGATCGCCGGGGAGGGGCTGAAGCTTCCGCACCACGCCGTGCTCGCGGCGGTGTCCGAGTACGGGCCCGTCGCCCAAGCGGATCTCGTACGACGGCTGGGCTTCGACGCGAAGGACGTGGTCCTGCTGCTCAACCACCTGGAGGACGCCGGACTCGCCGTGCGGGAACCGGACCCGCGAGACCGCCGCAAGAACGCGGTGACGGTGACACCGGCGGGCGTACGAACCCTGGAACGGTGCACGGAGCTGGCGGAGCGGGCCAACGCGGAGCTCCTGGCGCCGCTCAGTGAGGAGGAAGGCCGGCAGCTGATGGAGCTGATGACCCGGGTGTACGAGGCGTAGCACCGCAGGGCGCGACGGAGGCCTTCCTCACTCCTCCGTCGCCAGGCGTCGTACCTCGGTCAGCGCCTCGGTCACCGCCGCCGGGATGTCCGTCACCGGGAAGCGCGCGTGCCGCACCACGCGGTCGCGGTCCACCACCAGGACGGCCCGCTTCAGCCGGAGCAGCTGTCCGGAGCGGAAGGTGGGCAGCCGCAGGGCGGCGGCGAGGTGCAGGTCGACGTCCGAGAGGAGGGTGAAGGGGAGGCCCTCCTCGACGGCGAACACCCTTTGCTCGTCCGGACGTTGGGTGCTGACGCCGCGCACCTCCGCGCCCGCCGCGCGGAAGTCCTCGTACGCGTCCCGGAAGAGCCGGTTCTCCAGCGTGCAGCCGACCGTGCCGGGGATGCCCGCCCAGCCGTCCGGCAACGGGCTGGGGCTCCCGGTCGCCGGGTAGCAGAACAGGACGGTGGCCGTGGTGTCGGCCACCGGGTCCGTCGGTGCGCCGTCCCGGTGGCCCGGCAGTTTCAGGCGGGGCAGCCGCTCGCCCGCCAGGCCCGCGACGCGCCGCGCCTCCGTGCTCTCCTCGTCGGCGGTGCCGCTGAGCGAGCCGTCGCCGAAGACCCAGCGGTCCGCCCAGTCCTGCATCGAGAGCAGTACCGGCAGCAGTCCCTGGCCTCTCTCCGTCAGCCGGTACTCGTGCCGCACCGGCCTGTCCTGGTAGGGGACCTTCTCCAGGACCCCCGCGTCCACCAGGTGCGCCAGGCGCTCGGTGAGGACCTTCCGGGAGATGCCCAGCTCCTCCTGGAGCGCGTCGAACCGGTGGTGCCCGCGCGCGGTCTCCCGGATCAGGAGCAGGCTCCACCAGTCGCCGACCACCGCCGCCGCCTGCGCGATCGCGCAAGCGGAGTCCCGCTCGGGAACCGACCTCATCACGGCGTCTCCACTTCTCCGGTTCTCCGCACGCGGCGGCCGCCTCATCGGGACCATCTTGCGCCATGAGGTCAGTTCCCGATAGAAACTCACACGGAACAAGTGAGTTCCTAAAAGAGACTAACGAGACCCGGGGGTGGGCGCCGCATGAGCGACACGCGAGCGATCCAGGAACACGACCGACGCGACGACGAACCGGACCCCTCGTCCCGAGGCGTCTTCTGGCGCTTCTGGGCCGCCGCCACGGTCAGCGGCGCGGGCAGCGCCGTCACCGCCCTCGCCCTGCCGCTCGTCGCCCTCACCGTCCTCGACGCCACCGCCTTCGAGGTCGCGCTGCTCGCCGCCGCCGGCCAGGTCTCCTGGCTGCTGCTCAGCCTTCCGGCGGGCGTCGTCGCGCAACGCGTACCGCTGCGCCGGCTCCAGGTCGCGCTCGACCTCGCACGGTTCGCGGCGCTCGGATCGCTGCCGCTCGCCAGGTGGCTCGGCACCCTCACCTATCCGCACCTGCTGGGCGCCGCGCTCGTCACCGGCGCGGCGACGGTACTGTTCGACATCGGCAACTCGACCTTCCTGCCGGCCGTCGTCCCGGCCCGGGAGCTGGCCGCCCGCAACAGCGTCATGTCCGGCACGCACGCCGTCACCGACACCGGCGGCCCCTCCCTCGGCGGCGTCCTGATCGGCGCGACCGGACCGGTCGGCGCACTCGTCGTGGACGCCGCCAGCTACCTGGCCTCCGCCGTCCTCCTGCGCACCCTTCCCGAACGCCACCCCGGGCCCCGCACCGGCGAGAGCGCCCTCCGGCTGATGCGCGAAGGCTGGCGGTACGTCACCAAGCACCCGGTCATGCGGCCCTGCATGATCTGGGCGACCGCCGCCAACTTCCTCAACGCGGCCCTCGTCGCCCTCACCCCCCTCTACCTGGTCCGCGAGGCCGGCCTCAACTCCGTACAACTCGGTCTCGTCCTCGCCATGGACGGAGTCGGCGCGCTCGCCGGGGCGGCCGTCGCGGTCCGGGTGACCTCCCGCCTCGGGACCGCGTGGGGCCTCATCGCGGCCGACCTGGCCGGCGGCGCGCTGCTCCTGCTCGCCCCGCTCACCACCTCGGCGGGGGACGCGTACTGGTTCGCCCTGGGCAACGCCGGTTTCGCCTTCGGCACCGTCATCGGCTCGATCACCACCCGCACCTACCGGCAGACCCAGTCGCCCCCGGAGCTGCTGTCCCGCGTGATGGCCACGGTCCGCTTCGTCTCCTGGGGCGCCTTGCCGCTCGGCGCGCTCACCGCCGGCCTCCTCGCCACGTACGCCGGAGCCCACACCGCCCTCTGGATCGTCTGCGCCGCCGCCCTCCTGCCCCCGCTCTACCTCTTCTCCAGCGGGGTGGGCCGCAACCGCGACCTCGCCTGACGCGGCGCCCGGGTCGGCGTCCTCCGCCGATCAGGCGCACCCTGGAAGCATGAGCACAGCCCCGATCGTCGTGCACCCGCCGTCGCCCGGCGGCGGGAGGCGGGTCACCGTCCGCCGGGGCGGGATCCTGGGCCTCGCGCACAGCGACCGGGACGTCGTCGAGTTCCTGCGGCGCGCCGGCCTCGACGACGCCGACGCCCTCCTCGACGACCCCCGGTGGGTGGAGTGGCGCGGCGGCCGGGCCCACGACTACGAGGCCGCGTAGCGGCCGGTGTCCGAGCCACCGGGCTGCCCCGGGTCACCGCCGGAGTCCGCGCGCTCGCGGCCATCGTCGGCACGCCCCGGACGTAGAAGGCCACTTCGGGGCGAGCCGTGAGGGGCCCGTCATGCGGAGGAGACCGTAAATGTGTCGACAGGCCCCTCCGCCGTCCGGGAGAGTGTCCGCCCGTGACGAGCAGTGAGCTGTGGAGCCGAGAGACCGCCGACCGCTACGACGCCGAGGAGGCCGAGCTGTCGTCGGCCGCCTTCCTCGGGCCGACCCTCGACTTCCTCGCCGAACTCGCCGGAGAAGGGCGGGCGTTGGAGTTCGCCATCGGGACCGGACGAGTCGGCGTCCCGCTCCGGGAACGCGGGGTGCCGGTGGTGGGCGTCGAACTGTCCGAGCACATGGCGGCGGTGCTGCGGCGCAAGGTCGACGAGGACACGCTGCCGGTCGCCATCGGGGACATGGCCACCACCGTCGTGCCCGGCGAGTTCACCCTGGTCTACCTCGTCTACAACACCATCACCAACCTGCTGACGCAGGACGAGCAGGTCGAGTGCTTCCGCAACGCCGCTCGCCACCTGGCACCCGGCGGCCGCTTCGTCATCGAACTGGGCGTCCCGCCGCTGCGGTTCCTGCCGCCCGGCCAGGTCGCGGTGCCGTTCGACGTCTCCGACCGGCACATCGGCTTCGACACCTTCGACCTGGTCGAGCAGGTCCTCGTCTCGCACCACCTCACCCGTGACGGCGACGACGGCCGTTACCGCCGCGGGAACTCCCGGCACCGCTACGCCTGGCCGGCGGAGCTCGACCTGATGGCCCGGATCGCCGGACTGGAGCTGGAACGGCGCGTCGCGGACTGGGACGGGACGCCGTTCGCCCAGGACTCCGCGAAGCACATCTCCGTGTGGCGCAAGCCGACGGCCTGAGGCCGGCACCGGGTACGGCGGAGCTCGCCGGAGGGCGGACTCACGCCTCGGAGGGCGCACCACCGTCACGACGCTGCCTCTGGCGGTGTCTGCGCATGGACACCTGGGATCCGCAGCCGGTGCTGCAGTACAGACCCGCCCCATTGCGCGTGCGGTCGAGGAAGCCGAAATGGCACGGCGGGTTCCGGCACGCCTTGACGCGCCCCCAGTCGCCGCTCTGCGCGAACGTCGTCACCGCGGCCAGGACCGCACCGAACACCCGCTCCACCCCTGCTTGCGGCGAGGTCAGTTCGACGCCGTCGGCCGTGACGACCGGCGCCAGCGGGTAGAGCGCACCCACGCGCCGCAGGTGTCGCTCGGCGCGCGACAGCGGCTCGCCCAGGCTCTCCTCGTCGCCGGAGTGCGCGAGCAGCACGGTCACCAGAGCGTCGCGCAGCTCGCGCGCGACCGCCGCGTCGGCGTCGGTCGCCACCACCTCGCGGCCGACACCGAACTCTTCGTGCTCCGCCAGCCATGCCGCGAACGCGTCGCCGTCGGCGAACAGTTCCTCCCGGCCCGATCCGTCCGCGCGCGTGTTCACGAACGCGAGAACGGTCTCCACCGTCGGTGTGACGGTGCGCGGGCTGGGTCGGGGGGATCCGGCTGGCGTGCTGCTCATGCCTCCACAGTACATCAGGGTGAGCTGAGCTAACCCACTTAGTAGGCAACGATCCACTCGCAGGTGATTGACGTGTTGCGAGCTAAACGCTTACGGTCGCAACATGAATCCTCCTTACGAGATCCCTCCCCGTGTATGGCTGATCACCGGCGCGACGTCCGGCATCGGTCGCGAACTGACCGTCCAGGCACTGGAGAACGGCGAGGCCGTCGCGGCCCTCGCCCGAGACACCACCTCCCTCGGCGAACTGGCGCGGGCGCACGGTGAGCGCCTGCTTCTCCTGCCGGCGGACGTACGCGACGAGCAAGCCGTCCAGGATGCCGTGGAGGCCGCGCGCGCACGGTTCGGCCGCCTCGACGTCGTGGCCAACAACGCGGGATACGGCCTGTTCGGTGCGGTCGAGGAGGCGTCCGACGCGCAGGTCCGCGCCGTCTTCGACACCAATGTCTTCGGCGTGCTCAACGTGCTCCGCGCCACGCTGCCCGTCCTCCGCGCCCAGCGGTCCGGACACATCCTCCAGGGCTCGTCGGTCTACGGGCAGTCCGCCCACCCCGGCGTGGGCCTGCTGGCCGCCACCAAGTACGCCGTCGAGGGACTGTCGGACGCGCTCGCGGCCGAGGTCATCCCGCTGGGCATCAAGGTCACGCTCATCCAGCCGGGGATGACCGCGACACCCTTCCTCGCCCACCTCGATGTGGCGGACGGCCTGGACGACTACGACCAGACCGTCCGCGAGGTCCACAAGGCGATCGGAGAGCTGCCGGCGTCCGCGTTCTCCGCCGCCTCCCGGATCGCCGCAGGCATCCGGACGGCGGTCGACACCCCCAACCCTCCGCGGCGCCTGGCCCTCGGCGCCTCCAGCGCGGCGAGCATGCGCGGGGCCTTGGACGCGCGCATCGCGGACCTGGACGACTGGCGGCGCGTGACGGACGCCGTCGACGCGTAGCCGACGCGCAGGCCCTGCTCGGGGGGTTCGGGACGAGGCCGGCGCGATCGCCTCTCTCGCCGGCGACAGGCCGCGCGACAGCGGTCTGCGTCCCACGCGGACGCCCCCGTCTGGCCTCCCGCGGAGTGAGCGGGACCGGACGGGGGCCGTCCGCCGTCGATTTTCGGACGCCTGCCCGTCACCCCCTTGCCCGATGGTCAAGAAGTGTTGACCATTGGCGCATGCCTACCGATGAGCTCCCCGACGCGCTCCACGTCACCACGGACGAGCAACTGCGCGCCGTCTCCAATCTGACCCGTCACCGGATCATGGCCGTGCTCCGCTTCGAGCCGGCGACGATCACCCAGATCGCCGAGCGCGTCGGCCTCGCGAAGGGGAGTTCCAGCTATCACGTGCGGCTCCTGGAGCGGGCCGGCCTGGTGAAGGTGGTGCGGACCCGGAAGGTCCGCGGGGTCACCGAGCGGTACTACGCGATGGCCGCGCGGTCCGTCGTGCTGCCGGATCCGGGCGAAGGAGGGCCCGATGTGCTGATGCGGCATGCCGTGGCGGATCTGGAGGCATCGCCGGTGGGCGCCGAACGGCACGTCGGGATGGCACATCTGCGGCTCACCGAAGCGCAGTTCGCCGAACTGGGCGCACGGCTCCAGGCGCTGGCGGAGGAGTACAGGGAGCTGTCCGACCCCTCGCTGCCGGACGCCTCCCTGGTCTTCGCCCTGTTCCACCCGGGAGCGGGCGCGCGGGACGAGGAGGGCGCCAAGTGACCGCAGGTACAGCAAAGTTGCCCACCGGCTTCGGGCGGCTGTGGACCGCACAGACGATCTCCTCGCTCGGTGACGGCGTGTCACACGCCGCGCTGCCACTGCTCGCCCTGACGCTGACACGGGACCCGATGGCGCTCGCCGTCGTCGCGGCCGCGGGGACGCTGCCGTGGCTCCTCTTCGGAGTGCTCGGCGGCGCGCTCGTGGACCGCTGGGACCGCCGGCGCACCATGTGGGTGACGGACGCGGCGCGCGGCCCTTCTCGCGATACCCGTGGCGGCGGCCGTACTCGACGTGCTGAGCATTCCGCTGCTCGCGGCCGTCGCGTTCCTGCTCGGCCTCGGCGGTCTCTTCTTCGACACGGCGGCCACGGCCTATCTGCCGGATCTGCTCCACCGCGACCCCGCGCTCCTGGAACGCGCCAACTCCCGCCTGCGCGGCGCCCAGACGGCCATGTCCGGCTTCGCGGGGCCACCGGCCGGCAGCGTGCTGCTCGCGCTCGGACGCTCGCTGCCGCTGCTCGCGGACGCGGTGTCGTTCCTGGTGTCCGCGCTGCTCGTACGGACGCTGCCCGCCATGCCCACCCCGGTGCCGGAGGTACGGGAATCGCTGCTGCGCCAGGCGCGGGCCGGCGCCGCGTACGTCTTCCGGGACCGGTTGCTGCTCGGGCTCGCACTCCGCCCGGCGGTCGGCAACATCGCCTTCCTCGCCGTGGAGACCGTCCTCGCCCTCTTCGCGCACGAACGACTCGGCATCGACACCTACGGCTTCGGCCTGCTCCTCACGGCGGAAGCCGCCGGCGGCCTGCTCGGCGCGGCCATCGCCTCCTCCCTCGGCCGGCGACTCGGCACCGGCACCGCGCTGACCTGCACCGCCGCCGTCGAGGGACTCGCCATCCTCGGGCTGGCCGCGGCCCCGAACCCGTACGCCGCCGCCCTCGCGCTCGCCGTCTGCGGAGCCGGTATGGGCGCCACCATGGTGCTCGCGCCCTCCCTCCGGCAGGCGATCGTGCCCGCCCACCTGATGGGCCGGGTCGCCTCGACCTCCCGCATGCTCGCCATGTGCGCCGCCCCGTTCGGAGCCTTCCTCGGCGGCTGGCTGGCCACCACGTACGACATCCGCACCCCGCTCTACGCCGCCGCCGGTCTCCTCCTCGCCATGACGGCCGTCACCGCCACCATGACCGGCAACCGCCGGGTCGAGGCGGCACTGTGCGCGGCCGCGCCGTCCGACGACGCCGATCACCCGCGGCACGCGGCGCGTTGACGCCCCTCAGGCCGCTCGGAGGCGGGGCGGCGTCAAGGCCGCGGCGGCGGGGGAGCGGCGAGCACGCCGCGGGCGGCGCATCGTGCGCCGCGTCCTGCGCGCGAGCCGCCTGCCACAGGGGAGTCGACGCGCCGCGCCGGCCCCCCGTCAGGACGAGTACTGGCGGCATGTGCCGGTGAAGACGACGGCGATCTCGGCGTCGAGCAGGGGCCCCACGCATCGGGTGACGGCATCTCCCGCGATGCCCTCGGGCTCGCGGTAGACCTGGAGAGCGAGCCCCTCCATCACGGCCGCGAGGCGGACGGCGGCGGACTGCGGATCGAGATGCGTGTCGACCTCTCCGCACTCCTTGCCGTTGTGGACGGCGCGGGCGATCTCCTCGCGCAACTGCCGGGCGCTCTCCGTGTCGACCTCGGCCAGAGCGGGGGCGTCGAGGGCGCGGCCGGCGAACGCGCGGGCGACGCGGTACTCGGCACGGCGGGCCTCGTCCAGGGGGATGTACTCGGTCATCACGTCGGCCATGACCCGCGCGAGAGGCTGCTGGTGCACGACGCCTTCCCTGATGCGCGCGTCGACGCGGGAGCGGATCCGGGCCGAGACCTCGCGGAAGGCGTGGAGCAGCATCTCGTCCTTGGTGCGGAAGTAGTGCTGCACCAGCCCGACGGACATGCCCGCGGCGGCGGCCGTGCGGGCGACGGTGACGGCGTCGAGGCCGTGCTCCGAGATCAAGCGGCTGACGGCGTCGGCGATCTGACGGCGGCGTTGTTCGTGGTCGGCGGTTCGCGGCACTTGATAACCGTACCAGCGTACGGTTATAACCGTATCGCCATACGGTTATCTCCACGCGCCCACGGAAGAACGAGGCTCTGATGCCCAGTACGCTCCGACGCGTCGCCGCAGCGGTGGCCGCCCTCCTGCTCGTCCTGCTCTCCTCGGTCACGGCGTCGGCGGCACCGCGCGCACCCGTCCCGGCGGACCGTCTCGCCGCGATGGACGCCTACGTGCGCGAGCGCATGCAGGCCACCCGTACGCCCGGCCTCGCCTACGCCGTCGTCGACCCCGACGGGCCGGTCCACGCACGGTCCTGGGGCACGGACGGAAACGGCCGGCCGGTCACGGACGCCACGCCGTTCCTCTGGGGATCGGTCGCCAAACCGATCGCCGCCGGCGCCGTGATGACGCTCGTGCAGAACGGACGGCTCCGGCTCGACGACCGCGTCGTGGACCACCTGCCCGCCTTCCGCTTCGGCGGCCACGACCACGCCGGCCGCGTCACGGTCCGCCATCTGCTGCAGCAGACGGCCGGCATACCGGAGTCGGCGACCTTCGCGGTGGCCGACTGCGTCGACGCCGACTGCCCGGACGCGCTCGGTCGGCTTGCCGCGCTGGACGACGTACGTCCCCTCGGTCCGCCGGGCACCACGTACGCCTACACCAGCGCCAACTACCTCGTCCTGGCGGCCCTGGTGGAGTCGGTCACCGGCAGGCCCTTCGCCGACCACCTCCGCGACAGCGTGCTGCGCCCGTCCGGCATGGACGGGGCGATCGCCGACCGAACGTCGGCCCGTGCGCGGAACCTCCCGCCCGGTCACCAGCTGCTGTGGGGCGTGCCCTCCGCGATCGTGGACGGGGTGGACGACGCCGGCGCGGCCTACGGCTACACCGGCGGCGACCTGAAGGACCTCGCCGCCTTCGCCGCCCTCCAGTTGCGGGACGGCAAGACGGCCGACGGCGGTACGGTCCTGACTCCCGCGTCGGTCGGCCTCATGCGGCAACCGGGTCGCCTCCGCCCGTCCGGCACCGACACCGGATACGGCAATGGCACCGGATACGGACTCGGCTGGCGCGTCGGCGGCCTGGAGCCCCCGCTCGACACCGCCGTCTGGCACACCGGCGCCACGCCCGGCTACTCCGCCATGATCTTCGTCCTGCCGGAGCGGGACCTCGCCCTCGTCCTCCAGCAGAACCTGCACGGCCTCCTGCATGACGGCGCCGTGATGCAGGTCGGCTTCGGCGCGGCCCGCATCCTGGCCGGAGGCGTCGCCGGTGACGCCCCCTCCGCGGCGGTCTACCACGCCACGGTCTGGGGCCTCACCGCCCTGGCGGTGGTCCTCCTCGCGGAGACCCTCCCTGCCTACCGCCTGCTCCGCCGTGGCGCCGCGCCGCGCCGCCTCGCCCCCAGCGTCCTGTGGAGCCTCGCCGGCGCCGCCCCCGTGGTGACGCTGGGGGCCGCCCTCGCCCTCGTCGGTTCCCGAGCGCTGTGGACGTGGGCGCCCGACGCGTTCACAGCCCTGTGCGCGGCGGCCGTCGCAGGGAGCGCCGTCACCACGCTGCGCGGCGTGGCCGCTCACCGCCGGACGGGACGGTCGCCCGGAAGACAGTGACCGTCACCTTCCAGCCATGACCCCCCCCCGGACTGAACCGGACCCACCGCCGGCCCGCGCGTGCTGCTCAGTCGGTGTCGATGCCTCGCGCGGCGAAGACTTCCGCCGCGTCCGGAACGGCCAGGACTCCGTCTTCGACGAAGGTGACCTCCCGCAGGTTGGGCAGGAGGACGAGGTCGTCGAGCGAGCGGACGTCGAAGAGGTCGTCCTCGCCGTCCCAGGCGGGGGCGCAGTGCCGGAAGACGTCGGCACCGGCGTCGAAGCACAGCTCCTCGACGCGGGCGAGCAACTCGGCCGGGATCTCCAGCGCCTCGAAATGGGCCCGGGATTCCGGCAGCACGTCCGCGTGGAGACCGTTCTCCAGGACATAGGACGCGGGGTCGCCGATCCCCCGCTCGGACAGCACGGCAGACAGGTCGTACACCGGGAGGAGCGGCTCAGGGCCGTACATGAGCTCCTCGATGACGAGCAGCTTGAGGTTGAAGTCGTGGAACTGGCTCATGCGACATGAGTACCACGCAGGTCCGACACGGCCCGGACGCCCGGTCGAAGTCCGGGCGGAGAGGGGGTGACCCCCCAAGTCGCGCCCGGACCCGGGGGCGACGCCTAAGACGTCATTTGGTGAGCCTGCGGTAGCAGATGAGGGTGCAGGCGATGCTGGTGAAGGCGAGGAAGTGGTCGGCTTTGCGTTCGTAGCGTCGGTGGAGCCGTCGGCAGCCGGCGAGCCAGGCCATGGTGCGTTCGATGGTCCAACGATGTCGTCCGAGCCGCTCAGCGGACTGAATGCCTTTGCGGGCGATGCGGTGGCGAATACCTCGGTCGGAGAGCCATTGTCGCAGGTGGCGGTAGTCGTAGCCCTTGTCGGCGTGGAGCTTGCCGGGCTTACGCCTGCGTCGCCCGCGACGTGAGCGGATCGGGGGTATGCCCTTCACCAGCGGGTCAGGGCCTGACTGTCGTGGGGGTTCGCCGCCGAGATTCCAACAGAGATGGGCAGACCGGTCCGCTCGGTGACCAAGTGGATCTTTGAGCAGTACTTGCCCGGTCGACAGGATTCGGGCCTGTCAGGTCCCCCTCTTCATCGCCCGCATGTTGACCGAGTCGATCGCGCAGCGCGACCAGTCCAGCTCGCCCCGGGAGCCGAGCTCGTCGAGGACCAGGCGGTGCAGCTTGGCCCAGGCCCTGGCCTTCGACCACTCTGCGAACCGGCGGTGGGCCGTGGCCCCGGAAGGCCCGAACGACGCGGCAGGCAGCTGCCGCCACGTACACCCGGAGGTCGCCACGAACATGATCGCGGCCAGCACTTCCCGGTCGCCGTGCCGACGCCGGCCACCGCCCTGGGGCCGCGAAGGAGTCTCCGGCACCACACGCTGGAACAACTCCTACAGCTCATCCGGCACCAGCCGCTCGACAATCCACACCACGCCTCGCACCCTACCGACCCGTAGGAAGCGTGCCGTAAATGCGACGCCTTGCGATGACAGGCCGTGGCAGCATCACCGGATGTCCAACGACGTCGCCTATCCCGTCTTCTGTACCCCCGACCCGGCACTCGCCCTGCGCGCCGCGCGCCGTCTCATGGAGTTCGGCCGCTGCGAGTACATCAACGTCTCCCTGTACGCAGAGTTCCGTTCGGTCGACGAGACGTGGCGGGCGGCGAAGGAACTGCCCGAGGGGTGGTTCCGGGGGCAGGAACTGGAGGGGGAGTTCGACCGCCGGGTGCCGTTCGAGGACCTTCCCGCGTGGCTCGTAGGCGTCCGGGGGGCGGGTCTGCCGGCCGATCCGGCCGCGTACGAAGGGCGGCTGCCGGTGGACTACGAGTTGCCCAACCAGGCGGTCGGCAGCGTCGAGGACGCCTTCACGGCGGGAATCGGTCCGAGCGTGGGCGAGATCAACTGGCAGGATCTGTGCTGGCCGGATGCGCCCGAATTGGGTTTCCGAGGCGAGTCCAAGCACGCCGAAGTGACACTCCTCTTCAACACCAGCACCCGCGGGTACGACGAACCTGCCGATGACCACACCGTCTTCCTCCACGTCCACGACGCCGACGTCGACGGCCGTCAGATGAGGGAGCCGTATGCCCACTGGCTCGCCGCGCAGATGGGCCTCACCGTCATCGGGCCCGCGCAACAATGCTGAAGGAACCCGCCGACCCTCGGAAACGGCTCCCACAACTCGTCCGCTACCAGCCGCTCGACGATCCCCGCCGCGGCCTGGCGGCCGCCCAGCCGCCGACGGCCCAAAGGGGCCAGCCCGATCAACAGATCATCGCTATCGTCTGCGGACAAGAGCCTTACGCCCGGGGGGGAAGTGCCTTGAGACAACGGATTCTCATGAGCGCCGCAGTCACGCTGCTGGTGGCATCGGCCGGTTGTACGTCGGGGACGGAACAACCGCGGGACTCCTCGAAGCCCGTAGCGGTGAAGTCCTCGGCCACGACACCGTCGGCGGCCGCCCAGCGGTCGTACGACAAGATGCCGGCGCGGCCGCTGGGCCGGGCGGCGGTCAGTGGCCGTGACCACGCTTTCCTGCGGGAGGCGTTCGCGATCCAGATGCCGGCAGGACACAAGGTTCCACCGGCCGACGAGGTGGCCGTGATCCGTCGCATGGACGCTAAGAACGGGGATCTGGCCTGGATGTCCGACGGACGCACCTTCTGCTACGGCAAGATCCGGGAAGGTTACAGCTCGCTCAGCTGCGGCCAGCTCCCTGAGGAGCCGCCGGCGCCCGGACTGCTCTTCACGATCTGGGGCGAGCCTGACCGGATGACCAACGGGGAAAACAACGACGAGGTCCGCGTCGTGGGCTTCGTGATCGCCGAGGGCGGTCCGGCACGGTTCGACCACGTCAAGCGCAGCAAGGGGACGGGGCCGGTGCACCAGGCGGTCGCGAGGTTCCCCTCCGGTCGCATGGTCACCTTCCTGACGATCGACCGTGCCTACGGGCCCATCGACCCCGAGGCGGAGATCTGCAGGAGCGACCGGAAGATCTGCTTCCCGTCCGAGGACCTGCCGCACTGACCCGACGGCGGTGCGCGGCCGTCAGCCGCACACCGCCCCGCAAGGCCCTGCGCTCTGGTTCAGTCCCACCAGAGCGACCACACCGTCGAGCGGGCCATCGTGTCGCCGGCCTTCACCGCATCGTCCACGGTGTCGTGGCAGTAGGCGCGCAGCTCCGCGGCGGCCTGTGCGGCGCCCCGAGGGTCCAGGGGCGGCCGGTCGACGACCAGCTCCAGGTAGGAGCGGTTGGCGAAGAAGAGCTGGGCGCCCCACCGCTCGTGCCAGCGGCGCAGGAGCGCGGAGGTGTCGAGAGGGGTCAGGCCGCGGTCGCCGTACCCGGCCCAGCCCCACGTCGTGTAGACGCGCGGCAGAAGCACCGGAACCTCGTAGCCACTGCGCGCGGCCACGAAATTCACCCACCGCCAGTCCTTCTCGAAGAAGTCCCGGGGGCCGGTCGCCCATTGCGACACCCCCTGCAGCGGCCGTTCCACGGCCGGTGCGAGCAGGGGTGCCAGCCGGTCGGGGTCGTAGTCGGACCGCCAGAGGTCGAAATCGTCGTCCACGTTGGCGACCTCCTCCACCGCCCACCGGCAGGCCGACACCACTATGGACGCCGCCCTCGCGTCGTGGTCCTGACACGCGGCTTCGCCGACCCACCGCTCCAGCGCGTCGGCATCCCACGCCTCATGCCCGTGCCACTCCGTCGCATCACTCGGCGGGCTCAACGTGACGTACGGCCACCAACCGGTCCGGTCATGCCTGCCGCGCCACTCCTCCCACACCGTGCGCGCCTGCTCGCGCGGCACGCGGACGCCGAGCACCTCGACACCCGCCGCGGTCACAGCCCGCTCGGTCTCGGCGGTGGAAGAGGACGTCCGCAAGCGGTGAAGGAGGTCATCGGAGGAAACAAGCGGCGGGCGGAGGAACGATGTCATGAGATCAGGACCCTAGACGATCCCGGCATGGGGAGCCCCTCCTTTGTCTCCGCTTCGTCGAAGCAGCAGTGATTCTGGCCGGGTCGAGCTCCTCCGGGCTGGTGGCCCTCTGCCGAAGGCAGCCATCGTCACCCTTGACGCATTCCCCCTCCCCCTGAACCTGGCCACCCTCCATCACTGCCTGTACGAGTCCAGGACACGTGTGCTCGCCCCTCCTTCGCACGAGGCGCAGGTTCGGGCCTCACGGTCCGTATCGCCAGGCTTCGTACTCATCACCAAATGAGATGACGTCTAAGCCGCTCCTGCGCCGCGCTCATCAGGAAGCAGTCCTCCAGGGCGAGCCCGAGAGCGTCGTGCCCCGGCCGTACGACCTCCTTGACAGCTGTCGCCGCCATGCGGCGGCCGGCGTTCTCGGTCGGATCGGTGCACCGGCCCCGGCAGCGCTGTCAACGTCCTGGCGCGCCTGGAGACTCGCCTCATTGCCCACGGCAGGCCATCGACAGCCGGGGCGGCCGGACCGCTCACTGCGCTGGGAGAGCCGAGCCGTACTCCAAGGCACATGAGCTGATGAGCGGATGAGCTACTTCATGTACGACGTCATGGGCGGTACGGCCGACGAGCCTGACGCGGAAGGGATGGGACGGCTGCTCGACGGTCTGGCACAGGCCGATGACGAGCACCCCGATGTCTCGCTCACCCATGAGAGCGGCTGGTGCCTCAGCGCATTCCGCGGGGGGCTGCTGGTCTGGGAGAACCCGGACGAGGACGCGGTGGCGCCGGGGGAGATGAGGGACGTCACCCGTGACGAGACGCTCCGGCTGTTCGGTCTGCCGGCGGCGGGTGACCTCGCAGCGGCCGAGGCGTCCCCCTGGCGGAGGTGACCGTCCCGGCGACAGGTGCGGCCCGGGCCCCGTCGCCGCGCTCCCGCCTCCGTGACCTCTGACCAGGCGTGCTCGGTCGAGGCGGCGACATGCCCTCTGGCACCCCACCCCCCACCCACGCACCGCCGACCTGCGCCTGAGCGTCTGCGCGCGGAAGCGCTGGGGCGGGTGGTCGTCGTCCGTGTCACGTGACGCCCTGTCGGCGGACATTGTTGCGGCCATGTCACCGCCCGTTCCTGCTTTCGTACGGCGCTTTGCCTCGGTCAAGAGATTTGCCATTGTGATGCCTCGTCGGAGGTCAAGCCGACGCATCAATCAGCCAACGGCCCTGATTTCAGGGCCTTTCCGGCGCCCGCCAGGCCGAGTCACCGCAACCAGGTCATGCCACCGCAAACAAATCGGGGGGAATCATGTCTCCACTCGCCAACCTCACCGGCCGCGCTCGACTGGCCCTCATAGGCGTCACCGCCGGAGGCGTCGTGGCGGCCGCGATCGCCGTCGTGCCGTCGCTCACCGACGACGGTCGGGCCTCGGAGCGGACAACGGTCGCCGCGCGGCAGGATGCCGCGTACGGACCGGAGCCCGAGGCCGACGGCAAGCTCGTCACGAAGCCGGGCGAGCTGACGACCATGGCCACGGCCACGCTCTCGCGCGACACGATGATCAACCGGGCCCGCACCTGGCTCACCGCCCACAACGGCGGCCCCGTCCCGTACAGCATGGAGCGCGTCTGGAAGGACGGCTATCGCCAGGACTGCTCCGGCTTCGTCTCCATGGCCCTCGGTCTGGGCAAGCCCGGCCTGAACACCGTCGGCCTCGCCGACTCGCGCAACGGCGTCACCACCCGGCTCGGCAGCGTGAGCCAGCTCCAGAAGGGAGACCTGCTGATCGACTACAGGACCGACGACGGCGACTTCCGGCACGTCGTGATCTTCGAGAAGTGGGTCGACTCGTCGCGCAAGGCGTACTGGGCCTACGAGCAGCGCGGTACGTACGGCACGACCCACCGGCAGCTGAGGTACGGGATCGGGAACGACAACTACGACCCGTTCCGCCCGGTCAAGCTCGGAAGCGGTGGTGGGGGAGGTGGCGGTCAGCTGCCGTCCCCGAGCGTCTCCTGGCCCGTCCTGAACAGCGGGTCTCAGGGCGCGGACGTGCGCTCCGCCCAGCAACTGCTGACCTCGCGGGGCTACAAGGTCGACGCCGACGGCGTCTTCGGTCCCAAGACCCGTGCCGCGGTGATCCAGTTCCAGAAGTCCCGGTCCCTCGCCGCCGACGGCGTCGTCGGCCCGAACACGTGGTCCAAGCTGATCCAGACGGTGCAGTACGGTTCGTCCGGCCCGGCGGTGAAGGCCGCACAGACGCAGTTGAACGTCTACGGGTACGGCCTCAAGGCCGACGGAGCTTTCGGCGCGAACACGAAGGCGGCGGTGACCGCCTTCCAGAAGAAGCACGGCCTGCAGGTCGACGCCGTGGTGGGCCCGCAGACCTGGCGCACGCTCCTCGGCAGCCGCTGACGTCGACGCCCCGATCGCCGGGCGAGGGTCTTCCCCGCAACGGGAAGGCCTTCGCCCGGTCGGCGCTCCCGGCCGGCGGCGCGGGGCGCGGCAAGGCTCTGCTCGGCCCCGGGGGAGAGGAGCGGCCCCCTCTCCCCGTGCGAGTCGGGACGGCACCCACCGATTCCCGTGGGTGCCGTGGTCCGCGCGGCGCAGGGCGGGCCATCGGCCCAGGGAAGCCTTGCGCCGCGCGGGCGTGCGGGTGATCAGCGCGCCAGGAAGGCCAGGATGCGCTCGTTGACTTCCTGCGGCTTCTCCGTGAGGAGGAAGTGGCCGGCGCCTTCGATCATGGCGCCGTCCGATCCGGGCGGCAGCATGGCGAGAAGGTCCGCGAGCGCCGCCTCGTCGACCACGGGGTCCTCGGTACCGTGGAGGTACAGAGTGGGCTGGGAAGGCAACTTGTCCAGCACCCGGGCCATGTCCCAGTCGGGGGTGCCGAAGGTCGCCGCCGGGAAGTTCTGCCGGTAGAGCTCCAGGCCGAGGTGGAGCCTCTCCGGCGTGTCGAGTCCCTCCTTCATCGCCTTGCGGTCCTCGGTGGAGTCGTAGCCGGGGACGGTCCCCGTCCAGTGGTTCCACAGCCAGTCGAGGTAGGCGAGGTCGTTGGCCGCGACGATGTTGTCGGCTATGGCCATCTGGAAGAAGTAGAAGTGGACGTACCGCTCGATCCTTACGGGATCGGTGGCGTCGCGGTCGTAGAACGGCAGCGGCGGGACGTCGTTCACGACCACCTTGGCCCACCGCTCGGGTGCGGCCGCGGCGGCGCCCCACGTGGTGAAGCCGCCCCAGTCGTGCCCGATCAGGACCGCGTCGGAGCCGCCGCCGAGCGCTTCGTGGAGGCCGTTGGCGTCGGCGATCAGGTCGGGAAGGCGCATGCTGCCGTCCGCCGGTACCTGCGACGGGGCGAAGCCCCGCATGGTCGGCACTACGGCGTGGTACCCGGCCTCGGCTAACGCCGGCATGAGGTACCGGTACAGCTTCGGTGTGTCGAATCCGTGCAGCATCAGGGCAAGCGGCCCCTCTCCTGCTTCGACGTAGGCCAGGTCCAGGCCGTTGACGTTGATCTGCTTGTGTTCCATCACCAGCTCCTTGCTGCGAGAACCTCTAAAAAGAACGTTCTAACAAGCTGGAAGCTAGCACGGCGCTCGCGCGGTCCACAAGCTAGAACGAACGATCTATCCAGTACGCTCTGGCCTATGGCGAACACACCACAGCCCGGCACCCGCGAACGCATCGTGCGCGCAGCCTCCCTGCTGATGCAGCGCCAGGGGTACGAGGGGACCGGCATCAAGCAGGTCGCCCAGGAGGCCAACGCCACGCTCGGCTCGGTCTACCACTTCTTCCCCGGCGGGAAGCAGGCGCTGGGCGTGGCCGCGGTTCAGCACGCCGACCAGGAGTTCGCCGATCTGCTGACGGCCTCGTTGGCCGCGGATGCCGACCCGGCGAAGGCCATCGCCGCCTGTGCCCGCGCGCTCGCCGACCTCCTGCGGGACTCCGACTGGATGGACGGCTGCCCCATCAGCGCGACCGCGCTGGAGACCACCGGCCGCGTCCCCGACATCGAGCAGGTCGTCGCCCAAGCCTTCCAGCACTGGCGGGACCTCGTGGCGGAGAGACTCCGCGAAGCCGGATTCCCGGAGGGCGACGCGCACGACCTGTCCGTCACCGTCATCAGCGCCCTCGAAGGCGCCGAACTCACCGCGCAGGTCGCGAGAAGCGAGACCCCGCTGGTGGTCGCCGGCGAGCACCTCGCCCGGCTCATCAACTCCTACAAGAAGTAAGAGGTCTACTGCCGCGGCCCAGCGACGGGGCGCCTCCCGCCAAGAGGCCTCGATGTCTGGGTGGCAGGGGCGCCTGTTCGCGCCGGCCACGAGGCCGAGGCCCCGTCGCCCAGCTGCCGCGTCGCCCAACTGCCCGGCGCGTCGGCGAGGCGGCCGCGGCCGTCCAGAGCACGGCGACGTCGGCCTTCAAGACGACCACGAGGTCCTGAAGGCCGACGTCACCCGGAGCACTCGAACCGACCGTCAGCGCTCCCCCTCCCTCCCGGAGTTCCGCCCCAAGGGCGCTCCCCGGGCGAGCTACCCGCACAGCGACGCCAGAGGCGTCAGACCGTGGCGGCCTCCTCCCTCGCGTCGGCCGGCGCGGTCGAGGTCGTCTCCGGGGCCCGACGACGTCCGGGCATCCACCAGTTGGCCTTCCCGCACAGCTCCATCACCGCGGGGACGAAGATCATCCGGACGATGGTGGCGTCGATGAGCACGGCGACGGCCATGCCCAGACCCCCCTGCTTGACGGCGACATCGGGGCCGAGCAGGGACGTGGTGAACACGGCGATCATGATGGCGGCCGCGGCGGTGATCACCTTGGCGGTCCGCGCCAGCCCGCGGGCGACGGCCTCGCGGGTGTCGCCGGTCCGCTCGTACTCCTCGCGTACCCGTGAGATCAGGAAGACCTGGTAGTCCATCGACAGGCCGAAGAGGATCGGGAACATCATCATCGGTGCCCACGTCGTGACCGGCATCGGAGCGGGGAATCCGAGGGCCGATCCGAGCCATCCCCACTGCACGACCGCCACCACCACACCGTAGGCGGCGCCGATCGACAGCAGGTTCATCACGGCGGCCTGCAGGGCGATGGTGACCGACCGGACCAACGCGATCAGCAGCACCATGGACATCGCGATGACGACCACGATCATCAACGGCAGGCGCGATCCGACCTCGTCGGCGACGTCGATGGTGCCGGCGTTCGGCCCGCCGACGAGGACGTGTTCACCGCCGGGTGTCCCAGGCAGCACCTCGCCGCGGAGCTTGTGCACCAGGTCCGTGGTCGCCTCGTCCTGGTACCCGGTCGTGGGGAAGGCGACGAAGGTGACGGCCTTCCCGTCCTCGCTGACCCGGGCCGGCGTGGCCTGGGCGATGCCCTCGGTCTTGCCGACCGCTTCGACCACGGGACCGAGATCGCGGGTCGTGGAGTTGCCGGGGTTCGCGGAGTCGACCTCGGAGACGAAGACCAGGGGAGCTCCGTACCCCGGCCCGAACCCTTCGGAGAGGATCTCGTACGAGACGTAGCTGCTCCGGTCGCGGGGCTGGACGCTGGCGTCGGGCTGACTCAGCCGCATCGACAGCGTGGGGACGGCCAGGACGAGCAGGCTCCCGCCCGCGAGGAGCGCGGCGATCAGCGGCCTGCGCTGCACCACACCGGCCCACCGCTCGGCGAGCGTACGGCGCTCTTGGGACGGCGCGCTCGCGGCCCGGTTGCGGCGGGACGCGCGGCGCGGCAGACGCAGCGAGTTGATCCTGTGTCCGGTGAAGCCCAGGAACGCGGGCAGCAGCGTCAGCGCGGCGAGCATCGTCACCAGCACCGTGATCGACGTGGCGACGGCCAGCCCGGTCATCAGCCGCTGGCCCATGACGAACAGACCCATCAGCGCGATCACCACGGTCGTGCCGGCGAACAGCACCGCGTGTCCTGCGGTGGCGATGGCCTTCACCGTGGCGTTCTCGGGATCGTCCCCCTCCCCGAGGCCGTCCTTGTAGCGGGTGACGATGAACAGGGCGTAGTCGATGCCGACGCCGAGCCCGATCATCGCGCCGAACGTCAGAGCGAAGTTCGGCGCGGGGACCAGATGCCCCACCAGCTTCATCAGTGCGAGGCCACCGACGATCGCCAGGAGGGCGGTCACGATCGGCAGCCCCATGGCGACCAGCGAGCCGAAGGCGACGAACAGGATCACCGCCGCCGCCAGGATGCCGATGCTCTCGGCCGGACCCTGCGGGGGCGTCTCGGCCTTCTCCGCCATGTACCCGCCCAGTGCGAGCGTGACGCCGGCGTCGGAGGCGGCCTTGACGGTGTCCACCAGGGGTTTGACCTCGCTCTTCGCCACCTCCTTGGCGGCGAGCGGGATGGTCGTCCGGGCAATCCGACGATCCTTCGTCACCAGGCTCTTGTCCTGGTACGGCGACATGACCGGCCCCGTCACAGGTGAGTCGGCGAGCTCGGCGATGACCTTCTCGATCCTCTGCTTGGCGGCAGGATCGTCGATCCCCTGCTCCGCCTTGATCGCGAGGGTCAGCCTGTCCCCTTGCTCCTCGGGGAAGTGCTGCTCCATCAACTGCTGGGCCCTGGCCGACTGCGAGTCTCCTCCGGAGAAGTCGTTGTCGGGGTCGGCGCCGTAACCGAAGCCGGCGAACGCCACGGCGATCACACCGACGATCCAGGCCAGGAGGACCAGGCGGCGACGCCGGAAGCAGAAGCGCCCCAGTTCCGCCAAGGCCCCGCCCGCGGGGGAAGTCCCGGTTGTCATCATCGTCTCCTCAAGCCCCTGTCCCTGTCCTTGTCCCGGTCCCGCATGTCCCTCGTCTCCCCTCACTCGAACGCGCGCTCGTCGGGCCGGTCGGCCGGTCGGCCGGTGGGACGGGTGGGACCGGTGGGACCGGCACGGCGGGAGCGGACCAGGGCCAGCCGGCCGAGGACCGCCGCGACCACCCCGAACAACACGGCCAGCGCGCCACCGAGCACTCCGTTGCCGGTGCCGGGACCGCCGTCGGCGACGGCCAGGTTCACCACGCCGACGACGATGCCGAGCAGGCCCGCCACCAGGGACACCAGGGCCCCTCTCTTCCCCCTGCCGTCACCGATCCGGCGGGCGGAGCGGGTCAGAGCCAGGGCGCCGACGACAACGCCGACCAGCGCGACCAGTGCGGCCGCAGTGCCCACCAGCCGTCCGGCGGTGAGCTCATAGGCATCGGCGGCGAGCGGCTCGACCGAGGCGCGCGTGGCCCCCGGTTCGGCAAACCCGAACCTCCCGAGAACGGTGCCTGCGCCGACGGCAAGCACGTGACGGACGGACATGAGGTGCTCCTTCTCCTCGTACGACTCCTGCTGCTGGACGTCGCACGATCCTGTCCGCCGGACCCCCCGCCGGTCGTCCCACAAGCGGACGCACTCTGCGCTGCCACCAGCGGCGTACCCGGCTACCGCGGGCGCGGTAGGAGCCGTTCGGCTACCGCATGCGCGGTAGGGAGGGCCGCCCTCTGGCGCGGGCGCTCGTCGACCCGCACGCCGGGGCGGGTGGTATTCGGGTGGCGATGGGTCCCGCAGGGGTGGAATGCTGGCGGGGCATCGAAGGGGTGTAGCTCAGCTGGTCAGAGCGCCGGTCTCCAAAACCGGATGTCGCAGGTTCGAATCCTGTCGCCCCTGCCATGGCGGATGAGATCCAACGCGCCTGCTCCGAGCTGCTGGGCAGGACGCCGGCCGACACACTCGCCCGACCGCGTCCCCCCCCGGAGACGGACTGCGGTGATGCGGTCACCTCACATGAGGTCGCACGACATACCCAGGAAGCGATCGAGGCTGTGGTTCTCCCATCCGTGTCCCCGGCGCAGGTGGTCCTGGTGCAGTTCTCGAATGACGGCCAGGTTCGTCATGAGCCGGGACGAGAGAGGCAAGGGGACGGTGTCGTGCCTGCACCCGGGCCGCGGGAGTCTGCAGACAGGCGCCCAACCGCCTCGTACCAGTGGATCCTCCATCCGCGCCATCACCGTGAACGCCGCGATATTGGATAGCGCCATGACGAGACGCAAGAAGGACCGGAAGAGGCGGCCCACCTTCGGTGTTCCGAAAGGGATCGTCCTGTTGGCGACGCCGGAGGGCTGGCGCATGAGCGTCCTCACCGTGGAGGGCGGAATGCTCTGCGGGGGCCTGGACGTGTCGATCGGCGCCGATCCGCAGGCGGCACGGCTCGCGGCGGCGGTGAAGGTGGCGGAACTCGCACGCGAATTTCACAGCACCGATGTGGAGGTGAGCTGGGATCCGCCCCAGGAGCCTTGGTCATGGACCGCCCAGGTCACCCGCGCCGCTGATAACCCACCGCTCGCGCCCGGCACCGAAGGTTGAGGGGCCCCTGTCGGCCCCCGCTGGCCCGGCTGGTCACCCCTGGCCGTAGCCGTTCCCATCGGGCCGCACCGGCCTGCTGTCGCAGGGGCGATGACCAGGTACGTCGCGACCCAGGAAACGGTCTCGCCCTTCCATGGTCACCGTCCGCCTGACTGTCCCTCGCGTGAGCCTCCCCGGAGCCGGAAGAGTTCGCGGGGCGGGGATGACGATGCGCCGCCGGCAGCGGTTCGGTTGTCACCTGCGGCGCGTCGTCACGGGCCGTGTCAGCCGGGGAAGGAGAAGTACAGAGCGTCGCTGTAGAAGGAGGCGAAGTGCGACTGCCAGTCGGCTCGCAGCGACGCCAGCCAGGCGTCGTTCTGGCCACCGATCGCCGCCTCGGCCATGGCGACGGCATGCGGGATGTCCTCGGACACCAGGCGCCGCACGCTGGCTGCCGGATCGTCGTCCGTCATCGAGACGATCTCCCCGGTCTCGAGCACGAAGTACTTCGCCTGCTGCTTCTCCAGGTGCGCCGTGGTTCTGGCAACGCAGTCCGCGAACTCGGCGTCGTCCTCCAGGCCCCCGCCGACCGCGCGCAGCAGGTCGCGGAGCAAGGCCGCGCCGCCGGCGTAGTCCGCGGCGATCCCGATCGGCGGGTTCCAGATCATGGACGGGACGATCGTCGTCCCGCGGCCCACCAGGAGCTTGTGCGCGAGAGGGATGTCCCAGTTGTGCTCCGATATGCATCGGATCCGCTGCGGGAGTTCTGCCTCGTTCGGCATCGAGTCTGCGGAGTAGAGATACGAGCGGTTTGCCATGGAGGTGACGCTAACACCGGGGTCCGACAACGCCGCTGCCCCCGGATCCCCCATAGGGGGCAAGCGGACGCGTCGTGCCCACCGCGCCGCCGGCGACGGCTTCTTGGAGGACTTCGGGCAGGGGACGCGGCCGGACGTCACCCCCTCCGCGCGCCTATCATCAACACGCCTCCGCCATGAGCCCGACGGATGCCGACGGCGCACCGTTCGTCGGCTCCCCACCCGACTTCCGCAGGACTCGTGCCCGGCGCGATCACGAACGGCCTTCCTCCGCACATCGCTCAAGCGATCCGCGGCGGCAGATCCCCACCAGATCGCACTTCACCCTCGCCGCACTGCGCCCTCGCCGCACTCCCTGTCCGGATGACATGGCGTCGACGACCTCAATGTCCTCCCTGCGGCCCCGGGGGAAACTCGTTGCCGTCGCAGTCGGAGACCGTCGCGAACCAGGACGTGGCCCAGACGGTGAGACAGCCCGTCTCGTGGATCGTCTCGAACGGATGGCCGTCCCATCTCCCGTACGAGGTGACGTACACGGACTCCCCGGGCTTCAGCCAGTAGTCCTGGCCGCACGGCTCGAGCCAGAGCTGCAACTGCTCCTTCCCGTCGTTTCGCACGAGGAGCGGTACCGGGTTCCCCATCTGCCGGATCGCCTCGAAACCGAGGTCACCGGCCTGGGGCATGTTCTCCTTCAACGGATCGATGATCCGGTCGATCTCCGCCCGCTGAACCGATTCCTGTCTGTCCACCCGACCATTGTGAGCCTGCCCCCCCGCACCCGAGAACAGGCCCGTCATCTGCGTCAAGTCCCGAGCAGTGGGCTTCCGCAGGGCGACGACCGGCTCACGCGCCGGTCGGAGCGGCGGCGGGGGAGCGGAGGTGGGCGGCGAGCTGGGTGGGATGGGTCAGTTGGGGGTAGTGGCCGGCGCCGGCGATCTCGGCCATCGGGAGGTCGACGGGTTCGGTCAGCGGGTCCGTCGAACCCACGACGATCTGGACCGGGACGGTCACGCGGTCGAGCAGGGCTCGCCACTCTCGGCGCTGGACGGTGTGCCCGCGCAGGGACGCGGTCACGCGCCGCGCCACGCCGGGGCGCCTCAAGTCGGCTGCTGCGCTTCGCACTTCTGGCCCGTCGGGGACGCCGAGTGTCCGGGCCAGCCGAGGGGGCGGCATGCGCCGCAGTATCGGCGCGGCCAGGGCGGAGCGGGCGCGGCGCGGGGCGGGGGCCTGGAGGAACGCCGGGGAGACGAGAACGAGGCCGCTGAGGCGGTCGGGATGGTCGACGGCGAAGCGGAGGGCGGCCCCGCAGGCCAGGGAGTGCGCCACCAGCACGGGGCGGGTCTGCACCGGGCCCATCAGATCGGCCAGCCACACGTCGATCGGCTCGGGTGAGGGGGCCGAGCGCCCCAGGCCGGGAAGGTCGGGGGCGAGTACCGGGCCGGGGAGGTGGGCGGCGACGGGCTTCCAGAGGTCGCCGTTCATCGGCAGGCCGTGCAGCAGGACGTGGGAAGGGTGTTGACGGTCGCCGGTCACCCAGGTCGGGGCGCCGGCGACGGTGTGGAAGCCGTACGGGCTCCGCCAGGGCGAGGCGGAGCCGAAGCGGGCGGCCACCAGGTCGTCGGCCCAGGTGCGGAGGGCCTGGGTCACCGGAGGCTTCTCCAGACCGACGCCCGCGGCGAAGGCATCGGCGGAGGCCGTCGGATAGCGGTCCGCCGACAGGAACGACAGGGTCTCGGGGTCGGCACCGGTCAGGCGTCGCGGCAGCCGCCGCAGCAGACCGACGGGAAGCGTTCGGCGGGGTGCTCGTACGCCCATGTGAGCGGCCATCGCGCCGATCAGCTCGGGCAGGAGCGGGGTGTCGTCGTCGAGCACCCAGTAGTGCTCACCCGCGGGTGACGCGGGGATCTCCGCCAGGAACCGCACGAAGTAGTCGATGGTCGTGACCGGCAGGAACGTGTCGGAGCTTCCGGGCAGCGCGGGAAGCCGCCCGTGCCACAGCTCCTCGACGAGCGTGGCCAGGCCGATGTACTGGCCCGGCCCGATGACGGTGCTGGGATTGGCGACGGTCAGCGGCACCGACAGTTCCTCGGCGCGGGCCCGTACGGCGAGATCGGCCTCCGACTTCGACGCCTCGTAGGCTCCCAGCTCGGCGTAGTCGGGGTGACCGTCGGCCGCGCTCACCCGGTAACCGCTGATGTGGACGAGCCTGCGCAGCCGGGGCAGCGTGGCGGCCCATTCGACCACGTGCAGCGCCCCGGTGACGTTCACCGACCGGGCGTCCCGCTCGCTCAGGCCGAAGGCGAAGCGGCCGGCGGCGTTGTACACGTCCCGGACGTCGGGCAGGTCCGCGAGCGGCCGAGTGATGTCGACGGTGACGATCTCGAGCCGGCTGAGGTCGACGCCCTGGGAGGTCAGCCAGGGGGTGAGGGTGTCGTTGCGTACGGCCGCCGCCACCCGCTGCCCCCGGGCGAGCAGCTCGGCGACGAGGGAACGGCCGATGAAGCCGGTCGCGCCGAAGACGATCGCGTCATCCATCAGAGAACTCTCCTCGAATAGATCGGTCTACATATTTTCTGGGTAGGAAAAAGCCCGCCGGCGACGGCGGGCGGTTCTCGTCAGTCGACCAGGACGCCGATCTGGCGGGCGACCCGGTGCAGGGGCTCTGTGCTGCGGTGCGTACGGGCCAGCAGGAGCGCGCCCTCCACGAGGGCCAGGATGGTGACGGCGAGATCGTCGGCCTCCGGGTGGCCTGCCAGCCGTGCGCGCAGAGCCGTCTCCCACGACGTGTAGACCTCCGAGCACGCCTCCTGCAGGGGGTCGTTGGTGCTGGCCGTCTCCAGTGCGACGGTGGCCACCGGGCAGCCCTTGTGCCACCCCGACTCTTCCAGTCGTTCGCCGAGGTGACGCAGTACCGCTTCGGCGAACTCCGCCACCGACGTACTGGAGTCCGCCAGGCTCTCCAGGTCGCTGCCGATCGCCCGCCCGGCTCGCCGTACGGACTCGCCGACCAACTGGTCCTTGCCGCCGGGGAAGTGGAAGTACAGCGAGCCGCGGGGTGCGCCACTGGTCGCGATCACCTGATTGAGCCCGGCGCCGAGGTAACCCCCGGCCTCGAGCAACTCCTGCGTCGCGTCCAGCAATCGGTCGCGCGTCTCGGCGCCCTTCACTCCCATGTGGTCACTGTAGACCGATCTACATATTCTCTCAAGGTGCGGTAGCCGGCACGTGCTCGGCCTGGGGCCTCCGAAGCGAGCGCGGGGGCGCGGCGAAGCCCGCGCCCGCCGGCGAGCGCGGGCCGCACCCGCCGTCTGGGGGCGACGGGGCGGAGACGTCGCTTTCCCGTCGCCCAAGCGGGTCGCTACGGCCGCAGGCACCACCTGCCCGGCACACGCTCGCGGCCCCGGGGGGGATGGGCTGCTGGATGCGCCGGCGCTCTCGACGGAGACACCCCGGTTGGGCAGGAAGTCGCCCCCCTTGGTCTCAGTCGACCGAAAGGAGGTCGACCACGAAGATCAGGGTCTCGCCCGGCTTGATGGCCGGCGAGGGGGAGCGGTCGCCGTACGCCAGGTGGGGCGGAATGACCAGCTTCCGCCGGCCGCCGACCTTCATGCCGCGCACGCCCATGTCCCAGCCCTTGATGACCTGTCCGGCGCCCAGCGTGAACGTGAAGGCGTCGCCGCGGTTCCAGGAGGCGTCGAACTCCTCCCCGGTGGAGTGCGCCACCCCGAGGTAGTGGACCGACACCTCGGATCCCTTGGTGGCCTCGGCCCCGTCCCCGAGCGTCACGTCCTCGAGGTGCAGATAGGGGGACGGCCGACCCTTGGGGGCATCGATCTCCGGTCGCTCCAGGGCCATGACACGCTCCTCGCTCTCGTCGCCGACCGACCTGCTGTCGATCGGCATGCACGAGTGATCACTCTCGCACGCCGGCCGTCGGGAGCGTGACGGAACCCTCGCGCTGGATCTCGGGTGCGCGCTGGGGGAGTCGTCCGCCGCGCTCGGAGCTCGCGACGTGCGGCGGGGAGAGCGACGGCGCATCGGTGCTCCCTGCCCAAAACGGTCTGACCCTACGACATCTCGATCGGCATGTGATGGCAATCGGTCATGTTCCGTGCACGGAAGGTGAACGGCGGGCGCCCGGATCGGGATGTCGGCCCGCAACTCCGGGTGCACCACAAGGTGGCGGGCCTGCGCCGGTGCGCCCGGCGGGGCGTTCGGGATGCGGCGAGCAGCCAGAACGACCGGTCGGTCGTCGGACATTGACGGCTTGTCCGTAAGTAGGCCATCGACGTGCGGGCCGCCTTCGTTCGCGACAGTATCCGCGGTGCTGGACCGTAGAGCCGCAGAGATCTCCTGCGCATTCCCTTCTCTTCGAAAGCGAGCTTGTCATGCGTCATCGTCTCGCCGCCGTCTCCGCCTCCGTCCTCCTCGTCCTCGCCGGCTCCGCCAGCGTCGCGCAGGCCGAGGCGGACAGCCTGTACGCCCCGTCGGCCCTCGTACTGGCCATCGCCCAGGGCGACGACCAGGCCGCAGTGCTGCGGGCGTCGACCCTCAGCTGCGCACCGACGGCTCAGGGAACCCACCCCGACCCCGAGGCCGCCTGCGCGGAACTCGCCGCCACCTCCGGCTCCCTCGACCGCCTGCTGGTCGCCCCCGCGCCGGACCGAATGTGTCCCCTCCACTACGACCCGGTCACCCTCTTCGCCGACGGCGTGTGGCAGGGCGAGCGCATCGCCTGGAAGCACACGTTCTCCAACAGCTGCGACCTCTCCGTCACGCTGAACGGCAACACCGTCTTCGCCTTCTGAAACGCGGCTCCGTCCCCAGGGAGTCATGGAGCGGGGGGCGGTTCTCCCGGCACGCGCCGGGCGCGGCGCCGGAGGAGTGCATCGGTACCGGCAGCCTGTTCGGACCCGGCGCGACGGGACCCGCTGGGTTCCCTCCCGGCGGTCCGGACCGGACGGCACGCGCCCGGCCCGGACCGCCGAAGGGCGGGGGGCCGTCGCCCCCGCCGCTCACGAACCGACGAGCGCGTCGATGCGAGCGAGCTCCTCGGCGGCGAAGCCGAGGTTGTCGATGGCGGCCACGCTGTCGTCGAGCTGGCGGGTGCTGCTCGCGCCGATCAGGGCCGAGGTCACGCGGCCTCCGCGCAGCACCCAGGCCAGGGCCAGCTGCGCCAGGGTCTGACCGCGGTCCTCCGCGAGGGCGTTCAGGGCCCGCAGGCGGTTCACCAGGTCCCCGGTGACGGCCTCCCGCTGCAGGAACGGGCTGTCGCTCGCCGCCCGCGAGTCGTCGGGAACGCCGTTCAGGTAGCGGCCGGTGAGCAGGCCCTGCTCCAGCGGGGAGTAGGCGATGGAGCCGACCCGGAGGTCGTCGAGCGCGTCGAGCAGGCCCTCGGTCTCCGGGCGCCGGTCGAGCAGGGAGTAGCGCGGCTGGTGGATGAGCAGCGGGGTGCCGAGCTCGCCGAGGATGCGGGCGGCCTCCCGGGTCTGCTCGGCCGAGTAGTTGGAGACGCCCACATAGAGCGCCTTCCCCTGCTGCACCGCGGAGTGCAGGGCGCCCATCGTCTCCTCCAGGGGCGTCTCCGGGTCGAAGCGGTGCGAGTAGAAGACGTCGACGTACTCCAGGCCGAGGCGGGTCAGGCTCTGGTCGAGCGACGACAGCAGGTACTTGCGCGACCCCCACTCGCCGTACGGCCCGGGCCACATCAGGTATCCGGCCTTGGTGGAGACGATCAGCTCGTCGCGGTGCCGCGCGAAGTCCGACCTGAGGACGTCGCCGAAGGCGGACTCCGCGGCGCCGGGCGGCGGACCGTAGTTGTTCGCCAGGTCGAAGTGGGTGATCCCGAGGTCGAAGGCGCGGCGCAGGATGGCGCGCCGGCTGTCGGCCGTACGGTCGGGGCCGAAGTTGTGCCACAGGCCCAGCGACAGCGCGGGCAGCTTGAGGCCGCTGTTCCCGGTACGGCGGTAGGGCATGCGGGCGTAACGGTCGGGGTGTGCGGTGTACAACACGGCTCCATGAGGTCGAGGGGTGCCGGCCACCCGTGGGGCCGGGCCGGGACCAATGTGCACCCGCCCGGAGGCATCGGTCCAACAGGAGAATCCGATGGGATTCAGCGGATACGCTTCTCAATCATGGAACTGCGCCACCTCCAGCACTTCGTCGCCGTCGCCGAGGAACGGCACTTCACCCGGGCCGCCGAGCGCCTGATGGTGTCGCAATCGGGCCTGTCCGCGTCCGTGCGGGCGCTGGAGCGGGAGCTGCGGGCCCCCTTGTTCGTACGGACCACCCGCCAGGTGACCCTGACGGAGGCCGGGCGGGCGCTGCTCGGCGAGGCCGAACGGATCCTGGCCCAGGTCCGGACCGCCCGGGAGGCCGTGGCCGCCGTGCAGGGCGTGCTGCGCGGAACGCTCACCCTGGGCACCGAGCAGTGCATCGCCGGGGTGTACGCGGCGGGGCTGCTGGCCGCGTTCCGTCGCCGCCACCCGGACGTGGAGATCCGGCTGCGGCAGTCCGGCTCCCTCGACCTGGCCGAGGAGGTGTCCGGAGGGCGTCTCGACCTGGCCTTCGCGTATCGCACGTGCGCCGACTCCGACCAGTTGCGCTCGGTCCCGCTCGCCACCGAGCCGATGACCCTGCTCTGCCACCCGGAGCACCCGCTCGCGACGGCCGGGGCGGCCCTCGCTCCGGGCGACCTCGCCGCGGAGGTCTTCGTCGACTTCCACCCCGACTGGGGGCCGCGCCGGGCGACCGACGCCGCCTTCGCCGCCGCGGGCGTGCGGCGCAAGGTGGCCCTGGAGGTCAACGACGTCCACAGCCTGCTCGACCTGGTGGACGAGAACCTGGGCGTGGCGGCCGTACCCCGCCACTTCCGTCACAAGCGCGAGACCCTGCGAGCCCTCCCGGTGACGGGTGTCGCCGAGACCGTCTACGAGACCGTCGCGCTGCTCCCGCCCCCTGAGGCCACCAGCCCCGCGGCCCGTGCCTTGATGACACTGCTCCGAGCCTCCTGAAACCGCGGCCGCCGTGCGGAACGGACCATCGTCTCCACCGCCCCCGCGGTGCGCCGGGCGTGTCCCGCAGTCGCCCGTACCGGAAGTCCCCCGCCGTGGCGCCAGCGCGGCAACGCGGTGCCGGCAGCGGACACGGGCGCGCGGCAACGCAGGTGGACGATGGCGCCGACCGCGGTCGACAGGGGATCGCCGCCCGTCCGCCGACGCCAAGTACCGCTACGCGGTGGGGGCTTACGCGAAGAACGCCAGCGGGCAGCCGCCGTCTCCGCGTGAACCCATGCGCCCCGACTGTCGTCAGCGCTCATGACGACCGCCCCTCACCCGCAGCACGCCGACGGGACGCGCTCCTCCGTACGCCCCGTCGCCCTGCTGGACCTGGACGACACCCTCACCGACCGCGCCGGCGCCTTCTCCGCCCGGGCCAGGGAGTTCTCCGCCTGTCACGCGATTCCTGAGCGGTGGCTCGACGCGGCGGACGCGGCGCATTCCGGGCGTCGCCGCGACTTCTTCGCGCTCGCCAAGGCTACGTACGCCCTGCCCGGCACCGTCGACGAGCACGACGCGGCGTTCCGCCGCCGCACCCCCCAACTCGTGCCGTACCGGCCCGCCGTCAACGCCGCCGTCCAGTCCCTGGCCGACCGCGGCTGGCACCTCGCGGTCGTCACCAACGGCGATCACGACGCCCAGCACGCCAAGCTTGCCGCCGCCGGCCTCGCCGACCTGCTGACGACGGTGGTCGTCTCCTCCGACCACGGGGTCCGCAAGTCCACCCCGCCCGGCATGCGCCTGGCTTCTGACTCGGAGCGAGGTGGACCAGGGCTCCGGAGGACAGGACGCCACTCCGCGAGAGGAGTGGTGTGTTCCGTCGGCGGGGGAGGGGCACAACGTCGGCAACGAGATGACGGGGGTGGCGCGTGAGCCGGGAAGATCGCTGGATCCTGTTCAGCAGCTGGCTGTCTCTCACGGTCTGGGTGGCGCTGGGATGGGTCCTGCTGGACGCGGACCTTCAGGGACTCCAGGAGACCCTCGGATGGTGGATGATCGCCATCGCCATCGCGCCCCTCCTGATCGGGGCCGGGGGCATGTCCGCCTTCGAGGAACCGCGGACCGGTGAACGCGTCGCCTGGGCCGACGAAGACCCGCCCAAGCTCAACGGACGGGGCCTGGAGAGCTGCGGCGGCTGTGGGGGCTGAGCCGACGGGGTAACTGCGGGCCGTTCGACACCTGCCGGTCCCGAGTGGTGCGGGGGTGGGTCGGTCACCAGGGGACGACTCCCTCGTCGTCGAAGAACGCACCGGTCGGGCCGCTGTCGGGCAGGGTGGCGAGCCGGCTCGGTGCGGCCGCGCCCTGTGCGGGGGTGCGGGGGCCGTGGAAGCCCGTGAAGTCGGTGGCGACCAGGCCCGGGCAGGCGGCGTTGACCAGGATGTGCGTACCGGCGAACTGCCGGGCGTACCGGATGGTGAGGGCGTTGAGGAACGACTTCGACGGAGCGTAGGCCGCCATGATCGGGCCGATGTCGGTGTGGGGGTCCGACTGCTTGGCCAGGGAGCCGACGCTGCTGGAGACGTTGACGATGCGGGGCGAGGCGGAGCGTCGGAGAAGCGGCAGCATCGCGTTGGTCACGCGGATGACCCCCAGGACGTTGGTGTCGACGACCGTGCGGATCACCTCCAGGTCGAGCGTGGTCGGGTCCTGCTCCCACCCCGGGCTCATCTCGCCCGAGATGCCGGCGTTGTTGACCAGGGCGTCCAGATGCCCGGTCGACCGCTCGACCAGTTTCGCGGCGTCGGTGACGCTCCGGTCGTCGGTCACGTCCAGCGGTACCCCGAACGCGTCCACGCCGAGGGCGCGCAGCTGCGCGACGGCGGTCTCGCGTCGCACGGCGTCGCGGGCTCCCACGCCCACGCGGTATCCGAGGCTGCCCAGCCCAGCCGCGATCCCGTACCCGATGCCCTTGTTCGCGCCGGTCACCAGCGCGGTCTTCGTTTCGCTCATGCTGATGAGGGTGGTCCTCGGGTACGTGGTCCGGCCAACACCGATCCGGTGCGCTGTCATACCCGCCGGGTATCACCACGTATGCTGCGGCCGTGGACAGCCTGGAGACGCGCGAGTTGCGGTACTTCGTGGCCGTCGCCGAAGAACTGCACTTCGGGCGCGCGGCCGAGCGCCTCGGCATGGCCCAGCGCCGCTGTCGCGGGCGATCCAGCAGACCGAACGGCGTCTCGGGGTCTGCCTGTTGCAGCGCAACCGCCGTGGCGTCCGACTGACGGACGCCGGAGAGGTGCTGCTGTGCGAGGGCCGGGCGGCGCTCGACGCGGTCGTCGCCGCCGCTCGCCGAACCCGGCGCGTCGCCGACGCCGACAGCCCCGGCGGCCCTCGCCGACGACTGGTCCTCGCGGTGAAGGCGGCCGCGTCGCACGAACTGCTGCGGAAGCTTCTCGACGCCTACGCGGCCGAGCCCGACAGCGCCGAGGTCGAGGTGCTGCCGTGTGGCATCCGCGAGCACGAACAGCTGCTGCGCGACGGCCGCGCCGACGTCGCGCTCATGCACACCCCGTGGAACTCCCTGGCCGGATTCGAGAGCGAGGCCCTGGTGACCGAGGGGCAGGTCGCCGTCCTGCCTGCCGGCCGCCCCCTCGCCACCCGGAGACCCTGTCCCTCGCCGACGTCAGGGACGTCCCCGATCTGCCGCTCGCCCGCTGGCCCGCCCACGGCACCTACGCGCCCGGTCCGGGCCCCGAGATCCACCATCAGACACAACTGGCCCAGCTGATCGCCCTCGGGCGCACCCTGGCGATCGTCCCCGAATCCGCCCGCTCCTGGCTGTGGGCCGAGCACACCGCCGTCCCGCTGGCCGACGCGCCACCGGTCGTGACCCACATCGCCTGGCCCGCGCACAGCCCCTCCCTCACCCTGGCCGGCCTGATCCGCACCGCAACGCGGCTCTGACCGGGCAGTTCCCGGAGAGGTCTGCGAGGGTGGGGGGAGAGGTCGTCGGTCGGGGGAGATCCTTCGGCGACGGCGCGTGACGGCGAACGGCGACGGCGAACGGCGACGGCGACGATGACCCGGACCGGGACCGGGACCGGGAACGCGACCCCGGCACCGGCCCCTCTCGCCCGTTGCCGTCACTGGTCCGTCAACGCACCCGCCAACTGAGGGAGTTGGTGGTGGCCGTGCGGACCGCCGGGTCGCGTACGGCCGCGGTGGTGTCGGTGGCGGTGGCGGTGACGCGCTGGCCGCTGCGGACGGCGCCGAGTTCGGCGGGGGTGACTGACAGGTCGCCGGTGGCCCAAGGGACCTGCTTGCCGTCGACGTACCAGGTCAGGTTCAGGCCTGCCAGGCCGGTCACCGGGGCGAGCCGTACGGTCAGCGGCTGGGTCGGGCCGACCCGCTGGCCGGTCGGCACGGTCGAGGTCACGGCGTCGGCGTGGGTGTAGAAGCCCTTGATCATCGCCTCGCGGCCGACGTGGTTGAACTCGGTGGAGGCGAGGGTCCGCATGAGGGACGTGTCCGTCGGGCGGTAGACGCCCGTCTCGTAGTAGTCGCCGCCCTCGTAGGTGCCGATGGGCGAGCCGGTCGGGTCCTGTTCCCCGACCCACCGGTACCACTTGCTCGTGCCGAGGTCGGCGGAGGTGGAGATGTTGGTGCTGGCGGACGACTTGTACGGGTACGCGCCGTAGCCGGCGTACTGGTACTCGTCGGCCAGCTCGCCTATGGAGTGACCGAGTTCGTGGGCGCCGATGAGGTACGACTTCGCGTTGTCGGAGGACATGGTCGCGATGCCGCGGTACGACGCGCCGGGCGGCGGCGGGGAGAAGGTGTAGCCCGCTCCGCCGTACTTGGTGGAGTTGGCGATGACGAAGACGATGTCGGAGGCCGGCGCCTGGTTGGCGTGGGCGGTGACCTTGGACTCGTCGACGCAGAGCAGCCGCTCGATGCCGTCGCAGAAGAAGTACGAGCTGAGGGCGGTGTCCTTGACGGCGTCGGCGGTCGGGTCGCCGGAGACGCCGGACTCGGCGGAGGCGGTGTCCACCAGCCAGATGTTGAACAGGCCCCGGTAGCTGGCATACGGCTCGATGGCGAAGACCGCGTCGATCGTCGCCTGTGCGTCCGCGCGGAAGTCGGCCTGCTGGGCGGCGGTGTAGCCGTCGCCCATGACCACCAGGTCGAGGCGGCCGGTGACCGGTCCGGTCTCCTGGACGGCCGTGACCGTCGCGTCGACGGCGGCGGCGGTGGTCGAGGTCTGGTGGCGGGCGACCCTGGCCGGGGCGTCCGCCGGGACGTGCGTGTGCCGGGGGTGGCCACCCGGGCCGTCGAAGTACTCGACCTCGTGGGTCCTTGCCGCCCCGGAGTCGGTGACGAGACCGGTGCCCATGGTGGGGTCCGTGGTGGGGGCCGGGGCGGCTCCGGCGGTGCTTGCGCCGCCGGCGAGCAGGGCCGCGGTGGTGAGGGCGGCGCCGAAGGAGGCGATCCAGCGGGTACGGCTGCTTCCGCGTCTGGGCACGGTGAACCTCTCTCAAGCGAAGAGTTAAGTGTGCTTAAGTAGCCGCTTAAGCTAGGGGTTCGCCGCCACGGGACACAAGACCCCCGCGAGACAGGGGACGTACGACGGGGGCGCACGGGCCGGTCACGGCTGCGTTCGGCGTCGGAGGCGGCGAGTGGAGACAGCGAGCGGCGAGGGCGAGCCGGCGGGGGACGAGCAGAGGAAGCGAGCGAGCGAGCGCAGGCAGGGAGCGGCGGCGGCGAGCGGGAGGGGAGGCGCTGGCATGATGGGACGCATGGCGGAACGGGACGACCCCGAGACCATCGGACGCAGGGTGCAGGAACTGCGGCGGCGGCGCGGGCTGACACAGCGGCAGCTGGCCGAGCCCGCCTACACGCCCGCCTACGTCTCCACCCTGGAGGCCGGCCGGGTCCGGCCCTCCGACGAGGCACTGCGACACCTCGCCGACCGGCTCGGCGTCGCCTTCGAGGAACTCGCCACCGGACGGCCCACCCACCTCGCCACCGACCTCCGCCTGGGACTCACCGAGGCCCAGCGCGCGCTCGCCGACGGCGAGGCCGAGCAGGCCGCCGACCGGTTCGCCGGCCTCCTGGCGCAGGCCGCGGCACACGGCTTCGTCGAAGAACAGGCGGCCGCGCAGCTCGGTCTCGGCGACTGCGCCCTGGAGACGGGCGACCTCCAGGGAGCCCGCGAGCACTTCGAGGCGGCCGAGCGGACCCTCGCGGCCGCCTCCCTGCCCGCCCGCGTCCCGGCCCGGCGGGGCCGCGCCGTCACCCACTACCTCGCCGGCGAACTCCGCTACGCCGTCTACCTCCTGGAGTCGACGCTCGACGAGCTCAACCTCGCGGGCCTGCACGACCCCGACGCCCTGCTCCTGCTCTACACCGCCGTGATCGGCCCCTACATGGACATGGGTGCGCAGGCCCGCGCCGCGCAGGCCGCCGAGCTGGCGCTCGCCCTCGCCCCGCAGGCCGGGGACCCGGCGCTGATCGCGCGCATGCACCGCTCGGTGGCCCGGACCCTGCTCGCCGAGGGCCGGATCGCCGAGGCCGACGCCTCGCTCGCCAAGGCCGCGGAGATGTACCGCCAGCTGAAGATCCGTACCGAACTGGCCAACTGCCGCTGGATGCGCGGCTACGTCTACGCCCAGAACGGCGAACTCGCCCGGGCCGAGGAGGAACTGCGCGCAGCCCGCGCCATGCTGTCCTCCCGCCGCGCCGCCCTCTACAGCAGCCAGGTCGCCGTCGAGCTCGCCGACGTGCTGCACAGGCGCGGCAAGTCCGAAGAGGCCGCCGAGCTGCTGCGCGAGGTCCTCGGGGGGCTCTCCCCGGAACGCGGCGCGGTCCACGCAGCCGCCGCGCACCGGCTGCTCGGCATCATCGCCGAGCACACGCGCGACACCGAAGCCGCCGAGGAGCACTACGTCCGCGCGATGAGCCTCCTGGAACGCGCGGGCGCCGCCGGCGACCTCGCCGACGTGTGCCGCCTCCTCGGCGACCTGCTGCGCCGCACCGGCCGGGTGGAAGCGGCTCTCGACGCGTACCGCACCGGTCTCGGACACCGTACGGCCGGCACCACCACCCTCGGCCCCGCGCCCGCCCAGCCTCCCCTGCGGGACGACCTGCTGTGAACAGGCTGAGGCTGCGTCCGTGAGCACGACGCCTCGTGTTTCACGACTCACGCGGCGTACGGCAGCCGAAACCTGCGGCCGGAGGCGAACGCCGGAGGTCACTGCGGGCGCCGACCGGTGCTCGTGGGCGAACCGTCCGGCGGGTCAGCGGTCCGGGTCGATGCCGTTCGAGACGGACTTCACGCGGGCGATCTGGACCTTCGCCGCGTACTCCACGTTGCCGAGCTCGGTGTCGCTCGCGTGGAGGTGGGCCCCGACCGCGCCGATGCGTGTGACGACCTCGAAGGTGTCGCCGTCCCGCATCGCCTCCGTCTCGTCCGCGTCGGCGTTCACCGTCACGGGCCGCGCCGGCTCGCCGTACTCCGCGCTCTCCTCGTGCTCGTGCTCCGCCAGGTCCTTCATCGTCGTGGACGCGTCCTACGCCGTGGCGAAGGTGAAGAGGGTGAACTCCACGCATGCCTCTTCCGCGGAACCCCGGGCCTCCATGTCCCGGTTCCCGATCGCCTGAATCCCGGTACACGGCGACTTCGCGAGTTCGGGGCAGCCCTTGACCACCTCGTCGCCCCGCACCACGACGGGATCACCGCCGACCATGACGTCGCCGATGCTGCCCCCGGAGGGGAGCGCGGCGTACAGGCCCGTCGTGTCCACCCAGACCGGTGGGACGCTCGGTGTCACGCCCTCACCGTCGGCGGGCGTCGACGCCCCTCCGCCGCCGTCGGCGGGTGCCGACGACCCTCCGCCGCCCGTGGCCGACGAGGTCGCCGGCGTCCCTCCCACCGTCGGGCTGCCCTTCGCAGCGCCTTCCGCCGGGGCGGCACCGTCGTTGCACCCGCTCAGGGCCAAGGCCATGACCGCCATGACGACGGCCCCCCGTATCGCCCCCTTCACCCGGACTCTCCGATGCCGTGATCACGCCCGCGGACGACCGCACCATGATCGAATTCACTGACAGGCACACCCGACCCCATCGCCCGTCGACCGGCCAGATCCGGCGGGCTACTGCGCTCGGAGGCGGCACGCGCACCGGTGAAGGCGTCCGCCCGCACACCCGCGGCGCCCAGGCACGACACCGCGCGGGCGGCCTCCACGCCGAAGACCCCCTTGCAGGTCCGGGAACAGCCCAAGGGCCAAGTCCCGCAGCCGGCACCGGGAGGGGGAATCCGCGCGAAGCGGCCCGCGAATGACCCGCTTCCAGCGGGCACGGTCTACGCTGTGACCCCTGCGGGCGACGACCGCGTGATCTCCCGTCTTCACACACCGATGATCACCGGTGGCCGCACCGCTTTCACAGCGCCCTCACCCCGGACCGTGCCAGGAGGAACCATGCAACACGGCGAAGTCTGGTGGGTCGAGTTCGATGAGCGACGGCCGGTCGTGCTGCTGTCGGGAGACGAGGCGTCCGGGCTCCAGGTGATGCAGGTCGTCGCTCCCGCGGGCGTGGACGTCAGCGATCTGGGCATCGAAGTGGCGGTGGGCGCCGAGGAGGGACTGCCCTTCGAAGGTGTGCTGCGCTTCGCGTTCCCGCGTCCGGGCTTCACCCCGTGCACGTGGCTGACCACCGTCTCCCGTGACGACCTGGTCGAGCGGGCAGGCGTGCTGTCCTCCGCGAAGCTGACCGAGATTGAAGACGCCCTCCGCGCCGTTGAACGGCCGAAGGAGTGGACCGAGGCGGCAGCCGCGAAGCTCAGCGAGATGAAAGATGCCCTCCGTCTCGGTCGACTGGAGTAATCGGTGGCAGGGGACGGACGCGGCCGGGCGGTGCGGAAGATCGCCCACACCAGCAAGACCACGATCTCGGGCCGAAGTATGAGGGTGCCGATGCACGAACCGAGATCCGGCGTGCACGACAGACCGCGGATGGAGAACGCCCTCGACGTCCTGCGTGCCGAGCTGGAGGTTGGACGATCGAAGACGAGCGAGTTGACCACTCGGGCCGCGTGGCTGGCTTTCACGCGCTTTGCGCGGCAGCGCTTTGCCACCGCGCCGCCGCCCGACTCTGACGGATTGCTTTTCCAGTACGGCACGTACGCCTTCACCGGGCGGCCGATGTTCACGGTGGACCTCACGAGACAGTTCGAGGTCAACGACGCCGAGGGAGTGCACGAGCACTACGTCCAGGTGCACTGCGAACTTCGCTACGCGTGCGGCCCCGCCCTGGACGCGTTGGGAAGCTACGATTCCTGGTTCTTCCACGACGCCGACGCGGACGCGGAGGAGTGGTTCGCCGCTGTGGAGAGGCGCCTCGAACCGTTGCTTGACCGGAGGCCCTCCGAGATCGATGTGTATGAGGAACTGGTGTAGGTCGTCACGCGAGCACGTGGCGCATCAGCATCTTGATGCGGTTGAGTGGCCTCCGCCGATTCTGGAGTTCCAGGCCAGGGCAGGTCGGCGATGAACGGCGGCGGGTTGATCTGTTGCCCGACCGAAGGCGTCCACCCTGGCCGACTGGCTGGGGAGCGCCCCGGCAGCGAGGCCGTCTGCCGCATCAAGTGCCGGATGCCTGTTGCATCGCCCCGAAGCTGGCAACCCAGGTCTCGACGAGGTCGATCACGCCCGCTTCATCCATGCCCAGGAAGAACCGGCCGTGGTCCAGTTCGCCGAGAGGGTGAAGATGGCGTCCGATCGCTCTTGCAGGAAGGCTTGCGCAGCATCGTGCATGGCGAGGCCGACTGCTTCGAACACGGAACGCCAGCGTGCCGTGTCGACCTTCCGTCCAAGGCATCCATCCCGACGCCTCGAGCACCTCATCTACCTCAGGCGACCAACTACTCATCTGGGCCCCGGCTCCTCAGCCACCCGTGTGCTCTGTCTCCGCCGCCAGTACGTGGGCGATCCGCTTCGCCGGGTCTCCGGCGAGCCGGTGGTGCGAGCGGCCGGTCGGCCAGGTGGAGATGCCGTCCTCGGGCCACCGCGGGACGACGTGGAAATGCAGGTGGTGCACCGACTGCTCAGAGGCCGGACCGTTCGCGCTGAGGATGTTCACCCCTGTCGCGTTCAGTCCGGTCCGCATCGCCTTGGCCAGACGCTGGACCAGCGCCGTCGTCTCGGCCAGGACCTCGCTGGGTGTGTCGAAGAGGTCGGCGAAGTGGGAGGTCGGTACGACCAGGGTGTGTCCGGGGGCGAGAGGGTCGCGCGGGGTGAACGCGCACGCCTGGGGACCACGGGCCACCCAGTGCGCTCGGTCCTCGCGGATGAGCTCACAGAAAACGCACGGCATACGGCAGACGCTCCCACAGGCCGTCGGTGCCTCATGCGACGGGGTGTCGACCGGCGGAGCACGGGAGTGTGGACGCGTCCGTGCGTGGAGTGCCGCAGCGGGGGCGTCGCGACTGCTGCCTGCGATGGTGCAAGAGGCGCCCGCCTTCCGCGTACCGTGTCACCACCACGTCCCCCACGGGGGTGCCGATGAGCGCGCAGCCCGACCACACCGCCGCTGCCTCTCCGTACGCTCTCCCGCCCAGAGCGCCGGCCGAGCTCCTCGACCGACTGCGTGCCGATCGCCGCGCCGATCGCTGGGTGCCCGCCTTCGAACGCGAGTGGCCGCGGCCCTGGAAGAGTCCCGCGCCACCTTCTCCCTGGCCACTCTCTACGAGGTCGTCCACACCGGGACCGCCCGCCTCGCCTCGGCTCCCGCCGCCGACGCGTTCCACGCCTCGGGTCGAGACGAGACCGACTGCATCGACATGGCCGCAGTGCGCGGGCGCCGGTGAACAGGACGCCCCGCGGACGATCCCGAGGGCGAGGACGTGAGGATCGCCTCCGCGGGCCGGCTTTCCGCCACCTACTTCACCCTCCACCCGCTGCGGCACCTGTCCGTACTCGACATCGTCTGGCTCGGACAGCTCAGGGGACCTCGACGGCATCCATCGCGCCGACACCGAGTTCCGTACGGGGCCGGCGAGAACCGTCAGTCGGTGAGGACGATGTCCTCGGGCGCCGGGGCCTTGGCTTCGACCGGCCTGTCGTAGTGCGAGTAGGTCGTCGTTCCCGGCGATTCACCGCCTTTCGTGACGATCTTCAAGAGATACGGGGGGTCTTCCGCGTCGACGTAGACCACTGTCTCGCTTTCGCTGTCCGGCCTCACCAGCTTCACGGCACTGTGCCCGTCCACGGTGGCCGGTTCGCCGTTCGCGGAGTCGTCGTCCCAGCCGTTGCCCAGCCCTGGAGGGAGAGGCACCCGGTCGCAGAGCGTCAGTTCGGCCGGGGCGTCCGGGCCGTCGACAGGCGGCCTCGTCCAGCGGCCCCGGACCTTGTCGACCAGGGCGTCGAGTTCCTTCGGGCTTCGGTGTCGCTCCTGCGTGCGCAGGAGCGTTTCGTCGCGGCGGAGGTACACGTCCTTGCCGTTGATCCTGATCAGTTCGGCCGTGCCCGCCGTGCCGTAGGACATCGTGGCGGTGCAGTTCCCTCGGGTGTCGAGGGAGACGCGGCCCTCCATCGGCACCGTCAAGGAGAGCCCGTCCATGTGAAGGGTCACGGACTTCGCCGACTCGGTCGCCCTGATCGACCTGCCGACGAGCTCAGGTCCGGCCGGGTCGCCCCGGAACGGACCGCAGGCGGTGGAGAACACGACGGCCACGCAGGCGAGCGCGGTGGCGGGACGGGGGAGTGCGGCAGGCATGGCGGCAGTCTCCCCGAGGGGGCGAAGGAGGAGAAGGGGGGGCGGGGTCCGGCAGGAGGGTGCCCGGCCCGTCTGCGTCGCACCGGTCTCAGTTCGCGTTCGCCGCGCCGGGATCCGTGAGGGTGGCGGCGAGGACGGTGATGTCGTCGCGTTCCCAGTCCGTGCCGTGGTGCTGGGCGGTGAGATGGAGCCGGCGGACGGTCTCGCGCGGGTCGGGACCGGTGTCGGCGAGGAGGTCGGTGACCGTCTGCTCGCCGAGCATGGCGCCGTGGGCGTCGCGGGCCTCGGTCAGGCCGTCGGTGGCGAGCAGGACGAGGTCGCCGGGGGACAGGGTGGTCGTGACGACCTCCCAGGTGTCTTCGGGGACCGTGACGAAGGACCCGATCACCGGCCCGGTCGGCGGCAGTTCCTCGACGGAGCCGTCGGCGCGGCGTACCCGCGCGAACTCGTGTCCGGCGTTGAGCCAGCGCAGCCTTCCCCGACCGGGGTCGAGCACGGTGATGACCAGGGTCGTGAACCGTTCGTCCTCCGTGGAGAGCATCGACCAGGCTGCCGCGGCCGCCACCCTCGGGTCGAGACTGAGGCGGAGCGCCGACAGGACGGCGCTCTTGGTCTGGACGGCGAGGAGGCCGGCCTCGACGCCGTGGCCCGCGACGTCGCCCTGGATGAGGGCGGTCGTGCCGTCGGACAGGGCGAGGGTGTCGAAGAAGTCGCCCGCGATCAGGCCCTCCGCCGCCATCAACTCGCCGTGCGCGTCCACACCGGGCCCGGGGGAGTGATGGGCGGCCAGGATCCGCTGCAGACCCAGGGAGGTCACCGCGTCGGTGCGCAGAGCCAGGTCGGCCTGGGTGGCGCGGTGGCGGGACTGCTTGAGCAGGAGGAGGGTGCGTTCGGCCTCGCTCCACACGCCGCCGAGCCAGCCTCGGGTATCGGGCGGAGGGAGCGGGGCCGCGTCGGCGGCCGTGCTGCCGAGACGGGCTTCGAGGTCGGCGAGCGGGCGGACGATCCTGCGCCACAGCGTCCACACCAGGCCGCCGAGCAGCAGGAGCAGCGCGGCGACGAAGACGCAGTGGAGCGCGAAGAGCGTGTTCTGCCCGGTCTCGGCCTCGTGACGGGCCCGCGCCTTGCGGGCGTCGAGGGCGGCGGCGAGGCGGTCCGTCGTCGTCAACAGGGGCTGGATGCCGGCGGCGGGGTTGACGACCCACGTGGAGAGGGCGGAGTTCAGGGCGGTGCCCTCGGAGTCCAGGCCCAGGGTGGCGGTCTCGCGGGTGATCGCGTCCGCGAGCACGAGGGCCCGGTCCGCGTGGACGTCCGGTACCGGCGCGGTCCCGGACTCCGCGGCGAGCACGTGCCGGGCCTCCTCGCTCTCGTGGATGACGGAGAACAGCCTGCCGATGTCGCGCGTGGTCCTCTCGGCCCGCCCGCTGTCCAGCGACGGCCCGGTGCGTACGCGGACGGCGAGGAGGACGTCGATGACCATCAGCGCCACGACGACGACCAGCATGGCCACGAGCGCGCCCCCGGGCGACCGGAGCGGAGGGACGAAACGACTTCGCCAGGACACAGACGGTTCCCGCCCCGGCCGGCCGCGCGCCGGGAGCGGGCAGGCCGAACTGGTCGACTCCCCGACGCCCGGTCCGCCGTCAGCATGCCTGTCCGCGCGGACGGAATCCAGCACTCCCCTCCCGGTCTGTCGCCGCCCCTCGCGCCACGGCCGGACCGGACGCCCGCGTGCGTACGGGACTGCCGGACGACCCACACCTGCGCCACCCCGACGGCCCGTACACCCAGACCTGCAACGCGGACCCGGCGACGCAGCCGCGCGGAGGAACTGCCCCGCCCGAGTGGCCCGACGGGCGTCCGTCGCCGTCCCAGCGGCGCCCGGGTGCCCGTCCGGGCACCCGGGCATCCAGTGGGCGCAAGGGGCGGGGTGCCGCGACCGCGCGCTGAAGGATCTCGCCTGCCCGGCACCCCCTGGGGGAGGGCGCCCAGAAGCCGGACCACTCGGTGGCTACTTGTACGCGGCCACCTGACCGCACATCGAAGCCCCCAGCTCCTGCGCGTCGGCCTCGCCCCTGCACCGCGCCATCCACCGGCACTTCCCGTCGTTCATGGAGTCGCACATGGTGGAGCAGAACAGCAGGAGCGGCAGTCCGGCCCACGACCCGGCCCTGGCCGACATACCCGACGGCGTCGTCTGCGCGCGGGACCTCTCGGGCGCCCACCCGGGGGACCCGGGGCGCGGCGGCGGCGAGGTGGTCGTCGGCGACTGCCTGACGGCAACCGGTGCCGAGACCCTCTGTTCCTCGAAGAAGCCCGCCCCCGCCCGCAAGGTCCTCGCCATCGCCGGGACCCGTGCCGAATGCCCCGCCGCCACGATCGACGTCCAGCCCCTCGTGCGTCCGCTTGGTCGCGCCTACGACGTCGGCTGCACCGGCAAGCCCTGAACCACCGCGCCGCGGCGCCGCGCTCAGTGGTCCGCGCAGCACGGAGTCGGGTCCGGCATCTCGAAGGGCACGAGTACGCCGCCCGCCGCGGGCATGGCGGACAGGACGAGGTCGCCGTCGTCCGTCCATCGGGGGCGTACGTGGCCGTTCGTGACGAGACGGGTGTCCGTCGTCGGCGGGTGCGGGGCGCCGAGCACGGTCACGCGGTCGATCGCCGAGCGCGCGACGACGTCGGCGACGGTGAGCGTGCCCGTGAGGGAGGCCGCGCCGGGGTACAGCACCGCGCGGCCCACCGCGTCGGGGATGCCACGCGTCACCGGGTGGCCGTGGGCCGCGAGCCGCTCCTCGACGGTGCTGAGGAGCGGCCCGGACGGCAGGGCGAGGGACACCACGACACGCGGCCGCTCACCGCGCACCAGGTGCGTGCATCCGAACACGGCGTCGGGGAGGTCGAGTACGGCGGCCAGCCCGTGGAGCAGGTGGTCGGCGGCGCGCAGGTCCCTGACGCCCGCGTCGACCGTCAGAGCGTGCGGCGTCACGACGGCAGGACCCACACCGGGTTCGAGTAGAACCACAGGTCGCGCCACGGGTCGGCGTCGCCGATCACGTCGATGGCCGGGCCGGCGGGATCGACCGCGGCCCCCATCGCTCCGACAGCGGAGCGGTGGCCGTCCGTGCCGCGCAGCCGGAGGTAGACCGGGCGGTCGACGCGGCCGAGGTCGTAGGTGAGGCGGACGCTGCCGGACGTCTTGTTCACCTCGTACGACGTCACCACCCGGGCCGTCGGCGCGGTGAAGGCGTCCCGGTCCGCGACCGGGCCGGTCACGTCGCCCTGGATGACGTCCACGCGGGACAAGCGCGGCACGAAACCGGCCCAGTTGGGGGCGCCGGCGAGAGCGAGGTCGACGGTCAGCGTGACGTGCGTACCCCTCCTGACGTGGAGGGCGCCGCCCAGCGTGGCCCAGCGGTGACCGCCGGCCACGCGGACGTCGAGTCCGCTGATCAGCTGCCCGTGGTCGACCCAGACGCGACCCGCCCGGATGCCGTCCATCACGGCGGCGTAGCCGAAGCCGTCGGCGCCGACGTGCGTGCGGCTGTACTGACCGGGCCAGTAGTCGCCCTCGGTGAGGTCGATCCTCCCGCCGTAGACCGGGTCGCCGTGCTTGCCGTCGGCGGTGAAGTCGCCGTCCGGGCCTCGGACGGCGGTGTCCGTGTAGACGTGGTGGCAGTCGGAGTTGGCGGTGATCCACCAGGGTTTGCCCTCGGCGAGGAGGCTGTCCCACAGTCCGCCGACGGTGGCGGTCATCCAGTCGAAGCCGCCCCAGGTGCGGTAGCTCTCCAGCGGGTAGCCGGGGAAGGAGTTGGCTCCCGGGCTGCCGTCGTACAGGCCCCGGGCACGGCCCATGCCCAGGCCCCGGGCGATGCCGGCGGCCTGGTGGCCGGGGGCGCCCTCCATGCCGACGGCGATGCGGCGGCCGTCCCCGGTGGCGTCGCGCCAGGCCCGTATCTCGTGCGGCGAGTCGATGCCCTTGCGCGACGGATGGTTGGCGAGCATCAGCACGTCCTTGACCTGGCGCCGCCGGACCTGGTCGGCGAGGAAGTCCAGGCCCGCGACGGCCAGCGCCTCGTTGGCGGGCGTGGAGTCGCCGGCGCCCTTGACGCCGCCGTCGTAGTCGGTCTCGAAGCGCTTGAGGACGGCGACCTCGTTGGGGCCGGGGTGGACGAAGACGGTGCCGTGCTCGGCGCCCGGGATGTTCCACTCCAGGCCCTGGAAGACGAGGGTGTCCTGGTACGCGGCGCGGGCGTCGCGGATGTCCGGGTTGACCTTCTCGACGCCGATCCTGGCGTGGGTCGCGTTCCCGTGGTCGGTGATGACCAGCCAGTCCAGGCCGTGTCTGGCGCCCTGCCGGACCTGGTCGACGACGCGGTACTTGCCGTCGTTGCTGTACTGGGTGTGGATGTGGTGGTCGCCGGCCAGCCACAGGAAGCCGTTCGTCCGGCGGGAACCGGGTGCGGCGGCGGCCGCGGCGGTCCGCGGGGCGAGGACGCTCCCGGCGGTCAGTCCCGCGCCGAGCAGTCCCGCGCGGCGCAGCAGCGCGCGGCGCGACCGCTGCTCGGGAGTCAGGGCCTCGTCGGGCACGGAGACGTCGAAGGCGGCGGGCAACTCCGACGCCGGGTGTTCGTCGTCGTGGTCGTGTCCGTGCGGATGATGACCGTGCCCGTGATGACCGTGCCCGTGATGGCCGTGCCCCATGAAACGCCTCCTGGCTCCCGCTTGCTCGCCCGGGCGCTGCTGCGCCGACTGAGGAGGATCGAGGCGAAAGATGAAAATTGAACGACTGGTGGGTGAGCGGCGGACGACCCGGGCGCGGCGGTTCGCATCCGTGTCCGTGGTTTCCTCAAGTCCCCTTGCTCATCGTGTTGTTGTACGGCGAACCTGAGCACCGTTCACGTCTCGTCCCCTACTCCTCCGACCGGAGACACCCCCCCATGAGAAGACTCCTCGGTACCCTCGCGGCCGCGGCCCTGACCCTCGTCGGCTTCACCGCCACGCCGGCGGCCACCGCCACGACGACCGCCACCGCCAGTACCGCCACCACCGGGTCGTTCAGGGTCCTCACGTACAACATCGCCGGCCTCCCCCTCGGCCTGGGCGACAGCGACCCGGAGACGAACACCCCGCTCATCGGCGAGCGGCTCGGCCCGTACGACATCGTGAACGTGCAGGAGGACTTCAACTACCACGCCTCCCTGTACGCCCACGACACCCACCCCCATCGCACGGCCACCAGCGGCGGAGCCGCGCTGGGCGACGGGCTCAACACCCTCTCCGACTACGCCTTCGAGGACTTCCAGCGGGTCCGGTGGAACCACTGCACCGGCACCAACTGCCTGACGCCGAAAGGCTTCTCGCTAGCCCGTATGCGGCTCGCCGAGGGCGTCTTCCTGGACCTCTACAACGTCCACACCAACGCCGACAGCACCGAGGACGCCCTGGCCGCCCGCCGCGCCAACGTCGAGCAGCTGTCGGACTTCATCCAGGCCAACTCCTCCGGCAACGCCGTGATCGTCATGGGGGACACGAACACGCGGTACACGCGCGCGGGCGACAACATCCGCACCCTGCTGGCCGAGAACGGCCTGAAGGACCCGTGGGTCGACCTCGTCAAGGGCGGCTCCGCGCCCCCGCAGGGCGCCGACCCGTTGCTCTGCGACTCCACCGCCCCGACCGACGCCTGCGAGGTCGTCGACAAGGTCCTGTACCGCGGCAGCGCACTCCTGAGCCTCGATGCCACCCGCTACCACAACGAGTGGGCGTCCTTCCTCCGCTCCGACGGCAAGCACCTCTCCGACCACTTCCCGCACACCGTCGACTTCTCCTACACCCTCGCCCCGTCCCTGAGGGCGAGCGACTTCTTCGGCGGACCGCACGGCGCCGCGTTCAACGACGCGGACGACCTCCCGGCCACCGTGTCGCCGCGCACCCTGACCCTGCGCGGCGGCTCACGCCTGGACGCGGTGTCGCTGACGCACGACGGCGGTACGGCCCTGACCCACGGCGGCACGGGCGGCACGGCGACGTCCCTGACGCTCGCCTCAGGTGAGCACCTCACCTCGGTCCGGCTGACACGGGGCCAGAAGGACGGGCGCACCCGGATCTTCTCGGCGTCCTTCACGACCGACCGGGGCCGTACCCTCGCCGCGGGCGTGGCGACGTCGGACACCCGCACCTTCACCGCACCGTCCGGCCGGCAGATCGTCGGCTTCACGGGCCGGTCGGGCGACGAGATCGACAAGCTGGGCGTGCTGTACGCGCCGATCGGCTGAGGGCCCTTCGCCCCGAAGGCGAGGGCGCTACCGGGCATGTCCCCCGTCGGCGGGCTCCGCGGCCGGGTCGGGTACCGCCGCCGGGGAGGCCCAGCCGCGCAGGAGCCGTACCGCTTCGGCGGTCGGCGACTGCGGTTCGACGTTGTAGACGCACAGGGTCTGTTCGGTGTCGCCGGGGACCTGGAAGGATTCGTACGCGAAGTGCATCTCGCCGACCAGCGGGTGGACGTAGTGCTTGTCCCCATGGGTGCGGCGCAGCACCTTGTGGTCGTTCCACCACCCGGAGAACTCCGGTGAAAGCAGAGTCAGTTCGCCGACCAGGTCGGCCAGCTGCCGGTCGTCGGGGTGGCGGCCGGCCTCCAGGCGCAGGATGGCCACGGTCTCGGCGGCGATCCGCTCCCAGTCCCCGACCCGCTCGCGTGCCTGCGGGTCCAGCAGGTAGTAGCGGGCCAGGTTCCGGCGCGGGGCGGGCAGCGCATCGAAGTCGGTGAGCACCGCGCGGGCCAGGTGGTTGGAAGCCAGCACGTCGGTGCGCCGCCCCAGGATGAACGCCGGCACATGGCCCAGCGTCTCCAGCATCAGGAACAGCCCCGGTCGTACCCGCTGGGGCCGCTGCGGGCCGCGTCTCACCGCCGCGCGGCGGGCCAGCAACAGGTCGCCGAGGTGCTCGCGCTCCGAGGCGTTCAGCCGCAGGGCCCGCGACAGCGCCTCGACGACCTCCGGTGACGGGTTCCCCGCCCGTCCCTGCTCCAGTCGCGTGTAGTACTCGGTGCTCATCCCGGCCAGCCGCGCCACCTCGTCCCGGCGCAGCCCCGGCACCCGCCGGACGCGGCCGTCCGAGTCGAGCCCGGCCTGTTCCGGTGTGATCGCGGCCCGACGGGTGCGGAGGAAGCCGGCGATCTCCTTGCTGCGATCCATACCCCCAGTGTGACCACGGCCCGACCTGGCCGTCGGCCCGAGGGTGGCCCTGCCGGTACCAGCCGGGAGAGGGCCTGCTATGGCGGCGCCAGCGGGGCGCCGGGCCGCTGTGATGGAGAACGTACCGAGATCCCCTCGGCGCCCACCCCGATGCCCCACGGAGGTTCACCGTGCCCACCCTCCCTTCCACCACCCTCCCTTCCACCACCTTCGCTCCCCTCACCCCGCTCCGAGGCCGCGTCGCCGTGGTCACGGGCGCCTCCAGCGGCATCGGTGAGGCCGCAGCCGTGAAGCTCGCCTCGCTCGGCGCCCGCGTGGCCGTCCTGGCCCGGCGCGCCGACAGGCTGAAGGACCTGGTCGCGCGGATCGCCGAGAACGGCGGCACGGCCCTCGCCCTCGCCGCCGACGTCACCGACGCCGAGGCCGTCCGGGCGGCGGCCGACCGCGTCGAGACCGAGCTCGGCGGTGCCGACCTGCTGCTGAACAACGCCGGCGTCATGCTGCCCGCCCCGATCGAGGAACGGGCCACCGGCCAGTGGCAGCACCAGATCGACCTGAACATCACCGGCCTGATGAACGTCATCGGCGCGTTCACCCCGCACCTGGTGAGCGCGGGCCGGGAGCGCGGCGTCGCCGACCTGATCAACACCTCGTCCATCGCGGCGCAGAACATCTTCCCGAACTTCGCCGTGTACTCCGGCACCAAGGCGTACGTCACCCACCTCTCGCGCCACCTGCGCGTCGAACTGGGCGCGAAGAACGTCCGGGTGTCGGCGATCGAGCCCGGCATCGTCGGCACCGAGCTGCAGAGCCACGTCACCGACCAGGGCACCCTGGACTGGCTGGAGGGCTCCAAGGAGTCGATGCGGTGGCTGACCCCCGACGACATCGCCGAGACCATCGGCTTCCTCGCCACCCTGCCCCCGCACGTGAACCTCCAGCAGGTCACGATCATGCCGACCGCCCAGCCCCACTGATCCACCCCCGCACGCGCCTGCTGCGCCCCGCCCGGCGGGCGCGTGCGCGGCGGCTCCGGAAAACCGCCCTGACCTGCGGTCTCCACCAGCGGAGGCCGGTGGGAAGGGCCTGTTCCCCATCCGGTAGCCTCCCCTGCTCCAGGGGAGGGAACCATCAACATGACACTCGTCCGCACGCATCACCGCCGTCGCCACCACCGCCGCCACCGTCTCGCCGCCATCGCGGCGACGGTCGTCCTCGGCGTCACCGGCGGCGCCGTCTCCGTGCTGCCGGCCGCCGCCGCGACACCGCCGGGCGTGCAGGAAGGCCCGCAGGGCACCGTCGTTCCGTTCCCGGCGGACGCGGACGTCGCCGGGGCGGGCTTCAGCGGTTTTCTGTCGAAGACCCGTGGCGCCACTCCCGAGTTCCGGTGGACCCGGTACGCGGACGGGTCCTCGCTCGTCCTGCCGGGCACCTACGCGCTCGGCGGCGGCAGCGACCTCGTCGTCTCGGGCGACCGGTCCACGCAGGCGTCCGCCCGGCTCGTCGAGGTCCGCGACATGGCGCGGCCCGATACGGCACCGCTCGTGATCGACCTCGACACGCTCGGCGACGGCTACTACGTCGTGGGCCTGGCCGGTGACCACCTCCTCCTCGCGCGGGACGAGAACGGCAACACCGTGCAGTACGCCCTCACGCTCGACGCCGACGTGCTCGCCGGCGGCACGCCGCAGCCCCGCAAGACGGCCGGCGGAGTCCAGGTCGACTGCTGGGACTCCACCGGCGGCTGGGCCGGCCCGCGGTTCGCGCTCTACGACTGCTGGGTCGCCGACGAGCGGATGCCCGCCAAGATCGCCGTCGATCTCGTGACGGGGCAGTCGAGCTGGTACCCGCAGGGCGACGGCGAGTACGCCGGAGCGGGCGCCGTCTCCGCCACCCACGTGGCCTGGCGCCAGACGCGGGTACCGGGCGGCGCGGGGATCGCCGTCGCCCGACCCGGGTCCGGGACCGCGTACACGTGGAGCCCGGGCGGCGGCCACTCGTCCGACCCGCTGTACCTGGTCGGCGACTGGCTGGCGTACGGCCAGCAGGCCCACATCGACACGACCGCCCGCACCGGACAGCCCACGGTGCGGCCCTTCACCGTCCAGTCGATCGCGACCGGCGAGAAGGCCGTGCTGCTCACCGCGTTCTCCTCCGCCGTGTCCGGACCCGACGGCTCGCTGCTGGTCCGGGGCGGCACGCCCGACCGGGGCGAGGGGCTGTACCGGATCTCGCCGCGCGCCGACGGCGGCCGGCCGGACGTCGCACTGGTCGCCTCCACCGGACAGGCGACGACCGTGACCGCGACCGGCACCCATGTCCCGGCGACGCTCACCGGCGAACAGGTCGCGGGCGGGGTCGACTTGGCGTGGAACCTGTCCCGCGGCGACGTCCGGGCCACGCTGACCCTCACCCACGTCGCGAGCGGGGCGCGGACCTTCTGGTCCTGGGACCCCGCCGCCACGGCGCCGCGCACCCTCGCCTGGCGCTGGGACGGCCGCGACCTGGGCACGGAGACGCCGGGTCCGGCACGCGGCGGCGCGTACGAGTGGTCCCTCACGGCCGCGCCGGACGAGGGCATCGGGCCCGAGCTGCGGCTCTCCGGCCGTTTCACGGTCAACCGGCCCCCGGCGCCGCACGACTTCGACGGCGACGGTACGGCCGACCTCTTCGGCCGCGAGCCCGGCGGCCTCCTGAGGTCCTTCCGGTCCCAGCCCACCGCCGTCGGCGGCCCGGTACGGAGCCTCCACTGGGCGCAGGTCGGCGGCGGGTGGCAGGTGTACGACCGGCTGGAGACCGCCGGTCACGTCGCGGGCACCGTCGCCCCCGATGTCCTGGCCCGCGATACGAGCGGCGTCCTGTGGCTCTACCAGGGCACCGGAAACCGGGACAAGCCGCTCTCCGGCCGCACCCGGATCGGCGGCGGCTGGCAGACGTACGACCGGATCGCGGCCGGCAGCGACGCCACCGGCGACGGCCGTCCCGACCTCCTGGCCACCGACAGGGCCGGCGTCCTGTGGCTCTACCCCGGCACCGGCAACGCGTCCGCCCCCTTCTCCGCCCGCAAGCGGGTGGGCGGTGGCTGGGGCGTCTACAACGAGGTCGCCGCCGTCGGAAACCTCGCCGGCGGCCCCGCCGGCGATCTCCTCGCCCGCGACCGCTCCGGTGTCCTCTGGCTCTACCTCGGCAGGGGCGACGGCACCTTCGCCGCCCGCACCCGGGTCGGCGGCGGCTGGGGCGGCTTCCTGGACGTCGTCGGCGTGGGCGACGCCAACGGCGACGGCCGCGCCGACCTCATGGCCGCCGTCACCCCCACCGCCACCGCCCACGGCGTCACCTTCTACTCCGGCACCGGCGACTGGAGGAGTCCGCTCAAGCCCGGAGTGAAGACCGACGTCACGAGCTGGACCCGTTACGACAGCATCTTCTGACCCAGCCCTGCCCCCCGGTAAGCGAGCAGGCGAGCGGGCGACGGACCTCCACCGTCGCCCGCTCGCCTGCCCTGCGCTGCCCTGGCCTGCCCCGCGCGGGTATGGACAGCGACACCCCGCCGGGATAGCCTCCGACGCGTCTATTCAATTAATTGACTAGGGGTGGTCCCGTGCATCCGTTCCGCAAGGCCGTCGAGGACCGCGACGAGGCCGCCATCGAGGCGCTCCTCGCCGAGAACGTCGTCTTCACCAGCCCCGTCGCCTTCAAGCCCTATCCCGGCAAGGCGATCACCGCGGCCATCCTGCGCGGAGTGATGCGCGTCTGCGAGGACTTCACGTACGTCCGCGAGATCGCCGACCCCGCCGGCCGCGACCACGCCCTCGTCTTCACCGCCACCGTCGGCGGCCGGCGCATCCAGGGCTGCGACTTCCTCCACTTCGACGACGAGGGGAAGATCGACGACTTCACGGTCATGGTCCGCCCGCTCTCCGCCGCGAAGGCGCTCGCCGAAGCGATGGGCGCGCAGTTCGACCGGATCGTCCAGGAGGCAGCCGACGCCTGAGCGCGTCCGAGGCGGCACCGCACCGACTGCCCCGGGGCGTGAGCGGCAGGACTTCCCCTACGGAGCCTGGAGTTCACTCGACGTCCGAACCCCACCGACGCATCCCGCCTCACCCGGCCCCGTCGGCCCGTCAGGGCTCCAGTACCTCCACGTGGTCGCCGATCGCGACCACCAGCACCCGGGCGCCCGGTTCCGTCGTACGCCAGCGGTGCAGGACGCCGCCGGACAGCAGGAGCGTGTCCCCGCGCCCCAGCCGGTGGATCCGGCCCTCGGCCTCCACCTCCACGGCCCCCTCCGCCACGTACATCAACTCGTCGTTGCGGTGCCGGAACTCGCGGTCCGCCTCGTGCGCGCCGACGAACTCCAGCGCGTGCAGCTGATGGCGGCCGCGCACCACCGGCCGGACGCGTGCCTCCCGGTCGAGGCCGCTGTCGTCGCCCGCGCGCACCACGTCGACCGTGCGGGTCTCGTCCGAGGCCGCGAGCAACTGCACCGCCGTGGTGCCGAGCGCGTCCGCGATCCGCTGCAGCGACCGCATGCTGGGCCGCGCCCGGTCGTTCTCGATCTGGCTGAGGAAGGGGGAGGAGAGCCCGCTGCGCCCGGCCACGTCGGCGAGCGTCAGGTCCAGCGCGCGTCGGCGGCGGCGTACGGCGGCACCCACCCGCGGTGTGTTCACGGCGTCCATGGATCCGTCCTGTCCTTCCCCGCCCCGAGTCGCCGTTCTCCCTGGCCGACGGCGCTTGACGGCACCTTACGCCGCTCCTGCCGGGAACCCGGAGACGGTTTCGTACTCCTGACACACGCCCGTCACACAAGGCTCCTACCGTCAAAGTCAGTTGCTCTCATCAAAGAAAGTTTGACGCAAGGAGCCCTGACGTGCCCCCGATCGACCAGAACTCCCGCCGCCGTCGTCCCACCGGCCTCGTCGCCCTCGACGAGACGGCCGCCTACGACGGCTACACCCTCTACGCGCCGCTCACCGGCACCGGCGAGGTCTACCTCGTCGACCTCCACGGCCGCACCGTCCACCGCTGGGACCTGCCCTACCGTCCCGGCCGCCACGCCCGGCTGCTCGCCGGCGGAACCCTCGCGTACAACGGCGTACTCCCGGGCGAGAAGGCCCTCTTCCCGATGTGGCACAAGTACCGGGGCGGCGTCATGCTCCACGCGGCACCCGACGGCACCGTGCTGCGGGAGCACCGTGACCCGCTCCAGCACCACGACGCCCACCACCTCGTCGACGGCCGCATCCTCTACACCGCCCTGGAGCCCCTGGCAGGGCCCGAGGCGGCGGCGGTACGCGGCGGGGTGCCCGGATCCGAAGCCGCCGGCGGCGTTGTCTGGGCCGACACCATCCAGGAGGTCGGCCCGGACGGCGAACTCCTGTGGTCCTGGCGGGCGGCGGAGCACCTCGACCGCGACGCGTACCCGCTGCACGAGGCGTACGCCCGTGAGCACTGGCCCCTCATCAACAGCGTCACGCCCCTGAAGGACGGCACCGTCCTCGCCAGCCTGCGCAGCGTCTCGGCCGTCGTCGTCATCAGCCGCGACACCGGCGAGATCCTCTGGCGCAGCCGCCCCGGCACCGTCAGCCAGCAGCACGCGCCCACCGAACTGGACGACGGCCGACTCCTGGTCTTCGACAACGGCGTCTTCCGGCCCGGCCACGACGTGCCGTACTCCCGGGTGATCGAGATCGACCGGGCCGGGGGCGACGTCGTGTGGGAGTACCACGACCCGGCCCGCGAGTTCTTCTTCGCGCCGTTCATGGGCTCCGCGCAACGCCTGCCGAACGGCAACACGCTCGTCACCGACTCCCCGTCCGGGCGACTGTTCGAGGTGACGAAGGACGGCTACCTGTGCTGGGAGTACGTCGTCCCCTACTTCGCCGGCTACGGCGAGAGCGAGGTCCGGGGCCTGTTCCCGGCCGAGCCCAACGCCGTCTTCCGCGCCTACCGTTACGCCGCCGCCGACCTCCCGTGGCTGGAGACGACGGCATGACGGCCACCCGCACCACGCCGGCCGGCCACGCCCCCGACACGGTCGACGCACCGGTGCCGTTGCGGCGGCTCGTGCCCCTGTCGGCCCAGCACGTCCTGGCGATGATCGCCGCCCCGGTCTCCACCGTCTTCCTCGTCGCCGGCACCCTGAGGCTGCCCCCGACCGCGACGGCCTCGCTGCTCAGCGCCGTCCTCCTGCTGTGCGGAGCGGGCGCCCTGCTCCAGTCCCTCGGCGTCTGGCGGATCGGCGGCCGCCTCCCCTTCGTCATGCTCCCCGGCGGCGCCGCGACCGCGCTGTTCCTGCAGATCGCGCAGGACCACGGGGCACCGACCGCCGCCGGCGCCGTCTTCCTGGCGGCGTCGCTCCTGCTGGCCGTCCTCCCCCTGTACGCCCGTGTCGTACGGCTCTTCCCGCCGCTGGTCATGGGCGTGACCGTCCTGCTCATCGGCATCGCGATGATCCGGGTCGCGGCCCGGCTGGTCACCGGACCGGACGGCACGGGGGAGCCGCGCGCGGTGCTCCTCGCCGCGCTCACCGTCGCGGCGACCGTCGCCGCGTACGTGCTCCTGACCGGCGTCTGGCGGCAGACCTCGGTCCTCATCGGGATGGCGGTCGGCACGCTCGTGGCGGTGACGACCGGACTGGGGGCCGTCACCCCCGCGGCCGGGAGCGGCTTCGCGCTGCCGGCGTTCCTGCCCTTCGGAACACCCCGGTTCGACGTGGTGGCATCCCTTCCGCTGCTCGTGTTCAGCCTCACCACACTGGCCGAGATCACCGGACAGACCGTGCTCAACAGCGAGACCGTCGGCCGGACTCCCGCTCCCGAGCGGGACGTCCCGCGCGTCGCCCGCGCGGACGCCCTGGTCTCCCTGGCCGGTGGCCTCTTCGGCACCTCCCTGATGGTGACCAGCGCCGAGAACATCGGCATCGGCCGCCTCACCGGAGTCCGCAGCCGCTTCGTGACCGCCGGGGCCGGCGCGCTCCTGATCGCCCTCGGTCTGGCCACGCCCGTGTCCCGCGCCCTGGCCGGCATCCCCGAGGCCGTCGTCGGCGGCTCCGCCCTCGTCGTCTACGCCGTCATCGCCGTGATGGGCGTCGAGATGCTCCGCCGGGCCGACCTGTCCGGGACGGGCACCGGCTCGCTGACCGCCGCCCTCGCGCTCACCGCGGGGCTGCTGCCGCTGCTCAGCCCGGACCTGTACGCGGGCTTCCCCGGCTGGGCCCGTACGATCCTGGGCAGCGGCGTCGTCGCCGGCACGCTGACGGCGGTCCTCCTCACGGCACTGCTCAACCGGTTCCGCTCCCCGACCGCCCCTCCGGGCTCACGGGACGCCGATTGAGAGGAAGACGGCCGAGGACCACCGCCATGCCACAGGTGTCGGTGAGCGCCGAGAACACCAGCCCCCCGGCGATCCCCGCCGACAGCAGCTGGAACGCCGGATGCGCGAGCAGACCGAGTACCAGACCCAGCAGCACCAGAGCCCCGGCGGTGAAGCGGACCTGACGCTCCATCCCCCAGACGGCGCGTACGGGACCGGGCGGGTGCGCGAGCCGGTGACCGGCGGCGGCCCAGGCGCGGGTGCCGCCGGTCAGGCCGGCCGCCGTGATCCCGTGGGAGGCGAGGACCGCGACGCCCTTCTCGGAGCGGGCGCCGGAGGCGCACACCAGAAGCAGCGGCCCGGTCACGGCGGCGCTCCGCAGCGTCGCCAGGCTGCTCTCGAAGCGCTCCAGGGGGACGTTGACGGCGCCCGGCACGTGGCCGGAGGCGAACTCGCCGGGGGTACGGACGTCGACCACGTTCAGCGCGGCCAGCCGTGGCTCCGCCTCGTCGACACGGAGGAAGCCGGACATGCTCATGGGGAACCTGCCTTTGGCGGAGTGGGGTGAGACGGGCCCCGCGCCACCGGCACGGAGCCCGTCACCGGATGCCGGGCGTCGCCGAGCGGATCCGCCGGGAGACGGACGGGCCGGCCACGGCGCTGCCGTGACGCCGCCGCCATGCCACGGCGACGAGCCGACCCGGCGACGCTCGCGCGGTCCCGTCAGGAGACGGGACCGCGCTCGTGGGGGATCTTCTCGCCGGCCTCGATCGCGACGGGCAGCCGGTTCTCGGTCGGCGGCAGCGGGCACGTCGCGAAGTCGGTGTAGGCGCAGGGCAGGTTGGTGGCGCGGTTGAAGTCGAGCACCACGGTGCCGTCGGGTCCGGGGGCGGCCACCCCGAGCTGCCGGTTGGCCGCGTACGTGGTGACGCCCGAGGTCGCGTCGGTGAACAGCACCGTGAGGCTCCCGGGAGCCTGCCCGTTGAACGCGGTCAGGCTCAGCTCCTGCCCGTCCAGGTGGAAGACGACGCGGCCCGGAGCGTCGTAGACGTGCTGGAGGCCCTCCACGGACGCGCCCACCGTGGTCGGCCGCGGCTCGTCGAAGGCTTCGTAGCGGCCCGTGACCACCCAGCGCGGATCGGGCGCGTACGCGGGCGTGCCGGTGAAGGCGACCAGCAACGGGTGGGCGGGGTGCCGGGGGCGGACGATGTCGTGGCCGCCGCGCTTGGCGACCTCGATCACCGTGTCGCCCCAGACGGCGTCGATGCCGCCGCGCTCCGGGATGACGCCGAAGGCGTGCCTCTTGCGCACCGCCTCGCCGTCGACGACGAACTCCGTCTCGTCGTCGAGTTCCACGACGACCCCCTCGGGCCCCGTCGACCAGGTTCCCGGCACGCCGGGGAAGCTCTGAGGCGCGGGGGAGAGCCAGTGCAGACCGGTCACCGCGAGGAATCCGTGCTTCGAGGCGAGCCGGGCGTCCTTGTCCCGGTGCCACTCCTCCCATTCCGCGGCGAAGACCTCCGGATCGCCGGGAACGCCAGGGCTGCCGGTGCCGGTGCGGGAGTCGGGGATGTCGTGGACGCTCATGCGTCTCCTCCTGGTGCAGGAAGTGTGGGTGGTGGGGTGTGCGCGGTTCCGTGTTCCGTGCCGCCCGGAGGCCGGAAGCGCGTCCAAGCCGGGCCGGAGGGCGGGCGGAACCGGAACGCGGGGGAGAACGGGCCGTGAGAGGCGCCGAGCCCTTCGGGGCGGGCGCGCCGGTGTCCGGACGCCGGGACGGGGCCTCGGGGTCAGCCGGAACAGGCCATGGTCGTGACGCGCACGTAGTCCACGTGTCGGCGCATCACGAGCAGGCTCATGGGTCCAGAAGACCACAACTCCCGTGCATTGCACCAGTGTTCCCACATTGCGGGGACGTGTCGGGGCGTCAGCGACGACGGCGGTCGGTGAGTCCGTGACCCGCTCCCTGAGGGAGCGGGGTGGACCTGCCGGCAGCCAGAAGGCCCCCAGGAGGGTGACGAACTCACCGGCGCGACCTCGAACAAGGTCGTCATCTCCTGGGGGCCTTCGGGCTGCTACGAGGTCGGGCCTACTTCGCGCCGAGACCGGCGTCGGCGACCTCCGGCTTGCCCGCGGCCTTGAGCACCTTGTTCAGCAGCGTCAGGTCGTAGATGCCCGCCAGCTCGGGCTTCTTCAGCAGGCCGGCGTCCACCGCGTGGTCGGCCTGGGCCTGAAGGGTCTCGGCGAGCGGGTCGTCGGTGAGGGTGATGGACGGCCAGGCCGCGTCGATCACCTTGGCCGAGAGCGGCTTTCCGGTCTCCTTCTTCAATGCCGCGTTCACCGACTCCTTGGCCTTGTCCGGGTTGGCGGTGATCCACGCGTTGGTCTTCACCGTGCCGCGCAGCACGGCTTCGACGACGTCCGGGTGCTCCTTGAGGAACGCCTGCCGCACGATGATGTTCGTGATCACGAACTTCTTGTCCGGCCACAGGTCGGACTCGTCGAGCAGCACCTTCGCACCCTCGCTGACCAGCTTCGACGCGGTCGGCTCGGGCACCCAGGCGCCGTCGATGGAGCCGGACTTGTAGGCGTCGGGGGTGACCTTGTTGTCCGTCCGCAGCACCGAGACGTCGCCCTTGCCGGACTGCGAGTCGACCTTCCAGCCCTTCTCGGAGACCCAGTGGAGGAACGCGACGTCCTGCGTGTTGCCGAGCTGCGGGGTCGCGATCCGCTTGCCCTTGACGTCGTCCAGCGTCTTGATCTTCTCCGGGTTGACCACGAGCTTCACACCGCCCGAGGCGGAACCGGAGACGATCCTCAGGTTCTGGCCCTTGGACTTGGTGTAGCCGTTGATGGCCGGCGAGGGGCCGATGAAGCCGATGTCGATCGAGCCGGCGTTCAGGGCCTCGATCTCGGACGGGCCGGCGTTGAAGGTCGAGGGCTTGATCACGGTGCCGCCGAGCTCCTTCTGGAGCAGACCCTCCTGGACGCCCACGAGGGCGGTGGCGTGCGTCAGGTTCGGGAAGTAGCCGATCCGCACCTCACCGGCGGAGAGCTTCTTGGCGTCGGCCGCGACCTTCGGCTGCTCGTCGTCCTCGGCCGCCTGGGAGCCGTAGCCGCAGGCGGTGAGCAGAAGGGGAAGTGCCGCGATGGCGGCGACGGTACGCAGGGCGGTGAGCGGTCTGGCGGCAGACACGGAGGTGTCCTTTCACGGAAGGGTTGCAAGGAGTGCGGAGGCACGGGGATGGATGACGCGATGCCCTCGGGGCAGACGCCGGAACTCGGCCGTGCGCGGGGGTGTTCCGACGGGACGGGCGCGGAAGACGGAACAGCGTGGAACGGCCTCAGAGAGGCAGACAGATGGCGCTGGCCGTGCGGCCGAGATCGATGTGCCGGCGGGCCGTGAGGAGGGGAAGCGAGTCGCCTGCGTGCTTCAGCGTGCGCACGGCTGCCACCACCTCTCGTGATCCCTAGTTTTCCCACCTGGCTGATAGGCATAGTGGCAGAGGCGCGTTTCGGCCCCAAGAGGCATTTCACATGGTGGTCGATCCCATTCCGCCCTGTGAGACGCCGGAGGTCGGATCAGGTGCTGGGGACGGCTGGGTGGCGGGGCCCGAAGGGGAGTGACCGAACGGTGGACGGCCGCGTCTCAGGTGCGGAGTTGGGCCGCGAGGAGGAGGCTCGCGTGACCTGTCAGGGATTGGTCCAGGCGGCCGGGTCCCGCGCCAGGGAGTGCACGAGGTCGGGCAGCTCGCCGGACGCGATGGCCGCCAGCGAGACGCCCTCCAGGATCTGGCGGACGTTCGCGCGCAGGGCGACCCACAGCGGCAGCAGCGCCTGCGCGGGCCCGTCGTACTCAAGCCCCGGCGGGCGTACGCCGCGTACGGAGACCAGCGGGCCCTCGACCGCACGCACGACATCGGCGACGGAGATGTCCTCGGCGTCTCTCGCCAGGCGGTAGCCGCCACCGGCCCCGCGCCGGCTGACCACCAGCCCGGCGCGCCGCAGGTCGCTGAGGATGCCTTCGAGGAACTTGTGCGGGATCTGCTGGGCCTCGGCGACGGCCTCCGCCTTCAGGGGCTCGCCCTCGGGTGCACCGGCGAGGAGGAGGGCGGCCCGCACCGCGTAATCCGCCCTGGCTGAGATCCGCATACGGGCATTGTCCCAGTACGGCGCGCCGCCGATCGAGGAGGGGGACCGGAGCCCCCGCCTCACCCCCACGTTTCCCGCATCCGGCGTCCGCCGCTCACCCGGCCGCGCGTGGCCAAGGGCGCCGGAGGCCCGCGCCGACCGCCGCGACCGCACCCTCACGGAGCGCCGGGTCGGTTGCACGTACCGACCCGACCCGGCGCGGCGCCGGACCCGGCCGCGGCGCCCCCACCGCCGCGGCCGGCGGGCACCCCTCAGGCACCCACCACGTCGAGCGCGGCTGCCCGTGCCACGCGGCGGGCCGCCCTCTCCGTCGGGTCGAGCACCGGGACCGCGGCCAGCAGCGCCTTCGTGTACGGGTGCTCGGGCGTCTCGTACACCGCGTCCGGGGGGCCCTGCTCGACCACCGAGCCCCGCCGCATCACGGCCACCCGGTCGCTGGCCTGCCGTACCACCGCGAGATCGTGCGCGATCAGCACCAGGGCCAGCCCCAACTCCCGCTGCAGGTCCGCCAGCAGCTCCAGGACCTGCGCCTGAGTCGTCACGTCCAGGGCGGAGACCGGCTCGTCGCAGACCACGAGGCGCGGCTCGGGCGCCAGGGCGCGGGCGATGCCGACGCGCTGCCGCTGGCCGCCGCTCAGCTCGTGCGGGTAGCGGCCGTACCAGTCGGGGTCCAGCCCGACCCGCTCCAGCAGGCCGCGCACGCGACCGGTGATCTCCCGGTCCGTGCGCGCGCCCGCGACCCGCAGAGGATCGGCGACGGACTCACCGATCGAACGGCGGGGGTTCAGCGAGGAGACCGGGTCCTGGAAGACCATCTGCAGTCCGCCGCGTACGCCCCTGACCTCCTCGCCCCGGAAGCGGACGGAACCGTCGGTCGGGTCCAGGAGGCCGACGAGCATCCGGCCCAGCGTCGTCTTCCCGCTGCCGGACTCGCCGACGATGCCGAGCGTCTCGCCCGCCGCGACCGTCAGGGACACCCCGTCCACGCCGGTGGTCCGCCGGCGCCCGCGCCCGAACTCCTTGCGCAGGTCGACGGCTTCGAGAAGCACGTCACCGCGGGGAGGCCCCGGCGGGCGCGCAGCCACGACGGAGGCCCGCGAGGTCTCCAGGCGCGGCACGGCGGCGAGCAGACGGCGGGTGTACGGGTGCTCCGGCGCCCCCAGGACCCGCTCGACGGGCCCCTGCTCGACCACGGCGCCGTCCCGCATCACCAGGACGCGGTCCACGCTCCCCGCGACGACCCCCAGATCGTGCGAGACCAGCACCAGACCCGCACCGGTCTCGGCCCGCACCTCGTGCAGCAGGTCGAGGATCCGGGCCTGCACGGTGACGTCCAGCGCGGTCGTCGGCTCGTCCGCGACGATCAGCCGCGGTTCGCACGCCAGGGCCATGGCGATCAGGGCCCGTTGCCGCATGCCGCCGCTGAACTCGTGGGGCCGCGACCGCGCCCTGCGGGCCGCGTCGGGGATGCCGACCCGGTCCAGCACGGCGACCGCCCGCTCCCGGGCCGTGCGCCGCGACGCGCGGGGGAAGTGCACCCGGTGCACCTCGGCGATCTGGTCGCCGATCGCCTGGTACGGGTCGAGCGCCGACAGCGGATCCTGGAACACCATCGCGGCCACGCCGCCCCGCAGCCGCCGCAACTCCGCGCCCGTCGCCCTGCCCACGTCCACACCGCCCACCCGGACCGTGCCGCCGAGGCGGGCGCCGGTCCCCTCGTGCAGCCCGAGCAACGCGCCGGCGACCGTGCTCTTGCCGGAGCCGGACTCGCCGACGAGGCCGAGCGCCTCACCGGCCGCGAGCCGCAGGGAGACCCCGTCGACGGCTCGTACGAAGCCGTCGATCCCGGCGGGGAAGTCCACCGTCAGGCCCAGCACGTCGACGAGCGCGCCGCCGCCGTCACCGCCTCCCTCATCGGCGTCGTCGTGGACGGCGAGAACCGGAGACGTCATGACAGGGCCACCCTTCGGTCGGCGAGTGTGTACAGCACGTCCGCGACGGCGTTGGCCAGGACCACCGCCGCGCCGATCACCAGCACGATGCCGACCACCACCGGCAGGTCCACGGAACGGACGCTCTCGATCAGAAGGCGACCGAGCCCGGGCAAGCCGAACAGGGACTCGGTGATCATCGCGCCGCCCATCATCGAACCGAGGTCGAGGGCGGACAGGGCGATGACCGGCGGCAGGGCGCCGCGCAGCGCGTGCCGCGTCACCACGGCACGCTCGCCCAGCCCGTACGCGCGGAAGGTGCGGATGTGGTCCTCGGCGAGGGTCTCGAGGGTCGACGAGCGGGTCAGCCGCGCGTACTTGGCCGACTCGAACAGGCCGAGCGTCAGCCACGGCAGCAGCATGTTCCACGCCCACTGCTCCGGATCCTGCGTCAGCGGGACGTACGTCGGGAACGGCAGCCACTGCAGATGGGCGCAGACGGCCATGAGCAGCAGCAGCCCCAGGACGAACACGGGCGTCCCGGTCCCGGCGAGGGTGAGGACCGTCAGGACGCGCTCGGCCGGTCCGCCGCGCCGCAGCGCCGACACCAGGCCCGTGCCGACGCCCAGCAGCAGCCACACCACCATCGCGCCCAGGGCCAGGGAGGCGGTGGCCGGCAGGCCCGCCGCGATCAGCGCCGTGACGGGCTGGTCGTTCTGGTACGACAGGCCGAGGCAGGGCGCCGCGCACGGCAGCGGCGACCCGGCCGCCGCGTAGTCCCGCGGCACGACGACGCCCTGGAGGAAGTGCAGGTACTGCGCGTACACCGGCTCGTCGAGCCCGAGGCGCTCGCGGACCTGGTCGACCTGCGCCGGCGTGCAGCGCTCCCCGCACGCCAGTCGGGCCGGGTCGCCGGGCAGCAGGTAGAACAGCGCGTACAGCGCGGCCGACAGCACGAGCAGCACCACCAGGGCGCCCACGAGCCGCCGGAGGACGAAGCGGGTGACGGTCACGGGTTCCCCTTCTTCTCGACGCGTCGGCCGGCCCGGCCCAGACGGCTCGCCTCACGCGGGTCCAGTGCCGCCCGCAGGGCGTCGCCGAGCACGGTGAAGGCGAGGACCGTGACCAGCAGCAGTACGGACGGCAGCAGCACGTACATCGGATCGGCGCGGAACCAGGTGGTCGCGGTCGACAGCATCTGCCCCCAGGACGGCGTGGGCGGGTGCACGCCGATGCCGAGGAACGACAGCGACGCCTCCGCCACGATGTTGCCGGGCAGCAGCAGCGCCGCGTACGTGAGGACGGGGGCCGCGAGCGCGGGCAGCAACTCGCGCCGGGCGACCCGCCATCGGCCCGCGCCGCCCAGCCGGGCCGCTGCGACGAAGTCCAGCCCGCTCAGCGCCAGCGTGTGGGCGCGGACGATCCGCGAGACACCGCCCCAGCCCAGCGCGCCGAGGACCAGAACGAGAAGGAGCGGGCGCGGGAAGCCCGGTGGGACCACAGTGGTCAGCGCGATCGCCAGCACCAGGGCCGGCAGGGCCACCATCACGTCCGTGACGCGGCTGAGCAGGTGATCGACCCACCGCCCACCGAGCGCGGCGGCCAGCCCGACCGCCAGACCCGTCACCACCTGCACGGCCGTGGCACCGACCGCCACCAGGAGCGAGATCCGCGCCCCGTACAGCAGCCGGGCGAACAGGTCGCGCCCGGTGCCCGGCTCGACGCCGAGCCAGTGCTCGGCCCCGGCGCCGCCGAAGGACCCCTGGGGTGCTCCGCCGCTCGCCGAGTCGATCAGGTCGTCGTGGTACGTGTACGGATCCTGGCCGGCCGCCGCCGTCAGCAGCGGAGCGGCCAGCGCCGCCCCCAGCAGGACCGCGAGGACCGCGCCCGCGGTGAGCGCGGCCGGCCGGGCCCGGAGCCGGCGCCACACGGCACCGGCCCCGGGCAGCGTGGTGGCGGCGGCCGGGGCCGTCGACACCGCCACCGTGTCGTGCGAGGTCATTACTTGACCGCCACCTGCGAGATGTCCAGGACGCCGGTCCAGTCGCTGATGACGACGTTCTTGATGTCCTTGCCGACCAGCCGCTGGTAGACGGGGTGGTAGAGCGGCACGGTCAGCGCCCGCTCGCCGATCTTCCTGTCGAGCGCACCCCAGCGCGCCGCGGCCGCGTCCAGGTCGGTGAGCTTGCCGATCTCGTCGATCTCCTTGTTGATCGCCGGGTCGTCGAGCTGCGCGTGATTGAAGTTGGCGCCGTCCCGGACGATCTGCCGCCCGTCGAAGATGGGGGCGAGGAAGGGGTATCCCGCGGGCCAGTCGGCGCCCCAGCGGGAGATGAAGAAGCCCGGGGTGTCGCCGGCGTCCCAGCGGCGCTCGTTGTACGCGTTCTTCTCCAGGCCCTCCAACCTGACCTCGATGCCCGCCTTCCGGAGGGACTGCTGGACGGCGGCGGCCACCTTCGAGCCGGTCTCGCCCTCATCGGTGGCGTGGGTGAGGGTGAGGGTGATGCCGTTCTTGTGGCCGGCCTTCGCCAGTACCTCCCTCGCCTTCTCCGGGTTGCCGTTCTCACCTGCCGGGAAGTGGTCGTACGGGGTGTAGCCGAACGCCTTCTGGTTCGGCAGGAAGGTGGTGGCGGCCTCGGCGAGGGAGCTGCCGCCGACCGCGTTGACGACGCTGCGCCGGCCGAGCGCGTACGCGATCGCCTGCCGCACCTCGGGCTGGTCGAACGGCTTCACCTTCGGGTTGAAGGCCAGGTAGTTGGTGTAGCCGAAGTGGCCGATGCCGACGCGCGCCTTCAGCTCCTTGTCCTGGCCGATCCGGGCGAGTTCGGCGGGGCCGAGGTTGGTGTCGGTGGTGACGGCGCGGGCGTCGTCACCGGAGCTGGTGGCGAGCCGCTGGTTGATCACCGCGGAGTCCAGGCCGGAGCGCACGTCGATCGTGTCCGGGTACGCCTTGCGCTGGTCGTCGAGCTTCTCGGACCAGTGGGGGTTGCGGTCGAGTTCGAGGCGCTGGCCGTCGTTGGTGTTCTTCACGACCTTGTACGGGCCCGAGGAGACGGGATGCTCCTCGTACTTCGCGCCGGTGTCCTTCGCCTTGGGCACGGGGGCGAACTGGGTCTGCGTCGCCACGTACGGGAAGTCGCCCACGGGCTTCCTCAGCCGGAAGACGATGGTCCGGGCGTCGGGGGTCTCGATCGAGTCCAGGGTCTTCTTCCCCTTGCCGTAGGGGCCCTGGTACGAGTCCCCGCCGATCAGCCACTCCCTCAGATACGGTGCTCCGCCCGACAGTTCGGCCGCGAAGGAGCGCTCGACGCCGTACTTGACGTCGGCGGAGGTGATGGGCGAGCCGTCCTCGAACTTGAGACCCTCCTTGAGCTTGTACGTCCAGACGGTGGCGTTCTCGCTGGGTGTGCCGAGGTCGGTGGCGAGGTCCGGCACGACCTTGGTGCCCTCGGCCCCGGCCGCCCGGTTGCGGGTGGTGAGCGTGCGGAACACCAGGGAAGGAACGTTTCCGCCGCCGGAGGTGTAGAGGCGGGCGGGGTCGAAGTCCTCCTGGGGGCTGGAGTTGAGGACGAACAGTGTGCCCCCCTTGGCGGGCGCGCTCCCCTTCCCGTCCGCACCGCTGCCGGAGGCGGCCGGGTCCGCCGGGCCGCACGCGGTCAGAGCGCCGGCGGCGGCGAGCACGGCGGCGGTCGCGACCACGACGCGACGGGACAACGGGCTGGAAATACGCATGAAAGGGGCCTTTCAGAAGGTGATGCGCCGTCGGAAGGTGACGCGCTGCCGGAAGGCGGCGCGCGGGACCCATGGGTGACGCGAGGGGTGGGTGTCAGGGCCGGATCAGCGGCACGAAGGAGCCGCTGAGGCCCTGCGGGGCCGCGCCGACGGCGCGACTGAATCGAGGAAGAAGCCGGAAGGCCGGCGTCGGTGCCGTCAGGCCGGGCGCCGGGCGGGGACGGCCACGGCGGAACCGGGAGTTCAGCGACAGTCGATGTCGCAGACCGCGAGCACGTGCACACCGATGAGCACCAGCCGGAAGGCGGTGTGCTCGGGAAGACGGTGGCGTGACATGTGCGGAAGCCTGGCCCAAGTCGCCCGCACACTCAACCGAGTTCCGAAAAGTGAGACAAGAAGTCTCAGGATGTGATCAGACGTCGACCCCGGTCCGGGGCGCGGACCGGAGTCGCCGGCTGCCGTGTGCGGGCTGATTGCCTGCCACGGGTCTGGAGGGGAGCGGGGAGGCGTACGCCCTGGGGCCCTGCATCGGTTCAGACGGCGATGTTCACCGCGGCTGCCGCTCGGCGATCGCGGCCCAGTCGTCCGCCGCGCGGCCGTCGGCGATCGCCTGGTCGAACACGTCCCTGAGCAGTTCGCCGAACGGCAGGGGGACCGCCTGGCCGGCTGCCGCGTCGAGGGCGAGGTGGAGGTCCTTGCGTCCGAGTGTCGTGGTGAACCCGGCCGGCTGGTACGTCCGCCGCGCGATCATCGACCCGTACCCGGAGTAGACGGGGCCGGGAAAGAGCGTCGAGGCCAGCAGCTCGACGAACTGACCCGGGTCGGCACCGGCCGCCTCCGCGACGCTGACCGCCTCCCCGAGCGACTGGATCGCACAGGCGATCAGGTAGTTGCCCAGGACCTTGGCGATGTTCGCCTGCTCGGGCAGCTCACCCAGGCGCCATGTGCGGGAGCCGATCACGTCGAAGAACGGCTGTGCCCGGTCGACGAGTTCGGGCTCTCCCGCGGCGAGGACGTGCAGCGCTCCGGCCTCCGCGACGCCGACCCGGCCGAACACGGGGGCGGCGACATAGCCGACCCCGCGCGCCGCGTGCGCCTCTGCGGCGCGACGGGCCAGCCCGACGCTGACCGTGGCCACGTTGACGTGGACCGCCCCCCCGCCGGGCCTCGTCGAGCACGCCGGAGTCGAGGAACGTCTCCGTGAAGGCGGAGTCGTCGGACAGTACGGAGAACACCACGGGGCACCGGAGGGCCTCCGCGACGGACGCGGCGCGCAGGGCCCCGGCCTCGGCCAGTTCCTCCGCGGGCCCCTCCGAGCGGTTCCACACCACCGTCTCGTGGCCTGCCCGCACCAGGTTGCGCGCGATCGCCCGCCCCATCCCGCCCAGACCGATGACTGCAAACTCGCCCATCGCGCACCCTCCACCTCTGAACCGTCTGAGACGGTTCCATTGTGGCGGGGTCCGACGTCCGTGTCGAACCGTCTAAGGTGGTTCAGGAGGCGGTCCATGGTGGTGTGGAAGGCGGTGACCCGGGTGGAGGCTCGTCACCTGTTCAGGCTCGACAACGAGGTGCTGGCGTTCCGCTTCACCGCCACGCTGAGCGACCGGGCCGGCGCGGCGCCGTACGAGAGGCTCTCCGGCCCCGACCGGCTGCGACTCTGGTTGCGTGCCGTGGGGCTCGACGTCCCCGACGTCTCACCCGCCGCGTTCCAGGACGCGCTCAGCCTGAGGGAAGCGATCTACCGTGCCGGCCTGGCCGTCACGCGCACCCGACGCCCCGATCCGGGCGACGCGGCGATCCTGAACGGCTCCGCGAGCGCCGGACGCCCCGCGCCCGCCCTCGACGACGGCCTGACGGTCTGGCACCTCAGCGAGGAAACACCGGTACCGGACGCGCTCGCCGTGCTCGCCGCCGACGCCATCCACGTCCTCGGAGGGCCGGACCGCCACCGGATCAAGGCATGCGAAGGCCCGGGCTGCGCCGGCCTCTTCCTCGACACCAGCCGCGGCGCGAACCGTCGCTGGTGCTCGATGAACACCTGCGGCAACCGGGTCAAGAAGGCCCGACTCGCCCACAAGTGACCGATCCCGGAGTGGCGGGGGGCGGCGCCGGCGTGGGGGAGCGAAGGCGGCCGACGGCCGCCGCTCCTCACGCACGCCCGCATCGGGCGTGCGGCGGAGACCGGGTGCGGAGGAGGCTCCGCACCCGGCGTCTGCCGACACCGCGTGTCGGCGACCGCCCGGCGCGGGACCGCTGAGCCGCCGGGTCACCAGGGGTGCCGCGCCGTCGAGGCCGCCGGTCAGCCCGCCGTCCACGGGCGGAGTTTGGCGGGGTTGCGCACGGCCCAGATGTGCGTGATCCGGTCGTCCGCGACGTCGAACGCGTACACGGCCACGGCGACGCCCTCGTGCTCGATGACCAGGCCGGCCCGCCCGTTGACCGTGCGCTCCAGGACCGTCAGGGCGCCGGCCGCCCGGACGGCGAGGTCGGTGAGGTAGCGCGCGATTCCTTCGCTGCCCTCGATCGGGTGGAGCGCGGCGGCGACCACGCCGCCACCGTCCGCCGTGAGCGTCGCGCCGGGGGCGAGGAGGCTGAGGAGGGCGTCGATGTCCTGAGCGTCCCACGCCCGCTTGAACTCCCTGACGAGGGCCGCTTGGTGGGCGGCCGGGGTCGCGCGAGGCAGGGAGGCGCGGACGCGGCGCCGGGCGGAGGAGGCCAGTTCGCGGCAGGCGGCCGGGGTACGCCCGGTGATGCCGGCGATCTCGGCGAACGGGTAGCCGAAGACGTCGTGCAGGATGAGCGCGACGCGCTGGGCCGGGGTCATGGATTCGAGCGCGACGAGGAACGCCATGCTCACCGACTCGTCGAGCGTGACCCGGTCGGCCGGGTCCGCGGGGCCGGCCGCGGCGACGCCGGGGCGCCCGCTGATCCAGTCGGTCCGCTCGGGCAGCGGCTCCGGGATCCATTCGCCCATGTAACGCTCGCGCCGGACCCGCGCGGAGCGCAGGAGGTCCAGGCAGACGCGGGTGGCGACCGTCGTCAGCCAGGCGCCGGGGGAGTCGACGGCGTCCTGCTGCTGTCGGGACATGGCGTACCAGCGGGTGTAGGTCTCCTGGACCGCGTCCTCGGCCTCGGCCAGGGAGCCGAGGAGCCGGTAGGCGAGGCCGATCAGCCGTTGCCGCTCGCTGATGATCGCGTCGAGGCCCGCGTCGGACTCGTCGTGCCGTGACGTCGCGTGATCGGTCATGGTTCCGGTGGCTCCCTGTTCTCGGATCGTCCCTCGGCGGTCCGACGAGACAGCACGTCCGATTGTCAGGTCCTCGCTCTCCCTGACGTTCCGCGGGGCCGTGTCGTCGTACCCCTCGGAGACGCCACCCGCCCGGAAAGCCCGGGCAGGACGTCGTACCCCTCGGAGACGCCACCCGCCCGGGGAGCCCGGGCAGGACACCTCAGGAGACAGCGATGACCAGGATCGGCATACTCATCGGCAGCACCCGCCCCGGCCGCAAGGGCGAGCAGGTCGCCCGGTGGGTCCACGAGAGGGCGGCCCGCCGCGGGGACGCGGCGTTCGAGGTGATCGACCTGCTCGACCACCCGCTGCCGCATCTGGACGAGCCGCTGCCCGCGCTCACGGGGCGGTACGAGCACCGGCACACCCGCGCGTGGGCGGAGACCGTCACCCGCTTCGACGGCTTCGTCATGATCACTCCCGAATACAACGCCTCCATCCCCGGCGTGCTCAAGAACGCGATCGACTACCTGTACGCGGAGTGGACCCACAAGGCGGTCGGGTTCGTCTCCTACGGCGCCGGCGGCGGCATCCGTGCGGCCCGGCAGCTGCGGACCCTGTGCGAGCTCCTCCAGATGGGGGTGGTGACCCCGCAGGTCTCGCTGTCCCTGCACACCGATTTCGAGGACCTCACGACCTTCAAGCCGGGCGCCCCTCACCTCGGCGTCCTCGACGCACTGCTGGACCACGTCGTCGCCCGGAGCGCGGACGGAGGGACGGCCACCCCCACGCAGCGCGAGACGGACGAAGCCGCGATCCGCCACCACATCGACGGGGTGATCGACGCGATCCAGGCCAAGGACCTCGACGCTCTGAGGCGCTCCTACGCGACGGACGTGGTGTCCTTCGACATCGACCCGCCGCTGCAGCACGTGGGGATCGACGCGAAGCTCAAGAACTGGGCGAACGTGTTCGCGTTCTTCCAGGAGGTGACCTACGAGGTACGCGACCTGATGCACACCGTGGGCGAAGACGTGGCCTTCACCCACGGCTTCGGCCGCCTCAGCGGCACGCTGTCCGACGGGACGGCGGCGGGCGGCATGTGGGTGCGGGTCACCTTCGGCTTCCGGAAGATCGACAGCGCATGGCTGATCACGCACGACCAGGTGTCCGTGCCGCTGGACATCCTGGGCGGCAAGGGAGTCGTCGACCTCGAACCGTGACGTCGACGAGCCCTCAGGATCCTCTCGGAAGCTCGTGGCCACGTGACGGTCAGCTTGATCGGTCTCCGGTCTTCGGTCGCCGGTCCTCGGTCCGTTCGTAGCGAAGGGGAGTTCCCGGCCGCGGGCCGCCCCGGTCGAACTGCGGGGCCAGATCAATCCGTTGTCGCGACCCCGACCCCGACCCCGACGCCGCATCCGGCGCCGGGGTCGGGGTCGGCGCCGGGGTCGGCGTCCCGCAGTGGTCCGGCGGTAGCGTCCCCTCCGTCTCGCGCGGACGTGCGTCCTGAGTACGGGCACGACACTTCGCCGGCCCCTCGCCCTAGTGTGAGCGCTAACGCCGCGGTCGTCCCCTTCTCCTATCTGCCCAACAGAACATCGCCCATGCCTTGTCAAAGCAAAATGTGAGCGCTAACAATTGGCAGGCGCTCCTCCGATCCGCCCGCCCTCCACCGGCGTGCTGCGCCGTCACACCACAGTCCGATCCCCCCCAGGCCCCGAGCGCCGACGACCGCCTGGGCCCCGCCCGTACCGCACCGCGCACCCCGAGCACGACGCACGCCCCCAGCACCGTCCACCTCAAGGAGAGCCGCCTTGCGCCCACGTCACCGCACCACCAGAAGGGCCGGTGTCCTCACCGGCGGTCTGCTCGCCGGCTCACTCGCGGCCGGCCTCCTCACCCAGACACCGGCGGCCGCGGATCCTGCCGGCGTCACCGACTACACGCTCACCGTCGACGCAGCCGCCACGGGACCGGCGATCAACCCCACCCAGTACGGAGTCTTCTTCGAGGACATCAACAACGCGGCCGACGGCGGCCTCTACGCGGAGCTCGTACAGAACCGCTCCTTCGAGTTCGGCCCCGCCGACAACCGCTCCTACACCCCGCTGACCTCCTGGCAGCAGACCGCGTCCGGCGGCGCCACCGGCACCGTGAAGGTCGTCGACGACGCGGAGCGGCTGAACGAGCGCAACCGCAACCACCTGCGCGTCGACCTCGCCGGGACGGGCGGCACCACCGGCCGCTTCGGCGTCGTCAACAGCGGTTACGGCACCGGCATCGCCCTCACGGAGGGCAGGCGGTACGACTTCTCCGTCTGGGCGCGCACCGACCGTCCGGCCGGCACCCGTCTCACGACCGACCTGCGCACCGCCGACGGCACCGTCCTGACCGCGCCGCTCGGCATCACCGTGCGCGGCGACCGGTGGACCAAGTACACCGGCACGCTCGTCCCCAAGGTGACCACCACCGCGGCGCGGCTCGCCGTGACGGCCGCCGGCTCCGGGACCCTCCGCCTGGACATGGTCTCGCTCTTCCCCCGCGACACCTACAAGGGCCGCGCGAACGGGCTGCGCAAGGACCTGGCGGAGAAGATCGCCGCGCTGAACCCCGGCTTCCTCCGCTTCCCGGGCGGCTGTCTCGTCAACACCGGCAGCCACTACGCCTACGAGGCCCCGAACTGGGAACGCCGCCGCTCCTACCAGTGGAAGGACACCGTCGGCCCGGTCGAGCAGCGGGCCGTCAACGCCAACTTCTGGGGGTATCACCAGAGCTACGGACTCGGCTACTACGAGTACTTCCAGTTCGCGGAGGACATCGGCGCGATGCCGCTGCCCGTCGTGCCCGCGCTGGTCACCGGCTGCGGGCAGAACCAGGCCACCGACGACCCGGCCCTGCTGAAGCGGCACATCCAGGACACCCTCGACCTGATCGAGTTCGCCAACGGCCCCGTCACCTCCCCCTGGGGCCGCAAGCGCGCCGAGATGGGCCACCCGAAGCCCTTCGGCCTGACCCACCTGGGCGTCGGCAACGAGGAGAACCTGCCCGACGCCTTCTTCGCCCGCTTCACCGAGTTCCGCAAGGCCATCGAGGCCGAGCACCCCGAGATCACGATCGTCTCCAACTCCGGCCCCGCCTCCGAGGGCGCCACCTTCGACCGGCTGTGGGACCTCAACCGCCGGGCGGGCGTCGACATGGTCGACGAGCACTACTACAACTCCCCGCAGTGGTTCCTGGAGAACAACGACCGCTACGACTCCTACGACCGCAACGGCCCCAAGGTCTTCCTCGGCGAGTACGCCTCCCGCGACAACCGCTTCGCCAACGCCCTGTCCGAGGCGGCGTTCATGACCGGGCTGGAGCGCAACGCCGACGTCGTCAAGCTCGCCTCGTACGCTCCGCTGCTCGCCGACGTGGACAAGAACCAGTGGCGCCCGGACATGATCTGGTTCGACAACCACCGCTCCTGGGGCTCCACCAGCTACGAGGTCCAGAAGCTGTTCATGAACAACACCGGCGACCGGGTCGTGCCGAGCCGCGCCTCCACCACCCCGTCCGTCTCCGGACCGATCACCGGGGCGGTCGGCCTGTCCACGTGGGCCACCAGCGCCGCCTACGACGACGTCGAGGTCACCGCCGCGAACGGCGACACCCTGCTGAAGGACGACTTCACCGCAGGGGCGTCCCGATGGACGCCGGTGGCCGGGCGCGGCACCTGGGCCGTCCAGGACGGGGCGTACGTCCAGACCGACGAGGCCGCCGAGGACACCCTGGTCACGGCCGGCGACCCGGGCTGGCAGGACTACGACCTGAAGGTCAAGGCCACGAAGAAGTCCGGCAAGGAAGGATTCCTGGTCGCCTTCGGCGTGCGCGGCACCGGCAACCACTACTGGTGGAACCTCGGCGGCTGGGGCAACACCCGCTCCGCCGTCGAGAAGGCGGTCGACGGGGGCAAGCAGACCCTGCTGGAGCACCCCACCACCATCGAGACGGGCCGTACCTACGACATCCGCGTCCAGGTGCGGGGGCGCGAGGTCACCCTGTACCTCGACGGCCAGAAGTGGGGTTCCTTCACCGACGACAAGGCCGCCGAACCCTTCCGGCAGGTGGTGACCCGGGACAAGGGCGACCTCGTCGTCAAGGTCGTCAACGCCCAGGCCGCGGCGGCCCGTACGACCATCGACCTCGGCACCTCCAAGGTCGCCCCGACGGCCCGGCTGACCACCCTCGAAGGCGCGCCGGACGCGGTGAACAGCGCCGACGCCCAGCCGATCCGGCCACGCACGTCGACACTGCCCGGCATCGCACGCACCTTCACGTACACCTTCCCCGCCCACTCGGTCACCTTCCTCCGCGTCGAGGCCAGGTAGGCATCGCGCGGCACCGACGTCCCGCGCTCCGGTCGGGCAGGACCCGTCCCTGCCCGACCGAAGCGCGACCGCCTCCCGCCCGACGACCTCAGCGCTGTCGAACGCATCACCCAGGACCCGGAGGACGTCGACGCCTGCCGGCCGACGCCGGCCGGGGGAGTCGGTGGGCGGTGTGTATGCCTGTCAGGCAAGGGAGGTGCGTATGATCAGCGCTTCTTTTGGGGGACGGGATGCTTGGATCAGCACGGAGTGTCGAGGGACAGAAGTACGCGCTGTCCTCGGACGAGCACGACAATGACTTCTGGGGTCACGCTCACGAGGCCAGGGGGCTTTTCACCCCTCTGCCAGGGAAGGAGGGCGCTCGCCGGGTGCTCCTCGAAGGGTGTTCTCCGGAGGGTGGTCTGCTGGAGAGCGTCCATCACGGCGGTGGGTGGCGCGCCAGGGCAGGAAACGCCGACCTCGCCCTCCTCGACCACGACGGTGCCACGATCGGTTCCTACTTCGTGGGCGAGGTCACCGTCGTCGACGTGCAGCCTTCCGCACGCGGCGCCGGCCTCGTCGACGTCACGGTGACCCTCTGGTGCGACGACGCTCTGCCCGGATCCGAACGAGCGTGGGGCCTGGTCCGCAGAGGCGGTTTGAACCGCACCGGCATGTGGCACGAACTCGCAGCCGAGGAGAGACGCGCGTGGGTGTCGGTGGCACTCCGCTCCCACGGTTACCAGCGCCAGGAAGAGACCGACGCTCCGGCGGGCCAGGTGTTCGTTTTGGACGGCCGGCACATCGTCGACGAAGACAGCTTCTACTGCGCGATCGGTGAGGCCGTCAACGGGCCCGGCGGGTACTTCGGCCGGAACCTCGACGCTCTGGACGACTGCCTTTGCGGCGGGTGGGGCGCCACTGCTCCCTTCACCTTGCGATGGGACTCTTCGGCCGAGGCTCGGGCGCGGCTGGGAGAGGGCGTCCCTGGAGGCGATCGCGAAGCAACGGTCTTCGAACTGCTCGTCGAGGTCTTGGAGGAACGGGGCGTGAACGTCATCCTCCGGTGAGGGGTGACCGTGTCGGAGGCATCGACCTGGGCCAGCGCGGCACCGCGCCTGCGGACGACAGCGTGCGGATTCTCGTCCGGGGTGCTACGGAACCTCGCCACTAGACTCCGGCATCATGACAGCTGCCACGCCCGTATCGCCCGTCCCGGTCGCGCCGGCCGGTTTGACCCGCAGGGCGAAGGCGTTCGTCGAGTTGGCAGGCATCCGTGTGCCTCGGCAGGGCATCGAGCTGCACCGCGAGGCATGGGTCGAGCACAGTATCCCGGCTGCGGAGATCGATCGTGCAGAGGCATTCCAGGATCGTTGGGGCGGTCTCGCGCTGCCGCCGGCGCCATTCTACGAGGGCGGCCCGCGCATTCTGGGCGCGGATGTTCCCGAGGGCTCGGCTGCCGAGGGCTGGTGGTTCCCGGCCGGAGACTGCCGGGTCTCCATGGCCTACGGCTTCATGATCGGCCCGGGTGGCGAGTTCGGGGTCTATTGCTCCCGCTGGGCACCACTGCATGCCAGTACCGACGGCTGGGTGGAATCGTTGGCGCTGGCCGATCACGCCAGACGGTGGGCCAAGACCATCACGAGAGTCACGGGCACGGCTGTCGACTTCCTCGACCTCGACGGCCTCGAGCCAGTAACCGAAGTGGTGGGACTGGCCGACACCTGGTGGCGAGGCAAGGACTCACTCATAGCCGTCTACCGTGGCGAGGCAGTCTGCATGGACGCCCCAGGATGCCTCGAGGCCCATGTCTATGGCGGCCTCGACGAGTGGGGCCTCCACGGCGGCTGACCGTCAGCTGGCGATCCAGGACATCGTGCGTTCCGCGCCCCAGCGATGACCGCTGAGGCGGTAGACCCGCACACTGGGCCGTCGCGAGCCGCCCCTGGCGAAGACAGATGTCGCTGTCAGAGGCATCCGGTTGGATGAGCACGTGACTGTCTATGACGTGGCTCGCCAGCTCCCTTCCCCCACTGACCTGCGGAACCTGTGCCGCTCCCTCGCGATGCTCGACGCGATCTTGAGCCCGGACTGGGAAGACCGGTTCTACTCGTTCAACGCCGGCTGGGCCGACGGCGAGGAGATGGCGTCGATGCGTAACGGGTCCGGGGACGAGTACTCGATCGTGTTCGCGGCGGCCGGGGTCTATCTCCGTGGCTTCGGCCACGAAGCGCCGATGAGCCCTTATGGCAGCGACGGCGAACCCTGGCCGGGTGTGATCGACGAGGTCCCGGAGGTCTTCAAGTCGTTCGTCGAGGAGCCGGCGTTCACCGACGAGGACGGCGTTCCCGTCGTGACGGCCTGCCTGTGGCGGGAGGCGACGGATGATCAGTGGCGGCACGGCGTGATCGACTTCCCCGCCGGATGTGCCGATCCGGACGGGGCGACGGGCCTGTTCGAGCTTCTGGTCGACCGGTCGCCGGAAGCATTCCAGCGCTACGCCGAGGACTACTACGAGGTTTCCGTGGACCTGGAGGCGGTGCGCGACGTGTATGCCTTGAGACCGCTGAACCAGAAGCTCGTGTCATCACTGAACTCGGACGTCACCCTCGCGGACCTGGCCGAGGACATGGCCGAGATCGGCTACCCGCAGCCGGCCCCGGACGAGACGTGAGCCTCCATTCCCTCCGGACATGACCGTCGCCGACGAGGTCCTCGCCCCCTTCGTGGTGAGCCGGGACCTCGGGGCCGACGTCCTGTCGGTGAGGACAGCCGACGGGGAGGAGGCGGACGTGTACCTCAACCCTCCCGACGGCATCACCTCCCACCGCCACGGAGGCGGCGGGGTCATGGCCCTCCTGGCCGTCCTCCTGCGGCGCCTGGACGCCGCACTCGTCGTCCCGGGCGGTCCCGTCGTCCTGCCGTCCGACCACGTACGGGACAGGCTGCCGGGCGCGCCGACGGACGGCCTCCCGACTGTTGTCGCACACCCGGGGCCGGAGATCGACCAGGCCATCCGGACCGCCTGAACGGCGCCGGGCCCGGATGCTCCCGGACCCGGCGCCTTCGGGGGCGACGGGTGGAAGGGTCAGTGGTCGACCGGCTGCCAGATCGTGCTCCGCAGGTCGGAGCCTCTGACCAACTGGATCCGCCGGGGGCGGATCCGGATGACGTGAAACCCCGGGTCGCCGGGCCCGCCGCGCCAGTAGTGGATCGGGTCGTAGCCCACCCCCGGCGGGCCGCCCTTGAGGTAGAGGTCCCAGGCGCGCTGCCGGTCGTCGTCGGACTCCGCCCAGGTGGAGAGGGCGTCGACGTGGACGGTGTTCTGGCGGTGGTCCCAGTAGGAGTAGGTCGTGTGCGGGCTGTGGGCCAGGTGCGCCGCCTTGACGGGGGTCCTGTAGGCGGCCAGCCAGCCGAGCGGGCGGCCGTCGACGATCTCCCAGACGGGGAGGAGGACCCTGGCGCGAGGACGGTTCCTGCGGTCGACGGTGATCATCGTGGCGTACTTGATGTCGCGGACGTACCTGAAGAAGGTGTCCTGGATGTCGGTGAACGTGTCGGTCCTGGTGGCGGGCACGGCAGGTGCCCTCCTTCCCCTGGGGTTGGGACGGCGGCAGTTACTCGACACTCGTGCGTTCCGGCGAAGGATCCCGCCGCGAGACCACATGGCCCCTGCCCGACCGCACTCCGAAGGCGCTGACCAGCACCGCGCCCAGGGCGGCGGCGAGGGGTACCCACAGTGCGGCCTGGTATCCGGCGAGGCGCGCGGCGGCCGAGTCCGACGCCGTGGCCGAGACGTTGACCGCGGCCGCCGCCGAGAGACCGAGTGCCGCGCCGAACTGGAACGCGGTGTAGAGGAGCCCGCCGGCCAGCCCCTGCTCCTCCTCCCTGACGTTCTCCGTCGCGACGATGGTCAGCGGACCGTACGTCAGGGCGAAGGCGATCCCGAGCAGCAGCAGGCTCGGAAGCATCGCGAGATAGGTCCAGTCGGCGTCGAGACGCAGGAAGAGCGCGTACGAGAGGGAAGCGAGGATCAGGCCGCCTAAGATCAGGCGGGCGTTGCCGAAGCGGTCGACCAGCTTGGGGACGAGGGTCGGCGAGAGGATCGCGTCGACACCGATGACGATCATCGCGAAGCTGGTCTCCAGGGTGGACCAGCCGCGGAGCTCCTGGAGGTAGAGGACGACCAGGAACTGGAAGCCGAAGAACCCCGCGGCGAAGAGCAGACCGGCGACGTTGCTCCGGACCAGACTGCCGGTGCGGAGGATGCCGAGCCGGACCAGGGGCGCGGCCGCGCGACGTTCGATGGCGACGAACGCGGCGAGGGAAGCCAGCCCCGCGCCCACCGTGACGAGGGTCGACGCGAGCGGGGCGTGGCTCACCCGCTCCACACCCAGGACCAGGAGCAGGATGGCCGCGGTGATGGTCAGGCCGCCGGCCAGGTCGAGGCTCTGTCCGGTCCGGTCCGGCCGAGGCGACTTCGGTACGAAGGCCAGCGCGCCGATCAGGATCAGCGCCGAGAGGACCACCGGCGCGAAGAACACCCATCGCCAGTCGACCGACGCGAGCAGCCCGCCCACGACCAGGCCGATCGAGAAACCGCCGGCGGCCGTACCGGAGTAGAAGAGCAGAGCCTTGTTGCGCCGTGGTCCCTCCGCGAAGCCGGTGGTGATGACGGAGAGGCCGGCCGGCGTCATGAAGGCCGCCGCGACGCCGGTCACGAACCGGGCGGTGATCAGCTGCCAACCCTCCGAGGCGAACCCGCCGAGCCCGGAGAAGACCAGGAAGACCGAGAGCCAGGACACGAACATCCGGCGCCGTCCGAAGAGGTCCGCCGCCCGGCCGCCGACCAGCATGAAGCCGCCGTAGCCGAGCACGTACGCGCTCATGATCCACTGCAGCGTGCCGGTGGAGAGGTCGAGATCCGCGCGGATGGCGGGCATCGCCACATTCAGCATGGCGACGTCGATGCCCTCAAGGAAGATCGCGCCGCAGAGAACGAGCAGCACGCCCCATTCCCGGGCACTGAGCGCGGCGGCCGCCGCCTTGGTCGTACGCATGACAGGTCAACTCCTGGCTGTAGGCAGGGGGAGGGCAAGAGGGGTGTGGTGTGCTGCCCGCTGTTGTCCGGGCGGCTAGTTCACCTTCGGCCAGGACGCGAGGGACGAACAACGGCGAAGACCTGGACGTTCGTTCAGCGAGGCTTACCGATCCGGCTCACCTGGGGGAACCGACGGAACGCGACGGGAACGAGGGCCTTCTCCTGCCCCTGGGCGGGACCCCGTTCCGGTCGCCGCGTCGCAGAACAGACGCACGCCTCCCACGGCCGGCCGAGCCAGCCGATCCGGCGTCCGGACACACGCCTCGAAGCCGCCGCTGCTTCGCACCAGACCTGGCGCACTCGTGCGTGCCGTCCCGCGGTACACACGACCAGGTCGCAGGTCTCCGCAGCCTCGGTCCCGATCCACCGCGACTGGCTGCCGGAACAACGGTGGGTGATGAAGACGTTGACGCGACCGGCGGCCGTGCCGATCTGGTTCACCCGAGGGGATCCGTCCATTGGAACGCGACGAAGTCGAGTGCTTCCTTCTGCTCGCCGAAGAGCTGCACTTCGGCCGCACCGCAGACCGGATGGGGCTCTCCCGCGCCCGCGTCAGCCAGCTGATCCAGCGCCTCGAACGGCGTGTCGGGGCACCGCTGTTCATCCGCACCAGTCGCCGCGTCACCATGTCCGCGATCGGCAGCCAGCTGCGTACCGACCTCGAACCGCACCACCGCGCGATGGACGCCGCACTGGCGCGCGCCGCCTCCACCGCGCGCGGCATCGACACGGTCCTGCACGTCGGCTTCTCCAACCCACTCACCGGGGAGATCCTGTTGAAGGTGACGGAGGCGCTACGCGCCAGCCATCCCGGCCTCGCGGTGGAGATCTGCGAGGTGCCGATGACCGATCCGTACGGTCGTCTGCGCGACGGGGAATTCGACGTCCAGCTGCAGGAGTTCCCGGTCCGTGAGGACGACCTGGGCGGCGGCCCGCCCCTCCTCACCGAGGACCGTGCCCTCGCCGTACCGTCCACGCATTTGCTTGCTGCCCGCGGCACCGTCTCCCTGGAGGATCTGGCCGACGTCCTCCTCCTCACAGTCGAGGGCGAGCTGCCCGCCTACTGGCGGGAGCACTACACGCCCACCCACACCCCGAGCGGCAGGCCCATCATGCCCGGCCCCTCCGTGACCCAGATGCAGGAGGCCCTGATGCTGGTCGCGGCAGGCCGGGGCGCCCTCCTGACCGCCGCGCACTCGGCGACCTACTTCGCGCGGCCCGGCGTCGCGTACGTCCCCATCACGGACGCGGAACCTGTCGGCTACGGCCTGGTCTGGCGCGCCGGCGACACCACCGCCGCACTGGAGGCCTTCGCGGACGCGGCCAGCGCCGCGGCGCGCGAAATGACGCAGGGGGCCTCGCGGACGGTGGCGCCGGTGTGAGTCGCGCCTCGGCTCGCGCACGACCGGTCGGTCCCGGCCTCCACGGCTGCCGTCTCGTGTAGTGGTCTCTGCCGAACGTGGGCCGAAGGCCACCACGAGAGCTGCCTACCCCCTCAGCGCCGCACGATGATGTCGAGGCCGTCCTCCCTGGCATACTCGGCTGACTCCTGTTCGGCCAGTTCGACGGCCTCGTCGAGGGAGCGCGCCCGGAACTGGCTGGTCTCCCCGACGCGCACCTGTCTGCCTCCGCGTCGGGAACCATCCCCGACGGCGTCCTGCGCGACGATCCGCCCACTCCGACCGTCCATGACGCCTTCCGGATCGACTGGGACGTCTTCCAGCGAACGCTGAACCGGCTGCCGGCGGCCCGCGTCCCGTGGCTACGCGAGATCAGCGACCGTCTCACCCGCCACAGGCGCACCGGCCTCCTCTGGCGGAGTCACACGTACCCGGCCCGGTGGAACGGTGCCGGCGGCGCTTCGCGCGTGGGGTGTGAGCAAAGGGGGCCATCGACGGGCCCGCTCGTGGCAGGATGGTCCCATGCTGATCCGAAAGGGCGATGCCGCGTAGGCGTCCCGAGGCCGTCCGCGCAGAGCGGTGGCGGCCACGATGGCAGGAACCGGTCATGAGGGTCCGTGGCGTTTCCGCGCGGACTCGTGCAGCCATCCGCCGGGTCGAAGACCAGGAGATGTGGCCCAACGCGGTCGCCAAGGCGCTCTCCCGTCTCGAGTGGGCGTTCCAGCAGCCTGGCCGCTACCTGAACGCCTCTGAAACCCCTTCGCCCGGGCTGGAGGTCGAAGACGCCCGTGACGACCTGGAGCTGGCCATGCGGCTTCTTCCCCTCGGAGCCAGACGGGACTTGGGGCGGCTGATCAAGCGGATCGATGAGGAATACGAACGCCGTACCCTGCCGGAACCCAACAACACGGCGTGGGCGGTGTTCGGCTGGTGGTGGACGAGGGCCCGGGAACGCTGACGGTTTTGGGCTCGGGGAAGTCCCCGCATCGAACGGCACCCCCACCGCCGGCGGGGCTTCCCCGAGTGCCTTCCTCACAGGCCGGCTTGATCGAGCACCTGGTACATGGTCACGACGGGGAGCGTCCGGTTGGCGGCCGCCCCGGCGAGGACGGCTGGGTCGTCGGACGTGAGGAGAGTCATCAGCCGGTGGCTCGGGACGGACGGGTTGGTCGCTGCCCGAGTCCGCACATGGTCTGTGTCGTCGGCCAGCAGCGCCTCGATCGTTTCCCACGGAAGCCCGGGATGTGCCGCGGCGACGACCCGGTCCCGCGGGTCGTCGGAGCGGGCCAAGGCCGTGGCGGCATCGGCGGGGAAGTTCTTGTGGGCGAGCATGTCCCAGCGGCTGTAGCTCTTCCAGTCGGCGGCAACGCGTGCCAGCAGCCAACCGGGGGCGTCGGGTTGGCGCTCGCACACGAACAGCCGCACGGCGAAGCTCTCATCGCCGGCGAGGATCCCCACAGCCTCCTCGCACAGGTCGGTGCGCATGGCCAGCGTCTTTCGGAAGACCTGGTGACGGCTGCGCGCGAAGGCGACCTGATCGGACGCGGACAGCTCTTCGTCCAGGAGCCACTCGACGGCGTTGCCGCCGCTGCGATCGTCGTACGCGACCGATACCGACTCCCGCAGCACCGGGTCGAGGTCGAGGCGTGCGACGACAGCCGCGCGGACCTCGTTGTCGGGATCGTGCGCCAGCGCCATGACATGCTGCACGGTCAGCGTCGGATTGGCCGCGACCGCGGCGCGCAGCCGTGGGTCCGTCAGGAAGCGGTCGGTCAGGTCGGCGCCGGGCGGTGGTCCCGGGCGGCGTCCAGGTCGGCGGTCGCGGCGATCCGCCGCAGGAGCCCCACATGGCGTGCCGGGTCCTCGGCGGAGTCGATCTCGGCCAGCAGGACGCGGGCGGCCTCGGGGGGAAGGGGACCGTCCAGCCGGAGCAAGAGCAGCTCACGGGCGAACGTATCGGTGGCCCGCGCAAGGAGTGCGCCGATCCGGGCGGCCGGCGCGGGGTTCCACTCGGTGGCGGCGATGGCGGCCGTACGCGCGTCCCCGTCGTCGAGGATCCTGGCCCGTAGGGTGTCGGGCAGGTTCCGGTTCAACGCCAGGGCACGGCGTACCTTCGGCTCCGGGTCCCGGGCCAGCACTTCGTAGACCTCAGGGGACAACGGCTCCGGGACATCCAGCCCGTGCACGCCGACGGTGGTGAAGTACTCTGCACCCTCCGCCAACCGGCCACGCACCCGCGGGTCGACGTCTCGGGCGAGAACACGCTGCGCCTCGGCCGGGAGTCGAGGATGCGCAGCCAGCTCCGACCGCAGGTCCGCATCCTCGTCGCCGGCAAGGATCACCGCGGCCTGCGCGGGCAGGTCACGCCGCCGCGCGAGCTTCGTCCGATCGATGTCCGCCGCCGCAAGGCGCACGAGAACCTTCGGTTCCGCGCAGGGGTTGACTGCCAGTCCGCTCAGCAACACCGTCAGATGTCGGCGCGTGGTGACCGGGACGTCGGAGGAGGCAGACATCAGCCCATGGTGCCAGACCGCCTTTCGGTGCGGCGTCGCACGTCTTCGGCGGTGGGGGCTGGGTTCCTCGCCGTACTCGACGACAGTGCAATGCGCGATCCCGTCCGTCGGATGGGTGTCCGGTTCCTTCGCACCCGGCGACAACGCGGGCTCTAGGGTGAGGGATGTGGCGATGCAGACGGTGATCGACGATCTGGTGGAAGAAGCCGAGCGACAGCTGCGGGATCAGGCCTGGACGCCGACCCAAGCCGACCGAACCATCGCGGCGCAGGCCGCCACCAGGTTGTACGCCGCTGTCGGCACGCCGCAGTCCCACGAGGCCCTGTCCGACGTCGACCGGCTGGCGCGCCTGCGTGAAGCGCTCGCCGCCCTTGCCATCGCTCTCGCCCACGTCCACGGACGCCTGGCCTGGTTCCTCGGCGCAGCCGTCACGGCGCTCACGCCGGTCCTGCACTGGCGCGCTCTGCCGCCCGAGGACGGCCCGACCTTCGGAGCCGTCCAACCGACTCCTCAGCAGTACGCGGAGGCCGAGGCGGCCGTGCGTCGGCTGCGGAGCGCCCTCGCCGGCATCGCCACCGTGTGACCCGGCCCTGCCCATGGCCGCAGAGATCGAAGGCGAGCGGCTGACGGAGCCGCGGCGCGCACGGGCTCAAGGGCTCAAGGGGAAGGGAGTCAGACCGAGTGTGAGTCACCGTCGGCGGCTGTACGTCGACGCCGGTAGTGGCGCGCCGCTCGGGCACGGTTTCCGCAGGAGGGCTTGCACCATTCCTGCCGACCGTGGCTCTTGACGAAGTAGCGCACGCAGCGTGGCGCGGAGCAGGCCCGCAGTCGGCTGAGCTGCGGTCCGTTCAGGAAGTCGATGGCGGCGCGGGCCAGGAAGGCCGTGAGCCGAACCGTCGGGTCGTCCTCCGTGGACAGCAGGCGGACGGCGGGGGCGCCGTCCGGCGGCCAGACCAGCTGCGGGACGACCGTTTCACGGGCGGCGACCGTGTTGAGGTGGGCCACTGCCTGGTCGGCCGGCATCAACTGGCGGGAGTCCGCCGCACTCGGGGGAGCGGGACTGACGGCCCGGGCGAAGAGGGCCCGTACTGCCTGCCGCAGTCCGACGATCTGCGTCCTGAGGTCCTCGTCCGCTGTCGTCTCCCCGGCCGGAACATGGTCGGGGAGCAGGTCGGCCTGTGCCTGAAGCCATTGGGTCACGCCGTGGGGAGTGGCGAGGTCGTCGGTGACACCACCGTCCCCGTCGTGGCGGATCGTGCTCGCCAGTTCCAGTGCCGGCCAGCGCTCCATCAGCGCCTCCTTCCCTCGTCGTCCACCACTTGATCACATTCCCGCGCACACTCTAAGGTCCCTAACGGGAAATCGAGGTTTTCCGTTAGGGTCTGAGGTGGGGTGTCAGCCCTCCCTCGGTGGGGAACGGTGGCCGGGAGCCGCCGCGGGAGGGGACCGATCGTGACCGTGCTGCTTGCCCAGATCAGCGACCTGCACCTGGACGGCAGTGAGAGAGCCACAAGCCGCGCCACCCGCGTCATGGACTACCTGCGGGAACTCCCGCGACCGGTCGACGCGCTCCTCGTCACAGGGGACATCGCCGATCACGGCGACGAAGCCGAATACGCGGAAGCCGCCCGTATCCTGACCGCCCCTTTCCCGGTGCTCACCTGCCCCGGCAACCACGACGTGCGTCCGGCCTACCGCAAGGCCCTGCTCGGGGAGGCGCCCGGCCAGGGCCCCGTCAACCGGGTCCATCACATCGCCGGGACCGTCATCCTCATGTGCGACTCCACGATCCCCGGCCGCGACGAGGGGCTCCTCGACGCGGCGACGCTCGACTGGATCGACGCCCAGCTCGCCGGGCTGCCGCGGGACACCCCTGCACTGATCGCCTTTCATCAGCCGCCCGTCGCGCTCCACCACCCCCTGCCCGACTCCGGCATGCTCCAGCAGCCCGAGCGTCTGGCCGCCCTGCTGCGGGCACACCCGCAGGTGATCGCCGTCCTGACCGGGCACGCCCACACGGCCGCCGCCTCGACCTTCGCCGCCCGTCCCCTGATCGTCGGACCGGCCGTCACCTGGACCCTGCGCTTGCCGTGGGAGGGCGACCGTCCCGCAGACCGCGACCAGCCGCCCGCCCTCGCCTTCCACGTGCTGGACGACGACCGGCGCCTGACCACGCACTACCGCGTCGTGCTCTGACCTCCGCCGACCGCCCGCCCCGCCCCGGCGATCTCACGGCCACGTCGTCGACCCACCGCGCCCACGTGTCAGCGGAAGGCGTCGGCGTTCTCCACGGCCCACTGCCGGAACGGGCGAGCCGGCGCTCCGGTGACCTCGGCAACCGTCGCCCGCACCCTCAACAGCTCGGCGTTCACGTCCCCGCCGGTGACGTCGAGCACCGCGTCCGCAGCCTCGGACTCGAAGGCCTCGACCATCTGGGCGTAGGCCTCCCGGCGGCTGATCTCGACGAAGGGAACCTCCCTGCCCAGCGCCGCTGCGATGGCCTCGACCTGCCGGCGGGCGGTCACCGGCTCCGGGCCGGTCAGCGCATACGTACGTCCGCGATGGCCGGGCTCGGTCAAGGCCACGCGCGCCACGGATCCGATGTCCGCAGGGTGGATCGTCGGCAGCGCGGTCTCGGCATACGGCGCGCGGACGGGCTCGCGGCCGCGGATGGCAGCGGCCCACATGAGGGCGTTCGACGCGAACTGCGTCGGCCGCAGGATCGTCCACGCCATACCGGACTCCTTGAGCAGCTCCTCCACCTCCAGGTTCTCGGCGGCGGGGCCCAGGTGCGGGTGGGTCTGGACGGTGATGGACGACACCAGCACGACGTGCTCCACACCCGCCTGCCGGGCCGCCTCGAGGATGCCGTCGTCCGAGCCCACACGCGATACGAGAAACAACGACCGCACCCCGTTCAGCGCGGGCTGGAGCAACGCAGGCTCTGCCAAGTCGCCCTCCACAGCCTCGACCCCGTCGGGCATGACAGCCCGAGCAGCGTCACGGGTGAGCCCTCTCAGCGGTTCGACACCGCGTGCGTGCAGCTCCTTCAGCAGGGCACGGCCAATGTTTCCAGTGGCTCCGGTCACGAGGATCATGGGCGTGTCTCCCGTCGTCAGTGATCAAGCGCGCCCACGCTAAAACCTCAAGAAAGCTTCAGATCAAGGCGGCGCCGAACCCGGCCGCTACATCAGCGGGGACTTGGACCGCCGACGGGAGGTCCACGGGAGTTCAGTGGTCGAATACGTTCAGGAACCTCGTGGTCGCCCATCGGAACTGCTCGTCATCGTCGCGCGACTCGAGGAGGCCGGCTTCCACGAGCGCCAGGAGGGTGGCGTGGAGGGCGCGCCCTGTCGGGTTGTCCTCCCAGAAGATCCTCTTGCTCTTCGAGAAGGGAACGTCCCGCGTCAGCGCACCGAGGCTCAATCCCAGCTCGTATGCGGCCTGATCCCAGTCGACCCAGTCCTTCATCGCTTCCGAAAAGACCATCTCACTCACTCGCCCTTCCCTTCGTCACGGTCGCATTCGACTCTCCCAGCCGCTCAGCGGGCCGTGAGCGATGCCCGGACTCATCACTCGGTCGTCAAGCGCTCGATGGTGTCGCGTGCAGGCCTTCGAGGAGGGTGGCGAGGTAGCGGTGTGCGGTCTCGGCCCGCTCGGCGGGGGTGCCGCCGTGGACGTTCGCGGCGTGGGCGATGCCGCACACGAGCGGGACGAGGTCGGCGGCGGTGAGGTCGGGGCGGACCACTCCGGCATCGCGGGCCCGGGCGAGGAGGATGGTGCCGGCCGACGCCAGCGCCTCCTTGAGTTCCGTCGTGCGCGGCACGGCGTCCGTGGCCGCGGCGGCGACGGGCGGCAGGGCGGCGTCGGTGACCTGCGCCTCGACGGTGAGGTGGAGGAAGCCTGTCAGGCCGCGCCAGGGGTCGGCGTCGGTCAGCGCCTGCTCTCCGTGGGCGGCCAGGGCCTCCAGGCCCGGCGCGGCGACGGCCTCCAGCAGCGCTTCGGGCGTGGCGAAGTGACGGTAGACGGTGCCGACCCCGAGTCCGGCCCGGCGCGCGACGTCGTTGAGCTGCAAGGGGGTGCCCTCGTCGACCAGCTCGCGGGCGACGGAGACGATCCGTTGCCAGTTGCGGGCCGCGTCCTTGCGTAGAGGCGTCGTCATGCGGCCATGCTAGTCGGATGGTTCATCCGGATGGCTCCTTCGCCCCCTGTTCCCCGCAGCGCCGCGATGCGCCGCGCGTACGACGCTCAGGAGGGCGCGAGCGGAGCGTGCCGTGCGCTGAGTCGGCGTACGGCATCGACGACGCGGGGGTCGGCCGCCGCCCGGTGCGGCGCGACCGGCCGCGCCTGGGCTCCGATGACGATGCCCGTTCGGCCGGTCAGCGTCTCGTCGGTGGCGGCCGTGATGGAGGACCTGGCTGCCGCGGACGCCGGCCCCGAGGTCGAGCGTTCGAAGGTGCGGCGCACCAGCGGCCACAGCAGCCGCAGGGTGGGCGAGACGATCTTCGGGTCGTTCATGGTGCCGTCGGTCATGCCCGTCGCGGCGCCTCCGGGGTCGGCGGCGAACACGGAGACGCCGGTGCCTTCCAGACGGCCTGCCAGGTCCAGGGTGTAGGCCAGGTTGGCGAGCTTGGCGCGACCGTACCAGTGGAATCCGTAATAGCCGCCCGGCGGCTCGACGGCATCGAACCCGCGCTTGGCCACGGCGACCGCGCCCGACGTGACGTTCACGATCCTGCTCGGTGCGCCGGCCGTGAGTGTCGGCAGCAGCAGTTCGGTCAGCAGGTAGGGCGAGAGGTGGTTGACGACGAAGGACGCCTCGACTCCGTCCCGCGTCTGACGCTCGGCGAACATCGCGCCGACGTTGTTGACCAGCACCGTCAGCGGTTCCCCCGAAGCGGCGTGGTCGGCCGCGATCGTCCGGGCGAGCGCCCGCACCTGTTCGAGCGAGCCGAGATCGGCCGACAGGAACCGGGCCGGATGCGCCGGCCCCGCCGCGTTGATCCGCTCGACGGCCCCGGCTCCCCGCTCGGCGTCACGCCCGACCACCGTGACCGCGAACCCGGCGACGGCCAGCCCCAGCGCCGTCTCCAGACCGATGCCCCCTGTTCCGGCCGTGACCACTGCTGTCTTCATCATGTGCTCCTCCACCCCCGGCAGTGAAGTGGATGGGTCATCCACTTGTGCCCCGGACGCTAGCACACATTCGGATGAACTATCCGGTTGAAGTTCCGGTCGTGTGCCGTGGATCGCTGACACGCCGCAGGGGCGACGCCGCCGCGGCCGCGCCTGCCATGCACCACCTCTTCCCACAGGGCACCCGAGCGAGCGCCCGGTCCGACTCGACCCGCTGAGAAACGATCACCTGCGGCATGGGCTACAGCGGTCCCGCCCCCGGTCGGCACCGCGTCCCGTGACGACGACGGGTCGAAGCGCACGGCGGCTCGCAGGGCCGGGACACGGAGGACCGCCGGCGGGTCACACCGAACGGCCGCCGCGACGCGGTCGGCTCTCCCCCGTCGCCGTCAGCACGCCGCCAGGGCAGGCGCCGGGGGCGTCGCGCAGGGACGCGCAGGGTGAGGAGGTCCTCGCGGCACCGGCCGCCCATGGGTCCGCTCCGCAGTCCGACGACCTCAGGAGGTGGTGGGGCGGACGAGGCATGCGGAACACTTGGCCGGGTGATCGTGATGCAGCCGGTCCTGGAGATGGACGCACCCGTCGGCTTCGACCTCTGGCCTGTCGCCGAGGCCGAGGTGCCTGGCTTTCTCGCTCTCAGCGGTGCGCTCTCATCCACTGAGGTCGGGACCGCGGTGATGCTGATGGCCGGTGGCAACGACTTCGACCCCGACGGCGACCGTCCACCTCGTCCGCCCGGCGCGCTTGACTCCTTTCTCCATGGACTGCTGACGTTCGACAGCCTCTTCGCCTCCGGTGGGCTGCGGGTCACCGACCACGCCACGGGCGTCACTTTCCTGCCCGGCTGCTGTGACGGACTGGAGAACTGGCGCGACTGGCACCAGCTCGTCGAGGGCGGCGGCCTGCTCGGGTTCGGCCACGACCCTGTGTCACCCGCCGCGGAGCGGGTCGGCGGCACCATCCGGCTCACGGTGAACGCCGAGCAGAAGGGCAGCCCGGTGATCGAGCTGTCCGTCGCCGAACTCCGCGACCTGCTGGCCGGCGCCGAGCGCGACCTTGCCGAGTTCCTCGCGCTGGCCGCCGCATGGGCCTGCGTACACCTGCCTGCCCACAGTGCGCCCGTCACGGCAGCCCTGGCCCGCCTGCTCGACCTCCCCGCGCCGGCCGTACCGCCGAGAGCCTAGGGGCGGCGGCCCCTGCTCCCAGCAGGCGGGGGGCCGTCGTCTGCCGTCCACGGCGCACGAGGACGGTGGATGCGGTGCTTGTCAGTGCCAGGTGGCAGCCTGAACGCGTGGTGATCGACAGATACGAGGACGTTCCCCTCGTCGCGGCCGAGGGCCTGCTGGCGCTGCCGGGGTTCTGGGCTGCCTACCTGCTGTGGATGTGTCAGACCGAGGAGGAGGACCCCGAGCCGCAGTGGTTCGGGGCTGACGCAGCCGACGCGGACGCGGCGTACGAGGCCCTGACCGATGAGGAGCGCTGGCCGGTCCTGCGTATCCCGTTCGGCGACGGTCACAGCGTGCTCGTCGTGGGCCGCAATCTCACCGATGACCCGGGTACGGAGTACTTCGTCGCGCATCCCGAGTGGGACCGGCACGGGCACCTGGCCACCATCGACGGGCATCAAGCCGGCCCCGGACTCTCCTGGCGCGAGCTCACGCACATCGCCGGCACGCCCGACCCCGGGGCTCCCGGGGTCCAGGCACCGCACCTCCGCCTGCTGCTTCTGCTCCCGATCCTCGGAGACAGCGGCCTGCCCGCCGGTGCGGGCGCGGTGATCGCCGACGCGCTCGTTCAGGTGGGCGTCGCCAGGGACCGGGCGCCCGAGGTGGCCGATGCCCTCCTCCACGACCATCCCTTGTGGGAGCCGGCGGAGTGGTTCCTGGCCTCACCGTCTCCGCTCTCCGGGACCGCGCCGCACGTTCCGGGCATTCTGCACTGCGACGGACCCCAGAGCCCGCGACGCGGAATGCGCCTGGCCCAGGGCATCACCCGTGAACGCAGCGACCGGCTGGCCCGAGCACTCGGCACCTGGCCCACGCCGTGACCCGCCTGCCCCGAGCCGAAGGGCTCACGACGCAGCTGGTGGCACGCACCGACGCGCTACCAGCACGAGGTGACACACGTTCCCGCTGTCGACGGCGCCGGGGTGGGCAGGTCCTGTCCTGCGGGTAGGCGTGTGCACCGCCGCGCTTGAGTCCGCCCCGGTTCGACCGCGTCGCTGCCCGTGGTCCCGGTCAGGCCGCGCGCGCCTCGCGCCGGTAGCCGCCGGGGGCCTGTCCGTACTCGCGTTTGAACGCCTTGGCGAAGGCGTACTCGGACCCGTAGCCGGTGCGCGAGGCGACCGTGGCCAGGGGGTCCTCGGTCTCCCGCAGGAGGCGTGCGGCGGTCGTCATGCGCCAGCGCGTCACGTACGCCATGGGCGGTTCCCCGACCAGGTCGTTGAACCGGCGGGCGAAGGCGGCGCGGGACAGGCCGGCGCGGGTGGCCAGGGATTCGACGGTCCACTGGGAGCCGGGCTTGTCGTGGATCGCGGCCAGGGCCGGCGCGATCGCCGCGTCCCCGAGTGCGGCGGCCCAGCCCTTGGCCCCGGCGGCCGGACGTTCCTCCAGCCAGGCGCGCAGGATGTACAGGAGCAGCGAGTCGATCAGCGCGGGCACGATGCCGCCGGAGCCCGGACGGGGCTGCTCCAGCTCCGTCCGCAGCAGTTGCACGGCCGACGCGAGTTCGGGGTGCCGGGCAGGGTTCGCGGACAGATGGATGATCTCCGGCAGCTGTCGTACGAGGGGATGGGGGCGGGCCCGGTCGAGGTGGTAGTTCCCGCACAGCAGGTTGGTGGTGGCGCCCTCGCCGCCGATGGTGACCGTGCCGAGCGGTGAGCCGGGGCTGTACTGGGAGGGGCGTTCGACCTCGGCCGGGGTGTCCGGGTGGTCGGCCAGGATGTGGCCGCGCCCGTCCCGCAGGAACACCACGTCGCCGGGACCGAGCGGGAGCGGCGTCTGAGACGCCGCGTCCTCCAGCGGGACGAGCCAGCACGAGCCCGACAGCACCACGTGGAACCCCGCGCCGGCCACGGGGGGCAGCCTCAGTCCGAAGGGCACCCGGCCGGTGGTCCGGACGGAGACCGGCCGGCCGGTGCGCATGGAGGCCAGCACCTCGGTGAGGATGTCCAAGTCCCGCCCCTCTCCCCAGCTTTCCGGTCCCCTCCGCACTCTAACCCGCTCCGTTCAGGCGACGGTCAGGACGACCTTGCCGCGGGTGCGGCCGGAGCCGACCAGCTCGTGGGCCTTGGCCGCTTCTTCGAGGGGGAGCGTCGCCGAGACGTGGGGGCGGATGCGGCCGGCGTCGATCAGGGTGGCGATCGCCTCCAGGGAGGCGTAGTCCGGTTCGACCGAGATTCCGGCGAAGCGGCGGCCCTCGTTCTCGATGCGGGCGGCCAGCTCGGTGTTCCAGTGCTCCATGATGCTGACCAGGGTGCCGCCGGGCTTCAGGACGTGCAGCGCGCGCTCGCCCTCGGAGCTGGAGTCGAAGACGACGTCGACGTCCGTGACCGCTTCGGTGTAGTCGGTGGTGCGGTAGTCGATGACCTCGTCCGCGCCGAGCGCGGTGACGAACTCGTGGTTGGCGGCGCTCGTCAGGGCGGTGACGTGCGCGCCGTGTGCCTTGGCCACCTGGACCGCGAAGTGGCCGACGCCGCCGGCCGCGCGGTGGATCAGGACCCGCTGGCCTTCGGTGACCCGGGCCGCGTCGACCAGGCCCTGCCAGGCGGTGAGGGCGGCGAGCGGCACGGCGGCGGCCCGCACGTGGTCGAGTGAGGCGGGCTTGCGGGCCACCTGCCGCGAGGGCACCGCGATGTAGTCGGCGTAGCCGGTGGCGGCGCGCGGGAAGAAGGGCATGCCGAAGACCTCGTCGCCGGGCTTGAAGCGGGCGCCGGGGCCGGCTTCCTCGACGACACCGGAGATGTCCCAGCCGACACCGAACGGCGGCTCGCCCAGGAGCGGGTAGGCGCCGGAGCGCACGGCCACGTCGACCGGGTTGACGCCGCTGGCGTGCACGCGGACCAGGACCTCGCCGCCGAGCGGGGCCGGCTTGTCCCTCTCGGCGAGCTCGAGGACCTCGGGACCGCCGAAGGACTTCTGGATGACAGCACGCACGATGAACTCCCTTTAGCCGTAGTCGTCTTGGGGCGCCTGCCCCGTTGACCTCCACACTAGGAAGATCGAACGAGATGCTGAATATCCTTCGATCTTCGAAAGATGTCCGAGCGTCTACATGTCGCTGATGAGAGCGGCGCGCGGTGCCGTGATCGCACGGGCGGAGGAGGAGGGGGAGGCAAGAGACCGCGGGGGTGGGACCGCGGGGGCGGACGACGGGGGCGGGACGACCGCGGCCGCACGACGGGGGCGCGACCGCGGGGGTGGGGACAACCCCACCCATGATCCACCGGCGGCCGTCATGGTCCCTGACCTGCTCCGTTCCGTACGTTCGACAGGACGAAACCGAACGTACGGAGGAACCCATGGCACGGGAAGCCGCCCCCTTCACGGCAGCCGTCGAACTCGCCGGAGTGCGGCGCCAGTACGGCAAGGGAGACCGCGCCGTGCACGCCCTGCGCGGCATCGACCTGAGCCTTCCGCACGGCAGCTTCACCGCCGTCATGGGACCGTCCGGATCCGGCAAGTCGACCTTCCTGCAGTGCGCCGCCGGACTCGACCGGCCCACCGCCGGGTCGGTCCGCCTCGGCGGCACCGAGATCACCCGCCTCGGCGAGAACAAGCTCACCGAGCTGCGCCGCAGCCGCCTCGGCTTCGTCTTCCAGGCATTCAACCTGCTGCCCTCGCTCACCGTCGAGCAGAACGTGCTGCTCCCGCTGCGGCTCGCCGGCCGCCGCCCCGACCGGGACCGCGCCGCCGAGGTCCTCGGGCAGGTCGGTCTCGCCGACAAGGGCGCCCGGCGGCCGTCCGAGCTGTCCGGCGGACAGCAGCAGCGGGTCGCCATCGCCCGCGCCCTCGTCACCCGGCCGGACGTGATCTTCGGCGACGAGCCCACCGGCGCCCTCGACACCACCACCGCCGCCGAGATCCTCACCCTCCTCCGCGACGCCGTGGACCGGCTCGGAGCGACCGTCGTCATGGTCACCCACGACCCGGTCGCCGCCGCCTACGCCGACCACGTGCTCTTCCTCGCGGACGGCTCCCTCGCCGACCGCCTTCCCCGGTCCACCCCGGCCCGGATCGCCGCCCTGATGACGGACCTCACCCCCACCGCGACGGCCGCGGCCGCGTTCTCCGCCCGGGCCGGGGCGGTCGCCTGATGCCGCTCCGACCCAACGGCCTCGCCCGGGCCGCCGTCCGCTTCAAGCCCTCCTCCTTCGCCGGCACCTTCATCGCGCTGCTGCTCGCCGCCGCCGTCGTCTCCGGATGCGGGCTGCTGCTCCAGACCGGCCTCACCGCGTCCGTGCCGCCCACCCGTTACGCCGCTGCCCCCGTCGTCGCCGCGGCTGACCAGCAGGTGCACACCACCGTCGGACGGGGCCCGGAACGCCAGACCTTCTCCGCCACCCTGCCCGACCGCGCGCGCCTCGACGCCTCCCTCGTCCACGCCGCAGCCCACGCCCAGGGCGCCGCCCGAGCCATCGGCGACGTCACCTACCCCGTACGCGGCGTCGCCGGCAACCCGCTCACCGCCTCCGGCTGGGGCTCCACCGCCTTCACCGGCACCCGGCTCGCCTCCGGCACCGCGCCGGAACCCGGGGGAGTCGTGCTCGGCGGCGGCCACGCGCGCGTGGGGGAGCGCGTCACCCTCGACACCCCGATCGGCCGACAGAGCTTCACCGTCTCCGGAACGACCCACACGCCCGGCGTCTGGTTCACCGACGCCCAGGCCCTCGCGCTCTCCGGCCATCCCCGCACCGTCGACGCCATCGCCGTGCTCCCGACTCCCGGTACCGACCCCGGCACGCTCGCCGCCGAGGTCGACCGAGCCCTGCACGGCAAGGCGGAGGTGCGCACCGGCGACGACCGCAGCCTCGCCGAGGGTGCCGCGCTTCCGGCCGCCAAGGAGCTCCTGGTCGCGCTCGGCGGCTCGTTCGGCGGCATCGCCACCCTGGTCGCCGTGTTCACCGCGGCCGGAACCGTCGCGCTCGGCGTCGGCCAGCGCTCCCGCGAGTTCGCGCTGCTGCGGGCCATCGGCGCCACCCCCCGCCAGCTGCGCCGCTCCATCGCGACCGAGGCCCTGCTGCTCGCCCCGCTCGCCGGCGCTCTCGGCTGCCTGCCCGGACTCGCCCTCGCGAGCTGGTGGTTCGGACAGCTCCAGGACAAGGGCGCGGTTCCGCAGGGCGTACGACTCGACACCGGGCCCCTGCCGTACGCCGCCGCCGTCCTCGTCGTCGTCCTGGCCGCCCTGGGCGCCGGACACGCCGCCGCCCGCCGCCCCTCCCGCGTCGCGCCCGGCCTCGCCCTCGCCGAGGCGCAGACCGAACGACGCGCGATCGGCCGGGTCCGCACCGTCCTCGGAGTGACCGCCGCCGCGGGCGGCGCCGCGCTCGCCGGAGTCGCCGCCGCCGGTTCCGGTGAGGACGCCGCCAACGCAGCCCTCGGCGTCGTCATGCTCTTCATGCTGGCCGTGGCGCTGCTGGGCCCGCTGCTCGCCCGGCTCAGCGCCACCGTCCTCAGCCTGCCGCTCCACGCCGCCGGCGCCCCGGGACACCTCGCCGCCGCCAACTCCCGTACCAACGCCCGCCGGCTCGCCTCCGCGCTCACGCCCATCGTGCTCGCGACGTCCTTCGCCTCCACCCTCGTCCTGCTGCACGCCAGCACCGACCGCGCCACCGAGCACCAGCAGCGCGCCGGCGTCGTCGCCGACCACGTCGTGACCGCACCGGGTGGGCTGCCCGTCGACGCCGCCGCCCGCGCCGCCCGCCTCCCGGGCGTCACCGCCGCGGTGGCCGTCCAGCACACCGGCGTCCTGCTCCCCGACCGCGACACGGGTTTCCGCAGCGCCACCGCGCTGGCCGTCTCCGCCGACCCCCGCCCCGTGCTCGACCCCGACGTACGCACCGGCTCCCTCGCCGACCTGCGCCCCGGTACCGTCGCCGTCGACGCCAACCTCGCCGACGCCATGGACGTCCGCCCCGGCGAACGCCTCCCTCTGCGGCTCCCCGACGGCCGCACCGCCTCGCCCCGCGTCGTCGCCACCTACGGGCGCGGCCTCGGCCTCGCCGAGGTCACCCTCCCCGCCGCCGACCTGGCCGGCCACCGCAGCGTCCCCTACGCCGACGAACTCCTGGTCCGCGGCGGCACGCCGGACCGCCTCGCGGCGCTCGGCACGGTCACCGACGCCGAGGGCCGGGCCGCCGCGCGCAGCCGTGACCGCGAGGTCAACGCCTGGGCCAACACCACCATGGCCGCCGTCCTGGGCGCCTTCGCGTCCGTCGCCGCCGCCAACACCCTGGTCATGACCGTCCTCGCCCGCCGCCGCGAGCTGCGCACCCTCCGCCTCGTCGGCACGACCCGCCGCCAGGTCCTGCGCATGATCCGCTGGGAAAGCCTGGTGGTCGGCGTCGCCGGAACCGTCCTGGGCGGAGCGATCGCACTGGCCACCCTCGTGCCCATGACACACGGCCTCACGGGCGAAGGCCCCTACCTGCCCCCGCTTCTCGTCGCCTCCTTCGCCGCCGCGGCGCTGCTGCTCGCTCTCCTCTCGACGACCCTCCCGGCCCGGGCGCTGCTGCGCTGAGCCAGTACGCCACGACGGACGGCCACCCCCGGCAGCCCGCGGCCCGCCCGACACCGGCAGCGGCCGCCGGGGCCCCAGCCCATTCCGCGTCCGTCCTGTCCGAGCGGGAACTCCCGTTCAAAGCCCGCCCCCGAGATTTACACGACAGCAGCCACTGAAGGGTGAGACGCCCCGGACGTCCCCTGACCCGCGGCTCCTCTCGCACGACCTGCGTCTCCCATGGTGCGACGCGAGAGGGAGACGGCCGGGTGCCGGGGCCAGGTGGACGTCGGGGTCCGTCAGGCGAGGTGGATCGTCAAGCGCCGTACGACCTTCGGGTCCGTGTCGATCGTCTCGGAGTGGACCGAGCCGCGCGCCTTCTCGTACTTGCCGGTGCCGCCGTTGATCGCGGCGTCGAAGGGACCCTGGTCGACGTAGTTGAAGTACACCCCCTGGGTGGTGAGCTGGCCGTCCGGGAGGACGTAGGTCACGAGGCACTGCTCCGCTTCATCGGCGCCGCCCCGGGTGGTGGTGCAGGTGCCGTGGGTCTCGCCGACCTTGTTGTGCGCCTCGTCGAAGAGGTCCGAGCGGACGACGACCCGATCACCCTGCGACACCGCGCCGGGGGTGACGGGGAAGCGGGTCAGCTGCTGCGCCTCGGCCAGATAGACAAGGGTCCGGGTCTTACCCGTGGCCTGGGCGGAGCCCGGGTCCGTCGCGCCGGCCGTGACGGGGGTGAGGGCGAGGAGGGTGACCAGCGTGGCCGTGCCGAGGCCGGCCGCTCTGATGGGGCGCATCGTGCGACTCCTGAGGTTGATGTGCGGGAATGACCGGATGGCGAACTTCCATCCGATTCCGTTCGATTCCCTTCATAACCTCGACTCCGCCGCCGTGCGGAGCACCCAGGCGCGAACCACCGGCACATCCAGCCGGTCGGACGACAGCCGGAGGTGACGTGGCGCTCACTCAGACGCGCCTCGGGAGACGGGGCCCGCCGGCTGTCGGTCCAGGTGCGGGGGACGAGTGTCCAGACGCAGGAGAAGCGTCGGATCCCCCAGCCCCAGCTCGTTCGACCATGAGAGGGTTGCTGCCATGACTGTGGACGCGCCGGGCAGCGAGGTTCTCCTCGAGACGAGTCGGCTACTGCTCAGACCGTGGCGGGTGGACGAGGCTGCCGTCCAGCGCGAACTCTGGACCGAACGCGATCCACGAGTGCCGCCGCACCGCCGCATCGACGCGGACGGACACCCCACGGTCGAGGAGCTCGAGGCTGCGATCCGTACCCACAAGGTGTGGTCGACCGGCCTGCTGGCGGTCGAACGGAAGGCAGTCGGTGACGTCATCGGCTATTGCGGGCTGGTCGACAGCGGGCGAGGAGCGGCGGGAGAGCCGGAACTGGCCTTCGAACTGCTACGCCGAGTGTGGTGCCAGGGATACGCGACCGAGGCCTCGCGGGCGGTTCTGGAATGGGCGCGCTCGTCTGGGTACGAACGCCTGTGGGCCACCGTCTGGGACTGGAACACCGCCTCTCGCAGAGTGCTGGCCAAGGTCGGGTTCACCGAGACCGACCGGAAGGAAGTGGACGCGGTACACGGGACCACCTTGTTCACCACGAAACGGCTCTGACGCACGCGACGTTCGACCGCGGGGACGGCCACGCGCAACGCCACCTCACGACCGCGAGCGGAAGCGGAGGGGCCCCAGTGACCCGGGCTCAGGAGCAGAGGCAGGGTCGGCGTGCCGGTGCAGGGCCTCGACGTAGGCGTGGAGCGCCGGTGAGGCGAGGGCCTGGTGGCGGGTCACGGCGTACAGCTGTCGGGTGAGGCTGGTGCCGGCGATGTCGCGGACGGCCAGGCGCGGGTCCGCGGCCGGCAGGGTCAGGTCGGGCAGCAGGGTGACCGCGCCTGCGCTGCGCACGAGTTCGAGCTGGACGTCGGCATCGTTGGACCGGTGCCGCAGGTCGGGGTCGAATCCTCCGTGTGCCCGGCAGGTGCCGATGATCATTGCGTGATGGCCGGTACCGCTGCTCGATGAGGTCCACACCTCGTGGCGCAGCGAGGAAAGGGCAACGGGCCCGGGGTGGGCGGCGAGTGGGTGCCCTGCCGGCAGAACGAGGCGTGTCCCTTCGCGCAGGAGCAGGTGATGGTCCACGCCGTCGGGACGCGGGCGGGGATGGCCTGCGTACTCGTCGCTGATGACGAGGTCGACGGTGCCCAGGCGCAGCTCGGGCAGGGCCACTTCGAGTTCGAGCTCGGTGATCTCGACCTCGACGAGCGGGTGCAGGCGTGCCACGTCGACCAGCGCGGGGATGAGGAGCCGGCGGGCTGCCGATTGCAGGCCCACGGCTCGGATCCTGCCGCGGACCTCGTGGGTCAGGTTCGCCAGTTCGGTCTCGGCGGTTGCGGCGGCGTTCAGCAGCACGACGGCGTGACGGGCGAGCACCTTCCCGGCGTCGGTGAGCCGCACCCCCCGTCCGGCCGGCTCGACCAGGCGGGCCCCCGCCTCTCTCTCCAGCACCGCCAGCTGCTGGGAGACCGCGGAGGGGCTGTAGCCGATCGCGGCGGCCACGGCGGCGAGGGTCCCTCGCTCGGCGAGTTCGCGCAGCATCCTCAGACGGTGGAGGTCAGACAGGGCCATCCATGAATTCTAATGAATCAGCTCCACGATTCGTCGCTGGTCCTTACCGGTGAAGTGGGGGACGCTGGAGGCCGCCGCAGGCCGGTGCCGCGGCCCCTCCCTCTCCCGCCTCCCGGAAGGCACTCACGCCCCATGAACGCGCGCACCCCCTCCGTCCCCACGTCCGGGATCGCGTCCTCGGTCGGAGCGTCGGTCATCTTCGGCACCATCTTCATGATCCCGCCGCACCTGCTGCCGCTGGATCCGGAGCAGATCCTGGGATACCGCATCGTCGCGATGGTCGTCCTGCTGGCCGCCTTCTTCTGCGTGGGGCGGATGTGGGACCAGGCGGCGGCGCTGGCCGGCCGCCTCCGCGCGACACCGCACCTGGCCGGCGCTCTGGTCCTGAACGCCGCTCTGCTGGGTCTGCAACTGTGGCTGTTCGGGTGGGCGCCCCAGAGCGGGCACGGCCTCGATCTCTCGCTGGGCTATCTCATCCTGCCGCTGGTCATGGTGGTGGTCGGTGTGGTGGTCTACCGCGAAAGGCTCTCCCGTCGGCGGATCGCGGCCGTACTCTGCGCTGCCGCGGGAGTCACGGCGGCCGTGGTCTTCGCCGGAGGGCTGCGCTGGCCCACCCTGCTGGTGGCCGTGGGGCTTCCGCTCTACTTCGTCAGCCGACGCGCCTTCGCCCTCGACTCCGCCGCGGCCCAGCTCTTCGAGCTCAGCGCGATGCTCCCCTTCTCGGTCCTCGTCCTGGCGGCCAAGCCCTCGCTGGGAACGGTCATCCACCGCCCCCGGCTGGTCGCCGGACTCGTCCTCCTGGGCCTTCTCAGCGCCGCCGGGTTCGCGCTGTACCTGACCGCCAGCCGCGTCCTGCCGTTCTCTCTGTTCGGGGTGCTCAGTTACGTCGAGCCGGTCCTGATGGTGCTGGTCTCCCTGACGTTCCTGGGCGAACCGTGGCAGCCGGCCGACACCTTCGTCCACCTCCCGATCTGCGCCGGACTCGTCCTCCTCGCGGTCGAGTCGGCGGCAAGGGAACCCGCCGCGCCGCAGCGGCCCGCCGCCAGGTCGACGGCGCATGCCCGTACCCCCGCCGACCGGCCCGTGTAGGGGCGGGTCGTGGGGTGCCGGCATGCGCGCCAGGCGCAGCCAGTCGCGGACGGGTCCCGAACCGGAGCGGTACCCCTTCAGGTGAATGTCATCCGATCGCCGGTGTCGCCGGACTCCTCGAACCGTTTATCCGCGCGGCATATGTCCTTGCTCGGGAAGGAGTGGGAAGCCAGTCATGAGTACGGGAACGGTTCTGTTGGCGACGCGGGAGCTGGGTGCGCGCGTCGGAGCGGTCGGCGAGCAACTGCGGCGCATCGGCAAGGAGCTGGAAGGCCAGGGCTTACAGGTACGGAGCGCCGGCGAGGCCCGGGACGCGCAGGCCGTGCTGCGGACGGAGGCCGGTCTCGTCGGGGCGGTCGTGGCCTGGGACCTGGACCCGCAGGCCGACCCCGGCGGTGCGGCGGGCGGTGGGGCGGAGGTCCTCGCGGCGATCGGGCAGCGGTTCAAGGACCTGCCCGTGTTCCTGATGATGCCGCAGGACTCGGAAGGCGAGTTCGAGCAGCTCCCGCTCTGGGTCGCCGAAGTGGTGACCGGCTACGTCTGGGCTCTGGAGGACACGCCCGTCTTCATCGCGGGGCGCGTGGCCGCCGCGGCACGCGCGTACCGGGACGGGGTGCTGCCCCCGTTCTTCAAGGCGCTGCGCCGTTTCGAGGACGCGCACCAGTACTCGTGGCACACCCCGGCGCACGCCGGTGGCGTGGCGTTCCTGAAGTCGGCGGCGGGGCGGGCCTTCTTCGACTACTACGGCGAGCGGCTGTTCCGTACGGACCTGTCGATCTCGGTCGGCGAACTGGGCTCGCTGTTCGAGCACAGCGGCCCGATCGGCGAGGCCGAGCGCAACGCCGCCCGCGTCTTCGGGGCCGACCGCACGTACTTCGTGCTGCACGGGGACTCGACGGCCGACCGCATGGTCGGCCACTTCAGCGTGATGCGCGACGAGATCGCGCTGGTGGACCGCAACTGCCACAAGTCCGTGCTGCACGGACTGGTGATCTCCGGCGCCCGCCCCGTCTACCTGGTCCCCACCCGCAACGGATACGGACTCGCGGGCCCCTTGCCCCCCGCCCGCATCGACGCGGACGCGGTGCGGGCGCGCATCGCCGACCACCCGCTCGCGGCGGACGCCCTCCCTCCGCGCGCGCAGTACGCCGTGCTCACCAACTCCACCTACGACGGGCTGTGTTACGACACCGTCCAGGTCGCGCGGACGCTGGCGCCCAGCACGCCACGGGTGCACTTCGACGAGGCGTGGTTCGCGTACGCCCGGTTCCACCCCCTGTACGAGGGCCGGTACGGGATGGCGGTCGGCGCCGACACCTTCGACGACCCGATGCGACCGACCGTCTTCGCCACCCAGTCGACGCACAAGCTGCTCGCGGCCCTGTCGCAGACCGCGATGGTGCACGTGAAGCCCTCGCCCCGCGCCCCGGTCCAGCACGAGCGGTTCAACGAGGCGTTCATGATGCACGGCACGACCTCGCCGCTGTATCCCGCGATCGCCTCGCTGGACGTGGCCACGGCCATGATGGACGGACCGCAGGGGACGTCCCTCATCGGCGAGGCCGTCACCGAGGCGGTGCGTTTCCGCAAGGCCGTCGTCCGCACAGGGCGGCGCATCGAGGCCGCGGGCGACCGTCCCGGCTGGTTCTTCGGCGTATGGCAGCCCGACACCGTGACCGATCCCGCCACCGGCGAGCGCGTGGACTTCGTCGACGCGCCGCCCGCTCTGCTCGCGGCGGATCCGCGCTGCTGGCAGCTGGAGCCCGGTGCCGAGTGGCACGGCTTCGAGGGACTGACCGAGGGCTACTGCCTGCTCGACCCGGTGAAGGTGACCCTGACCTGCCCCGGCGTCACCGCCACCGGAAACAGGGGGGAGTGGGGCATCCCGGCCCGAGTCCTGACCGCCTACCTCGCCACCCGCGGCATCGTCGTGGAGAAGACCGACAGCTACAGCACGCTGATCCTCTTCTCCATGGGCATCACCAAGGGCAAGTGGGGCACCCTCATGGACGCCCTGATGGACTTCAAGGCGCTCTACGACGGCGCCGCTCCGCTCGAACGGGTGCTGCCCGCCCTGGTGGACGCACACCCGCACCGCTACACCGGCCTCACCCTGAAGCGGTTGTGCCAGGACATGCACGAGCACCTCACCGAGGCCGAGTTGATCGACGCCCTCGACACGGCCTTCCGCGACCTTCCCGAGCCCGTCGCACCGCCGCAGCACTGCTACCAGCGGCTGATCCGCGGCGGAACCGAGCGCCTGCCCCTGGCCGAGGCAGCCGGCCGCATCTCCGCGGCGATGGTCACCGTCACCCCGCCCGGCATCCCCGTCCTGATGCCGGGCGAGGCCGTCGGTACCCCGGACGGCCCGCTGCTGCGCTACCTCGGCGCCCTGGAAGCCTTCGACCGTGCCTTCCCCGGCTTTCACAGCGAGACCCACGGAGTCACCATGGACCCCGCCACCGGCGCCTATCTCATCGAATGCGTACGCCCGGAGCCGGAGGACGTCCCCAGCTGAGCACGTGACGTCCCCGTCCGCCGCCGCGGGCTCCAGCCTTCTGTTGCCGGAAGCCCGCGGCGGAACGCCGCGCCCGCCCGCCCGGCGATCCGCACCGGCGCTGCCGGAACCACCTGACCGTCGGAGACACGCGGGCGGCGGGGTGGCGAAGGCGGTCTCCTGCCCTTGCGAGCTGCCCTCAGGTGAGGTCGAAGGTGACGTTCGCGGAGCCGTCCCAGTCCGGTGCCTCCGTGAGGGTGAGGGTTCCGTCCTCCGCCTCGACGACCCGCACCATGAACCCTCCGCGTTCCTCGCCGGGAAACGTCACGGAGAAGTGGGGATCCATCTCCATGAGGAAGTCCCAGCCCTCGCGCTGCATCGAGTCGAGGGCGGGGGCATGCCGACCGGTTGCCCGCCACCGGCCGATCGGGTCGACAGCCACAGTGATGTCGATGTCGTACATCTCAAGGCACATCGAGTGATTGGCCCACCATGCGAGGCGGCCCTGACCCGCGAATCGATCCATGGGCACACTATGCCCGGTGCCCAGGCCGGCCGGGGCACCCACAGGGCTGCCCCGCGTGCGGGCGTGGCAGGCGCCACCCGCTGCCGACGATTCCCCGTGGTGGATCGCCGGCTTGCTGGGGGTCGGTCAGCGACGTGGTCCCGTCGGGGCGGTGAAGCGGGTGAGTTCTTCGGTGGCGCCGCGCGGCAGGCCGGCAAGTGCCGTGTCCGGCAGGGTCGTGATCACGGTGCGCAAGCGTGTTCCGAGGTCGGGGAAGGTGTCCCAGGCCGAAGCCGGGAGGTTCACTGTGGCGAGCAACAGGTCGCCCTCGTGGAAAGAGGCGTCGAGCATCGGTTCATCGAGCAGCAAGCGCACGGCGAGCGGCAGCACGTAGGGCAGTGCCACCTGCTGGGAGACGAGGGTGCGGAGATCCGCCGGCCCGAGTTCGCCCAGCGGAACCCGCCGCAGAGCATGCACCTTGCGTACCAAAGAGGTCGCGTCGGAGCCGGGAGGCGGCCAGCGAGGCGGGTCCAGCTCATCGAGCGTGCGAGCGAGGTGCAGCAGACGGTCCATGGCGCTCATTGTCGCGGGAACAGCAAGGGAGGCTCCGGCTCAGGTCGCAGAAACCGCCTGTCCGCTCCCTGCGTGCGCGGGGACGGTTCCGGCTTTCCCGCACAGCGGGCTCCGGGCTGCGTCAGTCTCGGTGGGGCGTGTTCGGGCGGCGTGAAACCGTCTTGTCTGCGGGGGCTGGTGCCGGTTGAGTGCGTGATCGGCGGGTTGACCGACGGGTGGACCGGCGGGTAAGTGGCCCGCCGGGCCGGATCCGTACGACGAGCGGGACGGGCCGTTGCTCCTGAACCTGCCGCTGTCCCCGCAGGACAAGCCGTACAACGTACGGATCGACACCGCCGCCGGTGTCATCCGCTATCTGGGCATGGGCGGACGCGCCGTCCGCTCCGTGAACGCACGCGACATCCTCGCCGCGCACTGGAACGACAGGAAGGGCCCCGCTGCCGCACCCAGCCCCACCGGACACGTCACGGCCTTGCCGAGGATCAAGGAGGGCGCGCTCTCCTACGAGCTCCGGCACACGACAGCCGGCCGGCTCCTGGGCACGACTCCCGGAGCACGCCACCTCCCCGGCCGGACTCCCCATCCCCTGGCGTCATTCAGCCCGGACGGCAGGTTCTTCGCCTTCACCCCTGCCTCCGCTCTCGCGGACGTCCGCCCCAGCCCGCTCACGTACACCCGGCACATCGTGGTCTGGGACGTGGAGGCCCGCCGCCCGGCGGCGGACGTCACCATGCGCCGGGGCAGTGAGCCGCCGGCATCCCTCGCCGTGGCGAACGCGGGCGGTGAACCCGTCGTGTACGGCATCGTCTCCGGACAGGTCTGGGACCTCTCGCACTCCAAGCCGCTGACAGAGTTCCGGTAAGGGATCTCCCCGACCCGGATGGCGCTCCACCCCCGTGCGTCGCGGATGACCCTCAACGACGGAACGGTCCTGGAACTTCCCACGGGCCGGCTGCTGCACGACCGTACGGAGCGCGACGTCGGGGACGCCATGGCGTACAACGGCGACGGCGACCTGCTCGCCGTCGCCGACGGCTCCGGCCGCATCCTGCTGTACGACGGCACCATGAGGTCCCCGCGGGGTGTCCTCGCCGGCGGCGAACCGGAAGGCGCGGACGGCACTCCCGCTCCCGTCACGGCTCTCACGTTCTCCCCGGACGGCCGTACGCTCGCCGCCGGAACCCAGGCGGGCGGCATCCGCCTCTGGGACATTCCCTCCCGCACCATGATCGGCGCACCGCTGCCCACCAGCGGGGACAGAGTGAGAACCCTCGCGTTCTCCGCGGACGGCGACTCCCTCCACATCCAGGGCTCCCACACCCGCCCGCGCACCCGATCACTCGCCCCCGAGCAGCTGGTCGCCGAGCTGTGCACCCGCGTCGGTCCCCTCACCCCCGGCGAATGGGCGGCCTACATCCCGGACGAGGACCACCGCGCCACCTGCTGAGCCCCAGCTCACGAGACAGGCCGCAGACTCCTTCGGACGCGCGTTCCGCGAGAGGGCGGAGCACCCCCCCCGTGAAGGTGCTCCGCCCGATGCGCCCGTCAGCCGTCCGCGCCCGTCAGCCGTCTCTGTCGTGGCTGCCCGCCCGGACCTGGGACGTCCCGGCCGCCGCGGACGCGGGCACCGAGCCGCACCACGTGACGGCCAGGACGGCCGCCCCCGCGACGATCAGCCGCGCCAGACTCCCCACCGGCACGGCGAGACGCCTCCGCCCCGTCGTCACGAGCCCTCCTTCCGCAGAGCCCGCCGCTACCACGTGGGCCCCGAGTGCGGGCGCTCCTCCGCCCGCCGCCGGGCCTCCTCCTCGGCGTACCTCGCCTGCCGCTCCGCCTCCTGCCGGGCCAGGAACTCCGCGTGCTCCCGCTCGCTGCGCCGGCGGTTCTCTTCGATGTCCCGCACCTCGTCGTCGCTCAAAGGCATGATGTGGTCCTCTCGTCCAGGGCCCCGTCGGCCCTCTCACCTCAAGAATTCGCACGTGAGGGTTGTTGCGCAGCCCCGTGCGGACGATGAATCAATCGCCCGCCCATGCGTGCCGCGCCCTGCGCCAGGCAGGAGGTAACCGGACCGGGACATCGCGGCCGCCGGCCGTCTGCCGCCCCCGCGCCCGTGGGAATGGCCCCTCGGTCCGGTGATACCGGGATCGCCTGCCCTCGTGCGCGGCCTGCTGCCCGCTCTTCGAAGGACGAGAGGCGTCATTCTCGATCTGCCGGGCATACGCATGACCTGCGGACTCGCCACTCGGGTCCGGGTAGGTCGGGCGTCGCCCGTGTCGGAACAGGAGCCATGCATGCGCACCGTAGGAGTCGAGGAAGAGCTGCTGCTCATCAGCGCCACGACGGGCGAGCCGCTCGCGGTGTCGCCGGCGGTGCTGGCGGCCCAGGCGGTCAGCGGGGGCGGGGACGGGGAGGAACACGGTGCGTTCGAGAAGGAGCTCCATCAAGAGCAGCTGGAGTTCGCCACCCGCCCCCTGAGCGACATGCGCGTCCTGCGCGACGAGATCGTGCAGCTGCGCGGGGAGGCGGCGCGTCACGCCGCCAAGGCGGGCGCCCGGGTGGCGGCCCTGGCGACCTCGCCGTTGCCGGTGGAACCGTCACGCAACCTCGGCCCCCGCTACCGGTGGATGGCGGAGCAGTTCGCCCTCACCACGCAGGAGCAGCTCACCTGCGGGTGCCACGTCCACGTCTCGGTGGAGTCCGACGAGGAGGGCGTCGCCGTCCTGGACCGGATCAGGCCCTGGCTGTACCTCCTGAACGCGATCAGCGGCAATTCGCCCTTCTGGGACGGACAGGACAGCGGGTACAGCAGCTACCGCAGCCGAGTCTGGAACCGGTGGCCGTCCGCCGGTCCGTACGAGCCGTTCGGCAGCGCCGAGGGCTACCACCAGCGGGTGAGCGACATGCTGGCGACCGGCGTCCTCCGCGACACAGGCATGATCTACTTCGACGCCCGGCTCTCCCACAGCTACCCGACCGTGGAGATCCGCGTCGCCGACGTCTGCCTGGAGGCGGACACCACCGTGCTGGTGGCGACCCTCGCCCGAGGGCTCGTGGAGACCGCAGCCCGCGCCTGGCGCGACGGCGAGCCGCCCGCCCGCGTCCCGGCCGCACTGCTGCGCCTGGCGTCCTGGCGGGCCGCCCGCTCCGGCCTCCAGGGCCCGCTCCTGGACCCCCGCACGCTGCGCGAGACGCCCGCCGAAGCGGCCCTGGACGCCCTGCTGGAGCACACCGACGCGGCCCTGCGCGACAGCGGGGACCGCGACGACGCGCACCGAGCCCTTACGGCCCTGCTCGCCCACGGAGGCGGGGCCCAGCGTCAGCGCGAGCTCCACCAGGGAGGATGCGACCTGGGAGAGGTCGTACGGGAGTGCGCACGGATCACGGTCGGCGAAACCACCACCTGAACGCCACACGGCATCCTGCATGCCAGCACCCACCGTCCAGGGAGCCGTGCGAGGACATCGCAGGAGGGATCACAGATAGTCGAAGAACCGGGTCCACCACGTCGGGCGGTGCTCGGGCGGGGAGGAGGAGACGAGGTCGCTGACGCCGTCGTATCTCGACCCCAGCGGGTGCTCTGAGATGCCGTCGTTGCCGAGGGCTTCCAGCTTTTCCTCGCCGCCGAGCCGGCCGGCGGCGTGAAACAGGGCTCGCCGGTAGCCTGCCCGCGTGGCTGAGATCTGGGAAGAAGAGCAGTTGATCGCGGACGGTTTCGAGCGTGTCTACGCCGAGTTGGAGTGGTACGACGGACTGCGCGCCGGCCTGGCCGACATCGACGGGAAGCCGCACTACTTCCAGAACGACGACTACGTGAACGTCGGCCAAGCCGATGAGTACCGGGTCTGGCCCGCGAGCGAGGCAGCGGTGGAGCTGGAGCGCGAGCAGTGGGCGATCTTCGCCCGATGGAACGATCGCCGTGAGGCCGGCGAGGTCGGACCGGAGAGCCATCCGGACGGCGGCGGGGTCGACGTCCGCTATGACGAGCTGCAGTTGCTCTTGGCGCCACACCGCCTGGTACCCGAGGACGCCCCCCGCCGACTCGTGGCCGAGTTGCGGTTCGTGGCCGGCGCTCGCTACCGAGCCGACGGGCTCGGCTACCGGTTGCGGTGGACGCGGAGCAGGTGAGGTCGCCGCTGATCCGCGCGCTGAACGAAAGGCCGAGCCATGCTGTCCACGGGTGAGGCAAGCGTTCCCGCTCCGCCGAACGGCAACGTATGCCCCCGGGCCGTGCTGAGTGGGTCCAGGGTGCGGAGGTGCCTCGTTCCCCGACACGCGTCACCTGTTGGTCTTCCCATGCCTCGGTTCCTCCCCGGAGCGCACGGACGTGTCGGACGCAGCGGTCGTGGCCGGCCCGGTCATGACACCTCACCCACCTCCAGCTGTCCCTCACACCCCTGGCCTGCGTCCCCGATCCGCCACCAGAGGACGACACCGCTGCCCGCTGGCGGTGGATCACCGTCCACGTCGACGGGTGACCGCGCCGCCGGCGACAGAGCCGGCGGGGACGCGCAAGCCACAGCAGGCGTGAGCCAGACGACTGGACGGCATCCGGTTCCGGGGGTGAGTCGGGCGATGGTGTGTCCGCTCGTGGGCGCGCGGTGGCCCTGACCGCCGCGCAGGCCCTCGCGGCAACCCGCCGTGGTGGCTCGGAGCGCGGCTCGGTCACGGAAACGGCGGAGAGTGAGCGGAACGAGGGCGCCGGCTCTGTCAGGTGATGCCGACGCTGTCGCGATCCTCTGCGACCTCCAGGACGCGGTCGGCGCCGGTGAGTTCGAACAGCCTGCGGATCTGACCCGTGAACGGGCCGACGACGACGAGGCGAGCGGCGCGCCGGTGGGTTACGAGGAGTTCGTTGAGGAACGTCGAGTCGCCGAACGTCACGCCCGACAGGTCGAGCAGGACGCGTTCCGGCTGCTCCTTGTCGACGTCGTTGAGAGCGTCCCGCAGGCAGGGCAGCGTGTCCCGGTCGAATTCGCCCGTCACGTCGAGTATCAGCGTCCCGGCGGGCGCGGAGTCGTCGCGTGTCACGTGGGCGACGCCGGTCGGGGACCTGTAGGTGTGAGGGCCGACGGCCAGGAACCCCTGAGGGATGCCCTCTTCCGCGAACCCCTGGCTCTCGCTCATACGAAAAGCGCCTGATCTCCGCCGGTCGGTGAGGCGGCATGCCCTGTCCCCCCAGTCTGCGCTCGCCGGGGACGCCTGTCACGGCAGGGCCCTTTCACGGACCGCCCGACGCCGTCAGCAACCCGGCCCGGCATCGGCGACCTGAACACGGACGGTGGTGACACCGGCAACGGTGTGTGTCCGCACGGTCATGTCCCGCGCGAGGAGCCGCAGCAGACCCCACCACGCGAGGTGCTCGCGCCCGCCGGGCGCGGCCTGCCATGTGCTGCTGACGACGCGGATGTCCATGCCCCCGGCAGTGAGAGCGAGCTCCAGCGCGCAGTCGCCGTCGGTGTGGGCGACGAGCTCGCTGGCGACCAGAGCGGCGTCGCCCTCCACGACCTCGCTGACCGGCAGGCCGGCGAGCAGGGCTTCGTCGGCCAGCCGGTGCACCTCGGCCCGCGCCCTGGCCGCGGCACCCGGCCCCGTCAGCTCGCACCGCCGCACCGGCCCTGTCACACCCTGTCGCCTCCCTCCCGCGACCTGCTGCCGTACCCCGCGTGACTCAGGCGGGTTCCCCGGTGAGCCGATCCGATGCCTACGGAAGAGGAGGGCTTCGACTACGGCATCGTCCTCCACGTCGAAACGGCGGTGATTCCGCTCCGTCACGGGCGGAAGGCGTGCGCGGCGCCGCGGCCGCCGGGCACGATACGAGACGTACGGGAGCCGCCCGCGCGGCGCGGAGGGGGAGCGGGGTGGGAAGGGCATGAGCGGTGACCCTCGGTGGGCCGGGCGGGACGAGACGATCCGGTCGGTGGTGGAGCTCGCGCAGGAGCTCGTGCGTCGGCCGAGCCGTGGCGGGATCGATGACTACGGTCCGGTCCTGGACGTCCTGGAGGAGTGGCTGACCGCTCGCGCGGTGCCGCACCGGCGTCTGCACGACGATGCGGGGGCCCTGGTGGGTCTGCTGGTCGAGGTCGCGGGTGACCGGCCGGGTCCGTGGTGGACGCTGGACGCGTGCGTGGACACGGCCCCGTACGGTGATTCCGCCCGTTGGTCCTTCCCGCCGGCCTGCGGCGAGGTCCGGGACGGCTGGCTCCTGGGCCGGGGGGCGGCCGACTCCAAGCTTGCCGCGGCGATGTACTGCCACATCGCCGCCGGCCTCGCTGCGGGACCGCGGGACTTCGCCGGCGGCCTCGCGGTACTTCTGGACGTGGACGAGCACACCGGAGGCTTCGGTGGCGCCCGTGCCTACCTCGCCGACCCTCGTGCCGCCCGGCCGGCCGGCGTGATCATCGGCTACCCCGGCCTGGACGAAGTCGTCGTCGGTGGCCGTGGCCTCTGGCGTGCCACGCTCACCGTGCACGCCCCGTCCGGTCACTCCGGCTCGAGCCGCACGGTCACCGGTGCCATCACCCGCGCAGCGCGTCTGGTGGGACTGCTCGACGCCGCCGATCTGCCCGGCGCGGACGGCGCCTCCGGCTTCCCGCTCGGGCCGAAGCTGACCGTCACGGCTTTCCACGGCGGTGAGGGGTTCTCCGTCACCCCGGACCGGGTCGACATCAACGTCGACATCCGCACCACCCCTGGCTTCGACGCGGACGACGCCGAGACCCTGGTCCGCAAGGCTGCCGCCGGCCTTGACGCCGAGTTGCCCGCTCCGCTGCCGACCGAAGTGGCCCCGGTCGCGTCCTGGCCCGCGTACCGGCTGGCGGAGGACGAGCAGCCGGCCGCCGCGCTGCTGTCCGCGGCCCGGAAGGCGGGGCTCGACGTGCGGGCGAAGACGGCAGGTCCGTCGAACATCGGCAACCTCCTCTCCGGCAAGGGCATCCCCGCCACGGCCGGTTTCGGTGTCCCCTACGAGGGACTGCACGGCGTAGACGAGCGGGCGTCGCTCGCCGAGCTCCCGGACGTCTACGCCATCCACCAGCGGGCCGTGGAAGAACTGCTGGGCAGGGCCTCCGATGGCCCATGACCACCCCCGCGGCCCGCGCCCGGACCCCTAGGGCGCCCTAGGGGGGGCGAAACGAACCCGCCACGGGCCGCTTCGAGGAACGTCAGGAGTACGCGGACTGGCCGGGGCCCGAGCACGCTGACTGCCGAGACCGAGGTGGAATTCCGGCGAACCGGCGCTATGAGTGGCCGTGACGATGGTGGCATGAGCGAATCGGACGCAGGCCCGGGGGAGTGGCCTGTGGTGGTGCGGGTGCCGGTGCGACCAGAGGGGGCACACGGCGCCGGCTACCGCATCGCCGCCGCCCGCCGCCCGCCGCCCGCCGCCCGCTGCCCGCTGCCCGCCACCCGCCGCCCGCGGCGCTGGGGCCGCGACGGCCCGAAGGCCCATGCCTCTCCGAGACCAGCACCCACACCCCCACCGTGCTCCCCCCGCCTAGACGAGAGCACGCGCGCGGAGGAACCGGAGCGGTTGGGGGTGCCTCAGGGCGCTGCCGCCAAGGCGGGTCCGGTCGCGGGGGAGTGCTTGCGTTGACGTCGGCGTCAAGGCGTACGTTCGTACGCATGCGCATCGGCGAGCTGGCCGAACGGGCCGGAACCACCACGCGGGCTCTGCGGTACTACGAGTCCCGGGGTCTCCTGCCCGCCCGGCGGACACAGAACGGGTACCGCGAGTACGACGAGGACGACCTCAGGCTGCTCCGGGAGATCCGGGCCCTGCAGGAGGTCGGGTTCGAGCTGGAGGAGACACGGCCGTTCGTGGAGTGCCTGCAGGCAGGGCATCCCGCGGGGGACTCCTGTCCGGCCTCCTTGGAGGTGTACCGCCGCAAACTGTCCGAACTGGACGGGATGATCGGCCGGCTTCGCGCGGTACGGGAGCAGGTCGCGGCGCAACTGCTGCGGGCCGAGGCGGAGCTGCCCGGCGGCCCGGAGCCCACGTGTGAACTGGGAGGCTGAGGGATGACGACGGGAACGTACGGCGTGGCCGAGGTGACGGGCGCGGACTTCGCGACGGAGGTGCTGGGCGCGGAGCTGCCGGTCCTGGTGAAGTTCACGGCGGACTGGTGCCCGCCGTGCCGGCAGATCGCGCCGGTGCTCGGCGCGGTCGCGCAGGAGTCGGCGGACCGGCTGAAGGTCGTCGAGCTGAACGTGGACCGGAACCCGGAGCTGGCGATGGAGTACGGGGTGATGGCCATGCCGACCCTGATCGTCTTCACCGGCGGGGAGCCGGTGCGCTCCATGGTCGGCGCCCGCCCGAAGCGCAAGCTCCTGGAGGAGCTGGAGGACGTGCTGACACGGTAGCGGCGCGGGGTCCCTGGTGGACCGCATCGCCCGGATCGGCCTGGACGCCAGCGCCGTCCTTTCCAGCTGCATCGCGAACAAGGCGATGGGCAACGGCAGATGGGGCTGATCCGCCACTTCGCCAGCGTACTCACGGACGCCCCCACCGAGGTCCGCCGGACGTGAGGCAGCCGTCGCGACCTCGGCGAGGTGGTGGTGTGCGCGTACTCAAGGCTGCTGGCCGTACCAGCGGGCGTGGGTCGGCGTCGAGCGCCCGGCATGACGGGCTCGGCCGTCGTCCTGAGGGGCAGCGACTCTCGGAGCCGGTGAGGTGGAGATCGCGGTCGGCAACTGCCTCTCGTCCAGCGCGATCACGAGCCCGGCAACCTATCCGTCCCCGGCGGCGGCCACATGTCGCGCGGGGCGGCCACCGGGTCGAAGCACGCTTGGGTCACGGCCAGGGCGGCCTGGCTGACAGCCGGCGAGGGGCCACCGGACGCCTCGGCCGGGATGATGTCCGCGGCCTCCTGGAAGTGTGCGGCGGCGGCTTGGGCGTCGCGTTCGTGCAGGGCGACGACGCCCTGCACGTGGGCGATCCGGCCGATGGCGGCGTCGTCGCCGGCGAGTACGGCCGCCGGCCACGCCCGGTCCAGGAGGGCGCGGGCGGTGGCGGTGTCGCTGTAGGCGGTCAGCCACGCGGCCAGCCAGTGCCCGCGCACGGCCAGGGGGTGGTCCTCGGGGCAGAGGGGCAGCAGACGAAGCAGGTGGTCCCTGCCTTCCTCGACCCGGTGGTACGCCACCCACAGGAACCACAGGCTGACGACCGCTTCCAGCGCCGTCTCCACGTGGTCCGGTTCGTCGACCGCGTGCCGCACGGCGGAGGCGAAGGTGTCGAGCTCGCCCGTGAGGAGACCGACGGCCTGCTCCTGGGATCCGGTGTCCCACAGGTACGCGGCGACAGCGGCCGTGTTGCGGCAGTGTGCCAGCCGCCGGTCGGCGGCCGTCGAGAACTCCCCGGCCTCCCGGAGCCGTTCGAGGCCGAACTCACGGGCGACCCGCGTCATCCGGTGGCGGACGGGGCGCGGCCCGCCCGGGGCGTGTGACGGCTCCAGCACACCCGCGGCGGCCAACCGGGCCAGGTACGCGGGCACGAGCTGTGGCTCGATGGCTCCGCCCGCGCAGACCAGCGCCGCCGTCGCCTCGGTGAACCAGCCTTCCAGGACGCTGGCTCTTCCCCAGACCACGCGCAGCTCCCGTTCGCACAGCACGTAGCTGGCGCCGACGGCCTCCCGCAGGGAACGGTGGCGGCGCGGGATCGGATGCGGGCTGTGCAACCAGCCCTGGTGGCGCCCGAGCCGCTCGGCCAGATCGTCCAGGGGCCGGTGGGCCGTCTGCTCGGCGGCCAGTTCGATGGCGAGGGGATTGCCCTCCACCAGTCGGCAGATCCGCGTCGCGTGTTCCAAGGCCGCGCCTTCCGCGCGGAAGTCCGTCGCGGTGGCGCGTACTCGCGCGAGGAACAGTTCCACGGCCGGCGAGGGGCGGTTGGTGCCCTCACCGCGTGCCTCGACGCTCAGCGGCGCCAGGCGCAGCACGTGTTCGTCGCCCAGTCCCAGGACCCGCCGCGATGTCACCAGGACGCGGAGGCGCGGGTGCGCGATCAGCAGGCGCTGCACCAGCCCCATGGCCTCCGTGTGCACCGGATCGACATCGTCCAGGAACAGAAGGACCGGAGCCGGGGGAAAGCCGCGCACCACGTGGCCGAAGTCGGCGGCCTTCCACGGGGTGGGCCAGCCCGTCACGGTCTTGGCGAGTTCGGCCAGCAGGGCGTCACGACCGCCTGCCGCGGCGCCCTGCCACCGTACCTGGATCACACATTCCCACGGCCCGCTCGGCATCGCGGCGACGACGGTGGCGGCCAGACGGCTCTTCCCCACCGCCGGCCCGCCCGTCACGGTGACCAGGCGGTGCTCCGCCAGCAGCCGCCGTAGTTCCGCCGACTCGTGCTCCCGGCCGATCAGACCGCCAGATCCCCGACCCGTCGATGCGTGCTGCCTCACGCGGCAGCCGGCGCGTGTCCACACCTGCGTACTCCGAAACGTTTCTTCGAGCGTGATATCGAAAGCCGACGTCGCGGGCGGCACCGTCATCCCGGTGCAGAACCGTTCTTTCCGCGACGTCACGGCAACCCCAACGCTCCGGAGGCCGCTCGGTGGCGTGCGTGTACGACAGTCCACCCGACCCGCTGTACGAACGCACCGGTGTACGAAACCCGGCAGCCGTGACGGTCGGCCGCGTCCACCCGCTCCCGCCGCCGCCTCGGCCCCTCGGTCCTCGGTGAGCCCGCTGCTTGCGGCCCCGCCGACGACGTGACTGCGGTCGGCGCCTCCTCTTCCCGTCCACTGAAACCGCCGTGAGGTTCACGGGGAATTCTCCCGTCCTTAATGAGGGTGATCGAAATCATATTTCACAACTGAGTGGTGTGGTCATTTTCGGTAGGGTTAACCACCAATTGGCCACCATGGTGTTCCAGGTCGGCTCTCTCTAATTTCCTTTGGTGATCATGCGTTGATCGCTGAAGTGCCACGAGGGGGCGGGATGGATCGGCTGGAAGTCGGACGAGAGCGCAGACGGAGCCGACGAAGAAACGTATGGAGAGCGCTGGCCGTCGTGATGGCCGGGTTGACAGCCGCAGGTACGGCGGCATCGCAGGCCATGGCGCTGGACACAGGATTACCGGCCGCCGACGCGGCAACGGCACCTTTGTCCGCCGCGGTTCCGCTCACCGAGGAAGCGGCCCTGGAACGAGCACGCCGCACCGGCGAGAAGGTGGAGGTGCTCTCCCTGCGCGGCGAGAGCCGCGAGGTCTTCGCCACGCCCGACGGAAGCCTGGAAGCGCGTGAACACCTGCGCCCCGTCAGGACCCGGACCGGCGGACAGTGGCAGGACGTCGACACCACCTTGACAGCAGCCGGCGCCAACCCGGTCACCCCGCGGGCCACGACAGTGGGCCTCGAGTTCTCAGCGGGCGGCGAAGGGCCCCTGGTCCGCCTGGAACGCTCAGGCAGGACACTCCAGCTGTCCTGGCCCGGTCAGCTGCCGGCCCCCGAACTGCACGGCGACACCGCCACATACGTGAACCTGCTGCCGGACGTCGACCTCCGGCTGACGGCACAACCCGAAGGCTTCACCCAACTCCTGGTCGTGAAGTCGGCGGAGGGAGCCCGGAACCCGGCACTGCAGACCCTGCGGATGGGGCTCGCCACCGAGGGCATGACGGTGCAGGAGACCGAACAGGGCGGCCTGCGCGCCCTCGACACAGGGTCGGGCGGCGTGGTCTTCGACGCGCCCACGCCCCTGATGTGGGATTCCAGCGCCGGCCCCACTCAGCCGGACGCGACGACAACTGCACGCACCACCCTGGAGGGCGAAACGCCGGCTGACGCCGAGCGGACGGACGCCGAGCCCGGAGCGGCGGAGTCCGGCCGCCTCGCCCCACTGGACGTCCGGTTGGCGGCCGGAGGCGACGAACTCCTTCTCACCACGGACCCCGAGGTCCTCGCCGGTCCCGACACCGAGTACCCGGTCTTCATCGACCCCCAGTGGTCCTCGCCGAAGGCCACCGCATGGACGATGGCCTCGAAGTACTGGGCCTCCTCGCCCCAGTGGAAATTCAACGGCGAAGCCGACGCGGGCATGGGCTACTGCGGCTGGTCGTACTGCATGCCGCACGACACCAAGCGTCTCTTCTACCAGCTGCCGACCTCGACGTTCGCCGGCAAGACGGTTCTCTCCGCGGAGTTCGTCGTCCGCAACACATGGTCGGCGTCCTGCTCACCGCGGACAGTCGAACTCTGGAAGACGAAGGGGATCTCCACGTCCACGACCTGGAACTCCCAGGACAACGACGACTTCTGGATCGAGAAGCTGGCCAACCCCTCCTTCGCGTACGGATACGAGGGCTGCGGCGACAAGGACGCCGAGTTCGGCGTGAAGAACGCGGTGCAGCAGGCCGCGAACAGCAGCGCGCCGAACATCACCTTCGGGCTGAAAGCGGCGAGCGAGAGCGATCCCTACGCCTGGAAGAGATTCTCCGACGACGCCTATCTCCGCGTGCAGTACAACCGCCCGCCCGCCCAGATCAAGACGTCCCAGCTGACCCAGGATCCCGGCGGTGCCTGCGGATCGCCCAGCGCGCCCAAGCGGGTCCGCTCCGTCCCGAAACTGACCGCGAACGGTGTCACCGACCCCGACAAGGATCCGGTGTCCGCACAGTTCAACGCGGCCTGGGACTCCGGCGACGGCAAGGGATTCATCACCCGATGGACCTCGGCCAGGACCACTGCCAAGGCGTCCGGCTCCTCCTTCACCGTCACGATGCCGTCGAACATCCCGCAGAACAGGACGATCGGCTGGTCGGCGAGGTCGTGGGACGGCGCGCAGTGGTCGCCCTGGTCCTCGGCCGGCTCGGCCACCACCTGCTCGATGCTCTACGACGCGACCGTCCCCGCCGGACCCGGCATCACCTCGCCCCATTACCCGGAGTCGAACCCGGAGGATCCGAACGACCCCTGGGTGGACGGAGTCGGCCGATACGGCTCCTTCACCATGGACTCCCCGTCGGGCGACGTCGTCCGGTACTGGTACGGGATCAACGGCGACCCCTCCGCCAGACTCAGCGTGTCCACGTCCGGTGGCGCCGCCCGGACAGTGAAGACGATGCCGACCAAGCCCGGCGTCAACTTCATCACCGCTCAGGCATTCGACTCCGCCGGCAACGGCAGCGAGATCCGCACCTTCCAGTTCCGCGTACGGTCCGGCCAGCCCGACCGGCTCTCCTGGCCCCTCGACGAATCCTCCGGAGCCACCAGAGCCGCGGGCCGAGGTGGCGACTGGCCCGCCGCGCTGTACGGGGGCGCCAAGCCCGGCGCTCCGGGAGCCTCGGGCACCGCCCTGGAGCTGGACGGCACCGACGACTACGCGGCCAGTGACGCACCCGTACTGAACACGGCGAAGAGCTTCTCCGTCTCCGTGTGGGCGAAACCGACCTCGGTGCGCCCGGAATCCGGCTCGGTCGCCGTGGCTCAGACCGGCCTGAACCGGTCCGCGTTCGAGCTGTACTTCTCACCGTCCCGCCACGGCTGGGTCTTCGTCCGGCACGAGACCGACACTCCGTACCCCGCCGCGGCCCAGGCGCTGCAGCCGGCCTGCGCCGCCACCGACACGCAGTGTGCCGCTGCCCGCATGAACACCTGGACCCATGTGACGGGTGTCTTCGAGAACACGCCCAAGACCATCAAGCTGTACGTGGACGGGAAACTGGTGGGAACGGCACCCTTCGACGGTCCTTGGGACGCCCGCGGCCGTACCCTCATAGGCGCCACCGCCGTCGCGGGTTCCCCCCACAGCTTCTTCGCGGGCGCCCTCGACGACGTCCAACTCTTCGACTACCCGCTGAGCGACGCCCAGGTCGGCCGCCTCGCCGCCAAGCAGCCCGTGGACACGGGGCGCCCGGCCAAGCTGGTGTGGCCGCTGGACGAGGCCACCGATGCCACCGAGGCCATCGGCGCGGCCCAGCAGGTCGACGCCGACCTCAAGAACGGTGCGACGGCGGGGGAGCCGGGCATCGCGGGCCGGGCCCTGAAGCTGGACGGCACCGACGACCACGCCACCACCGGCCGGCCGGTGCTCGACACCTTCCAGAGCTTCGCCGTGTCCGCCTGGGTCAAGCTGCCCAAGGACAAGGAGGACCGCACCATGGTCGCCGTCGCCCAGAGCGGCCAGACGGGACGCGGATTCGAGCTCTACCACTCCTCCGCCTGGGGAGGCTGGGTCTTCAGCCGACACCACAGCGATCAGGTCGGCGCCTCCGTCACCAGGGCCACCCAGTCGGGCTGCCCGGACACCGCCGGCTGCATCGGATCCTGGACCCATCTCGTCGCCGTCAACGACTACGACACCTCCGAGATGCGGCTCTACATCAACGGGGCCCTGGCCGACACCCAGCCCTTCACCACACCCTGGGCAGCCACCGGCCCGGTGACCCTGGGGGCCCTCCCCACGCCGACGGGGACCCTCAACCACCTCAGGGGCGAACTTGACACCGTCCGCCTGTACGACCGGGCCGTGTCGGGCGACGAGGTACGCCAGCTCTTCAAACAGCACCCGACCGTCACCGGCCGGTGGAAGTTCGAGGAGGGCCAGGGCACCACCACATCCACGCCGAACGCCCTCGGAGCCGCCAACCCGCTCGCCCTGAAGAACGGGGCGAAGACCACGGCCGGCTGGGTGGACGGAGGACTGGCCCTCGACGGGGTCGACGACTACGCGATCTCGGCCACCACCCCCGTGGACTCCAGCTTCAGCTTCGGCGCAGCGGGCTGGTTCCAGGCCACAGCCACCCCGACCGCGCCGACGACCGTGCTCAGCGTTCCCGGCAGCCGGCGCGACGCCGTCACCGTGCGCTACCTCCCCGCACCAGACGGGGGAGGCACCCCTGGCTGGCAGATCGTCACCGCGAACTCGGACGGGACCACCGCCGAACAGACGGTCGTCGCCAACCGGCAGTTCTTCGGCACGGACTGGACCCACCTGGCCGTCGTCTACGACGGATTCGCACGCCGTCTCTCCCTCTACGTCAACGGCGAACTGGAGCAGACGACCTGCGCGGACGACGACGCCGACGGAACACCCGACGACCCACACTGCACGGTGAGCGTCTCCTGGGCGGAGAACACCCTCACCTACAAGGCCGTCGAACCCCTGTGGGTCGGACGGGCCAAGACCGGCACGGACCGTCCCTGGTCCGGCCTCGTCTCCGACCTGTGGACCTTCCAGGGCAGCCTCAGCGACACCCAGGTCGCGTACCTCGCGCTCGGCCAGCCGGGAATGCCCACGACCGCCCCCCTGGGCTGAACGAAAGGGCCGCCGGGAACCCACGCTCCCGGCGGCCCGCACCCCTCGATCACGTCTTCCCCAGAACCGCAGCGGCACCCTCGTGTGCCCGCGGCCGCGAACGAAGGATGAGATGAACGGCAGACCGCACCGGCGCAGTCGCCCATGGTGGCAACGGACCGCTCTGACCACAGCCCTGATCACCGTGGCGTCGCTCCTCACCGGCACCGGCGGAGTCGCGATGGCCCTTGACGACGGCCGGGGCCGCCCCGCGCTCCCGGCATCGGAACGGCCACACACCGGCACCACGGCCCAGGTGAAACCCCGCCCCCGCCCCACTCTGCCTCGCACGCCCCAGCAGGCGCCCCGCGCCACATGGCCCCGGCCCGGCACCGCCGTGGTGACCCTGCCGGACGCCGCCCCGCACGCCGCACGATCCACCCAGCGGCCGGCCGGCCCGCCGGAGATCGAAGCCGCCGGCCTTCCCCTGACCCTGACGGGGACCGGCGCCGAGATCACCGCACGCGTCCTGGACCGCACCGAGTCCCGGGCAGCCGGCGTGGACGGCCTCGTCATCACCCTCGAACACACCGACAGCCCCGCGGCCACGGCCGACCGGACCATCGGAACCCGGATCGACTATGCGGGCTTCGCCGGCGCCTACGGCGGCGGCTACGCATCCCGCCTCACCCTCGTCGAACTTCCCGCCTGCGCGCTCACCACCCCCCACAAGGCGGAGTGCCGCACCCAAAAGCCCGTCGAGACGGTCAACGACACCGAGACGTCGACCCTCACCGCGCCGGCGCTGACCATCGGACGGACCCAGACGACGGTCCTGGCCGCCGTGGCCGACGACAACGCCATGAGCGGCAGCTACCAGGCATCCAGCCTCACCCCCTCCGCAACCTGGCAGACCAACCTCAACACCGGCGACTTCACCTGGTCCTACGCCATCCCCGTCCCCGACGTACCCGGCGGCCTCAAGCCCTCCCTCGGCCTCGGATACTCCTCCGCCGCCATGGACGGCCGCACCGGCGAGACCAACAACCAGAGCTCCTGGGCCGGCGCCGGCTTCGACCTGTGGCCCGGCTACATCGAACGCCGCTACAAGCCCTGCGCCGACGACGGCGTCGAGAACGCCGACGGAAACAAGCCCGGCGACCTCTGCTGGGCCTACGACAACGCGTTCATCAGCTTCAACGGCAAGGGCGGCGAACTCGTCCCCGTCAGCAAGGACGAGTTCCGGCTCCGCACCGACGACGGAACCCGCGTCAAGCGCCTGACCTCGACGGCCCGCGCCAACGGCGACAACGACAACGAGTACTGGGAGCTCACCGACCCCGACGGGGTCCGCTACTACTTCGGCTACCACCGCCTCGACGGCTGGGCCACCGGCCAGCGCGCCACCCACTCCACCTGGACCGTCCCCGTCTACGGCGACGACCCGGACGAGCCCTGCCACGCCTCCACCCACGCGGCCTCCTGGTGCGACCAGGCATGGCGCTGGAACCTCGACTACGTCATCGATCCCCGCGACAGCGCCATCGCCTACTACTACACCCAGGAGAAGAACTCCTACGGCCGCAACCTGAAGGCCACCGACGACACCCGCTACACCCGCGGCGGCCACCTCAGCGACATCGAATACGGCCTGCCGGCCGGCACCCCCTACACGGCCAAGGCCCTCGCCAAGGTCACCTTCGCCTCGGACGAGCGCTGCCTGCGGGACTCCCAGACCACCTGCCCGTCGATCTCCACCGACGCGGCCCACTGGTACGACACCCCGTGGGACCTCAACTGCGACGAGGGAACCGACTGCGACCAAGGCCGCCTGGCCCCTTCCTTCTGGACGCGCAAGCGACTCACCGGCATCACCACCCAGGTCTTCAACGGCACCGGCTACACCGACGTCGACTCCTGGAAGCTGAAACACCGCTGGGGCACGGCGGACGTCAACTACCAACTGCTCCTCGACTCCATCCAGCACACCGGCCACACCGGCCCCGTCACCACGCCCACCCTCACCCTGCCGAGCACCACCTTCGGCTACACGCAACTGCCGAACCGGCTCGACAGAACCGGTGACGGCTACGCCCCCTTCATCAAGGAGCGGCTGTCCACCATCGCCGACGAATACGGCGGCCAGACGGACGTGAACTACTCGGCCGCCGCCTGCGACGCGGCGAGCCTGCCGGTCCCGCAGACCAACACGACCCGCTGCTTCCCCCAGTACCTCGGCGGCGGCCCCACCGAAGACCCCGAACTGCACTGGTTCAACAAGTACGTGGTCGACGCCGTCACCACCACCGACCGCACCGGCGGCGCCCCCGACCAGGTGACCCGCTACACCTACCTCGGCCCCGCGGCCTGGCACTACGACGACGACGACGGCCTGACCAAGGAGAAGCACAAGACCTGGGGCCAGTGGCGCGGCTACGGTCAGGTCCGGGTGAAGACGGGCGGTCAGGACGGCGACGCCGCCATGAAGTCACAGTCCGACTCGTACTTCCTGCGCGGCATGGACGGAGACCGAGCAGCCCCCTCCGGCGGCACCAAGAGCGTCACCATCGCCCTGGAGACGGGCGAAGGCGCGGCCATCCCCGACCACGAAGCCTTCGCCGGCACCCTCTACAAGACGGTCACCTACTCCGGCAACAACGGCAAGGCACTCGCCAAGTCCGTCAGCAGGCCCTGGCGCCACGAGACCGCGAAGAAGGTCCGCACCTGGGGCACGATCTCGGCGAACTTCACCGGCATCGCCCACCGCAAGTCCTGGACGTCCCTCGACGACGGCGCCGGAACGAGCTGGCGCACCACCTCCTCCGCCACCACGTACGACACCGTGGCCGGCCGTGTCACCCAGGTCGACGACGCCGGTGACGACTCCACTCCGGCCGACGACCAGTGCACCGTCACCACCTACGCCACCAACACCGCCAAGAACATCCTCAAGCTCCCCTCCCGCGTCGAGACCGTCGCCAAGGGCTGCGGCGAGCCCGTCGACCGCTCGAAGGACGTCATCTCCGACATCCGGACCGCATACGACGCAGGCACCTACGGTGCCGCCCCGACCAAGGGCGACGTCACCGCGACCGCGCTGCTGAAATCCCACGACGGCACCACGGCCCGGTATCTCGAATCCGGCGCCACCTACGACGGCTACGGCCGGGCAGTGACCTCGACCGACCTCACGGCGGACGTCACCGTGACCGGCACCGGCAACCCGGTCCGCACACCGCGGACGGACGGCCGCACGACCACCACCAGCCGCACACCGGCCACCGGGTTCGTCACCAGGACCGTGGCCACCACACCCCCGGCCAAAGCCGGCGACGCCACCACGGCCCTCGTCAACACCACCACCCACGACCCCCTCCGCGGCCTGCCGCTGACCCAGACCGACGCGAACGGGAAGGTCACCACCTTCACCCACGACGCCCTCGGCCGCTCGTCCAAGGTCTGGCTCCCCGATCGCGCCACCACCCTCGCACCCAGCTACGAATTCACCTACCTCATCGAGGAGAACAAGCCGGTCGCCGTCATCACCAAGGGCATCGGCCCGGGCGGCGGACAGATCGCCACGTACGCGCTCTACGACGGATACCTGCGCAAGCGCCAGACACAGGAGCCCGGCCCGCAGGGCGGACGGCTGATCACCGACGTCTTCTACGACGAGCGCGGACTGCCCACCAGGACCTTCGACACCTACTACACCGAAGGCGCGCCCGAGCCGCAGGTGTTCGAGCCGACCGACGCCCTGTCCGTCGAGACCCAGTCACGCACCACGTACGACGGCCTCGGCCGGCCGGTCAGTACCGAGCACATCGCCGGCAACGGAGACGGCGGCACCCCGATCGGCACGACACGGACCCAGTACGGCGGCGACCGCACCACGATCATCCCGCCCGAGGGCGGCACCGCGACCACCACCCTCACCGACGCCCGCGGCCGGACCACCCAGCTGTGGCAGCACCACGCCCGCTCGGCCACCGCCCCGCACGACACCACGCGCTACGCGTACACCCCGCGCGGGGAGCTCGCCAGGATCACCGACGAGGCCGGCAACGCCTGGACCTACACCTACGACCTGCTCGGCAGGCTCACCGCCACCACCGACCCCGACAAGGGCAGCGGAACCAGGCACTACGACGACAGAGGACAGCTCGTCACCGCCACGGACGCGGGCCCGACCGACCTGTACCACGTCTACGACGGGCTCGGACGCCGCACCGAACTCCGCGAGAACAGCGCCACAGGCACCCTGCGTGCCAAGTGGACCTACGACACCGTCAGCGGCGCCAAGGGCCACCTCGCGGAATCCACCCGCTACGTCGGAACCGACGCCTACACCCGCAAGATCGTCGCTTACGACCGGCTGTACCGGGTGACCCGGTCCTCCGTGACCGTCCCCGCCAGTGAGGACGACGCCCTCGACGGCACCTACACGTCGACGACCAGCTACAACGGCGACGGCACCCTCAGCGCCGTCGGATTCCCGGCGGCCGGCAGCCAGCCCGCCATGGCCCTCGCCTTCACCTACGAGGCCCAGACCCTCCGTCCCCTCGCCGTCAACGGCAGCCAGGGCCTCGCCGCCACCACCGCCTACAGCCTCACCGGCAAGCCGCTCCAGCACGAGTTCTCCCACAACGGCGGCAAGAAGATCTGGGCGACCAACACCTACGAGTGGGGCACCCAGCGCCTGGCCACCGCCCGGGTCGACCGCCAGGACGTGCCGGGCGTCGACCGCCACGACACCTACCGCTACGACCAGGCGGGCAACATCCTGGGCGTCTCGGACGTCTCACGCTCCGGCACCGACAACCAGTGCTTCGCCTACGACCACCTGCGCCGCCTCACCACGGCATGGACGCAGCCCGTCGCCACCTGCGCCAGGGAGCCCAGCGGCACGATCGTCGGGGGACCGGCGCCCTACTGGCACTCGTACACCTACGACGTGACCGGCAACCGGACCGGCGAGACCATCCACGACCTCACCGGCGACGCCACGAAGGACACGAAACGCACCTACACCTACCCCGCTCCGGGCGCGCCCCGTCCCCACGCCGTCACCGCCGTCGACCAGACCGGCCCCGGAGGGACGGCCCAGGACACCTACGGCTACGACGCGCTCGGCAACACCGAGCGCCGGACCGTCGCCGGCACCACTCAACGACTGACCTGGGACCCCGAAGGCCGGCTCGCCAAGGTCACCAAGCCCGTCGAGGGCGCGCCGGACGACGTCACCGAGTACCTGTACGACGCCGAGGGCAACCGGCTGATCGCACGGACCGCCAAGGAGACCACGCTCTACCTCGGCGCCTCCCGCGTGACGCTGCCCAAGGGCGCCACGACAGCCAAGGTCACCCGCGTCGCCGACCTCGGCGGAGGCCACCAGGCCGTGATCGAGGACGACGGATCGGTCTCCTTCACCCTCGCCGACCACCTCGGCACCGGGGAACTCTCGATCAAGGCCACCAGCCAGCAGCTCACCCAGCGACGTTCCCTCCCCTTCGGCGGAGTCCGCGGCACCGCCCCTGCCACCTGGCCCGGCGCACAGGGCTTCGTCGGTGGCGAGGACGACTCCGCCTCCACAGGGCTCCACCACCTCGGCGCCCGCGAGTACGACCCGGCACTCGGCCGCTTCCTCTCGGTCGACCCGCTCCTGGCCCCCACCGACCCGCAATCCCTCAACGGCTACGCCTACGCCAACAACAGCCCGCTCACCTTCAGCGACCCCGACGGCCTCAGGTGCATCCACGGATCCCCCGGGGGCGGAGCCGACGGCATCTGCGCCGGAGTCCCGGGGGACACGGACGGCGTCATCAACGGCACGTCCAACAACTGCCCCACGTCCGCCACGAGCTGCAACGAGACGGCCTCGGCCATGGCCGAGGAAGCGAAGAAGTCGGGCACCTACGGTCAGAAGCCGATCGTGATCGTCGCCAAGAACGACTCGATCACCATCCAGGGCGTCTACATCCCGACGCAGACGGAACTGGTCGAGGTCTTCCCGTACTACTCCGAACGGATCTCGTACGAGGGCAACCTGCAGAACTGGGCACGTGCCATGCACTGCACCGGCGGGGAGAAGGCGGGCTCCGACTTCTGCCAGGCCATCGCGAAACTGGGCTGGTTCGGACCCACCGACGGCCCCGGGATCCTCGAGATCCTCGGCGTGGACGACTACGTCGGCTGCTACCGGGGCAACGCCGGCGCCTGCAAGGCAGCGGCCATCGACGCGGCCATCAGCGTCGGCACCGGCCTGCTCGGCAAGGGCGTGAAGGTCGTCGGCAAGGCCATCAAGGCCGGGCTGAAGAAGGGGGACATGGCCCCCATCGAGTGCCTGGTCGCACAGGCGAGCCACAGCTTCACCCCGGACACCCGGGTGCTGATGGCCGACGGCTCGACGAAGGCGATCGAGGACGTGGAGGTCGGCGACCTGATCGTGGTCACCGACCCCGAGACCGGCCGAACGAGCCACAGCAGGGTCGTGGCCACGATCCTCACCGAGGACGACAAGCACTTCGTCGACCTCACGATCTCCACCGGTGACGCCCGCGCCGACGAGGTCCTGACCACCACGACGACCCACCCCTTCTGGGCATCCGCGCAGCAGCGCTGGATCGACGCCGGCTCGCTGACCGTCGGCATGACCTTGAGGACGCCGGACGGTGGCACGGCCACGGTCGAGAGGACGAGGAGCTACGAGAAGCGACAGCGGACGATCGACCTCACGGTCGAACAGGTCCACACCTACTATGTGCTGGCGGGCGGGACCCCGGTCCTTGTTCACAACACCAACTGCCCGAAACCCGTCAACCTTCCGGGATGGCGCAAGGTGGACGTGGACATGGACCACGTCCTGGACCGTCACACATCGGCAGGCAAGACGTACAAGCAGAGCGGCATCAAGACCAAGTTCCCGGACTACATGTCCCCGGGCGAGATCGAGTCCACCATCCGGCAGGCGTACAAGTCCTCTTCGGTCGCCGGGCGTTCTCAAGGGAACCGGGTGTTCCTGCGGGGATCGGCGAATGGGCTCGATGTCGAGATGTGGGTGAACAAGGAGACGCGCATGATCGAGACCGCCTACCCGGTGTGGAGGTGAAGCAGATGGAATTCAAGCTGGTCTGCGACACGGAATCTCTCGATCTCGCCAGGTCGGGTTCCGTGTGGGGCAACATCTGGGTCGAGATCTCGGGACTCGCGTTCCCGGAACCCCACTGGAACGACATGCCGGTCGCCTTCCTGGCGGAACTGCTCGACGCGGTAGCCCATGTCCGCAGCGGAGACGGCGACCGCAGGAGGGTTCGCTTCTTCGACGGCCCCTTCTGGTTGGATCTGGTCGGCCGCGAGAACGGCGGCACCCTGGAGGTCACGGTCAATGCCTCCGGCACCTCCGGTGCCAGGGTGGTCGCGGTCGACGCCCAGGAGGCAGCCCGCTCCTTGGCGGCGGTCCGTGACGAGCTTGTCCGCGCGTGTCTGCAGCGCGGGTGGGGCGACCAGATGGACGTCCGCCGCTTGCAGGTCCGGTAGCCTGCGCCCGGCGGACTCGCCACGATCCGGCCGCCCACCGAAGCCCCGTCGGCCCCGGCGAGCCGCTGGGCTGTCAGGTGTGGTGCTTTCAGGGGGCAGCCGGTGGGCTGCCCCCTGAAAGGCCGGTTGTGCGCCGACCGCCGTCTCGCTCGGCACGTCGGCCCGCCGCACGATCATGCCCTCGGACGGTCCCGCGGCGGGCTGACCACGAAGAACCACCTCGCCGCTGCCGGCCGCTCGCCTTCGTTCTCGCGCCCGGCCAGGCGGGTGATGCATGGGAGTTCGCCCAGGTCAAGGCACGCTGAAGCGCCCTGGCGCATCGGCCGTACCTGGGTCGCCCCGAAGGCGGTCCTGGCCGACAGGACGTGCTCGTCCCGGGCGATCCGCCGTGATCTGCGGCGACGCGGAATTCGAGCGGCGGATCAACGGGCTCGGCAGTGGCGGGGGCCTGGCCACTCGCTACGACAAGACGGCACCATGTACCTCGCCGCGATCTTCATCGGGTCGGCGAGGAGGTGCTCCCAAGCGAAGGCCCTAGAGTTCGGGGAGTCGGTCGGCCGGGGTTGGAGAGCGGCGTTCCTGCAGCCAGTAGAGGTAGATCCGCAGGTCCGTCTCCAGGCTTCCGGAGTCGGTGCCGCCGGCGATGTAGGCCGCGAAGTCCAGGGCGCCCTCCACCGCGCGCTGGTCCGGGATCCACCGGTCGTACCGCTCCCACTCCCGCATTTGGTCTCTCAGGTACTCCAGGATCCGCTTCCGGTCCCGCCACCACTCCCGGACCGACTCCGGTGTCCACCACTGGTCTCCGTCCCAGGCGTAGCCGTCCATGGGGTCCGCCTCGATGGCATCGAGCACGTCTCTCACCTCGTCCGGTGTGCGCGGCTGGCGGTACACGTACTCGGTGAGGTACTGACCGCCGTAGTGGATGTGACGCGGAGCTTCGAGTCGACCCGTCGCGCAGTTGTCCGTCTCGGCGCCGTACACGGGCCCCGGGACGTTGAGCCACAGGCGGTCCTCCCAGAGACCGTTACAGCTCGGGTAGACCTGGAACAGCGCCGCCGCCGCGTCGAAGTAGAGCGTCATGAGGGCATCGTACGTTTGTCCGATGAGCCGAGAGCCGCAGTCCGAGCTCCGGCGCCGAAGTCGCGGACGTGTCCGGCGGCTGTGCCCAGCTCGTGCGGCTGGCCAGGACGGGTGCGCTCACAACAGCCGCCGGCCGCAGATCAACGCGACATCGGCAGCCTCGCCGACGCCGACCTGCGTCGGATCACCCGGACTGTGAGCACAGGCTCGACGAGATCCAGTACCGCCCGGCCCTGGCCGACGGCAGTCTCTCCGGCACCCGCCCCGGCTGCACGCCCGACCACCACCCCCTCGTTTCACGCCACCAGGAATGCCATGGCAGGGGCCGGCCCTTCGTCGTAGGGTCAGCCGACATGGCCGTCCGTCACCACGACAAGCACGTCTTTCCCGCACTTGAAACCAGCGTCTCCCAACTGACGTTGTGCGCCCTCACTGCTGAGCGAGCCGCCGAATATCACGCCTTCACGGCACCCTCATCGGCCGCGTTGACCTCGTAGCCGTCGACCCACCCAAGTACGGTCTCGGATACTGGCTCGACCACGAGGCAACAGGACAGGGGTACGCCACCGCAGCCTGCCGGGCGCTGATCGGGTACGGAGCCGCTGTCCTGGGTGCCACCGACGTGTTCGCGGGCGTCACCCACGGAAACGGCAAGAGCAGCACCGTGCTGCACCGACTCGGCTTCCAGGTCGCCGAGGTCTTCGAGACCTACACCCGATACCACCGAGCCCTCGGTTCCTCACCCCGCGCATGTCCTGCGTGACGACATGCCCGGACCGAGTCCCACCCAGGGCCTCCCAAGCGAACAGCGCCCGCCCGTAGCCCCACACACCACCGACAACTCCTCGGCGCAGAGCGCGCTGCGGCCCGAGGCTGCGGCCGACACCCGCTCGCGCCCCTCGGCGACGGCGTCGCCCACGCTCCCCGGCACTCTGACGGACGGCACGGGCCCACCGACACGCCCGCCGAAGCCTCTCAGCCGGCCATCCCCGGCGCCGGCGCCGGCATCGACGCCGACGGACTCCGTGCATCCGCCCAGGACGCCGTCGCCAGTACGACGCACCCCATGACCGCGGCGACCGCCGTCCTCCGCATCACCCCCGCTCACCCGGTGCTCTCCGGCCCAGAAGGTCACTTCCGCCGCCCCGGATCCCCGTCCGCCCGCGCCTCAGCCACCGCTGCCGCTGTCAGGAGCGCGTCGGCCGTCGCCTGATCGGCCGGCAGGAACGCTTCGAGCTTCAGCTCGGAGAGGGTCACGTCGACGGCGGTGGCGAAGCTCGTGACGGTCGTCATGAGGCGGAGTTCGCCGTACGGAGAGCGCAGGCGCAGCGGCACCGCGAACCCGAGGGCCGTCCCGGACGGGTCCGGGGCGGGGACGTATCCGGCGAGCTCGTCGCGGAGCTCCGCCAGGTGGCCGAGGCGGGCCAGGACGTGGCGCGCCCATTCGGCGAGGTTCAGGACACGGGGCGCGATGCCCCGGGGATGCAGGGCAAGCCGGTAGACGTTCGTGCCCGGCCCGAGGAGTTCAGGGGCGGCGCCCTCGGCGAGCAGGTCGAAAGCGGCGTTGGCGGCGATGAGGCCGCCTCCGCCCTCGACGACCAGCGCCGGGTAGGGAAGGTGTCCGCGAAGGATGTGATCGAGGGCCGTGCGCACGGGCGCCAGGGCCGGTCCGTCGAGCGGGGTCTCCGGGTGGGCAGGGGCGTAGCCGGCCCGCAGCAGCAGATCGTTGCGCTCCCGGAGGGGCAGGTCCATCGAGTCGGCCAGGCGCACGACCATGTTCCGGCCGGGAGCGGACCTCCCGGACTCGATGAAACTGAGGTGGCGCTGGGTGGTGCCCGCCCGCAGCGCGAGGTCGAGCTGGCTCAGGCGGCGGCGGGCGCGGTGCTCGCGAAGAGCACGGGGGAAATCCACGGTCCTGTTGTAACCGCAGGCGGGCTTCCAGACCATTCCCCCAAGGGAATTGAGCCGACCGTCACCGCCGTCGACGATCCCCGGCATGGACATCGGAGTACTGCTGCCTACCGGATCCGCCCAGTGGGGACCGGCCGACAACCCTCGGGACCTCGTCGCCTTCGGACGCCGGGCCGAACGGGCCGGCTTCTCCTCCCTCTTCGTCAACGACACCCTCATCGGCCCCCGCGTCGAGGCGCTGACCATGCTGGCCGCACTCGCCCCCGCGACGGAAGCCGTGACGCTGGGGACGGCAGCGCTGCTGCCGCACCTGCGCCGCCCGGTACAGGCCGCGCAATCCCTCGCCTCGGTCGACCTGCTGTCCGAAGGCCGGCTCGTCGTGACAGTCGGCGCCGGTTTCCCCGGCCGCTTCGGCCGCCCCCTCTACGCACTGTCCGAGCTGCCATGGGCGGGGCGCTTCGCACGCCTGGACGAGACCGTCGCCCTGTGGCGGGCGGTCTGGGACGGCGCGGCCTCCTTCCACGGCACGTTCCTGCGATTCGACGGCATCCCGGCCATGACGAGGCCCCACCAGGCGGGTGGGCCACCCGTCTGGCTCGGCGGAGCCACTCCCACGGCCCTGGCCCGAACCGGCCACTCGTACGACGGCTGGCTGCCCTACCCGCCCGACCCCGGCGACTACGCATCCGGCCTCCGCGCGGCCCGGGCCGCGGCGGCCGAAGCCGGACGCGCCACCGAAGACGTCACGCCCGGGCTGTTCGTCTCGGTGCGCGTCGACGACGACGCCGAGCGCGGCCGGCGCGCACTGGACGCCTACGCGCGAGCCACCTACGGCATGCCGCTGAAGGACCTGGAGAAGATCCAGGCCGTCGTCACGGGCTCCGCGGACCAGGTGCTCGAGCGGCTGGAACAGTACGCCGCCGCCGGCGCCCAGCACGTCGTCGTCCGCCTCGGCGCCCCGGACCTGCACGCCCAGCACGAACAGCTCGACCGGGTCGCCGCCCTCCTCCCCGCCCTCCGGGCCGAACCTCCGGGCCAGCGCCGGCCCGCGTGGCTGCGCCCCACACGGGAGCAGCCGCCGAGACACTGCGCGTAGCCCTGGGACCGTCGCGTCCAGGGCCTCGCGCGGTTCGGCTCAACGGCCGGACGCCGGCATCAGCCTGCCCAGTCCACCCCCAGCTTCGGAGCGAGGCGAGCTGGTCGGCGGTGAGTCTGCCGCGCCGGCTTCTGGTGTGGGAGATCCATATGCCCAGCTGCACAACCACCGGCTCCGGCTCGACGGCGACGGTGATCTCCTCGCCATGTGCGCGGGGCACCGGGCGGTTTGCGCCTTCCCGCTCCACCCACTGCTCGGCTGGCCCGGCTGGAATGTCTGCTGGCCCTTGCTCGGCCCCCTTGGTCGCGCGCGCGGCCTTCGGGGTGGGAGCCGGCGTCTCAGCGCGCTTGATGCCCAGTGCGGTCAGCAGTGCGCGCTGCTCGGGCAGCAGCTGCGTCAAGGTCCCCGGGTTCTGCTGCCCGCTGCAGCCAGGTGCCGACGTCGTCGCCGTCGAAGACGACACCGGGTGCGCTGTGGGGCAGGTGGCCGTCGGCGTCGACGAGGTCGGCAAGGACGCGGTAGCGCAGCGGCCAGGGGCAGTCCCAGGCCGGGGCGATCGCCGCCGGCTGCGCCGCGCCCTCCCCGCTTCGGATCGCCCGGGCCGCCCTCCCGCACAGGTTGGCCATGTGCTGCCCGATGGCACCATCACCTCGCCCTCGTCCCACACGGCGTCCTGCCGCGGGGCGAGGTGCCCGGTCGCCCGCCGGAACGACCGCAGCGCGGTGAGACTGGCCTCCCACGCTCCTCGCCCGCCTCCCAGGCCACCCCGGCTTCCGGCGCGTCCAGCAGCGTCTTGCGCCGGTCCTGCAGCTCGCCAGCCCGCAGGGCGTTGCACTGCTGGTGCACCCACCGCCCGTAGGCGAAGCCCTTGGTGACGCCGACCCTTGACCGCGACGTCATACGGGACGGCGGCGTAGCCCCCCCAGCCACACCAGCGATTTCAGCCGGTAGACCCGGGTGCGCAGGAAGGCGGCGATCGTGGCGGCCTCGCGGGGGCTGAAGAGGTGCAGCAGGGCGGATTCGGCGGCGCCCTGGGTGTCGTCCTCCTGGTCCTCGCCGCCGGCCCCGACGATCGCCTGCCCTCGTCGCGCTGCCGGTGGACCGTGCGCTGGCCGCTGGTGAGCGCCCGGGAAGCGAGCTGCTCGACCACGCGCTCGTCATGCGAGCGGAGGCCCTGGAGGACGGCGACGAGGGCTGGACGCTTGCGGAGGCGACCATGTCCTCGGGGTCCTCGTTCGACCCACCCACCCCCGGAACGCCCTCCGCTGGTCCACCTGGTCCTCACGGAGCTGGATCAGCGAGATTGAACCTCGGATTCGTCTGCTCGCAGCCTCACATACGGGCAGCTCAAGCGGCAGTGCGACCAGTGTTGTCAAGCCCCTTTGAGGAATGCGGAGTTGACTCTTATGGACTGGTCGCGACGGCTCAAGTGCAGGAAAATGGGAGGCATGGCCGAAGATTTCTGTGAAGTGATGCTCCTGCCCAGCTCCCAGTGCGACCACTGCCGAACAGCGCAGTCGGCACTTCCCCGGCGGGTATACGTCACTAGCGGCGGGAGCGTCTACCACAGGATTCCTGACTGTGAAGGAATCCAGGACGGTCAGCGGTACGCCCGTTGGAGGGGAGATGAGATTCACGATGTTCAGTCCGTCCCGCGCAGCGATGTGCAAGTAGAACGGGGCGCCTGTGAAATATGCCGTCCGGACGTGATTCACGAACGCTCTAGGTAGTCCTCTTCTGCTGCCGTGATGATCTGCGGGTTGCGTCAGGGGTGGTTCGGCATCGTGATGGCAGCGAGTAGCGGCCTCTGTGCTGTCCGACGGGTTGACGTAGGCGACTCGGCTTTCCGGCCAGACGGCAGAGAGTTTCCGCCGTTCTCAGCCACAGTCAGCGCAGACGGGCTGTCAGGGCCGGGTCTTCGGCGGAGGCGGCGGTGATGCAGGCTTGAGGTCTTGTTCGGGCCGATATGGTCCCCGCCATGGAAGCATGGCGGGGCTGCGCCACGGCAGCTCGTCGAAGGCAGGGTCGACCATGTGGTCGTGTGCCAGGTGGGCGGTATGGACTGGCAGTCTGAGAGCCCGGAACTCTGGGCGTTCCTCGAGTCCCTGCACGGCGGCGACATCCTGTCCGGCACCGTCGCGGCGATCGAGCGGTTCGAGGTCTTCGTGGCCCTGGACGACGGACCTGCCCATCCGACCCTGTCTGGTGTCGGGTTCATCGTCATCCCCGAACTGTCCTGGCGTCACATCGACGCTCCCACCGATGTCGTCAGGTGGGGCAGCGCGTCACGTGTGAGTTCCTCCAGTTCGACACCTACAACCTGGAGGCGCGGCTCTCGTTGAAGCCGCTGGAGCCCGACCCCCTGCAGACCTTCGCCGACCGCACGTCGGTGGGCCGGGAGATCCGCGGGACGGTGGAGAAGACGGTTCCCCTCGGCGTCCTCGTCGACCTCGGCGACGGGATCCTCGGACTGATTCCTTCCCAAGAGGTCTACGGTCGGCCCGCGGTGAGTCCGGTGGAAGACTTCGACGCTGGAGAGGAGATCGCCGTCATCGTCACGGAGATCGAAGTGCCGGCCCGCCGGGTCATTCTTTCCAGGCCTGAGGACGCCCGGCGCGAAGGTGTCGTGCCGGCCATGTGACGGCCAGCCGTGCCCCAGCCGTTGATGTGAGCATGGGGCGGGGCGAGGTCGGGCTGCGTACCCAGCGCGGGTAGCCGCGCCTGCTCCCAGCGCGCGGGGACGATCCCGCCGTCACGCCGAACGCGCCGCAGATGGACGGACTGGCGGTGTGCGGGGCCAGCATCCGCCGGAGCCGGCCGTTGGCAACCAGGCGCTGCTGGTGGAGCACAGGCAGCTGCTGCCCGAGGCGGGCAGGCCGGCGGGGCGGGGGACAGGGCAGGAACGGTCATCTGCCGATCTGGCGTCCGCTGGTCAGGGTCGGGGTGGCTGCGGGCCTGGCACGGGCACTGGCTCCGGCACCGGCACCGGCACCGGCACCGGAGACAGTACCCGTGCCCGTGCCGGAGCCTGAGGGGCGGGGCTTGGGGCGGAGAGCTCGGCGAGGCTTCGTTCGTCCAGGCCGGGGAGGTTCCCGCGATCCAGGGCGCCACCCCACACTGCTGTACGGCCGCCGCACGGTCCGCCACGGCGCCCACCAGGCCGCCCACCAGTTGTCTCCCCGCCAGGCGTCCATCACAGCCATCACCTGATGCAGCAACGTCAGGGGCCGCGCCGGATGCCGCGCCTCGACACGGATCAGCACCTGCACGGCGGAGACCTGCGTGGTTGTCGACGACATGAACTTGCCCACCCGCCCGGCAGATTCGTCTGCCGCGGCGAGTATGCCCTCCTCGCCCGGAACGCGCTCCCGCGACGAATGCCGCCGGTCAGCCCGCGCCGCCACCCGCCCGAGCGCCGACCGTGTGTCGGCCTTGCCGCGCAGCGGCATGGCGCTTGGACCAGCTGGGGGCGGCAGGCTTCGCCGGCGGGGTGGAACCGGTCCGAGGGGAGGCACGCCTCGCGCCGCCCGGTCGCGGACGTTCCGGCGGGGCCGTCCAGCCGCCCGGTGTCAGTTGAGCATGTGGGCGGCCTCGACCTGCTCGAGGTGCATGAGGACATCGTGGGTCTGGGCGAGGCGGATACGGGGAGCGTCGGCGATGCCCGGGTAGGTGGCGCCGATGTTCTTGATCGTGTGGGGTTCGGCGAGCCACGTGCGGGCCACGGTGGGAGCGTTGCGCAGGTCGACGACGAAGTCGCGGTAGCGGACCTTGTCGAGGGTGTGCTCGGCGGTGCCCGGGGCGGCGGGGAGGGCGGTGAACCGCTCCGGAACGCCGTCGTGGTTGAAGGCGTTGAACGAGCCCTGGTTGAAGGTGAGGCCGACACTCAGATAGCCGGCGCCCAGTCGCTCCCGCAGGAACTCGCCCTGGACGTGGGGGTGGCTGGCAGGGGCGTAGGTCTTGAGGGCGACGTGGGTGTTGTGGGCGGAGAGCATGATCTTGCCGCCGGTGCGCTGCTGCCACCAGGCGACGTTGTCCGCCATCACGCGGTCTCGGTAGGCCATGGCGGCCGGGATGTCCTGCGGGTTGTCCCAGTCGAAGGCGTACAAGGTGGTCATCTGGTGGATCGCGGTGGCGTGCTGGAGGGCCCAGGCGTGGGCGTCGGCATCGGCACCCGGGTGCTGCATGAGCAGGTCCACCGCCCGCCCGGTCCGTGCGGCGAGCTCCTTGCGCTCGGCGAGCGGCTTCGAGAAGTAGTCGTTGACGTAGGCCTCGGCGCCGGTGGCGGGTCGTAGTCCTCGGTACAGCTCGGCGATCTGTGCGGCGAGTCCGGGCTGGAGGCGGCCGCGAAGGTGCTCACCTTGTCGTACAGCCCGGGGCCGGCGAAGCCGTTGTCGTCGCCGACGAAACGAACCGGGTCGCCGGGGTGCTTGACGTTGTAGGCGCGCATCCACTGGAGCAGGTCGCGGTTCTCCGCGTTGTTCCACCACCGGTAGGTGCCCTGGAACTCCTCGTCCATGATCTGCTTCAGGTCCCCCTCACCGCGGGTGAGATAGGCGTCGATCCGCACCCCGCTGCTCCACGCGGCTTCGAAGGCGAAGGTGCGAAAACCTTTCTCCTCCACCAGATAGCGGAAGAGCCGGTGCTTGACGGTGACGAACTCGTGCGAGCTGTGGGTGGCCTCGCCCACGCCGACCACCCTCGCGTCGCCCACCATCGCGCCGAACGGGCGCAGATCGGCCACGCCACCCCGGGGTTCGGTGGTGCGCAGCGGGTGCGCGACCCGGTCGAGAGCCGCCTCTGGCGAGTGGAACGCGAGGGCGTCGGCGGCCACCGACGAGGTGGCGGGAGCGGACGGGGTGGCGGCGGAAGAGGTGGGGGCGACGACCAGCGTGGCGCCGAGAGGGACGAGCAGCGTGGTCAGCAGGAACTTACGCGTGTTGATCATGTAGCCAACTCTGGCTGTCCGCCGGCACCCCCCGCCATCGCGTACACCCCCCGACCGACCCGGGGGTTACCTACACCTGCCATCCGGCGGTCCACGACCACCACCATCCGCACGCCCGACGCCCGACGCCCGACGCCCGGAGCCCGGCGCCCGGCGCCCGGCGCGGCAGCCCCCGCGCTGCCGGCACCGGCGACAGCCGTGCCGCACGCCGCCCGATCTCCTCGCCGACGATCGCCCGGCTCGCCCAGCGCTACCACGGCAGGCATCCGTCCCGCTGACAGGCTGACTGGACTGGCAGGCGGCAGCGGCAGAAGGCGGCAGGGCAGGCGGGGGCGTTCGGTGCGGACCGTGCCCGGAGTGCCCCCAGCCGCCGACGGAACACCTCCCTGATCGAGTGCTCTCGGCGCACTCCAGCACGATCCGTAACCGCTGAGCCCGAACCGGAGCCATAACCGGAGCCGTCGTTCGGCGACACACCCAGTGCTCCAGCACCACCCGCTGGACGTCAGTGACCCGGCAACGGCGGAGGCTTCGCACCTGGACGGCTCATGCCCGGCCAGACGATGAATCGCTGACTCAGGTCACCAGCGGCACCGGCTCTGGCGTGCCGTCCTGCTTCCCATGCCGCGCTGGGAGAGCCCCCTCGGACACTCGTAGCCGCCGCGGGACGCCGGCTCGCCGGCCAACTCCTAGTACGAGTCGAGGCGGAACTTCTGGAAGTGTCCGAAGTCGCCGTCGGGGAAGTGGCAGGGCCAGGTGCGCAGGTTCCCCCCGTGACTGTCGTCCAGGCACTTTCCGGTGGCCCAGTTCTTGAAGCGGTACGTGCCGTCGCTGTTCTTCCAGCGGGTCCATCGCTGGAAGTCGGCGTACTCGCCGGACGGGTTGTGGCAGACGAAGTGTCGGAGGCCGGCGCTGCTGTCGTCCATGCACAGCCCGGTGGCGCGGTTCTTGATGGAGTAGGTGTCCCCGATGTACTGGATCAGATCGAACTTCTGGAAGTCGGCGTACTTGCCATACCGGTCCTGGCACGTCCAGTGACGGAGTCCGATGGTGCTGTCGTCCACGCACTGCCCGGTGGCCACGCTCTTGAGGCGGCGGGTGCTGATACTTCCGAAACCGAAGGCCGTGGCGGGGGCGGCGGTGGCCGACGTCGCCTGCACCGTCGCCGTGACAGCGTCACGGGCGGGCAGGGCCGTGGAGGGGCCGTTCTGGGCGACGATGAGAACGGCCGCTGTCAGGGCGGAGCCGGTCAGGCGTGCGCCCCATCCGCGAAGCTTGGTCTGCATGATGATCCGACCTCCGTAGAGCCGGCGCGAAGCGCGGCGACGAGTGATGCCTTGGTGCCCGACCTCTCGGCACGTCACCCAGCCTGCGTCGCCGTGGTGTTGTTGCGCGGCCCCCTTCGGACCGTGAAACAAACGTGGTCCACGAGCCGGACGGCCGCCGCTGCCCGCCCGGCAGCAGGTTGCGCTCAGCCGGACAGGCGGCGCCAGGATGTCACTGACGACATCACGCCCTACTTCCCCACGATGATCGGCACAGGAGTTCCTTGATCCGCTCGTCCTCGGGAACCACCTGGAAAGGCGGCAGCCTGGGCCCGCTGACGGTCGACCTGTGGCCCGGCGGGAGTGATCTGGCCCCTGACCGCCCGCCGACGCCCGCCGCGGCATCCGGCGCGAACGACACCGGGCTGCCCGGCGCGGAGAGATCGACACACAGCGCTTGGCCGACACGTGGGCGGCCAAGCACGCCGAAGCGCGGCGGGTTCGTACCCTGCTGGAGACGACCGGCCGGGCGGTGTACGGGCCGGCCGACGACGAGACGGCCCCCTGCGGGAGCGTGAGCGTGGGCAGCACGGCGAGGGGCGTCTCGCGGCCGCCGCCGCGCACCGCGCGAGCAGACCGAGCAGGAGCGCCTGGCCGTGGCGGTCCGGCTGAGCCTGCCCTCCCCGTACGGGCCGCCCTGCTCCAGCAGGCAGCGGCGCGTACCGGGCTCACGCCGGAACATGCCATCGCGCCGCTCGCCGCCCGCGCCGAGACCACCCTCGACACGGAACCCTGCCCGTATCCCCGTCCCGGCCACCCCTGACCCGCCCTGCCCGGCCCGGAGAGCCAAGGGCCCGGGAACGTGACTCAGCTGCCCGAAGCATGAGACGGGCCCGCCTGGCCGCGATCCGGTCCCGGCTTGGCCGGCCGGCATCGGGACCGGTCCCCGCGGGCAGCGGGAGCCCTGTCCTTGGGGAGGTGGCAAGCAGGACTCACCAAGGTGAGCGAGTGCCTTGAACCTGACAGACCAGACCCCTGTTTCCCCGGATGAACGGCCTGCTGCCAGGGGAACCTGATGCGCGTGCGGCTGCGCTTACTGCCTGCCTGGGGCGTTACGCCTCCAGAACCATCGGCGCCCGCAGCACCCCCCCCACGGCGCCCGCAACACCCCCACTGCGGCCGCTGTTCCACCGCGACGTCAGCGCTTCCCCGCATCCGCGCAGCGCTCCACGGCCTCACGAGCCCGGTTCAGCCCCCGAAAGAAGGTGCCAGACGGCTGAGGCTGCGGTCGTGCAGGCGGCTGAGGAGCATCAGGGAGCACAGGGCGCCGATCAGCGCGCAGAACATGTCCCACTGGGTGTCCCACACGTCGCCCTGAGTGCCCAGGAACGCGTCGGCGGCTTCTCCGCCGATGACAGCCGCCATCCACTCCAGCATCTCGAACACGGCGCTGAAAGCCAGGCAGGCGCAGACGGCGAGCGGGGCGAGCCAGCGGCTGCCTCGCAGCGGTGACGTACGGACCAGGAGTTCGCGGACGAGGACGGCCGGGACGAAGCCCTGCATGAGGTGGCCGAAGCGGTCGTAGGGGTTGCGCTCCAGGCCGAGCCAGTCGCGCACCCAGTCACCGGCCGGGACCTCCGCGTACGTGTAGTGCCCGCCCACGATCAGGACGAGCGCGTGCGCGGCCAGCAGACCGCACAGCAGGCCGCTCAGCGGAAACCGCCGACGCAGCAGGATCGCCAGCGGCAGACCCACCATCACCCACACCGTCTCCAGCAGCCAGGTGGCCGGGTCCTCGGCACCCCACGCGGACACCGCGAGCGCCGCGGCGACGCAGAACGCGAGAACGGCCGGCAGTCGACGCCGGGAAGCCGGACGTGCGTCCTGTGCCGGGCTGGCGGTCGGGTGGATGGCGGACATCGCGGTCTCCTCGTGTCGGGGGTGTGCCCATCCTTGGGCCTGCTGCTAACTCCCGCCATGAGCGCATGTACTCAAGCACCCTGCCCGCGTACCCAGTTGCCGCACATCGTGGCGGCCGACTGTTCGGCGACGGGAACCGGCGGTCACACCGGCGACCACGCGCCGACCCCCACCGGGCCCCAGTCGCAGCAGCCGGCGGAGCTGCGCCCCGGCTCGCCGGTGCGGTGCCCTCGTGAATGTGCCGGCTCGTCGCTTTCGTCCCGCGGGAACGGTCCTTCAGGTCACCGCTACCGAACGCCCCAGCGCATCAAGGCGGTACGGGGCGGCCGCGGTAGTGGCGATAGCAGCGGCATCTGGACCGGCGGCGAGCGCCGACGAGTGGCGGGATCGGCCGGGGACCCCCGTACGTCTCCGACCTGCCCGACACCGAGTCGTGGCGCGCTGCACCGGTCGCGCGGGGCTGGGACATGGCGCACGAGTGTCTGACGAACCGCGTCGTGCGTCGGCCGGGCCTCCGTCAGGAGCGCGAGACCGACGGCCGTGACGTCGGTGTAGATGCCGCGGCGGTCCGTCGGGCAGAGGTACCGGGCCAGCAGGCCGCGCTCCTCCAGCCGGCTGACCAGGCGCGTGGTGGCGCTGTGGTGGCACGCGGGGGCGTGTCCGGGCCGAGCGGAGGGGCCGTCCGGGTCAGGCGGCGAGGGTCTTGTGCAGGGCGTCGAGGCCGTCGGCGTAGATGCCGGTGAACAGGTCGATGACTTCCTGCTCGGTGGCGCCCTTGGGGTTGAATCGGCCGGACCACTGGACCTCGGCGACATCGTCGCGGCCGGGGACCGTGTGGACGCGGAGGGTGGAGACGTACCCGTCGACGGGGAACGGTGCCTCCAGGATGGCGTAGCTGTAGTGGCGCTCCGCCTCGTCGAAGTCGACCAGGCGCTCGATGATGACGTCGCCGTCGGGGTTGGCCAGACGGCGGACCCGGCCGCCTTCGAGAGCGGTGCTCTCGGGGATGTACGGAAGCCAGTCCGGGAGGGCGTCGAAGCCGCCGATCAGGTCCCAGACCTGCTGGGGAGAGGCGGGGACGACCCGGGAGACGGAGGTGGAAGCCATGGTGGTGCTCCTGATGCTGGGGGCGGGGGGAAAGTCAGGCGTTGTGCGGGAGCGGGGCGGACGGGCTGACCAGTCCGGCGGCGCGCAGATCGCTCCAGAACGCGGCCGGGATCGTCTCGTTCAGAGCGGCGGTGTCCTCGGCGATCCGGCTGGGCCGGGTGGCGCCGGGGATGACGGCGGCGGAGGCGGGGTGGGCGAGGGAGAACTGCAGGGCGGCGGCCTTGACGGAGATGCCGTGCCGCTTGGCCAGGGCCTTGAGCCTGCCGACGCGCTCGATGATCTCGGCGGGGGCCTGCTGGTACTCGAAGTGGGTGCCGCCGGCGAGGATGCCGGAGCTGTAGGGGCCGCCGACGACCATGTCGACGTTCTGCTCCTGGGCCATGGGGAGCAGGCGGGTGAGGGCGTGCTCGTGGTCGAGGAGGGTGTAGCGGCCGGCGAGGAGGAAGCCGTCGGGCTGCGGCTCGTCGAGGGCTAGGGTCAGCTCGATGGGCTCGGTCTTGTTGACGCCGAGGCCCCACGCCTTGATGACGCCCTCGTCGCGGAGGCGGGACAGGACGCGGAAGGCGCCGGTGCGGGCCTCCTCGAACTTCCCGAGCCAGGCGTCGCCGTGGAAGTCCTGGGCGATGTCGTGCACCCAGACGATGTCCAGCCGGTCGGTGCCGAGCCGCTTGAGGCTGCCCTCGATGGAGCGCTCGGTGGCCTCGGCGGTCCACTCGTGGAGGATCTTGTTCGGGTTGCCGTGCTCGAACAGGCCGCCCTTCTCGCCGAAGTCCGGGACGTCGGTCTCGTGCTCGTCGAGGACGACCCGGCCGACCTTGGTGGACAGGACGTACGCGTCGCGAGGCTTGTCGGCGAGAACGTCGCCGAGCCGCTCCTCGGCGAGGCCGGCGCCGTAGAAGGGGGCAGTGTCGTAGAAGCGGATGCCGTGGTCCCAGGCGGCCTCGACGGTGGCGCGGGCCTCGTCGTCGGGGATCGCGCGGAACATGTTGCCGAGCGGGGCGGTGCCGAAGCCGAGACGGCCGGGAAGGATGTTCTTGAGCGACATGGGAAGTGCCTTAGCGATAGGTGGGGGGAGGGGCCGGGAGGCCCCGTGCGAGCACCCACATCTGGATGCAAGCGCGCCTTGCATGTAAAGACAATACTTGCGCACGCTGGCTAATGCAAGCGCGGGATATGCGCGTTCGCTAGGTAAGGGGTTCGTGCCCGTCCGTTCGTTCCCCGTCATGGCTCCGCGTGTCCGTCGGTGTCAGGTCAAGCGACGGAGTGCGGCCCCGGCGTCCTCCCAGAGCCGGTCGGCCGCTTCCCGGTCGAGCGCTTGGGCGGCCTGGCCCCGCTTGGGCGACCTGGCCCCCGGGGCGGCACTCCTCGTCGCCGCCCACGACCCGGGCCTCCTGGTTGTCCTCGAAACAGCGGCCCGGGGCGCCGTCCAGCAGCGGAGAGGTGGCCAGCAGGACGGACGCGGCTGCTCGCATCGTGTCGTCGTCCAGCTGCCTCTGCAGCCGGGTGAGGATGAAGCGGGGGAGCGCCGGCGTGTTGCTTGCGGTCGGCGCGCGGCGGTGGGCGGGCGACGGGATCATGGCGAGTGCCCTCGACTAGCAGGACGCGCTTGCGGAGGAGTTCGAAGCCGGCGCGGCCGAGCAGCTGGCGTTTGAGCATCTTGATCAGGTTTACATGGCGTTTGATGGCTCCGGTGTTTCACGGCTGCGAGAGTCCGGCAGTGACGGCGTCGAGGGTGCGCTCCGGGGACCGGGCGAAGCGCTGGAGGCTGGGCAGATCGGCGGCGGTTGCCGCTTCGATCCACGCCGGCAGTGGGTGGCCTTGCACCTGGGTCAGCATGGGGGCGAGTGAGCGCACATGCTCGGCGAGTGCGTCCAGTTCGGGACAGCAGGGCAGCGCCGCCTTGAGCTGCGGACAGTGTTGAGGCCCATGCCGAGCTGCCGGGCGATGGACCGCTTGCTGTGACCGGCGGCCAGTAGGGCATGCACGGTGGCGTGCTTGGCGCGCGTGCGTTCGGCGAACCGGTGGCCCGTTGGCCACGGCGAGGACACGGGCGACTCCGGAGCCTGGCTTGACTCCTCCGGTACTCAGGTGCAGGCCGCCGGCAGGCAGGCACGGTGCCAGCAGGCGCACTTCTCGGCGGCTTCGCCGAGGTGGTGTCAGAGGTGCCATCGGTCGGTCCGGTGGCAAGGTTCGACGTTCTAGGCTGGTGGCAGGGACGTCCGAGGAGGCTGGCATGGCAGGCCACCACCGCTACCACTTGGATCAGGACGGTCACTCGATCACTGTTGTGCATGACCTGAGGCGTCAGCGTGCCGAAGTCTGGGTCGACGGAAAGACGGTTGCTGTGGCCCGCACCCCGCGCCACGAGGTCACAGTCCTGGAAGGGGAACTGCCCACCGTCCCGTCCAGGCGGATGCTCGTCATGATCGATCATCCTTACGACCGGGACGACATCCCCCTGTGCGTGCTGGAGACGGACGGCAACCGTTACCTCATGCCCCACGTCGCCCTCACCCCGCAGGAACGACAGCCGGCGGAACGGACACCACCCGCCGCCACCCCTGGTCAGCTGTTCGCCCGATGGAGAGCACGGCACCGCCACCGACGTAGCGATCGCCGTGCGTAGTCGATCAGTAGCCTGCAGGCGTAGCACCTCGGCATCGCAGGAGAGGACTCGGCAAGCACTGGCTCGCAGCCGATGTCCCGATGAAGCGATCATTGATCGGTGTGGACCGGTGGTGGCGTCCCTTGCTGGGGGTGGACCCGTAGGCGGCGAAGATGCGCCGGGTGAAGTGGAAAAATCCGGGTCGCCAGGGTGTTGTCCGTGGCTTCCTGGGTCCGTTGGTCCCGTTCGTCGTGCGCGGCCGAGGTCAGCAGGGCTCTGCGAGGCCTCAAGCAACACGCGGAGTTCCATCCCCACGAGGTAGTCGTAGGGAAGCTCGCTGTGCTGCATGGCGCCTCCACCCCTCTGAGGCCCGCAATGCTGCGGGTCAACGACGTGGTGGACCAGCAGGCCCAAACGGTCCGGCTCGGCAGGCGGCCCCACCCTGTCCCGCTCGATCCCGCCTCGTGGACGGTGCTGCAACGCTGGGACCATCGCCAGGCATGGCGGACCGACACCCCACACGTCGTGGTCAGCAAGGGAACAAAGGCCGGGCGAAACCCGGCCTCCACCGCATACCTCTCCCACGTCCTTGACGACTGCGGCTTCCCGTCCCGGATGATCCGCAGCACCCGCCTTGTCGCGATGGTGCACACGAGGGACCCCAAGCTCGTCGCCGCCGCCTTCGGCATGGACCCACAGGCCACCCTGATCTGTCTCGCCGACCCCGTCGACGAGGGCCGTCTGCGGTTCCGAGACCCGTCAGCCTGCCTAACGAAGGAGCAGGCCGCCCGGCAGTTCTTCTTCAATGATCCCGACCAGCCAGTCGAAGGCGGTCGGGCCACGTCCGGCACGAGCTTCCGCCAGCCTGGCGGCCATGTGGTCCTTGTGCGTCGGGTGACAGCGGGCGAGCCACATCTCGATCTGACGGGCAGCCTCGTGGTGTCCAAGGTTCTGGCGCGAGACTTCGTGGTCGCGCCACTCGATCATGAAGTCGCCGTCGTCTGGAGTCCCGAAGCCGCCGCGGAGGCAGTCAGCGAAGGCATCGAGGTTCCGGCCGAAGTAGCTGCCGCATCCGATGCTCTCGCCGACGACCCGCCAGAAGTCCTCCAGCGTCTTGACCTGACTGCCGTCCAACACGTATCTCACCGTCACAGCCCGCAGGCTATGTCCCGCCGGGCAGCCCGCTGATTTGTTTTGAACCCGCGCTGTCCAGGCAGAACCTCGCATGGGTTCGCCGGAACGAGTAATTGTCAAGAGTTGTGGATTGGGCCGTTGATGTCTATCAAGGCTGCTCCCACTCGGTCCGGGTGAGTTCGTACTCGACTTCACCGTGCTCGGAGCCCTCGATCGCCTCCGGCCAGTCCCCGGTGAAGTTCCGGACGAAGGACAGGCCCGATTTCTCCATGACGCGACGGGAGCGGGCATTGACGACCATGGTGTTAGCGGTGACCCGCTCGACACCCAGTTCCGCGAACCCCTTGTGGACCAGAGCCCGGGACCCCTCGGTGGCATAGCCACGCCCCCACGCCACCTGGTTCAACCGGTAACCGAGTTCGACCACGGCGGGGCTGTGTTCCTCCAACGGCCGGAATTCGAACCAGCCCAGGAACGTGCCGGTGATCCTCTCCTGCGCGGCCCAGTAACCGCGGGTCTCCCAGCACGGGTAGTCGTGCAGGAGCCGCGGCAGGGTCCGCGTCTTGATCGACTCCCGACTTGTGGGGCGGCCACCGTTGATGAAGCGCATGACCTCGGGGTCGTTGTCCAGGGCGAGCAGGTGGTCGATGTCGGCCGCCGTGAACGCGCGCAGGACGAGCCGGTCGGTCTCCAGGAAGTTGGGCATGCCGCGATCTTCACCACGGGCAGGCCGGGCCTGCCACTGATTTTCCGAACGGCGGCAGGCGGTGGTGTTCATGCCGCGCGGGCCTCGGATGGCTCGACCAGGACGCCCCGCTCGAAGCGGGCGCCGGCCCGGACCAGTGCGACGAGGTGGGGTGCGTTCACGGCCCGCCAGCGTTGCTGGGCTGACTCGATGAGCTTGAAGACCATGGCCAGGGCGGCGGCCCGGCTGCGAAGAACGCCAACAGTTCTTCCTCGTCGTCGGTGATCCGCTTGACGACCTTGGGGTGTTTCGCCCCGTAGTGCTTGGTGAACGCGGCGACGGCCTTGGCCGCACGCTCCTTGTCCTCGGCGTTGCAGATCTCCTGGATCGCACGCTTGGCCGCGGGCTGGGCCGACTTCGGCAGCGCGTCGAGGACGTTGGCCGTCTTGTGCACCCAGCACCGCTGGTGGCGGGTCTCGGGGAACACCTCGTTGAACGCGTTCCAGAAGCCGAGCGCCCCGTCGCCGACGGCCAGGACGGGGGCCCGCATGCCCCGGCGGGCACAGTCCCGCAGTAGTCCCGCCCATGCCTCGGACGACTCGCGGTAGCCGTCGGTCATCGCGATCAGTTCTTTGGTGCCGTCGGCCCGCACGCCGACCATGACCAGCACAGCGGCCTTCACCTCTTCCAGGCGTATGCGCAAGTGAATACCATCGGCCCAGACGTAGACGTAGTCCGTGGCGGACAGATCGCAGTCCAAACGCCTTGTGGTCGGCCTGCCACTGTGCGGTCAGCCTCGTGATCGTCGCGGGCGACAGGCCGGCGGAGGAACCGAGGAACTGCTCCAGCGCGGGCACGAAGTCACCGGACGACAGGCCGTGCAAGTAGAGCAGTGGCAGCACCTCACTGATCTTCGGGGATTTACGGGCCCAGGGCGGCAGGATCGCCGAGGAGAACCGCTTGCGTTCGCCGGTGGCCTCGTCGACGCGCTTGTCGTTGACCCGGGGTGCCTTCACCTCGACCGCCCCGGCCGCGGTCGTCACCTCCCGCGGCTGGTGGAAGCCGTTGCGCACGACCAGGCGCCGGCCGCAATCGTCTCGCTGATCGGCCAACTCGGCCATGTAGAAGTTGACTTCTGCTTCCAGGACAGCGGCCGGCATCCGCTTCGCGCCCTCGCGGACGATCTCATCAATCAGGGAGCCGTACGGCGTCGTTCCGTCATCGTTGACTACCGTGAGCACGGGCGTGCCTTCCCGACCGACGCAACGGACGTCGGCCTACTCAATGACCATCACAGGATCATTCGGGGGAAGGTACGCCCTTCGCGTGCCAACCCGAGGCCGATCCAGAGGACTTGAGCATTACTCCGCCGGACCATGTGCGCTTGGGAGAAGGACTCGTTAGAGGCGGTCGCGGCGCTGTTCTTCTCCTCGTGTTCGGTCAACCCGAGTCCCGCTGGTCGATCCCGTCCGTCAGTGGTCAGTGGTCGGTGAGGTCGACGACCGTGTCGCAGTGCGGGTCGTCGGAAGGCTGGCGCAGGTGCTCGTTCGCCAGGAAGGCTGGAGAGACCAGGGCTCCGAGCAGGCCCGGACCCGTACGGCTGGTCAGCACGTCCACCCCGTAGGTGCGGTCGCGCTCGGGGGAACGGAAGTAGAGACGCATGTGGTCGTCCCCGGTGATGACCGCCCCGATGCACAGCGGTTTCCACGGCGCGTGCGTGGTGACAAGGGCACGTACGAGAGAGAGCAGCCGATCGGAGGCCGCCTGCTCGTCGTGGGACTCAGACATGGTCACATCGTGGCCTGTGCCAGGCACTTGTTGCCCGGCTGGTTGTGGCAGTGCACGGCGACATCGTCGCCGTGATGCTCGACGGCGAAGCCACCGTCAAGCGCCTGCGCCGCGAGGACGGCCACGTCTGGCTCATGCCCCACAACCGAGCCGACGTGCCGATACCGGGCGACGACGCCGTCATCCTCGGCCGGGACCGTGCCGAGATCCACAGCGTCGGCGAACGTGTCAGGCGGTCCTGTAGAGCTGGCGGGCCCTTCGAAGCTCTGGTGCAGCAGCACCTGGATCACCGACGTCGTCAGAGCCGTCGGCACCTTGACCTCGCCCTCTGATCGGTAGGGAGAGCGTTCAATCGGTGGGGTCAGGTCACCGAGATTTGCCACTTGCCGTGTTCGGACAGGGTGACGTATCCGTGGTGCGGAAGACGGAGGGTGCCCTTCTGGGTGGCAGCGGAGGTGAAACGGATCAGCTGCTTCCCGCCGTTCGCCGGTGTGTAGATGATGGTGCCGGGGGAGTCGATGAAGTCGTAGTGCACGACCGGGGCGTATTCGAAGTACGGCTTGGGGCTGAAATAGCCGAAGGTCCGAGTTCCCTTTCCCCGGACTGTTCTGGTCGGAAGCTGAGGCAGCGCGTCGCTGTCCACGATGCGCACCTTCCACCGGCCCAGGCCACTGGCGCCCTCGTTGCCCACCGTGATCCGCCATATGGCGAGGGCGTCGCAGTCGGCCGGCAGGACGATGTGCGACGGCCCGGTCCGGCCGATGGTGACGAGCGTGTCATGGGCCCGCTGACGACGAGAGTGACCCTTGCGCACGGTCGACAGGCTGACCTCGTGGTGAAGCCCGCGCGGAACTCCAAGAGGACCGGCTTTCCCTCCCCTGCGCCCGGTACCTCGACGATCCGGCTGCGCCAGCCGGACCATTCAGCGGACGTGGTGCTGCCCACGTTCCCTCCCCTGGGTCTGCCGCGAAACGCTCGGGAGTCATGGTGGCACGCGGCCCTGGCTCCGGGGCCGCTCTAGTCCGACGGGGGCGGGCTGTCGCGCAGGAGAAGAGCCTGGCACCGTCGACGCCGGTGCGGACGACGCCTTCGGAAGACCGGCTTCCGTACACGGGGGGTGCCGACCGAGGAGGGTCGAGGGGCTTCGCGCCCACGTCCCTGCTGAACCACCCGTCAGTTCGGAAGAGGCCGCACACCTGCACCTACGCCGCCAACCCTCCCCCCCCATGAGACCGGCGGCCGCGGTAGCACTCTCGTCTACGGGGGCACCGACGGCATCCCCCGCCGCACCGACCCCATCGATCATGGCGGAGCCCTGGCCTCCCGTCAGGTGAGGGGCTGCACCTGCTTCCCGGCCGTCAGCCGCAGAGGGACCAGAGACGCTACCGGCGGCGGCAGGTCGAGGGCCCGCGCCCCAGGGGCGGACACATGAGGCGGCCGGGTGTCGCTCACGGTTCGAACGGGGCGGACCGCGCCATTCCACCCATGGCGGACGCCCTGATAGGGCGGTGCACCCCGGTCTGCCCGCAGGCAGGCCGGGGTACCGGGGGCGGCCGGAAGACAACGGGCCGCGTGGCAGGGGCCTTGCCGGGGGCCGGTGCCCCTGACAGTGTTCCGGCGCGCCCCGCACCCAGCGGGGCACGGGCCAGCCCCCGAATCGGCTTCCGTCTGCCGCTCTCGCCTGAAGAACGAACCGACCAGGAGTGCCCGCCATGCCGCGTACGACCTTCCGTGTGCCCCGCACGCTGCTCGCCGCCACGGCGACGGCCGCCCTCGCCGTCACCACGGCCTTCACCACGGCGACCGCCCCGGCCGTCGCCGTCCCGACCGCCGAAACCGTGACTGCCGGGGCCACTTCAGGCTTCTGGGCCTGCTCCGTCCCGTCCGGCTACACGTACACATCCTCCCGCAGCTCCTACACCTGCTCGGGAGGCAGCAGCTACCGGACCACCGAGTTCTACGTCCAGCCGCCCGCCGACGGCCTCTGGGCCTGCACCACCATGCCCGGCTACACCCACACCGGGGTCATGAGCAGCTATACGTGCTCCGCCGGCGGGAGCTACACGACCAGCCAGTTCCTGCTGAACAAGCCCGTGACGGGCATGTGGGCCTGCTCCGTACCGTCCGGCTTCACCTACACGGCCACCCAGCAGAACCACACCTGCTCCGGCAGCGCCAGTTACACCACCACCCAGTTCCTGCTGCACGCCCTGTAGGCGCCGAAAGCCCCGGGCCCGTTCGCACTGGCTGACGAGCGCCCGGGTGCCGGCACGGCGCGGAGCGCGCGGTGCCGGCACCGGGTCCGGGCAGGAGTGTGGTGAGGAACAGGGCTGGACGAGGCCGCCGCTGCACCGCCGGTCGGACGTGGCGAGGAGGGAACCTCGGGCGAGGTGCTACCGGTCAGCGACCGAGCGGGAGGGCGCTGGCGGCGCGGTCGATGACGCTGCCGTTGGAGCAGTTGTTCTGGGGTTGCCGGTCCTGTCGCTCAGGGCCGGGACGACGGCGAGTTCCTGGAGGCAGACGTCGGCGGTGGTGAAGTTCCAGTCGTTCACGGCGCTGGCGCCACTGCCGAAGTTGCTGTCGTGGTCGGCGTAGGCCGGTGGGTGGCGGAGAGTGCCGCGGCGGCCGGCGGCGGCTTGGGGAATCCGGGGCGGTCAGGCGGGCAGGCGTCGCGCTGGCCAGTGCGGGCGCTCGCCGCACGCCGGGGTCCCGGCGCCTGAGGCGACGCCGCGGCTCACGAGGGGGCCGGTGCCGCCGTACGCGGGACCCCGCCCGCGACCCGCCCCCGGTCGTCAGAAATCATCTGTCCATGTCTTTCACTAGCCGACGCACCCTTCTGACGTCCATGGCAGCCGCTGCCACTACCCTTCCCCTCCTCAACGACCTCGCCGGAAACGGCAGCACGGCGGCCGCCGCCGAAGCCACCACCACAACCACCGAGTTCGCCACGAACGCCGCGCTCTACTCCGACCCGACCTACGTCGAGGGCACCCATTGGATGCGCCGCTTCCGCACACACCCCGAGGCACTGCTCCAGGACAACCTGAGATACGGCAGCCAGATCCCGCGCAGCACGGCGGTCATCGCCCCGCACGGCGGCGGCATCGAACTGGGCACGAGCGAACTGTGCCTCGCCATCGCCGGCTACAAGCTCCTCGCCGAGGACGAGGCCGCGCTCCTCGACGACGAGCAGCGCAAGGAGGCGGGCACGGTCCAGCGCGACTACTGGATGTTCGAGGGACTCAGCTCGTCGGGGGCGCTGCACGTCACCTCCACCCACTGCGACGACCCGGCGGCGCTCGCCGTCTGCGGCCGCAACCTGTACGCGGTCTCCCTGCACGGCTTCAGCCCGGAACCGCTGAGCGACGAGTCGAAGATCTCGGACAAGCAGATCTTCATCGGCGGCCGGGACCAGCGCCTGATGCACAACCTCGCGGCGGCCTTCCACGCGTTCGGCCTCAACACCACGAGCGACCCGCTGCGAAAGGTGGTCGTCACGATCGCCGCGCCCGGCTCCCCGCTCAACGGCGACGACCCGGCGAACATCGTCAACCGCACCCGCACCGGCGGGGGCGCCCAGCTGGAGATCTCCACCGCGCTGCGCAAGGCCATGTTCTCCGACCACGACGGCGCCCCCGACCGGCGGCGCACCGCCGGCGACGGCGTCGAGCCGGCGCACTACTGGCACAACTTCGTCAAGGCCGTTCGCGAGGGCATCGACCGCCACGAGCGCGGCCTGGCCACCAAGGCGCCCGCCGCCTAAAGGCTGCTGCGCGAACCTCGCCGTGCGGCAGCTCGCTCCGCTGTTCGGCATCTCGCCCGCCACGGTCTGCCGGGTCATCCGGAGGCTGCGCCGGTTGCCGGCCCGCGAGCGGGCTCCGCGGCCGGTGGCGGACACCGAACGGTTGTGGATCGTGGACTGCACCCTGGTCCCGGTCCGCGACCGGAAGGTCGGTGCCTCGTTCCGCAACCACCGTGACGGCAACGGTCTTCTGATCGTTGTCGGGGCGCATCCTTTCCACGGCATCGGTGGGCGCCCGGCCTTCCCTCTCTGCGGCTTTCCGATCCCGAGGGCTGGAGGGAATCCGTGTCGACCGTGGGGGCCACATGCCCGAAGAACGCCTTGATCCCGCCCTGCTCAGGCTGTGCGGCGTTCTCGCTGTGGGGGCCTTCGCTCCGCTGCTCGACAGCACGATCGTCTCCGTCGCGGTCGACGCCCTCGCCGACGACCTCGGTGCCCCGACGACGACCGTGCAATGGGTCAGTACCGCCTACCTGCTGGCGTTCGCGATGGTCATGCCGGTGAGCGGCTGGGCCGGCGAGCGGTTCGGGACGCGGCGGGTCTGGCTGGGCGCGCTGGTCCTGTTCACCGTCGGATCGTTGCTGTGCGCCTGCGCCTGGAGCGTCGGGTCGCTGGTGGTGTTCCGAAGTCTGCAGGGGGCCGGTGGAGGACTGATGATGCCCGTCCTGCAGACCATCGTCATCCGGGCCAGCGGTGGCCGACAGGTCGGGCGGCTCGTCGCGGTCGTCTCGTTGCCGGCGCTGCTCGGCCCGGTCCTGGGGCCGGTGTTCGGCGGGCTGCTGCTCGGGCATCTCGACTGGCGCTGGATCTTCTTCGTCAACCTGCCCGTCTGCGTGCCGGCGCTGTTCCTCGCCTGGCGAGGTGTGCCCCGGGATCCCCGGCAGCGGGCTTCCCGCCTCGACGTGGTGGGCCTGGTGCTGGTCTGTCCGGGCCTGACCGCGCTCGTGTACGGGCTCTCGCAGTGCGGCGGTCAGGACCGGGCAGGAGGAGGGCGGGTGCTGCTGCCGATGGCGGCGGGGGCCGTCCTGGTCGCCGCGTTCGTCGGACGGAGCCTGAGGAGCAGCGCGCCCCTCATCGACATGCGTCTGTTTCGGCTGCGCTCCTTCGCCGCGACGTCGGTGCTGATGTTCGTGGGTGGTTCGACCATGTACGGCGGGATGTTCCTGCTGCCCCTGTACTGCCTGCTCGTGCTCGACAAGGGCGTCGTCGCCACCGGGCTGCTTCTCGTGCCCCAGGGCATCGGCGCGCTGGCGGCGCGGGTGGCGGGCGTGCTCACCGACAGGATGGGGCCCCGTCCGGTCGTGGTGACCGGTCTGCTGGTGAGCGCGGTCGCGACGTGGCCCTTCGCGGGCACCGTGGGTGAGGGCGCGGTCATCGCTGTCGCCCTGTTCTTCCGGGGCCTCGGTACGAGCGCCGTCAACCTCGCCCTCACCGTCGGTGCCTACCAGGGATTGGGCGACTCCCAGGTCGCGGACGCCAGCACCATGACGCGCATCCTCCAGCAACTCGGCGGCTCCTTCGGCATCGCCGCCCTCGCCGTCCTGCTCCAGCGCGGTGGCCACACCGCCACGGCCTTCGCCCACGCCTTCGGCCTGACGGCCGCCCTCACCCTCTGCGCCGTCATCGCGGCAGCACTGCTGCCCGGCCGGCGAGCCGCGGCCTCAGCGCCTCTGGCGACAGCCGAAGGACGGCCCTGACGGCCCGGCGCCGACGGCCCGATCCGGACCGACCGGCCAGCCACCACCCCAAAGGGCCCCGACAGGCTGCGCGTGACGGGACCGGTCAGGTGATCACCTCTCGCGTGACCTATGCCCGCACGTCACTGTTGACCGGGCATGAACATTGAGAGGATCCGTCACCTCACCTTCGACGGCTTCGACTACCGGTGCCGGATCGTCGAGAACGTCGCTCCCACCACCGATCCCGTCGTCGTGCTCGGCGGCGCCTTCCAGGACATGTACGCCTATCAGCGGCTCGAAGCACGCTGGGCGGCGTCCGCGACCGTCATCAGCGTGGACCTGCCGGGATCGGGCGGGGCCGATGTGCTGCCCGCCTCGTACGACTTCGACTTCCTCACCGGCGCGCTGGCCGACCTGCTGGACCGGCTGGGCCTGGGACGGGTGAACGTCTTCGGGGCCTCCTACGCCATGCCGATCGCCTACGGCCTGGCCCAGAGGCATCCTGAGCGCGTCGCCCGCCTGGCCCTGGTGGGCGCCGCTCCCGTCTACCCGCCGGACCAGCGCGCCGCGCTGCGGACCATGGCCGACGCCCTGGAGTCGGGCGACGCCGGCGTCTACGCCCGTATGAGCATCGCGGCCCTGTTGTCCCCCGCCGAGCGGGACGTCCACAAGCGCGCGGTCGTCACCCGCGTCCTCGGCCGCACGATGGGATCGGTCACAAGGGACGACATCCCCCGGCATCTCGCCTCGACCTACCGTGTCATCGACTGGCAGGGGCTACGGCCCGGGGGCGTCCGGGACGTCCCGGCGCTTGTCTTCACGGGTGAACACGACAGTCTCACCCACCCCGACCTCGGCCGCGAGGTCGCCGCGACCATCGCCGGAAGCGTCTTCACCCTGATCCGGGGCGCCGACCACCTCTGCCATCTCGAACGGCCGTTGGAGATGTCCCAGTTGCTGGATCGCTTCTTCACCGATCAACCCCTCGACGACCTGCCGTACCTCACCCCCCTCGAACACCTCGCCAGGCCGGCGGCCCTGGTCCCGTGACGGCTGCCCAGCGCCCCACGACCACCAGCCCGACACCACCTGCTTCGGCCACCTACCAAGGGACACAGATGTCCGACCTCAAGGCCGAGACGGCCGCGCCGCCCGAGCCCGCTGACCCCGGCTTCGTCACCTACACGGACGCCATCCTCCGCACCCTGGAACGCCGTCCTGCCCTTCCCGTGATCATCTGCCCTGATCGCCGGCAGATCACCGCGGGCGAGCTGCGCGACAGCATCCACCGGCTCGCCCGCGAGCTGATCACGCGCGGCGTCCGTCCCGGACAGACCGTCTCCCTGCTCACCGGCAACACCCCTCAGGCGCTCGTCGCGCGCTACGCGGCCAACCTGGCCGGGGCGCGCGTGACGCCCCTGTACGACGGGCTGAACGCGGACGCTCTGGCGCACCTGATGGACGTCGCCGACACCGAGATGCTGCTGGCCGACCCCACCCGGTACGCGGACCTGGACCTGCTGAAACCGTTCCTCCACGCGCCGATGGTGGCGACGCTGGGCCCGCACCCGGACGCCGACGACATCTGGACGGCGGCGGCCGGGCAGCCGTCTGCGCCCGTCGCCGTGCCCGTCGGCGCCGACGACGACTGGTGCATCCGGCACACGGGCGGCACCACGACCGGGCTGCCGAAGAGCCTGCAGATGAAGCACGGCCCGTACCGCCGTACCCTGGACCACCTCTGCTCCGCCGGAGGCGCCCCGCCCCGCTATCTGGCTTGCACGCCGCTCACGCACATCGCGGGCCTCTGGGCGGACGTGGCGCTCCTCCAGGGCGGATCCGTCGTCCTGCAGCCGGCCTTCGATCCCGGCGAGGCCCTCGCGGCGATCGAACGCGAGCGGATCACCCGGCTGTTCCTCCAGCCACCCCTGCTGCACCGGCTCCTCGACGATCCCGCGCTGCCCGCCACCGACACCTCCAGCGTCCAGCAGGTCACCTATGGCGGCAGCCCCGCGTCGACGTCCAGGCTGCGGCAGACCGAAAGCGTCTTCGGCAAGGTGCTGCACAGCTGGTACGGACAGAACGAGACGCTCGGGCTCACCGAGGTGGGCCCCGACGAACACGACCGCGTCGGCCGGCACGGACAGATCACCGTCGGCCGCGCCATGCCCGGCGTCGAACTCCGCGTCGTCGACCGGGACGGCAGCGTCCTCCCGCGCGGCAGCGAAGGCGAGATCCACGCCCGCGCCCACAGCGCCATGAACGGCTACTGGAAGCAGCCCGAACTGACCGCCCGCGTGCTGCTCGACGGCTGGGTGCGCACCGGCGACATCGGCTACCTCGACGACGACGGATATCTCTTCCTCGCCGACCGAGGCCACGACACGATCACCGTCGACGGCACCCGGGTCTACCCCAGCGAGATCGAGGAGGTGCTGACGGCCCACCCCGCCGTCGCCCAGTGCGCCGTCTTCGGCATGCGTCGCGACGACAGGTTCGAGCACGTCCACGCTGCCATCGTGCCGGCCCGCGGCCACAGCGCCGACATCGACGACCTGCGCCGCTTCGTCGAAGCCCGCAAGAGCGCCCTCCATGTCCCCCACACCTTCCACGTCCTGAAGGCCATCCCGCTCAGCGGCATCGGCAAGCCCGACAAGCACGCGCTCCGCCGAGCGCTTTCCTGAGCGGCGGATCCGCGACGTGGGCGGGCCGCGCGGCCCGGGCCTCACGGACACGTCGTGGACTTCGCGCCCGGCCTGCGGCACCTGCGTCCCCTCAGAGGTCAGTCCGCGGTGATCCGCAGGACCCCCGTCACGGTTCCCTGGAGGTAGGAGCCGTCGGGGGCGACGGTTCCGGCCATCTGGAGCGTGTCGTACAGCGACCCGATGCCGACCTGGTGGGAGCGGACGACCCGCCCGGTGGCCGGGTCGACCTGCACGTAGCGGTACGGGTCGAGGAGGCTCGTGCCCTTCGTGCCGGGGATGACGGGGTCGCGCACCACGGTGTGGAGGGTGTGCGTGGCGGTGGACAGCTTCGGGACCGCCGCCGAGCGCAGGGCGTTGTCCCAGACGATCGCGCAGCCGCTGCCGTCCGGGCGGATGTCGACCCGGGTCAGGCCGCCGGCGAAGTCCGCCGACGACGGTTCGGAGGGGCCCGCTCCGTCCGGGAGCGCCGGATACGGGTAGCCGTAGGTGCCGGCGACGTAGACGCTGGTGCCGGCGCCGACGGGGGAGTTCTCGCTGCCGGGGCCGCCGGAGGCCACCAGCACGGGCGAGGAGCAGACCTCCGTCCCGTCGGCCGTGCGGTACACCTTCAGGCGGACGGTCGTGTCGGCGTTGTCGACGATCGCGACCCACTCGGTCCCGGAGGACGGGCCGAGGAACGTCGGGGTGGAACCGCTGCCCCAGCTCAGCAGGCCCGGCTTGCGGGCCCGCCCCCGGTCGTACGCCTGCCGCCAGACGGTCCGGGGCACGCCGTCGTCGCCCGCGGTCAGCAGGTAGGTGGCGTGGGTGCTGGTCACGGCGGTGCCCTCGGGAGCGGTGGAGATGCTGTTGGCGACCCGCTCCCCGGCGGGCAGCCGCAGCGAAGAGACCTGCCCGGTGCGGTCGTCGGCGAGGCCGACCGTGCCGGCGCCCGTGGCGAACCAGACGCGGCCCCGCCAGTCCGGCGACAGGCCGGTCACCGCGTCGCCGTCGGGGACGGCCTCGGCCAGCGAGAGCCGCCGGTCGACCGAGAGGCGCCAGTCGCCGGAGGCGTCCCTGCGGTGGCCGACGCGGAGGAGGCTGCGGCTGCCGTCCACGACGACCAGCCGGTCCTCGTGGTCGAGGTAGGCGTAGACGCCGCCGAGGAGCGAGCCCTTGGTCAGTTCGAGCGAGGTGAGGGACGCCCCGGTCGCCGGGTCCAGGAGGTGCACGGTCGGCACCTGGCCGAAGATCGGCGTGCACAGCACCACCGGGAGGCCGTCGGAGCCGACCAGGACGGTGGGGCAGGCCGAGGCGAGGGCAGTCCGCTTCGAGGACAGGGCGCCCGCACCGGGCCCGGCCAGCGGGGTGGTGTCGGAGGAGCCGGTGTCCCCGTGCATGGTGGCCGTGCCGTCGGGGCCCGCGTACGGGTTGTGCGGCGGTACAGGTACGGAGGCGGCGGCCGCGATCGGGGCCGCGCCTGCGGGAACGGCTCCGGCGGGGACGGCGCCCGCGGGGAGGGTTCCGGCGGCGAGGGTTCCGGCGGCGAGCGCGAGGACGGAGAGCAGCGCGGCGGTCGGCGGCCGGCGCCGGGCGCGGGGGAGTGTGTTCGGGACGGACAGGGGGGCGGGCATGACGGGGTCCTTCCGGGCGGCGGGGCTCGCACGTGGGGGCGAGCCGGGAGTTGGCCGCGCGCACGGCGGGGAGCCCCCTCGCCCCGAACACGCCGGCCGGGGCCTCGAACCTCAGGACGGCAGGGAAGGGCGGGGAGCGGTGGTGCGGGGGAGAGCGGTGCGCGCGGGCGGCTCCGGCCGTGCGGACACGGCGGGCCGGTGGGACCGCGGCCGGGCACGTGCGGGCGGGGCCGCGGGGGTCAGCGCGGAAGGCGACAGAGCGCGCCCGACGTCCGTACGAGATCGACGTGACGTCGGCGCGTGAACAGCGGGCGCCGGGGATGCATGGGTGTGAGGGAATCAGGTGCCCGTCGGCGGGGTCAAGGCTCTCCGCCGACCGTTCCACGGATCGGGACGGAGGGAGGAAACGGGATGAACAGGGCTGAGCGGGCGGGGAGTTGGTGCCACCGGCGCTCTTCGGGACCCTTCCGGGCCCTTCCGGCCCTTCTCGGCACTTTTGGGGCCGTCTGGGGCCGGCCCCACACCACCACCGCGCTGCCCGGCGGCCGAGTGCCGCCGACTGGTAGAGACGCACCGTCACCACCGTCCCATGCTGATCCCCTGGCTCCCCGTGCGGGGATCAGCCGTTTCCAGGCCACGCACACCCTCACTCGTCCGCGTGGCTCCTGCCCCGCCGCCGCCCTGACGTCCGGTGTCTGAGGGACCGATACGCTCATGAACTGCCGCACCACACCTCCGCCGTCCTCCTTGCGGCCGGCGGCGCGGTGCCGGGGCTGGGGAGGGCTCCGCATCCGGCTGGTGGCCGCGGGCGCTGCGCCGGCCCCTGCGGCCTCGTACGGGTACGACCGGCAGAACTCCTGCCGTGCGGTGAAAGGGCGCGCGGGGTGCTCGCCGGATCGCGGTCAAGCGCGGGCGCAAGCAGGGAGCAGATCGCGCCGCGTCCGCCCGGACAAGAGCGGCGCGCCGGCGTGCGGGCCCCAGCATGTCAGGACCCGGAAACACGCTGTACGGGCTGGCACAACTTCGGCAAGCTGTCCCGATGCGCATCAAGACCATCAGCCTCATAGCCACCACCGCCCTCGCTCTCGCTCTCACGGCGTGTAGCGCCGCCGACAATCCGCCCGCCACGTCGACCAGCAAGGACGGAGCCCAGGCATCCACCGCCGCCGCCCCGCCGGCCGCCGACGACGCCCCGAAGTCCGGCCTCCCCCCGAAGCCCACGGGGAAGAAGCGCACCGAACTCCTCGAAGCCCTCGCGGTCGTTGCGCCCGACGTGGTCCGCTTCGAGGAGAAGGCCATCGACGCCTCCCGCAACCAGTGCAGCGGACTCACGTCCGATCGGGCAGCATGGCTCGCGTCCCAGCGGTTCACGTACAAGGACGTCACCACTGACGAAGCCATCGGCGCCGCCATCAACCAGGTCCTGAAGGACCTGAAGTTCTGCGACGTCTGATCCCCAGGGGGTGCGGAGACGGACACCCACCCCTGGCAGGAAGGCCCGGATGGACCCGAAAGCGGTGGAACGAGCAGGGCCACGGGATGCACCACGTGACCCCGACCGAATGCGACAGCTCCTTGTGGGACGTCAGGGCCGTCGACGAGCGCGTACTCAGCGCACTTCGCCACCACGACCCGGGGGCCACGGACCTCTGAACGAGGTGCTCCACTCGGGCGAAGCGACAGGCGGTTCGCGGCCTCGGCGACGGTCCCGTGGAAGAGGTAGGCATGCCTTGAACGGTTCCAGCATGAGACAGGAGGAACAGGTCCGGCGCACATCACCAGGCCACTTTGGCCGGATCGGGGCTCGACAGGTGGTGCGAGGCTCCCGAGCATGGCGCAAGACGTCGAGACGCTACGGGGGACCCTGAGGTGTGCGCGTTCTCGTTGTGGTCGCGCCGGAGGTCGTCCGGCGCGGGGTGAAATGGGGGCTGGGGGGCCGTGGAGCGGATCGGCGACTACACGGTCGTCCGCCTGCTGGGCAGTGGAGGAATGGGCTCCGTCTTTCTGGCACGCTCGCGGTCGGGAAGGCTCGTGGCCATCAAGGTCATCCGGCCGGAGTTCGCAGCCGACCCCCGGTTCAGGGAACGCTTCCGCCAGGAGATCGAGGCTGCCCGCAAGGTCGGGGGCTTCCATACGGCGGCCGTGGTCGACGCGGATGCGGACGCCCCACAGCCGTGGATGGCCAGCGCATACGTCGAGGGACCGACCCTGCAGGCGGAGATCGCCGAGCGCGGAGCACTTTCCGCAGCGGAGTTGTGGCGGCTCGCCGCGGCGCTGGCCGAGGCACTCAAGGCGATCCACAGCCACGGTCTCGTGCACCGCGACCTGAAGCCCGCCAACATCGTTCTGGCCTCCGACGGCCCCCGCGTCCTGGACTTCGGGATCGCCCGGGCCGTCGAGGAGTCCCGGCTGACGACCGACGGCGTGGTGGTCGGCACCGCGGGATACCACTCCCCGGAGCAGGCCCTCGGACGTCCGGTCACGGGGGCGAGCGACGTCTTCGCTCTTGGCGCGGTCCTCGTCTCGGCGTCCGGCGGCAGCGCGTTCGGCCACGGCTCGCCCGCCGGACTGATGTACCGGGTGGTGCACGAGAATCCGGACGTCTCCACAGTGCCGCCATCGCTGCGGCCCGTGGTCCTCGCCTGCCTCCACAAGGAGCCTTCCCGCCGCCCGGACCCGCACGAACTGCTCAACCTGTGCGCAGCGGAGGCCGGAGCCACGCCGACGCACGACGACACGGTGCTCGACGACGCGCCACCCCCTCGCACCGTTCCATCGCCGCCGCGGCCCCCACGGCAGCCGCCGACGGTGACGGCGGAGAACCCGTCCCCTCCCCTGGCCGTGTACGGCGTTCGCAGATCCGTCTGGCTCGTGCAGATCCTGCGCAACGCGCTCGGTGTGGCCGGACTCGTCACCGGAGCGGTGCTGAGCGGCACGGACGCCGTCCCCGTCGCGGTACCGGTGACGTGCGGGTCGGCCGCCTTCTTCCTGGCCATCCGGCTCCTCGGCCTGCTCGGTACGGCCAAGGACGGCCTCTCCCTCAGCAGCCGCGGTATCGGACTGGGCCCGCCGAACAACCTCGTGGTCATGCCCTGGCACGACATCGAGGCACTGGAGCTGACCCGGCACTCCGGGTGGACGGAGCTGACCGTCCACCTCGCCGTGGTGCGGCAACTGCCCACGGGTGCCCACCACCCGACCTGGGTCCGCAGCGGCCGGAACGGTGCCACCCGGATCCGTACGCGCAGGCTCACCCCGCTCGACACCACGCCCCAGCTGTCCGACGCCGTGCGTGCGTTCGCGAAGTGGCAGCGGATCCGGGTGAGCGAAGGCTGAACGGGGGGGCGCACTGCAGGGCTGCGGGCGGGCAGGTCGGCCGGTGCCCGGGAGTCTTCACGCCGTCGAGGCCGGGCGTCAAGGAGCTGTCAGGGGAGGGCAGAGCGGCGCCAAGAACGCGCCAGGACGGGCGGACAAGCATGGGGGAGGGGTGGACGCTGAGCGGAACCCGATCTGAAGGAGTCCCGCCCGCATGACCACCGTGACCGCCGAGAAGGACGCCGTACCCGGTGCCGAGGAACCGCCCGATACCGGCGCGCGGCACAAACTGACCGCCGTCACCGGGCTCGCGGCCCTGTCCCTGGACGCGATGGCGTCGGTGGCGTACGGGCCCGAGGCCGTCGTGCTGGTCCTCGCCACCGCCGGCGGGCACGGGCTGGGGTTCACGCTGCCGGTGACGCTCGCCATCGCGGGGCTGCTCGCCGTGCTGGTCGCCTCGTACCGTCAGGTCATCGCCGCGTTCCCGGACGGCGGCGGTTCCTACGCCGTGGCGAAGGCGCACCTGGGACGTCGTACGAGCCTCGTCGCGGCCGGTTCGCTGGTCCTCGACTACGTGTTGAACGTGGCCGTCGCGGTCACCGCCGGTGTGGCCGCGCTGACGTCCGCCTTCCCCGGCCTGTACGGCGACCGGCTGATGATCTGCCTCGGTGTCCTGGTGCTCGTCACGGCCGTGAACCTGCGGGGGATCGTCGACTCGGCCCGCGCCTTCATCGTCCCGACCGCCGTCTTCGTCGGCGCGATCCTCGTCGTGATCGCCGTCGGCCTGTTCCGCGACGCGCCGGCATCCACCGCGGCCTCCGACGGACACGGCTCCGTCCTCGCTGACAACGCCACCACCGTCGGCGCTCTGCTCCTTCTCAAAGCGTTCGCCTCCGGCTGCTCCGCGCTGACCGGTGTGGAGGCGATAGCCAACGCGGTGCCGTCCTTCCGGCCGCCGGCCGCCCGCCGGGCGATGCGCGCGGAGGTGGCACTGGGCGGGCTGCTGGGCGTGATGCTGATCGGGCTGTCGGTGCTGATCTCCCGTTTCGGGCTCCAGCCGGTGGAGGGCGTCACCGTCCTTGCCCAGCTCACCGACGCCTCCCTCGGCCACAACGGAGCCTTCTACGTCGTGCAGTTCGCGACCGTGGTGCTGCTGGCGCTCTCGGCCAACACCTCCTTCGGCGGGTTACCCGTCCTGCTGAAACTGCTGGCCCGGGACAACTACGCGCCGCACGTCTTCGGCCTGAAGGCGGACCGGCAGGTGCACCGGCACGGCGTGGTGTGGCTGGCGATCGTCTCGGCGGCACTGCTGGTCTTCTCCGGAGGCGACACCAACACCCTGGTGCCGCTCTTCGCGATCGGTGTCTTCGTCGGCTTCACGATCGCCCAGGCCGGCATGGTCCTGCGCTGGAGGGCCACCCGGCAGTGGGGCAGGGCCTTGCTCAACGGTCTCGGCGCCGTCCTGACCGGCGTCTCCGCCGTCGTCGTCACCGCCACGAAGTTCCACGACGGAGCCTGGCTGATCGTGATCGCCCTGCCCGCGCTCGTCCTCGCCTTCGAGACCGTCCATCGCGCGTACGGGCGGATCGGCGAGCGCCTCGGCGTGGGCAGGATCCCGGAGCCGCCGCACCGCGAGCGCTCCCTGGTCCTGGTCCCCGTCTCCTCGCTCACCCGGCTCACCAGCGAGGCCCTCACCACCGCCGTCTCCCTCGGCGACGAGGTCCGCGCCGTGACCGTCTGCCATCCCGACCCCGAGGACCTCGCGGCTACCGAGGCCCTGGAGCGTGACTGGGACCTGTGGAACCCGGGCGTCCAGCTCGTCCGGCTCTCCTTCGAACACCGCTCGCTCGGCCGGCCCCTCAGCGCCTACGTCCGCGCAGTGCGCGACGCCGCCCCCGCAACGCGTGTCACGGTCCTGATTCCCGAGGCCGAGCCCGAGCGGCTGTGGCAGCGACTGCTCCAGAACCAGCGCGGCGCGGTCGTCGCCCACGCCCTGCGCCGGGACACCGACGCCGTGATCTGCCGGCTCAGGTTCCGGCTCGGGAACCGCTAGCCGGCCGATGGTCTCCGCCATGCCTCCGACGCGGACACGCCGCCGGAGACAGGACCCCTGGCCATGGGTCTCACGACGGCCGTGCACCAGGGGCGAGGGGCGGCCGTCCGGTCAGCCGACGTGGACGCGGGGGCGGCGGTCCCGGTCGGACTCCGCCTCGCGCAGGATCTCGCGGGTGACCGGGGCGATCTCGCCCTGACCGAAGAGGAAGAAGCGGAGGAAGTTGGCGAAGGGGTTGCCCTCGGTCCACTCGAAGTAGACGTGCGGGCGGACGCCGGTCATGTCCCGGGCGTGGAGCAGGAGAGCCGCCAGAGCATTGGGGACGGAAGAGGACTCGACGGTGAGCACCCGGAAGCGGTCGTGCAGCACCTCGCCGCGGACGGTGAGGCCGGCCTCGAACTCCGACGGGTCGGTGACCGTCACCTCGACGAAGACGAAGTCCTCCGTGCCGGGCAGGTCGTTGTCGGCGCGGATCTGGTCCTTCTTCGCCCGGTACTCCTCCGCGTCGCGGTTGTCCGGCTCGTTGGCGATGAACCGCGGGGTCCGGCTGGCGATGTCGCGGATGAACCGCTCGGCCATGTCGTCGAGCTCGACGTGGGTGACCCGGAGCTCGAAGGCGCGGCCGAGCCGGGAGAGCAGCGAGATCAGGATGATGCCGGCGATGAAGCAGGCGCCGATCTTCACGCCGTCCGGGCGCTCGATGACATTGACGACCGTCGTGTACAGGAAGACGACGGAGATGATCCCGAACCCGATCGTCCAGCCGCGCTGCCCTGCCTTGCGGGCCGCGATGGTCACCGCGATGGCGGCCGAGCAGATGAGCACCAGGACGCCGGTGGCGTAGGCGCCGCCCTGGGCGTCGACGTCGGCGTCGAAGATCCAGGTCACGAGGAAGGCGACGAGGGTGAAGACGATGACCATGGGGCGCACGGCTCGCGCCCAGTGCGGGGCCATGCCGTACTTCGGCAGGTAGCGCGGCATCAGGTTGAGCAGGCCGGCCATGGCGGAGGCGCCCGCGAACCAGAGGATGAGGATCGTGGAGACGTCGTAGACGGTGCCGAAGGCGTTGCCCAGGTACTCGTGGGCCAGGTAGGCGAGCGCGCGGCCATTGGCTTTGCCGCCGGACTCGAACTCCTCGTGCGGGATCAGCACCGTGGTGATGAAACTCGTGCAGATGAGGAAGACGCTCATGATGAGCGCGGCGGTCGTCAGGAGCTTCTTGGTGTCACGGATCCGGCCGGCGGGCTGCGCCTCGGTGTCGCCCTGGTGGCCCTTGACGTGAGGCATGACGGCGACGCCGGTCTCGAATCCGGACAGGCCGAGGGCGAGCTTGGGGAAGACGATCAGCGCGACGCCGATCATGACGAGGACGTTGCCGTGCTCCTGCGTCAGGGCGGCGGTCCAGTCGGTGACGACGTGCCCCTCGGTCAGCACCTGCCACAGGCCCTTGACCACGACGACCGCGTTCAGCGCGAGATAGATCCCCACCAGCGCGACGGCGACGCCGATGGCCTCCAGGAACCCCTTCAGGAAGACCGCGCCGAGCAGCGCGATCAGCACCATCGTGATGAGGACCTGTTGGTCGTGCAGGGCCGACTCCAGGTGCGGGTTCTCCACGAGGTGGGTGGAGGCGTCGGCGGCCGACAGGGTGATGGTGATGAGGAAGTCGGTCGCCGCGAAGCCCAGCAGCGTGAGGACGAAGAGCTTGCCCTTCCAGAAGGACAGCAGTCGCGAAAGCATCGCGATCGAGCCCTCGCCGTGCGGGCTCTCCTCGGCCACCCGCCGGTAGACCGGCAGCGCGCCCGCGAGGGTGACGACCACGAGGACGATCGTGGCGATGGGGGAGAGCAGGCCGGCCGCGAGGGCGGCGATGCCGGGCTGGTAGCCGAGGGTCGAGAAGTAGTCGACACCGGTCAGGCACATGACCCGGTACCAGGGCTGCCCGGTGTGCCCGGCGTTCGGGGCCGTCTCCTTCGGGCGGGAGGGTTTGCCCTTGCCCATGTCGGACAGGCCCTCCAGCATCCACGCGCGCAGCCTGCTGCCGCGCGTATCGGTCGTGGTGGCCATGGGGGTGCTCCTGGGGTCTGCTCGACGAAGGGATTCGGGCCGCTGGTCGCGCGGCCGAGCCAGCGTAAGCAGCGGCTGAGAGGGTTCAGCAGTCGAGCGCGTCAGGGAAGCGTCAAGATCCGCCGGTGGGGCGTCACGTTCCTCACACCGGGCGCAGCCTTGAGGCGTCCCCGGCGTACGGGGGCCATCGAGGAGGCCGACGATGCGTGTGCCGTTCCGGGAGGTCGGCGCCGTGGCGGCCGCGGTCCTCGCCCCTTCCTCGTGGCGCTCGCGTTGCTGCCGGTCCGTGCGACCGTCACTCCCGCCCACCTCGCGCTGGTGCTGGTCCTCGTGGCCGTCGCCGTCTCGGCGTGGGGAACCGGTGGGCCGGCGCGCTTGCGGCGGTGACGGCGGCCGGGTTCGACTTCTTCCACACCGAGCCGTGCCAGGTGCCCGGAGCCGTACCGGTCCCGGTCGAGGGCGCGGCGGGCGTACCCGAAGGCTCAGGGCGGCTGGTTCACCCCGACGGACACCCCCGGGGAAGGACCGCCCATGGTCGTCACGCTGCCCTGCGCGTACTCCCGGACGCAGGGTGTCCCCGCCCCTACGGAGCCCTGACAGCGGCCTGGGACGTGCGAACGATGCCCCCAGTCAGGCACGGGAGCCGGTCGCGTAGGGGACGCGTCAAGAGCGGCGTCAAGGACGTTAGAGCGGCGTCAACGACGACGGAGTGCGGCCGAAAAGGCTGTTTCCTCATCTCGTCAGAGAATCCGCTCTTCCTTCTTCCGGGAGTTCACGATGGCCGACGTGGCCTTCGTCGTCACCACGGTCGCGGTCTTCGCGCTGGTGGCGTTCATCGCCAAGGGGGTGGCGAAGCTGTGAGTGCCGAGAACGTGATCGGTCTGCTCGTCGCCGCCGCCCTGCTGGGATACCTCGTCCTCGCGCTGGTCAAGCCGGAGAGGTTCTGAGTACGGATATGAGTCCCGTCCTGGCTGGAATCCTCCAGCTCCTGGCACTGATCGTCGCGCTCGGTCTCTCGTACCGGCCGCTGGGTGACCACATGGCGAAGGTGTACTCCTCGGAGAAGCACCTGAAGCCCGAGAAGTGGATCTACAAGGCGATCGGCGCCAACCCGGCGGTCGAGATGCGCTGGCCCGCGTACCTGCGCGGCGTCCTCGCCTTCTCCGCGGTGAGCGTCCTCTTCCTCTACCTGCTCCAGCGGGTGCAGGGGTCGCTGCCCGGCTCGCTCGGCTTCGTGTCGATCGACCCCGACCAGGCGTTCAACACCGCCGCCTCCTTCGTCGCCAACACCAACTGGCAGTCTTACTACGGCGAGCAGGCCATGGGCCACGTCGTGCAGACCGGCGGCCTCGCGGTGCAGAACTTCGTGTCGGCGGCGGTCGGCATGGCCGTCGCGGTCGCCCTCGTCCGCGGCTTCGCCCGCTCGCGCTCCGGCGAACTGGGCAACTTCTGGGCCGACCTGGTCCGCGGAGTCGTCCGCATCCTCCTCCCGATCGCCGTGATCGGCGCCCTCGTCCTCGTCGCGTGCGGAGCGATCCAGAACTTCTCCGGCATCCACGAGGTCGGCCAGTTCACGGGCGGGACGCAGCAGTGGAACGGCGGGGCGGTGGCCTCCCAGGAGGTCATCAAGGAACTGGGCACCAACGGCGGCGGTTACTTCAACGCCAACTCCGCCCACCCCTTCGAGAACCCCAACGGGCTGTCGAACCTCTTCGAGATCTATCTGATCCTCGTCATCCCCTTCGCGCTGACGCGGACGTTCGGCCGCATGGTCGGCTCGCTGAAGCAGGGGTACGCGATCCTCGGCACGATGGTCACCATCTGGATCGGTTTCACCGCGCTGATGATGTGGACCGAGTTCGCCGGGAAGGGCCCGGCGTTCGAGCTGGCCGGCGGGGCGATGGAGGGCAAGGAGACCCGGTTCGGCATCGGCGCCTCCGCGATCTTCTCGGTCGCCACCACGCTGACCTCGACCGGCGCGGTGAACTCCTTCCACTCGTCGAACACCGGTTTCGGGGGTGGAATCAACCTGCTGGGCATGCAGCTCGGCGAGATCGCGCCCGGCGGCGTCGGCTCCGGCCTCTACGGCATGCTGATCATGGCGATCATCGCGGTGTTCATCGCGGGCCTGATGGTCGGCCGCACCCCGGAGTACCTGGGCAAGAAGATCGGCACCCGCGAGATCAAGTTCGCGGCCTGCTACATCCTCGTCACCCCGGCGCTCGTCCTCGGCTTCACCGCCGCCTCGTTCGTGCTGGACACCCCCGCTCACTCGATGACGAACAGTGGCGCGCACGGCTTCTCCGAGATCCTGTACGCCTTCACCTCCGGCGCCAACAACAACGGCTCGGCCTTCGCCGGCCTCAACGCCGACACCCAGTGGTTCAACTCGACCATCGGCATCGCGATGCTGCTCGGCCGGTTCCTCCCGATGGTGTTCGTCCTCGCACTGGCCGGCTCGCTCGCCGAGCAGACGCCCGTCCCCGAGACCGCGGGCACCCTGCGGACCGAGAAGCCGCTGTTCACCGGCCTGCTGGTCGGCACGATCATGATCATCACCGGTCTCACCTACTTCCCGGCCCTCGCGCTGGGACCGCTCGCCGAAGGGCTCGCGGCATGACCATCGACGTAAAGAAGCACGAGGACGACATGTCCACCTCCGTCCCCTCGACGAAAGCACCACACGGCGACCTGTCCGGCGGGCACCCGTCGGCCGGCAGGGTCGGCGGCGGCCTCTTCGATCCGAAGCAGCTGATCGCCTCTTTCCCTGACGCGATCAAGAAGCTTGACCCGCGCGTGATGATCAAGTCGCCGGTCATGTTCGTGGTGCTGGTCGGCTCGGTGGTCACCACCGCGCTGGCGATCAAGAACCCGGGCGACTGGTTCGGTTGGGCCATCACCGTCTGGCTGTGGCTGACCACGGTCTTCGCCAACCTCGCGGAGGCGGTGGCCGAGGGCCGCGGCAAGGCGCAGGCGGACACCCTGCGCAAGGCCAAGACCGACACCGTCGCCCGCCGCATCATCGGCACGAACGAGGAACGCGTCCGCGGCACCGAGCTGAAGATCGGTGACCTGGTGGTCTGCGAGGCCGGCGACGTCATCCCCGGCGACGGTGACGTCGTCGAGGGCGTCGCGAGCGTGGACGAGTCGGCCATCACCGGCGAGTCGGCGCCCGTGATCCGCGAGTCCGGCGGCGACCGGTGCGCGGTCACCGGCGGCACCAAGGTCCTCTCCGACCGCATCGTCATCAAGATCACGACGAAGCCCGGCGAGACCTTCATCGACCGGATGATCAACCTCGTCGAGGGCGCCGCCCGGCAGAAGACCCCGAACGAGATCGCCCTCAACATCCTGCTGGCGTCCCTCACCATCGTCTTCCTGCTCGCCGTCGTCACCCTGAAGCCGTTCGCGATCTACGCCGGAGCCGACGACCAGACCTCGCTGATCGTCCTCACCGCGCTCCTGGTCTGCCTGATCCCGACCACCATCGGTGCGCTGCTCTCCGCGATCGGCATCGCCGGCATGGACCGGCTCGTCCAGCGCAACGTCCTGGCCATGTCGGGCCGCGCGGTCGAAGCCGCCGGCGACGTGTCGACGCTGCTGCTCGACAAGACCGGCACCATCACCCTGGGCAACCGCCAGGCGTCGGAGTTCGTCCCCGTACGCGGAACCACCGAGGCCGAGGTGGCCGACGCCGCCCAGCTCTCCTCCCTCGCGGACGAGACGCCCGAGGGCCGCTCGATCGTCGTCCTCGCGAAGCAGCAGTACGGGCTGCGCGAGCGCCACCAGGGCGAGCTGTCCGGTGCCGAGTGGATCGAGTTCACCGCCCAGACGCGCATGTCGGGCGTGGACGTGGACGGCCGCAAGGTGCGCAAGGGAGCGACCGGTTCGGTCGTCGCGTGGGTGAAGGAGCAGGGCGGCAGCGTCGCCGAGGAGGCGCAGGCGCTCACGGACCGGATCTCCCAGGCCGGCGGCACGCCGCTGCTCGTGGCGGTGCGCGACGACAAGGGCGCGCGGGTTCTCGGCGTCATCCACCTCAAGGACGTCGTCAAGCAGGGCATGCGGGAGCGGTTCGACGAACTGCGCCGGATGGGCATCAAGACCATCATGATCACGGGTGACAACCCGCTGACCGCGAAGGCCATCGCCGAGGAGGCGGGCGTCGACGACTTCCTCGCCGAGGCCACCCCCGAGGACAAGATGGCCCTCATCAAGCGCGAGCAGGCCGGCGGCAAACTCGTCGCCATGACGGGTGACGGCACGAACGACGCGCCGGCGCTCGCACAGGCCGACGTCGGCGTGGCGATGAACACCGGCACGTCGGCCGCGAAGGAGGCCGGCAACATGGTCGACCTCGACTCGAACCCGACCAAGCTCATCGAGATCGTCGAGATCGGCAAGCAGCTCCTCATCACCCGGGGCGCCCTGACCACCTTCTCGATCGCCAACGACGTCGCGAAGTACTTCGCGATCATCCCCGCGATGTTCGCCGTGGCCTACCCGTCGCTCGACAAGCTCAACATCATGGGCCTGACCTCCCCGGAATCCGCGATCCTGTCGGCCGTCATCTTCAACGCGCTGATCATCGTCGCCCTCGTCCCGCTCGCCCTGAAGGGGGTGCGCTACCGCCCGTCGAGCGCCGACTCGATGCTGCGGCGCAACCTCGGTCTGTACGGACTCGGCGGCCTGGTCGCCCCGTTCGTCGGCATCAAGCTCATCGACGTCCTCATCTCCCTCATCCCCGGAATCGGCTGACCACGATGAACAACTCAGCAGCGAACACCGGCCGTGTCCTGTGGGCGGGCCTGCGCGCCCTCCTGGTCCTCACCCTGGTCTGCGGCGTCCTCTACCCCCTCGCCGTCACAGGGATCGCCCAACTCGCCTTCCCCGGCAGGGCGAACGGCTCGGAGATCAAGGACGCGAGCGGGCAGGTCGTCGGCTCCGAACTGATCGGCCAGACCTACGACCTGCCCCTGAAGGACGGCGAGGAGACTCCCACCCCCGACCTGCGCTGGTTCCAGCCCCGCCCGTCCAACGGCCTCGGCACCAACAGCGTCAACACCCAGTACTCGATCATCCTCTCCGGCGCCACCAACCGCTCCGGCGACAACGCCGACCTGATCCAGTGGGTCAAGGACGCCAAGGCGGCAGTGATCAGGGACAATTCCACCGCCGACTACAAGGTGAGGCCCTCAGACGTGCCCGCCGAGGCCGTCACCTCCTCCGGCTCCGGTCTCGACCCGCACATCTCCCCGGAGTACGCGGAGCTCCAGGTCCACCGCGTCGCCGAACGCAACAAGCTCACCGTCGACCAGGTCGACCGGCTCGTCGCCGAGCACACCGACGACCGGATCCTCGGCTTCATCGGCGAACCCCGCGTCAACGTCCTGAAGCTCAACATCGCGCTCAAGGACCTGGTGGCCAAGGGCTGATGGGCTTGACCGAACGACAGCGGAGCCGGTACGGCCGTGGACGATCCACGGCCCGCCGGCTTCCGCCGTACACCGAACCACGACAGGAGGGGCAGCACCGATGACCCGGGTGCTGGTCGTCGAGGACGACGCGCAGCTCGCACGCGCACTGGTGATCAACCTGCAGGCGCGGAAGTACTCCGTGGACGCGGCACCCGACGGCGCCACGGCGCTGCGACTGGTGGCCTCGGAGCGGCCGGACATGATCCTGCTCGACCTCGGTCTGCCTGACCTGGACGGTGTCGACGTCATCAAGGCGCTCCGGGGATGGAGCAGGGCCCCGGTGCTCGTGCTCTCCGCGCGCAGCGGTTCCGAGGACAAGGTCCGAGCGCTCGACTCCGGTGCCGACGACTACATGACGAAACCGTTCAGCATGGACGAGCTGCTCGCCCGCGTGCGGGCGGCGACCCGGCGCACCGAAGAGGCGCCGACCCGCCCGCTCACGACGGGTCCGGTCACGGCCGAGTCGTTCACCGTCGACCTCGTGGCCAAGAAGGTCCGGCGGCAGGACCGTGACGTACGGCTGACGCCGACCGAGTGGCACCTCCTGGAGATCCTCGTCTGCAACCCGGGCGTTCTCATCAGCCAGAGGCGCCTCCTCACCGAGGTCTGGGGGCCCAGCTCCAGCACCAAGACCAACTACCTCCGGGTGTACATGGCCCAGCTGCGGCGCAAGCTGGAAACGGACCCGGCGCACCCCCGTCACCTCGTCACCGAGCCCGGCATGGGCTACCGCTTCGAGCCCTGACCCCTCCCGACACCACGCACGAGAACGGCAGCGCACATCACCATGGGACGTGGAAGGTTCCGCATCTATCTCGGCGCGGCACCCGGCGTCGGCAAGACGAACGCGATGCTTTCGGAGGCCCACCGCCGGGTCGAACGAGGCACCGACTGCGTCGTCGCCTTCGTCGAGCACCACCACCGGCCGCGTACGGAGGTGATGCTGCACGGCCTGGAGACGACGCCGCGCAAGGAGATCGCGTACCGGGACACCGTCTTCACCGAGATGGACGTCGACGCGGTCCTCGCCCGCCGCCCGGCCGTCGCGCTCGTCGACGAGCTCGCCCACACCAACGTCCCCGGCTCCCGTAACCCCAAGCGCTGGCAGGACGTCGAGGAGCTCCTCGCGGCGGGCATCGACGTCATCTCCACGGTCAACATCCAGCACCTGGAGTCCCTCGGAGACGTCGTCGAGTCGATCACCGGCGTACGGCAGCAGGAGACCGTCCCCGACGAAGTCGTCCGCCGCGCCGACCAGATCGAGCTGGTCGACCTGTCGCCGCAGGCGCTGCGCCGCCGCATGGCCCACGGCAACGTCTACAAGCCCGACAAGGTCGACGCGGCCCTGTCGAACTACTTCCGCCCGGGCAACCTCACCGCCCTGCGCGAACTCGCGCTGCTGTGGACGGGCGATCGGGTCGACGAGTACCTCCAGGAGTACCGGACCGAGCACCGGGTCTCGATGATCTGGGGCTCACGTGAGCGGATCGTCGTCGGCCTCACCGGCGGCCCCGAGGGGCGCACCCTCATCAGGCGTGCCGTCCGCCTCGCGGAGAAGGGCGCGGGCGGCGAGGTCCTCGCCGTGTACATCTCCCGGAGCAACGGGCTCACCGCCGCGTCGCCCAAGGAGCTGGCGATCCAGCGCACGCTCGTCGAAGACCTCGGCGGCACCTTCCATCACGTGGTCGGCGACGACGTCTCCTCGGTGTCGTCTGGTGCGGCCTCTCGATCTTCTGGGAGGGCGCCGGCACTCCTCCGTACCCCGGCGGCGTTCTCCCGTGGTGGCCGAGCGCCATCCCTGTCCCGGGATTCTGAGAGATCGGCGCCGGTAGTTCACGGCTTGAGCCAGAGGCGGACTGCTGCCGCGGTGACGGTGCCGTGGAAGACATAGGCTCGCTAGTCGTAACGGGTCGCGACAGCGCGAGCGTTCTTGAGGCCGTTGGTGGTCCGCTCGACCTCGCTGCGGCGCTTGCATCGGTCAGGGCCGAAGTCGACGGGTCTTCCGCCCGCACTGCCTTTGCGTCGGCGGTCGGCGCGTGGCTCCTTCAGAGGTCGCTGTCAACGGGTGAGGTGCCGTCGGATGAACGGTGCCGTTCCAAGGACGAATGCGGCGAAGACGGTCAGCCGCTGAAGGCCAAGCTGAGCGGTGAGGCTGCTGTGCTGGATGCCGTAGACCGCGTACCAGTTGGCGGCGAGGTCCGTCGCCATGATGGCGCAGGCCAGGTCGGTTCCTCGGCGTTTGCCTCTGATCAGGAGCACCGCGGCGAGCGCGTCGAACAGCGCCAATGACGACCAGTAGAGGTTGAGCCACTCCGGTGCCCAGCCGTAGGGGTGCAGGCCACGGCTGAGGAGGTCGGTGACGTGCGCCGAAGCGCCGACGAAGAGCAGCGCGGCCGCGATGACGCAGACCGATATGACGGTCCAGCGCGGGGAGTGGTGCATCCATCCGATCACGCTGTGGATCGTCCCACTTGGGGGCGCGGCCCGTCAGGCTGCCAGTTCGAGGAGAGGGAGAACGGAAGGGGGGTACCGCGATCTCCGCCGCTCGCGTCCGAGCGCGCTGGGCCGAGAACCACCTGCAGACGCCACCTAGACCCATCCTGCCGCAGTCGTGGTCCCCTTGGTGGGCCGGCTCGCCGCCGGCGCCCCGACCCTGGCTGAGGAAGCAGCCGAGAACGTCCTGCCCCTGCCACGTTGGCTGGTTGTCAACCTGTGAGCCCTGAGCTGACTGGGCCGCGACGGCGCCCCCGCCCGTGAATGAGGCCACAGAAGATAGTCTGCAACAAAACCATCTGCTACGGTCTTCCTTGTTGGGGCAGCTGGCGCGCCATCCGCACCGCAGCTGTCCCACCTGCCCTCCCGCCCCACCCGAACCACCGAAAGGCTGTCCGACATGAGCGAGCGCACCGCCCCTGAGACCACGGGCACCACCCAGAACGACGGCCCGGCCCCCCGGGCGCTCACCGACCAGGAGCTCTCCCGGCTATTGAGCCGGCAGCAGTTCGGCGTACTCGCGAGCGTCAGGAGCACCGGCCACCCGCACCTGTCGACCGTCCTCTACGACTGGAACGCCGAGGAGCGCGTCCTGAGGGTCTCCTCCACCGCCGACCGCCTCAAAGTTCGCCAACTGCGCCGCGACCCGCACGCCTCACTGCATGTCAGCGGCCCGGACATCTGGTCGTTCGCCGTGGCGGAGGGAGAGGCGGAGATCGCGGATCCGGCCGACGAGGCGGCCCCTGGCGAGCAGCCGCTGCCTGACCGGCGAGTGACCATCCTGCTCCGAGTCTCGCGCCTGTACGGGACCGCCCTGGATGTCCCCGCCCAGGACTGAGGAACCGCACCTTGCCGGAGCAGGAGAATGCGATCACACCTCATGCGTGGGCCGAGCAACGTCACTCGCTGCGCTGCGCAGTGAGAGTCCGACACCCTCCAGTGCGACAGGGAGTCCCACACCGGCGGCATAAGGTCATCGGCGTGCCATCGCAGCTGAGACTGTGTCATTCATGGCCGGCGGAGCGCAGAGAGCGGACCGCAGGAGGTGACGGCCCGGCTCGGGTGGGCGCGGGAGCCGCGCGAGGTGACCCCAGGCCGTCGGCCTGTCACGGAGATCGCCGGGATCGACCGGCTGTGCGAAGTGCCGCGATGACAGCAGCGGTCGTGGGGTTGGTCGTTTCGGTGTGGCGGGTCGCGGCGAACAGCAGGCGTTGGATCGGGTGGTCCTCGATGGGGGCCGTGTGGATTCCTGGGGTGGCCGGGTCGATGGCCGTCTGGGGGACGAGCGCGGTGGCGAGGCCGGACCGGGCGAGGGCGAGCTGGGCGGCGATGTCGGCGGTGACGTAGCGGGTCGTGGGGGTGAAGCCGGCCTGTCGGCAGGCGTGCAGGATGGCTTGTCCGCAGTCCGTGGTCGCCGGTGGCAGGACGAGGTGGTGCGTGGCCAGTTCGCGCAGGCCGAAGGGCCGTTTGAGGGATCCGTCGTCGGCGGTGACGACGAGCAGCGGGTCGTCGAGCAGCGGTGAGACCGCGATGCTCTTGGGCGTGGTCTCCGGCAGGTGGTGGTACCTCTGCCCCAGCACCACATCGACGGTGCCGAGGGTGAGTTCCCGCAGCTGCGCCTGGTCGGTGACGAGACAGGTCACGGCGAGCTGTGGATGCTCCGTGCCCAGCGCGATCAGCGCGGGCGCCACGATCCTGGCGACCGTCGACGGCAACGCGGCGAGCGTGGCGGTGGCTCCCACCGTTCCCTTGACCGCCGCGACGGCGCACTCGGCCTCCTCCATGGCGGCAAGGATCCGGTCGGCGTGTTCGAGAAGGACGCGACCCGCCTCTGTGAGGGCGACGGTCCGCCCGTCGGGACGCAGGAGATCGACCCCGACGTCGTGTCTCAGCGCGGTGAGCTGCTGGGACACGGCGCCGGAGGACAGCTCAAGGGACTGGGCGGCCGCGGTGATGGAGCCGCGGGCGGCGACGGTTCTGAGCATGTGCAGACGGCGGATATCGAGCATGACTCGATAGATTAGCTAAAGGGTTGCCTCAGAAAGCATCCCCTTGACCTGCGGTGTCGAGGTGGGCGACCTTCTGCGCATGGAGATCTTCGACTGCATCGCCGCCGTGGCCGGGCCGGTCCACAACTTCGGTGACGAGTTCATGTCCGACGAGGCGACCGCCACCATCGGCCTGCGTGCCGGATTCGCTCCTGGGCGCGGCTTCTACTGTCGCGGCCGGTTCGGGGTTCTCGGCGAGGCACCGGTCGCTGTGGTCCAGGCGGTGCAGGGGTTCCTCGGTCCCGATCTCGTAGCCACCGGTTGGCGGGTCGGCAGGCCCGTGATGCCGGCGGACGAGGCCGTCGCCTGCTACGCAGAGGCTGTGCGGACGTGGGGGCGCGCCCACATTCCCGCCGATGCCGATGTGGAGCACTTCAACCGCCTGGCACAGCGGCTGATCGACGCCGCCGACGCCGACGCGCTGCCGCTGTTCGCCGGCTGGCGCGCGCAGCCCGTGCCAGGCGACGACCCGGTCGGGGCGGCGATGCAGCGCGTCCACGTCCTGCGGGAACACCGCGGCGCCTGCCATCTCGCGGCGGTACGTCTGTCCGGCCTGAGCGCCCGGGAGGCGATGGTCGTCAACCTCGGCGTCGAGCAGGCGACCCACTACGGCTGGCACGAGCCGGGTCCGGCCGCCGCGGCCCTGGTCCCCCGGTGGCAGCGAGCGGAGCGGCTCACGGACGAACTCCAGGCGCCGCTCTATGCCACGCTGACCGCCCGGCAGCGTGTCGAGTTCGCCCAGCTGGTCGACGCGTTGACCAGCACCCAGACCTCATGACGGTACGTCGTGGAAACCGGCAGGCATACGAAAGGACGGCTGATCGCGGCCATGCTTCTCACTCATGAGGGCCGTTCGCCCTCCGTCCACCCCACGGCCTACGTCGCTCCGAACGCCACGCTGTGCGGGGACGTGCGCGTCGGGGCCGGGTGCCGGGTGCTGTTCGGCGCGGTGCTCACCGCCGAGGGCGGACCGGTGGAACTGGGCGAAGGCTGCATCGTCATGGAGAACGCGGTCCTGCGCGGTACCCGGCGGGATCCGCTGCTCCTGGGGCGACAGATCCTGGTGGGCCCCACCTCCTACCTGACCGGCTGCCGGGTCGAGGACGAGGTCTTCATGGCCACCGGCAGCCGCGTCTTCAACGGAGCGCGGATCGGGGCCCGCTCCGAGGTACGGATCAACGGCATCGTGCACGTGCGCACGGTTCTGCCCGCCGACTCGACGGTGCCGATCGGCTGGGTCGCCGTCGGCGACCCGGCGCGCATCCTCCCGCCGGAGGACCACAAGGGGATCTGGGAAGTGCAGAAGGAGCTCGACTTCCCCGGCTACGTCTTCGGCCTGGACCGGCCCGGCGAAGGCCAGAGCCTGATGCCGGCCATCTCCGAACGCTTCGGCCACAGCCTCGGCCGCCACAGGGATGACCACCAGCTCTGAGCCCCGCTTGGAGCAGGTGTGTCCAGGGTTGGGAAACACCCGGTGAGCAGGCACCACGAGGAGATGCCGCACACGTGAGACTGATCGGCTGTGCCGTCGACCTGAGACAGCGGACGAGTCGCTGCTCCGCGCACGACCTGTTCCACGAGCGGCGAGACCCTAATCCGTAGTTATGAGCGTTCCGCAGGAGCATGGGCTTCTCGGAGCGTTCGCGTACCAGACCGTGACATCCAGGTGCAGCCGGGCCGTCGAGGCCTCAACGTAGATCGGTGCACGATCGTGGTGCTCAGGGCGGTGGCGGTCACGTGGGCGCTGGGTGGATGTCCTGCGAGACCCAGGCGATCAACGTCTATGTGTAGAACGACGGCGTTCAGCGCCTACGTGACTGCCATCGCCGTCAACACCTACGGCCTTGATCACTCGTTGGTGTGCGTGGTGCGAGCCCGCCGCACGGTGACTTCTTGATACGCCCGAGCCGCCCGAGCTCCCGCATAGACCGAGTGAGGTCGCTGCGTGGCCCGCATGCGCTCGTGAACGGCGCACACACCGAACTCTGGGGAGGGGAACCTTGATCTACTGCGGAATCGACTGGGCGGAACGCACCCACGACGTCGCCCTGGTCGACGACACCGGCCTGCTGCGGGCCAAGCGGCACATCACCGACGAGGCGGACGGCTACAGGATCCTGCTGGACCTGCCGGCCGAGTACGGCGACACCGAGGAGACCCCGATCCCGGTCGCGACCGAGACCTCCCGCAGCCTGCTCGTCGCCGAGCTGCGGACCGGCAAGCGGCAGGTTTTCGCGATCAACCCGATGGCCGCCGCCCACTACCGCGACGGCCACTCCGCCTCGCGCCGGCGACGCCCTGGTCCTGGCGAACATCCTCCGCACCGACATGCACGCCCACCGGCCCCTGCCCGAGGACTCCGACCCAGGACGAGCGATCGCCGTCCTGCCGCGCCCAGCAGGACTCGCTGTGGAACAGGCAGCAGCTCGCCAACCAGCTCCGGTCCCTGCTGCGCGAGTACGACCCCGCCTCCCTGGCGGCCTTCACCGTCTGGACCGACGGCCTGTGCCGTCCCGAGGCCCGCGAACTCCTCGAGCCCGCCTCGACCCCGGCCCGGGCCGCACGGCTGACCCGCACCCGGATCCAGGCCACCCTCAAGCGAGCCGGCCGCCAGCGCGGCATCGAAGCCGAGGCCGAGCGCCTCCGCAAGGTCTTCCGCGGCGAGTGGGCCCACCAGCCGCCGCTGGTCGAGGATGCGCTCGGCGAGCAGATGCTCGCCCTCCTGATCCGGCTGGATGCCGCCTGCACCGCCGCCGACCAGCTCGCTGAGGCGGTGGAAGAGCCCTTCCCGCAGCACCCGGACGCCGAGATCCTGCTGAGCTTTGGCGGCCTCGGCATCCAGCTTGCCGCCCGTGTCCTGGCCGATCTCGGCGACGACCGCAACCGGTTTGCCGACGCCCGGGGCCTGAAGGCCTACGCCGGCTCCTCACCCATCACCCGCGCTTCCGGCAAGAAGTCCGCCATCACCAGACGATGGGTGGAGAACGACCGACTCAACCAGCCGGCTACCTCTGGGCCTTCGCCTCGTTGCTGGCCACTACCGTCACTCATTCGGTGGCCTTGCCTCAGGTCCGGCGTGGACCTTTCACGCGGACGCGAACGTAGCGCTCGCGGAGGAGACTGCCCACGTTCACTCGTCTGGAGTCTCCGTTGCCAGCGGGATACCGCACCGCCGGCAGTCGTTCGCGTGGTCGTCCTGGCAGACGTAGCCGATGGCACCATCCACGCACCATTCGGCGGCCTCCTCGGAAAGCAAGTCAGGCCCGGCAAGAAGCAGCCGACGGAATTCCGTGGTGTCCGCGATGTCGGCCGGCCGGTTGGTGAACCACTCGTCGAACCAAGGCTCGTCTTGGCGCATGCGCCAGTGCGCATTCTCCCGGTCGTCGACAGCCGTAAGGAACCGATCGACGATGCGCCCCCAACTCGGTGCTCCGAAGCAGCCGTTGTCGGACGCACCGAAGGATTCGATCAGGGTTCGCAGGCCGAACTCCTTCTCGTGAAGGCAGTACCTTCGCCCCCATGAGATCGCGACCTGCGCCATCTCCGCGAGTTCTTCTCGCGGATCAACGTCGTGCGCCGGGTCGTCAGGGTTGTGGCAGGCCAGCCCGAGCTCGAGCACGGACTGCCCGGTCGGCAGCACCCGGGACGGGTTGACGATCGCGAGACCGAGACCGATCCAGTCGACATGGTCGAACGACAGCATCGAGCGCACGAGTCGGGTGGTTGCCGTGTTGATCCGCATCATCGTGCCGTCGTGCAGCGGACTCTTCCCGGCATGCCAGTTCTCGACGGGTGTGTTGCGCCACACGGCGAGCGTGATGCGGGTGGCAGCGAGCCACAACAGGGCGTCGTCGTCGAGGTGCCCGAACCGCTTGGCGCACTCCTGGGCACCGTAGGTGATCAACTCTTCCGGTCTTGGCCACCTGTGACTGTCGGGCCCTTCAGGCGCGTACTCGTAGTCGCCGGCGTACTCGTCGAGGATCGCGATCAACTTGGTCGCGCTGTAAGCCTCGCTGTACTCGGAGCCGTCCGGCCCCTCGACGGCGTACATGTCGTGGTCCCAGGAGACGTACACGTCGCCCCAGACCACGACGTCATCGCACTCGCTGGCGTTGTCCGTCACAACCGGCCTGATGGTGATCGGGGCAGTACGCCCGTCGGTTCGCTCGCCGTCCTTCTCGGCGGCCCATGCGGTGATGACCCCGAGCGGCTTCGGAAGGAGAGGACCGACCTCGGTGATGCTGAACGGCTCGACGTCGTCATCGGTGTCGAACCGGCTATTGACAAACGCGACCGCCTCGGAGGGCGTGCTGACGATGGACTGGCTACCACTCTCGTTGTCAACTACACGCCACAACGCCCTGTTCTTCACGGTGCTCTCCGATCGCGGTGAGTGCACCCGAGGTGAGTGCGATGTGCCGGTCGCTCGGCACTGACTGCAATTATGGGCTGATCAACCTGTCCGTAGTCCCGCAGGCGCTCGTCGGCGAAGACGCTCGGGATGTTCGTGGGCAACCTGCTTTTCGCGACCGCAGACGGCTGGCCCGTCGGAAGAGGCGGCGGCTCGCCCACCCGTTCAGACAAGAAGCCGTGGACCGTGTCCTTCAACGCGCAGGGTTCCTCGGTGGTACGGCAGGCCGACGTGATCACCGTCTGGTGCTGAGCCGGGGCTTGCAGCGAACACGAGAGCCCGGGAAATGACACGGACCTGATACAGCCGACGGATGATGCGGCGTGAGACGCCGGATAGAACCGCAGGTCACGGCGGCGCCGCATGACACGGAACTGGAACCTACAGGCCCCCAGGCTATGCAGCCCTGTCGTGTGATCGCACGCGACCCCGCGCCATCGGGGGAGGGAGGTGGTCGCCACCGGGATTCGAACCCGGGTTTCCGATTCCGGGCGAACCGGAGACCGGTGTCCTCGGCCGCTAGACGACGGAGACCACGGGCGCATCGTATGCGAGCGGGACCACGGGCCCGGGCGGGATTTGTCCTTCCGTCTCGCCAGCACCACAGCCAAGCGCAAAGCGGCCGCGGCCTGACGAGAGCGACCTCGTGGTGAGAGCGACGGCTGAAGCTATCGCTCTCGGCGCGTATTCAAGCTCTCGACAAGCGAGACCCGCGCAGGGCCCGAGAGGCTCACTGGGAGACTGCAACGAGATAAGTCTCTTGGGTGGGGGCGGGATATGAACCGAAGACTGTTCGGTATGGCATGCACGCTGATCCTGGCGGCATCGGCCAGCGCGACTGGCTGCGGCCGCTACTCCCCATGCCCAGGGGCGGGTCAGCGGCCGGGGGGAATCAGCACGCAGGATCTGGTCGGCACCTATCAAAGCGCTGTCGGACGCTTGACTCTCAGCAACGACCGGACGTTCACCACACTCGGGTGGCCCGCAAGTCTTGAAGAAGCCACCGGTGACCCGCAGAGCAGAACCGGAAGCGGAACTTGGCAGCTGACTACCGCTGACGACTCCGGCTGGCCTGTCTCCTTCACCTTCCACAAAATCAGCGGCTACTGGGACAGCGACGTCAACGGTGGGTACTACGGAGACGGTCTTTACGTCAGCGGCAGTCGCGAGACCCCATACCTCTACGGATACGTCGGTGACCCCGACAGCTGTGAACTCGACACCTTCACGCGCAACCGCTGAAACATGCTTCCCACGGCCTCTGCCGATGAACCTGCTCACCAACAAGGCCAGGGGCGGCGGGATCGGGGGAACGTCCCCCTGGAGGTCGATCCTGCGACTGGCCAGCACCGCTGCAAAGCAGGACAGCGAGTCCCACGCTGACACACCTCGCTGGCGGGCGGCTGGAGGCCGGCCTCAAGTACCGGTCCGGGCGGATCGTCGAGCGGGCGCGTGCCTTCCGCCGTACCCTCACGGTGACGGGATGAGGGTGGGGATCACTGGGCACCGCGGGCTGAGTACCGAGGTCGAGGAGCGGGTGCGCGTGCTCCTGGCCGAGGCCGTTGCCGCGTACGAGCCCAGCGAGCTGGTCGCGGTGTCGTGTATCGCGGACGGCCCCGATGCCTGGTTCGCCGAGGCGGTGCTGGATGCGGGCGGTCGTCTGGAGGTGGTCATTCCGGCCAGGGAGTACCGCGAGAACCTGCCCGAGTGGCATCACGCCGCGTACGACGCGCTGCTCTCCCGCGCGGCTGACGTCCCCGAGGGCGGCATGACCCAGTCCACGTCACAGGCGCACCAGGCCGGATCCGAGATCCTCGTCGGCCTGGTGGACGAGCTGTCGGCGGTGTGGGACGGCAAACCGGCGTGGGCGTACGGTGGGACGGCGGACGTCGTTGCGTATGCCGAACGTACCGGCGTCCCCGTCCGCGTGCTGTGGCCCGAGGGCGCCAGCCGCTGACCCGCACTGCCCGATGGCCCGCCCTCTGATGGGAGCGGGCCGATGTGGCCCCCGACTCCCTTGGTGTGGGGACGAGTCCGTGTGATCGGATAGGCCCATGACGCGGACCTTGTACCTGTTCAGCAGCGCGGCGCCTCCGGTCTTCGACATCGCCCGGGTCATCGAGGAGGCGCAGGCCGCCGGCTGGGACGTCTGTCTGGGGCTCACCCCGACGGCGGCTCGCTGGCTCCACGCGTCCCTGGACGGTCTGGCAGCGCTCACGGGCCGGCCCGTGCGGTGGGACTACCGACTGCCCGGGGACCCGGACGTATGGCCGACGCCGGACGCTGTCCTGGTCGCACCCGCCACCTTCAACACCGTGAACTCCTGCGCGCTCGGCATCACGGACAAATGGCTCGTCGGCGTGGTCGCCGAAGGAATCGGCAAAGGCATCCCGATCGCGATGATGCCGTGCGTCAACAGCGCCTATACCGCCCACCCCCAGTGGGAACGGTCGATCGAGACGCTGCGCGCTTCCGGGGTCCGCCTGGTCTATGGCGAAGGAGGGTTCGTGCCGAACGATCCCGGCCAGGGCGACCCCTCCACCTACCCCTGGCCCGCCGCGCTGGAGGCCGTTTCTGACCTCCTGTGAATCTGGCTTGTCTGCCTCCGGCCGGGCTTCACACGATCGGCGGCCGGCCAGCGCGGGTGAGGCGGGCGACCGTGCGCCGGCTCATGGGCGTACGGCGCCCTTGGCTCTCGCACATGCCTTCCCCGGAAGCCGGCGACGATAGCGCGCAGAGCGGCCTTGTGGCGGAACCGCCAGAGGCTGAGCAGCACGAACGCGGCAAGGTTGAGGGGATCAGGGGCGCGGGGAGGTTGCGCCGGGCGAGCCAGACGCGGTTGCGTGCGTTGAGCCGGTAGAAGCGGTCATGGCGGGCCGGGTTGGTCGCTGGGTGGTGGACGACGATGTCCGGCAGGTAGCGGCCGGTGCCGCCCTGGTCCCGGAGCTTCCAGGCCAGGTCGATGCCTTCGTGGAAGAGGCAGAAGTGGCCGGGCCAGCCGCCGGCGGCGTCGAAGGCGGTGCGTCGGATCATGACGACGCCTTCGGCCATCACCGTGACGATGCCGGGCCTGGCCGGGTCTCCTGCGCGGAGCCGGGGGACCCAGCGGCGCACGGTGATCCCGGTGTCGGGGTCGGCGATCCGGGGCCGGCCGAGGGCGAGCTCGGTGAACAGGTGCCCGAAGTCACCCAGCTCGCCCAGGCCCTGCAGGCAGTCGGCGGTGATCTCGTCGGCGCGGACCGAGCCGATGATCGCGGTGACCTTCTCGCCCTGGGCCGCGGCCCGGTCGGCGTAGGCCCGGATGTGCCCCAGCAGCGCGCGTTTGTGCCGGTACTGGGTGCAGGTGGGGGCGCTGATGGTGACCTGGCGGATGCCGTGGGCTTCGAGGCGGTCGACGTAGCCTCCGCCAGGTCACGGTGACCGGGGCCTGGCGCGGCACGCAGGTCTCCGCCGGCCACCTCTGCACCGATGGCCCCAGCGGCGCGTGCCCAACAGGCCGTGCACCTGCCCGGCCGGCGATGACGGCCGTTTCTGCCGCCGGGGGAGGCGGCAGGATAGGGCCTCGGGCATCGCGGCGAGTGGGCTGATCGTGTGCAGGCCGCGGTTGTCCAGTTGGCCGGCCTGGGATGGCCGATCCCGTGCGGTGCGTTCACGGGGAGCGGGTGGTGGCGGTTCTGTACCGCTTGAGGGGCGGGGCCAGAAGGTCCGTCTGGGGCGTGGTGGCAGTGGGAGCCGCCGGGTTCGGTGCGGGGTGAGGGGCGGCTGCCGGTGTCGCGGTCATGTGCGGTCCGCCGGGTTCTTCAGGACCTCGATCACGCTGGCGTAGCTGTCGGAGCCGTGGCCCGCGGCCTTGGCTCGTTCCATGGCGGACTTGAGGAGTTCGGGCAGGGCGTTGTCGATGCCGCGGGCGGCCGCGGCGTGGAGGAGGTGGTCGATCGTCGCGAGCTGGACGTCGATAGTGGCGTCGTCGCCCGGGTAGTGGCCGGCGTCCACCTGGGGCGCGTAGGTGGCCAGGAAGCCGGACACGGCGGTGAGCCAGCGGATCGCGACAGGGGTGAAGGACGTGGCTGGTGTCTTCTCTGCGCCGACCAGCGCGGTCCCGTGCAGCCAGCCGGTCATGGTGGACCACATCAGGCCGAGCAGCGCGGCGTCGTAGAGCGAGGCCAGGCCTGGGTCGGCGCCCAGGTACAGAGGGTCGCCCAGCGCCCCGAGCGTCGGACGATGCGCTTCGAAGGCGGCGCCGGAACCGCTGTACAGGAACATCATCTCGGGGCTGCCGACCCCGGGCGGGGTGGTCATGATCGCGCCGTCGAGGTAGTCGGCGCCGTGCGACCGGGCCCACGCGGCTGCCTCGTCGGCCTGCTCGGGGGAACCGGAGGAGAGGTTGACGAGAACCCTGCCCGCGAGGGAGCCGGCGACGGGGTCGAGGACGGCGTGCAGCACCTCGTAGTCCAGTACGCAGGCGATGATCAGAGGACTCGCCGCGATCGCCTCCTCGGGCGTCGCGGCCAGGCGGGCGCCCCGGTCGGCCAGCGGCCGGGCCTTGTCCGCCGAGCGGTTCCACACGGTGGTCCCGTGCCCCCGCTTCAGCAGGGTGGTGGCGAGCGCCGACCCCATCGAGCCCAGTCCGATCACGGTCACTGCCGGGTGGTCAGAACGCATGCGAAGTCTCCTTGCTCGTCCGCTCTGTGGCGGTCGGTCATGTGAGCTCCAAGATCGCAGGGCACGGTGGCCGTCGACAGTGACACTGTTGACGGTGTCCACCAAATTCCCGCCGTACCCTGCGAGGCATGAATCCTGGCTCCGTCGCCCTGGTCGTGACCGACGACATCGGGTTTCCCTCGTGGGACCTTTACGAACTGAGCATCCCCTGTACGGTCTTCGGGAAGCCGCAGCCCGACCTGGCCGACCCCTGGTACGACCTGCGGCTGTGCAGCACGGGGCAGGGCGGGCAGGACGGCTCTCCGGCCGAGACCGGTCTGTCACTGCGGACGCGCCACGGGCTCGACGACCTCGTCGACGCCGACACCGTCATCGTCCCCTCGGTGCCCGACCCCTGCGTCGACGAGGGCCGGCCGCTGCCGCCGGAACTCATCACTGCCTTGCGCCGCGCCCACGACGCGGGTGCCCGCATGGTCTCCCTGTGCACAGGCGCCTTCGCGCTCGCCGAGGCGGGCCTGCTCGACGGCCGCCGCGCCACCGCCCACTGGATGCACACCGCCCAGCTCGCCGAGCGCTACCCGAAGGTGGAAGTCGACGACTCGGTGCTGTACGTGGACGACGGCGACGTCCTCACCAGCGCAGGGCTCACCGCCGGACTCGACCTCTGCCTCCACCTGGTACGCCGTGATCTCGGCGCGCACATCGCAAACCAACTGGCCCGCCGGATGGTGGTCCCCGCTCACCGGCCGGGCGGCCAGGCGCAGTTCATCGACCTGTCCGTGCCCACCGCCGACGACAGGAGCCTGGGGCCGGTACTGGACTGGGCCCGTGCCCGCCTGGACCGCCCCCTGACGGTCGAGGACCTGGCACGGCGTGCCGCGATGAGCACGCGGACCCTCCACCGGCGACTCCGGGAGGCCACCGGGACGACACCCCTGCAGTGGCTCCTCAACCAGCGCCTGGCACGGGCCCAGAGCCTGTTGGAATCGACAGATCTGCCCATCGAGAAGGTCGGCGAGCTGAGCGGCCTCGGCACGGCGAACAACCTCCGCTACCACTTCCTCAAGCAGGTCGGCGTCTCCCCGAGCGACTACCGACGGGCCTTCCCCCGGACGATGCCCGAGCCCTCTCCCGCTCCTGAGAAGCGGCCGGACGAGAGCCGACAGCGCACGACCGCAGCGCGTCCGACGCCCCGGTAACGCCAGGAACCCCGAGGCCAGAAGCGCCACGACGAAAGCGAGCGGGCGACCTCGCCTGTCACAGGCCAGATCGATCTTGTTGGTCAGCCCGCCGCACCGACCATCACCTGGGGATCGCGCTGCGCCACCACCGGGCCGTGCGCCGTCGCGCAGGAGCTCCAGCAGGAGCCCGCCGAGCGCGGCGGCACCACCGACAAGGATGCAGCCCCGCGCAGCCGGAGCCGGGCCGTCCAGCCTTCCGCGGTGCGCCCGCACGAGGTGCGCTACCGGAGCCGGCCACCGAGATCATGGCCGGGATCCGGTACAGCCCGACTGTGACCGGTCGGCCGGGCGGGCTGTTTCCTCGCTTCTGCCGATGCTGGTCGTTGGGGGCGGGTCGGTCTCCGGTTCGTTGCGACGTCCGGCCTTTTTCCGGCTGGACGGGAGGAAGGGTCAGGCGAGCGCCAGGAAGAGCTTCTCCAGATCCTCCTGCGTCATGGGCGGCGCCTCTGAGTCGTCGGCGAGGCACTGGCGCATTCCGCTCGCCACGATCTTGAACCCGGCCCGGTCCAGGGCCCGGGACACGGCGGCCAGCTGGGTCACGACGTCCTTGCAGTCACGGCCCGACTCGACCATCGCGATCACCGCTGCCAGCTGCCCTTGCGCCCGCCGCAGGCGGTTCAGGACGGGGCGTACCGATTCCGCGTCTACCTGCACGAGATCCTCCTTCGCCCCCCTGAGCAAGAATACCCCAGAGGGTATGGATCAGGACGTGGTGGTGTGCTGCTCGTGTCCCTCCCTCGGCGTGGAGCGCCCTGGCCCGAGGACAGCCTCGTGCGGGCCCGCGGGACGTCGGGGCCGACGGCTCCGGGCTGCTATGGCGGCTGCCAGGGCGGCGCCGAGCACCGCCCACGTAGCCGGTTGGGTCCACAGGCCGGTGTCGAGCTGCTGGGCGAGGACGAAGATGCCCATGACGACGACGAACCAGCCGAAGGCCTTGCGCAGAGCGATTTGGGGGATGCGGCCGGCGACGCGGGCGCCGATGAGGCTGCCGATCACCGCCGCCACGGTCACGGTCAGGGCGACGCCCCAGTCGATGGACACCCCGGAGAGGTGTCCGGCGAGTCCGGCGAAGGACTTCATCGCGATGACGAGGAGCGAGGTGCCGACCGCGATGCCCATGGGCAGTCCGCCGAGGATGGCGAGGGCGGGGACGACGAGGAACCCGCCGCCGGAGCCGACCAGGCCGGTCACGGCGCCGACGACCAGGCCCTCGACGGCGATGTGCTGGAGCGGCAGGTCGCGCTGGGCGGGGCGGGCCTTGCTCGTGTCCCGGCGCGGCTTGCGGAGCATCGCGTAGGCCGTGGCCAGCATCATCAGCGCGAACGCGATGAGCAGGATGGTGCCCGGGATGTACTCGGCGAGCCGTCCGCCGCCGTAGGCGCCGGCCATGCTGAAGGCACCGAAGAGCAGTCCTGTCCGCCACCGCACCCGGTGGGCGCGCGCGTGCGGGATCAGGGCGGCGAGGCTGGTGACGCCGACGACGAACAGCGAGGTGGCGATGGCTTCCTTGGTGTCCTGTCCGGCGAGGTAGACCAGGATGGGGACGGTGAGGATGGACCCGCCGCCGCCGAGGATGCCGAGGCTGACGCCGATGAGCAGGGAGGCCGCGACGATCAGGGCGGTCACGACGCGCTCCGCAGCTCCGAGATGACGGTACGGATGTCGGTGCGCGGGCCGCGGTTGTAGGGGAGCTTGGACAGCAGGACGCCCATGGCGCAGGAGTTGCTGAGGGCGGCGTAGGTCAGGCCGGCACCGACGGCGGTGCCGATGAGATGGACGCCCGGGATCAGGATGCCGGCAAGTCCGGTGGCCAGGACGACGGAGCCGGCGACGAGGCGGACCTGGCGCTCCATGTCCCAGCGCTCAGGACCCCGCTCGACGGGAGCTCCGGCTGCCTCCCAGGCGTTCATGCCGCCTTCCAGGACACGGAGGTTCGGCAGGCCGGCCTGGGCGAGGGCCTGCTCGGCCTCCCGGGCGCGCTGGCCGGAGCGGCATACGAGCACGACCTCCTCGTCCAGGTGGGACAGGAGCTCCGCGCGGTGCTCGCGCAGCGTGCTCAAAGGGACGTTGTACGAGCCGGGGATGTGGACGGTGCGGAACTCGCCAGGGGTGCGCACGTCGAGCAGGCGCGGAGAGCTGCCCTCCTGCACGAGGCGGTGCAGGACGGCGGGTGTGATCGACTGGGCGGTGCGCTCGGTGTTCATGCAAGACTCCGGAAGGTATGTGCGAGGGGATAGGCAGGGGCTGTAGGCCATGGGGCGCCCCAGGTGTGGGAAGAACGAAGGGGCCGTCGTGGGCGGGGCGGTGGGCCCCGCCCACGACGGGGGAGGGGTGGGGGCAGTGCGGCCCCGGCTCCTCCACGGGCCGGCGGTGCACGGCGGGAAGGGGCCCGGACCCGTGCCCGACCGGCGATCGGGTGGTCAGACGGCCGCGGGCTCGGCCGCGAGGGCCCAGGCGGCCCAGCCGCCGAGGATGTCGGAGACGTCCCCGAAGCCGCGGTGGCGCAGCAGGCTGGCGGCGATGGAGGACCGGTGGCCGCCGGCGCAGTGCAGGACGAGGGGCCGGTCGGCGGGGAGTTCGCCGGTCCGGGCGGGCAGCTCGCTGAGCGGGATGTGCAGGGCCTCGGGGATGAAGCCGTTCGCCTCGCGCTCGCCGCAGGTGCGCACGTCCACCACGAGCGGCGGGTTCTCCCCGGCCAGGGCGGCCTTGAGGTGCGCGGCGGTGAGGCGGCTGGCCGGGACGACCTCGCCGGCCAGCACCCGCAGCGTGTCCTCGGGGTTGCGGACGTAGCCCACCACCCGGTCGAAGCCGATGCGGGCGAGACGGGTGACGACCTCCTCCTCGCGGTTCTGCGGGGCCATGACGACCAGTTCGTCGGCCGGGTCGAGGACGGTGCCGGCCTGTTCGGCGAAGCGCCCGTCGGCGGGGATGTTCACCGCGCCGCGCAGGTGGCCCGCGGCGAACTCCTGGGGGTCGCGGGCGTCGACGACGACCGCTCCGCCGGCGCGCACGCCCTCGAACGCGTCGAGGGCGAGCGGCCGGGCCGCGGCGGTCGCGTCGTACAGGGTGCGGTCCCTGCGGTTGAGGTCGGCGTCGTAGGCGAAGTAGCCGGGCGCCGCCGACTGTCCGGCGGTGACCAGGGCAACGAACTCCTCGCGGCTCATCGGCGCGCAGGCGTAGTTGGTCGTCCGCTGCTCGCCGATCGTGGAGGACTTCTCCGTGGACAGGTTCTTGCCGCAGGCGGAGCCCGCGCCGTGGGCGGGGAAGACGCGGACCTCGTCGGGCAGGCCCATCAGCTTGTTCTGCACGCTGTCGTGCAGCATCGCGCCCAGCTCCTCGGCGGTGACGCCGACGGAGGCGAGCAGGTCGGGGCGGCCGACGTCGCCGATGAAGAGGGCGTCGCCGGTCAGGACGCCGTACGGGACGGTGTCGTCGGCGTGCTCGTACACCAGGACGCTGATCGACTCCGGGGTGTGGCCGGGGGTCTCCATGACTTCCAGGACCACGTCGCCCAGGGCGATCCGCTCACCCTCGGCGAGGTGCCGGACCGGGTACTCGGTCTCGGCCCGCCGCCCGTAGCCGATCCACGCGCCGGTCTCGTCGGCCATCTCCAGGTGCCCGGCGACGAAGTCGGCGTGGAAGTGGGTGTTGATCACGCCGACCACGGTGAAGCCGTGGGCCCGGGCGTCGGCGAGGTACTCGGAGACGTCCCGGCGCGGGTCGACGACGACGGCCTGCCCGGTCTTCTCGTCGGCGATCATGTACGACGCCTGGGACAGGCAGTCGAGGTAGTACTGGGCGAAGAACACGGCGAACCTTTCGGCGGAGAGATCGGGCGCGGAGCGGAACCCCGCGGAAGTGCGGTGAGGCGGAGGAGCCGGTCGTTCAGGCGGCTTGGGCGTCCGAGCCGCGTACGACCGGGCGGCCGCCGCGGGCCCATCCGGAGGTGCCGCCCGCGACCGAGACCGCGGGGACACCGGCGGCCTCCAGGTGTTCGGCGGCCCAGGCGCTGCGGTTGCCGCTCGCGCAGATGACGTAGACGGGCCGGTCCACGGGGAGCGAGGCGAGGTGGTCGCCCAGCTCGGAGAGCGGCGCGGGGCGGACCCCTGGCACATGGCCGGCCGCGTACTCCTCCGGCTCCCGCACGTCGATGGCGACGGCACCCTCCGCCAGTGCGGAGGCGAAGACGTCCAGATCCACTTCACGCATGGAAGATCACCCTTTCGGATACCCCCCGGGGTACTTACGTCTTCGACTGTAGGCAGGGCCGAGAAGGGAAGTCAAATACCCCCCTGGGTATCCGGAATCACAGGAGGGGCCGCGCGAGAAGAGCGCGAGATCAATACCCCTAGGGGTATGGTGATCTGCGGATACGAGAACGGAAGGGACGGCAACCAGATGACCCAGACGACCATGGCGGCACTGCCGCCCTCCCCCGTCGGCGTCCGGCTGGGGCTCCGGGAGAACCGGGCGCAGTTCGTCCTGCTCGTCGTCGTCACGGCGGCGGTCGGGGCGCTGGTCGGACTGGAGCGCACGACGGTCCCCCTGATCGGGACCGAGGTCTTCGGGCTCGCCGGGAACCTGGCCGTCTTCTCGTTCATCATCGCCTTCGGCCTCGCCAAGGCCCTCACCAACCTCGCCGCCGGGGCGCTCACCGCCCGCTTCCGCCGCAGGCAGCTCCTGCTGGCGGGCTGGCTGATCGGCGTGCCCGTCCCGCTCACGCTCGCCTGGGCACCATCGTGGTGGTGGATCGTGGCCGCGAACGCCCTGCTCGGCATCAACCAGGGGCTGACCTGGTCGATGACCGTCAACATGAAGATCGACCTCGTGGGGCCCGCCCGCCGCGGGCTCGCCACCGGCCTCAACGAGGCCGCGGGCTACGTCTCGGTCGGCGTGACAGCCCTGCTCACCGGCTACCTCGCCAGCCACTACGGCCTGCGCCCCGCCCCCGAACTCATCGGCGCGGTCTTCGTCGCCGCCGGCCTCGCGCTGTCCCTGTCGGTCAGGGACACCGCAGCCCACCTGGCCCTCGAACTCGCCCGCCACCCCACACCCGAAGGCGGACCGGCAGGCCGGCCGTCCTTCGGGGAAACCTTCGCCCGCACCTCATGGCGCGACCGCTCCCTGCGCGGCGCCTCCCAGGCCGGCCTGGTCAACAACCTCAACGACGGCCTGACCTGGGGCGTCTTCCCCCTCCTGTTCGCCGACCACGGCCTCGGCATCGCCGCCGTCGGCCTGATCAAGGGCCTCTACCCGCTGCTGTGGGGCATCGGCCAGATCCCGGCCGGCCACCTCGCCGACCGCATCGGCCGCAGACCGCTCATCGTCTCCGGCATGCTCCTCCAGGCCGCAGCGCTCCTGTCGGCCCTTGCACTGCTCGACCGCCCGCTCCTCGCCGGCGTCGTCTCCGCCATCGGCCTGGGCCTCGGCACCGCGCTGGTCTACCCCGCGCTCATCGCTTCCGTCTCCGACCACGCCCACCCCGCCTGGCGCGCCCACGCCCTCGGCACCTACCGGTTCTGGCGCGACATCGGCTACGCCGCCGGCGCGCTGGTGGCAGGCGTCCTCGCCGACGCGCTGGGCCTGGACGTCACGGTCCTTGCAGCCGCCACCCTCACCGCCGCCTCGGGCCTCTTCGCCGCCCGCTGGATGACCGACCGCCCCCGTACCTGACCGGCCCACTTCGCGCCCGCACCATCCGGGCCAGGTGCGTCGCCCGGCACCGGTTCCCCGCGGTCAGGCGGAACCTGCTCCGCCATGGTCCGGCGGGAGCAAGGGCTGTTGTCACAGAGGAACCGGCGGATCCGCAGCCGCAGCAGCACCCGCCGCCCGCCCAGCGGACGGTCGGCCAGGCGTCGCACGTAGGTGCTGTGCACGCGTGAGGCGGTCACGCCGCACGAGGGGCATGTCACCGTCGGCGGCCGAGCATGCCGGCCGATCCACACAGCATCCCCAACGACGCCCACCGCGTCGACGCCCAACCCCTTGACGTCGGGCCACACCAGAGCCCAGAACCGTTTGTCCCCCACGAGCACCACGCTGAGGAACGGGCATCGGGCATCGAGGGCTACAACAGGATGTTGAGAACTGGGAGTCACGAAATATCCGCCGCAGCCTGCCGTGATCCTGCGATCCGGAGCGCGGCCACGCCGGACGGCACTACCACCGGGCGATGGAGTACTACTGTGCCGACGCCGTCGATCCTTTGCTGTGCGGTGCCTGGGTCGCCCGCGGACCAGGACGCCCGCCGGGCGGGTGCACCGTCCCGGCCGGTCGCCCGTCTGCTCGGCGGCGCCGTGACACCCATGGCGAGCACCGTACGGGTCGAGGGCCGCTGGAGGAGCTGAGCGCCGGTTTCCGGCGCTGAGCGGAGGCAGGTTTCGCGCGAGTGACACGGGGCGGGTGTCATGGCCGACGGGTTGGGCGCCGGCCCCCGCTCGGGGGATTCGCGTTCCGGCGCGCCGCCCGGTGGGACGACGGTTCTGTACGCCGCCCCGGTGTGGCCGTGATGAGATTCCCCGGTGGGGTGCGGCTTCCGGCAGGCCGGTAGGGGGATGTGGACGTTCGCGTCATTCCCCGTCGTCTCGTCGGAGGTCGGCGCGATGCTGGGCGGCTGACGGGTCGTCGACGGAGCCGTAGCGCAAGAAGACGTGCGCCGGCCGGAAGGGCAGGTCGTTCAGGACGGGGGCCATGACGGCGGAAGGGGCGTCGGCGTCCGGTCCGTCGGCGTAGAGGATCACCTCGCCGCCGCCGTACTCGTTTCCGTCGAACTCGTCGGCGCCGGCTTGCTCGATCGCCTGTGTGAGCAGGGACTGGGACTGGCGGACGGTCTCCCGTTGGCTCGGCTCGCCGAGGCCGTCCTCGGCCGGTCGGTAGTGAGCGATGACGGCATGCTCAGCGTCGTCTTCTGCTTCGTCTGTGTCGGTCATGCGGGAAACGGTCTCCATCTCCCTCTCCTACTCGCTGCGTAGACCGAGCGGGTTGGCCTCGACCCGCTCCAGGGCGGCCAGGGTCTCGGGCTGTCCGGTCGGCGCGTACCGGTGGTGGGAGGCGGGCCTGCTTTCCGGCCCGTGCGCCCGCAGCAGCTCCTCCAGGCGCTCGCGGTGCTGCTTCGCGAACGTTTCCAGGCACTCGGTGTACCCCTTGGCGTTCCCCGGAGCGCGATGCGCTCGGCGCGACGTCCGGGAACTCTCCGTCCGTGCGGCGTGCCCGGCGCTGCCGTGGTCACGGCCCTGCGGAAACCGTTCGGCGGCGGCCGGGAGGTCCTTTGCGTCCAGTTCTGGAGCCGGGCTCGGAAGCCCCTGTTGCGCGGCCGTTCTTGACGATCGGGGGTTCATGCGCTGGGGTCTGTCTCGGGTGCGAGCACGACCTTGCCGACTACGGTGCCGGACTCCGCGTGCCGTAGTGCGGCTGCCGCCTGGTGCAGCGGGTACACGCGGTCGATCTTCGCCTGGACGGTTCCGTCACGCAGCAGTCCGAAGACTTCGGTGAGGTCTTCGCTCAGGGCGGTCCGGTACTGCTGCGGGTTTCGGGCCTTGCCGGCCCACAGGTTGAAGAAGTGGGCACTGCGCCCGTTGGGCAGGGCGTTCCACAGCGCCAGCCGGGCCACGAGCCGCAGGACCGTGAGGGTGCCGTTTCCCGCCTGGTCGCGGGTCGAGGCGCTGCCGTAGGAGACGAGGGTGCCGCCGGGGGCGAGCATGTGCCAGGAGTCCTTGATGCCCTTGCCGCCGACGTGGTCGAAGACCGCCGCGACCCCGTGCGGGGCCAGCTCCCGCACCCGGGCGGGAACGTCGTCCCGGTAGTCGACGGGCAGCGCCCCCAGCGCGGCGACGGCGTCCTGGTTGCGGGCCGAGGCGGTGCCGATGACGCGCACGCCCCGGGTTCGGGCGAGCTGGACCAGTACGCTGCCGACGCCGCCGTTGGCTCCGTGGACCACGATGGTGTCACCCGGCCGGACGTGTGCCGTGCGAAACAGCATCCGCCAGGCCGTCGCACCGTTCGTCACGAGCGTCTCGGCTTCCACCGCGCCGACCCCCTCCGGTACGGGTACGAGGTCGGCGGCGTCCAGCAGCACGTGGTCGGCCCAGCCGCCGGTCTTGGTGAGGGCGGCTACCCGCTGGCCCACGGCCGGGCCGGGCTGTCCGTCGGCGGTCGGCGTCCCCAGCTCCTCGACGATGCCGACGAGGTCGTAACCGGGGACGAAGGGGAAGGCCGGCATGTCGTAGTACTTGCCGCGGCGCATCTGCTGTTCGGCGAAGCTCACGCCGCTGGCCTCGACGCGGACCAGGGCCTGGCCGGGGCCCGGCTGCGGACGTTCCCGCAGGCGGACTTCGAGGCTCTCGGGCTCGCCGACGGCGGGGAGGACGATCTCGGTGATGTTCACAGGTGCTCCTCGAGGTGGTAGGGCGGTAAAAACGACAAGGATGGAGTGGTCAATCACTCACTCTTTGGCCCGGAGGGGTGGCCGCCGCTGCGCGAGCGAGCGGCGGCCGGGTGGCCTGCCGGGGGAGGGGCGGGTCAGTAGTGGACGATGCCCGCGGCCAGCGTGCGCGTCCAGGGGGCGTCGACGGAGGAGGCGTCCAGGGAGACGATCAGGTGGCAGAGCATGCCGGCCGCGAAGAAATTCTGGATCTGCTCCTCGCTGCCGCCCGAGGCGCCGCGGACGTACTCCACGGTGCGGGCGTACCCGGCGCGCACGGCCTCCCTGATCGCGGGCTCGGAAACGGCCGCCGCCTGGGCGTGCAGCTGGACCAGGAGCAGGTCGTTGTCGCTGATCAGCCGGGCGTAGGCGTCCCCCATGGAGTCGAGCACGACCTGTGCCTCGCTGCCGGCGGCCTCGGCCGCGCCCTGCTCCAGGGCGGCGCGCACCCGGGTGAAGCAGTGCTCGACGACGGCGGTGAAGAGGGCTTCCTTGTTGGGGAAGAGGCGGTAGACGTATGCCTGCGAGATGCCGGCCGCCTTGGCGACCTCCCCGGTCGTCGTGCCGAAGTATCCGCGTGCCGCGAACGCCCCGATGGCGGTGCGCAGCACCGTTTGCCTGCGCTCCTCGGCGGTGGACAGTCGGCGGGGTTCGGTGTTCATGTGAGTACTCAATCACTCACTTTCTCCTTCAGTCAAGGAGTCTGCAGTCTTCAGGCCGTCCAGCTGGACCGTTGACGCCCAAAAGAGTGAGTGATTGACTACTCACACATGGAGGTCGGGTGGTCCTTCACCCTCCCGGGCCTCCGTCTGCCCACGCCGCTCTTCCGACATCAGCAGGAGACACCCATGGTTCCCCTCGTTCACGCCGCCTCTGGACTCCTCGCCGCCGTCATCGGCGCCGCCCACCTCGACTCCCAGCCCGTGACCATCGACGAAACGGCGCCCGTGATCACCCGCGACGCCATCGTCATCCACGCCCCGGCCAGCCGCGTCTGGCACATCCAGACCGACGTGGAGGGATGGCCCGCCTGGCAGCCGGGCGTCAGCTCCGTCGCCAAGAAGACCAAGGGCGCCCTGCGGCCGGGATCGTCCTGGGTGTGGTCCACTGAGGGCCTGGAGAACATCACCTCGACGGTCGAACAGGTCGAACGCGGACGTCGCATCGTGTGGGGAGGCCCGGCTGCCGGCATCACCGCCGTCCACGTCTGGACCTTCGAACCGACCGAGGACGGGGTCATCGTGCGCACCGAGGAGTCATGGACCGGCGAGCCGGTCGACGCCAACGCCGAGTACCTGCAGGAAGCCCTGGACGCCTCCCTCGACCACTGGCTTCACAACCTCAAGCACCGCGCCGAACAGGGAGCATGACACCTCTCCCGTGCAGGCCCGCCCCCGGCCCCCTGGGTGACTGATCGATCATGCGTGGGGCCGGGGAGTCCGCCTTGTTGAATCGTTCTCCGTACCTCGTCTTTGGACATGCGGGTGAACTCGGCGGGCGGCCTGGACAGCACGGATCTGTTCCCGGCTCGCCGCAGCCGCGAGGAACGCCGAGCCGAGGTGGCGGCCGGTGTCGGTGTCGAAGACTTCGATGGTGTCGTCGTCGTGGGGGAGGCGGCGTACGGAGACTTTGGTGCCGGTACGGCCGTTCATCCACGGGGCGAGGCAATCGCGGCGGCGCCACCGTACGCCGGACGTGCTGATCGTGTGGGTGCGTCCGTCGTCTTCCAGGGCGAACGTCCCCAACTGCGCCGCGGGGACGTCCGTGATCGGCGTGGGGTCGGCCTGCCACGCCTGGAGGGGGTTCCCGTTCAGCACTGGCGGGTGGTGGCTGGTGTTCACCAGGTCACCCAGTTCAGCAGCAGTCCGACGAACGCCTCATAGGCCAGGGGTGGGGCGTCGGGGTCGGCGAGCCGGCCGCCGGTGAGTCTCTACCGGCCGGTGTAGCGGGGCAGTGAGACGAGAGCATGGTTTCCACGGCGTTGTCGAGTGCCTCGATCGTGCCTTCAGGTGCGGGCTGTAGGCAGGCAGATCGGTCACGGGGGCGGCGGGCGCGCCTATTGCCGAGGTGACCGCCTGGCACAGGAACTCCTTGCCGCGGTCGACCCGGATCTGGCCGGGCAGCCCGCCGACCGGCCCGAGGGGATGGCCCCTGCTTGGTCTGCACGCCTTGCGGACCTTGTACTGTTCCCCGCTCGCGCAAAGATGCACCCCAGTGCCGAGCAGGTGTGGAACGCGCTTGACCGCTCCCCGCCCGGGCGGCCATGGGGAGGCTCCGGCGCCTTTCGATGCACCGCGCCAGACGCCGCTGCCTGATCCGGCCAGATCGGCAGGACACCCGCTGGCCGCGTTCTGCCACCGGGCCACGGGGCTCTCGCTGCACGACCGTTGCGACGGCGAGTCCGCGGGCCTCACCCGGGGACCCGGCCCGTCCGGCCTCTTCCTCGGCTTCCAGCGGGCCGACGACGACCATCCCCCGTCCTGGCCGGGGCGGGACGGCCCGCGGCAGCTCCACTGCGACTTCGGTGTGGACGACCTCGGCGCGGCGGAGGCCCGGCTCGTCGAGTGGGGCGCGACCGTACCCGCCGGCCGGCCGGACGCGCCCGACGGGCGGGCCTTCCTGGACCCGGCGGGCCACCCCTTCTGCCTGACGCTCCCGCGCCCGCCGGCGTAGCCGCCCGGGTCGACACCGGGGGTGGCCGCAGCACGCTCAGCCCGAACCGGACGTGCGTCCCCCCTCCTTCCCGAGCAGCGCGAGACCCAGCTCGCTCGCCCGGTAGTACACCTCGCGCCGGTACCGGTGACCGGTCACGAGCCCCGTCTCGCGGAGCACCGTCAGGTGCTGCGAGACCGCCCCGGGCGTCAGACCGGTCTGTTCGGCGAGGGCCGTGGTGGTGGCCGGGGTGCTCGTACGACTCAGGAGCCCGGCCCTGCTGCGCCCGAGCAGCCGGGCGAGCCGGTCGCCGGGCTCCGCGGACCGCTCCCACAGGGTGCCGGTTCCGCGCGCCGGGTAGACGAGGCACGGCGGGGCGGGGCCCCGCCCCGGAAGCAGGATGGGGCGTGCGCTGAACACGCTCGGAGTGAGCGTGATCCCGCGCCCGTCGAGGTCGAGCCGGTCCGCCGCCGGGCCCCCGCCCCACGTCAGCCGGTCGTTCGCCCACCGCAGGCCCGGGTGCAGGTGCGCGAAGACCTCCTGGATGCCGTCCTCCGCCAACTGGCGTGTCCGGTAGGCGAGATCGGCCTCCAGTACGGCCCTGACGCGGGCCCAGTACGGCCGCACCCCGACCCGCCACCACGCCAGCACCGCCCCCGCGAGCTCCGGGGCCCCCTCGAGCGGAGCCGGCCCGTCGAGCAGCGGCAGTTCCTCGTCGATCTCGGCGAGCGGGCAGCGCGGGGGAGGCAGGCGGGCCGCGAGCTCCGCCAGGTGCGGCACCAGGGCCGTACGTTCCGTGCCGACGGCCAACGCCCGCTTGATCCAGGGGAGATGCAGCGCGTGCCCGCCCGGGTCCGTGGTCGCGCGCAGGGCGGCGACCGTCTCCAGGAGCGGCGACACCGCGAACCTCAGCTGCGCCAGGTCGTCGACCCCGAACCGTACCGATCCCACGACCGCCCCTCCGTCCTTCCCGTGAGCTTTTAGCCCAGGCTAAAACAATGGTCGGCGGAAGCGGCGGCTGGTGATGTTCCTCGACATGACCACGCTCGCGCCCGACCGCGCCCGCCCGCCCCACGTCCTGCTCCTGCCCGACTTCCGCCGCCTGTGGATCGGCGACACCGTCAGCCAGGCCGGCGCCGCCGTCACCGTCCTCGCCCTCCCGCTCGTCGCGATCGGCCCACTCGGTGCGTCGCCGTTCGAGGCGGGGCTGCTGGTGATGTGCGAGTACCTCGGCTTCCTGCTCCTCGGCCTGCCCGCCGGTGCCTGGGTGGACCGGATGCGCGGTCGCCGCGTCATGATCGCGGGCGACCTGGGCCGCGCGGCCCTCCTCGCGACGCTGCCCGCCGCCGCCTGGCTCGACGTCCTCACGCTGCCGCAGCTGTACGCCGTCGGCTTCGGCCTCTCCGTCCTCACGGCCTTCTTCGACATCGCGTACCAGAGCCAACTGCCCCGGCTCGTGGACGCGGACCGGGTGGTCGCGGCGAACGTGGCCCTGGAGTCCTCCCGTACCGTCACGGCCGCCGCCGGACCCGGCGTCGGCGGCGCGCTGATCGCGGCGGTGACGGCGCCGGTCGCCCTCGTCGTCGACGCGGCGAGCTTCCTCGCCTCGGCCGTCGCCCTCTCCCGCATCCGCCGCCCCGACCCCAAGCCGGAACGCGTCCCCGGCGCCCGCCTCCGCGACGAGATCGCCGAGGGCCTGCGGTTCGTCTTCCGCGACCGCCTCCTGCGCGCGCTCACCCTCACGGCGGCGATCTCGAACCTCTGCGGCACCATCGGCGCGTCCATGCTGCTCGTGCTCCTGGCCGGGGAGTTGGGCATGTCCCCGTTCCTCTGCGGCCTCGTCTTCACGGCGGAGGCCCTCGGCGGCCTCCTCGGCAGCCTCCTCACCACCCGCGCCGTCGCCCGCCTCGGCGAGACCCGCGCGATGTGCGCGTCGGTGGTCGTCAGCGGCGCCCTGTGGCTGGCGGCGCTCCCGTTCTTCCACGCCGACTGGCGCTACGCCCTCGCCTGCGTGCTCCAGGGCCTTGGCTGGACCGCCTTCATGACCTTCAAGATCGCCTCGGTCGCCCTCCGCCAGCGCGTCACCCCCGCCCCCCTCCTCGGCCGCGTCACGGCCACCGTCCGCTTCGTCGTCTGGGGCGCCATGCCCCTGGGCGCGCTCGCCGGTGGCCTGCTGGGCGAGTACGCGGGGGTCCGTACGGCCCTGTGGACGGGCGGGGCCGGCGAACTCCTCGCAGTCGTCCCCCTGTTGCTGGTGGCGGTACGAAGGAGCCGGGAGTCCTGACGGGCGCGGGGCTTCGTCGCTCTCCCCGGCACGGGAGTGCAAGCCGACCGGGGTTCGCGTTCAGTCGGTGTCTTCCCCCGCCGCCTCCTTGAGGACCGGGCAGCGGCGCGGCGCGAGGGCGAGCAGGGTCAGGAGCATCAGCGCCGCCGCTGCCGCCGCTGCCGCCGCGCCGACGTACACGTAGACCACCGCCTCCTCCACCGCCCGCCGCAGGCGGTTGGCGGCCTCCGCCGTCAGGGACGTCGGGGCGTCCAGCGCGCGGGCGAGGGCGTCCAGGTCGCCGGCGGTGCCGTCCAGGCCGCGCGGCGAGGACCGCGTTGGCGACCGCGCCGAAGAGGGCCGCGCCGACGCCCTGGCCGACCTGCCGGCAGAACAGTACGGACGCGGTGGTCGTCCCTTCTCCTCGTACGGGACCGTGGCCTGCACGCCGGCGATCAGCGGGAGTTGGACCAGGCCGAGGGTCGCGCCGGGCGCGAGCATCACGAGGGCCGGCTGCCATGCCTCGCCGAGGCAGGGGAGGAACGGGAAGGCCAGGAGCAGGAGCAGGGCGGGCGAGATGCCGGCGGCTATGGGGCGGGTCCGAGGACCGACTGCGCGTACGTCGGCAGGAAGACCGTCGGGGCGACCATGAGCAGGCCGAGCGCGCCGAGGACAGGTTGACGGCGGCGATCGTGCGGCGGCGCCAGATCCAGCCGGGGATGATCGGTTCGGCGGCCCGGCGTTCGACGACGACGGTCAGTGTTGGCTCCGTGCGCTTCGTACACTTCAGTGTCGGCGGACAGGGTCTCACCGGGGGTAGGGGTGACGGGAACCCCAGGGGGTGTCTTTCCGATCATCTGACCGGTGGTCCGGTCGTGAGGGATGGGGAGATGTCTGACGCCGCCTGGGCGGTGATCGAGCCGTTGCTGCCGTCTGTAGGCCGGGCCCGGGGCGGTGGCGGTATCGCCAGGTCCTCGAGGGCATCGTGCTCAAGTTCCGCACCGGTCTGCCCTGGCGGGACCTGCCCGAGCGGTTCGGCCCCTGGCAGACCGTGCACGGACGCCGCTTTGCCCGCTGGGCCGCCGACGGCACTTTCGACCGCCTGCTGTCAGCGGCCCAGTCCCGGGCGGAGGTGGACTGGCTGGTCGCGATCGACTCCACGATCCTGCGGGCCCATCAGCACGCGACCTCTGCTCCCCGCTCGCGCGGGTTAGGACGATGCCACCCGCCCGCCTGTTGTGGTGTCGGACCCTGCTGACAGGGTTGCCGCATGGACGAGTTCATGGGCACCCAGGCCCCGCCCCGCCGGATTCAAGATGCTGTTGAGGCGCTGACGGCGTTCGAGCAGGCATGGTCGGAGCTGACCGTGCTCCGGCGTCCAGAGCCCGCGAAGGTCGATTGGGCGGCTGTCGAAAGCGGTCTGGGCACCGCTCTCCCGCCGGACTTCAAGCTGCTCACCGAGCTCTATCCCCGCCTCGTGGTGGGGGACACGCTCTTCGTCACCTCCCCGCAGCCCGGCGATGAGCAGGCATGGGTCGAAGCCACACTCGAAGACCTGGAGATCGTCGAGGAGTGGTGCGAATACGCGGAGCTCGATCCGCCGGTGCAGGCTTTCCCGGCATCTGGCGGCCTTCTCCGCTGCGGGTCGACAGACTGGGGCGACTACCTCCTGTGGTCGACAAGCGGGGATGGCGCCGAATGGACGATCACCGTGGCCACCCGCGGAGGCGGCTGGTGGCACTACAACGGCGGACTCGTGCAGTTCCTCACCGGACTGGTGGACGGCAGCGTCGACCAGTGGGGACTGCACACGATCAGGCCCACCATCACCGGCCACCCCCCGGCCTCTGCTTGAAATGGTGTTCCGCCGGCTGACGCTCCATGATCTGCGGTGTCGTGTGCTTCTGCTGCGCCGGCGCGTCCAGGCCCTCACGCCGCATTTCGTCGATGAAGCCCTTCACCGGCTCCAGCACGCTCGGCCGTGGCGGCGGCTTCCGATTCGACGGTGCCGGCGGCTCCAACGCCGTCCGCACCGGGTTCCGCGGGCACCTTGACCGCGCGGCGAGCTCCCGCCCCGACAGCCCCTGCTCGCGATGAACCCGGCGGATCCTCTCGAACGGCCTCTCACGTGACCTGTACACCAGCGGTTTCCCTGGCCTGGACCGTGATCAACAGGCACAGCGTGACGGCCAACCAGCGCACCCTCTCGCCATTGCTCCGAAAGCGGCATGTTCCACACCATCACGCCGCATGGTTCCCGACTCACCGATGAACCACCGGCTCCCGTCCACACCGAAGACGTGGCTTTCCTTCACCCCGACAAAGACACTCGACTGCTCCCAAGCGCATGCGGGGATGGCCCTCACGGCGAGCCCATGGACCCGGCGGCCTCCGCTGCTTCCCGCGCCCGCGGGCCGGCGGCCGTCATCACCCCGCCGGGGCTCGGCGCCTGCTCCCCGCTCGCACGGGGATGGCCCCAGCCTCGCGCTGGGCGGACTGGGCAGCGGCAACTTGGCTTTGTTCACGGTTTCGGTTCTGGCTCATCTTCTGCGATATGGCCACGCTGAGTGACCGCTGAGCTTCTCCGGGCGGTAGCCGGAGCACCGTCCTGGGCCTGGCTGTTGTCCTTCCCGGGCCGGGAGCGCCCGCCCCGTGTGTGGTCGGCGTCGATGAGTACGCCACCGGCAAGGGCCGCCACTATGGCACCGTTCTCGTCGACGTCGAGCCCCGCCGCCCTGTCGACCGCTGTCCGGCCGGGAGGCATCGAGCCTGGCGGCCTGGCTCGCCGAGCGGCCCGGCGTCGAGGTCGTGTGCCGGGACCGGGCGCCGTTCTTCGCCGAGGGCGCCACCGCTGGTGCACCGCAGGCTATCCAGGTCGCGGACCGGTGGCACCTCTGGCGCAACCTCAGCGAGGCCGCCGAGCGGAGCGTCGCCCAGCACCGTCGCTGCCTCCGCGCGCTGGTTCCCACAGCGGACGCGCACGGTTCTCCTTGGCCGCGCGGGCACCGATTCGCCGATCGGACCCGGGATCGGCATGCCGCCGTCCACGCACTGTGACAGCGGGACACAGCATGCGCTCGGTGCAGCGGCAGCTCGGGATGACCTACCGCACCGTCAAGCAGCTCGCAGACGTTGCGACGCCGGAGGAGCTGTTCACCGGTCAGCGGCAGAACCGGCCCTCCGTCCTCGACGACTACAAGCCCTATCTGGACGATCTCCGGAGCGAGGGCTGTACCAATGCCTGGAAGCTGTGGGAGCAGATCGTGCCGCTCGGTTACAAGAGCGGCTACCAGCGCGTTCGCGCCTGCCTGCACGTCAAACGCACCTCACCGCAGCCGGTGAGCGCCCGGCCCACGCCCCGAACCGTCGCCGGATGGATCCTGTGCCGTCCGGACACCCGTACCGAACCCGGGCAACTCCAGCCCAGCCTCCACACCCTCGCCGCCGGCATCGACCGCGGCCGTGACGCCGTCATCGCCGGCCTGACCCTGCATGGGATCCCGGGCACTGTCGAAGGCCATGCCAACCGGATCAAAATGCCCAAGCGTCGGATGTTCGGCCGCGCCGGCTTCTCGCTGCTGCGCAAGCGAGTCTCCTCGCTTCGTGAGGGCAGCTGCTGTTGTCAGCATCTCAACGGTTCGCCGCTCTGCCAATGGTGACCGCGGACAGGATCGGGTCGGTAGGCGGCACCAGCTCCCTGGAGGAGACCTCTAGAAGGTGTGCCGGAGCATCGCCATGCTGCAAGGCGGTCACGTACTCGATGATCTGAGCGTGGGAGAGCGCGGGCACTCTTTGGCGCAGGATGTGCATGGCATGAACCCTCCCACGAGCGCCTGCCACCGCCCGGACCTCATCATGCAGATCGTCCACTGCGGTCCGCGTGACCTGCTGCCGAATGCGGACTCGGTAGTCCGCCTCCCACGCGTCCGTTGCCGCGGAGACGACACCGATCTGATGCACACTTCCGTCGACGCGGTCAACAAGGTACGGCCCATTCCCGGCCAGTGCGAAGTCCGGGTTTCGGGTGCGCAGGTACTCCTCAGATGTCCAGGAAATGATCCATACCAGCTCATGCTGCTTTACATGCGACACAGCCATGCGTATCGGGACAAGCCCAAGCGACAGCTCTCGCTGGTAGTCGCGTTCCAGCTCTTCCTCAACGATCTGAACCGCGGCATCTCGTTCAATCACTTTGGCAGGATCTCGTACGGCCCGGGTGGCTACCAGCAGGTTTTCTGCTGGCTTCACGTCTTGGCAGACCGTGGTGGAACAGGCGAACGGTGCCAGCAGGCCGTTGCTGATTCTCCGAGCGATGGGGTACCCGGCGATGACTCACGGTGCCCCCGTCACAGAACCTGTGTCAGAACCCGAGAACGGGAGGTGCCTGTCGGCGCTCGGCGACGGCGGGACGACGGTCGCCACCCACGCCCGTAGCCGGCGCTTCTATCCCGGCCCCCGAACGAGCGGCCCACGGTGTCCTACCAGTCGGCACCGAGCTGCTGCCCGAAGCAGGTGCCGGGGCCGGCTTTGGCGGCGACGGTGATGCCGGAGCAGCGGTGGACGGCCCTGATACCGGCGGTGATCGCGGGGCGGGGCCCGCCCCCTCCTTTCCGAAGGATGTGAGCGGGTGGGCACAAGCGGGTGCTGACGGACTGAATCAGAGTGTGGTGATGCCGTTCCAGCCGCAGCCGATTTTCACGCGGGTCTTCAGGGCGCCCTTGCCGTCGCCGTCGTAGCGCCACAGCGTGCCGGCGGTGTCGGTGGCGAGGACGTCGGGTATGCCGTCGCCCGACAGGTCGCCCGCGCCTGTCAGGTGGAGGGTCTTCCAGCCCTGGCCGATCTTGGATCGGCCGCCCCGCTCGTAGCGGTAGAGGTCTCCGGCCGGGGTCTGCCCGAGGTAGCTCTGGTAGCCGCCGGCGGTGACTGCGCCGATGCCCGTCAGGCGGTAGCCGGTGTAGCCGTGTCCGGTCTTCTGGCGGGTCTGGAGGCCGCCCCGGCTGTTGCCCGCGTACTGCCAGAGAGCGCCCGAGGGGTCAGTGGCCAGGACGTCCGGGAAGCCGTCGCCCGTCAGATCGCCTACTCCGGTGAGCTTGAGGTCTTTCCAGCCGGTGCCGATCTTCACCTTCGCCGCGAAGCGGCCGTCTGTCGTTCCGTCGAGGCGCCAGAGGCCGCCGGCGGTGTCCTGGGCGAGCGCGTCGGGGCGGCCGTCGGCGTTGAGGTCGCCGGCGGCGGTGAGGCGGTAGCCCTTCCAGCCCCAGCCGATCTTCACGCGGGGCTTGAGGCCGCCCGTTCCGTTGCCGTCGTAGCGCCACAGGACGCCTGTGCTGTCCAGGGCCAAGACGTCCGCGCGGCCGTCGCCGTTGTAGTCGCGGCGGAAGGCGCCGTGGGGGTTCCATCCGCGAGGGATGACCCATGAGAGGTCGGAGGCACTGGTGTCGGGAGCCGAGAGGATCTTGGGGGTGCTGCCGGGAGCGGTCGCGCCGCTGACGGTTGCCTGCTGATCCGTGCCGCCGGAGATGTACGCGACCTGGGAGCCGTCCGGGGACCACTCAGGGAGCATGGCGCTCGCTCCCTTGGACAGGGAGTACTCACTGCCACTGCTCAGGACGCGGGCGCGGACGTCGTGCGCGCCGTCGACATAGGCAGAGAAGGTGATCCGCTCGCCGTTCGGTGAGAACGTCGGGTGCAGGCCGTAGGTGACGAGCTTCGGGGCGCCGCCCACGCGTGGGTCCCAGATGTGGACCGCGCTGCCGCGCAGGAAGGTGATGCGTCCGTCCCAGGCCACGTCGACCTGGCCGTCCCAGGTCTGTTCGGGGGTGGCGAAGACGTAACCGAGGTCGCTGCCGTCGAGGTTGACTCGCATGATGCGCAGGCGGTCGTGGCCCGGTTTGGCCCGGAAGCTCAGGTAGAGCTGCTTGCCGTCGGGTGTCCAGTCGAGGCCGGTGAGCCAGCCGTCGGGCTCGTTGATGTCCATGCGGACGGGGCGTGCGTTGAGGCCGTCGGCGTCGGCGACCCAGATGTCGGCGAAGCCGTCGTTGTTGATGAAGGCCATGCGCAGGCCGTCGGGGGAGTAGGTGACGCCGCTGATCTCGGCCGTTGTCAGGCCGGGGCCGGTGGGCAGGAGGGTGCGTCGGTCGGTGCCGTCGGCGTTGACCGTGACGACAGTGCTGTGGCGGATGCCGGCGACGTCCTTGTGCTCGGTGAAGACCACGCGGGGCTTCGGTATGACCCCGGCGGCGTGAGCCGGTGCCGTCGTGACCGCAGTGAGCGCGGCGGAGGAGGCGAGGGCGGCCAGAGCGGCCCCGAGCACGCGACTGCGCCCCCGGGTGCGGGTGGAATGGGTCAAGTGATCCCCCATAACGAACGGATATGTCGGACGCGGTCGGTGACGTTGCCCGGGAATAGGACGGACCGCCCTGTCGAAGGGTTGTATGCCGCCAGGCGTCGGCCCGCTAGACGTGGCGCCGCCTGACACGAGCCCGGCGACGGGTTCAGCCCTTGGACGTAGAGTGGGCCCCCGGCGCTGTCGTGGTGTCTCCCGGGGCGTTCCGCTGTCCAGTCCTTGGTTGCCTGCACGAGAGCCGTCTGCCCCTGGGCGCTCCTGACTGTCGCCATGCCCCCTCGACATCCTCCCCGGCTGCTTCGACTGCCTGGAAGGAGCGGCAACCGCAAGGCTCGTCGGGGACAATCCGAACCCATCTCCGCCGACGAGGGATCCGGGCCGTGTTCCCGCAGCGCCAACCGGAAGAAACGAGGTCGATCCGGCGCCCGCCCGCCTTCGACCGCTAGAGCTGCAAACGGCGCAACACTGTCGAACGGTGCATCAAAAGACTCAAGCAGTGGCGCGGCATGGCCCCCCGATACGACAAGACCGCGACCGCCTACCTCGCCGCCGTGGTCATCTGGTCGGCGAGGTGATCCGAAGGAAACTGCCTAACCCACGAACCTCGGCGGGGCGGGTGGTTGAACGACGTCAGTTGATGGAGAGCCTGGCAGTGTCGGGTAGAACTGCAGGTCAGGAAGTCTGCTCCCCGCTCGCGCGGGGATTGTCGACGTACTCCTGTGAGTGCTCCGCCGAGTACGGAGATATCTGCACCAGTGAGAGGTCGGGGCAGCCGGAGTCAGTTCGTGGGCGTGACGGTGGCGGGAAGGTGAACTTCCAGCACGACTGCGGTGCCGGCCACAGTCCGGTCCTCGCGCATGCTGATCCGTTGGCCGGTTTCGACGTGCGTCCAGCGAGAGGGGGTGAGGGGAACGAGGCGAACAGTGGCCCGGCCGCCGGGCTCCACAACGGGCATGCCCTCGACCCACAGCCTGGCGATGCTCACCGAAAAGCCTCCGGTGGGGGAAAGGTTCCCGATGTCCCACATGGCCCGCAGAACACCGTGACCGGAGATTGGCGTCTTACGTCGCGCCTCCGTAGCTGGACGGAGCGTCAGATCCGCCCGGACCATTCTGTTCCCGCGACACCGCGTCCGCCGTTGAGTTGTACCCGCCGGTCGACGGCGACGGCTGGTACGCCTCGCAGGTGCGCGACTGGGTCGCGGTCTGCCCGCAGCTCGGCGACCCGGCGGTCCGCCTCTATCTGATCCTGCGGTCGCTGGTGATCGACAAGCATGGGCCGGTGCGCAAGCTGACGCTGGCGGAGCTGTGTCATCTGCTGCCGCGCAAGGCGGTGGCGCCGGGGGAGCGGCCGGAGCCGTCGAGCGTTTTGCGGATCCGCGTCCTGCTCGACCAGCTCACCGGAGTCGGGCTGGTCACTACCCCCGAGGGCCACCGGCTCACCACGTCTTCCCGGGCATTGGCGGCCGGGCAGGGGCTGCGGATGCGGATCAACCTGATGCCGTGCCGGTCGTACGCCGGGCCGCGCAACGCCTTCGACGTCCTGGACGAGACCCGCCCGGCCGCCGAGCAGGCGGCGCTCATGGCCCGGGCGCGGGAGCTGGAGCTCGCCCGGGCCCGCCGGGCAGCCCGCGAGGCGGAGCCCGGGAACGGGCCGCAGACCAGGGCAGCAGGCTCGGGTCAGAATTCCGGCCCAGGGGGCGCGGGTTGGAATTCTGACCCGCGGGGCCAGAATTTTGACCCGCGGGGTCAGAATTCTGACCTGGATTCGGGGGCTGACCTGCAAGAACGCGACCTCCCGCTCAGTCTTACCGCTCAGACACCGGAACGTCCGTCCGTCCCCTCAGGTAGTAGAGGGCGGAGGGAAGACGGACGGCGGGACGGAGGGACGGACAGACGAAGGCCCGCAGCGGGTGCAGGAGGAGGACCGGCCGCGGGCCGGAAGCGCGGACGCGGAAGAGCGGCAGGAAGGGGCCATGGGGGAGCGGCCGGAGATGACGGTCGGCCTCGACGTCCTGTACCGCCTCGGCGCCCAGGTGCCCGCCCTGGCGCTGGCGGGTCGGCCGCTGGCCGACCAGGCACGCCGCCTCGACGCCCTCCTCGACCACACCCCCTGGACCGCCGACACCCTCCTCGCCGCTCTCGCCGCCCCGTTCGAAGGCCCCGTCCGCACCAGCGCCGGCGCTGTCGTCTCCGCCCGCATCACCGCCCTGCCCGCCGCCCCCGCCTACATCCCGGAGCAGAACGAGACGCGGAGCAGCGTGGTCGCCGGAGAGAGGGTGCGGCGGGTCATGGCGGAGTGCACCGAGCGCGGACGGCCGCCGGAAGCCGGCATGGACCTGTGCGCCGCCTGCGCCGACTGGCCGCTGTGCCCGGCATGCCACATCTACCGCACCCCCGCCGGCACCCCCTGCCGCCACTGTGCCGCCATCGCGCCCGCCCTTGCGGAGCCGGCCGGTGCACCGGGCACGACGGATCCGGCTGCGGGGCGCCGCTACTGCAGATCGGCCCCCTCGGACCGCTGTGCGACCGGCGCGAGGCCCAGGCCCGCCGCGCCCGTGCCGCGCGTGACGCGCAGTGGGGACGCAGCTGTCCAGGCCGCCGGCGCCGCCGCAGAGGCCGGCTCCGCCCGAAGGCACCGCACAGCAGCAGGGCCGCCCGAGAGCACATACTCGGACGGGCCCTGCGCATGGAGGAGGTCAGCGGGCGGGAGCCGCGCCCCACTCCGGGTCGAAGCCCCAGCCGGTGTCGCCGCAACAGCCGGCCGCCGAAGTTCCGGTGAGGCCCCAGCCGGTGTCGTATCCCCAGCCGGTGTCCTGGCTCATGACGCTTCCCTCCCTGGTCCGCCGGCGCCGGGTACGGCGCCGGTGGAGTGACCGTAACCCGCAGGCTGCGGCATCATGCCACCCTGAAAGGCGGACTGGGAAAGGCACTCTCCAGAGTCGGCCGTCACTTACCACCACGCTTACCACCGCAGGTCACAGCCCTGCGCAGCCCGGCGGCCCACCACGGGGCCGACGGCCGGGGCAGGGTCGGTGGCTAGGGCGTGTCTCCTTGGTCGGTTGGTCGGTTGATCGGATGTGTCTGTCCGGTTAGTGATCACTGATGCGATGTGGGGCCGGATCGAGCCGCTGATGCCGGCCGATCCGGTCCGCGGTCGGCGGTGGGCCGATCACCGCCGAACCCTGGAGGCCATCGCGTGGAAGTACCGCACCTGCTCGCCCTGGCGGGACCTGCCCGACGAGCTCGGCTCGTTCCAGACCGCCCACAAACGCTTGATCAGGTGGGCTGTGGACGGCACCTGGGAACGCATCCTTGCCGCGGTCCTGGCAGCGGCCGACGACGCTGACGACATCGGCTGGACCGTGTCGGTGGACTCCACCGTCTGCCGGGCTCACCAGCATTCCGCCGGCGCCAGAAAAAGGGGGCCCCAGGTCGGGCCGAACCCGACGACCACGCACTCGGACGCTCGCGCGGCGGCCTGAGCACGAAGGTCCACCTCGCCAGCGACGCCCGTGCACGGCCCCTGGCCCTCCGCGTCACCGCAGGCCAGGCGGGTGATGCTCCAGCCTTCGAGACCGTCATGGTCGCCATCCGCGTTCCGCGAAGCGGACCGGGGAGACCGAGGACCCGGCCCGATGCCGTCCTGGCGGACCGTGCGTACTCATCCCGCGCGATCCGAAGTCACCTCAGCCGACGCGGAATCCGCGCTGTCATCCCTCAGCCCTCCGACCAGATCGGCCACCGGCTGCGGCGAGGCAGTGCCGGCGGCCGACCGCCGGCCTTCGACCCCGAGGCATACAAGCAGCGCAACGCGGTCGAACGGTGCATCAACCGGCTCAAGCAGTGGCGCGGCCTGGCCATGCGAACGGACAAGCTCGCTATCGCCTACCAGGCCGCACTCCACCTTGCCGCCATCCTCATTTGGAGCCGGCGCTGAGCCAGACGTCCGAAGAATTCGTCAGGCCCGCCCATGGACAATGAGCTGGTTTTGTTCTCCGTCAAAGATGCCGGCCAGGACGTCGGCCTCCTGCCGGTGCCCGTCGAAGAGGCCCCGCTGGTCGACATGCACGATCAGGACGTCGTGGCTGTCGATCACCTCGGAGATGCCCCGGGTCTCAATCGTGTCCGACCACGCGTCCAGGTTCCGGCCGAACCACTCTGGCAGTCCGCACGGCTCGCTCACCGCGTCCCAGAAGTCGTTGATTGTCTCGATCAGCCGACCCCGCAGGTCAACGATCAGCTCGCTGTCCGTCATCGCAGCAGACTAACCAGCCCCACCACGAGAATCACCGGTCAAGGAGACATGCTCTAGCTCCGGCCGGCCTCGGGATCGGTACCAGGGGTGAAGACGACGGCACTGGGTACGTGGTGATCCGGAAGCCGTGCCCGGACTCCGGTAGGGCCGAGGCGGACGAGGGTCCGGCCACCGGGGCAGGCGTAGAAGTGGTTCCCCGCGTGCTAGTTTGCTGTGGCTGTGCCGTAGTGGACGACTGCTCCAGCGCGCGAGCAGGAGTCGCACGAGGGTGTGACCGGTCAGGGAGCCGGGCGAGGCGGGCGGGCATCGCAGCGTCGTACGCGGTCGGGAAGAGCGCGGGCGGGCGAGACAACTGCTGCTGCACGGCTTCGCCGATGGGCGTTCGCGGAATCGTGGTAAGCGGGACTCACCATGGTGAGCGGGGCCTTGAACCTGATAGGTCAGCCCCCTGCTTTCCCAGGTGAATGGGCCTGCTGATAGGCAACCTGATAGGCGTTCGAGCCGTGCCTTACCGCGGGGCGCGGCAGGAGGGGGCCGCCAGCGGATCCGGTCCGGTGTCCCGCCCGTGAGGTGCTCCAGCCGTTCCTCGGCTCCGCTCAGGGCGAGCGGGTCGAGCGGGTCGGCCGGAGTTCGGCCGGTCCGGCGCCCGCCGCACCTGGTGCAGCATCACCGCCGCCCAGCCCGTACCTCGCCCGCGAGGCCATCAAGGAGCACCCCGGGGCCACATGACCGAACTCATCTAGGACGTGTGTCGAAAGCGCTGTTCGCCATGCTCGTCGGTCGCTGGATACGCGAGCCGGGGGTGACGCGCGCCACCTCTCCAGGCACGCAGTTGAACGCGTTCAACGACTCTGGCAAGGTGGCTTCCCGCAGCCCGTTCCTGTCGATTGACCGACGAGGGCTGGGGGCGGGAGGGTCTGATGGCGGGTGGAAGCAGGCTGCGTGCGTGGGGGGCAGCCCTTGGCGGTTTGATGGTGATGTTGGCCGTTCTGACTGCATGCGCGGGTCCCAATCAGTACTACGAGGGAACGGGGCTCCACGACGCCACGGCGGCCGAAGTAGCCGGGGGCTGGGAGAACGTCGCGGGGACCCGCGTGGTGCTCCATAAGGACGGAACGGCCCTTGTCGAGAAGCTCGACGGGAAGGGCTTTGACTTCGAGGACGGCTGGCGTCTCTCCGGTACGGGAACCTGGCAGCTGGCCGACGACGACGGCGGCGGCGGGCAGGTCGTCCGGCTCGCGCTGACGGACCGGACCCGAGTCGAGAAGCGCTCTCCCGCGCCTGCGGCTGACCCTTTGGCTCCGGAGCCCCCGTCGACCTACTCGTGGTTCTTCTACGTGGACCGCGATCCGCACGACGGGCTGGTGCTGTTCTTCCTGTACGGCGACCCGGACATCGGGAACATGTACGTGATGACGCGCGAGACAGGGTGATAGCCATTCGTTGATCGCTGCGACCAGCACGGTCGCCTCGAAAAGGACGGCGAGCTTGTCGTACCGCGTGGCGACAGCACGGTTCCTCTTGAGGCGGTTGATCCCGCACTCGACCGCATGGCGCTGACGGTAGTCGACCGGGTAGAGGCGCGGCGGCCGGCCGCGTGGGTCCGGCATGCCATGAGGGTCCTGCGCCGCCGGCACCCTCGCGGCCGGAATCGGGTCCGGCTTCGGGACCTTTCCGCGAGCGAGCCGGCAGACGGCGTTGAAGGCGTTCAGGGGGCAGCTGTGCGGTCGAACTTCGTGATGCGCAGCTTCACCTCGGCGGTCTCAAGGGTGGTGGGAATGCCGCCATAGGTCGTCTCCCCTGGCAGCACACCGATAGCGGTCTCGGTCCCCTTGGCGACACGGACACCGTGCGTGTCGAGGGCCTCCCAATCCCAGGTGTAGTTCACCTCTTCCGAAGCGCTGTTCACGATCGTCCACGCGATCCAGATGCGGTCGGCGCCGAAGGCTCTTTGGTCATCGATCTCGAAGCTCTTCAGATCCGCTCGCTCGTTGTCCGGCTTCAGCGACGGCGCTGCAGACCGTGTCTCCTCGGCGGGAACAGACGTGGTCGGAAGCGGCGGCGCCGACGACCGACTCTTCTCGGGGGGAACGGACGCGGTCGGAGTCGATGCCTCATGCTCCTGCGTCCGTACGGGATCGGCCCCTTCTGCTCCGGAGTCACAGGCGACCCCGCCGAATGCGAACACACCGATAGAGAAAGCGACAAGAGCCCCACGGCGACCGTACATAAGCGAAAAGGTACAAGTGGATGCCCAGGCCGACACTTGAACATGCCATGTCCGCCTGAATAGCCCGGAGATACCTGTCAGACCGCAGGCAGCGAGGCAGGCGTATCTGCGGAGGCGCCGGCGCCCAACCGGAGCACGGACTCGGTCAGCTGCTCCAGTCGTGCCCGCCGCCGTGGCAGCCGTACAAACCGGAGTCGGGACGGCGACGACCGCCGCGCGGATGCAGGGTGATGTCGCCGGTGAGAGTCCGGCCGCATTCTGGGAGCGGCAGGCGTATTCAATGATCATCGGACCGGCGCATGGTTTGGCCACCGGCCTCTTCACTTCAGGAACCTGTGCGCACATACCCCAGGCGTCGTACGACTGTGTCACGCTGCACGAGAGTGAGCGGCACCTCCGGGTGGTCACGCACCTCGGTGTCGCTCACCAGCACGTCAGGCCGCGCTCCACTTGGCTTTCATCCTTACCAGGGCTCGCGCTGAGCAGGCATGACGACGCGCTACCGAGCGGAGAAACCTGGTGGTCCCTACCCGAAGAGGCCCATAGCATCCGCCTATGACCGAGAGCATCAGGATTGCAGACGACGAGCATGACGCAGAGGCTGAAAGGCAACTCGTCTGGAGAGCCGAGTCCGTCGGCCTCGCAGCGCTCGACATAGACGACGCCGAGCTCATGCATGGCTGGAGATCCGACCCCGTAGCCGCCCACCAAATAGGCATCTGGCCACGCTCACTCACCGCCGTGCGCGAGCGCATCGAGCGCGACATCGAAGACGACGATCGCGACGACTTCCTGATCCTCTCCCCCGACAGCGCCCCTGTCGGCTACGTCGCACTGACCGGTCAAAATATCGTCAACGGCACAGCTCAGGTCGAGCTGCTGCTCGCTGCTCGGCATCGCGGGCAGGGCCACGGCACCGCCGCCCTCGACGCCGTGGTCGACCTGGCCTTCGGCGAGCTCCCGATGTATCGGCTCACGGCGGAAACGCACACCGACAACACCCCCGCGCTCGCCGTCCTTGCCAAGTCAGGATTCACCCAGGAAGGGATCAGCCGCGCCGCCTGCCTCCACCGCGGCCGCCGCCACGACCTCGCCGTGTTCTCGCTACTCCGCCCCGAGTGGGAAGAGCTCGCCCGTCCTCGCGCTTGGGACGCCTGATCGGCGGAGCACTCGCGCCGGAAGAGTCGGCCGCCCTGCTTGCCCGAGTGGCCGAGCCCCGGGGTAGACGAGGGTGATAGCGCGGCCTCCGGACTCGTGGGGGAGGAAGCCGAGGGCGTAGGTCCGATTGTGGGGATCGGCGTCGGGGACTGGCCGGGCACTCGGCAGCTGGGGGTGCCTTCTAGCTGCTGGCGGACGCTCTCGACGGCGGCCCGCTCGGGTCGAGCTCAGCGAGGGCCCTTCTCAGCAGCGTCCAAGCAGAAGACGGGCGTCACCGGCGGCCGGCCTCCGCCATCTTCTGGCGGAGCTCGGCCTGGACATCCACGGAAGACCGGGTGAGTTCGGCCACCGCCGCCGGGCTTTCGCGTCGGCCAGGGACTGGAGCCGGGTGAGGATCCGGTGCCAGGTGCCGTTCCGCTGCCATCGGCGGAACAGGTCATAGACCCGGCTCCACGGTCCGTACTCGGCGGGGACGTCTCGCCACGGAACTCCGGTTCGGACCCGGAACCGTATGCCGTCGATCAGTTGCCGCCGAGGCCAGACCGGCGGTCGCCCCGTCTTCGTGCCCTTCGGCAACAACGGCTCCAGCACCGCCCACTGCTCGTCCGTGAGATCTCCCCGACCCATGAACCGTGATCATTCACAGCCCAAGATCCACTTTCGATACACGACCTAGCGGCAACGGCTGCTCCCAGTCGAACAGCAGCCGTCGCCGCCACATCAGCCCATACACAAGATCGACAGCAGTCAGTTCCGGGACCCCGCACGCACTGGCGCCCTCGAACAGAGGCCGCCTGCGCCGAAAGGCCTCAAGGACGGCCCGCTCCTGCTCCGGGGCCACTCGGTCCGCGAAGCGGTAGTCCGCGAGCCACATCAGGTTCTCCATCCGCGTCCCCCGCAGAACGGACCGCACCTGAACCTGCCAGTCCGCGGCCCGTGCGACCTCGTCGAGCCCTGCCAGGCGCTCCTGCCACTGCGGCCCGTCTCCGCGCGGCGGCCGCACGACCACAGCGCACCTGGAACCGTCCCGCATCCTTGCCATGAAGTCCGGCCGCCACCGGTACTTGGCGCGCCCCGACTGCCAGTGCAGCTCCACCGGCTCCCCACTGAAGCGGACGACCTCGGGGTCGAAGTCCAGCTCCACCGCCACCCGCAGCCGGCGCGTAGACCCGCACACCACCTTCGACCGCGACGACGACGGCCACGCCGTGATCTTCCCCTGCCGGCCGTGATACGCCACCGGGTCCGTCGGCGGCTGCCTCTCCTCAAGTGCCACACCCTTCAGGGCGGCCGCCGACGAGGCCGTCAGCTCACCCCACTCATCCAGATGCCAGCCCCTCACGTCCCGCATGCCCCTCCATCCCGATCCCGCCCGCTTCGCACGGCCATCCGACGCGCCGTCCTTCGAGCCCTGTTCCAGCCGCGTGATTGCGCACGTTGCAGCGGCATGCGCTCCCAAGGCCGGTAGGCCAAGGAGCCCGGGGAGCGCCCCGAGCCATCGGCCAAGGCCCTCAGGACAGGCACGAGCGCTGTTCCAGCGGCCCGGTCGGTGAGGCGAGCCGGCTGTGCCCCGGGGCAAGCGGCAGCCGCCCCCGCCGCCCGACGGCAGGCTGCGTTGCGGGGCCGGCCCCTGTCCGGTGGCGGTGTAGCCAGTCCAGCAGCGGGGCCCTGCCTGCCGGGACGTCCAGCTCCCACACTTCCATCAGTGCCTCGGCCTTGCCGAGCCACCGGCCGCGGGCCTGGGCGTCGCGGACGTTCGATTGCTCGAAGGCGGCCATCAGCTGAGCGAGCTGTGCCGCTTCCGGGTAGATCACCAGTGGCATCGCCCGGCTGCTGCGGTCCTCCAGTTCGCATGCCCACGCCCGGTGGACCCAGCGCAGCACCATCGGCATCGACCGCCACCAGTCCGCCGCCACCTGGAAGGCGTCGGCGAACAGCTCCTCACCCGACCTACCGAACCGCCTGTGCAGCCGGACCCGCTCCCGGTGCGCCTCGACGACCTCGGGAAGCTCCGTCAAGGACAGCCCGTCGAGCGGTTCCGTGCGCGAGTCGTCGCACCACCGCCTGTGCCGGGCGCACACCCGCCAGCTGTCCGGCATCAGCCACCAGGCCGGCTCCCTGACTCCGCGGGCTTCCGCGCACTCCGTGCAGTAGCGCACGAGGCGGCCTTCGGGCGGCTGCCAGGGCCACTTCCACACCGCGTCCCCGTCACCCGGCAGCCGGTGACGCGGCGCCAGTCCGGGCAGCGCTTGGCTTTGTTCGTGAGTTATGAGAGCACCTGTAGCTCATCGCCGAGAGCGCGCTCTTCCACGGGAGAGTGATGTCGCCGAGTTTCGAGAGCGCCTGGGTGCTTGCTTCGGGACCATGGTTGTGCTCTGCACGACGAGGGGGCCGGGGTGCTGCCGAAGTCCAAGGTCGATCTGTACGCGGCGATCCGTCGTGATGCGAAGGCTGGTCTGTCGATCCGTGCTCTTCAGCGGAAGTACGGTGTCGGGTTCCTGACGGTGCAGAAGGCGTTGACGTCGGCCTGGCCGGAGCCGCGGAAGAAGCTTCCGCCACGGGCGACGCGGCTGGATCCGTACAAGCCGTTGATCGACGAGATGCTGCGGGCTGATCTGGATGCGCCGCGCAAGCAGCGGCACACGGTGAAGCGGATCTTCGAGCGGCTGCTGGACGAGCACGGTGCGGACGAGATCTCGTACCAGATGGTCCGTGGCTACGTCGCTGACCGGCGTGAGGAGATCCGGGTCCAGGCCGGGCGAGGCGTGGTGGAAGCCTTCGTCCCTCAGACGCACAAGCCTGGAGCGGAGGCGGAGGTCGACTTCGGCGACGTGACGGTGCGGCTGTCCGGGGAGCTGGTGACCTGCTACTTGTTCGCGTTCCGGCTGTCCTACTCGGGCAAGGCCGTCCACCGGATCTTCGCCTCGGCAGGTCAGGAGGCGTTCTTCGAGGGCCACGTCCACGCTCTCAACACGCTGGGCGGGGTGCCGACCGGGAAAGTCCGCTACGACAACCTTAGGGCCGCGGTCGCCCAGGTGCTGGGCTTCTCCCGCCATCGGGTCGAGGCCGAGCGCTGGACCGCGTTCCGCTCCCACTACGGCCTGGAAGCCCTCTACTGCCAGCCCGAAATCCGCGGCGCCCACGAGAAGGGCGGTGTCGAGGGGCAGATCGGCTGGTTCCGCCGCAACCACCTCGTCCCGGTGCCCGAGGTCGCCACCCTCGCCGAGCTCAACGCGATGATCGACCAGTGGGACCAGGAGGATGAGGATCGCCGGATCCGGGCCCGTCCTCGCACGATCGGCGAGTACTTCGCGGCCGAGCAGCCGCTGCTGGCGCCGCTGCCGCAGGAGCCCTTCGAGACGGGCCGGCTCTTCACGCTGCGGGGCGACCGCTACAGCCAGATCAGCGTCCGCACCAACCGATACTCGGTGCCGGTCCGGCTGATCGGCCGGAACGTCCGCGCGATGCTGCACGCCTCCGAGCTGGTCGTCTATGACGGCCGAGAGGAAGTTGCCCGGCATGAACGGTTGATCGCCAAAGGCGGCACCCGCCTCGAACTGGACCACTACCTGGAAGCCCTCGTGCGCAAGCCCGGCGCTCTGCCGGGAGCGACCGCGCTCGACCAGGCCCGCTCCGCGGGCCGGTTCACTCCCGTCCACGACGCCTGGTGGGAAGCGGCCGTCAAGGCCCACGGCGAGCGGGACGGCACCCGCGCGCTCATCGAGGTCCTCCTCCTCGGTCGGCACCTGCCGCACGAGCACCTGGTCACCGGACTCGCCGCCGCCCTCAGGACCGGGGCGCTGAGGGCGGACGCCGTCGCTCTTGAAGCCCGCAAGGCAGCAGACGCCGACACCGCCCCTGCCGAGGCCCCGGAACCGGCAGCAGGGGGTCGGGCCAGCATCGCCCAGTTGCCGGCTGCCGTCCGTGCTCACCTGCCACCTGACAAACGGCCTCTGCCGTCGGTCGCTCACTACGACCAGCTCCTGCGGCTCCGCCGCGACCGCCCCACCCCCTGAAGGAGAACAGCGTGTCCATGCCCCGCCAGCGAGGACTTACCGAGCAGGCCGCCACGGCAGCGATCGACCAGGCATGCCGGATGCTGAGGCTGCCCACCATCCGGTCCCAGTTCCCCGAGCTCGCCGAAACCGCCGGCCGCGAGCAGATGTCCTACCTCGGCTTCCTCTCCGAGCTCCTGCTGGCCGAATGCGACGACCGGGCCCGCCGCCGCTCCGAGCGGCGCATCAAGGCCGCCGGGTTCCCCCGCGACAAGTCGCTGCGCAAGTTCGACTTCGACGCCAACCCCAACATCGACCCGGCCATGGTCCACACCCTCGCCAAATGCGAATGGATCAAGAAGGGGCTGCCGCTCTGCCTCATCGGCGACTCCGGCACCGGCAAGTCGCATCTGCTGGTCGCGCTCGGCACCGAGGCCGCGATGGCTGGCTACCGGGTCAAGTACGTCCTGGCGACGAAGCTGGTCAACGAGCTCGTCGAGGCAGCCGACGAGAAGCAGCTGACCAAGACCATCGCCCGCTACGGCCGCGTCGACCTCCTCTGCATCGACGAGCTCGGCTGCATGGAACTCGACCGCCGCGGCGCCGAACTCCTCTTCCAGGTCCTGACCGAACGCGAGGAAAAGAACAGCGTCGCCATCGCCTCCAACGAGTCTTTCTCCGGCTGGACCAAGACCTTCACCGACCCCAGGCTCTGCGCGGCCATCGTCGACCGCCTTACCTTCGGCGGTAACATCATCGAGACAGGAACCGACTCCTACCGCCCCGCCACCACCCGCGCCCGCGCCGAACAACAGGCGATCGCCTGAGCTGCGGAGACTCAGATATGGGCCCGGATCTGCTTCACCGGATGGCCCAGTCGACCCCCTAGAGCCGTCAGTTCGTCCTCGCTGAACCAGGAGCGTTCGGGGTTCCAGACGGCGATCTCGAACCGGGCGAAACCGCAGGGCCAGTCGTAATCCAGCACGTCAAGAGTGGTTGATCCTCCACAGCACGGGACCTCGATCGCGAGCGTGGTGAACCCGTCGTCGCAGTGAGCCTCAAGGAGGTCGCCCCACCACTCCGTGTCGATGGCCGCCTGACACAAGGGACAACCGATCCTCTCCAGGTTCGCCCCGCAGTCGACGGCCGTCACCACGTCGTGCCACGTCACCTCGATCTCCACGTCCAAGCCGCCCGCAACACCAGGGGCCAGGTCCTCGACGAGCGCGACGACGTGGTCGACCGCATCGCGGTCCGGCTGCCACTGCGGATCACTCGGAATGATCGACAGGACATCATCGCTCATAGCTTCCTCACCTCGTCAGGCCACTGACCACCGCAGCGTCGCGACGAGATGCTATCGATCAAACGTTCCAGTGCTGCACCGCTCTGGACCTACCGTGGCCGACACGGGAGCAGGGGCGCTCTCAGAACTCGGCAACATTTCAGCGCCAGCCCAGCCTCAGTCGCTGCCGGAACCCACCGACATCCGCTCTCGCCTCTCACCTACGCAGCCAGACAACACCAGCCAGCCGTACGCCAAGGACATCGGAAGACCCTTGCGGGCGCGTGTGCGGGGACAACCTCAGGATGCATTCGTGTACTGAGCGCTGTACGGAGAACCCCGCAGGCGGGGACGACGTGAGCGCCGGCCACACCACCCAGCCGCGCGCCGGAGACCCCCGCGCGGGCGGGGACGACGAGGGCAAGACCCCCGACGTCCTGCGGACCCTGGGGCAACCCCCGCGCGGGCGGGGACGACATCCGGCAGGCGATCTACGACGCGGTCCTCGAGGGGCAAGGACGACGACCTCGGGCGCCTGCTGGAGGGTTCCTTCCAAGGGCAACCCCCGCGGGTGCGGGGACGACGAGCACGCCACCTGGAATGACGTGCTGGCCCGCGGAAGACCCCCGCGGGTGCGGGGACGACACTTGCTGACCTGGGATGCTATTGAGCCTGGGGACGAATTTCATTCAGTTACTCATGAGCGGCGGACTCCGGGCCATCTCGGCCCAGGGTGGAAGGTGCCGGCCGGAACAAGCCGAAGGGTAAGCACAAGTATGTGCAGCGGCCCTCCTGTGGTTGGCCCTATGCGACAAAACGCCGGCCGGGCCCCTGTCGATGGTGGTGGCAATGCGCAGCCCCTCCGATACTGGGAACGTCCCGACTGTTGCCGCGCCGCAATCAGGCTCCGGCATGCCGCGCTGACCTGCAGTGGTAAGTGAAGAACCGCCTGGTCAGACCGCTTACCACGGCGCTTACCACCAGGCATCGGCCCGCTTACCACCACGCTCACCATGAGGAGTTATGGCGGTGTGACGGCGTTGGGCCTCGGTGGTCAGCGGGGTGGTGAGGTGGCCGTCGAAGAGTGAGGCATCAGCTTCGCCGACCTCTTCAAGGAGCCCTCGATGCCTCCGCCCACATGGCTGCGCTCTCGCCGCGATCCCGCCCCACCGGCCGCCCGCCCCCGTGTCCCATCTCTGCGCGGGCGGCGCGCGTTCCTCGTAAGGGTGGGTGTCTGGGCGGCGCTTGCCGCCGGCCCGGCCGCCCTGCTGGTCGCCGTCGACCGGCCGCTGCCCGCATCGCTGAAGCCGGCCGCCGCCCCCCGTCCCGCCGCCGTGCAGCCGGCCGCCGACGGCAGGGAGGAAGGTGGCCCGGCCGGGTTCGCGGAGACCGTGCTGGGGCTGTGGCTGGAGTCCGGCACGGCCACCGAAACCTCCCCGGAACTCACGCAGCTACGGCAGCTGGCGCCCGGTGCGCAGCCGCCCCGGTGGGGGCGGCGGCCGGTCGCGGTCGTGCACACGGCTGTCGTCTCCACGGCCCGGCAGGAGCACGGTGCGTGGTCGGTGACGGTCGCCGTGCGGCTCGCGGACGCTGCCGCCGGGGTTCCGGCGGAGGAGTCGGCGCGCGGGCTGCGGTACTTCACCGTCCCGGTCACCGAGACCGGCAGCGGACCCGGCCGGGCGTATGTGGCCGGGGCGCCGAGGGAGACGGCCGGGCCGCAGCCAGGCCGCCCCGCAGCCTCGCCTTACACGGCCCGGATCGAGGACCCGGCGCTCACCGACACCGTCGAAGGATTCCTCGGCGCGTTCCTCGGCGCGGACGGCGCGGTCGAGCGCTACCTGGCCCCGGGCACTGTTCTTGCCCGGCCGGAGACGCAGTTCGCCTCTGTCGACACCCTCCAGACCCTCTCCCAGGGCCGTTCGCCCGGCGCCGGACGGGACGGGGCGACGGTCCGGGCCCGCGCGGAGGTCAGGGCCACCGACTCCGCGGGCCGGACGTGGCCGATGACGTACGCGCTCACCCTCACCGCCCGCGACGGCCGCTGGGAGATCGCCTCCCTCGACACCCCCGCCGCGGCTCCCTCCCCGCGTTCCTGACCCACCCCCACCACCCCTCTGCTCGTGAAGGAGTCCGCCATGGACACCACCCCCGTCGTCCTCGCCGTCCCGATCCAGGACATCGGCGACCACCTGCTCACCCTGAGCGGCTCCTGGGCCGAGAAGGCCCTGATGGTCGTCATCCTCTTCTCCGTTGTCATCGCGGTGGCCACCAAGATGAGCCTCAAGGCCGGCATCGGCGCCCTGCTCGGCCTGATCATCTGCGTCGGCCTCTACCAGTCCAAGGACGCGCTGTCGGAGGCGTTCAAGGAAGAGATCACCAACGTAGGCACCTCGAACCCGGCGCCGGCGACGACGCCGGCGGGCAAGTGACGGCCCAGCCGGCATGAGCGCAACTCCCGCCGGGCCGGCGGCCCGCGTCGGCCGCAACTACACCAAGGCCCGTACCCACCCGTGGGTGCTGGGCAAGCTGGGCGACTTCGTCCTGTGGTTCGGCCCGTACAACACCGGCCAGCTGGTCATCGCCGCCGTCGGCGTCCTGGTCCTGATCAAGACGTTCGGCTGGTGGTCCGGGCTCGGGCCCTTCCCGCCCCTGGGCCTCGGTGTCCTGGTGTGGGCAGCCCGGGCCCAGCGGATCGGAGGTCGCGCCCCGATGTGGGTGCTCTACGGGCTGCTCCGGCGGGCGCTCCAGCCGAAGACGGGCCGTCTCGGCGGCAGGACCGCTCGCCCGCCCCGGGCGCGGCACCTGGCCGGGACCGTCCTGATCGAGCACACCGCACCGGCCGCCGAGCAGCTCGACGCCGGGAAGCGGCCGGCCCGCGCCGTCGGCGCGGAGAAGGAGCCCGCTTCCCGGCCGGCTGCCTGTCCCGAACGCCGGCGTCGTCGCCCTAACACCCGGATCACGGGCCCGGTACCGGCCGCTCCCACCCCCGACACATCCCCGGCCGGGGTGCTGGGTGGGGGAGCGGGCCCGGCCCCTACTCCCTTGCAGCAGATGCTCCATGACCGAATGAAGGCGAAGGCAGAGAGCCGATGAAGCTTCCCCTGCGGCACATCGTCGACCACCTCGTGTGGTCGACCAGCGGCACCGTGTGGGCCGTGTGGTCCCTCACCGCGGCCGGCTCCCGCTACATGCCGGACCGCACCCGCGAGCAGATCACCGCCCAGGTCACCTCCCTGGTGCGGTCTCTGCCCGGCCGGGCCCGCCTGTTCGGGCTGTGCGCCCGCATCGACGCCAGCGAGGTCGTCAAGGCGACGCTGGACGGGGTCGACTACCGGCGGCACGACGCGTGGGCGGAGGTCGCCGAGGCGCAGCTGCGGCTGCTGGCGGGTGAGGACCTCGACGAGCCGGTGGACATGCACCGGCGCACCCTGTGGCTGGCCGTTCCGCTTCCTGTGCTGGGCGGGCGGGGCCAGTGGCAGGCGACGGCCGGCACGGCGTGGTCGGAGCTCGCCGGGCTGCTGGGGCTGCCGCCGGCGCCGGTCAGTGCCCGGGAGGTGGCCGAGTACCGGGAGCGGGCCGCGCAGGTGGAGAGCGAGATCTCCGGCGGGATCGGACTGCGGCAGGCGACGCCTGCGGAGATCGTGTGGATGCACCAGCACGCCGTCGGCCGCGGCCTGGACACCGAACTCCTCGGCGAGGCCGAGCGTTCCCCGCTGCGCGGGAGCCGGATGACGGGCGGGGTGCTGCGGTCCCCGTCGCACGCCGATCTCGGCTACGCCCGCCTTCTGGAGGGCGGCAGGCCCGCCGACACCCTGGACGGGGGCCGGGGCAAGGCCGGTGGGCGGGGGAGCGGCGGCATGCTCGGGAGCCTGGCCGGCAGGCGCTGGCTCCAGGTGGACTCGACGGCCGGCACCTCCTATCAGGCGCACCTCGCGCTCGCGGAGATGCCCCGCAGCTTCACCGCCGCCGGCGGTGAGTTCTTCGCGGAGCTGGAGCGGATGCCGTTCGCGGTCGACTGGGTCGTCGACCTGACCACGGTCACTTCCGAGAAGGTCGTGGCGGCGGTGACGAAGAAGAAGCGGGACCTGGTCGACCAGGCCGACCAGTACGCCGCCCGCCGCGCGACCGGCCTTCCCGACGCCCTGCACGACGCCGCCGACGACCTGGGCGACCTCGGTGCCCGTGCCTCGCGGTCCAGTGTCGAGGTCGAGGTGCAGTCCGTCACCGCGCTGACCGTCTGGGGCACCACCCCCGCTGAGTGCGACCAGCGCGCCGCAGCCCTCCAGGCCCGCCTGAAGGGGGCGAACTACCGGCTGGTGCGGCCGGTCGGCGGCCAGGACGAACTGTTCACCCTCGGCCTGCCCGCCGCCCCCACGCCGCCGGCGGTCCGCCAGTACGTCCAGCACGAACTGGGGGAGGACTGGGCGATGCACGGAGCCCTGTACGGGCAGTCGTTCGGCGACCCGACGGGGGCGATGGTCGGCTACTCCCAGGACCTCGGGACCATCTCCCCGGTCCTGCTGAACATCGCCGACGCCCCCGCCCGCAACGCCTCCGCCTCCTTCGCGCTCGCCGGCGACCTCGGCGGCGGCAAGTCCACCCTGATGAAGCTGATCACCGGCTCGGTCGTCGACCGAGGCGGCCGCGCGATCGCGATCGACCGCACCAAGTCCCGCGAGTGGGCCCGCTTCGCCCGCGCCGCCGCCCCCGGCCGCTGCCAGGTCGTCGACGCCGCCACCGCCGACATGTCCATCGACCCCCTGCGCGTCTTCACCGACCCCGACATCGGCGCCCGCTACGCCCTGTCCTACCTGACCGTGCAGCTCGGCGTCGGCGCCATGACCGAGCACGGCGCGCTGCTGAAGACCGCCGTGAAGCAGGCAGCGGCCGCCCCCAACCGCTCCATGGCGCTCGTCCTGGACGCCCTGGAGGAGATGGCCCAGGAGGACAGCGCCCGCGGGCAGCGCGCCGGCGCGCTGGTCGAGTGGCTGCGGGTCGCAGCCGACGAACCGCTCGCCGCGGCCGTCTTCAACCCCGACCTGCCGCCGCTGGACCTCGCCGGCGATCTGACCTCCGACTTCGTCGTCATCACCACCACCGGCCTGACCCTCCCCCCGCGCGAGGCCGCGACCAACCCCGAACTCCTGCGCGCCCAGCCCCTGGAAGCCCTCATTGGCCGCGCCGTGCTGTACCTGATCGCCGCGATCGCCCGCGAGACCGCGTTCACCGACCCCCGCTTCACCCTCCTGCCCCTGGACGAGGCGTACTGGCTCACCTCCTCCGCCGAGGGCCAGGCACTGATCGACGAGATCGTCTACGACGGCCGCAAACACGGCGCCGGCGTCGGCCTCGGCTGCCACGACGTCCTCGAACTCGGCACCTCCACCACCCAGGGCCTGCTCGCCTACCGCTTCCTCGCCCGCACCGCCGACCCCGTCCTCGCCGCCCGCGGACTTTCCTGGCTCGGCCTGCCCGGCGACGACGAGGACCTGCTGCGCATGGTCACCACCGACCTCTCCCCGTACGGCAAGCCCGAACGCGCCGGCGAGTTCCTCGCCCGCGACCCCCGCATGAACATCGGCCGCTTCAAGGTCCTCATCCCCAACCTCGCCCGGATCACCGACGGCATCTACACCACCCCCACCGGCCCGGCCACCGAAACCGCGCCCGACCCCTCCCGCTACGAACCCGCCACTTTGGCCCTGCCAGCGCAGGCCGCCACCGGAGGCACCCGATGACCGACACGTTCGCCCAGCCCTCCCGCACGGCCCGCATCCGCCGTCTGCTCACCACCCTGCTGCTCACCGCCGCGCTCGTCGCGGCGGTCGCTGCCGCCAACACCACCGCCAGCACCGCCGATGACGGCTGGTGGCCCCGCACCGGCGACGCCTTCACCGCCACCGCCACCGTCACGCCGCCCGATGCCGGCGCGCCCGCCGGGCCGCTGCCGGCGGCCTGCGGCGTCGGCCTCGACCGCACCACCTGCACCCACCCCGCGGCCGCTGACGAGCAGGCGCCGGTGCTGGCAGCGCCGGTCACCCCGAGCGTCTGGACGACCGCCCTGCTCCTGCTGCCCGTGGCCGCCGGCCTCACCGTCGTCGCCCGCACCCGCCCCCGCGATCGAGCCCGGAAGGCTAAGCGATGACCCGCCTTGCGCTCCTGACGCGCCACCGGGCCGTCGTCGTCACCGCGGCGACGATGCTGCTGTGGGCGGCGGGGGAGGGGATCGCCGCGGCCGCCGACCCGGACGCCGCCGGGGGAGGAGTTCTCGGCCCGCTGAACATGACCTCCTCCGAAGGCGTACCTCTGGAGCGCTACGAACTCGACCCGATGGAGCAGGCCCAGGAGGCACAGGGCGCCCCCGAGGACCAGGACCCCGGGTTCATGCCCACCAGCACCGACAGCATCGGCGCCATCGTCCGCAACTTCCTCGCCTCCGGGCTCTTCGCCCTGTCCCGCACGGTCACCGGGTTCGCCTGCTGGCTGATCGACCGCGTCTACCACTTCCCGATCATCGACAAGCTCACCGCACCCGCCCAGCGCATCGCCGACGCCTACGAACAAGACATCATCGGCCCGCTCGGCATCGCCGGCATCACCCTGGCCTGGGCGTTCGTGTTCGGACTCGTCATGGTGATGCGCGGGAAAGTCGCCCGCGGCGCAGGCGAACTCCTGCTCTCGCTGCTCATCTCCGCGATCACCGCCACCACCCTCGTCCAGCCCGCTGTCCTCCTCGGATACGAAGGCCCCGTCCAGCAGACCCAGCGCGCCGCGCTGGAAGCCGCGGTCATCACCACCAACGCCGGCAACGCCGGCCCGAAGGTCATCACCGGACCCTGCGTCCACATGCACGGCGAGGCCCGGGACTTCTGCCTCCGCCAGGAGCGGGAACGCGCATCCGACGCCGCCGAGCGCGAGCGCATCGAGCGGTGCGAAGTGCTGGTGGCTCAGGCACGCGAGATGTGCCTGAGCGGCGAGAAGGCGGTGAACCCCGCCGATGTCTCCAAGCCCATCACCCGAACCCTGACCGACACCCTCGTCGTCGAGCCCTACATGCTGCTTCAGTACGGGCGCATCCTGGAGAAGGACGATCCCCTCTACCCGGCACACCGGCAGCTGATCGCACCCGACAACAACAATCTCCAGGCGTGCAGCAAGCTCAGCCCGTGGGCCAAGCGGGCCTGCGAGGACAGCGCCCGGCGGACCAACGCTGGACTCAACGCCCTGGAGAAGGCCGGACCTGACGGCAAGGCAGCCGTCGACCGGATGCTGGAAGCCGACTGGGACAAGGTCCTCGGGGCCCTCCTCGTCCTGATCGCCGCGATCATCATCGTCCTCGTCGTCGCCGTGATGGCCCTTGCGCTGATTGCCGCACAGTTCGGCTGCGTGATCGCCGCCATCGGCGCTGTCGCCGTCTTCCCCCTCGCCATCCTGCCCGGACCCGGCCGCGGACTGCTGTGGAAGTGGTCCGGCTACCTCGCCGGCAGCATGCTCGTCCTCGTCACCACCGCCATCTTCATCCCCCTCTTCGGCATCGCCGCCCACGCCGTCCTCGCCGACAGCAACAGCGCCCTCCTGGAACGCCTCCTCATCCTCGACGGCCTCGTCCTGACTTCCCTGATCATGTACAAGCGGCTCGTCCGGGCCAGCCGCGCCGCCGGCGCTGGCCTCGCCCGCCGCATGAGCTACGCAAGGATCGGCGGCAGCCACCTCATGGGCGGCCCTGCTGCCGACACCGCCGCCGCGTTCTCCGCCCTCGGCCTCGGCAGGGCCACCGGGTCTCCGGCGCACGCCGCCTTCCACAGCCGCGCAGGCGTCGTCTCCCAAGCGTCCCCCGCAGCACGCGGCGCCCTGGCCCCCTTCCGGCTCGGCTTCGCGGCAGCGCACACGGTCCTCATCGGACCGAAGCGCCCGCGCGTCGAGCCCGCCGCCGTCGGCCCCGACGGCAAGCCCCTCCCGGCTACGTCCGCCACACCGCGCAAGCCCGCCGTGGGCCCCGACGGTAAGCCACTGCCGGCCACCACGCCGCGTACCTCGCCACGCCGCACCGAGGGCGCCGGGTCCGACGGACGGCCGCTGCCCCAGACCGCCCCCGCTGGCGCCCCGGCTCGTGGTGTGGTGCCAGCCGGAGCCCGACTGGAGGCCGCGCTGCGAACCACCCGCTCCGGCCGTGCCCTGGTCGCCGCCTCGAAGGTCGCTTACCACTCCACCATCGGCCTGCCCGCCGGATGGAACCGGCTCGCCCGCACCAGCAGCGAGCGCGCTGTGGCTCTCGGCGCTGAACTCGGTCGGCAGCGCCGCCACTATGCGGCCGCCCACCAGCGCTGGCGCTCCGACACCCGCGCCGGACTCGGCCTGGGACGCACCAGCCGCACCTACCCGGCCACCGATCCGGCCGGCACCTCCCGCCGCTCCCGCAGCACCACCCGCCCCACGGGCACCCCGCCCGCCGGCGACGGCCTGTTCCGCGACTCCGAATCCACCAGCCCCTCACACCCGCGCGCCACCGAACCGGTCGCGGCCCTGCCGTACTTCCCGCACAACAACCCGCCGGTCCCGCCGGCCACGCCGTCCGTACCGCCTGAGGAGGGCTCGTGACCGCTCGCCGTCTTGGCTGCGGAACGGTCCTGCTCGGGTTCCTCGGCATCCTGCTCATCGTCACGCTCTTCGCCGTCGCAGCCCAGCAGCAGGACCGCCGGCCGGTCGCCCCGCCGATCGAGGCAGTCGGCGAGGCGTCAGGGATCCCGTCCCGGATGCTCGCCGCCTACCAGAACGCTGCCAAGCGACTTCCCGACGAGGTCACGGAATGCCGCGGCATGCGGTGGCCGATCCTCGCAGGCATCGCCCGTATCGAGTCCAACCACGCGGCCGGCCGGACCGTCAGCGAGAGCGGCGACATCAGCCCGCACATCCTCGGTCCCCGCCTCGACGGCTCCGGCGCCGGCGGCAACGTCACCGCCTTCCCCGATACCGACCAGGGCCGCTTGGACGGCGACACCGTCTACGAACGCGCCGTCGGACCCTTCCAGTTCCTGCCCTCCACCTGGAACGGCTCCGGCCGCGACGCCAACGACGACCACGTAGCCGACCCCCACAACGCCGACGACGCGGCGCTCGGCGCCGCCGTCTACCTCTGCGGCCGCGGCCGCAACCTCGACGACCGCGACCAGCTCCAGGCGGCGATCTTCCAGTACAACCACTCCCAGGCATACGTCGACGACGTCCTGGGCTGGATTGACCGCTACAGCCAGATGACCACCGGCACCCTCCCCATCGGCCAGCACGCCACCGGCAACGCCCGCACTGTCATCGAAGCCGCCCTCGCCCAGGAAGGCGTCCCCTACTCCTGGGGCGGCGGCAACGCTAACGGCCCCAGCACCGGCATCTGCTGCTCACCCAGCGGCAAGAGCGGCGTTCACATCCGCGGCTTCGACTGCTCCGGCCTCGCCCTCTACGCGTACGCCCAGGTCGGCATCAACCTCCCCCGTGTCGCATCCGCCCAGGCAGGAGCCGGCCGCCGCATCCCCGCCTCCGCCGGCGTCGGCGCCCTGCGTCCCGGCGACCTCGTCTTCTTCGCCTACAACCCCTCCGACGACTCCACCATCCACCACGTCGGCATCTACCTCGGAGACGGAAAAATGATCAACGCCCCCCGCCCCGGCACACAGGTGCGCACCGAAGCCCTGTGGGACGACGGCTTTGCCGGAGGGACCCGCCTCCTGTGACCACCCACCCCATCCCCTCCTACGCCCGCCCGCTCCTCCTCGGCCTGGCACTCCTCGCCGCAGGGACCGTCGTACTCCTGCACGGCGGGCCCGCCGGATCCGGCGCAGCAGAAGACGCCTCCCGGCCCCCAGCCGTGCGCACCGCCCCGCCTGCCGCAACTGCCTACCGCCCAGCCACCGGCCCCAGTGCGACGAGCCGCGCAGACGGCAAGGGCCCTGCCACTCCGGGCCGGACCGCAAGTGTCCCCGCCGCTGCGGGGCCGGCCGCGAGCCCCGTACAGGGGGCGAGCGACCAGCCAGTCTCCGGCGACGGACCCGCCGGCGACCACGCCATCCAGCGCCTCCTTGACCGCACCGCCCCCACCGACCTCCCGCCCGCGACCGCCCGCCAGCTCGCCGACCTCGCCACCCGCGTCTGGATCGCCGAGACCACCGGCAACGGCCGCACCGCATGGCCCGCCTACTTCACTGACACCAGGCTGCGCGCCCCCTACCACGATGTCCGGGTCCAGGCCGCCGTCGCGTACAGCGCGGCCGGAGAAGACGACCGCGCCGAGGTACGCCTGGTGTGGGCTGGCGCGGACGCGGCGGGCGAGTTCCGCGACGGCCGCACCGCCCGTGTCCTGCTGGAGCATCACCACAACGAGTGGCAGCCCGTCCGATGACCCACACACCACCGTCTCGTTATTCCGCCGGTTTCCGTACCGATTCCAGCAGCCCCTTTTCGAATGAATCCGGCCGTGATTGCCGAAAGTCTGTCAAGTCCCCTAACCGGCTGTGTAGTTGGATGCGCCGTTGCGTAATGTATGGCGCATATCCTGCGGCCACATCATCGCCCCGAAGCGGGCTTCGCGCAGGTGGGGGCACACGACCGCATATGCCACGGGAGGCGAGAATGACCCGCACACTCCACCGGAAGCAGTGGCGGAAAATCACATTGGCGTGCGCGACCGCCGTCCTCGCGGTGGGCTGCACCAGCAATGAACCGGCCTCGCCGAAGCCGCCCGCCACCACCCCCGCCCCCACCACCCAGGCACCCGAACCCACTCAGAGCCCGACGCCTGCCGACCCGGCCGAAGCCGCGAAGAAGGAAGCGATCACCACCTACCTCTCCCACTGGAAGGAGGTGGAGAAGCGCTACGCCGACAAGACCCACAAGGCCGGTGACCTGAAGAAGTACGCGGCCTCAGCGGCGCTGTCCCAGTTGGAGCTGGACACCAAGCGGATGGTGGAGAGGAACACCATCGCTGTCGGGAAGGTCACCGTAGGCAACCCGACGGCCGTCAGCGCGGACATCAACCGCAAGATTCCGAACGTCGTCATCTCCAGCTGCCTGGATATCTCCCAGTGGCAGGTCCTCGATGCGGACACCAGCAAGCCGGTGTCCCTGCCGAAGGAACGGCTGCTGCGGTACGTCATCAAGGCGACCGTCGAGAAGTGGCCTGAGGGCTGGCGTGTGATCCGTGACGAACCGCAGGACAAGAAGTGCTGACCCGGAACCGCACAGTCGCAGCGGCAGGCGCTGTGCTTGGCGTCGTTCTCATCTCTGCGGTCCCAGCCCAAGCAGACGACCCCAAAGGGACGGTCGGCGGTGACTGCGGTCCGTTCTTCTGCCGTGTCGAGGTAGACGTCCCTGCCTCGAACGGCGGTGGCTCAACGAGCGGCGGCGGGACCTCGGGCGGAACGAGCGGCGGCGGGCAGGAGAAGCCTGCTACTCAGCCGGTCTGCACGTACAAGAAGCTCGATCCCCAGCCGCCCGCGAGCAGTCTCGACTGGGAAGAGCACGAGCCCGGCGACGGTGCCGTGTACGAGGAGACGTGCACCTACGACAATGGGCTGACGGAGTTCGCCGAGGTGCGCAACGTCTGGCGCGCGACGCCTCCCGCCGCGGTCGCGGTCGATCCCGCAGTCCTGGCTCAGCAGGCGCTCGACCAGATGCTGCTGCGGGGCCCCGACATCGGGATCGTGCCGAAACCCGGCGGCATGGGCCTGGTCGGTATGCCCGTCTACATGTGGACCGAACGCGGACCCGAAACCTACGGCCCCAACACGGCTTCGGCGTCGGCCGGCGGCATCACGGTGAACGCGACGGCGAAGGTGCGGAAGATCGTGTGGCAGATGGGCGACGGGAAGACCGTCACTTGCACCACCCCCGGCACCCCGTACAAGGCCGCGTACGGCAAGAAGCCGTCCCCGGACTGCGGCCACCGCTACAGCCAGCCCTCGACTGCCGGCTCGTATCACGTGGTGGCGACCTCGACGTGGATCGTCGACTGGCAGGCGACGACCGGCCAGTCCGGGCAGATCACCCAGACCCGGCAGAGCGCGGTCGATATCCGCGTCGGCGAGCTCCAGGCCGTCGGCAGCGGCTGACGCCACTTTCCGCCCGACTTCTCTGTTCCTGCACGTTCTCGTTTCCTTTCAGGAGAGGCGAAAGACCGTGAGCAAGACCGCTGTTCCCCCGGCTACCGCCGGGCAGGTGCCCGCGCAGCAGGGGCCCCCGCAGATCCCTGGTGCCGTGGTCGGGTTCCGGGCCCGCCGCCGGCGTCCCGGCATGTACGCGCTCGCCATCGCGCTGATTGCGGCCGGCGGCAGCGGCGGGTTCCTGGCGTTCCAGGCGACGGGGGAGCGGACCCCGGTCCTCGCGGTCGCCCGCAGCGTGCAGGCCGGCGACGTCATCAAGGACGCCGACCTGATCGAGGCGCAGGTCCAGCTGGATCCCGCGCTCAAGCCGGTGCTCGCCGCCGAGCGGGACAAGGTGGTCGGCAAGCGTGCCGCGGTCGCTCTCACCCCGGGCTCGCTCCTTACTCAGGGGCAGGCCACCGCCCGGACGCTGGTGAAGCCGGGGGAGCGGCTGGTGGGGATCGGGCTGAAGGCGTCGCAGATGCCCGCCACGCGTCTGTCCCCAGGGGACAAGGTGCTGGTGGTGGCGACCCCGGCCGAGGGGCAGATCGCCGGTGAGGACGGCAAGCGGCCAGCGCCGGTGGAGATCGCGGCCCGGGTGGTGAAAGTGGGGGAGAAGCAGGCCACCACCGGAGACACCGTCGTCGATGTCGCCGTTCCTTCCCAGTTCGGTTCGCAGCTCGCGGCGCAGGCCGCGACCGGCGATGTCGCTCTCGTCGTCGATTCGCCGGGGGGTTCGTGATGGCCGTCATCGCCCTGGCCGGCCTGCCCGGCGCCCCCGGCGTGACGACCACCGCGCTCGCGCTGCTGCGGACGTGGCCGCTGGAGGAAGGCCGGCGGATGGTGCTGGCCGAGTGCGACCCGGACGGCGGCGCCATCCTCGCCGGAGCCTTGCGCGGCGAGGCCACCGCCGACCGGGGCCTGCGCAACCTGACGCTGTCCTCGCGCACCCAGGACCTGGTCGACGCGTTCTGGCCGCAGCTGCTCCTCCTGGACGACGGCGGCAAGCACAGCGAGCGCAACAGGCTCCTGCTGCCCGGCCTCACCTCCCCCGACCAGGACCCAGGGCTCGGACCCGTGTGGTCACAGCTCGCGGCACTGTTCACCGGCATCGAGAAGCACGGCCACGACGTCCTGGTCGACCTCGGCCGCTCCGGCGCCTACGGGCCCTCCGGCATCCTGGCCCTGCGCGCCGACGCCGTCCTGCTGGTCGTACGCGGCACGCTGCGCAGCTTCCACGCGGCCGCCACCCGCATCAAGACCCTGCGCGCCCAGATGGACGACGAACCCGGCCGCGGTGCCGGCGCCCTCGGTCTCGTTCTCATCCAGGAAGGCCCCTACGGCGTGCGGGAGGCAGAGGCCGAGCTCGGTGTCCGGGTGGTGGCGACCCTGCCGTACCGTCCCGAGGAGGCGGCCGTGCTGTCCGACGGCGCGCCGGAGAGCGCCAAGTTCATGCGGTCGAAGCTGATGAGCGCGGCCCTCGACGCGACCACACCGATCCGGCAGCACGTCGCCACCCGCCGCGCCCGGCTGGTCTCCCCGCTCCAGCAGCGGCTGCTGAACGGAGCGGCTGGTGCGAGCTGAACCCATCCACCCGGCCCCCGTTCCCCAGCCCGCGCGGACCGCGCCTGTCCATGACCCGCGCCACCCCGGCCGGCCCACCACGGCGTATGGGCCGCTGGCTGCCTACAGGCCGCCCGCGCCTGGCATCGCACCGGCTGCGGGCTTCGGGCTCGCACCGCGGGTGAAGGTCGACGCGAAGGCGGCCGGCGAGATGAAGCGGCGGGTCAATGACCAGCTGCTCGCCGAGGCGAAGCTGAATCCGGCTCTGGCCGGCAGCAAGGTGCGTCAGCAGCGGGCCCGTGCCCTGATCAGTGAGCAGGTCGCCGTCTGGGGAGACGCCGCCCGGCAGGTGCGGGTGGTGACGCCGGCGGAGGAGGAGCAGCTCGCCGCGCTCGTCTTCGACATGCTCTTTCGTTCCGGCCGGCTCCAGCGCTACCTGGACGATCCGGCGGTCGAGGACATCTGGATCAACGGCCATGACCGGGTCCACCTGAAGTACTCCGGCGACGGCGAGCCGGTCGAGGCCGACCCGGTCGCCGAGTCCGAGGAGGAACTCCAGGAACTGGTACGTGACCTGATCCGCAACAGCGGCCAGTCCGGCCGCACGTTCTCCACCGCGAGCCCCGACGTCGCGCTGCGCCTGCCCGACGGCTCACGCCTTCAGGCCCTGCATCCGGAGATCACGGGCGAGCGGACCTTCGTCACGATCCGCCGCCACCGGCTCCTCAACGCCACCCTCGACGACCTCGTGACCGCCGGGGCCATGGACACCACCATCGCGTCGCTGCTGCGCGCCTGCGTCCGGGCGCGGCGCAACGTGATCGTCGTCGGTGAGCAGAGCAGCGGGAAGACGACGCTGATGCGCGCGCTGCTGCGGGAGATCCCGCAGCACGAGCGGTTCGGGACGATCGAGACCGAGTTCGAGCTGTGGGCCCATCAGAACGGCTACCACACCCAGGTCGTCCCGATGGAGGCCCGAGAGTCCAACGGGGAGCGGGTTGACGGCCGCGCGGTCGGCGAGATCACCCTGCTGGACCTGATGTACCGGGCGAAGCGCATGTCGCTCAAGCGCGTCGTGGTCGGTGAGGTCCGCGGCCCGGAGATCACCGCGATGATGCAGGCCCTGACCAGCGACCGGCCCGGCTCCATGTGCACCATGCACGCCTCCGAGCCGCACGTCGTCTTCGACCGCATCGCCGAGCTCTACCTCCTGGCGCGGGGCAACTTCTCCGAACAGCTCGCCTACCGGCAGATCGCCAACGGCCTGCACTTCGTCGTCTTCATGTCCGTCGACGAGTCCGGCCCCGCACCGCGCCGTCTGGTCTCCCACATCTGGGAGATCACCGGCATCGGCGAGAACGGCCGCCCCGCCTACAACGAGATCTTCCGCCCCGTCTCCGAGGCTGACCTGCGTGCCGCACCGGCCGCGCCGCTGTCCCCGCGCTCCCGGCGCCGCCTCGAACTCGCCGGGTTCGCCTCCCACCTCCTCGACCAGCCCGGCGCCCACGCCTGGACGGGGGGAGCGTGATGGGAGCCCTGTGGTGGACCCTGTGCGGCGCCCTCATCGCCGGCGGCGTCCTGGCCGCGATCGTCGCCACCATCGGCACGACCGCCCCCAAGGCGCCCGGCCGCACGGCCCGGCTGCGGACCGTGTGGACCGGCGGTCCGGGAGGGCAGCGGGAAGCGGCCCGCCGCCGCGCCCTGCTCACTGCCGCCGCCGTCACATTCGTCGTGGTGTGGTTCGTCTCTGGCGTCTTCGTTGCCGCGCTGCTGCTCGGCGCCGGAGTGGTCGGTGTTCCGTGGCTCCTCGATGCCGGGGCCGGCGGCAAGGCGCGGATCGTGAAGCTGGAGGCGCTCGCCGAGTGGACCCAGCGTCTCTCCGAGATCCTGCGCCTCGGACCCGCACTGGGGCAGGCCCTGGTCACCAGCCGGAAGAACCCGCCGGCCGCGCTCGCCGACGAGATCGCCGAACTCGCAGACAAGATCAAGGCCGGATGGTCCCCGGATGAGGCCCTGCGCGATTTCGCCGGCCGCCTCGACGACGTCATCGCCGACAAGGTCTGCGCCGCTCTCATCCTGTCCGCCGTCGACCAGGGCCCCGGCCTTGCGCAGGTCCTGGAGGACACCTCCGCCCAACTGCGCGAAGAGGTCGCCACCCGCCGCAAGATCGAGGCCGACCGCGCCAAGTCCCGCACCGCGATGCGCTCCATGACCCTGATCTGCGCCGGCCTCGTCCTGGTCGGCTTCCTCATCCCCTACACCGCCCCCTACGCCACCGCCCTCGGGCAGCTCGTCCTGGCCCTGCTCGGCGCGGCGTTCGCCGCGGTGCTGTGGTGGACGCGGAAACTCGCCACCCACACCCCCGTCCCGCGGTTCCTGGTCAATGACCCGCGCAGCCGCGTCAAGCAGCCCCAGCCGGTGGAGGGCCCGTGAGCCAGACCGTCCTCGTCGCCTGCGGCGCCGCCGTCGGCGGCGGCATCGCCCTCCTCGTCCGCGAGGTCCTCCCCTCAGCACCACGCCTCGGTCCCGCGCTGCGGCGCCTGAACCCGCCCCCCGCCCGCCCCGGCCAGCAGCCCACCACCCCCACGGCCTCACCGCTGGGCGGGGCGTGGGCCGGACGGCTCGCCGAGCGCCTCAAGCTCCCGCGCGCCGACCTCGACCTGCTCGCCCAGTCACCCGAGCAGTTCGTCACCAACAAGGTCGCCCTCGCCCTGCTCGGCCTCCTCGTCCCGCTCGTGCCGGCGATCGGGTGGGTCCTGATGGGCCTGTCCGTCCCGCTGTTCATCCCCGGCATCGCCGGCGTCCTGCTCGCTCCCGTCCTGTGGCTCGTCCCGGACTGGGCAGTCAAGACCGAAGCCGCCAAGGCCCGCACCGAGTTCGCCCACGCGGCCGCCGCCTGGATGGAACTGGTCGCCAACCGCGTCATGTGCAACCGCGCCCCCGACCAGGCCCTCGAAGACGCCGCCCGCATCGGCCAGGGCTGGGCCTTCGCCCGCATCCAGGAAGCCCTCCTGCGCGCCCGCACGGAGAAGTCCTCGCCCTGGGCCGCGCTCGACGAACTCGGCACCCAGCTCAAGCTCCCGGTCCTGTCCGAGACCGCCGACATCATGCGCCTGTCCGCCGACGACGGAGCCGCCGTCTACGCCACGCTGCGCAACCGCGCCAAGGCCCTGACCAACGAGCTGCTGACCGCCGACGCCGCAAGGGCGAACGCCGACAGCGAGAAGCTCCACACCCCCGCCGCGCTTCTGGCCGTCATCGCCATGATCGCCATGGCGTTCCCGGCCGTCCTCAACATCTTCTCCATCTAACCGACCCCAGAGCCCCGTCACACAAAAGGGGCCACCGACCGGAAGGAACACCACCGTGAAGAGCCCGCTCCTCTACGCCCAGGCCGCCCTCACCACCGCGGCGGCCGCCGTCCGCTGGCGCCTGGAACACCTCGCCAAGGAGGTCAAGGAAGGAGACGACCGCGGCGACAGCCCCATCTCGACCGTCGTCATCATCGTCGCCGCCGTCGCCGGCGCCCTCCTCATCGCCGGCGGACTGGCCGCCGCCTACGCCCGCGCGAACGGCAAGCTCTCCGGCATCCTCGGCGGCTGACCGACGAGGGACGAGACGCCACCATGCCCCTCCACCGCCGCCTCCTGCCCGCCCCGCACGACCGGGACCGCGGATCCGCCCCCATCCAGGTGGCGATCATCTTCCCGGTCGTCATCCTGCTCATCTTCGGCATCGTGCAGGGCTTCGCCATCGCCTGGGCCCACAACGCCGTCGCCACCGCCGCCCGCGAAGGCGTCTCCGCGGGCCGCATGTACGGGGCCGGGCCCGGCGACGGCGCCGCCAAGGCCCGCAAGGCCGCCGCCGACCTCGGCGGCAACCTCCTCACCGGCGTCTCAATCTCCACCGCCGGCACCACCCGCGACCGCATGAGCATCCACGTCGAAGGCCAGGCCGTCTCCCTCGTCCCCGGCCTGAAGAGCATCTCCGTCAGCTCCTCCGCGTCCGGCCCGATCGAGCAATGGACCACCGCAGGAGGCAGCCGATGACCCGGCGAGACCCACGCCTGCCTCGACTTGCAGGGAAGGGTGACCGTCTGCGGGGAGACCGGGGCGACGTCGCGATCGAGGCGGTCGTCGTCGTCCCGCTGCTCCTGGCGCTCGCGCTGGTCGTCATCGCCGGCGCCCGCCTGTCCCTGGCCGGGCAGACCGTGGACGCCGCCGCACAGGCAGCCGCCCGCGCCGCCTCCCTCGAACGGACCCCCCAGGCGGGGCAGTCCGCCGCCCAGGCCGCGGCCGCCACAGTCCTCGCGCAGGACGACCAGCCCTGCACCTCCAGCAGCGTCCGCGCCGCCACCAGCGGACTCGGCACACCCCTCGGAGAGACATCCACGGTCACCGTCACCGTCTCCTGCCGCGTCCCGATCGGCGACCTCCTGCTCTTCGGCGGCGGCCCCGGAGTGCGGACCATGACCGCCTCCTTCACCTCCGTCGTCGACACCTACCGGGGACGCCGATGACCACCACCCACCACCCCGAACCCGAGTCCCGAGCCGAACCCTCCCCCCGCCCCGCGCGCTGTGGCCGGCGGTTCGCGGACGACCGGGGCGGCATCTCCCCGTTCGTCGCCATCATCACCGTCCCCCTGCTCCTGCTCGGCGGCCTGTTCGCCGTCGACGCCTTCGGCGTCTCACGCGCCCACGAACGCACCGACGCTGCCGCCACCGAAGCCGCCCGCGCCGCAGCCCAGGCCATCGACCCCGCCAAAGCCGTCACCGGCGGGGGAGTCGTCGCCGAACCCGCCGCCGCGTCAGCCGCCGCCCGCGCCTACCTCAACCGGGCCGGCGTACGCGGCACCGTCACCGTCACCGACGGCGGCCGCCGCATCCAGGTCCACGCCACCGGCAGCTACCGCGCCCGGTTCGTCCCCAAGACCTGGACCGTCACCGCCACCAGCACCGCCACGCTCCTGCACGGCATCACCCGACCCGAGAAGGACTAACCCCGCCGATGCCCGCATCCCGCTCCCTCGCCAGACGCCTCCCGCGCGCCCTGGTCAGCCTGGCCGCCCTGGCCGCGGTCACCGCCGGCCTCCCCTGGGTCCTCGCCCAGGCCACCGCCTCCCTCTGGGGCCCGGGCATCGACGCGCTCACCCACCTCCTCACCCGCACCGACACCGGCGCCGCGTTCCTCCTCGCCCTGGTCATGGTCGGCTGGATCGCCTGGGCCACGTTCATCACGTCGCTGCTGGTGGAGATCCCCGCCCAACTCCGCGGCCGCACCGCACCCCGCCTGCCCGGCCTGCGCCTGTCCCAACGCGCCGCCGGCACCCTCGTCAGCGGCATCCTCGTCCTGTTCGCCTCCAGCACCATCGCCTCCGCCGCCCCCGCCCTCGCAGCCACCCCCGCCGCGACCGCACCCGCGGTCACCGCGGCCGCCGTCCCGGCCCCCGCCCACACCGACACCGCTCCGACAGCCGCGAGCGTCGAGAAAAAGACCGAGCAGACCTACACGGTGCGGGCGGTGCGCCCAGCGGAAAGCCTGTGGTCGATCGCGGAAAGGCTGTACGGGGACGGCGCCCTGTACACGAAGATCGCTGACGCCAACGAGGGCCGCACCATGGCCGACGGCGCCGTCTTCCACGCCGACGCGCCCATCCGGCCCGGCTGGACCCTGCGCCTGCCCGACACCCCCACCGTCGACGACGTGCCCACCCCCGCCCCGCAGACCTCCGCCTACACCGTGACCGCCGGAGACACCCTGTGGGAGGTCGCCGAGGACCAGCTCGGCGACGGCGACCGCTACACCGAGATCTTCGACGCGAACAAGAACAAGCCCCAGGCCGACGGCGGACGTCTGACCAACCCCAACGACATCCGCACCGGCTGGAAGCTCACCATCCCCCACACGGCCACCCCCACACCGCCGGCCGAAGCCACACCCCCACCACCGCGCACCGGCAACGCCACCCCACACAAGCCCGCCGACACCGCGAAGCCAGCACCGGCACCGGCACCGGCAAGGAACACTCCCGCGCCGGCGACCACCACCCCGGCCCCCACCCACACCGCAGCCCCTGCCCCTGCTGCGCCGGCCGCCAAGACCCCGGCGCCGGCCGCGTCCACCGACGCAGCCACCGCGACTCCGTCAGCCGTCCCGTCCCCGGCCAAGCCCGCGCCCGCGCCCGCCGCCGAGAACGAGGACGCAGACAGTGCTCTGCTGTCCGAGACGGCGGGTATCGGGATGCTCGCCGCCGGCAGTCTCCTCTCCGCACTCGCCACCCTGCGCATGCTCCAGCGACGCCGCCGCAAGCCCGGCCAGCTCCCCGCACCCGTCGACAACGAAGCCGCCGAACAAACACTCCACGCGGCCGCCGACGCAGGCAGCCTCGAACTCCTCGACCTCGCCCTGCGCACCCTCGCCCGCACAGCCCCCCAGCAGGGGTTCACACTCCCGCCGGCAAACGGCGCGAAGATCACCGCCAGCGGCGTGGAACTCTTCTTCCCCGTACGGGGCCGCGCCGACGACCAAGTAGCAGACGGCCTGGGCCCGCCGGGAGAGAACTACGCGATCACCCCGTTCACCCTGACCGCCCCGGGCCACTGGGTGCTGGACCGCACCCAGCCGCTCCTCGACCCCGACGAGGCCGTGGACGTCCCAGCCCCCTACCCGGGGCTGGTCACCCTCGGCACCGACCCCGACGGCAACCACCTCCTGATCAACCTGAACGTCTCCCGCGTCCTCCTCCTCGACGGCACCCCCACCGCCGTACGCGACACCGCCCGCGTCCTCGCCCTCGAAGCCGCCACCAGCACCTGGAGCGACCACGCCGAGATCATCACTGTCGGCCTCGGCGACGAACTCCCCGCCCTCCTCCCCCAGAACCGGCTCCGCACCGCCCCCGACCTGGCCTCAGCCCGCGCCGACCTCGCCGAACTCCTCCTGGAACAACGCCAAGAGGCAGACAGTGACAACGCCCCGGTTCGCATGCCGTGGACCCTGGTCTGCGCCGCCGACATAGAAGAGGACGAGGCCAAGCTCCTGGCCGACACCCTCACCGCCGCCCGAGAACTGCCCGTCGCCCTCATCCTGCCCGCCCAAGGCACAGCCGGCGCCTTCGGAGCCTTCGACGACGCCGTCCAGCTCGCCGTCGGCACCACTCGACCTCAGCACGTCGAGACCCTCGGCGCCGACCTGATCGTCCAGTCCCTCCCCGAAGCCGACTACCAGGCGTTCGTCGACCTGCTGCGCCAGGCCGACCGGCCGGCCCAGCCCGCTGAAGAACCCTGGACCCAAGTCCCACCCAGTCCCGTCGCGGTGGCCGTCACTGCCCACGGGGGCAGCAACAGCCCTGCCGACCCCCCGCGCACCCCGTTCGCCGCGTTCACCGCCACCCGCCCTCTCGCCCCCGTCCCCCCACTGCCCACAGGGCGGGACGGCGACCAAGAGCCCGAGAAGGAGACGGCCCAGGAAGGCAGCGAAGCCAGCCCGGCCGTCACCAACGGCACCGGTGACACGGCCAAGACCACCAGCACCGGGGAGGGGGAAGAGAAGAACGAGAACGCCGTCCCGCCACAGGCGGACAACACCGCCCCGCCCACCCGCCCCGCAACACGGCCGGTGCCCCAGCCGCCGGCCGCCACCACTACAGACCATGACAGCGGCGTGGACGACCCGGGCGACGCGGTCGACCTGCACGCCCCCGAAGTCCAAGTCCTCGGCCCAGTCGCGGTCACCGGCATCCAGGCATCCGGCCACGGCCCGAAACTCGCCCAGCTCGCCGCCTACCTGTACTTCAAGCCCGGCCGGCCCGACACCGTCCGCGAGGCGATGGACCCCCACAAGCCCTGGGGCGCCAACACGCTCCAAGTCCGTATCTCCCAGCTCCGCAGCGGCCTCGGCGCCGACCCCGACGGCACCCTCTACCTCCCGCGCGACCGAACCGGGATCTACAAGCTCTCACCGAAGGTTCGGTGTGACTGGGACCGTTTTACGCACCTCGCCGAACGCGGCCTGAGGAAGGGCCCCTCCGCAGGCATCCCCGACCTCGAAGCCGCCCTCGCCCTCGTACGCGGAGTCCCTTTCGGCGGCACCCCGCCGGCCTGGGCCGCCGTCCACCACCAGGAGATGCTCGTCCGCATCATCGACACCGCCCACACGCTTGCCGACTGGCACCGGACCGGGCCCCGCCCCGACCTCGACGCCGCCCGCCGCGTCATCCGACAGGGCCTCGGCATCGACGACAGCGCCGAACTCCTCTACCAGGACTGGATGCGCATCGAGGACCAGGCCGGCAACCACACGGCTGTCCGCACCGCTTATGAATCACTCCTGACCATCAACCGCCGCCTCGACGTCAGCACAGAACCCGAGACCGAAGCGATCTACGAGCAGATCGTGCGCCGTACCGCCTGAGCCGCCGACGTCAGGCCACCAGCCGTCGTCAACGAATCCGTCGCCCCCGGCCGCGAGAGGTCGCTCGATCCGGTCATCCACCCGCCGAACCCCGCGGGCTCGCCCCGATGCCCACTACCGTGGACGCACGGAGGGAGAGCCGACTGGTCGTTGGCCCCTCACTCCGCCCGTGCCCCGTTCCTCGGAGCGGGGCACAACGCTATGTGGGGGTGGTTCCTGCGCTGGCGCGCCCGCCCGCGAGGGGTCTGGGGCTTGCGCCGCGCTTGTTGCGGAGGGCGGCGGGTGTCGTCCCGTACCAGCGTTGGACCGCTCGGCGCAGGGCGCGGGCGTTGGCGTAGCCGCTTCGGGTGGCGATGGAGTCGATGCTGAGATCGGTGGTTTCCAAGAGCCGCGTGATGTGTGTCTGGCGCAGGGATTCGAGCTCGCCGCTCCACGTGGTGGCGTGCTCGTCGAGGCGGCGCTGGAGAGTTCGGGTGCTCAGAGCCATGCGTCGTGCCACCGTGGCCAGGGTCGGGGTGCCTTCGTTGTGGGCCGAGGCCAGGGTGGTACGGAAGAGACTGAGCCAGTCGTGCAGAGGTATCGCTGTGGCAAGGATCTGATCGGCGTGTCTTCGTAGCACGGTCGACAGGCCCGGCTGGGTGTGGTGGGAGGGGGCCTTCAGGTCTGCGGCAAGGAACGTGATCGAGTTGTCGGGGGCGTCGAAGTCGATCGCGCGCGTGCCGTAGAGCTCGGCGAGGACGTCGTGCCGCCGGGGAGCACGGACCGCCAGGGCGACGCGGACGGGTACGAGGGCGCGGCCCGCTGCCTGGCTGAGCCGCTGTCGATAGATCCCCAGCGCGTACGCGCGTATCGCGCAAGCGGCCTCGTGGGTGACGTCGGCCTGGTTCCAATGGCTGATGGTGACGTGGTCGCCGTTCTCGGCAACGTGCAGACCCTCCGTCGCAGTGTCGACGACGGTGCCGAAGTAGGTCGATGCGTCCCGGATGCCTGCGAGCGGGGTGGGGGCGGCGGTGATCAGGTAGTCCCAGACGCCGAGGGCGCCGACGTGTGACTGCCGTGCGAGCAGCACCGCCGTCTCAGTCCACGGGACGTGGACCGAGGTCAGGTCCGCGAGGCGCCCGGTGGTGGAGGCGGGGATGCGGTAGGCGTCGCCGTGGAGGTGTTCCGGCGCCAGGCCGATCAGGTGCGCGTAGCCGTTCGGGTCCGCGCCGACCATGCGGATGACTTGGACGGACAGCCGGGTGAGGGCGGACGAGGTCGTCCCCGGATGCGAGTGTGAGAGCACAGGGGCAGAGCATAGAGCAGCGGGAAATCCCAGGTGATTGCCGGTGCGAGGCACGTAGGGTCCCCAACTTGGCGCCGTCGGTCCCTTGGTGGCGCGTGTGGTCCTCCATTGGCGCGAGGTGTCCCTGGAGCGGTGGTCGCGGCGGTCCTAGCGTGAGTCGCAGGCCCGCGCGTGTTGCCTCCGGGCGGGCACGGGGCACTGTCGCGGACATCGCGAGGCCCTGGTACACCGCTTCCTTCGGAAGGACACGATCAGGTGCACACGCGTGCCACCAGAATGGGCGTCACGGTGATGACCGTCGCCGCCCTCACCATCCCGGCGACCGGTCATGCCTTCGCGGCACTGACGGCGCCCGCCGAGGCCGCCGAGGCGGTGATGCCGTACGCCTTCGAGGACGGTGCGTATCCGAACGCCGCTCAGATCGAGGCGGACAAGGGCATCAAGTTGATCCGTGGCGACGGCAATATCGTGCTCGCGGAGTGTGATCTCGACACCGAGCAGATACGCGTCCATGTCGTCGGTCCGCCGGTGAACATGCAGGACACGTACTGCTTCGACTCCAGGGCCGCCACGGGCCGGCTGACCTTGGACCTCAACCGGGCCTTCTGGATCGACGCCGCCGACCAGCCCATGAGCGCTACCCTCGCCGGCGAGGACGGCACCACCAAAACCATCACCATCGCCAAGGACGGCTACACGCCGGTCGGCGAAGGCGTGCAGGGCGGTGTGCGCAGCCGTCTGGTCGAGCTCCGCGTCACCGGCCCCAGCGGCGCCGCACCCGCGCCGTCTGGAGAGTCCAGCCACCCGTTCGCCGCCCGCCTGGAGATCGGCGAGGGCGACTCGTACCGGTCCTGCTCCGCCGCGCTCGTCGACCCGCAGTGGGTACTGACTGCCGCGTCCTGCTTCACCCGCGGGTCCACGCAACTCGCGCCCGGCAAGCCGGCGGAGAAGACCGTCGCCACCATCGGCCGCGCCGACCTCAACACCTCGGGCGGCCATGTCGCCGAGGTCGTCGACCTCGCCCCCCGCAACGGCCGCGACCTGGTCATGGCGCGCCTCGCCACCCCCGCCACCGGCGTCACCCCCGTCGCCATCGCAAGCACCCCGGTCGTGCAGGGCGACACGCTCACCGTCCCCGGCTACGGCCGGACCAAGACCGCGTGGTCGCCGCTCAAGCTCCACACCTCTACCTTCACCGCCGGTGCGGTCACCGCGAACGAGGTGAACCTCACCGGCGGAACTGCGGTCGATCTGATCTGTAAGGGCACCGCAGGCGCCCCGCTGCTGCGCGTCACCGACGGAAAGCCGGAACTCGTCGGCGTCAACAGCCGCTCCTGGCAGGGGAGCTGCCTCGGCACCGACCCCGCAGAGACCCGCGGCGAGGCGATCGCGGCCCGCGCCGACGGCGCCGTGCTCGGCTCCCGCCTCACTGCCGGCCAGCGTCTTCTGCCCGGCGAGACCCTCGCATCTGCCTCCGCCAAGCTGACGATGCGCCCCGACGGCAACCTCGTCATCACCTCGAACGCGGGCAAGACCCTGTGGTCCACCGGTACTACCGGCACCGGGGCGACCGCCCTGCTCGACGCCACCGGCAACCTCGTCGTCCGCAACGCCGCCGACACCGCGAACCTGTGGGAGGCGAAGACCACCGCCGCAGGCGGCGCCGCCGTCCTCACCGACCGCGGCAGCCTCACAGTGCACACCGCGCAGGGCGTCTCCCAGTGGTCCAGCGGCACCGTGGTCCGCAACGACTTCAACGGCGACGGCTACGCCGACATGAGCAACTGGTACGTCTACGCCGACGGAACCGACGCCATGCACCTGTTCGAGGGCACCACCGACGGTTCCATCGCCGCCCCGCACTCCTCCATGGCGCGTACGGCCACGGACCAGTGGGACCTCGCCGACATGAAGAAGGTCTCCGGCGACTTCAACGGCGACGGCATCGCCGACGTCGCGGTCATGAACCGGTACGACAGCGAGACCAAGCTGTGGACGTTCCTAGGCAAGACCAACGGCGCGTTCGAGGCCCCGTTCGCCACGTGGACCGGTCCGGTCGCCTCCTGGCAGTGGGAACGCGCCGTGCTGCACTCCGGTGACGCCAACGGCGACGGCCGCGACGACGTCATCGCCTGGTACGAGTACTCCGACACCAGCGACGCCCTGTTCACCTTCGTCGCCAACCCCCAGGGCGGCTTCGGCACCCCGGTCAAGAGCTGGACCTCCACCACCTGGACCCGAGCCATGGGCAAGACCGTCACCGGCGACTACAACGGCGACGGCCGCGACGACATCGCCGTCTTCTACGACTACGCCGGCGGCGCCATCAAGGTGTGGACGTTCCTTGCCCAGGCCAACGGCGGCTACGCCGCACCCTTCGCCGGATTCGTCCACGACGGCTGGGGCGACTGGGCCGCCACCAACGTCCACTCCGGCGACTTCGACGCCGACGGCCGCGACGACCTCCTGTTCTGGTTCGACCACCCCGACGGCCGGGACATCGCCTACGTCCTCAAGAGCAACGCCAACGGCACCTTCGTCGCCCCGCGCGCCGCGCTCACCATCGCCGCCGGCAGCATGACGTACTCGTCGATGAAGACGGTCGTGGGTGACTACAACGGCGACGGCCGCGACGACATCGGCGCCATGTACGGCTACACCAACGGCACCGTGAAGATGCTCACCTGGCTCACCAAGCCCGACGCGACCTTCGACCCCGTCAAGGTCAGCTGGTCCACCACCACCGCCGGCGCCTGGTCCTACGCCAGCACCCACTTCATCAACCGCCACAACGGCTGACACCGGGACCCGAACCAGCCGACCGAGTCGTCACAGACTGCGCGACGCAAGCGTGCGGCGGGACCCAGGTGCTCCCCGGGTCCCGCCGCGTGCCCGAGGTGCCGTGGCCACGGCACCGCCGAAGAGAAGAGAAGCCGGTGAAACCAACACCCCACGGGCCGATCCGCCCGGGAAGAATCAGGCGCGCGCTACGCGCCTCAGCGTTCGGCACGCTCCCGATCGCCCTCGTCCTGGGCTTGCTCGGAACGACGCCCGTCTCCGCTACTCCGCAGGCCAGCCCTGCCCAGTCCTTCGCCTTGGCGGAGACCATGGCCGCTGACCGCGGCCGTGTGGTGGACTATTGGAAGGTCGGCGGCCCTGAAGTGCGAGCGGCTGCCGAAGCCGCACTGACGGGAGACGACACCGCCGTCCAGGCATTCCTCACGGTTGCCGACAGCCTGCGGCACCAGGACAACCGTGTGTCCGTCAGCCAGCTTGCCAGTATGGGCGGCACGGAGCTGATGGCCTCCGCACATTCAGCCCTCACAGCAACGCCGGAGGAACTGGGGGCATTTCTCAGCTGGGGTTGGGAAGCCCCGGTGGAGCAGGATCAGCGCCTCGCGGTCGCTCGGATCGTCAGCACTGCGCGGCCCACAGTCCAGGACGCCGGCCGGGACGCGCTGAACGGCTCCACCGCAGACATCCGCGAGTTCCTGGCCACCGGTCAGTACACGGCTGCGGAGCAGGACGATCGCGTCCAGGTCGTCCAGATCATCAGTAGTGGCGGCGCCAATGTCCGTGCCGCTGGTGAGCTGGCCCTGAACGGGACCGCGGACGACCGCCGCGAGTTCCTCGACGTGGGGCAGTTCGTCGCGCGCAACAAGGACGAAGAGCACGCGACGGTTGCCGAGCTCGCGGAGCAGGCGAAGGAAGCAGGCCGGCAGGCAGCGACCGAGACCAAGGCGGCAGAGAACGAGTCGGCCAAGGCCGTCGCGTCAGCCAAGCTGGCGATGGAAGCCGCCATTCGCGCCAAGGACGAAGCGGCCGCAGCGAAGGGTGAGGTCAGCAAGGCGGCTGCCGCCGCCCAGAAGGCCGCGAAGGCCGCTTCTCAGGCGGCCAGGTCGGCGCAGCAGGCGATCGCGGCGGCCGGCGCCGCCAAGAACTCAGCGCGCGTCGCCGCGAACGCCGCCTCCCGGGCGGCGGCCACGGCCGCCGCTGCCGCGCAGGCGGCAGCGCGCGCCCAGTCCGCTGCTGCGGATGCCGCGACGGACGCGAGCAAGGCCGACGCAGCCCGCGTCGCTGCCGAGAACGCGCGCAGCATCGCCAAGGGCGCCAACCTCGCCGCCGACGCGGCGGACAAGGCGGCCGAGGCTGCCACCGCGGCAGGTGTGGCGGCCGGCTCCGCTGTAAAGGCCGGTGCGGAGGCCGACCTGGCCGCGAGCGCCGCGATGGAGGCGAGCGGCCTGGCCGGCAGCTCCAGCGCCGCCGCCGCCGAGGCGCGGGCCGCCGCAGCCTCCGCGAAGCGGCATGCGGCGGAGGCCAACCGTGCCGCGGGCGAGGCGCAGAAGCTGGCCGAGGACGCGGCGAAGGCAGCAAGGGCAGCTCGGGACGCTGCCCGTAAGGCGGCGACCCACGCGAACAACGCCGCAGCTGCTGCCGACGAGGCAGCCGAACACGCGGGCGACGCGGCCACTGCGGCCGACAAGTCCACGGCTCACGCCAAAGCGGCCAGCGAAGCCGCGGCTGCGGCGAGCGACGCGGTCCTCAAAGCCAACGAGATCTACACCCTCGCCCGCCAGGTCGAGGCCGAGGACCTCCTGGGCCGGACCAACGCCGGCATCGCCCTGGCCAGGGACCAGAAGTCGGCATACGCCACCCAGGCCGCACAGTTCGCCCAGCTGCAGCAGGCGATCAAGGACCGGGACGCCGAACGAGACCAGCTCGTGGCTATGACGGCCGAGCCCGGAGCCAGTCTCCCGGCCATCGCCGTCGCGGGACGCAAGCTGGCCCTGCGGACAGCGACCGGCGGAACGGCCTGGGGCCGAGCCGCGGCCGAGGCCGCACTGGCCGGTCCGGACGAGGTGGTCATCGACTACCTGAAGAACGGATGGAAGACCGCCCGGGAACAGGACGAACGCTCCTACGTCGAGCGTCTAGCCGAGGAGAGCGAGACCCCTGAGGTCCGCACCGCGGCCGAGATCGCGCTAGCTGGCGACGGAGCTGCTGTCACCTCTTTCATCGACGACGGCCAGTACCAGGCCGCCGCCCAGAGCATGCGCGTCCTCATCGCGCAGGCCGCCTCCGAGGGCGGCCCCATTCTCGCCGACGCCGCAAAGGCGGCACTGGACAGTGGGGACCCGAAGAAGTACAGCCAGTTCCTGATCACTGACCAGGAGACCGCTCGCACGCAGGACGAGCGAGTCCGCGCGGCGCAGCTCTTCAGCACCGGCGGCCCGGAGGTCAAGTCCGCGGCGAGAATCGCTCTGGAGGGCTCTCCGCGAACGGTCCACGCGTTCATCGTCTCCGGGCAGTACAAGGCGACACGTCAGGACCACCTCAACGCGACCCACGCAGCCCAGGTCCAGAAGCTGATCGCGGACGCCGCCAAGGTCGCGGCCGAGGCGCAGAAGAACGCCGCGACCGCGCAGAAGGTCGCCGCCATCGCACGCAATGCCGCCGCCGAAGCCAACGACTGGGCGCTGAAAGCCGACGCCGCCTCCCAGGATGCCCAGACCAGCGCGGCCAAGGCAGCCCAGTACGCCACCCAGGCCGAGGCATCTGCAGCCAGCGCCGCCGCCTCGGCAGCCACCGCACGCAAGGCAGCCAACGAAGCCAACCGCTCCGCGAAGGACGCCGCCCTCTCCGCATCCGACGCCACCCTCTCCTCCGAGATGGCCCAGGCGTCCGCCTCCGCCGCGTGGACCGCCGCTGAACAAGCACGCCAGTCCTCCATCGCTGCCGGCGCGGACGCCACGGCCGCGCTGAAGGCAGCCCAGGAAACCTTCACCATCGCAGTGAAGAAGTACCGGGAAGAAGAGGAAGCCCGCCGCAAGGCAGCCCTCGAAGCCAAGCAGCGGGCCATGCAGGAACCAGGCGCCCGCGCACGTGAGATCTACCGCTGCGGCCAGGCGTACGTCCCCTGCGATCCGGAGGGCTTCGCCCGTTGGTGTCAGCACAACGAAATCGGCTGCGACATCATCTCCATGGGGCCTGAATTCAACCAGGCCATGGAGGAGCTGTGGGGCTTTACCAGCTCGGTGACCGGTCTTGGAGATCTCGAGGCTTGCCTGGAGAAGAAGGATTTCGAGAACTGCTGGAGTCTCGCGGCCGACGTGCTCATCGGGGCCAAGCTCAAGGCACTTGAAAAGGCATACGATAAGCTGAAGGCGCTCAAGCGCGTCTGTCCTGTACCGGGAGCCAGCGCGTCTGGCATGACGACTATGTCGCTGGCCTCTTCGGCCGGTGAAGTTCCCTGCTTTGAGCACGACATCCCCGGGCTCCCGCGAGACAAGACGGAGATTGCGAACTCCGGCGGCTGTGACGTGTGTGCCCGGCGCATCCGTGAAAGCTTGGGTGGTGGAGAAATAGTCACCATCAGGCCAATCGACGAGATGATTCTCCCGAAGTACCACGACGTGGATGCCGGCTGGTACTTTCACGTAGTCGTCGTTTATGAGGGTAGGGTGTACGATGCGTGGACACCGAGGGGCGGTGAGCTAATTGCCGACTATAAGGCGAGGTGGGGGCGACCCGGGATAATTGACTTCGGCTTCTAAGGGGAATCGTGAGAGACGAGGATCTGATCCTTCGAATTCGTGAGCATCCGGGCGGGTTCGGTCTTAATGGCACCTATCATTCAACCGCGATGTTTATTGCAGGATATGATTTCGCGCGCTCGGGTGGGGTGCTGAGGGGATTCCATGAATGGCTCTCCGTCCGCGCCGGTGAGTTGTCCAGTCAGCACTGGATTAGAAGAGTTCTGCTTGAGGTGATCCCGGACCTGCGATTTCAAGGATTCGAGCAACTTCGTCTGACTCCGGAGCAAGAGAAGGAATCGGTCGACCATCTCCTTTCCTCTGTTCTTGAATTCCTCGCCGTGCGCGAAGATCTCCGAGAACTACCGAGAATGTACTCTGCGTATCACTCTCTTATCTCCTCTGTGTATGACTGTGACGAAAAGAGCGAATAGGGGAAGGCTGGGGCGCTTCTTTCGGCGCCCCAGCCAGGCGACCCAGATCATGAGTCGCGTGCAGCAGGTGTTCCTCTCGGATGGGTTGTTCTATGTTCCTGGCCTGCGGTTTTGCAGTTTCTGGGGCGAGGGGGCTCCGCAGTCGGAGCCGATGATTGCCCCGGTAGGGACGAGAGGGGAGCATTGCGCGGGAGTTGCAGATCCATCCGTCTGGGACAGAAGCGGGCGAGTATGAAGGTCGCCATCGACGTTCAGCGGGCGGGAGGAGCATCCCGCCGAACCAGCCTCCCCCGCCGCTGGCCTGCCGGAAAACTCACGAGGACTGCCCTACGGCCTCCCGGGCCGACACCGTGGTCGGCATGGCACGGGAACGTGACTTACCACGGCACGCCAAGCACGGTTGTCCAACTGTGATACGGCCCGCGGACTGGTGGTAAGTCCGGTGGTGAAGCCGGTGCCGAAGGGTGAGAAGCACGTCCGCCGCTGATCCCTTTCGAGGAGCCACCGATGTCCTCCCAGCACTCCCGTGGTCTCGACGAGGCCATCGACAACCTGGCCGCAGTCGCCACCCGCTTCTTTGCGGGCGAAGACCTCGACGGGATCCGGCGCACCGACGCCACCTTCCTGCGCCCCGGCCGCCAGATCATCGCGAAGAACCTCGACGCCCCCGTACGCCGCTCCTCATACAGGGCAGGCTGGCAGCGGCTCACCGTCCGCACCGCAGCTCTGGCCGCAGCCGCCGGCAGCGCGTACGCCTACCTCACCCACCCCGACGCCATGGCCCAGGCCCTCACCTACGGCGGCCCCGCCGCGCTGCTCGCCACGACCGCGGGCGGGGTCGCGTACCGGGTCAAGGGCCGGGAGCGGCGCGAGTTGATGGGGGAGTGGGTCAAGCCGCTGCACCACGCGCTCGCTGACCCGCTGGGGATCTCCGAGCAGACCGACCCCGCCACCTACCTTCACGTGCCACCGGACTTCTCCGACGACGACGCCGAGATCCGCATCGACCTCCCCCTGCACCTGAAGTTCAACCGGGACCAAGTCGCCGAGCTGGTCATGCAGAAGCTCGCGCTCCAGAACGCCTCGTTCTCCTGGCGGCTGGCCGGCCGCGACCCGCACCTGATCGTCAAGAAGAAGGACCGACCCCCGGCCTCCCTCGGCCTGGACGACCCCGGCGTACGCGACCTCCTCGCCTCCGTACCCGAGTCCGCGCCACTGATCGGACTGGGAGCGGGGAAGAAAAAGGTGTCGGTCGACCTCGACCACGACTCCCCGCATGTCCTGATCTCCGCCGGCACCGGCGGCGGCAAGTCCACCATCCTGCGCACCATCGCCTGCCAGTTCCTCCACAACGGCGCCCAGGCCCACATCCTCGACTTCAAACGGATCTCCCACACCTGGGCCCGCGGCATCCCCGGCGTCAACTACTGCCGCGACATCGCCGACATTCACGACGCCCTCATCGCCCTCGGCACCGAAGGACACCGCCGCATCCGCCTCGCCGAACAGCTCGGCGACGACGTCCTCGCCAGCGAGCCCGACCGCGTCGGCCCCCGCATCGTCATCCTCCTCGAAGAGATCAACGCGACGATGGCCCAGCTGCGCCGCTACTGGGAGAAGATCCGCTCCAGCGACGACCCGAAGACCTCGCCCGCGATCGACGCGCTCGCCGAGATCCTGTTCATGGGCCGTCAGGTACGCCTCCACGTCCTGCTCGTCGCGCAGTCCGCGACCGCCCGCGCGCTCGGTGGCCCCGAGATGCGCGAGAACTTCTCCACCCGCATCCTCGTGCGCTACACCATGAACGCCTGGAAGATGCTCGTACCCGAAGTCACCCCGGCCCCCAAGCCGACCCGCCATCCTGGTCGCGTCCAGGTCGTTCTCGGAGGCACCGCCCGCGAGACCCAGGTCCTTAACCTCTCCGAAGCCGAAGCCCGCGCCTGGGCCATGGCCGGCATCCCCGGACGGCACCAGCCGCTCACCCTCCGCAAGTCCCAGCCCGCCCCCGACCCGGGTCCTGTTCCGCTTCCTGGGCCCGCCCGCGCTTCGGCAGCCGCAGCCCCGGCCGGCCGGGAGGGGGACGGGGAACCGCCGATCGCGGGGGAGGAGGAGCTGATCGGGCTGCGGGTCGCCCAGCAGGAGCTGGAGGGGGTCAGCCTCGCCGGTCTGCGGTGGGCTCGGATCAACGACCCCGAGTTCCCCGATCTGGCCGGCCAGGACGGACAGGAGTACCTCTATCGCCGTGGCGATCTCCAGCGCTGGGCACGCAACCGGCTAGCAGCCCGGCAGAACTGATCTGCGAACGCCAGGGTGGAGCCGAGGCTGCCGCGCGGGCCGATGTCGGGCTGCACGAAGGGCGAGCACTGGGCTCTGTCCGGGCGATTAAGTTCGCAGCAGTCCATCACTGACGCGGGATATCAATGCCCGCCGCGCGCAGGTGCCCCTCGACCAGCCCGTTCAGCCGGGCGACGGACGGTGCCTCGTCCTCCCGGTGGTGGTTGACCACGCCGTACCGGGAGGCCGCGTCGGGACCGTGCGGTTGCTTGGTCGGCAGCGTCAGCAGCGCGCGGGCGCCCAGCAGGTTGGCGGCCACCGCTGAGGCCAGCTCCTCGATCCGCGGGTCGTCGGGATCCCAGGACCTCGCCTCCCAGCCGCGCTTGGTCAGCTCGACGAACTCGGGGTCGTCGAGCCGGTGTTCGAGGTTGGCCAGGAAGAGGTCGAAGACCTCGGGAGTCAGCGCCCGCGACAGCACCAGGGCCTCCCGCTGGGTGGTGACGTAGTCGGGGCTGAAGTCGAGCTCGGCGAGTCGCTCCAGGACCGCGCAGGCCCGGTCGGGCAGCAGGGCGCGGTCACCGTGGGCGAGCCGGTGCAGGGTGTCGCGGCGGGCGGTCAGCTCCTCGATCTGTTCGGTGAGCCGGCGGCGGACGTCGTCCAGGGCGGTGACGAACCGCTCGGGCTCGGCGTCGAGCAGATCGCCGATCTCGGCCAGCGGTACGCCCGCCCCGGCCAGGGCCCGGACCTGGACAAGGCGCAGCAGGTCGGTCGAGCCGTAGCGTCGGTAGCCGGAATGGTCGCGTTCCGGTTCGGCGACCAGGCCGAGCCGGTGGTAGTGCCGCACCGTCTTGACGGTGATGTCGACGAAAGCCGCCGCCTGACCGATCGTGAGCCCCTGTGCCATGGGGCGAGAGTAACGCTCCTCCATTGCCTTGACCTTGACCTTGGGTCAGGGTCCACGCTCATCTCACACCCGCTGACGCGAGATGAGGAATCACCATGAGTGAGCAGAACACCGCCGCCGCGCAGGACCGCCCCGAGCTGCGGAAGGCCATGCAGGAGATCGTCGACGCCGGATTCGCCGGCGTGCAGCTGCGCGTGAACGACGAGCTCGGCGAGTGGGTCGGCAGCGCCGGGGTGAGCGAGCTGGGCCGGACCGCGAAGCCGCCGACCGACGGGCACTTTCGGGTCGGCAGCGTCACCAAGACCTTTGTCGCGACCGTCGTCCTGCAGCTGGTGGCCGAGGGCCGGCTCGGCCTCGAGGACCTGGTGGCCGACCACTTGCCCGAGTTCCGGCTCGACCGGCGGATCACCGTACGGATGCTCCTGCAGCACACCAGCGGGTTGTTCAACTTCACCGGCGAGTTCTCCAAGGACGGGTCGGTCGAACCCGGTGTGGTCGCCGGGTGGGGCAAGGAGTGGGTGGACCTGCAGCACGCGACCTACCGGCCGGAGGAGCTGGTGCGGGGGGCGTTGGCGAAGCCGGCGCGGTTCGATCCGGGGACGGCCTGGAGCTACTCCAACACCAACTATGTCCTGGCCAGGCTGCTGATCGAGCAGGTCACCGGCTGCTCGCTGCCCGAGGAGACGCACCGGCTGATCCTGGGCCCGCTCGGGCTGACGGGCACCCTACTTCCGGAGACCCGGGAGGATATCCCCGAGCCGCACGCCCACGGCTACTTCGGCTACGACGACGCCGGACAGTGGAAGGTGGTCGACACCACCCGCTTCAACCCCTCCTGGGTGTCCGCCGCCGGCGACATGATCTCGACCAGCCGGGACCTCCACACGTTCTTCTCCGCGCTGAACAGCGGCAAGCTCGTCTCGCCCGAGCTTCTGGCCGAGATGCGCGTCGCGGACCCCACGATGGGTTACGGCCTGGGGGTGTTCGTTGAGGAGCTGGACGGCGGCGGCACTGTCCTCCACCACAACGGAGGGTTCTGGGGCTGGGGCGCATTGATGTACAGCACGCCCGACGGCACCAAGACCCTGACCGGCTCGCTGACCTCCGGGGACGTCGAAATGGACCTGCCCACCATGGCCGGGACGTTCGAGAGGGTGAAGCAGACACTGGTCAAGGCGGTGTTTGCCTAGGACTTGTCCGGCCGTCACGTGCGGAGCCAGATGGCGAGGGTTGCGGCGGTAACGGTGCCGAGGAAGACGTAGCCGCGCTTGTCGTAGCGGGTGGCCACTGCTCTGGCGTGTTTGAGCCGGTTGATCGTCCGTTCGACGGTGTGGTGCGCCTGGGCGACGCGGAGCTCATCGACCGGGTTCCGTCCGAGGCCCGCGCAGACCTTCTCGCGCTCGCTGATCGGCAGGGGGCACGGGCGCGGGTGAACTGGAGCGGGGACCTGGAGGTCGCTGCCTGGGGCGTGTCCATGGGCGCCACGCAGGAGCAGGTCCTGTCGCCTGAGGGATATCTGCAGGGCGGTGACCGGGTGAGGACTGAGGCTCTGTTCGTCGCCTCGGAGCTGGCCGACGACCCGTACGGGACGGAGCCGGTCATCGCCTGGCGAGACGTCCGTGACGAGAGCGCGAACCCGGGAGCGTGGCCGGTGAGAGCGCTGGAGGACCGGCCGTCCTGGGGATGGATTCCGCTGCAGAGCGTGGGGCAGCTGCGGTTCGGGATGACCCCTCAGCAGGTGGCCGCGGCGCTGGACGGCGAGGTGCCAGCCGCGCGGCGCGGCCACTTCCCCTGGCCGGTCTACCAGGAGTCCGAGCAGTGGTATCTGACCGAGGACCAGTTCGACGGCGCCGGTGTGACCGCGCACTACTGGTACGAAGAGGGCATCCCCGCTCTCGGCGCCGTGACCGTCCACGGGCGGACCGGCCCCAGCTCGCCTTCGACGGCCTCGACCTCATCGGCAGGACCCTCAGCGAGATCGACGCTGCTCTGGAACGCCGCGCCGAGAACGACGAGTTTGGCCTGCTCATCGGGTGCGGCGGCGATCTCGGCCCGGACGGGCTCGGCATGTACGTCCGGGCCGCCCGGGCCGGAGACACGGTGATCAGCGAAGCCCGGTTCTGCGCCGAGGAATGGGAAGACCACGGCTGACAAGCGCCCCGCCCGGACTCGGGGACATCGGCAGCTGACGGGCCACGTGGGGCGACGGTAGTCGGTGATCATGCGGTCCTCTGCCAGCGTCAGGAGGCGTGCCGGTAGGCGGCCGCAGGTCTGACCACGGGGTGGCCCCAGCGGGTGTTGAGCCGGTCGAGGACGGGCTCGATGCGGAGCCTGGCCTCGCGCTCGGGGTCGAGGGACATCTGGGTGCCGGGGCCTGTGTCGGCGGCTGTCAGGTCTTCGGCGGTGAGCACGATCCGCCGCACGCGGGCACGCTGGAGCGCCATGCCGTCGAGGATCCGGTACGCGGTGCTGCGGAGGTCTTCGGTGTGTCCGGACGCGGCGGGCAGTGTCCGGGTCCGGGAGACGCTCGCGCCGCCGGCGAGCCCGATGGTCAGCGTGACCTTGCGGGCGACCTGGGCGCGGCGCCGGATCCGCTCGCCGACGGTGACCACGAGGTCCAGCACGGCGGCGCGCACGCTCGCAGCATCTGTCTCGTCCCAGGGGAAGGCGGTGTGCGCGCTGGTCGACTCGGGCATCCGGTGCGCGGTGATTACGCGGGGGTCGATCCCGCGGGCACGATCGCGCATGACGCGGCCCTGCTTGCCGCCGAGGAGGCGGCAGACGACGTCCTCGGGCATCGCAGCGAGCGCGCCGACCGTGTGCAGGCCGAAGCGGCGCAGGCTCGCGGCCTGCGCGGGCCCGATGCCGTGGAGCTCGTCGACCGGCAGCGGGTGGAGGAAGGCTTCGACGGCGCGGTGATCGGGGAGGTGCAGCACACCGGACGGTCCGGCGTGCGCGGACGCCGTCGCGGCCGTCGACCACGTGTCGGCGACTCCCACGCGGACGAGGACGCCGTGTTTGGCGACGGCCTGGAGCTGGAATCGCTGTGCCAGTCGGCGAGGGGCTTCGGAGAAGACCTTGCTTGCGCCGCGCAGCTGGGCGACGAAAGCGGTGGGCGGCAGCGGCTGCACGGTCGGTGTGAACTCGCTCGCGAGGTCGAGGACGCGGCGGTAGGCGTCTTGCGTCGTATCGGGGTGGCACCGCACGTGCCAGATGACGTGATCGCGCTCGCTCATGCTGTGGCCTCCTCCCGGTCGCGGTGGGTGAGCGCGGTCCGGGCGGCGCGACGTAGGTCGGCGCGGCCGCCGGCGGACCGGCCCCGGCCGGTCCAGTACGGGTGGTAGAACACGGCGGTCTCCCAGTGGATCAGGGCACGGCGGAGCGCGGCGGGATGGACGGGGCGGGAGACGGCGAGGGCCTGGTAGGCGGCGGTCGCCCTTGTCTGCGCGGTGAGCAGGTCGAGTGGGAAGGTGGTGCGCTCCATGCCTACAATGCAAACAGACGTTCGATTTATCGCGCAACGCGAGCCGCACCGTCGAACGACTTCATGGGCTTCACCCTGGTGCGGCACCACCCCTGCCCGAGAAAGCCGCCGGCCATGACCACCGCCCCCTATCAGCCCTCCCCGAAGAACCTGAAGCCGGAGATGGCTCCGTCAGACCAGGTCGGCCTCTGCGCGATTTGTCATGAACGCTGCCATCGTTATGGCCCTGGAGGCTGCCCGCTCTGCCAGACATGTCAGGCTTCGGCGCCGGGGATGGCGTTCACTCACCGCCCGCGGACGCTCGTGTCGGTGTGACCGCGCAGATACCCCTCCCTGACGACCTGCCGCAGCTGCGGACGATCGCGAAGCTTGCCGAGATCCTCGGCGCCGCCGCGCGGGCACGGATCGCGGAGATCGAGGCCCGCGAGGCCGCCCTGCGGCCCCAGCGGCCCAGGCCGGAGGGCCCCGCGTGGGTGCTGGGCTACCTGCGTGAGCGCGGCCGCCCGGTCCCGGACCGCGTCCACCTGGCCGACTGCCGCATGGCCGCGAAGCACACCGCGCCCCTCGGCCGGGACCAGGCCCGCGCCGTCCTCGCCGAGGGCAAGGTCCCCGCGTGCCCGTTCTGCCGGCCCGACACCGAACTCGGCCTCGACTGAAGCCTCCGCCTACGCGGACTTCCGCCGCCGCGGGGAAGCCTTCTTCGCCGGCGCCTTCTTCTCAGACGTCTTCTTCGCCGCGGCGGTCTTCTTGGCCGCCGTCTTCTTCGCGGGCGCCTTCTTCGGCTTCGGCATCTCGTGCACCGTCGCCTCGCCCCCGCCCGCCGGGGCCTCGCCGCGGCGCTCCCGCGCCTCCGCGACCGACGCCTCCAGCGCCGCCATGAGGTCGACGACCTGCCCGGCCGGCGCCTCCTCGCCCGCTACCGGCCGCGGCTCGCGGTGCTCGGCCTTCGCCTCGATCACCTCGTGCAGAGCCTCGGTGTAGTGGTCGGTCAGGAGGTCGCCGAGGTCGTCCAGGTGCTCGACGGTCATCGACTCCAGCAGCGTGAGCGCCTGCTCGATCTCCTCCTCGGTGAGGTCCACGGCCGGCGGCGCGAGCTCGGCAGGGGAACGGATCTCGTCGCCCCAGTGCAGCCCCTGGATGAGCAGCGCGTCGCCATGCGGCCGTAGGACGCCAAGGCGCTCGCGGCCGCGTAGCGCGTACTTCGCGATGGCCACCTTGTCGGTGCGCTGGAGCGCCTTCCGCAGGAGTACGTAAGGCTTGGCGGCGACCTGTCCGGCCGGGCGCACGTAATAGTCCCCGGCTCCAAACTGCTCCCAGCGCAGGTCAGCGGCGTCGACGAAGGCGACGATGTCGACCGCCTTCGCGGTGGGCAGCGGCATGCCGGCGAGGTCCTGCTCCGTGATCGGAACGAGGTGGTCCTTGGAGATCTCGTACGCCTTGCCGATCTCGTCCTCGGTGAGCTCCTGGCCGTCGACCTCACAGACCTTGCGGTAGCGGATCCGGCCGCCGTCCTCGGTGTGGATCTGCCGGAAGTGGACGTCGTGTGACTCGACGGCGGCCTCAAGCGATACGGGAAGGGTCACCAGACCGAAGGTGACTGCTCCCGACCAGAGGAGACGACCGGGCATTCTCGTGCTCCTTCAGACGCCCCCCAGGGCTGTGCCCTCAGGCTATGCAGCCCCGCCTTGTGATCGCACGCCCCGTGGGCCGGACGCGGTCAGCGGCTGGTGGCCCGAATCCGCAGCTCGTGCTGCGTGCCCTGGCTGATCGTCTCCGCCCGCTCGGCTAGGTCGGCGCCGGTGAAGCCGAGCAGGGCGGCGCCGCGGGGTGGGGGGGCAGTCGGACAAAGTCACACGGACCTACGGCCGGGTGGTGTCGGGTTCGGTCACATGGTGGCCTGATGCGGTTCACACCACCGGGTGATCTTGGGTGGAACTAGACCACCGGGCGTGACGGTCGCGCAGGATGCAGACGACCGAGCACTGGTATCGAACAAGGGGAAATCACGTGACTACCGTGGCGAACGACGTCGTGAGCGAGAAGTACGGGCGGGCCTTCGACGCCCTGGACGCCGACAAGAACGGCTACGTGGAGTGGTCGGACTACCAGGCGCTGGCCGACCGCTTCATCAACGGCTACAAGCTGGCCAAGGACGACCGCCGCGCCCGGACGCTGACCGCGTTCTACCAGATGCACTGGCTGGAGGTGCTGCGGCACGCGGGCGTCGACGGTGACCGTCTCAACCGCGAGCAGTACATCCAGGCCACCCGTCTGCTCAGCGTCGACACCAGCCGGCTCAACCTCGTCGAGGGCGGCGCCCACGCGGTGTTCGACGTCATCGACGTCAACGGCGACAACGAGATCAGCAAGGACGAGTTCCAGCGTTTCCTGACGGACGTCTGGCAGGTCACCGACCCCTTCGCCCTGGAGACGTTCTCGAAGCTCGACACCGACGGAGACGGGGTTGTCTCCCGTCAGGAGTTCATCCGGGCGACGTACGAGTACTACTACTCCACCGACCCCGCCGCCCCCGGATCCATGCTCTTCGGCCAGCTCTGAGCACATCCCGCCCCGCGCCCCGGCACCACCAGGTGCCGGGGCGCGGGGCTGGCCGGCACCGGACCTGATTCCCTGGGCGCCAGGCCAACCTTGAGGAACTGCCACTTGCGTGAGGCTGCACAGCATGTCACGACTGGCTGACCGGGTCCGCAGGCTGCGGACTGACCGTGTTTATGCATCAGCTGTACGTCGTCCCCGCATCGCGGGGGTTCGAAGCCCGGCCGGCCTTCTTCCGGCCGGGCTTCGCCGTGTCTGGGATCAGGCGTCCAGGTCCTGCTGGGGGGCGTCGAGTGAGGACCGGTCCCGCACGTGGTGGGCGTCCTGGGGCAGCATCCGGGCGATGGCCTCCAGGATCGCGCGAGCAGCCACGAGACCGCTCAGATGACCCTCGGCTCGGGCGGCTTCTGCCTCGGCGACCTGTGATCCCAGCTGCCGCTCCGCCTCGGCAATCGGCAGGGCCCGCGCGGCGTCCTGGAGTGTCGCCCGCAGTGTGTGAACCTGCTCGGCGTAGGCGATGCCGGCGAGTTCTCTGTACGCGCGGTCCTCCTCGATGTCCTGGGCGTTGTCCCGCTGGCTGACCAGTTGGTCGGACAGGCCCGCGAGGACGTTGAGCAACTCACGGGTGGAGGCCAGCCCGCTGTAGGGAAGCGCGTGGGCGGCGGCGTCGACTTCAGGCAGCAGGGCTTCCGGGTAGGCGACGCTGACGGCCGGTCCGACTACTGGGCGTCCGCCCTTGTTCGCAGCGCTCTCCATCGGGACACCCCCACTTGGGCTTTCGATACGGAAAAAACATAGCGACGAGTCCGCCCGGCGATGGCTCCGCATCAGTGTTCACGGAGCCCGGCCGCGCAACCAGCGATGTAGTCATCCGCTTCCGCGCCCTGGAGGCCTTCGACCTGAGCGGGGAAACGGCACAAGCCCTCTGCCTTGGATTGGCTGGCATCTGGCCATTTGCCTTCTTCATACAGCGCGACGCCCATCTCCCGGCCGTCCCGGTATGCGGGTGTCTCCTCCGGTGGACTCTCGGAGGAGCAGGCCACCGTGCCCACCGCAACTGCGGCAGCGAACCCCCAACGCGCTAGGACGCCGACGCTTCTGCTGCTCGGCTTCTTCCCTCGCACCATCTACCCCACCCCTCAGTGCCGAGTTTTGGCACGTCAACCTACACGTTGTGTATCCCGCACCTGCGGTGGACCTGCTCGACCCCGGACGGGGCGCCTATTCCCGAGCCCGGCAAGCTCGTCAACGTGCTCGGGCGGTGATGTGAGGAGGATCTGCCACTGGGAACACACGTATGACTCGGAGTGCACCGTCATCGTGGCCACCAGCGTTTTCACCTTCTAGCCCTGCTGCTCCTGCACACGCGCGCTGGTCTCTGCCAACCACTACGCCCCCATGGGCGGCCGAGCGCTGCCGACTCGTCAAGGGCGCTCGGCTCACCGCCCGCACTGATCCCCTGTACCCCCGTGCGGGGGATCAGTCATACCCGGGTCGGCGCGGTGCCCGCTGCTGGTACTGCGGCCGGGCCGGCGGGCTTGGATACGGCGTCGGGCGTCACCGTGAACGGTGACGCCCGACGTTGTCTGCTGCGGCAGCGGTGGTCAGCTGCGCGGGGTGAATTCGCCGCGGTTCGCGCCGTCGAGGAAGCAGTCCCACACGTGGCGGGTGACGACGAAGGGAGGGTTGTCCAGGTCTTCGTTGTCGCGCAGGGCGACGCGGCCGTCGTCGAGGAAGGCGACTTCCAGGCAACCGCCCTGGGCGGAGCTGGCCTCGGACTTGAACCAGTCCAGGCGGTCGAGCTCCTCGGGGCTGGGGCGGGTGGGGGAGGTAGGGCGGTTCACGTGGTTACTCCCTTGGAATGGTGCGGCGCAGTAGTGCGATGGTGTCGGCGGGGTCGAGGGCTGAGGCGCGCAGCAGGTCGAAGGTCGCGCTGAACTTGCGGACGTCGGCGCGCTTTTCGAGGTAGAGGTTTCCGGCGGGGCTGTCGACGTAGACGACCGGGGACTGCGTTTCGAATTCGAAGATCGCGAAGGGGCCGGCCAGGCCGGGGTGTGCGCCCTTACGCTCCTCGATCACCTGGAGCGTCACGTTGGGCAGCGCGGCGAGTTCGGCGAGGTGCTGGCGCTGTTCGCGGTTGACGTCGTCGCCGCCGACGGGGCTGCGGACGGCGCTCTCGTCCAGGATGATCCAGACGGTGAGCGGGTCCTGGGTGCGGGTGACGCGCTCCTGGCGGCGCTGGCGCAGCGCCACGCTGTCTTCTATGTCCTCGCGGCGGACGCTCGGGCTCGACTCCAGGATCGCCCGCGTGTACCGGGGCGTCTGCAGAAGCCCGTGGACGAGGGTGAGCTCGAAGGCGGCCTCACGCTCGGCGCCGTTCTCCAGCTCCAGGAGCACCTCCAGGCCGGAGGGGAGGACGTCGCGGTACTGGTCCCACCATCCGGGCTGCTGCGCGGCGACGAACATGCTGGCCAGCGCGGCGCGCTGCCGCTCGTCGTGGACGCCGTAGAGGTCGCAGAGAATCTCGACTTCCTTCGGCTTGACCGCGACTCGCCCGTTGCCGGTCTCCATGCGGCTGATACGCGTGGTCGACGTGCCCAGGCGGGCGGCGACCTCCTCCGTCTTCAGCCCCTTGCTGAGGCGCAGGCGCTTCATCTCGGCCCCGGCGCTCCGCCGGCTCACCGGCGGATTCGGCTCCGCTCCGGTCACACGCCGCCCCCTTCTCCTGCGTTGCTGCCCTTGCTGCGCACTTGCCTTGCGCCAGTCTGCCCCACCCGACGAACCCGCTGCACACCCGTTTCCTCCTGGCCTGCATATTCCGACAGCACGAGCAAACTTGCTCCGCACTCGCTGCGCACTTGCGCAGGGAGTGCGCACGGCGTCACTCTAGGGGTACTCGCACACGGCGCGTAGCGGCTCGATTGCGCCATGCATCGGGCTGCCGGATCGGAGTACGACCATGCAGGCTCACTCTCAGCAGGACATTCGTGCTGGTGACGTGGACCTGCGGTCGATATCGCCGGACCAGCGTGAGCGGTTGCACGGCCTGCGCTGTGCCCGCTGCGGAGCCGAAAAACCCCCCAGGCCCGGCGGATACGCGTACAGCGTGACCCGCGACGGAGGCCGGCTCGGGTGGCCCGTGAGGGTGTGCGCCGACTGCCCGACCAGCACAGGGGGTTGATCAGTGAAACGAGATGCATCGGACACCGGGGCCATGTGGCTCGCGCGCTCCTCACGAGGCGGACAGGAGTGGGCCGTCTGGCACGAATGGAACCGCCGGCCGTACGCGGTCCTCCCCGCCGGCGCGGCGTGGGACGTGATCGCCGTTCCCCGGACATGGGCGAAGGCCGCCGCCGGGCACCGGCCCGGGGACTGGACGGACGTGCCGGTCCTGGACGACGAGGGAGCCGGCCACACCTACGTGTGGGTGCCGCTCGGCACGGTCGCGGACTGGACCGTGGCCGGGACAGTGGCGCTGGGGCGCCCGTGGTGGATCGCCGTGCCCCGCCCGGGAAGTGAGCAGACGTCGGCGCGCTGGTGGCTCCGGCCGCCCGGCGCCTGTCCCCGGCTGATGCGGCCGGCTGCCCTGCGCGAGGCACTGGAGGCCACCCGCATCACCGGCGGCGGACGGAGGAACCCGCGATGATCCCGTCCTCCCTGCACCCTCTTCCCGCCCACGGCCCGCGCACCGGCGTCGTCGAGGCCGGCGAGGCGCCCGGCCGCCGGCTGCGGAGCTATCCCGCGGCGGAGGCGCGTACGCCGTCCCGGGCCGGGTTCTGCACGGGAGTGGACTTCGGCCTGCGGGGCCTGCGCATGTCCGACGTCGGGCGGCTCTCGCTTCTGGCCGAGGGGCTGACCGCCCATGTGGCGGCCCGCGTCCGCAGCGAGAGCCTCCTCGTGGTGGCCGACCACGCCCCCGGGCTTGCCACGGTCTCGGTGATCGCCCCGGGCGGCATCGTCCGCCGGCCGCTGGACCCCGGCTCGCTGCGGCACGTCCGCGAACGGGACACCGCCGGGATCGCCCTGTACGAGATCGGCCCCGCCGCCTACGTACGTGTGGAGGTGACCGAGCTGTGAGCATCCACTGCGAGGTCTGGGCCGGAACCCTGTCCGCCCCGTACACCTGGCTGCTGCGGCAGGACGAGGCCCTGGTGCCGGTGGTGGCGGTGCGGCGGCTGCGGGCGGCGGCCTGGTGGCTGGCCGAACGGCTCGACGATGACCCCGACGACCCGCGTCTGTCCCCGAGCGCCGCCTTACGCCTGTGGCTCGGCGACGGCATCGGTCACGAGGAGGGCTCCCGCCAGCTCGCGACCGAACTCGCCGACCGCCTCACGGCCGGCGCCTACCTCACCGAAGTCGGCGCCGTCATCGGCCCCGACCGCGTCCGCTGCACCCTGACCGCGATGCCCGCCGCCGGGTGCGTGTGCGGCACCGGAGCCGCAGCGGCCCGGACAGCCGCCGAGACCGCGACCGAGCCTCTGGCGGCGGCCGGGGGGTGGTCACGATGATGCCTCCGGCTGTGGCTGATGTGCTGGCGATGGCCGGCGAACAGGTCCTCACGGCGGCCCGGACCCTGTGGCCCGGCGCCGTGGTGGTGCCAGGCCCGGTCATCCCGTCCGTCACCAGCTACGTGCAGCACCTCCACGTCGACGGCCGCCCCCTGTACGCCAAGCTGTCGGTCTGCGGCACTTCGCTGGTGTCGGTGGCCGCCGGGGTGTGCGGAGACTTCGAGACCGTCCGGGCGCGGCAGACGGCCTATCTCGCCGCGTCCGGCTCGCTGATGGCGCGCGAGGCCGAGCAGCTGCGGACCCTGGCCGGGCCCGCCCGGCTCACCACTGCCCCGCTTGCCGGATACGCCCGCGGCGTGCTGTTCACCCATCCGGTGGCGGGGCCGACGCTCGCGGACCTGATCGACGCCGAGCCCGGCCGCACCCGTGAACTGCTCGCCCTGGTCCTCGACGATGTCGCCGAAGGTCTCGCCCGCGACGGCGTCGGTGAGGCCGTCGAGCGCGCGGCGATTGGCGAGCGCGGCATCGCCGGCACCTTCGCCCGCAAGTTCAACGGCCTGTCCGGATCGGCCTACCTGCGCCGGACCGGACACGGCCAGGCCCTCGCAGCAGCGGCCGATCGACTGCGCCGCGCCCGCCCGCTCCCCCCACGGCCGCGGCCCGGGGGAGGGGTGATCTTCGGCGACCTCAAGCCCGAGCACGCGGTCTTCGCCGCCGCCGGCCGACCGGTGTACCTGGATCCGGGGCTGATGCGGGGTCACCCGGTCGCCGACACCGCGAAACTCGTCTCCCGCCTCCTGCTCGGGCTGATCGCCCGCCGCCCGGCGGCCTCCGCCGAGGCGGTCCTCGGCGGCGTCGACTCCTTCGTGCACGCCGCCGCCCGCCGACTGCCCGCCGACGAGCGGGCCGGATGGCTGCGCGAGCTCGTGGTCCTGGTCCTTATGGACACCCTCAACATCCTGACCACCTACCTGACCTGCCCGGCCGATCTGCCGCTGTCCGCGCACGCGGCCGCGGTGCAGGCCCGCGCCCGCCACATCGCGGACCTCCTCGACCACGCCACCGCCCCACTCGCGGCCGGCGGCGACGGGGCGACCTGGTGGCGCCTGTATCTGACCCGCGTACGAGAGGCGGTAACCGCATGAGGATCGGACTGATCGGAGCCGGGGCGGTCGGGCAGAGCGTCGGCGCTCTCCTCGTCGCCGCCGGCTGGTGCAGTGAACTTCTGGTCGCCTCCGGATCGCAGGCCAGTGCCCGCGGGCTCGTCACCGATCTGGAGGACCAGGCGCAGGTCACCAAGTCACGCATGCGGGTCACCGTCACCACACCGGAGGCCATGAGTGGCTGCGACGCTGTGGTGCTCTCCCCGCGGGCCCGGTTCACCAACATGGCCCGCCGGGACGTGCGCATGGCCGGGCTTGTCGCGAACGGCCCGCTCATCGTCCACCTCGCCCGTCAGCTCACCGATTACACCGGCGTCGCCGTCATGGTTACCAACCCGGTCGACGTCCTCGCCCGCGTCTTCGCCGAACGCTCCAACTGCACACGTGTCGTAGGGATCGGGGCCGCGACCGACACCGCCCGATACCGTCTGACCCTCGCCCGCCACCTCGGCGTTCCCGTCGGCGCGGTCCATGGCCACGTGATCGGCGAGCATGGCGACGGCGCTGTCATCTGCGCGTCCACCACCACCGTCCACGGCGAGCCTGTCACCGTCCCCGTCCAGCAGGTTCGCGACGAACTCGCGGCACGGCCCCGCCGGATCAGCGACGGCATCGGCCGCACCCGGCTCGGGCCCGCCGGCGCCGTCCTGGACGCACTCACCCACGCCCTCGGCCTCGCGGACGGCACCACCGAGATGTCCGTGCGCCAGGACACCGGCGTCTGGCTCGGGATGCCCGTGACCTATACCGGCGGCACCCCGGCCCTGTGCCCGCCTCCCCTCGACGACTCCGAGACCGCCCAGCTCGCCGCGGCCGAGGAGAAGCTCCACACCGCCTACACCCGACTCAACGAGGAGATCTGACCCGCATGGGTGCCGTACGCATCACCACCGCCGACGGCCAGGCCGTCACCGTCACCAGCACCACCGAAACCGTCCCCGCCTGGGCCACCCGCTACCTCGGCAGCTGGTGGACCGCCACGCCCACCACCGAGATCGACGGGCCCACGGTCTCCGCCGACCTCGACGACACCGAACTCCAGGCCCTGGCCGCCGTCGTCGAACAGGGCGACCCCGAGACGGTCGAGTACGCCGGCGCGCAGCTCCGCGTCGCCCGCGACGGCGCGCTCGTGACCGCCGTCGACGAGGACCGCTCCATCGCCTACCGGTGGGACGAGGAGTGGCGGCTGCTGCGGATCGTCGGCACCGGCGCAACCGAGCTCGCCGCTGCCGCGGCGCGCCTCGCCCGCGAACTCCTTCGCGCCCAGCTCCTCGCCGACGGCTGGCACATCCTGCACGCCTCCGCCGTCACCGCCCCCGACGGCGCCACCGTCCTCACCCTCGGCGACAAGGGCGCGGGCAAGACGACCACCGCTCTCACCCTGTCCCGCGCCGGATGGCGCCTCCTCGCCAACGACCGGGTGTTCGCCCGCGTCGAGGACGGCGTCGTCCGGGTCCTGCCCTGGCCGTCCGCCGCCGCGTTCGGCTTCGGCCTCCTCGACGCCCTCGACCTCTACGAGACCGTCCGCACCCGCCTCGCCTCCGGCGAGCGCATGCACCCCACCCAGCACCCAAGCGTCACCGACGCCCTCCTCGCCGGCCGCCGCGAACCGCTGTGGAAGAACAACGGCAAGGAGCTGAAGCCCCAGTTCTGGCCCGACCAGCTCACCGCGTGGCTGTCCATGCCGCTCGCCACCGAGGGCCAGGCCGTCGGCATCCTCTATCCCCAGATCACCGCCGGCGCCGAACCCCGGCTCACCGAAGCCGACCGGGGCGTCCAGGACCGCGACTTCTTCACCGCCGACACCGAGGACCGCTACCCCGACATCTTCGGCCTGCTGCCCGCCCCCTGCGGCCACACCGACCTGCGCCACCACCTCGACACCCTGACCTCACAAGGACTCGTGATGGGCCACGACCCCGCCGCAAACGGGCTCGTCCTCAAGGAGGCCGTGAACCGACTCGGCGTCTGACCCCAGACCGGCCCGGCCGGTGCGTACCCCCATAACGGACCGGCCCCCGGGTGCCCCGCCTCGCCAGCCGTGCGAGACGGGGCACCGTCATGTGCACACCCGCCGTCCGTCACCCTTCTGCCGCGAAACGTGCCCTGACCTGCGACATCACATGAGCACAAGCCGGGACACACGCGAGGACACACAGCGGGACACAAGGACACGGCCTGTCGGCAGGAGCGGCACCACCGGAAGCGAGGGAGCGCGAGGAGCGGCGGCCGGCCTCCGACCTGAGCCGACGAGCAGCACTCTGCCGCACGGGAGGGGACCACCGGTGGCCGAACGGTCCTCAGCCGCCAGTCGGCTCACCCTCCTGCGGCCCGGGCGCTTCCTCCTCCCGGATCGTCTCCAGCGCGTCCTGGAGGGTGAGCCGCCACTGGTACCACTGGATGCGGTAGCCGACCCGGGTCTCGCGGTGCTGGTAGGCGATGCGCGTTCCGCAGGGCTGCGGAGGCACTCCGGGCGGGAGCTGCGGAGCCATGTTCGGCCACGAGCTCTTGTTGTACCGGGGGCCTTCGGTCCGGATGGCGTGGGACTCGGCCGCCCACCCCTCCTCATGGGTGGCGTACCAGGTCAAGCGCTTGTCGGTGACCTCCCGCCACCAGAACATCTCCTTGCGATGGTCCTTCCAGCGCGAGGCCGGATCACGGGTCACGCCGATGTAGAGGAGCGCCCCATGCTCGTCGAAGAGCCGGTAGACCGCGGATGCCTTCACGTCGTCCATTCCCGGATGGTCCCGGACCCGTCCGACAGCGGCCCCTGAATGCCGGAGCGCCCGCCTTCGGGGGTGAGGGCGGGCGCTTCCTGGTTCCGAGCGGTTCAGGCGACGGTCTTGCGGACCCACTCGCGGCTGCGGCCGGCGCGGTGGGCGATGTCGACCTGGGGCATCTGCATGCGGGCGGCGCTGCGGACGAGGTTGGCCAGCCGGGCCTTGGCGTTGTTGATGGCGGTCTGGGCGCTGGCGGCCTCGGCCTCGTGCCGCTTCTTCTCGTTCTCGTGGTGGCGGATGTCGTTGGCGATTTCCTCGATGAGGTCGCCGGTGGCCCGCCACTGCCGGTCGGTGCCGGTGGACGAGGTGGCGAGGGGGGCGCCCTGGGCGGGTCCGGCCCAAACGAGGACCTGGAGGAGCGGGACGGACACGGAGCCGTCGCCGCGGAGGATCTGCCGGTACGTCTGGTCGAGGATCTCGGAGGCGAGCCGGGCGGCGTCCTCATCGTCCCACTTGGGGCCGGCGGGAGTGACGGGTCCGGGGGTCCACGTGGTCCCCTGGTCGTGGCTCTGCTGCACCACATAGGAGAAGGTGGGCATGGGTTGCATTCCTTTCTGCATTGTTTGCCTTGTGCCAACTCTAGCTTTGGAGTTGGAGTTCGGGCAAGGGGTTCGAACGACCGGCGCCGGTCGGGTGTTTGCCGATACGTTGCCGGAATCGAAGGACACCAACGCGCGGGCCGCGCACGGGACGTGACGGTCCGGAAAGTAGGTCGGGGATGACAAAAGCTCTTTCGGCTCACCTGGTCCAAAACCCTGACGGCGCCTGGGCTCTGTGGGTCGCGGGGGTCACGGACGCGCGGGGACGGAGCGCCGCGCTTCCGCCGCGCACCGATCTCCTCGCCGCGACGGACGCCGGGACCCTGCCGAGCCCGGCCGACCGGATTGCCGCACTCGCCGAACTCGGCTTCGCCCCGACCGCGGACGGCTGGACCTGGCAGGAGTGGGGCACGCACGGCCCGGCAAATCTCGACGGCACCGCCGTGCTGCTTGGCTCGATCCCGGTGCAGTCCTTCGTGAATACCACGGCGGGGGCGGTGGTGCGGGGCGAGGCCGACGGGATTCTCGGGACGGTCCCCACCGAGCGCAAGCGGGGACCGGTGCCCGCGGGTGAACTGGCCCCGCTGCTCGGGCCGGAGGCGGCCGGCTGGCCGGAACTCGGGCTGACCGTGCACTACGGCGGCGTGATCGACCGCACCAACACCCAGTTCCGGGTGTTCCACAAGCACCGGCTGGTCGGATTCACCATGGCCTCCGAGCACGCGCCCGGCGGGCGGGAGTACCGGGCCGTCATCCACACCGACCGGGAAGGACTGCCGTACGGGTCGGTCGTGAAGAATGGGCTGCCGGCGGACCCGCTGCAGGCGGAGTACGACGCGCTGCGCGCGTTCTACAAGCCGGGTGACCGGGAGTACCCCGCGGGCCCGTACGTCCCGCGCGCGGCGGCGGGCACGACGGCCGAAGGGACGGAGTCCTCGTGAACGCACGGCCCCACGGCGGTCCGGCACAGGAGAGGGAGGCGGCCGGAATGCGGCTGATGCGCGACGCCTACGACCAATGGGCGGCCATGGGCACCGCCTACGGCCGCTGACCTCGCGCGGTTGCCCGTCGATCAGCTCACCCGGACGTGTGGTGTACGCGGCGGCAGCGTCTCCGGCACGGCTCCCCGGCGGTTGGCTGATCATGAAGCGAATCCTGAGCTCTGCGGTAACCACCGCCCTGGCCTTACTCCTGGCGGGTGCCGGCACCACGCCGGCGTCGGCGGCGACGTACAAGTACGACCGGCAGAACGCATGCCGCTCGGAGGGCCGGGGCGAGTGTTCGCCGGGCATCGTGGTGAAGCACTGGCACAAGGGACGCTCGGCGGATCGCGGTGTCGCTTGGGTGTACGCCTCCATGGCGACCAACAAGCCCACGGCGCAAGCCCGGTGGCTCTACCAGCGCCCCGGCGGCCGTATGACAGCCGCGACCGGCTGGAAGCAGGCGAAGCACCCGGCCCCTGGCACGAACTTTGTGGAGACCAGCTGGGGCCGGGACGGCCGGACCGGCCCGCAGCACCCGGTAGGCACCCGGGTATGCGTCGAGTTCCGCGACCTCGGACGACCGCTCTGCGTACGCCTGCGGTGACAACCCGGCTGCCAAGCCCGCCGCCCCCTGCGCTCGGTGCAGGGGGCGGCCCGGTTTTCGGCTGGAGGGGCCGCCGCTCGCGCCGCCGCGGAATGGGTGTGCGAGGCGCCGGGGCTGCCCGGCCTAGGTGTATTGACCCGCAGGGTTGTTGACACGGCTGATGGGCGGCTGCCCGTCGAGCGCGGTTGCTACTGCCCGGGGCCGTCGAACCGGTGGTCGACGGCCCCGGGCAGCAGGTGGGCCCCTTCGAGGTTGAGCGCTGCGCACTGTGCGCCGTGGTGTCGCCGTCAGCCGTCCTGACCGCCAACCGGGATGAAGTTGGCGTACTCCTCAATGCGTTTGATCTGTCCGGCGTCGTCGAAGCCGAAGTAGACGGCGGCGTGGACCTCGCCGCGCATGCCGTTGGTGGTGGCGACGTGGACCACGTGCTGCTGGAGGACTTCGCCCGGCTGGGAGAGCTGGCGCAGGATGTCGTAGCGCATCGATTCGATGGATTCGATCTGCCCTTCCATTCCGGCGATGTTCTCCTCGATGGACTGCTCGCCCTTGCCGTCGTTGTGCCAGACGATGGCCGTCTCGGCGCACAGGGCACGAGCGGTCTTCCAGTCGCGGTTCTCCAGTGCGCGGAGGTAGGTGACGGCCTTGTCCTTCAGGTCCTGGCTCATGCGGTCTTCCTTCGATACGAGTGATGGGTTCCGGCAGGAGTGAGGCAGATCAGCTCTGGCCGACAGCGGCGTGGATCAGCGCGCGTTCGCCGACCTCGATTCGGATCGGCAGGTGGTTGCCAGGCGGCGAGAGCGGACAGACGAATACATCCGGGTTCAGGTGGTGGTGCGAGAGCGTGGCCTTGTTGAAGTCGACCGTCAGGGTGCTGCCGGGTTCCAGGAGCGGCAGCACCAGCCAGCGGCCGATCGGCGGCGTCGAATCGCCGTTGGTCTCGTCGGTGAAGATCACCAGTCGCTGGCCGGGGAAGTCCTGCAGGACGGCCAGGACGTATTCGGTGTCATCGATGGTCACGGCCAGGTCGACGGGCGCCAGGATGGCTTCGGTGCTGGGTGGGCTGGTCAACCGCCCCACTTCGATGCGACGCCCTTCGGGAGCTGCTCGGTACTGGCCTTCGAAGACCCAGGTGGGGTCGTAGGGGAAGGTGTCGATGCCGGTGAGTCCGGTGCGCTCGACGCGGCCGTGGTCCATGACGACCAGGCCGTAGGAGCCATCCGCGCCACTGGCGTAGCCGACCCGGTTGTCAGGGAATTCCAGGGAGCCGCCGGAGGGAACGGGGCTCGTTCCGTCGACGAGGCTGCCGGCTACCTGTACGCCGTCGCCGGCCTTGGCCGTCACGGTCAGGTCGCCTGCTTCGGTGGTGCGCCATTCGCCGGGGATGCCGGGAAGCGTGAGAGGGCCCGGGTCAGTGATCTTGGCGTTGGCGACGACGGTGGCCTTGCCGTTCGCTCCGGCGATCTCTTCCCACCGGCCCTGGCGCCAGGCTTCGTATTCGACGGGGATCTGCGGTGCAGTCATGATGCTCCGTTTCCTTTCCGCCGCGCTGAGGGGTCGCGGCGACAGCACTGCGCGGGCGTGCGCGGGCATGGTTGCTCAGCCCAACGAAGCCCATAGTGCTGCGCAGGCGGTGGTTGCGTATGAGGCAAGTAATTGGGTGTGAGGCTGCCCGGCAGGCAACCAGGCGTGCCTGGCCGGGTGTTCAGGCGCGGCGGGCGGCCCAGACGGTGCGCTCGGTGCGTACGGCGAGGTCCTCACGCTGCAGAAGGCTGTTCGGGCTGCTGGTGTCCAGGAGTTCGTCGAGTGCGGCGAGGTCCTCGTGGCTGAGGGCGGGTGCGGCGACGCCGCGGATGCGCTGCAGGCTGCCGTAGGCGTAGCGGCCGATCGCTTCGCTGCGCGCACCTTCGATGTTGACGGTGATGGTGCGCTCGTCCTCGACGGTGAAGCCGGCGGCTGTCAGTATCAGGCCCCAGTCGGCGCCGCGGTGCGGAACGTGCTCGGCGTGGAAGCTGTCGGTCGCGGCATGTGCGCGCTCCTCGAGTCCGGGCCGGCTCTCCGGGGCACCTGCGGGCAGGAAGCGGGGGAAGCCTGCGAGCTCGACGACGGCGAACAGTCCGCCGGGTGCGAGCAGTTCATGGACGCTCGTCAGGGCGCGGTCGGGGTTGGCCATGTGGTGCATCGAGGCCGAGGCCCACACCAGATCCGGCGTGCCGAGGTCGGGCCAGTGATCGGCGTCGAGGTCGGCCTGCACGGTCCGGATGCTCCCCTCGCTACCGCGGGCGCGTGCCTTCTCGCGCAGGAGCTGGAGGTGCACGGCTGAGGTGTCGACGGCGGTGACGTGCGCATCGGGGAAACGCTCGAGGAGCGCGAAAGTTCCCGCGCCGGTACCGCAGCCCAGGTCCACTATCTGGCGCGGTTCGCTCTTTAGCGGCAGCCAGGCGGTGATGGACGCAATGTGCTCGGCGAGCACCTCGGCATCCAGATCGAGGATCTCCGCCTGACCGCGATCGCTGTTGTGGCCAGGGTGGTGACCGCTTTCGCCGTGGTGGGGGGTGTGCTGATGCGTTGGGGGCATGGCTTCACCGTAAACTCGACATGCGTCTGCAGCACGAGTGCTTGCGGAATGCGCAAGAAGGTGGCTTGGTGTGCTGCCTATCACGCAATATCGCCCACCGTGCCGTGGGTTTCTGGCAGGGCTGCGGCCTGTTATTCGCAGGGCCCCTGGGCGCCCCCGCAGTCGGCTTCGGAGCCGTCGGCGCTGGTGTCCTTCTGGTGGCCGCGGCGGGCGTCTCGGTCGAAGATGCCCATGATCTCGCATGGTCCGCCCTCGGCGCCGATGGCATGCGGCATCATGGTGGGGAACTCGGCGGCCTGGTTGGTCTCGATGCGAAAGCGCCGGTGGCCGAGCATGAGGATGGCGGTGCCGGACAGCACGACGAGCCATTCGCGGCCGGGGTGGGCGCGCATGCGGGCCGGGTTGTCGGGCGGCGGGTCGGTCATCCGCTGGCGCATCACGCTCATGCCGGGGTCGCCCTTTATGGGCCAGCGCATCAGACCATGCGTGCCGTCGATCATCGGGCTGATGACAACGTCGTCGGCGGCGTTCTCCACGAGCTGGTCCAAGGTGGTGTCCAGGGCGCGGGCGAGGGTGACGAGCTGGTCCAGGGCGAGGCGGCGCTGACCGTTCTCGATGCGGCTCAGTGAGGACTGGCTGAGGTTGGCCCGGGTGGCCAGTTCCTCCAGGGACCAGCCCTGTGCGACACGCAGCGCGCGGATCCGTTTGCGTACGAGGCTGTCCAGCTGCCCATCTTCTTGCGTCATAGGCAACACTGTATGCCCTTGATGCAATGCGGGCTTAACGTCGAATACAGATGGTCCAGCACCGGGGGCCAGGTACGACGAAAGGGCGCGAGATGTCTGCGCAGACTTCCCACTACGAGAGCGACGCACTGCCCACCGAGACCGTGGACGTCGTGGTGATCGGCGGCGGCGCCGCGGGCCTGAACGGCGCGCTGATGCTGGCCCGCTCGCGCCGCTCGGTCGTCGTTATCGACAGTGGTATCCCGCGCAACGCCCCCGCAGCAGCCATGCACGGCTTCATCGTCCTCGACGGCACCCCGCCCCTCGAGATCCTCCAGCGCGGACGTGAGCAGGTACGCCAGTACGGCGGCCGGATCGTCTTCGGGGAAGTATCCGGGGCCGAACCCGCCGCCCCCTCAGCGGCCGGTGATCTGCGGTTCACCGTCACTTTGGCCGACGGCCGTACGCTGACGGCGCGCCGGGTGCTGGTGGCCACCGGTCTGCGCGACGTGCTTCCGGAGGTGCCCGGCCTGGCCGAGCACTGGGGCCACAGCGTGGTGCACTGCCCCTACTGCCACGGCTGGGAGGTGCGCGACAAGCCCATCGGCATCCTCTCCACCGGCCCCGCCTCCGTCCACCACTCCTGGCTGTTCCGCCAGCTGACAGATGACCTCATCTACTTCACGAACGGCACCGAGCTGGACACGGACACCCGCGCCCGCTTCGCCGCCCGCAACATCCGCATCATCGAGACCGAGGTCAAAGAAGTCGTCAACGATGACGACGGTGCCCTTGCCGGCGTCCGCCTGACCGACGGTACTTTCGTGGCGCGGCGGATTCTGGCCGTGGCAACTCAGATGCAGGCCCGCACGGAGGGCCTGGACGGGCTGATGCTGCCGATGGAGGACCTGCCCGACAACATGGGCCGCCGCTTCGCCTCCGCCATGGCCGGCACCACCGAGATTCCGGGCGTGTGGGTGGCCGGCAACGTCACCGACCTCACCGCCCAGGTTGGCGCTTCCGGCGCGGCCGGAGCCCTGGCCGGCTCCCACATCAACGCCCTGCTGGCCGCTGCGGACACCGACGCCGCGCTCGCCGCCGCACAAAAGACCAGCGGCTGACACGTAAGCCCCGCAGCGGAAGAACCGCGCGACCGCCATCCAGCAGTCCGCGCGGTGAGCACGTCCCTATCTCACCAACCTAGCGACCGGCCCTGTCCCGGCGCTGATCCCGCATGCCCTTTTGGGAAGGAAACCATGAGTATCAATCAGCCTCATCAGACGGCGGCCGCGCCGGTAGGCGGCGGGGGAACGCCGGATGCGCGTCAGCTGCGCGCGATCCTGATCACCGTATCGATCGCGCTGATGGCCGTCATCGCCTCCGTATCCGGGCTGAACGTCGCCCAGACCCACATGGCCGTCGAGTTCGGCGCCTCCCAGAACACCGTCCTGTGGATCATCAATATCTACACCCTCGCCCTGGCCGCCCTGCTGCTGCCGCTCGGCGCCGTCGGTGACCGTCTTGGCCGTAAGCCCATGCTGATCACCGGCCTGATCATTTTCGGCGCCGCCAGCGTCGTCGCGGGATTCGCCCCGTCGGCCGGGGTCATGATTGCCGCGCGCGTGGCCGCCGGCATCAGTGCCGCGATGATCATGCCGATCACGCTCGCCGTCATCACCTCCACCTTCCCCGAGGAGGAGCGCGGCAAGGCGATCGGCGTGTGGACCGGCGTCGCCGGAGGCGGCGGCATCCTCGGCATGTTCCTCTCCGCCCTGCTGGTCGACGTCGCCGACTGGCGCTGGCTATTCGTGCTGCCCGTGGTCCTGGTCGTCGTCGCGCTGGCGATGACAGTGAAGTCGGTGCCCAACTCCCGCGAACGCTCCACCCATTCCTTCGACACCATCGGCGCCCTGGTCTCCACCATCGCCGTGATCGGACTCATCTTCGTCCTGCAGGAAGGCCCCGAGCGCGGCTGGACCGCCCCCATCACCCTGGCCAGCCTGGCCGTCGGCGTCGTCGCCGTCATCACCTTCGTGGCCTGGGAGCTGCACCGCCGCGACGCATCCCTGCTGGACGTGCGCCTCTTCCGCGAGCGCGGCCTGGCCAGCGGCTCCATCACCCTGCTCGTCGTCTTCGGCGTCCAGGCCGGCATCGCCGTCGTCCTCTTCCCGTTCTTCCAGGCCGTACTCGGCTGGTCCGGACTGCTGTCCACCGTGGCGATGATGCCGATGGCCGTCATGATGATGATGGCCTCCGGCATGGCCCCGAAGATGGCCGCCAAGATCGGCGCCCGCCCCACCATGACCGCCGGCGTCGCCCTGGCCACGCTCGGCCTGGCGCTGATGGCACTGTTCGTGTCCGTCGACGGCGGTTACCTGTCCATCCTGGCCGGCATGCTCGCCATGGGCATCGGCATGGGTCTCTCAATGACGCCGTCCACCGAGGCCATCACCAGCTCCCTGCCCCGCGCCAAACAGGGTGTTGCCTCCGCACTCAACGACGTCACCCGCGAATTCGGCACCGCCCTGGGCGTCGCAATGCTCGGCGCGCTCCTGGCCAATGGCTACCGCAGCGCCATCGACGGCAAGCTCGACGACATCCCCAACGAAGCCGCGGACACCGCACGCGAGGGCATCGCCAACGCCATCGAGGTCGCGCCCACCACCGGCGGCCACACCCAGGATCTGATCCACGCCGCGCAGCAGTCCTTCGTCGACGGCTGGCAACAATCCATGTGGGTCGGCGCCGCTGTCATGGCCGCCCTGCTCCTCTACGTCGCCCTGCGCGGCCCGAAGAACACCACACCCCTCGAGCCCGACGCCAAGGCAGCCCCCGAGACCGGGGTCGCGGACAACGTCGCCGCTCGCTGACCTCGCAGGAACTCCGTGCGGACGGAGCACGACGCATCCCGCACGGCAGACGGCCGTCGGGCACACCGCGACCTCACGGTGTGCCCGACGGCCGCGCAGCGCCCCAGCGCAACCCGATACCTCCGAGCACATGCAGGAGTAGCACCCATGAGCACCATCGAGCTGACCGCGGACAACTTCAACGAGGTCATCTCCGGAAACAACTTCGTGATCATCGATTTCTGGGCCGAATGGTGCGGACCTTGCCGCAAGTTCGGGCCCGTCTTCGAGCAGGTCTCGGACAAGCACGAGGGCGTCGTCTTCGCCAAGGTCGACACCGAGGCACAGCGAGAACTGGCGCAGGCATTCGAGATCACGTCGATACCCACCCTCATGATCGTGCGCGAACAGATCGCCATCTTCCGTCAGGCCGGCGCCCTGCCCGAGGTAGCACTCGACAACCTCATCCACCAGGCGCACAGCCTCGACATGGACTAAGTGCACGCTTCCAGCACCGCAGCAGACAAGAACCAGTAGGCACCCCTACCCGAACTCCGCCCTACGCGCTCAAGCACATGCATCGCACGCCGCGGAGCTTCGCACCATGTGTCAACAACGCTTGTGGTCAATGCACCTAGGATGCGCGGGTGACCGTACCCGCACGCCGTTCCCTGGGCTCAGGCCCCGCCAAGCCGATTCGCGCCGCCGAGGCCGACCTGGTCCGCGAGTTGCCTGGTATCGGTTTCCCCGACCTCGACGCCCTGCGCGGCCGGGGAGTCCTCGGCCCGCACCCGGCGGAAGCCTCGAAGCCGTCGCGACGCCGCGCCCTGGGCACCAAGCCTCCGCAGCCGGAATGGGAAGAGCGTTCCGCGGCGGTCGAGGAGTAGCCCACTAGCAGGGCTTCCGCCGAACACCCTGTGGACAGGGAAGAGCCGAGGCGTCAATCCGCCTTCCGCGCCTGATCGTTTCACCGGTGAATCCACCACCCGGATGACGGACGTGCGCCCGGGGTTTCGGCGTGTCAGGCACTGCTGGTCCGGCAGTGTCTGGGGTCGTGATCAAGAACGTGCTGCGCGGGTCCACCGCGCTTCTCCTGGCCCTCGCCCCGCTCGCTGTCCCCACCACGGCCAGCGCCACCGCAGCCCCCGGCTCGCCAGTCGCTCGCGCGGCCGCGGTCGTGCTGCCCCTGGCCGACGCGGTCGACCAGCTGCCGATCGCCGACGAATCCCGCGCCGGCTACACCCGCGACAAGTTCAAGCACTGGAACACCGGGCTCGACCCTGCAGACGGCTGTAACACCCGCGCCGAGGTCCTCCTCGACGAGGCAGTCGAAGCGCCCGAGGTAGGGGCCGGCTGCAAGCTGACCGGCGGCCGGTGGATCAGCTACTACGACGCAGCCGAGGTCACCGACCCGGGCAAGCTCGACATCGACCACCTGACCCCCCTCGCCGAGGCGTGGGACTCCGGCGCAAGCGCCTGGACCGCGAAGCGCCGGGAGGCGTACGCGAACGATCAGGACGTCTCCACCTCCCTGGTCGCGGTCACCGCACGCACCAACCGTGCGAAGGCTGACAAGGATCCGGCCGAATGGATGCCGCCACTCCCGGACGCGCACTGCCGGTACGTGGGGGAGTGGACGGCGACGAAGCTGCGCTGGGGCCTGTCCGCGGACCAGGCCGAGGCCGACGCGCTGAAGGTGTACGCGGAGACGTGCGAGACCACCGTCGTCCACTACACCCCCGCCCCGTAACACCCTGCCCCGGCCCGGCGGCGGCCGGGCCGGGCGGTCCTTCAGTCCAAGCCGGTTGAGGCCAGAGCGACCGCGAGCGCGATGTGGGGTACGGCGCCCAGACCTCGGCCGCCGTGCTCGGATCCGGAGCGCTGCGCGCCTTCCCCAGCGCCAGCAGACCGGTCAGCGCCGCAGCATCGACCGCCTCGTCGAGAATCTCGTCCACCCCGAACTCACCGCCAGTCGCCAGCTCGTGCACCAGGGCGACCGCCGCATCCAGATCCTCCCGCCAACGGGTGGCGACATCGACGCCGGCGCCCACCAGTTTCATCGCGGCGAACTGCGCTGCCGACAGCAGCGGCACACCCCCGCCGGGGTGCAGCCCGGGGTGTGGTGGGCAGCCGGGCAGCCTGCCTGCAGCGCGCTGGCGCCGAGTGCTGATCGGCCGTCCGGCGGCATTCGGGCTGCGCTTACCACCGAGCGGTGAGCAGGAGACGGCCGACCGGCCTGCCCGGCACTCCGCCCGTGAGAGTCGCTGGTCGGCCCGTTCCCGCTGACACCTGGCGCGCCATCGTCCGGTCCTGCGGGGCTCGCCTGGGGGACCTGCCCGAACATCTGGCCCTGCAGGCATGCCTGACGCTCGTCAGCCCAATGCGCGGGTGTCGTACCCAGGTGGCAGGGTTCCCGACCATGGATATGCACGAGTTCTGGGGCGTTATCGAAACGGCACGCTCGGCCGCCACGGCGGACAAGCCCTTCGCCGAGGCCCTGGTCGATGAGTTGGCCAGCCGCACCAAGGGCGACATCCTCAGCTACCAGGAACGCTTCGAAGAGGTACACGACGCGGTGTACAGATGGGACGTGTGGGCTGCTGCCTACCTCATCGGTGGCGGATGCTCGGACGACAGCTTCATGGACTTCCGGGCCGGCCTGATCGCCCTGGGCTGTGACTGGTACGAGAAGGCAGCCGCCTGCCCGGACAGCCTTGCCGAACATCCCGACGTGATCGATGCAGCCCGTGCGCAGCGCGACGAGGCCGTCTTCGACGAGGCCGCCAACTACGCGGCCAGCAACGCATTCGAGCGCCTTACTGGCGACGACCACGCCTTCTACGAGGCATGGGACGCCTACAAGACTTCCTGTGAGGAGCACAGCCAGCAGGACGCCGACGACATGGGCGAAGACTTCGACTTCGACGACCCCGAAGAGATGCGGCTCCGTCTCCCACGGCTCTCCGCGCTCTACCTGCATAACGCCGCTCACTGAGCAGGTGGCGGAACCTGGCAGGGAAACGATCAATCCGAACGTGGGATGTGACTGCGATGCCCACTCACATTTGTGCTGATCAGCGAGATTCGCCGGTGCCCACACCCCGTCGCGTGCGGGCCGCCCGCAGCGAGGGCACGGTGCATCGCCGAGGTGACGGGACCGGCCGGCCCTCGGTGCTCTCCGCCGCACGTCGCACGAGTACTGGCCAAATGGATTTGCGATTGAGGCGCTCTGACCTGGGCTTTTGATAATGCTCTCTCAAATCTGACCTAAAATCTAAGGTAAAGATTGGTAGGGTTTCCCTGGAGGTGAAGCGTGAAGAAGGATCCGAAGGAAGAGGCCCTGTTCAAGGCGGTGGAGGAGCTGCTGGCCGAAGGGCCGGCGTTCCCTGAGCCCGCCGAGCGAGCGCGGCTGCGTGAGGCGGCCGGTGTCACGCAGGCCGCGCTCGCCCGCGCCCTGGAAACGACCCCGCAGACCGTGAAGAACTGGGAGGCCGGCCGCAGCGAGCCCCGTCCGCCCCGACGCGGCCCCTATCTGGCGTTGCTGGAGGGCTGGGCGAAGAAGCACCCCGCGCCCCGTGCGGTGCGCCCGGCCACCAAGACCCCCGCCCCCACCTTCGTCGTCGAGGAGCAGCCGACCGCAGGCAACCCCACCCCGGTCTCCGCTGCGCCCGCGGTCCGGCCGCGGCCGAGCGCGGCGCGTCCGGCGTCGGCGCCGAAGCGTCCGGCTGTACGTGCGGCCACGGGGCGTCCGGCAGTGGCTGCCCAGCGGTCCGCGGGTGTGGATGCGCGGTTCCTGAACGGGCCGCTCGCCGTCATCGACGCAGAAGCCGGCGGTCAGGTGTCCGCGTACTGCGTCGGCGGTCTCGTCCTCGACGTCCCCGCCCAGACCCTGCCCGAACTGGTGGAGTGGGCGCTGACCGAGGCGCGTCTGGGTGCGGCGCGGCTGGATCCCTGGGGGCGGGATGCGGACCCGCTGCTCGCTCTGACCCCGACGGCGCTGGAGTACTTCGGCCTTCCGGTCGAGCTGAGCGACGACGAGAGGGACGCGGGCCGGCTGCCCGCCGACCACCCGGTCCTGGAGCAGCTGGCCGCCGCCCGGTGGCAGTTGACCCGGCGCGGGTTCGGCCCCTGGGCGAGAATCTACCGTCCCGCGCAGGGCGGTCAGCGGGCCTGTGTCCAGCTGTGCATCCCGTCCTGGCGGGCGCTGGACGCCCGTTCGTGGTCCGATGCCGCCGGTCTGCCGCCGGCGGATCTGGCTCGGACGCTGGGCCTGTACGCCTCCCGCGTCATGACCCCGCGCGGCTCCACCGCCGTGACCGGCCTGGAACTGATGACGGCGCTGCACCCGCCGACCCGCGCCTCCGAACCGGACGCCGACGGCCGCCGCCGCAGCGCCCACAACCCCGGCTCGCTCGGTAAGGACCCGGTCGACCCCGCGCCGTGCGAGGCGGTTGACGGCCACCCTGTCCTCGCGCACCTGCCCCGTTTCCACGTCCGCGGCCCCGAAGAGCGTCTCTTCGAGGAGGCGTACGACTGGGCCCGGGAGCTCACGGACGAGGAGTGCCTGAAGCCGCATCTGGTGGGCATCGACGTGAACATGGCCTTCGCCGCGGCCGCGAACGGTTTGCCGGTTGGCCTGGCCAGCCCGCCCGTCCACACTGTCAACCCTGCCTTCGATCCGGCGGTGCCCGGCTCGTGGCTGGTCGACCTTTCCCATGTCGACCTGGACCGCGTCATGGTCGGCAAGCAGTGGACACAGTTGCGCGGTGAGCTCCTCCCGAGCCCGTTCACCCCCACCGGCGAGGCCCCCACCGGCCCGGCCTGGTACGCGACCCCGACCGTCGCCTACGCCGTCGAGCTCGGCTACCAGGTCCAGCCGCTGGAGGCGTGGATCCGCCCGGATGCCGGCCGCTACCTGGACGGCTGGTATCAGCGTCTGCGGGACGCCTACATGACGACCATGGGCGACCTCGGCGTCGCCGACAAGCTGTCGCCGGCCGAGTTCCTGGCCGCGATGGACGGCTACAAGGACCGTGACCCTGAGGCGGCGATCGTGCTCGGGGCGATCAAGAACACGGTGAAGGGCGGGATCGGCAAGCTCCAGGAGAAGGCCCGGGGCGGAGGCTGGCGGCCGGGTCAGCCGTGGCCCGCGCTGGCCCGCCCGACTTGGCGCCCCGACATCCGCGCCGCCGTCATCTCCCGCGCCCGTATCGGTATGCACCGCAAGATGGTCGCCCTCGCGGCCGCCACGGGCGCCTACCCGGTCGCGGTGCTGTCCGACTGCGCGGTGTACGCCGCTGGCGGTCCGTCTCCGCTCGACGTCCTCCCCTACTCGGCCGAGGGCAAGACGATCCCTGGCTCGTTCCGGATCGGGGTGTCCCCGGGCATGGTCAAGCACGAGGGCACGCAGACGCCGCTGTGGGCGGAGCAGCTGCGCGAGCAGGCCCAGGCGCCACTGTTGAACCTGGCCCGCTACATCAAGTCCGGCGACACGGCCGGCCCGGACTCGGGGGAGTAGGCCCATGGTGATCAGGTCGGTCGGCCAGGCACTGGACCAGATGCTGGAGAAGGCGTTCACCCGCAAGCCCCCACAGTCCGCGGGCGCCCAGATGCGGTTCCTCGTCAAGCAGATGAAAGGCACCAAAGCCGTCGCCCAGCTCCTCGGCATCTCCCAGCGCACGGTCGAGCGGTACGTGAAGGACCAGATCAAGAAGCCCCGCCCGGACCTCGCCGGGCGGATGGCCGGCGAGGTCCGCAAACGATGGCAGCCGAAGGTCAGGGCGAAGGCGAAGCAGGCGGCCGCGACGAGCCAGGGCGTGATGATCGACGTGCGCGCCCAGCTCGGCTACGCCGCCCCGGCCGGCACGACCGACGAGGCCCGCGAGCGCCACCTCACCCTCGCCCTGCCCCCGCACCACGCCGGCCGCCTCTTCGACGCCCAGGAACGCGGCGGCGAGCGGCAGATGCGCCAGGCAGTCGCGGACGCGCTGAAGGACGTGTACTTCCAGCAGCACGGCACCCGCGCGGCGAGCCTGGAGGAGGTCCGCATGCTGGGCGTCGAGCACATCGAGTTCGACCTGTGACCGCCCCCGAGGACGACCAGGCCGTCCAGCACCGGATGCACGGCCATGCCACCCGCGGCATCAGCGCCCGGGCGCAGCTGCTCGGTGTGCTCGCGGCCACCGGCATCGGCGACGACCAGGCGGACAGCCTGCTCGCCGCCGTCGAGGCCGGCGCCATCGCCGGCACCTACAGCTGGGTCGTCGAGGAGGCGGACGCTGCTCCCGGCGGTCGAGGTGAGGAGTACGAGCGGGGTTGGGCCGACGCGGTCTCCGCTGTCTCTACCGTCCTGGCGTCCATGGCCGATGCCCGGCAGCACCAGCGAGGACATGCCGCCTCGGTCCGGGGGCTTGCCCAGTACCGAGCCGAGGACCCCCCGTCCGTTCCGAAGGAAAGGGAAGGCGAGGAGAGATGGCCCGTGTCTGCCGTCACCGGCTGAGCCCCGTCCCGCACGCATCGCAGTGGCTCGCCTGCAACACCTGCGATGCCACCTTCCCCCACCAGGAGGAATGCCCCGGCCGTGACACCGCCGGGTGCGTCCTGCTCTGTATGGCTCTGTCCACGTGAAGAAGCAGCGATTGTTCAGCGGGTTGGGCAGCAGTTGACGATCTTGGGTGCCGCAGATGCTCACCAGAAGTGACGTCACCCTTGGCTAAGCTCGCGATCATGTGGAGACAGTCAGTGCTGGAAGTCTTTCCTGATGCAGGGTTTCGGGAGCCGGCCGAGGCGGCCGAGATCGTCGAGGCTGAGAGGCGGCTGGGGCAAGCTCTGCCCGCAGACCTGAGACAGCTGCTTTTGAAAGAGCAACGGGGTGCTCGGTCGCACTCACGTGGCCACTGTCTGGGCCGTCGATCAGATAGTTGAGCAGAATCTGCGTTTCTGGTCCGATGAGACCTTCGCCCAGCTCTATATGCCCTTCGATGCCCTCATGTTCTTCGGTGACAACGGAGGCGGTGACCAGTTCGCCTTCGTGCAGAAGCCGCAGCGCCCAGACGTGTTCGTCTGGGAGCACGAGAGCGACAGCCGTAGGTGGGTGGCCAACAACCTGCACGACTATCTCGGCCGTTCGCTGCGTGTAGGGGGAGACGACTGGTACCGGCTGTAGCCGACATGCTTCGCGTCAACGGTGACGTCCCTCCGGTGGAGGGACGTCGAGCAGGTGTCTGCAGCGGTCAGCCGGTCTGGAGGGGTGCTTCGGTCCGCGCGCGGGTGGAGGCGAGCCGGTAGGAGTCGGTGCCGGTCTCGATGATGGTGCCGTTGAACGTGAGACGGTCGACGATGGCCGCGCAGAGGCGGGGGTCGGTGAAGGTCTTGGTCCAGCCGCCGACCGTGGGTCGGGGTGACTCCCAGACTCGTGAACAACTGACAGCACGACTCGTGATTAAAGCCACTCTGTATGACACCCCAGACCGAGCGGCAGGAGATCGCCGATCTCGAAGCGCTGTACGCCCTGCCGGCGGCCACGTTCCCGGACGGAGACGAGTGATGAGCATCTGGAGCACGCAGGACGTCGCGCGCGACGCCGTCCGCCGGCAGGCCGGCGGACTGGACACCGCACAGATCGCCGCCCGGACTGCCGAGGCGGCCGCCCGGGCGCGGGAAACGGCCGCCGACGCCCGCGGCGCCCTCCGGCGCGGCACCGACCTGCCCGGCGTGGAGATCGACATGCAGCGCCTGGCCGACACTTGGGCGGCCAAGCACACAGAATGGCAGCGGATCCAGACCCTGCTGGAGACCACCGGCCGGGCGATGTACGAGCCGGCCGACGACGAGACCGGCACCCGGTGGGAGCGCGAGCGCGGCCAACACCGCGAGGAACGCCTCGCGGCCGCCGCCGCGCACCGCGAGCAGGTACGGCAGGACCGTCTGGCTGTGGCGGTCCAGCTGCGCCTGACCCCCGCCCAGGCCGCCCCGCTCCAGCAGGCGGCTGTGCGTACCGGGCTGACGCCGGAGCAGGTCCTCGCGCAGCTCGCCGCCCGCGTCGAGACCGCCCCCGACGGAGCCCTGTCCGTCTCCGCTTTCCATCACGGCCACCCCTGACCCGCTCCCGCGCCCATTCCGTAGAGACAAGGGCCCGTGAACGTGACTCAGCTGCCTGACCACGCGCGGGCCGGCCTGGCCGCGGGCCGGTCCTGGGCCGGCCGGCCCCCCATCACGGCTCCGGTTCCGGGGGAGTGGGCGCCTTGTTCTCCGGGCCGTGGTGGGCGGGAGAGTAACTGCCGCAGTGGCCACCCCACCCATTTCGTGGTTCAATAGATGAGCCGAATGGGGGATGGTGACCCCGGCGGGGCGCACATGACAGACCCCATCACTCTGACCTGACCAGCCCCCGGCGTCGGCCGCCATGAGCGGCCGCCCCAAGAGTGCAGACACAAAAGTGGGCCCGGCGCACAAGGGCAACGGCGCCGGACCCGGTGTTCCCCTTCACGAGGAGACAACCCCATGCTAGACGACCCGCCCGGCCTCGACCCCGACCTGCCCCAGCCCTACGACGTGGTCTACCTGCGCCCCGGAAACCGGTTCGGCATCCCTCCCGCCGTCCCGCTGACCGTCGCCGACTTCGGCCCCACCGACGACGTCTGGGAGCTGCATCACCAGGAGCAGCACCCCCATTTCTGGGACTGGGCCGCCGGCGCGAGTGCCGCCGACATTCTCACGGTCGTCCGCTCCACCCCCGGCAGCGCCCGATCGTGGGCCCTGCCGCACCCCGCCGAGGAGACATCGTGATCAGCATCGACGGCCGCGACGTGCTGTCGCGCCAGGACATCCACGACCGCTACGGCTACGCCATGAGCGCGCTGGAACGCTGGTGGGCCGCCCGCGAGACCAACGGCCACCCCGACCCCCTCCCCACCAAGATCGGCGGCGTCATGTTCTGGGACGCCGAGGAGTGGGAGGCTTGGGACCGGCGCCGGCTCAACCCCGAGGTGCCGTCGCACCTGCGCAGCCGCGACGACCTCATCCGGGAACACCACATCAGCCGGGCCAAGCTCGCCTCCCTGTGGGCGGCCCGCGACACGAACGGCCACCCGCCGGCCACCCGGATCGGCCGCACCCAGTACTGGGACGCCCAGGAATGGGCCGACTGGTACGCCCGGCAGCAGGGTTCGGCCCGCTCGATCCGCACCGAAGTCGACGAGGAGGCCGCGGCCGGCGATCCCGAGGACCTGATCGGCTCCTCGGAGTTCGGCCGGATCCTCGGGCACCGCGACCACAGCTGGGTCGCCAAGGCCGCCATCACGCCGCCCCCGGGCTTCCCCGAACCGGCCGCATGGGGCGACCCGGTCGCCCGCAAGCGGCCGAAGTGGCGCCGCGGCGACGCCGTCACCTACGCCACCACCCGCAAGGACATCACCGCCGCCCAGCCCGTCCGCCGCCGCCGCACCGGCAGCACCAACAGCCAGCCCTACCCCTACTACGGCGACCCCCGCCTGGCCCTCGCACGCCGGGTCATCGCCGAGCACCCCGGCGCCCCTCAGGTAGAGCTGATCGAGCGTCTCAGCCGGCAGTCCGACCAGCCCACGTCTCACAGCTCCTGGCGCAACATCATCGTCACCGCCCGCGAGCACCCCGCCGACCCGGACCCGCAGGAGTAAACGGTGATCAAGCCGGAGAGCCTCCAAAGGACGTCTGCGTGCACGACGTCCCCGCTTCCCGAAGGAGACCAGGTCGCGTGACCACGACGATCCAGCTGCGGGAGCATCAGAAGGCCGGCCTGGACGCGATCCAGGCGTGGCTCGGCTGGCCCCACACCAGGACCCCCAGGCCCGAGGGCGAGCGGGCGACGTACGTCTCGGCGACCGGCTCCGGCAAGACCATCACCGCCGCGGCCGCCGCACGGCAGTTCTTCCCCCACGGCCGGGTCCTGGTCATGGTCCCCACCCTCGACCTCCTCGCCCAGACCGCGCAGGCCTGGCGCCGGGTCGGCCACACCGCTCCCATGGTCGCGGTCTGCTCCCTGCACGGCGACGAGGTCCTCGAAGCTCTGGGGGTGCGCGTCACGACGAACCCGATCCAGCTCGCCCTGTGGGCCGGCAGCGGTCCGGTCGTCGTGTTCGCGACGTACGCCTCCCTAGTGGACCGCGAGGACCCGTGGGACATCACCGGCCGGGCGAAGATCCGCGGCCCGCTGGAGATGGCCCTGGCGGGCGGCGAGCGGATGTACGGGCAGCGCCTGGACGGCTTCGACCTGGCCGTCGTCGACGAGGCGCACGGCACCGTCGGTGACGCGGCCCGCCCGTGGGCCGCGATCCACGACAACACCCGCATCCCCGCCGCCTTCCGCCTCTACATGACCGCCACCCCGCGGATCCTCGCCGCCCCACGCCCCAGTGCCGGTGAAGACCAGCCGCCGGTCATTTCGATGGCCAGCGACCCCGACGGGGTCTACGGCGAGTGGATTCACGAGCTCGGACTGTCGGAGGCGGTCACCCGGGAGATCCTCGCCGGCTTCGAGATCGACGTGCTGGAGATCCGCGACCCCGACCCCATCCTCGGCATCTCCGAGGAAGCACTGCGCGGCCGCCGGCTCGCGCTGCTCCAGGCCGCGCTCCTGGAACACGCCGCCCGCCACAACCTCAAGACCGTCATGACGTTCCACCACCGGGTGGAAGAGGCCGAGGCGTTCGCCGCCAAGCTCCCCAAAACCGCTGCCGAGCTCTATGCCGCCGAGCCGTCCCTCGACGCGCTGGCCGCCGCGGAGAAGACGCCGGCCTCCTCGATCAGCGCCCGCCTCTACGACCTCGACCCCGGCCGCCACGTCCCCCCGGACCGGGTGTGGTCGGCGTGGCTGTGCGGCGACCACAAGGTCGCCGAGCGCCGCGAAACGCTCGCCCAGTTCGCCAACGGCATCGACAAGCACCACCGCCGCGTCCACCGCGCGTTCCTCGCGTCCGTCCGTGTCCTGGGCGAAGGCGTCGACATCACCGGCGAACGCGGCGTCGAAGCGGTCTGCTTCGCCGACACCCGCGGCTCCCAGGTCGAGATCGTCCAGAACATCGGCCGCGCCCTACGCCCCAACCCCGACGGCACCGCCAAGACCGCCCGGATCATCGTCCCCGTCTTCCTCCACGCCGACGAGGACCCGAAGGACATGATCGCCTCCGCCTCCTACGCCCCGCTCGTCGCCGTCCTCAACGGCCTGCGCTCCCACTCCGAACACCTCGTCGCCGACATCGCCTCCCGCGCCCTCACCCGCCGCGAACACCACCGCACCACCCACCTCCAGCGCGACGAAGAGGGCCGCATCATCCCCGCCGGCACAGCCCCGGGCGGCGAAGGCGGCGACGGCCAGGACCACGACACCGCAGAGAACGCCAGGCAGGCCGCCGTCGAGTCCGCCCTCCTGCACTTCGCCACACCCCGCGACCCGGCCACGATCGCCGCGTTCCTGCGCACCCGCGTCTACCGGCCCGAGTCCCTGGTCTGGCTGGAGGGCTACCAGGCCCTGCGCCGCTGGCGCACCGAGAACGGCATCGAGGGCCTGTACGCCGTCCCCTACGACACCGTCACTGCCCTCCCCACCGCTGGCGGGGCGAAGGAGTTCCCGCTGGGCCGCTGGATTCACCAGCAGCGCAAGAACCTCCGCGCCGGCACCCTGGAGCCCCACCGCAAGGACCAGCTCGACGCCGAGGGCATGGTCTGGGAGCCCGGCGACGAGGCATGGGAGACCAAACTCGCCGCCCTGCGCTCCTACCACCGCGCCCACGGTCACCTCGCTCCCCGCCAAGATGCCGAATGGGGCGAGTCTGACGAGGACACCATCGCGATCGGCCGGCTGGTCGCCAACCTCCGCCGCCCCGACGGTCTGGGCAAGGACCCCGAACGGGAGGCGACCCGCGCCGCCCAGCTCGCCGCCATCGACCTGGACTGGGACTGTCCCTGGCCGCTGGACTGGCAGCGCCACCACCGCGTCCTCGCCCGCCTCGCCGCCGACGAACCCGGCGGCCGCCTGCCTGTCATCGCTCCCGGCGTCGTCTATGACGGCGACGACCTCGGCGCCTGGATCACCCGCCAGCACCGCGCCTGGGACGCGCTCTCCGACGAGCAGCGCGCCCGCCTGACCGCCCTCGGTGTTACCCCGCCCGCCGAACCGGCACCCGCCCCCCGCGAAGAGGCAGGGAAGGGGGAGGGGAAGGTGCCGGCGGCCTTCCGCCGTGGCCTGGCCGCCCTTGCCCAGTTCACCGCCCGCGAAGGGACAGGCGCTGTTCCTGCCCGCGGCCACACCGAGACTCTCCTCGTCGACGGCGAACCACATGAGCACAAGCTCGGCATCTGGTATGCCAACACCAAACAGCGCCGTGACAAACTCAACCCCGCCCAGCGCACCGCGCTCACGGACCTCGGCGTCACCTGGGCCTGAGCCCGGCCGGCCCTGCCCCCGGCCGCAGTGGCCGGTCCCGAGTCCGCAGGCGTCGTCGTGGGCGGCCACTACGTGGCCGTGAAGGAGTGCGCGGGGCGAGCCCGGGCGTGCTGCTGCCTCTGGAGCCGGCCGGTCAGTGAGGTGCGTCCGCAGCCTGCAGAACTTCGTACCCGCTGCCTCAAGAACGCCCCCGACGCTGGCGCCGCCTGCGTCGTCGGCCTCGACTTCTCCGAGCCGGCCGTCGACACCGCCCGCTCGCTCGCCGCCGACCTCGGCCCCGGCCTTCGCTGGGGCGAGGCCGACCGCCAGAGCCACGCCTGCTGCCCAGCGCCGGCGCGACCACACCGGCGCCGCCGACGCCTGCCCCGGCCGCACCGCCTGGGACCAGCTCAAAGTCCCCCGAGTCGCGTGAACCCCGCCCCGGGCCGGTCACCCGCAAGGATGCACTGTGTCACCCCTGCGTGGCATTGGTGATCATCTTTCCGCCCGGGGCCCTACGGTCGACACAAGCCCAACGGAAGGACACCCATGCGCCCGGTCTCCACCCTCCGGACTCTCCTGGCCACCGCCCTCCTGCTCGGTGGCACGGTCATGGCCACCGCGACGCCCGCCAGCGCGGCCACCTGCCCCCACACCGACTCTCCGAAGATCCCCGCCGGAGAGGCCCACTGGACCCTGACCTGCCGCCAGGTCGAAGGCCAGCCCATGCTCTACGTCGACGGATGGGTGGAGGACACCCGGCGCGACCCCTGGTGCGCGGCAGTCCGCATCACCCCGGAAGGGCGGAACTACGCGGACGAGGTAAAGGCTTGCGGGTACGGCGAGCGCGTCCAGATCCACAAGTCCTACAAGGGCCGCAGCGCGCTCGTGAAGCTCGCCAGCACCAGGTGACACCGAACACGGCGGCAGCCTGTTGACCGCCAAACACCGTGCACCCCTTTGTGCAGGTGGGCCCGCCCTCGACGGCCTGTTCGGCCGCTCACCGTCACAGACAGCGGTGACGATCTGATCACAAGGCGGGCAGGGGCCGTGCCGTCCCGGGCGCCGGGCCCGTTCCCCTGGGTGTGACCCGCACCCCACTCGGCGAGGATCGCCCCGCCGCGCAGCCCGACGGCATGACCTGCGTGCGTGTTGGCGCCGGTCGCTGTCTGCGGCGCCTGCGACTTCGCGGGGAACAGGGGGCCGGTCTTCTCCTGTACGTCATGACCGTGATCGCGGCCGCCATCGTGCTGGCCGCCCTCACCGCGACGCTCGTCGGCACCAGGTAACGGACGGTCCTGGCGTCGGCGGTGCACAGGACGACGCCATTGTGATGGCGCCGTCCTGTGCGCGTCGACCAGAGGGTGGACCGGGTGGACAGCCGGCAGCTGAACTGCCGCGCGCAGCACTCCGGTGTACGTGGCACCTGTGCGCGCGGTGACTCGCCCCTTCGCCCGCCACCTCGGACTCTCTCTCATGACCGGCACCCGCCGTGCCCGAGCCGTCGACCGCCTTGCGTCGAGAACACCTTCGGCATGCGCCTGCCCTGAGCCGTCACGCCGGGCTTTCGCACGAGGGAGGAAGGGTCGGCCGAACCGAAGCTCGCCGGACCTGCCGCGACAACGGTGCTCTTCGTCGCCGGCAGCGTCCAGGCGGCCGAGGCGACGGGACTCGCCTCTCGCTCCGGGGCCTGCCCCGCATCCGCCGCCGTTGCCGTTGCCGCCGTTCGACTGCGCCAGCCTTCTCACCCTCCTCCGCCGAACCGATACTCGGCGCCATCGGGACCGACGCGGACCCGCCCACGCCGAACGGCCCACCGATGATCTCGGCGGGCCGTGGTGAGGGCGGGTAGGTCAGAGCCCCGCGACCTGCTTGATCCAGTCGAGGCTCGTGGGCACGCTCGCGTACCTGTTGAAGCTCGTGCAGCCCGATCCCACCGTGGACAGGACGCCCACCTGATAGCGCAGGCCGTCCACGAGCTTGAACTGCGGGCCGCCGGAGTCGCCGTAGCAGGCGAGGCCGTTGATCTTGACGCTCTGAATGGCCCGCCCGCCGTAGTAGTCCACCGCGTTGACGTCGGTCACCTTGACCGTGGCGCGCTTCAGCTTCACGGACGAGTTGCACCCCCCGCAGGTCGCACCCCAGCCGAATATGTAGTTCGTGGTTCCTTCCGCAGGGTGCGCCGACGCCAGCCGCACGTATTCGGCGTTGGCCGAGCGGTCCAGGTGAAGGAGGGCAATGTCGTGGTTCGTGCGGACCTTGGTGTCATCCACCGTCACCACACCGCCGCCCGTCGTGCGGTCCAGACTCTTGACGCGTACCGACATCGATCCGCCGACGCAGTGCTTGGCCGTCAGCACCCAGCGCTCCGCGATGATCGAGCCGGAACACACGAACTTGCCGTTCGAGAAGACAGCGGCCATCCCACTCGAAGAATCCGCGTACTCCCCGTTGACGATGGCGGGATCTGCCTCGGCCCCATCGAGCTGCGCCACAGGCAGGACGACACCCTCCTCGGCCGATACCGGTCCAGCGCCGCTCAGCGTGGTGAACAGCGCCAGGCCGAAGGCAGCCAAGCCCAGGCGGACCTTCATGTTCCCTCCCCAAAGATCGATGATCTTGCTTCGAGGCCTCATGATCACACCAGGGCCGACGTGGCGCAATGACTGGTCTAACTGATGCATCGTCAAATTGGTTGCGCCTGAGTAGACTTGAAGGACACTCGGACAGGGCTCTCCGCTCATAGGGATGCCAGGGTGCTGCGGAGACGGATGGATCGGCGCGGTCTTCACGCCCAAGTGCGCTGGCGGACCAGGCACAGGCCAGGGGGAAGGCTGCGCTGGGCCCGCACCGCGACGAAGGCCCCGCCTGCGGCCGCCGCGGCCGATGCACCCCGTACACGACCCGCCGGCTCGGCCGCCACCCACCGCGCACGTCTCTACCCTCGCGCCGCCGAGAGGAAGGCGCCCCAGAGTAAACCCAATACGAAGATGCAGGCCGCGGGCCCGGCCACCGAAGCCGGAAGTGCCGCCGAGGGCGACATCGCGCCGGTACCAGCCTCCGGCCCCCTCTGCGCCACCCCCCCCGGGACATCAACGCCCCGATAGACGCCGCCGACCTCTGCCGTCGAGTCGGGTGGCGGGGCGCCAGCATCCGGGGGACCCGAGAGGCGTGCCGACGGGCGGTACGAACGGCTGATCCGCCGGGCGGCCTGTGAGGTCGAGACGATCGCGCGGAGGCAGGCGAGCGGCGAGAGCGGGAGCCGGTGGGAGGTGGAATTCCGGGGAGACGGCAATGTGAGCGGACCGTGCCCGCGACGATGGTGGCATGAGCGATGTGGACGCGGGCCCGGGGGAGTGGCCGGTGGTGGTGAGGGTTCCGGTGGAGCCCGTCGAGGCCGCGATCGAGGCTGATGCCCTCGATGCCGTGGATCGCTACAGCGGTCTGGCGGTCCGCGGCCCGCTGTTCGGCGTCGCCGCCCAGGGGCCGGGGGACGGGCGGCGGTGGCGGGTGGTGGTCGAGGTCGCGCACGGCTGTCCGCAGGATGCCCGTGACGCGCTGAACTCCCTGCTGTGGTTCCGGGCGAAGGACGAGGCGCAGAGCAGGGAGGAACGCCGCCCATTGTTGGCGGCGGTCGCCCGTCTGGAGACCGAGCCCGTCGACGAGCTCACCGTGGGCACCACCCGCTACCGCGTCGTGTGGGCAGAGGAGTACGCGGCCGTCGACAGCCGCGGCGCCATCGAAACCCCACGTCCGACGGACCCCGAACCCCTCACCCCCGACTGGGGCCCCGGCGCCCGCAGCCCGAAGGTCGACGACGGTCTCCTCCTCGACCCCGAGGCGCCCCTCTCCCCACTGCAGGCGGCGGAGCGCGTCGCCCTGCGCCCCCTGGCCTACAGCGGCACCCGCTTCCCCGACGCCGTCGTCGCCGATTCCGCACGTGCCGTGGAGAGCCATCCCGACGTCCTGCTGATGCCGGCGGCGTTCCTGATCACCGAGCGGTCCGGCGACGGCGAGTGGTCTGCGGGCAGCAGCCTCCACGCCACCGCCCACGATGCCCGCCGCACCCTGGACTTCGCCCTGACCTGGATGGAACCCCGCATCCGCAGCCTGATCCCCACCGACGCCGACCGCACCATCGACGCCCGCAACCCACCCAACGGCACCACCGACAAGGCAGCCGCGGAGCTCAAGGAACTTGCGCAGGCCGCGGACAGGCTGCGTGCCAGCAGGTGCGACGAGGTCGAGGCCCACGGCACCGTCTACCGGATCGTTCGCTCCCGACGCCTGCTGCGCTGGGGCCCCGACGGACCCGAGGGCCCACGCCCCTCCGACACCAACACCCGCACCCCTTCGGCGCTGCACCCGCGCCTCGACGAGGACGGCAGCGTCCACGCAGACGACCTCGCAGACGGCTGACCCGTCCGCTGATACACGCCGGGGCGCGCAGGACGGACAGTCCCGGTGGGACGACGCCGACGTCGACGGTGGTACGGCCCTCACCCACGGCGGTACGGGACTGACGCTGCTGCTCCCCGACGACCTCCGGCTACGCCCTGCGCGCAGGTGCGCTCGTTGGGCGCCACGTTGGAAGTCGAACGCCTTGGTGGAACGAGACCGACACCGGCGGGGCGAGTGACTGAGATTTTTCAACCGGGCGGCGGTCTGGCGGTTGGCGGGCTCTGCGCGCCAATGAAGCTTCTGGCGGACGGGTTCACGACCAAGGTCGCCTGGGACCAGGAGCCACCCCGCCGGGCATCTCACGGTTCGACGCCGCGCGATCGGCACCCGGTGGCGCCGCCTCACGCCGGTCCGTCTGGCTCCGCTGGCCCTGGCCCATCTGTGGTGCGGCGACACTTATGCCCAGCCGCCGCCGGGTTCGGCATCGGGATTCCTACAGTCTGCCGTCACGTCTGCGAGGCGGTAGAGGTTCTGGCCGCGCTGACTCCCACTCTGGCTGAGGCGATGCGGACCGCGGGCCATTGGCTCGCAGCGGCCAGGTCATCGACGCGACCGGCCTGATGTGTGCCCTCCAGATGCCGAGCTGAGCCGGTTCCTGGACGCGGTCGCAGACCACATCGGCCTCGCAGGCCGGAACGAGCGATGAGCACCGGGGCGCCCGGCAGTGTCCCCGCGGCCGGCTGCGGGGACACTGCCGCGAGAGGTCAAAGGCCTGTGATGTTGAGGACCCCGGCGAAGGTCAGCTCAGCGACACCCGTGGTCGAGCATGCCATGAGCTGAGTGTTCGCGGCCGTGCCCGTCTCGACGGCGGTGGCTCCTTGGAACGTTCCCGCCGTGATGGCGCCCGCGAATTCGATCTGCGTGGTTCCGTTGAGGACCCGGGTGCTCACACGGGTGTAGGTGAAGGTGCTCGTCGTGCCGTCGTTCCAGGTGTACGTCTTGGAACCGGGAAGGTTCTGTACCAGCTGGGTGCAGCCGACGACAGCGCTGTAGAGGGCCGAGGTGGTCGCCGAGGTGTAGCCGCCGGGGAGCCCGACGCAGGGACCGATGTCGGAATGGGAGGCGACTGTCGTTGTCTGCGGGGTGTTGAGGAGAGGCGGGGAGTAGGAAGCGGTGGTGGTCTCGGTGCAGGAGAGCTGCACGAGATCGGCCGGGACGGGTGACGCCAAGGAGGCGGCGGGCATGCTCACGAGGCTCAGTGCGGCGGCCAAGGGGACCACGAATCGGCGTAGCTGCTTCATGAAGGCTCCGTAAGTAATGGGGTGAGGGCGCAGAGCGTCGCCTGTCACGGCCGTGGACGCCCGGAGCGAGGTCGTTCCGTATGTGAACTGGGATCGGGGAGCGGTTCGGCGAAGGCGTCGATGTCACCTCTCATCGTGAGGCGTGGCATATGCAGCTTGACAGTCCGCATCTCCACCCGGGCAGGCGCCTTCCGGACATCGCCGCGAATCGGTATTCAACGCCGGAACCCGTGAGCCTCATGGACCGGCAGCGGGTGTGTCAGAGGCACGTGACATTAGGAGTATCAACCATCTTGCTCCGCCACACCTGTTTCGTCCTGAATTCGACCTGGACGTGCGCCTTTCGGTGCTGCCACGCTGCGCGGGACCTTCACATCACGCTGCGGACGGGAGCCCCCGCCGTGGCACGCAGTCCGAGGAGTCCGCCCATGAAAATGACCCGAAATGCGGCGCGCATCGCGGCTCTGGGGGCCGCGTGCGCGCTCGGCTCGCTGGGACTCCGCCCCGCTTCCGCTGCCCCTTCGTCGGCCTTGGTCGAGTGCACGGGCCAGTCGGTGAGCCAGTACTCGCCGCCCCTGACCAACACCCCGCAGGCGACGACGATCGTCAACCAGGGCCTGCTCGGCCTGGCCGCGTCACCCGGGCTCTGTACCGCCGTCGGAACGACGGTGCTGTCCGCTCAGTACAGCGAGACCATCAACAACCCCTCCCAGTCCTGCAACACGACTCCCTCCTCCGGGAGCGGCAACCGGGTCTTCACCTGGGACAACGGGCAGACGAGCACGTTCACCTACACCTCGACCATCACCGTCATCAACGGCACGAGCGCCTCCGTCCGCACCGGGACGATCACCGCCGGCCGGTTCTCCGGCCATCAGGCGGAACAGATCACCTTCTTCCCCACGCTCGACCCCACCGCCTGTGCCACCACCGGAGTCGCGACGGCGTCGTCGCAGACCACCCTCACCATCCAGCCCTGACCTCGCAGCCCGCCGTACCGGACTCCCGTCGGAGGAACGCTCATGACGCCCCGCACAACCTCTCACCTGCGCAGGCGCCACGCCGCCGTGGCCGCGGCGGCAGCCGGCCTGCTGATGGCCGGGCTGTCCGCGCCCGCCGCGAACGCCCAGCCGGCCTCGGCCGCTCTGCTCTGCACCGGCTACGAGACCGCCACCTACCAGCCCGGCCTGACCCTGACGCAGCGGCAGACAGCCGTGACCGCCACCGGAGCCGTCGGGCCCTGCACTGGAACCGACACGCTGCACACCGGCGGAAGCATCAGCTTCCAGGGAGAAGGACAGCTGTCGTGCACTGGCGGCAACTCGTCTGGCTCCGGCCTCATCACCTGGCCGAATCCCCAGACGACCGCCTCCGCCTTCACCTTCACCGGCGGGGTCAGCCTGCGCCCCGGCGGCGTCTCCGTACTCGTCCTCACCGGCCAGGTGCAGTCCGGAGACTTCCAGGGATCGCAGATCACCGTCGAGATCGCCCTCGTCCCGGCCCTGACGGACACCCTCCAGTGCACCACCGCCAACGGGCTCAGCACCTCGTCCGGCCCCCTGACCGTCCAGCTCCTCTGACCTCCCGCCGGCGAGAGCACCGTGCGAAATGGTTCGGCAGGTGAGACAGAGAGCGAACTTTGCTGATCAGAGGCGGTGTGCCACCGTAGAGCACCATGAATAATGATCACGACAAGGCCGAGGCGCTGGCACGAGCGGTCCGGCTGCGAGAGCAGGGCCAGACCGAGCAGGCCCGGGAACAGCTGGTGGAACTGGTCGAGAAGTACCCGGCAGACAGCGAGATCGCCTATCAGACCGCCTGGGTGCACGATGTCCTCGGCCTGGAGCGCGAAGCCGTCCCGTTCTACGAACGTGCCCTGAGCGGCGCGGGCCTGTCCCCGGAAGACCGGCACGGAGCCTTCCTCGGCCTGGGAAGCACGCACCGGATCCTGGGCTCCTACGACAAGGCCGTGCAGACCCTCCGGCAGGGACTCGACGAGTTCCCGGACGATGCGGCGCTGCACGCTTTCCTCGCCATGGGGCTGTACAACCAGGGTGAGAACCGTCAGGCGGTACAGCTGCTGCTGAAGACGCTCGCCGCTACCAGCAGCGACCGCCGGGTGCAGGACTACCGGCGGGCAATCGAGCACTACGCCGACGACCTGGACAGCATCCAGCACGACGAGGAACCGCAGCACGAAGGACGCTGAAGCCACCGGCGACACGGCACCGATACGACAACCGTACGCGCCGGTGGAACCCCGAGGGACTGCCTGCGCCACACAGCAGACAGACACGCACGCCACCGCGGCGCATCCCGCGCTGGCGGCGTGCTACACCCCAGCCCGAGCCACTAAAGAGCGTTTTGTCCTGGTGGGGGTGTTTGGTATCGCAGGGTTGTCTTGAGGAGTCGCGCCGGTGCGGTGGGTGCCTGGCCTGGGGCAGTCGATGCCAGCGTCAGGTGAGAGGATCGCGAGATGCCTCTGCCTCAGCCTGATGATCTGACCTCGCTGGTCCTGCGTACTGACTTCGGTGACGAGGGAGCCTGGGAATCGGTTCGAGCCGCAGTCGACGCGGCCGGAGAATACCCCTTTGCCACGTATGTCAGCGAGTTTCGCTTTGCCGGCGTGGGGGTCCAGGCCTTGATAGCTGAAGAGGTTGCTGCGGACGAGAACGACCAGATCGTCAACATGTTTCTGGCGGACGCAGCCACGATGAAGGATCCGGGTCACCCGCTCCTGGCCGTGGACCTCTCGGACGAGCCTGGGCGAACGTTCAGGGTCCCCGCCCGGTGGTTCCCTGACGTCTCGGCCAACCTCAGCATCGCCAACATGGACTTTGCGGAGTTCGCCGACGCCGCGGATGAGTCAGGGACCTTCCGGGGCTTTGACCAGTGCTGACGCCTTCTCGTTGCGGCCCGCCGGGGCGGGCTATGTGCTGCGCCAGTTCAGCGTGGCTTCGCGGGTGAGGCGACGGCTCATCAGGTCGATCATCGCGAGGCTGATCATGGCTTCGGATCGGGCAGGCAGGGCTTCGTAGTCGCGGGCGAGGCGGCGGTGGTGCATGAGCCAGCCGAAGGTCCGCTCGACGACCCAGCGCCGCGGGATGACCTTGAAACCCTTCTGGCCGGGGGTCGCGGTGGACGACTTCGACGTCGATGCCGAGGCGGGCGCCGTGGTCGATGGCCTTGGTGCGGTAGCCGGTGTCCGTCCAGGCCTTCGGCCCACCCGAGGGTGGGCCTTCGCGATCTGCGACAGCACCTGGATGCCGCCGGCGTTGTCGGAAACGCTCGCGGCGGTGACCAGCACGGCCACGAGAAGACTGTTCTTCTTCACCCGCAGGGTGGCGAGGACCACGCCCAGTTCGGCGCAGTTCACGACCTGGTGCACGCCGGCCCGGGGCGGACCGCCGCGGGGATGCTGGCGGTCCTTCTCTCGGCGGGCTGCCTCCCAGAGCTTCCGGATGTGGGCCTCGTCGAGGTCGCACTGGTTCGCGAAGGCCCTGGCCACCGGCCAGGAAAGCACGCTCTTGCCGGATGCGGCCCGCTGGAGGGCGGTGGGGTCGTAGCGGACCTTCTCCGCTAAGCGCCGGAAACCGATGCACTTGGCGTTCAGGCCGTCCCGCAGAGCCTGGGCGAGACGGCCGACGGCGCTGTCCGGAGCAGGGATGGGATTCATCGGGCGTCCCATGCCTGTCCCCGGTCAGATCTGCCCGGCAAGGCAGCTGAGCGCCATCACGGCCTCGCGGTGCATCTCCCGGGTGGAGCGCGTGGTGCCGGCGCCGATCACCACCGTGACCGTCACGGTGACGGCGCCAGCCGCACCGCCGAGGAGCGTCAGGATGTCGGGGACGGACAGACCGATCCCGGCCAGGGCGACCGTCGAGGACAGGAACATCAGGGCCATCGTCGAGACCAGCGCGACGATCTCCCGGGCGCCGAGCCGAGCAGGCGAGGGCGGATACGCTGTCATGGGTGAGTTCGTCCGCTCCCGCCCACCCGGCTCGCCGGGAGGTCCGGGAGGGGGCGGACACGAGTGCCGTGTCAGAGGACGAGACGGGCCGTGGGGGGTTTGCCGCCTTGCGCCTCACGGGCGCGTGCCGTGATGGTCGTGTGGAGGGCGGTCAGCACCGCGAGGCTGGGCTTGCCCGGGTCCTTGGACATGTCGATTCTGATCACGGCAGTACCAGTGAGGACCGCCGAATCCGCCCACGAACGGAGCACCTCGGCACCGGTTTGGGAGCGGAGTTCCCAGGTGTATCCGGCCGAAGCATCGGATCCGGCGACCGGCAAGGCGATCTCCGTAGGGGGCTCCTCACCCCGCAGCATTTCCTTCTTCGTTTCGGCGAAGGCGGCGGTTGCCGCATCGGGGTTGGAATACACCTTGACGATGACCTGCACTCCATCGACGACGTTGGTCTCGTACTCCGCATGCACATCGAACAGCAGGCCGTCGCATGCACCTGGTACAGGGCACGGCTCAGATGTTGGGCCTGACTTCGGTGACCAGCCTGCGGGCAGACTGCCGACACCAGGCGGGATACCGGCAGCCATTGCGGCATCCGTGATGGGCGCCGCAGAGGATGTCTGCTTCAGCGCCGGAGGCGCACTGCCGACAGCCTTGCTCCCGTCCCCGGGTTTCCCGGTCGCAGTCGCGTCGCAAGCACCTGTAGTGGCCACTACAGCGGCAGCCAGCGCCGCCAACACCCATCTCTGTGCGCATGACCCCCGCGTCAATAACGTCATGCTCACAAAAGGTAGCCCGCCCCCCCCCTGCTCGCTTCTGCACATCGGCATGACAGGCATCCCAGCGCCTCGCTGCCCCGTCACCCGCCCTGTCACGACCCAGCCGACCCCTTGGATTGGGCTTCAGCCGCCGAACAGAGGGACGCGCACGGACGTGTTGACGCGCGGACGTGCTCGGAGAGCCAGCCCCCTTCAGGGGGCTGGCTCTCCGCACGAAGACGCCCGATGGCCCCCGTACGCTGCCGGGGGCTCGGGCCATACCCCCGTCGCGGCGGTGGTGGTGCGGCCGGCGGCCGCGTTCCAGACCGCAGGACGACAACTCCCGCCCGAGTGCCGTGGGGCACCACGGCCGAGCCCGCCGTGGCAGCTGCCCTGCTGGTCGGCCGGATCGCCGCAGGCGCCCCTGCCCGGACAGAGGAAGCGGTCGAGGACGTCCTGCCGCGCCGGCTGGTCGGGGAGGGAGGGCAGGCTCTTCGCGCTGAAGGCGGGCGGGGACAGCGTGACCGACGGCGGTGACCCGGATCGTTTCTCCGGTGAACTCGTTCCTCTGAACGGTCGAAGACGGCCTGGGACGTGGCAGACCGCGCTGCCGCAGGCAGTATTCATGCGCTCGTGATCAAGGATTCCGAGCGCTCTTGGAGGACCCCGTGAAAGCGCTTCGTGGCGTTGTGTCAGTTCTGGCCGGAGGCGTGATCGCGGCGTCTTCCAGCACCTCCTTCGCGACCGCCGTGCCCGCGCCGTGGAGGCCCCTGGACCCGGCCGACGGCGGAGGTGCGGGCATCCAGGCATGCGTGGAAGCGGCACGGCAAACCCTTCCCGAGGCGTGGACCTGCCTGGGCGGGACTCTGACGGTCACCGTGGACCCTGAGGGCAACAAGACCGACAGCACCCGCATCGTCGCCGACGACGTCGCCATCACCCCCGCACCTCGCGAGGCCGCCGCACCGGGCGCGGACGACTACGACACGTGGTGCGAGAACGGCACAATCTGCAGCCGGAAGATCAACGACCACACAGCCGAGGTGAAGGGCAACGGCGCCTACGGGGACAGCAAGGGCGTCATCGGCAGCTTCGACCTCGTCTACCGGCAGTCCTTCGACGGGAACCACCCCCGCTGGCGCACCCTGCTCGACTGGGACAGCGGCCCCGAGATCCGCCCGGGTATTTGGAAGAACAACTGCCGGGTCAACATCAGCGGCGCGCCGGACGAGTACTGCGGGACGAACGAGGTCAACCTCGTGGCGGTCAACGCGGCGGACCGCCGCTCGTGGTGGCCCAGCAGCACCCGGTGGGCCTACAACGAGCAGCGGCTGACCGGGAGCGGCAAGTACCACGACGACCACGAAGGCGAGTTCATGGCCTTCGGCTACCGGCAGCTGTTCAAGGCCGGCGTCCTGCACACCGGCCGGTGGAACAAGTGCAACACGGCCACGGGCTGCAAGTACTACGAGGTGCCCTGGAAAGCCTGAGACGTCCGGGCCTCCTCTGCCGCCGGATCTCGCCGGGCAGCCGCGGGTCACTTCCCCGCGAGAGCCTCAAGCTCACCCGCGCACAACCGGGTGAAGGTGACGGACAGCCCCGTGTGCACCCTGCGGGCTTCAGCGGCGGCGCACAAGTGCTCCAGTACGGCCTGGAGGTCCCCCAGGCCGCCGACCGGGCGGAGGAGCCACAGCCGTCCTCGCGGTCGGGGCGGGACCCCGGCGATGGCCAGATCGGCTGCGGCGTCCTCTTCCTGGGTCTCCTTCTCCCCTGGGGAGAGGGGATGGCACTCGACGTCCAGAATCTGTCCCGTGGCGTCAAGGGTGGTGTCGATCTGCCATCGGGTCGACCGATCGGGAACCCAGGTCCGGGCCCGAGCCGGCCACACGTAGGGGAGGAACACCCACATCGGCGCCTCGGGAGCCAGAGCCCAGCCCATCTCTACGAGCTCACGCACCTCCGGCAGCCGGTCCGGTTCCAGCTCGCTCGTACCCGACCGGCGAGAAGCCACCCGATGCGGGACACCACTCTCATCCCATGACATATGCGAACAGTACCCACTCCGGACCGCTCACCCCAGCCACGCCGCTGGGCACCTCCGCACGCCGCGCGGCCCGGCTGCTGGCCGTTCCCGCGAACAAGCCTCCGCCCACGGGCCCGTCCGGGTGACGAGGGAGTGCAGCCCCGGAGCGGTGGGCAGATCCGGGCGGAACGGGCAGCACAGGCGCCGGACGAGGGAGACGCGGATGAAGCTGGCGATGGAACGTCAGGCGATCGTGTCCGCATGTGCCCGAGTGTGCAGACCGACGTCCTCACCGTGGAAGGACGGCAGGTGTTGCGGTGCCGGCGGTGCAGGCGAACCTGGCCGCCCTACGACACCTCCCCCTCCCCAGCGCCCGACTATCGCACCGCCTACCGCACGGCCCCGCCCGAATACGAGGAGGACGAGGCCCTCGCCGCGCTGGAAGCCAGCCTCGACACGGCGACCGCGACAGCCAAGGCGTCCGGGCGCCGTCCGGCCCCGATGGCCCGCCGGCTGCTCCTGCTTCGCCGGGCCGCGCTCGCCGACCGCCGCGCCTACGCCACCGAACTCGACCACTGCGCGGCGACGCCACCGTCACCGAGACCGAGCACGCCCTGGACCGCGCCGACACCGCCGCGGCGGCGCTGCGCGCCTTCGACGCGGACACCGATGGTGTCTACGCCGCCGGTGACCTCCGCGCCGATTTTTTTTCACCCCATCTGGGACGACGAACCCGACGCGGGCCGCGCCTACGTCCGCCAGGAGTACGCGGAGTGGACGCGCGCCGAGCGTGCCGTGCTGTCCGGTGCCGAGGCGGAATTCCGAGGAACTCCTGATGTCAGCGCACGGGTGCCGCGACGATGGGATGGCGAACTTGATCACTGACACCGGCTCCGGGATCCGCCGGCCCCGCTTCGGCCGGGAGGCCGGCATCAGATGATCCGGCCTTTCCAGAGGGCAGGCCGGCACATCCATGAATCGAGAGGCTGTCGATGACCGCACCCCAGGCCCGAACGAGCGGCGGCTGCATTGCGGACGCCGCCCTGCCCATCGTCGCCGCGCTCGCAGCAGTGAGGGCATGGGCGTCAGCGTTCCTACCTCCGACGTGCTGATCTCGTATACCGTCCGGGGCTGCATCGTGAGGGTGACCGACCGCCGGGCCCAACACCGGGAGGTGGTGGAGAGCGCGTTCTGGGACGCATTCACCGCAGCCGGATGGGGTGCAGCCCACCGATACACCGGCGGACTTCGCCTGGAGCACCCGTCCGGCATGACCCGCCTCTGACTCCGCTCTGCCCTGCGGCAGAATGAGGGCGGCGGACACTGACACCGCCGCCCCGACGCCAGGAACGCTCCTGCGGGCGCTGCGGCCCGGCAGCCGCGCGATCGTCCGCGTGACGGGCCACGACGACGGCGGTCTGGTGGTTGTCGACGCGACCACGCTGAACCGCCCACGAACCGTCCCGCTTTCCGCGGTGCGCCCTCACGAAGTGCGCTACCGCAGCCGGCCCCCGAGGTCGGGCTACGCCCCGGTCTGCGAGGACGACTTCGTCCACCGCCTCCTCGACGCCGCGATCTGCAGGGCGCTCGCCGTCGACGACCCGTACGCAGTCGAGTTCATCCGCGCCCACCCCGACTGGGCGTCGGGCGGTGTCGCGCGCCTCGCCTACGACTACGAACAGGTCGGCCGAGTGTGTGAGCGGGTGCTCGCGAAGGCGGGGTACGGGGCCGAGCCGGCGCCGCAGCTCGTGTCCGGCTTCGGGGCCGCCGTTCGCTTCCGGCACCGGGACCACCAGCACCTGTGCCCCGCCCTGGAGAAGCCGCCCCGGGACCTGGAGGGCTGGGAGCCGTGGTCCTGCGACCTGGACCGCGGCCACACCGAACCGCACTACCACCGGGCGATGGAGTACCGCTGAGCCGGCGCTGCCGGCCCCGAACGGTGCGGCGCCTGGGTCGCCCGCGGGCCGGGACGCATGCCGGGCGGATGCACGCTCCCGGCCGGTCACCCGCCCACCCAGCGGCACCGCGACACCCATGACGACTTCACGGTCGGTGAGCGAGCCGCGGATGACCGCTGAGGCTGCGGAGCCGAGCACTCGCACCGCTGGGGGTACGGGGCGGGCGTCATGGCGCAGGCGCGCTGGCCCCGCTCGGGGGATTCGGGGACCGGCGCGCCGCCCGGCGGGGCTGCGGTCCTGTACGCCGCCCCTGCCGCGACCGTACGAGACCCCAGGTCGGGGGCACAGCTCCTGATGGGCCGCCAGAGGACGCGGGCTCTCTGTAAACCAGCTCCAGGAAGATGTGGGGACTGGTAGACCCGGTGAGCGACAGTGCCCTCGCTCCTGGAGCCACCACCATGACCACCACACCCTCGCCCCCGGCCTGGCCGCACTGCGCCACGGCGCCGGCCCTGCCGATCCTGTCGGCTGCCGCGGCATTCATGTCCCCGGCCACACCGCCTGCCTTGCCCACCTGACCGACACCGACCGGGACACCTACCTGGCCGGCCTTGCCCCTGGCGCCGATATCGACCACTGCGGCACCACCGTCCGCCGCCAGGCCCTCACCGAACTCCGCGCCCGCACAGCCACCACCTACCTCACCGCCGTCACCGACGCCCTCCGCACCGCCGGCCTCACCACCGACACCGCCCCAGCCGTCGAACAGACCCGCGAGGACCGCCTCCGCGCCGCCGTCCTGCTCACCCCGGACGCACCCGCCCCCGCCGTCGTCTGGGAAGAAGACACCGGATGGCGCACAGCCTCCCGCCGCCACCCCTACACCGCCCCCGACACCTGCCCCCTCCTGCCGGGGACCCCCCAGCCCGCCCCCGACGCCCTTCTCGCAGCCCTCGCCAGCTGACGCCCGCTCAACACCGCCGCGAGCGAACCCCCGGCACCAGCTCGGTGGCAACCGCCGGACATCCCACGCCCCCGCCCACCCCGCCCCGCAGGAGTGAACGGGTGCCCAGCTGTCGGCTTCTGGTGGGCCGCCAGCTCCGGCCTCGCGCTGGCGCCCCGGCCGCCGGGGCACAGGAAGCGCTACAGCCGGTCGGTGCTGGCCACAGCTTGGTCCAGGACGAGCTCGGACCAGTTGTTGCCCGGCCGAAGTTCCGTACCGCCGGTCAGCTCCGGACGTTGAGGACGGGGTGCAGCATGAGGTGGTGTGTCGGGCGGACGACTTCGCGCTCGTCGTGGCCGACATCGCGGTCCTGATCAGCCCGGACGTCGTCGCTCTCGGCGGTCGTACCTTCATGCTCGGCGAGGATCCTTTGGTGCCGGCCATCGAGTCCCGCCTGCTGGGCCGCATTCCCCTCGTCCCCCGGCTGATGCCCGTCGACTCCGCCGAACTCCATCTCACCGGCGCGGCGGAGCTCCCCCTGGAAACCACCGGGGGCTCCGCGTTCGTCGTCCGATGAGTCGGAGGCCGTCGTTTCGCCGACACCGCCGGCTGTGAGGGAGAAGCCGATTGGGCCGCGGGCCGTCCAGCGGGTGCCGGAAGGGGCGGGCCTCGCCGGCCTGCGGTGGACACTGAGGGGCGCTCCGACTTTCCCACGGCGATCGGCTGAGAGCTTCTGCCGACGGGGCGACTTCTGTCGACGGGCCCGCGACCGCCTCTCGGCCCGGCAGTGCTGACGCGCGCTCACGTGTGCTGCCGAACGTCGCATCCCCGTGCCGTCGAGGCCCCGCGGTCCGGCGCCGCGAAGGAGGACGGCGCTCGCGAAGATGTCGAGCTCGAGGATGTCGGCGCTGAGCAAGACGTCCGAAGGATTCGTCAGGCCGGCCCATGGACAATGAGCTGGTTTTGTTCTCCGTCAAAGATGCGGCCAGGACGTCGGCTTCCTGCCGGTGCTCGTCGAAGAGGACGTGGGGCCTGCCACGTGGGACGCATGCTCCCGTTCCCATTTTTCCGCGCCGAGGCGCGTCCTCGAGGCGCCACGGCATGTTTGCGGGGGGTGCGGAGGCAGCAGGCTTGATTACTGGAGGCATGCGAGCAGGAGGGGGCGGGGGGATGGGTCGGACGGACGATGGGGGCGAGGGGACGCGATTGCCTTCGACGATCGGGCCCTACCGAGTGATCAGGAAGATGGGCGCCGGGGGGATGGGGGAGGCGTTTCTGGCGAGTTCCGAGCGGGACGGCTTGGTGGTCGTCAAGCGGATCCGGGCGGACCTGGCCGCGGATCCGGTCTACCGGGCGCGGTTCCGCCGCGAGGTCCAGGCCGCGCGAGCCGTGAGTGGTGACTGCACGCCCGCCGTGGTGGGCGCGGCGCCTGAGGCCGAGCACCCCTGGCTGGCCACCGTCTTCGTCGAGGGAAAGGACCTGCAGGCGCTGATGTCCGGCGGCGCGGGCCCCCTGGAGGAAGGGGCGGTGCGTGACCTCGCCGGCGCGCTTGCTACCGCGCTGGCTTCCCTGCACCGTGTGGGTCTGGTGCATCGTGACCTGAAGCCGTCCAACGTGTTGATGACCGACACCGGCCCTCGTGTCATCGACTTCGGGATCGCCAAGCCGCTGGGAAACGGCTTCACCGTGCTCACCGAGCCGTATCAGGTGATGGGTACCCCGACGTACATGTCACCCGAGCAGGCGAAGGGACTCGATGTCTCCCCCGCCAGTGACGTGTTCTCGCTGGGGTCGATCCTCGTCTACGCGTCGACCGGGCATCTCGCCTTCGCTGGCGATGGCGCCGCCGCGATGATGGCGGTGGCCTACGACCGTCCGAATCTGGACGGCGTACCCGGCGGTCTGCGAGCCCTCATCGAAGCGTGCTTGGAGAAGACCCCGGAGAATCGCCCTTCACCCGAAGACATACTCAACCTCCTTTCGGCTACCGGGGAGTTCACACAGACCCATCGCCACCGTCCGCGGATGGGTATTGCGTACCGCACTATCACCCTAGTGCTGACCTGCTATGTCTGCGCCTTCCTCGTGGTCGCGGCCGTCCGCCACGGTTACCCTCTGCTGATCCCCGTGGCCCTGGTCTTCGGTGTGGTCCTGCCGGTGTGGGTGATGGACATGTTGCACCGGCTGCGCAAGGTCACTGCCCAGGCCACGGTGAACGACCGGGGGGTGAAGCTGCGGTACGGGCACGTCCAGGTCGAGTACCCCTGGGAGGAATTCAGCCGGGTGGCGCTGGTCAGGCCCAAAGCCGCTCGCGTACCGGCTGACGCGCCCTGGTCCCTCGTCGCCACCATGCGGCCCGGCTACCCGGGCCTCCAACCCAAGCCCTTGCGCCTACGCCCGGGAAACCGGGTGGGACTGAACCTCCATCTGACGCCGGGAGAAGCAGCCGTTCTCGCGGCTCTGCTGGCCCGGCAACGGGCGAACACCTGGGCAACCGAAGATGACGCCAGCGAGGAGATCACCGGCTGAAAGGACGGGGACGCCCGGCCCCGCACGGTGAACGCCAGTCAACACACGGAGCACGGCGTCAGCGTGCGTGAGCATCGCACAGCCATGCCGATGGAAGAGGAGGGAACCCACTCGGCCGGCTTGGCATACGTGCTTCGAGTCCCTTGCCAGTCGTACTCCGAACACCCCACCCAACAGCAGGAATGCGCCTAAACGTTTCAAAGGAGACAGTCCCTAACTTGATGTTTGTCCTGTGCGGCGAGGCCGTGGGGTCGTCGACTTCTTGTTCCGGGACGCGGCGGTGTCGGTTTTGCGGACTGTGTGGACGTCATGTCGTGGGGCGGGCCGGGTGTTCTTCCGGCCTGGTGGCCTGCCGGGTCCGGGACGGGAGGGTTGATGAGGATCTCTGAAATCGGCCAGGGGCGCTCTTCCCTCCACTTCGGTGCGGTTTGAAGTGAGTGGGGAATCTGGGGAGCGAAGAGCGCGTGTGAGGGCCCGGCGACCGAAGGTCGCCGGGCCTTGTGCTGACCCCTCCGATATGTTCTTCCGGGCTCGCGCCGGCGGGTCCCACGCGTATTCGAGGGGGAAACGTGCCTGGTGAGCGGCTTGACGCGGAGTGGGTCCGGTCCTGGCGGGAACAGACCGACGTGGCGCTGACGAAGCTGATGCAGTCCTTCCTCCCGACGCACGGCTTCCCGCCCGGCCACAACACCGTGATGCTCGCAACCGACGACAGCCACCAGGCGACGGACGCGCTCGTGGACCTGACGCCGATCCCCTCTGACCTGACCACTCTCTACTGGGTGATCAGCGAGGCTTCCCTGCCCGACGTCGACAACGGGTACTTCATCCACTCACCAGCAACGGTGGCGGCACACTTCCGCGAGTGCGGCCCCGCTCCGATCGTCGGCGAATCGATCGCGTTGGTCTTCGCCAGCGACGGCGGGGGCCATCTGTTCGCGATCGGAGACAGCGGACAAGTTTGGAAGTCCACCACGGCCTCCTGGTCTGACGACTTCGAGGTCGCCGCGTCCAGCTTGCAGGAGTTCCTCGAACAGCTCGGCCGACAGATCGCGAACCAGCCCTGACCATCAGCCGAGGAACAAACCGGCCCCTGCACCACGGAGGCCATGTCACTCCAGACTGGGGAATCGTGAGCAGGTGTGGGGTCACCCCTGAGCAGAGGGTGGCCGATTTCAAAGAGCGTCATCAGGGTTTCGGTGCACCGGCCGGACAGGCGGCTGCCGGGCGGATGTGCCGGAAGTCGCGGCGGACGCGGGCCGGCGCGAGACATTCGGCAGGTGCGGGTTTCTCCTAGGGCCGACGTCGGCCGGCTGCCAGCGGTCGGGCGAGTCGCAGTTGGGTGTAGGCGGCTAGGGTCAGCCAGGTCCATCGGTCGGCCGCCTCGGGGGTGGGGATCTTCGGGCAGGTCCAGCCGAGGGTCTGTTTGAACAGGCGGAAGGTGTGCTCGATGTCGAAGCGTCGCAGGATGCCTGCCAGAGCCGGTCGGTGTCGGCGGCGTCCGCGTCGGTGCCCGACCACCACAGCCAGACCGGCTTCGGGGTGGCTGCGCTGGGCAGATGGTCGATGTCCAGGCGGATCACGGTGCCTTCGACGATCGGGAGGGTGCCGTCGGCCGCGGCCCAGGACGAGCGGTGGGTGAGCTTGGGGTGGAGGCGGTCTCAGGACCGGGCCAGCGCGGTGCCGTAGAGGCGGGTGTCGGTGACGGTTTCGGTGTTCGGGGTGCCCCAGGTGTCGGGCTGTCCGAAGACGAACTCGCCGCCGTGCCGGGGCGGCCGGACCCTGGTGTGAGGCTCCCGCGGCGGTGCCGGCCTGCGCAGGACACGGTCCGACCGCATCCGGGCCAGCACCTGCACCGGCAGGTCCCGCAGGAGGTGGGCGAGGCGGGGTGCTTCGTATCCGGCATCCGCAATGATGAGGATGTCCGGGTCGCCGGTCTGCCACTGACCTGCGGTGATAAGCCGCTCGACCAGGTCGCGCAGCTGCCGTGCGGTGAGGGTGGCGGTGTCGTCCCCGGGCGCCAGACGCCGGGCATCCAGGGGCGCGGTCCACGAGCTGCGGCCCGGTTCCAGCGCGCAGACGATCGAGTAGGGCCAGCCGGGGACCGGGATGTGCTGGTCCTTGCCCCGGCCGTAGGTGTGACACAGGATCCGCTGAGGTGAGGTGTGGGCGTCCGGCCGCAGCCAGCAGGTGACGTCGACGGCCAGGACCAGCCGGCCGTCGACCGCCCGAGGCAGCGGCACCGATGTCAGAGCCTGCCGCAACCGTTCCGCGTCGATGCGACCCTGGGCGAGCGCGGCATAGAGCCCTCCGTGTCCGCGGCGGTGTTCGCCCACCAGCGACAGCTCGGCCAGTGATCTCACCGGTCCGTCGCCGCACAGAACCGCATCCGCGAGCTCGAACAGGGCGTCCGAACGGGTGGTGAGACAGGAGTAGAACTCGCCCCGGAAGCGTGACAGTTCGGCCAGCGGCTCACGCCGGGCGTCGTGATGTTGCAGACTCATCCTCACGGCCTTCGTGCTGGACGTGTGTGTTCCTTGGTCGGAGCACATGATCCAGACGAAGGCCGCTTCCGTGCACGGCGGATACCGAACCGAGTGATCTAGTACGACGCACCGTTCGACGACGCACGTTAAAGATCAAGTTAGGACTTCTCCTCAATTGCAAACCTGATCGACGAGAGTCGGCTTCTCAGAGAGGATCCCATCAGCATGGACCGATGACGCTGAGGAGCCCCCGTGATCACGCAAGGAGTACGGGTCACAAGCCGGTGCAGTGTCTGCGGAGGCACCGCGACCTGCGATGTCGGTCAGTTCTTCGACAACGGCATGCTCTGCTGGGGCACCGAAGGACGATGCGCAGACTGCCTGAACGGATGGTGCGAGGAAGACAGCGGACCCGTCACACCCGAGAACATTCGTCAAGCTCTGCTGCAAGTGCACGGGGCGGCAAGGCTTCGCCTGTCTGGAGACTTGCTGAGCCTTGCTCCCGTGCTGCTGGCCCTGCGCAAGGCGCGAGAACTGTCCCTGGGTGAAGCACGAGTGCTGACCACTCAACTTGCCGAGACCGGTCTCATCGGCACGCTCGTCGAGATGGAGATTCTGGCGGTTCACCTTCGGAGACGATCCGTCGCGGTGAGCGTTGAACCAGCGACATAACCCCGTCCGGACAGCACCCGCAACGGCTTGACACTGGCATTGAGAAGTCTCTGGGCATTCGCCGCCCTCCGGCACTCGCCCGGCGCCGACGCCCACTACCGGCGTCGCCGCGAGACCGGAGACTGGCACGCGGCAGCCCAGCGCAACCTCTTCAACCGCATGATCGGCCAGCTTTACCACTGCCTCCAGAAGCGCGAGCTCTTCGACGAGCAGTCCGCGTTCCCTGGCTCGCCCGAGCTTGTAGTCAATGCCGCTGAACTGGCAGCAGCTCGCTCACCCAAGCTGGCAGTTCGGGGTCATCGCGCCAGGCTGCGGTGATCGTGAGGAGGGCATCCCACGATGCATCGACGACGGGGCCAGGGGCAGCATTCTCAAGCTCTCCGTACAGCCGACGGCACAACTGGGACGTCACTTCATAGAGGGCTCCGTTGACCTCACTCACGCGTGCGAGTGCAGAACCCGGAGCGGGAGGCGGCTCCCCGTTGAGCCGGATGGTCGTAGCCGCGGCAGCGTACGTCCGTCCATGGATGAAGTCCCGCAGCGCGGCCACCTGTTCCCACGTTGGCAAGAAGCGCTGGAAAGGGGCCGATTCGGTCATGCCGCAAGGCTATCCGCGAGGTCGTCGTTGTTCGAGGTCCGGACCCCAGCGACTTGACGGCATAGCAACGTGAGGTGTCTCTGGGCCTTCTCCTCGATCACCGCCTCACCCGGCGCCAAAGCCCATGGCCGCACCGCCGCGACCGCAGAGACTGGCACGCCGCTGCCCAGCGCAACCTCTTCAACCGCATGATCGGCCAGATCTACCACTGCCTCCAGAAACGCAAGCTCTTCGAAGAGCTCGTGGCGTTTCCTGCCCTGCCGGAGCTCACGGTCAGCGCTGCCTGACGGGCGGGCGGCCGGTCAGAGGTTGAGCTCGAAGTACTCGTCGATGGAGATGAAGCGGTGTTGGCCAGTCGCAGGATCGACTTCCAGAGGGACGTTCCCCCCGATCCCGTCGCCCCCGTCGGCGGCGTTGTAGAAGACGTAGAACTTGCCGTGCCGCTGCGTCACTGAGGTGACGGCCAAGTACTCGCCAATGAGTCCTTCGGTCAGGATGCGCGCGTCGCTCTCGCTCAACAATGGAACCTCCCCTGTCGGGGCAGGCTATCCGCACACCGAGACGCCCTTCCACGGCGCGCGATGTTCGAGGACGTGCGTAGCAACGTGAGGTGTCTGGATAGACCCGTTCTCCGGGCTGAGTCCGCGCGCCTTCGGGAAGCTGGTGACGGTGCTGCGTCACGCAGGTGCGGACACGGTCCGCAAGGGCCGGCTGTGGAGCCTTCCGCTGGAAGACCGGACCCTGCTGGTCACCGCCTACTGGCGAACCAACCTGACCATGCGGCAGTTGGCCCCGCTGTTCGGGGTATCGAAGTCGGCGGCGGACCGGATCATCGACGACCTCGGGCCGATGCTCGCGCTCCAGCCCCGCAAGCTGTTCGCGAAGGACACCGTGCTCATCGTGGACGGCACCCTGGTCCCCACCCGGGCGTCGCCGAGCAGTCGAAGATCTACCGATACTCCACCAACCACCAGGTCGTCATCGACGCCGACACCCGCCCGGTCGTCGTGGTCGGCAGGCCGCTCGCCGGGAACCGCAACGGCTGCAAGGCATGGGAGGAATCCGGAGCTAAGGCAGCCGTCGGCAAGACCCTCACGATCGCCGACGGCGGCTACCCGGGCACCGGCCTCGTCATCCCGCACCGCCGCGAACGCGGCCAGACCGAGCTTCCGGCGTCTTCGCCCGGATGAGGACCTGGAAGATCCTGCGTGACTGCCGCCTCAAGGGCGACGGCGTTCACCGCGCCATGCTCGGTATTGCACGGATGCACAACCTTGCTCTCGCCGGATAGGCAAGCGGGCCGCACGGCGGGCCAACCATCTCTCCCGTCACATGCTTGTTGATCGCTTCGAGCTGTGTGACGCGCCGGTCGATCTCTTCCTCCTCGGCGTCCCAGTCGGGCAGGGGACCGTCGCTTGACGAGTTAGGCGCCTGAGGTGTCGACACCGCCCGGTGGCCCCTGTCCGACCTCCCCACCCGCCGCCGACGACGACCTTCTGGCCGCTGTTGTCGGTGAACACCCGCCCGGTGGTCGGATCAGTGGTCTGCTTGCCGCGCCGGCCGGTGATGATGAACGCCTCGCTGGGCCCGGCGACCTTGTAACGCGTGATGACGACGAGACCGAGCAGCACGAGCAGAACGACGATGCCCACCACAGCGGTGAGGACAGGGCTCATGACGAGACCCCCTTCGATCGGAACCAAGAAGAGAAAAAGCGGGCAGCGGCGGAGGCGTCAGCGTTCCACCGGACGGACGGCGACCGACGTCGGCGAGAGCACGGACTCGACCCACACCTCGGCACCACGAGCGACCGGCGCAGCGGACTTCGCGGCGTACTTCACCGGCTGCCCGGCGAGGTACACCAGCACTTCGCCGTAGCCGCCGGCCGGAATCGCCGTCACGACCGAGCCACTCGTCCCGGTCAGGTCCTCGCCCCGCGGCGCGGGCGTAGCCCCGTCGCGCATGAGCGCCCGGCAGCCACCGCCCTGCCCGTCCCGACCACAGGCAGGGCGGCCCTTCTTCCGGGCCCAGACCGTCACACCGCCGACCTCACGACGTCGATCTGTACGCGGCGATCGCCGTGACGCCAAGGCCGGCCTGTCGCTGCGTCCGGTCAGGAGTGCGTGGTCCGGAACACGAGATACCGGCTGAAGGCCTCGTGGCTGTCGGGAGTGAAGCGCCACTCCAACAGGGCCGAGTGAAGCTCGGACTCGGTCAGCCAGCCATGCCAGGCGACCTCATCGGGATCGCGGGTCACCGTGCCCGGAATCACGGCTTCATGCACGCCGAGCCAGTGAGGGCTCAGGCCGCTGCGGTTGATGAACGCGAACAACAAGCGCGGCAGACCACGGATGCCCAGTTCTTCGGCCAGCTCCCGCCCGGCGGCCTGTTCATAGGATTCGCCGACACCCACGGCGCCACCGACCATGACCTCATAGAGCCCGGGGAAGCGCGACAGCTGCTCCGACCGCCGATGGACGAGGATCCGACCACGTTCATCACGACACACCGTCGAAGCGATTCGATGCAGCCAGCCCTCCCGGATGGCCTGCCGACGGGTGACCACCCCCAGGACACGATCTTGACAATCGACACGCTCCACCAGTTCATCCACGAAGCACACCCTGGCAGCACCCACTGACAACGCCGCTTCTCGGCGAGCCGTTCTCAGAACTCGACAACATTCTGGACCCGCTTGATCAGCATCTGTTGCCCGAACTCGGCACCTACCGTTCTCGGGTTACACCTACGTAGCCGCATGAAGGAGGCCGGCACCGTCGTGCGCAACGCCCCCCCCGCCAGAACGCCGTCACCGTGACCTCGCTCGACCTCACCGCCAAGATCCCGACGGCTACGCTCATCAGCTGCGTCAACATGACACCTACGAGGCGTACAGCACCAAGCGCAAGGCAGTCATCCCGCTGCCCGCCGAGCCGTCGAGAGGTCGTAGACCCGGTCCCGCGGCCCGTAGCGTTCGGGCACATCGCGCCAGGGGGCGCCGGTGCGGGTCCGCCAACGTATGCCGTCTATCAACTGCCGCCGCGTCCACACCTGCGGCCGGCCCGGCTTGATGCCCTGCGGCAGCAGTGGCTCAAGCCGGGCCCACTGGCCGTTCGTCAGATCTCCACGTCCCACAGGACGTGATCATGAACGAGCAAGATCCACTTTCGCAACAGACCCTAAAGGGTGTTGCAGAAGGCTCAGTTCTGGGCATTTTGCCTGTATGGGTGGGGTGTTGCGGGCTGAGCCGGTGTGGGTGGAGACGTTCACGGGCTTGCGGATGGACCGGTTCGTGAAGCTGGTGAAGGTGGTCCGGGAGCGAGGTGGTAACGGCCCGGGTGGTGGCCGGCCGTGGTGTCTGCCGCTGCCGGACCGGGTGCTGCTGGTGGCCGTGTACTACCGCACGAACCTCACGATGCGGCAGCTCGCGCCGCTGTTCGGCTGCTCACCCGCCACGGTCTGCCGGGTGATCCAGCGGCTCCGTCCGCTGCTGGCACTCGAGCGGGCTCCGCGGCCGATGGCGGACACCGACCGGTTGTGGATCGTGGACGGCACTTTGATCCCGGTCCGCGACCGGAAGGTCGGCGCCTCGTCCCGCAACTACAGGTTCTCGGCGAACGTGCAGGTCATCATCGATGCCGACACCCGCCTGGTCATCGCGGCGGCCCGGCCGGCGCCGGGCAACAAGGCCGACGCACATGTCTGGCGCGAGTCGGACCTGCCCGCCGTGGCGGCGGGAACGACCGTGATCGCGGACGGCGCCTACCTCGGCACCGGCCTGATCGTTCCGCACCGGAAGAGAGCCGGCCGCCCCTCCTGCGCGGGCAGGAGGAGGACAACGCCGAGCACCGAAGGGTCAGGGCCTGTGTCGAGCACACGTTTGCCCGGATGAAGAACTGGAAGATCCTGCGCGACTGCCGTCAAAGAGGCGACGGCCTCCACCATGCCGTCCAGGCCGTCGCCGCCATGCACAACCTCGCCCGTACCGGGTGAACCGACAGGTCAAACACCCCTCCGGCCTGCCCGAAGCGGACCTTCTGCAACACCCTTTAGCCGGTCAGGCGATCTTCCCTTGTGGGGGAGTGGGTAGCGAGTGAGACGCGCTCTGCGCTCGGCACTGCCGGCGGCGACGTTCACTATCCGACTATTGCAACGCTGTGGCATATGTCGTTGCATCAATCCAGCCGTCATTGCAATGAAATTCCCACGTTGACCTGTACTGATGCCATTCCAGTGCAACGCACTTGTTGTCACACTCTGGAAAGCAACGTAGCTTTTCCCGTGTCGGAAACGCCGACCACGACTCCACGGGAGAAGCCACACCATGCAGACCTTCGCCACCACCGCCCCGATCACCACCGTCGTCGACATCCCCGCCGGCCACCTCCGCTTCATCGCCGCCGACCGGGCCGACGCCACCGTCGACATCCGCCCCGCCCGCCCCGGCAAGAGCCGCGACGTCAAGGCCGCCGAGGACACCACCGTCACCTACGCCGACGGCGTCCTGACCATCACCGCCCCCGAGGCGAAGAACCAGCTCTTCGGCCCCTCCGGCGCCGTCGAGGTCACCGTCCAGCTCCCCGCCGGCTCCCGCGTCCAGGCCAGGGCCGCCGGCGCCGAACTCCGCGGCGTCGGACGCCTCGGCGACGTCAGCTACGAAAGCGCCCAGGGCCCGGTCAAGCTCGACGAGGCCGCCACCGTCCGCCTCGCCCTCCAGGACGGCGACATCACCATCGGCCGCCTCAACGGCCCCGCCGACCTCACCACCGCCCGCGGCGACCTCCGCATCACCGAGGCCACCACCGGCACCGTCGTCCTCGCCACCCAGTCCGGCTCCATCACCGTCGGCGCCGCCCGCGGCACCGCCGCCACCCTCGACGCCGGCACCTCCTACGGCCGCATCCACAACACCCTGCAGAACGCCAAGGGCACCGGCGCCGACCTCACCATCCGCGCCACCACCTCCCACGGCGACATCACCGCCCACGCCAACTGACCGCCAGAACGCATGCGGAAGCAAGACCAGCGCCGTGGAGGAGTCGTTCCACGGGGCGCTCCTCCGTCGGGCCGCCACGGCGTCTCAGTGGTGACCGATCAGTGTGCTCGATGGCCCTGGTTGGTTCTCGGGTACGCGAGAGGGGGAGCCCGGAGGCTCCCGGACTCCCCGCTCTCCGGCCGGATGGGGTGTGAGTCAGAGGACGTGGTTCAGGGTGCCGTCGTGGTCGAGGTACATCTGCTCGGCGGTGCGGAGGGATGCCTTCCAGTCGCCCGTGCCCTTGTAGAGCCTGGGGGTGTCGAGGTGGGTGTCGGTGCCGATGAGGTCGACGCGTCCGTCGGCGTCGGCGTCGCCGGCGCCGATGAGGGAGTTGAAGCCGTTCCAGCCGCCGCCGATCCTCGTACGGGGCGCGAAGGTGCCGTCGCCCTTGCCGAGGTACTGCCACAGCACGCCGGTCTTGTCGCGGGCGACGAGGTCGCCGGCCGGGCCGCCGGCGAGGTTTCCGACGGCGGTGATGTCGTTGTAGGTGCTCCAGCCGCCGCCGATCTTCTTGCGGGTGCTGAAGGGGGCGTTGGCGTTTCCGGTGCCGGGGTAGAGCCACAGCACCCCGGACCTGTCGGTGGCGAGGGCGTCGGTGCGGCCGTCGCCGGTGATGTCGCTGCCGGCGGTGATCTTGTCGTACACCTGCCAGCCACCGCCGACCCTGATCCGCGTGGCGAAGTTCCCGGTGCCGTTGCCCGTGTACAGCCACAGCACCCCGGACTTGTCCCGCGCCAGCAGATCAGCGACCGCCGAACCGCCCAGGTTCCCGGCTGCCTCGATCCGGTCGTAGACGTTCCAGCCCGCCCCGAGAAGCGTCTTCGGCGCACCTTCGTTGAGCCCCCAGAAGGCGTCGATCGGCCGGTAGAGCAGGTCCGTGCGCCACAGGCGGCCGCCGGTGTCCCGGGTGATCAGGTCGGGAGAGCCGTTGTCGTTGAAGTCGTGCGGCTGGCTCTTGCGCACGACCTTGAAGGCGCCGGTGAGGACGGCGGCCGGACCGATCCCGTTGTCCGGCGTGGCCGTCAGCCGCCAGATGTAGTCACCGTTGGGGTGCGCCCCGGTCTCGCCGTACCTCTCCCAGGGGAGCCGCACGTCGGTGCCGGAGGAGAACGCCTCGACGGTCGTGGTCCTGCCGGTACGGACATGACGCACGGAGAGCGTGACGTCGCCCGTCCTGCGGGACAGGGCGAAACGGAAGCCGAAATAGTGGTTCTGGTCAAGGTCGAGGACCGCGCCGGGCACGGTGACGGCAGTGGCGACGATCTCGGTGGGCGCACCGGTCGTAGCGACCTTCACGACCTGCGGCTTCACACCGCCACCGGTGACGTGGTACAGGCCCTCGCCCTGCCCGACGATGCCGCCGCGCACGTAGAGGCTGCCGTCGGGGGCGGGCGTGATCTGGTAGGCGTGGTCGAACAGCTTCACCGACGCCTTGGTGCTGAGGTTGTAGGCGGTCAGCGGGTAGTGGACGCTGGTCCGGGACTGGGCCATGCCCCCGCTCTGCCCGTACACGACCCAGTCGCCGACCAGCCCGACGTGGAAACTGCCGAAGGTCGCCTCAGAGATGCCCGGGACCTGCTGTATGGCGCCGGTGGTCCGGTCCGCGGCGAAGACCCGCGGAGGCAGGTCCGTCTCCTCGCCCTCGACCCAGGCGGTGCGCGCCGCGGACACGGCGATGTCACCCACGACGGAGCTGCGCGTCTTCACGGCGGTGACGGCGCCGGTGGCGAGGTCGACCATGCCCCACTTGTACGTGCCGCCCTGGACGAAGGTGACGATGCCGTGTTCGGGCGTGCCCTGCACGACCTCGAGTGCGGTCGCGCCCGCGGGAAGTCCGGTGACGGCGGTACCGTCGGGGTCTGCCGCGGTGTGCCTGCGCAGGACCGTGCCCGTCTCGGTGGTGAGGGCGGTGAAGACGGCGTCGCCCGCCGCACCGGCGTACCGCGAGCCTGTGGCCGTGTCCCCGATCGCCACCTCCAGGGTGCTGTTCGTGCTCAGGTTGTGCTGGGTGACCGTCTCCGGCTCCCACACGACGACGAAGTCGCTGGTCCGCGTCGAGCTCAGTTCGGCGCCGTAGTCGTAGGCATGCCCGGAGCCGTCCGCGTACCGCCGGAACACCGACTGTCCGTCGGCACCGCGGGTGAGGAACCCGGTCACTCCGGCCCCGAGGAGTTCACCGTCCTCGGGGTAGCGGATCAGGTCCGCGTCGGTGTCGGCCGCGTCCGCCGCGACGAATCCACCCGCCGGAGCGGCGTAGGCCGGGGCTATGAGCACACCGGCCCCGAGGGTGACGGCGAGAACGGTGGTGACGGCGGTGTTGAGCCGTCGCCGGCGAGAACGGGCCTGCGGCACGTGCATTCCTCCTGAAGACATCAGGCGCGTCATGCGCCTTCGATTGCTAAGACCTATGGGTGAGCGGATGGTTGTACGAAGCCTGGACGCCTGCCACTGAGGCATGGCGACGGGGTGCTCTGTTCATGCTGGCCGGGGGCGCAATGGTCCGAGACGCCCCATGCGCTGCAGGCGCCGTATGCGGCGGGGTACCTGGTCCGTGCCTCGATACGGGGCACGGCAGGCGACGACGCGAACGCCGGGCCTGTAGCGCCTTGGAGGGGCCGCTGGTATCTCAGCGGCCCCTCTTGTCGGTCGAGCGGTATCCCGTGATGCGTAGGCGCGCACCGGATCTGGCCGGTGGCGGCCCTGGACGCTAGGGGAACCGCTCTCACCGGTTCACGGCCGGTTCGCTACGCGGGGCTGTAGCTCTCGATCATGTGGACGCTGCTGAAGGTCCAGCTGCCGGCCGGAGCCTCCCAGCTGTGGATGGGATCCGACAGCAATCCGCCCGGACCTGCTGGCCAGGTGAGCATCTTGACTCGGCCGTCCTCGTAGCCGTACATGGCGCCGATGTCGTCGCGGCCGTCTCCGTTGTAGTCACCCGTGACGATTTTCATGTTCTGGCGCCAGAAGCGGCCGGCTTCGCCGGTCCAGAGTTGAGTCCGTGTGCCGAACTCTCCGTTGGGGCCGCTGGGGTTGAAGCTGATGACAGCGTCGTGGCCGTCGCCGTAGTCGTACCAGCTCGCGATGTCGTCGCGGCCGTCGTTGTTGAAGTCTCCGGCGTGGATGCTGGCCTGCGAGAAGGTCCAGCCCGTGGAGCTCCATCCGTGGATGGGGTCGGCGAAGCCGCCGGTAGGCGTGGCCGGGAAGGTGACGAGCTTGACCTCACCGTTGGTGTAGCCGTAGAGGGCGCCGATGTCGGTGCGGCCGTCACGGTTGAAGTCGCCGGTGGCGAACTTCATGCGAGCCACCTCCCAGCCGTCAGAGCGGTAGAAGGAGGAGAAGGGGTAGTTGAATCCTCCCTTGACGTTTGCGGTGAAGGTGAAGAGCTTGTCCTGGCCGTCGCCGTAGGCGTACCAGGCGGCGATGTCGTCGCGGCCGTCTCCGTTGAAGTCGCCGGACTGCACCTGGATGGCGTCGAAGTTCCAGTAGCCGGCGGGAATACTCCAGGAGACGAATGGGGCGTTGAACGTGCCGTCGCCCTTTCCGGTCCACGTGCGGAGGTTCATCCGGCCGTCCTCGTAGCCGTAGAAGGCCGCGACGTCCCCTACTCCGTCGCCGTTGTAGTCGCCGGTCGTGCGCTTCATGTTCTCGGCCCAGTAGTTGCCTGCCGGGCTGGACCAGGCGTGGATGGGTGGCTTGAAGGCTCCTGCGGAGTCGGTGGTGAAGGTGTGGAGCTCGTCGTGGCCGTCGCCGTAGTCGTACCAGTCGGCGATGTCGCTGCGGCCGTCGCGGTTGTAGTCGTGGCGGGCGGAGGTGCCGCTGGACCAGAGCGCTTGGCTCTTGTCGTTATAGACGACGAGGTCACCGGAGTCCTGAAGGACGGCAAATCCCTCCTTCGTGCCGACGTTCGTCGTGTACAGCACCTGGTTCTGTGCGTTGACGACGACGATGTCGCCGTCCTGCTCGACGCGTGCGAAGGCGCCCGCGGTGCCGTTGATGCTGTTCCAGACCTTGGCGCCGGTCTTGTTGGTGATGATCAGATTCCCGTCGGTGCCCATGGTGAGGGTCGAGGACTGACCGACGATGGAGTCGCCCGACTTGATCACCGTCTGGGGTTCGATACGGATGCCGTTGTTGATGCCTTCGATGACGAAGGGTGCTTCGAAGCCGGTGAGGTTGGTGGCGGTGCCCTTGCCCCGCCACCCCAGCACGGTGTTGTCGGCCTTGCGGGCCCACAGGTCCATAATCTTGTCGCCGTCTATGACGCCTTCGCGGGTGCCGTCGAGGTCGCCGGAGGTTCCGATCTGGGGGTAGGTGTTTGCCTTGAAGCCGCTGCCCACCTTCAGGAGGTTGCGTCCCCAGGTGGCGAAATTCATCTTGGCGGGGTTGCCGGGGTCAGGGGTGGCGTGGGAGCGGAAGAGGTCGCCGGTGGCGTCGTCACGGAGAAGAAGGTACTTGTAGCCCCAGCCGTCACCGATCCAGCCGGCAGTCGAGCGCCTGATGACACTCTGGGCAGGGACCGATGAGGCCCTCGGGGGCCGGTACTTGTGGGTCTCGGACGGCCTGATCGTCAGGAATCCGGGCATCGACAGCATGACCGACGTGATTGCCGGACTGGTCGAGAACGGCGAGTTCTCCGAGATCTTTCAGCCGGTGATCAACATCTGATCAAGTGTTCGGCCGCCGGAGGCCGGGGTGCCGGTGATACTGGTGGAGGTCGACCGCCGCTCCGAAGACGCGCACGACCTGGTGACCAAGCTGCGCCGGTACTGGGAGTGGGGCCGGCTGCTGCCGAGGGACGCGGACAAGCGCACCGTGGACCTGGTCCGCTCCCGGCCGGACGCGATCGAGCACGTCGACCACGAGCAGCGGCTGTGGCGGCGGGTCTACCCGCCGACCGGCCGTGAGGGCCTGGTCCCCCTCGCGTTCGTGTTCGCCGACACCACCGAAGCGAAGGTCGCCAACACGGTCGCCGTGCTGGAGGAGGCCGGCCGCCGCTACTGGGCGCCGTGCCGGTACGACTCCCTCTACGAGAAGGCCATCACCGCGCTCGACCACCGCCAGGCGGTCCCCGTTGTCGTCACCACCCTGGAACAGCTGACGGAGCACGGCGCCGACGCGGCGGTGTGGCGGCGCCTGGGACGGACCGGGGAGCAGACGCTGACGGACGCGCTCGACAACCCCGACGGCCACACCCTCTACCGCGCCCAGGAAGCCCGCGCGGATGCGGAGGACAAGCGGCGCCGGGCCGTCGAGCGGGAGGCGCAGCGCCCGGGGTGTACGCGGTGTGGGCGGAGGTTCAGCGACGAGCGCTGGGAGGAGATCACCGTGCACCGGACCGCCGTCCGGGCCGGTGACAGGTCGGTGTGCGGCCTGTGCCGCACCGTCGACGTCGCCCGCGAGGAGGCCGCCGAAGCCGTTCGCCTCGCGGCCGCCACGCCCCCGGAACTGGAGCAGGAACACGGCCAGGAGTCGGGCAAGCTCCGGGGGCTGTTCCGCCGCCGAGGCTGACCCCGCACGACGCCGCCCCTCTCCATGCCGATGGGGTGGGGCGGGGGCGACGAGCAGCAGCTCAGGTCAGGACGGCGCGGCTTGCTTCGCCACCGCGGCGAGCGCCAGCCCTTCTCCACCACACCCCGAGAGGGGAGCGAGGCGCGGACGTTCACATTTCAGCCGTCCTGGCAGGGCGCCCCTGGCGTGCGGACACGAGCGGAGAAGCGCACTCTGAGGTAATGGACGGGTCTGGTGAGCCTCCTCCTGCAGCGGCGTCGAGGAAACCGGCGCGTGAGCGCCGGAACCTGCTCCTGGCCTTCGTGGCAGGGATCGTCATCGGTGCGGGCGGGGCCGGCGTCATCTGGGCTCTGACAGACAAGGGTGGGCCGTCTCCCGAGGCCGTCAGCCCTCTGCCGTCGCCGACCACCCAGGCACCGAGCCCCTCCCCGACACCCACCGCCTTCCAACTGACCGGCACCTTCTTACTCACCAGGAATGCGGTCAGCGACGGCGAGGGCGGCTGCAAGGGAAGCGAGGGTTTCGACGACATCACCGAAGGCGCGGCGGTCACGGTCTACGACGCCTCCGGCACGGTCATCGCCACCGGCGCCCTGGGCGAGTCGACCAAGACGGGGACCGCGTGCAGCTTCGAGTTGATCGTCCCTGACGTGCCTGCGGGCGAAGGGTTCTACAAGGTGGAGGTCACCCACCGCGGGACCCTGCAGATCAGTGAGTCCGAGGCGATGAGCGGGTCCTTCGGAGGCAGCCTGGGATGAACGATCCGTCCTTTCGAAGGGCAACCACGTTGACGCCGGGCGACCGGTAGCGACACCGAGCAGTAAACGAAGCGTGATGTGCCATGAGTAATGCACAACCCCAGCCCCAGTGGGGGACCCCTGCGCCGCCCGCGGCGGGACAGCCGCGCAGGCGCAGACCGCGGATATTCCTCTGGGTCTTCCTCGCCATCCAGGTGATCTTCCTGATCTGGATCATCACCGGGGCCGCCTCAGGATCTGGGACCCCCGAGGACTGCGGAACGCTCGACCGCCAGACGTGCAACGACGCCGAAAGCGTCGGTACCGCGATCGGGGTCGGAATGATCATCTTTCTCTGGGCTGCCGTGGACGTCGTCCTCGGCGTCACGTACGCGATCTACCGCTTCGCACGACGCCCATGAACAACCGGGCGCGATGTTGACGGCTCTGGCCCGGCTGCGCCACTCCAAAGCGGGCGGGGGTGTGGGGGATGGATCGTGTCGTTCGCCGGGCTGGGAGGCCGGTGGCCCTGGACCGTGGGTGCCGGGCAGCCAGGCAGTCGGACGGCCCTCCGTGGTCTTGCTGCACCGCCTCATCCGGGACGAATCCCTGACGACAGCTCAAGCAGGCCGCCGCCTGGGCGTCAGCCATGGTGCTGTCCGGTTCGTCCTGCAGGAGCAGCCGGCACCCCCCAAAAAAGTTCCGCGAAGTGGAAGAGAGGAGCGACCGTTCGCCGTGCTCGCGCCGCGCTCCCAGGGGACAAGTTTGCCCTCCTCTACCTCGAGGAGTACCGCTCGCTCAAGTGGATCGCTAAGCACGCCGACGTGAACGAGGAGGCCATCAAGGTCCTGGACCGCGAGTACGGCATGACGCGCGAGGGCAAAGCGACCCGGTGGCGCCAGATCGATCTCGACTGGCTCCGTGCCGAACGGGCCGCTGGACGCACCTGCCGAGAGCTCGCCGAGGAGACCGGCTTCTCACTCGGAATGATCAGCTACCTGGCCCGGCGCCACGACACGCCTGGTGGCCGGCCAAGGGCCAGCCGAGAGATGCACAAAGTTCCCGGCCAGTGCCGGTGTCGAGGACTCCTTTGATCTCCATCGCGGCGATCGCAGTGCTGCTCTCCGCTAGACCTAACCGGCGCTCCGACTGGTGACCGGTTCGCGATCGCCCTCCGGGAGCCAGAGGGCGATCGCGTACGGCCCCGCCGTTGGCGGGCTCCGCATCTCATCCGGCGACGACGTGGAGCCCTCCTCGTGCCGAGGCCCGGCCCGTGGGTGTCAGTTCCTGTGCCTCAGGCGCGCGTACCAGGCATGGACGCGCGCCTGGACCAGGGAGGCGACGACGAGCACGTGGAGCCGGAAACCCTTGTCCAGCAGGAGGTCCGTCACCAGCTTGGCAACGGGGTGAGTCCACAGCTCGGCGAGAGCCGGAGCGTGGTCCAGCAGGTGGCGCAGAGCGGACGGCAGCGGCGAGCCGCAGCCGGTGAGTCGACGAAGGCACCCCGCGCATGAGGAGAGGACGGATCGGAACGGACGGAACATGAGTACCTCACCAGGTGTCGATCGGCGAGGCGTGGCCACACCCCGGTGGAAGCCGGCGTGTGACCGATGCTGCTGAGGTCGTTACAGGGGGCGAAGCGTTCCGGGGTGAGTGTCTGAGAAGAAGGAAAACCCGCTGGTCAGAGCGGAGAGGACCAAATGAAATCCAGGTCAGGCGCAGACAAGGTGGTGCCGCGCGGCCGTTACGCTGCTCTACCCTGGCGTTCCGTAGGGCATGGGGGTCTCGATGGCATCAGGGAACACACGGCGTACGCCGCGGTCGACCGGCCGGGACAGCAGCCCCGGCACCCCACCCGGCGTCAGGGCAGCACGGCTGCTGAAGGAGCTGATCGACTACCAGTTGCTGCTGTTGCGCACCAAGCAGCAACTGGACGAGCAACAGGCGTCGGACGCCTGGCGGGAACTGCTCCGCCGGCAGCTCAGGAAGGACCGCGAGGCCCGCGAACGAAACGGTCAACCCCGGCAGCCCGGCCGGTTGACGGTCGTGCACCCCGTGACGCTCCAGCGGCTGTACGCGGAACTCGGACAACCGGACGCGGAACTGGGCAGTGACCGCCAGGCACTCGTGGAAGCCGTGGCCCACCTGTGCACGGAACCCCCCTTCCGCGGCTACATCCTGGGCCCCCAGCCCGGTGAGCTGAAGAAGGTCGGCCAGCTACTGCCGCCGTCCCGCACCGCAGGTGGTGGCGGCTGGGCAGGCAAAAAGAAGCTGGAGGCGGCCACTTCGGCCGCGCTGAGAGCGGCCGACCGGCTCAGTGACGAAGCCGACGTCAGCCTGAGCCAGGTTTACATCACCCGGGGCTGTGAGGAGCGACTCGCCCGGAGACTGCTTACCGGCCTGGCCCGAACGGACCGGGCACCCCGCGTGGAACTCGTGCTGGGCGAACCCGGCACCGGTAAGACGAGCCTGCTGTGGAACCTCACCACGCGGCTTACCGGTCGCTCTTCCCTCCCGGACCCTCGCAGCGGAGAGGATGCAGAGCCCCAGGACGGCGAACGGCGCGTGCACTGCCAGCCGCTGCTGCTCCGCGCCGACGACCTGCTGCTGCCCCGCGAGACGACGGACCTGCTGACCCTCTTCGACGGACTGCTGCACCAGCCGATGTACCGCGCATCAGTGGTCGTCCTCCTCGACAGCGCGGACGTGCTGCTGACCGACGATCACGGGCGGGCCGTGTGCCGCGAACTGGTCGACTGCTGCGCGGAGTACGGGGTGCCGCTGGTGATCTCCTGCCGCACTCGTGACCAGGTCCTCTTGTACGACGTCCTCGGCACGACACCGTCCTCCGTGCAGGAACTGGGCGACTTCCGATTCGGCGGAGAGGCCGAACACGTCGTCGACGCGTACTGCGCGCACTACTACCGCGATCAGACGGCGGCACGCCGCCGGGAGGCGTACGACGCGGTTATCGGTGCCGCCGTCCGTGGCCTGCCCATGCGGGAGGTCGTGGCCCGGCCACTCACCCTGCGCATGCTGTTCGAAGTCTACGCCCCACAGGTGCCGACCACGGAGATCGACGCCGCGGGGCTGTACGACGCCTACTGGACGAAACGCGTGGTCGGCGACCGCCGCCACGGCAGCGCCGGCATCGTCGATGCCGACGATCTGTCACCAGCGGCCGAGGGCGTGGCGAGGATTATGCTCCGGGATGGTGGTGTCGCCGTCACCTCGGCGCACGCCGTCCGGCTGCTCGGCACCGCGGCCCCGCGCCCGCTTCCCCTCACGGCTCCCGCCGCCCTCACCGCTCTGCACCGCCGTAACGTCCTGACAGGCAGCGAGGGCCACGACGGGGCGAGCACCCGTTTCTTCCACCAGACGCTGTACGAGTACGCGGCCGGGCGCTGCCTGGTCTCCCTGGTGAACGCCCGCCAGCAACCGGACATCTTCGAGCAGCTGGGCCGACGGCTGGAGGCCACCCCGGACGACTTCCTGCGTTCCGTGATCGCGGAGCAGGCTATCGTGCAAGGCGTCCGGGACGAACGGGCGGCCCGCCCGGCGGCCGCCGACCTCATCAAGCAGCTCCTCACCAGCGACAACCACTACCTCCGTTACACCGCCCTGCGCGCCTACGCCCTGCTGCCCTCCGTACCGCACGCGGTCAAGGGGATGGTGCACCGTTTCCTGTCCGAAGCGCCGCTCGCCCTCGTCACCACCATGATGGAGCTGCTGCCCACTCGCCACCACACCGACCCCCGACGCGTCACCGAGGACATCTTCGTCATCCTCCAGCAGCATCGGCTGCCGAAGGTTCGGCGCAAGGCACTCGACTTGTTGTGCCGGTTCGCGGGCATGGACGGGAAGGACGACGGACGAGGGGCGGCCACCGCGGTCAGAGACCTACTGAGGGACCTGTGCACCCGTCCCCAGGCGTGCGCCGACCACGTGCCTGGCTCGGGTGTGCCTCGGGACTGCTGCTTTGAGCAGGCCTGCCTGTGGTCCTGGCTGGTGGGCCTGCCCGTGCAGGAGGCCACCAGCCACGGCAATCACGCCGTGCGCCTCGTCACGGCGATGGCCTCGGCCGAGCCGGACTGGGCTGCCGCGCGCATGGCCGAGTTGCTTGACCTCGCCGAGCACCACCGCTCCGCGCGCTGGCTGTGGCAGTGCATTCCGCCCATCAGCGCCCATCGCCACCTCAGCGGCTGGGACACGCTCATCGAACGTGCCGCCGTGCTGGCTGAGAAGCTCGGCAATCCGGACCGGATCCGCCGCCAGAACCGCCCCGCGGCATTCGTCCGCAAGGCCGGCACCGCCTTCGGCACCGTGCTGGCAGGCCCGAGCCGGGAGGCCAACGCCGAGAGCTACGAGAGTGAGGAGCGCGAGCGGCAGGAGGCCCATGTCCTGCTCGCCGCCCACTGGGCCGAGACCCTCGCCGATGAGCCGCCCGTCACCGTGTTCAACCAGCTCGTGGGAGCTGGCGGCGTCTTCAGCGGCCCGCAGATGCGGATCCGGGCGCGCGTCGCCGCTCTCGGCGCCCGCCTGCGCACCGCCGAGAGCGGGGTGCCCGAGTTCCTGGACCATGCCGTGGCACGCTGCGGCGTCAGCGACCAGATCGACGACGTCGCGGAGACCCTGCTGCCCGAACTGCTCCGCTCACCGGGCGAGGAGCCCGGGACTCGCTCCGCCCGGCACTGGTGCGCGCGGCAGCTGAAGGAGATGGGCGAGCGGGCGCCGGGCACGCGCCCGCACCGTGCGGCCCGCTTCGCCGCCAGCGGCCTGCACCCCCTGCCCGCCGCCGAGACCCGGGAAGTCGTCAAGGACGCCTGGGACGGGGGCCGGGGCTGGCAACCGGACCGTCTGGACCGCGCGTTCCTCATGCGTGACAGCGCCACCCGCCTCCTCGCGCCGATGGCGGCCACCGACACCACCGGCCGCGGGCGGGAATCGAAGGCCCTACGACGATGGCGGACCCTGGAACAGGAACGCACCCAGCAACTGTCCCGCGGGGCCAACGACTGGCCGTCCTACGGCGACGGCGGCACCTGGGGCAAGCCAGAGCGCAACGCGGTCAACTCCATCCTGCACGCCTCTCTGCGCGACCACGCCCCGGCCCACCCCGACCTCGTGGCGCACGCCCTGGACGAGAAAGTCGCATTGGCCGACATCCCCTGGCTGGCCAAGCTGATCAGCCAGGCCGCCGACCACCCCCACGTCGACATCGCCCACACTCTGCTGATGCGGCATGGTCCCGAGCTGGCCGACTGGTGCGAGCGGTTGTGGACCGGACAGCAAGCCCTCCCCGACGACGAGACCAAGAAGGCGGCGCTCCGGCTGTGGAGTGGCCTGGTCTGGCTGCGGGCTGCCGAGCGGCCGTCCCTCACCGCACAGGCCGACCTGCTGACCAAGTACCTCAACCCGACGCAGCGGAGGCTGGGCCTGGAGGCCCTGGCCCGGTGGAACGCCCACGGCGTCAGCGAACTCGCCGGCCCGGAGGGCGAGGACGGCTGGGAGAGGCTGGACGCGGCGCTGGCGCCGATCGCCGAACTCCCCGCCGGCCATTCCCAGGCCGGTCGCGCACCCGCCTCTGCCGCACTGCGCTTCCACTGCCTGTGCCGCTTCGCACCCATCGGGGAGGCGGACCAACGCGCGCACACGATCGAGAGGGCCACGGAAGCCGTCCGCGCCGCCGACACCACGACCGCGATCTCAACCACCGGCTTCCTCGTGGAACGCCTGTGCCTGGTGGAACCCTCCGCCGCGGTCAACCTCACCACCCTGGTCGCCGCCAGAACGGCACAGCAGGGCAAGCACGAAGGCCACCACGTCAAGAGCATGGTGCATCGCTGGCCGCATCCCCTCAGACACCTGGTCCGCGCCACCGACTACGCCGACCTCGAACGGCTCGTACGGGGGCTGTCGGGCGGCCCAGAGCGCATGCTCCTCAACGTCCTCGACCTGGCCGTGGCCCTGCGCCGCCACGACCCCGTACGCGACGACGCGCTCCGGTGGCTCGCGGACAGCCCCTACCTGCCCCAGGCAACCATGCAGCTCCGTAACTCGGCCGTACGACACCGCCAGACCCCACTGACCGACCCCGCCTGGCCCGAGGCACTGCCCGGCGCCGACGCCCCAGAGTGCGCGGATGGCACCCGCGACCGGTGAGGTCCGGCAGAACCCACGTGTCGGAGCGACATCGATTACTGCCCACTCTCCACGGACGCCGTGTACTGCAATTGGCGGTTCTGCCATGTGTGCTGGTAGGTGACTTCGTCACCGCTGGGGCAGCACGCCGGGTCAGGGTTTGACCGCCGCACGCTTTAGGTGACCTGGGTGCCGTTCTGGCTGACCACTTCACGGAAGCTGTACGCCTTGCCCTCCTGGTCGGGCACAGGTAATCCAGTAAGCCAGCCGGCACCTTCATGCCCTTCACCTTGGTGCACGACGCGTTGTGGCTACTGCCCGCAGGCCCGTCAACGCCCAGCATCATGACCGTCGGCGTCAAACTGTCATCCTTGCGCTTGAACACCTCTTGGTGGTTCCCTGCCGCCCAAAAATCTCCTTGCAGACAAGCTTCAGGCCCGGGGCGCCGGGCTGGGCACCATCGCCTCCTACGCGACCGAGGTGGCGCTGCCCGCGACCGGCACCTGGTCCAACCCGGGCAAGGGCGGCGCCCAGGCGGACATCGTCATCACCGCGCCCGAGGACGGGGTGCCGCTGCTGTTCGTGGAGATCGACAACTGCTTCGAGTCCGCGCAGGTCCTCGCCGCGAAGATCGACAAGTACATGCGGTTTGGTCAGCGTGATGGGGATCTCGAATTTTCCTCAGACCCGCTCTTCGCCTCAGCTGGTTCACGAAGTGAACCAACTGAGGGCAGTGGTGAGCGAGGCGGAGTACGACTGGTTGCTCTTCGACCCGCGCCAGACCCGTGGGTGATGATCGGGGCATGCTGCAAGCGAGAGATGAACATGGTCGGCGTGTGGGGAACCCGAAGTCGTCAGCGTTGAGCCGGATGGTGGCGAACCTCGGCCGGGGCAACGCCTTCGTCATCGTCGAGCGCCTCGACGATGAGGCGGATGGTGGCTGGTATGTCCAGGTGTGGCTGAGGGACGACAACACCTACCAGCTTGAATTCCGCGACGGGACCGCGGCGGAGCACTATCAGACCCGGACGATCTCTCAGGAGAAGGTGATCGCCGCCTTGAGCGGCTGGGCCGAAGGCCGCCCTGAGTGGAAGGACGCTTTCATGTGGCACAACATCAGCGCCTTCTTCGCTGACACAGACTGACCCCGCCGTCCCGAGGGTCGGCGTGGTCAGTGACCTACGTTTTGTTCAGCTGCGGCGCATCGGGATGACGTCCGGGTTCGCCATCGGGATGGTGGGTCGTGCTGCTTCGGGAGTGGCCAGCAGAGCGACGATGGTGACGGGCTTGTCGCAGTGCGGGCAATTCCGGACAGCCGTGGGCGCGAGGGGTGTCGGGTCCGGTGATGCCGGGGTCATCGTCTCGCCTTCAGCAGCATCGGCTGCTTCGTCGCGTTCGCGGCGTCGGCGTCGGCTCGCCTCTGCTTTGCAGCGGGGTGTGCAGTAGGTGTGCCGGGCCCCCGCACTGGGATTGACCTGGAATGACGTCCAGCAGATCGGGCACTCCCGGAATTCAACCAGCACGTCCGGTCTCCCCTTTGCGGAGGTTGTCGGAGTGGGATTGGTGCGAGCGGAGGCGGTAGGACGGTCCATCGATGCCGACCACGGCAGCGCGGTGCAGGAGCCGGTCGAGCATCGCGGCGGCCACGGTGGCGTCGCCGAAGGCGCCGGCCCAGTCGGCGATACCGACGTTGGTCGTGAGGATCGTGCTCGACTTCAGATACCTCTGGTTGATCACCTGGAAGAGAGCGGACGCGCCGTCGCCCGGCAGCGGCAGATAGCCCAGTTCGTCGATCATGAGCAGGCGGGGGCCGGCGAAGAACCGCATGACGCTTGACCAGCGGCCTTCGAGTGCGGCTTTGTGGCATTTGGCGGCGAGTTCCGCGGCGGTGGTGAAGTAGACGCGGTGGCCGGCGTCGACCGCGGAGCGGGCAAGGGCGACGGCCAGCATGGTCTTGCCGACGCCGGGCGGGCCGACCAGCAGGACGTTGGAGGCCCGGATCGTCTTCATCCCGGACGCCGCCGAGGCTCCCGCGCCTGCCGAGCCGGTCATCGACCCCGCCGTCCTGGCCCGCCAGGCGGTCGACTCGATGCGCCTGGACGGCCCGTCGGTGGCCTCGCCGCGCGCGGCCGGCCGGTACCTGATCGGCATGCCCATGTGGCTGTGGGCCACCCCGTCCCCGTCGACGTTCGGGCCGGTGTCGGCGTCCGCCTCCGCCGGGGCCGTCACCGTCACCGCCACCGCCAAGGTGACGTCGGTCCGCTGGACGACGGGCGACGGCACCACCATCACCTGCACGGGCCCCGGCACCCCGTACGCGGCCCGGCACGGCGCCCAGGACTCGCCCACGTGCGGCCACCGCTACACCCGCTCCGCCGAGTACGAGGGCACCGCCACCTCGACCTGGACCGTCACGTGGGAGGCGCCCGCCCTCGGCGACTCCGGCACGATCACCGAGACCCGCGCCACGGCGTTCACGGCGTGGGTGGGCGAGGCGCAGGCCGTCGGCACCAGCTGACCCGCGCGGCAAGGGGAAACGGGAACTTCCCCAATTGGGGAAGAACGATCTTGATCCCCGCTCACCACCAGGCTTACCACCGCGCTTACCACCGCAGGTCAACGGCCCGGGGCGACCGCTCGCCGGTACCGCCCGCCGCGAGGCCCCGTGGCCGAGGCAGCCGACCGGGTTGCCTCCCAGGTTGCCCTACAACTAGCCCTGCAAGGTGCTCTCCAAGTTGCCCTGCAAGTTGCTCTGCAGGTTGCCCCCAGGCTCTTGCGGCGACGGGCGAACCTGCAGCTCAGGCCGTGCGGTCAAGGGGTGCGCGCCGCGCCGACTACTTCTGTACGGGACCCTCCTGGAGCTCCGAGGCCCGTACGAAGCCCGGCCCGAGGACCCGCCGGCCCCGCGCTACGCCCGCCGGCTGTGCGTCCAGCACACCCCGGCGGCGAAGTTCCTCTGTGTTGGGCAGTGGCACGGCGGGCAGGTCGTCAAGGTCTGCCTGCGCGGCAGTTCGCGCAGAGGCCGGGCCCGGCCCGAGGAGGCGTCGATCAGTCACCGCCGAATCGTAGGCCCCGGTAGGGTCGGGTTCAGCCCGCGCCGATATGGCGTGCGCGGGCGAGGCCCGGTGCCCAGATGCGCTCTGGGAGCAGTACCACCGGGCCGCCCCTACACGCTGCCTGACGGCCCCCCTCCGCCCCGCCGGGATCTTCCTGGGCGGGGCGGAAACCCGTTCAGGCGTCTGGCGCGTCCTCGGCGGGTTACGGATTGCCGGTTACAGCCCCGGTGGGAACGCCGGTTCTGGCTGCTCAGGGCGCACTCCGGAACGGCCCGCCAGCGCCGCGCCGCGTCTCACCTGCCCGGCCACCGCCCCAGCCCTGACCGGCCCTGCGGGGCCCCGCTGCGCGGCATCGTCGTCCAGCTCGGCAGGGAGCTCGGCGCCCGGTCAGGAGGCGGCAGTACGGTCGAAGCTGGTGATGTTCAGCTTCACGCCCTCCGTGCTCTTGAGGGTCGTCGGGAACTCCCCGGTTGCGGTCTGGCCGGGCTGGACGTCGGTCTCAAGCTGCGTTCCGTTCGCCACCCGGGTGCCGCTTGCGTCGATCGCTTCCCAGTCCCATGAGTAGTTCGACTTCTTGCCGCTGCTGTTCTTGATCGTCCATACCAGCCAGATGTTGGTGATGCCGGCCTGTGAACGGTCGTCGAGCTTGAAGCTGACCAGATCAGCTCGCTCGCTCGCACCCTCCGGCGACCTCTCGGCGGTGGTCTCCCCTTCCGGGGCAGGCGTACTGCTCTCATCACTGCTGCAGGCAGTACCAAAGGCCAGACCGAAGGCCGTGACCACAGCGATGAGCACTGAAGAACGGGCGTGACGACGGTGAACGCGCATGGCTGATCCTCCTTGCCCCTCCATCCTGCGCTGCAGCCGCCCAGCTATCGACTCGGCAGCCTTCGCCGTCCTCCTCGGCCGCGCCGCCGCCCTGTCTCCTTGCCGGCGACCCTGTTCCGTCCTCGACGTCCCTCGGCGGCTGCGCCCCGCGCTGCTCGCCTCGCCGCCGTCCCCTGCTCCCCGTACGTGCGGGTTATGGCCCCTGACCCAGACAGCGACACATCACGCACGATGCTGCTCCCCGCACGCGCGGGGATGGCCCCGCGGCCTTCGCGTGGATCGGGACGGCGCGCGGCTGTCCCCGCTCTCGCGGGGGATGGTCCTCTCGCCCTCGCGGAGGCGGTCCGGGTGATCGGCTGCTCCCCGCTCGCGCGGGTTAGGACGATGCCACCCGCCCGCCTGTTGTGGTGTCGGACCCTGCTGACAGGGTTGCCGCATGGACGAGTTCATGGGCACCCAGGCCCCGCCCCGCCGGATTCAAGATGCTGTTGAGGCGCTGACGGCGTTCGAGCAGGCATGGTCGGAGCTGACCGTGCTCCGGCGTCCAGAGCCCGCGAAGGTCGATTGGGCGGCTGTCGAAAGCGGTCTGGGCACCGCTCTCCCGCCGGACTTCAAGCTGCTCACCGAGCTCTATCCCCGCCTCGTGGTGGGGGACACGCTCTTCGTCACCTCCCCGCAGCCCGGCGATGAGCAGGCATGGGTCGAAGCCACACTCGAAGACCTGGAGATCGTCGAGGAGTGGTGCGAATACGCGGAGCTCGATCCGCCGGTGCAGGCTTTCCCGGCATCTGGCGGCCTTCTCCGCTGCGGGTCGACAGACTGGGGCGACTACCTCCTGTGGTCGACAAGCGGGGATGGCGCCGAATGGACGATCACCGTGGCCACCCGCGGAGGCGGCTGGTGGCACTACAACGGCGGACTCGTGCAGTTCCTCACCGGACTGGTGGACGGCAGCGTCGACCAGTGGGGACTGCACACGATCAGGCCCACCATCACCGGCCACCCCCCGGCCTCTGCTTGAAGTCGTGTTCTGCCGGCAGACGCTGCATGGTCTGCGGTGTCGTGTGCTTCTGCTGCGCCGGCGTGTCCAGGCCCTCACGCCGCATTTCGTCGATGAAGCCCTTCACCGGCTCCAGCACGCTCGGCCGTGGCGGCGGCTTCCGATTCGACGGTGCCGGCGGCTCCAACGCCGTCCGCACCGGGTTCCGCGGGCACCTTGACCGCGCGGCGAGCTCCCGCCCCGACAGCCCCTGCTCGCGATGAACCCGGCGGATCCTCTCGAACGGCCTACCACGTGACCTGTGCACCAGCGGTTTCCCTGGCCTGGACCGTGATCAACAGGCACAGCGTGACGGCCAACCAGCGCTCCCTCTCGCCATTGCTCCGAAAGCGGCATGTTCCACACCATCACGCCGCATGGTTCCCGACTCACCGATGAACCACCGGCTCCCGTCCACATCGAAGACGTGGCTTTCCTTCACCCCGACAAAGACACTCGACTGCTCCCCGCGTATGCGGGGATGGCCCTCACGGCGAGCCCATGGACCCGGCGGCCTCGGCTGCTTCCCGCGCCCGCGGGCTGGCGACCGTCATCACCCCGCCGGGGCTCGGCGCCTGCTCCCCGCACAAACGCACCTCACCGCAGCCGGTGACCGCCCGGCCGCCCTCGCCCCGAACCGTCGCCGGATGGATCCTGTGCCGTCCGGACACCCGTACCGAACCCGGGCAACTCCAGCTCAAGGCCGCCCGGACGCACTGCCCAGAAAACGACGCCCTCACCAGGCACGTCCGCTCCTTCGCGACCATGCTCACCGAGCGCCTGCCCGGCTGGCTCGTGCATACCGTCACTCTGTCGGGCTCAGGTCTGTCCCGTAAATGATCTATGGCATGCCGATCGCGTATCGGACCCTGTGCTCATCCGGCGAGGGTGAGGTTGTGGAGTCGGGCGATGCCGAGCATGGCGTGGTGAACCCCGTCGCCCTTGAGGCGGCAGTCGCGGAGGACCTTCCACGTCTTCATTCGTGCGAAGGCGTGCTCGACGCGGGCGCGGACCTTGCGGTGGGAGGCGTTGTGCTCCTCTTTCCAGGCCGGTAGTTCGGCCTGGCCTCGTTCACGGTGGTGCGGGATGACCAGGCCGGTGCCGCGGTAGCCGCCGTCAGCGATCACGGTTGTTCTGCCGACGGCGGCCTTCGCGCCGGACAGCTCCCATGCCTTGCAGTCGTTGCGGTTGCCCGGCAGGGGCCGGCCGACGGCTACGACGAGCCGGGTGTCAGCGTCGGTGATGACTTGGTGGTTGATGGAGTAGCGGTAGTTCTTCGGCTGCTCGGTGATGCTGTGGTCGCGGGTGGGAACCATGGTGCCGTCCACGATCAGCACGGTGTCCTTGCGGAACCGCCGGCGCTGTTGCAGCGAGAGCAACGGCCCGAAATGGTTGATGATGTGGTCGGCAGCCGACTTCGACACCCCGAACAGCAGGGCGAGCTGGCGCAGGGTGAGGTTGGTGCGCCAGTACGCGGCGACCAGCAAGACCCGGTCCTCCAGGGGCAGGCTCCAGGGCCGGCCCTTGCGGACCGGATCAGCACCCTCGCGCCGGAGCGCGGTGATAGCAGCCTGCCGAACTGCCGCGCGCTCAGCCCGGTGAACGGGGCTATCCAGGACAGCTGCGACGCCGTGATCACACCAGTCACGGCGAGATCCTCACACGGCCCCGCCGGTACCGCCGAGCTGATCACTTCCTATCCTAGCCAGGCACAGATCCTTGGCCGCGGGTCAGGGGATCAACGATCTTCCCACTGGGTGCGGGCGAGCTCCGTGTTCGTCCGGACCAGGTCCTCGTCGTCCTCGATCATGAACAGCGAATACCGGCCCATTGCGTCCAGGGCGTCGAAGACCCGGTGGGCCCAGGCGTCCGAGTCCGGCTGATTGGCAGTGACCCGGGCCGGGTGAGAATGGTATGGCTCGTCCAGGTCTGGCGGCACGGCGACCCAGCAGCTCAGCCAGTGCTCGTTGTCCCCCCAGGTGAAGGAGGGGGATCGCCCGTCGGTGTCACAGAAGAACTCGATGCCGAAGGCCGCTTCGAGGTCGGCCCGCACGGCCTCCGCGAGGGTGGCCCCAGGGGCCTGCGGCCCCCGGAAGCCGGCGTAGATGTCGTATTCGATCAAGATGATCAGCCTCAGTCCACGTCGAAGGTCTCCTCGTAGCAGTATCCGATCAGTCACACCTGGGTGAACTCACGCGACGCTCGTCTTTACACCGGATTTTCCAGACCTGATGTGCGCGCAGCACCGCAAGGCCGGAAAGCGAATTCGTGATCCAACTCCCCTACCCAGCCCGGCGATTTAGCCCTAGCCTCTGCACCACCCCCCAAAGTTACTCGCCAGTCAACCGATGTGTGATGGGTGCCCTCGGGCCCGGAGGCCGACATGAGTTCCGCGCAGTACCTTCTCGAAAGCCGCCCGCATTCCGTGGCGCACCTGTTCCTGTCACGGGTCGAGGCCACCCCCGACCGGGAGGCGTACCGGTATCCCGCAGAGGTCGACGGCGGTGAGGAGTGGCGTTCGCTGACATGGGAGCAGGCGGCACAACGGGTGAAGGCGATTGCGGCCGGACTTCTCTCCCTGGGCCTGCGGAGCGAGGAGCGGGTGGCGATCTCCTCGTCGACGCGGATCGAGTGGATCCTCGCCGACATGGGCGTGATGTGCGCGGGCGCGGCGGCGACGGCCGTCTACCCGAGCACCAACGGCGAGGAAACGGCGTACATCCTGGCCGACTCGGGCAGCCGTGCGATCTTCGTGGAGAACGCCGAGCAGCTGGCCAAGGTCGCCGCGCACAAGAGCGAGCTGCCGGACCTGGACGTTGTGGTCCTGTTCGATCCCGCGCCGGACGCGGCCGCGATCGAGGGACTGGAGGTGCTCACCCTCGCCGAGCTGGAGCGGCGCGGCGCCGAGTACCTCGCGAAGCACCCCGACGCGGTCGAGACGACGGTCCAGGGCATCGGCCCGGAGCAGCTCGCCACGCTGATTTACACCTCCGGCACGACCGGCCGCCCCAAGGGCGTGCGGCTCGTGCACGACTGCTGGTCCTACCAGGGCGTCGCCCAGGAGTCGACGGGCCTCGTCCTTGCCGACGACGTGCAGTTCCTGTGGCTGCCGCTGTCTCACGTCTTCGGCAAGGCCCTGATCGCGGGCCAGGTGCAGTCCGGGCACGTCATGGCCGTGGACGGCCGGGTCGACCTCATCATCACGAACCTGCCGGTCATCCGGCCCACCATTATGGCGTCCGCGCCGCGGGTCTTTGAGAAGGTCTACAACGGCATCGCCGCCAGGGCCCGTGCCGAGGGCGGCGCCAAGTACAAGATCTTCCAGTGGGCGGCGAAGGTCGCACGCGACTACGCCAGGACCGGCCAGGAGCAGATGGTCGCCACCGGCCGCCGCACTGTCCCGCTGTCCCTGGCCGTCCAGCGCGCCCTTGCCGACAAGCTGGTCTACGGCAAGATCCGCGCGGCCTTCGGCGGCCGGCTGCGCGGCAGCGCGTCGGGCAGCGCCGCGCTCGCCCCCGACATCGGCTACTTCTTCGCCGGTGTCGGCGTCCCCGTGCTGGAGGGCTACGGCCTCACGGAGACGAGCGCGGCCTGCACCGTCAACCCTGCCGACGACAGCCGGGTGGGCACGGTCGGCAGGCCGCTGCCCGGGACGGAGGTCCGTATCGCCGAGGACGGGGAGATCCTGCTGCGCGGCCCGGGCATCATGCGCGGCTACCACAACCTTCCCGACAAGACCGCTGAAGTGCTGGAGAACGACGGCTGGTTCCGCACCGGGGACATCGGCGAGGTCGACAAGGACGGCTACGTCCGGATCACCGACCGCAAGAAGGACCTGTTCAAGACGTCGGGCGGCAAGTACGTGGCGCCCACCGAGATCGAGGGCCGGTTCAAGGCCGTCTGCCCCTTCGCGAGCAACATCCTGGTCATCGGCAACGACCGGAACTACTGCACTGCTCTGGTCGCGCTCGACGAGAGCGTGATCATGCCCTGGGCCGCCGCGAACGGTCTGGCCGGCCGCGGCTACGCCGAGGTCGTCACCTCCCCGGAGGTCCACGCGCTCATCGACGGCTTCGTCCAGCGCCTCAACACCGGCCTCCAGCGCTGGCAGACGATCAAGAAGTTCGCCGTCCTGCCCCGCGACCTCGATGTCGAGCACGGCGAGCTCACCCCGAGCCTGAAGGTCAAGCGCCCCGTCGTGGAGCGCGAGTACGCCGACCTGGTCGAAGCCATGTACGAAGGCGCCCGTGAGGTGTGACCCTATCCGGCTGTCCGGTACGCGGCCCCCTACCGGACAGCGCAAGGTGCCCGAACGGGCAGGGCAACAGGCTTACGTGGAGAGATGCGCCAAGATCCCTTCCCCTGCTGCGCCGGCCGGAGCCAGTAGCGCTCCAGCGGGGGCCACCTGAGACCGTCGCAGTCAGCCTGCCTTTGGTCACCCGTCGGCCAACCTTCGCCGACTGACCCGCGTGACTCGCCCCGGCCCGGGAGGATGCCCACCACGGCGAGGCACCCTGATGGCGCTCTTTGAACCTGGTTCTGACCGCGCTTCCGTGAAAGCTCAGTGCTCGCCGCGACCTACAGCACGATCTTCCCCAAGATCAAGCCCGATGGAGCCTCCAGCTACGCGGACCTGGAGTGGAGCGATACCCACCAGACCGCGAACGGCTGGAAACTCGTCTACGGCCGGTGGGACCCGAACACCGGCACGGACCAGCTGTGGTTCAACCGCGCTTACCTGGACGACGGCAAGTGCCTCGGCTCGACGGAGCACCGCCGGCGGGTCGCGGCGCACGAGCTGGGGCACGCGCTCGGCTTCTGCCACAAGCCGTACAACGGCATGTACCCGTCGATGATGTGGACGGAGTACTCCCACATCTCGGGTAAGGAGATCGACGGTCCCACCGAGCAGACCGACATCAAGGCGTATCACGCACTGTGGGGATGACCATGAACAAGAAGGCTGTCGCCGCGGCCGCGGGTGCGATGACCGCCGGCGCTCTGGCGCTGGGCGGCTGGTTCGCCTATCAGCACATGGAGAGCCAGGTCGGCTCCGGGCACGTGCTGCGCGGCTACGACGCCCACACCCCGGCGGGCACCGCACCGCACGCCGAGGACGTCTTCACTGGGCGCGTGGAGGCATTCGAGGAACGGCGGGAGCTCGAGCACTGGATGACCGACATCTACCGGGTCAGCGTCGTCTCGGTGCTGCGCGGGGACGTACGCGGCACAGTGCGCGTCACGTACGCGCCGGACGAGGAACCAGCCCAGAGGCTTACCGACGGCGAAACCTACGTGTTCGCCACACAGGCCTGGCGGGGAACTGTCGAGAACGGCCAGTCGCTGCTCTTCCACGGCGAGATGAAGCCCGTGGACGACGCGCAGTTGACCGCCTGGAAGCGCGCGACGGTCCTCCCCGTGGTGGCCGACCAGTAGCCGGTCCGAGGACCGTAGAGCATCTGGGACACCGCGGGCGCCGTCTGCCCGGCTTCCAGGACAGCCGTGGAAAGTCCGAGGGCCAGGGCCTGCCCTCTGGCGGTCCATCAGGAGCTGCGCCCCGAGCATGGGTCTCGTACGGTCGCGGTGGGCGACGTACAGGACCGTCGTCCCGCCGGGCGGCGCGCCGATCCTCGAATCTCCCCGAGCGAGTGCTAGCGCGCGTCCGGAGCTCCGTCTAGCGATGTCAGGAGGCGTGGCGGTAGTCGGCGGCAGGTTTGGCGACGGGGTGGCCCCAGCGGGTGTTGAGCCGGTCGAGGACGGGTTCGATGCGGAGTCTGGCCTCGCGTTCGGTGTCGAGGGACATCTGGGTGCCGGGGCCTTCGCCGGCGGCGGTGAGGTCTTCGACGGTGAGGACGATCCGCCGTACCCGCGCACGCTGGAGCGCCATGCCGTCGAGGATCCGATAGGCGGCGCTGCGGAGGTCCTCCGTGTGTCCGGACGCGGCAGGCAGCGTGCGGGTCCGGGAGACGCTGGCGCCGCCGGCGAGCCCGATGGTCAGGTTGACCTTCCGGGCGACCTGGTCGCGGCGCCGAATCCGCTCGCCGACGGTGACCACGAGGCTGAGCACGGCGGCGCGCACGCTCGCGGCGTCGGTCTCGTCCCAGGGGAAGGCGGTGTGGGCGCTGGTCGACTCGGGCATGCGGTGCGCAGTGATCGTCCGAGGATCGGCCCCCCGCCCTCAGCCGACGCCTGGCCGCCCAGCACATCCCCAACCGGCCCGCCCGAACCACCACACTCGTGGCCCTAGCATGCGGCCTCTCGCCCGCGGTCCTCGGCCCGATGCTCGGCCTTCACCCGATCACAGCCGTCCAGTGGCGCCGCCGCGCCGTCACCGACTGGACCGCATACCTCCAAGCACGCACCGAGGCCGGCAACCAGGGGCAGGACCGAACAGGCAGACAGCACCAGGCGCAGAAGTCGGATCGCCCGGGTTTACCTGGGGCGATCCTGCATCCTGGCGTCTGAGAAGCTTCTTCGATGTGGCGTGAACAGATCCTTCAGGCGATGGCCGGTGCTGAGCTCGACGCTCCGGCCGGCGAAGAAGCGTTGGCAGCGGTCGAGAGCACACTCGGACAGCCGCTGCCCCCACAGTTGGCCAGTCTGCTACGAGAGTGCAACGGCGTGCGAGGGCGCTACGGTCTCGGCGTCGTCTGGAGCGCCGAGCGGATCGCGAAGGACAACGCGGATCTCCGCAGCACTCGCGACTTCACCGAGCTATACATGCCATTCGAACCACTGATGTTCTTCGGCGATAACGGGGGAGGCGACCAGTTCGCCTTCGTTCGAACTCCACAACGCGATGAGATCTTCGTCTGGGACCACGAGACGGACAGTCGATACCTGGTCTCCTACAGCCTGGACCAGTACATCGAACGGGCCCTGCAGGCCACCGGAGACTGGTACCGGTAAAACGGCCTCGGAATACAGCACCCTTGGAATGACGCTCCCCCGCCAGCTGAGCAGACGCCGTGGAGCCGCGCCCGGCGTGAGTCATGCGCGAACGACCAGGGCAGCCCCGACACCCTGATCGCCGTCACCGCGGCTTCCAACCGCAGCAAGGCGGACAAGGACCCGGCCGAGTGGCTGCCGTCGGACTCCTCCTACCACTGCACCTACGCCGCGACCTGGGTCGGCACGAAGCTCCGCTGGGACCTGGCCGCCGACGAGGTTGAGCGGGAAGCCCTTCTGGGGCTCGCCGAGGACTGCCCCACGACCGTCGCTTCCTACGAGCCGGCGCCGTAGACCAGGCGAAGACGAGGTGGTCCGCCTTGCTCCAGAGCGGGCCAAGATCGCATCCAGCCGCGTTCCGCTGCAGCGACACGGAGTTTTGCGGAATCCGCGATGCGAGCAAACGGCGGCCGCGACGATGGGGGCATGAGCGAACAGGACGCGGGGCCGGCAGAGCCGGTGGTGGTGAGGGTTCCGGTGGAGCCCGTCGAGGCCGCGATCGAGGCTGATGCCCGCGACGCAGCGGCTCGTCACAGCGGTCTGGCGGTCCGCGGCCCGCTGTTCGGCATCGCCGCCCAGGGGCCGGGGGACGGGCGGCGGTGGCGGGTGGTCGTCGAGGTCGCGCACGGCTGTCCGCAGGATGCCCGTGACGCGCTGAACTCCCTGCTCTGGTTCCGGGCGAAGGACGAGGCGCAGAGCCGGGAGGAACGCCGCCCATTGCTGGCGGCGGTCGCCCGTCTGGAGACCGAGCCCGTCGACGAGCTCACCGTGGGCACCACCCGCTACCGGGTCGTGCGGGCAGAGGAGTACGCGGCTGTCGACAGCCGCGGCGCCATCGAAACCCCACGTCCGACCGACCCCGAACCCCTCACCCCCGACTGGGGCCCCGGCGCCCGCAGCCCGAAGGTCGACGACGGTCTCGTCCTCGACCCCGAGGCGCCCCTCTCCCCGCTGCAGGCAGCGGAGCGAGTCGCCCTGCGCTCCCTGGCCTACAGCGGCACCCGCTTCCCCGACGCCGTCCTCGCGGACTCCGCACGTGCCGTGGAGAGCCATCCCGACGTCCTGCTGATGCCGGCGGCGTTCCTGATCACCGAGCGGTCCGGCGACGGCGAGTGGTCTGCGGGCAGCAGCCTCCACGCCACCGCCCACGATGCCCGCCGCACCCTGGACTTTGCCCTGACCTGGATGGAACCCCGCATCCGCAGCCTGATCCCCACCAACGCCGACCGCACCATCGATGCCCGCAACCCGCCCAACGGCACCACCGGCAAGGCAGCTGCGGAGCTCAAGGAATTCGCGATGGCCGCCGACATGCTGCGTGCCGGCCGCTGCGACCAGGTCGAAGCGGCCGGCACCGTCTACCGCATCACCCGCTCCCGACGCCTGCTGCGCTGGGGCCCCGACGGACCCGAGGTCCCGCGCCCCTCCGACACCAGCACCCACACCCCCTCGGCGCTCCACCCGTGCCTCGACGAGGACGGCACCGTCCATGTCGAGGACTCCGCGGGTGAGGAACCGTCCTGTTGACACAGGCCGGGATCGAGCCGGTTCCTGTCCGCAGGTTGGGCAGCAGTTGACGATCTTGGATGCCGCAGATGCTCACCAGGAATGACGTCACCCTTGGCTAAGGACTGTCCCGTAAATGATCTATGGCACGCCGACCGCGTATCGGACCCTGTGTCTCATTCGACGAGGGCGAGGTTGTGAAGCCGGGCGATGCTGAGCATGGCGTGATGAACGCCCTCGCCCTTGAGGCGGCAGTCGCGGAGGACCTTCCACGTCTTCATTCGTGCGAAGGCGTGCTCGACGCGGGCGCGGACCTTGCGATGGGAGGCGTTGTGCTCCTCTTTCCAGGCCGGTAGTTCGGCCTGGCCTCGTTCACGGTGGTGCAGGATGACCAGGCCGGTGCCGCGGTAGCCGCCGTCAGCGATCACGGTTGTTCTGCCGACGGCGGCCTTCGCGCCGGACAGCTCCCATGCCTTGCAGTCGTTGCGGTTGCCGGGCAGGGGCCGACCGACGGTGACGACGAGCCGGGTATCGGCGTCGATGACGACCTGGTGGTTGGTGGAGTAGCGGTAGTTCTTCGAACGCTCGGCGATGCTGTGATCGCGGGTGGGAACCAACGTGCCGTCCACGATCAGCACGGTGTCCTTGCGGAACCGCTGGCGCTGGCGCAGAGCGAGGGCGGGCCCGAGGTGGTCGATGATGCGGTCGGCAGCCGACTTCGAGATCCCGAACAGCGGAGCGAGCTGCCGCAGTGTCAGGTTGGTTCGCCCGTAGGCGACGACAAGCAGCACGCGATCCTCCAGCGGCAGACTCCATGGTCGTCCCTTGCGTGCCTGGGCTGCCTCCTCCTTGCGCAGAGCGGTGACGAGCGTGCCGAACTGCTGCGGGCTCAGCCCGGTGAACGGGCCTATCCAGCGGGGCTCCGATGCCGTGATCACACCAGTCATGGCGAGATCATCTCCCGGGCCTGGAAAGTCGTGTGGAGCTACGAGATCTCGGGGTACTGGGGGCGCTTTCGCTTGAGCTTGGCCAGGTCACTGAGATCGATGCCGGTGGCCTTGGCGTACTGCCTGGCCCAGTCGGCGACGGCCTGTCGGAAGAGGTAGTCGGGGCGACGGGGCACTGGTTCCTCGCCGCGGTTTCGCAGCTTGGCGACAGCCGCCCGCTCCAGATCCTGGGCACCGCACTGACGAGCCAGAAGGATGGCCTTCGCAAGCCGTCCCGGCTCGTTGTTGGCCGGTGTGAACGACCAGACCCCGCCCCGTTGGACGTGGGTGTCCGCGAGGAGCAGCAGCCCCAGGTCATGAAAGTCGCGGACGAAGTGCAGAGAGGACGGCCCGTAGCGAGTGACGCCGGCAGCGATCTCGGGGGCGAGCGGGGCGCTGCCTGTCGGCCAGGGATAGCAGGCGGCAGGAGGGATGCTGGACGGACTTGCATCACCGGTTGGCGTGGGGTGGTCGATCCCGATGCCCACCCCACCGAAGCCGTCCATCCGATCGCGAAGATCGATGTAGTCCGTGTGGACACTCCAGCCGAAGGCCGACCGGTCGGAGCGGTCCTTCCAGATCGAAAGCGTGGTGCACAGGCTTCCCCGGACGAACGTCAGCTTGCCGCCATCGACGCTGGCGGGAGCGGTTCCGAGCAGCTCGACGAACTGATCGGCCATCCTTCCTACCGTCCAGGGGCGCGTCACGACGGCATGATAGGCGCTGCCCCAGGGGCCTGATCGCCAGGGCTCCTGTCAGACCGCCCATCATTCGTAGATCATTTACGGGACAGCCCTTAGGAACGTCGCGAGGGGCTCCTCGAGCACCCTTGAACGATCAAGGGTGCTCGAGGGATCGCCTTCCGGCCCTCGCCCGGCCGTTCTGACAATCTGCGGCTCGTTCGCGGGCCCCAGGGCCCTGTCACCGCACCCGGCCGCCCGGGCCGTGTACCGGCCGGCGTCTACCCCGGGACGGGGCTCGCCGGCCCCGGTGCCGTGCCCCGCCCCTCGCGGCCGGCTCGGCGGCAGTCCCGGAGCGCCCCAGCAGTTACCGAATTCACCAACTGGTTCGTGATCATCAAGGTCGGGGAGGTACTCGCGTGAGTACTTCTCCGACCACCACCTCCGGATTTTTCGGAAGTGGTCGTCTTCCTGGGCTCCGGTTCGGGGGGTGTTCCCCTAGGGAACACCGGCGGCAGCGCTGCGACGAGGTACGTGCGGGCGTGCCCGGTCCGCTGGCCGCTCAGCGGACCCCGCCAAGGTCCCCGCGTCCGCCCCGGCCTGTTCGTCTGGCGCTCCGATCGTGGAGACCTGGCCGGTCGGCGTGGTCGTGTGTGTGCGGGGTGTGGGGGTAGGCGGGTGATCGGAGCGAAGTGGACGTCTCCTGGGGCTGGTCGTGCGCGTTCTTCCCCCGGCGCGTGCGGCCGGCCCGTCCGGCAGCCCGGACCCGGCCCCTATGGGCCCGTGTCTCACATGTGAGACACCTTGACGGTCGGGACCAGGGAGGGCACCGCCACCTCGACCTGGACCGTCACGTGGGAGGCGCCCGCCCTCGGCGAATCCGGCACGATCACCGAGACCCGCGCCACGGCGTTCACGGCGTGGGTGGGCGAGGCGCAGGCCGTCGGCACCAGCTGACCCGCGCGGCAAGGGGAAGCGGCGACTTCCCCAATTGGGGAAGAGCGATCTTGATCCCCGCTCACCACCAGGCTTACCACCGCGCTTACCACCGCAGGTCAACGGCCCGGGGCGACCGCTCGCCGGTACCGCCCGCCGCGAGGCCCCGTGGCCGGGACGGCCGGCTGGGTTGCCTCCCGGGTTGCCCTGCAAGGTGCTCCCCAGGTTGCCCTGCAAGTTGCTCTGCAGGTTGCCTCCAGGCTCTTGTGGCGACGGGCAAACCTGCAGCTCAGACCGTGTGGTCAAGGGGTGCGCGCCGCGCCGACTATTTCTGTACGGGACCCTCCTGAGGCTCCGGCTTTCGTACGGAGCCCGGCCCGGGGATCCGCCGGCCCCGCGCCACGCCCGCCGGCTGCGTGTCCAGTGCACCCTGGCGGCGAAGTGCTTCCGTGTCGGGCAGCGGCACGGCGGGCAGGTCGTCAAGGTCTCCTGCGCGACTGGTCGCGCCGCCACCGCGCCGCCACCTCACGTCCCTGCCCATCGCCCCTGGTCGGTGCCGAGGAGGCGGGCGCGCCCGAGGGGCTTCCCCGGGTCCGTCGGCCAGGCGCGTCCAGCGGTGAACGGCCGAGGCACCTGTGCCGGTCCGGCTGAGCATGCCGGTCTGCCCGGCGCTGAGCAGCACGGAGTCGACGGGTATCGCCAGAGGCGCAATCGTCTCCGCCCCTGTCTCCGCCGTGGCTGTCGACTGGGCCCAATCCGCCGCGTCGGCCGCGACGGCCGGCGTGCTCAGGGTCCCTGCGGATACGGCCAGGACCAGGGCGACGGCCGGGCTGAGGTGCTTCAAAGGGGGACCTCCCGCACAGAAGTGGTGGTGACGATCACTCACCATCAGCACCAGACCCATGAAGACCATTGAAGGTTGTACGGCACCGCCGGGATCAGGACTGGATCCGTCAGGTCTGCTCCAGGTCATGCTCGTCCGACACTGAGGCGTCCGGCGTTCCCACGGAAGCGCCAGGTCCGGGCGGTTGGCCGTAAACCCACGACACCGAGGCGGCGCGCCCTAGCCGGTCAGGCGATCTTCCCTTGTGGGGGAGTGGGCAGCGAGTGAGACGCGCTCTGCGCTCGGCACTGCCGGCCGTGGCGTTCACCGTCTCACCATTGCAATGCTGTGGCGTATGCCGTTGCATCAATGCGGCAGTCATTGCAATGAAATTCCCACGTTGACCTGCGCTGATGCCATTCCAGTGCAACGTGCTTGTTGCCACACCCTGGAAAGCAACGTAGCTTTTCCCATGTCGGAAACGCCGACCACGACTCCACGGGAGAAGCCACACCATGCAGACCTTCGCCACCACCGCCCCGATCACCACCGTCGTCGACATCCCCGCCGGCCACCTCCGCTTCATCGCCGCCGACCGGGCCGACGCCACCGTCGACATCCGCCCCGCCCGCCCCGGCAAGAGCCGCGACGTCAAGGCCGCCGAGGACACCACCGTCACCTACGCCGACGGCGTCCTCACCATCACCGCCCCCGAGGCGAAGAACCAGCTCTTCGGCCCCTCCGGCGCCGTCGAGGTCACCGTCCAGCTCCCCGCCGGCTCCCGCGTCCAGGCCAGGGCCGCCGGCGCCGAACTCCGCGGCGTCGGACGCCTCGGCGACGTCAGCTACGAAAGCGCCCAGGGCCCGGTCAAGCTCGACGAGGCCGCCACCGTCCGCCTCGCCCTCCAGGACGGCGACATCACCATCGGCCGCCTCAACGGCCCCGCCGACCTCACCACCGCCCGCGGCGACCTCCGCATCACCGAGGCCACCACCGGCACCGTCGTCCTCGCCACCCAGTCCGGCTCCATCACCGTCGGCGCCGCCCGCGGCACCGCCGCCACCCTCGACGCCGGCACCTCCTACGGCCGCATCCACAACACCCTGCAGAACGCCAAGGGCACCGGCGCCGACCTCACCATCCGCGCCACCACCTCCCACGGCGACATCACCGCCCACGCCAACTAGGGAGCTTCTTCCGGATCTTGGTCCGGGCGGACTTCGCACGCTGCTGTCCGCGCATATATTGGCGGCGTGGACGAAGCCGAGGTGAGTGGCCAGGCATGGAGGGACGAGGTCAGAGCACGTCCGACAGCTGAGCAGGATCGGGACGCCCTGGCCCGGCTCGTCGAAACGGATGCGGACTCCTTCGAGGTTGAGCTGTACGAGCGTGCGGCAGATCCCCAGGTGCTTTCGATTGATCGTGCCCAAAGGTCGCAGGCCGGGCAGTACGCCAGGCGTGTGCGACGGCTTCGCGAGCATCAGCGGCGCCAAGGCAGTTGAACAGTAGCCTTCGGATCATCTGATCGTTGGTTGATGTGTGTCGTTGACTGATGCCCAGTGGGCACGCATCGAGCCGTTGCTGCCGGACCGGACGCTTCGGCGGGGTGGGCGGTGGCGTGATCACCGGCAGGTGATCGACGCGATCGCGTTCAAGTACCGCACCGGGACACCGTGGATGGACCTGCCCGAGCACTTCGGCTGGTGGAAGGGCGCCCATAACCGGCTGCGGAAGTGGGCCGCCGATGGCACCTGGGAGAAGGTCTTCACCGCTCTGATGGCTCAGGCGGACGCCGAGGACGATCTCGATTGGATCGTCTCGGTCGACTCCACGATCGTCCGGGCTCATCAGCACGCCGCCGGGGCCCGTCAAAAGGGGCCCCGTCCGTCGAGCCGGACGATCATGCCCTCGGACGGTCCCGTGGCGGGCTGACGACGAAGATCCATCTCGCGGCTGACGGCCGATGTCGGCCCCTGGCGTTCGTCCTCACGCCTGGCCAGGCGGGTGACGCGCCCGCGTTCCCCGACGTCATGGCCAACCTGCGGGTGCCTCGCCCGATCGGTCGTCCCAGGACCACCCCGGAAATGGTCCTGGCCGACAAGGCGTATTCGTCCCCGGCGATCCGCGAGCATCTCCGTCGGCGCGGGATCCGGGCGGTGATTCCGCAGCCCGCCGACCAGGCCACCCACCGCAAACGCCGCGGCAGCTGGGGCGGCCGTCCGCCGGCCTTCGACCGCGACGCTTACAAGCGACGCAACACCGTTGAGCGGTGCATCAACAAGCTCAAGCAGTGGCGCGGCCTGGCTACCCGCTACGAGAAGACCGCCACCATCTACCTCGCCGGACTCCACATCGCCGCCATCTTCATCTGGTCCGCGAGATGATCCGAAGGAAACGGCCTAACCGCCGGCACACGTGCGGAAGCAAGACCAGCGCCGTGGAGGAGCCGGTCCACAGGGCGCTCCTCCGCCGCCCCTGACCGGCGTCCCAGGGACACCGATCGGTGCGCTCGGTGTCCCTGTTCGATCCCCGGAGTGCGCTAGTGGGGGAGTCCGGGGGTTCCCGGACAACCAGACGCTCCTCGAGGCGATCGGCAACCCGCGCCGCGAAGCCCACGACGCCCGCCAGCAGGCCGAGTACGACGCCCGCCAGCGCGAGCACCAGGAGGAACTGCGTCGCATCGCCGCCCAGCACCAGGCCGAGCGAGAGGCCGCCGTCCGGTGTGCGCCGACTGCGGCACCCGGTTCCCCGACGAACGGTGGAAGGCCATCGAGCCCGCCGGGTGGAGCGCCCCGCGCGAGACCCACCCGCACCTGTGCGACCACTGCAAGCAGCGCGCCCACGCCGCCGAACGGCAAGCCGCGCAGGCCGGGCCCGAGCATGAGGAGCACAACCAGGCCGTGCCCGAGCAGAAGGCCGGCGGCACCTGGCTCTCCCGCTTCCGAGGCTGACGACCGGATCGAGAGTACGGCCGGGCAGGACGTCCTGCCCGGCCGTGGCGGCTACTCCCAGGGCCGTGGCAGCGCGTGCCACAGGTCCCTGAGCCAGTCGGGCGGGTTGGTGAGGAACTTGTCCACCAGCCGGGCCGTGATGGACCGAGCGGCCCCTTCGGCGGCACCCTGGCCTATCGCGGCGGTCAGGCCGGCACCGACAGCGGGCTGCTGCGGGACGGGCGCAGGGACGGGCGGCTGTGCGGGCGCGGGAACGTTGTCCCGGGTCATGATGCTACTCCCTTGAGCGGAGGAATCGAGGACAGCGGACACCTGCTGTGGTGTCGTCCGCGTGGGGGTGGTGAGCGCCTCGCGGTCGGCGGTCCTGCGGCTCTCTGCGTGAGAGCGTCCCTGTGGGGTCGTAGCCCTGGCCCAAGGTGGCGTGTCCAGCGTAGCGGCGATCGGCGCAAGTGGTGCCCCGGGCGTCTGGCGGGTGGTCATCGGTACTGCCTCCAGCGTCAGTTCGACATGCGGGCGGACAGTGACAGGACTCAGGTGCTTGCGTCTCGTCCTGGCGGGCACGGCTTCTTCAACCCGCACGGGCCGAAGGCCGGGATCCAGGCAGCAGCGACCGGGAGGAACGATCCCGGGGCACGAGGAAGGCCCGGACGCCTGGTCCGGGCCTTGCGCTGTCGGGGGAGGGTGAGTGAGTCGACTGCCATGAAGGGAGTCGGCAACCTGTTCGTCTACGCCACCGCCAACACCGGCCTTTGACCGGCCGACGGGTACAGGGCCTCCACTCACCACCACGCTTACCACCGGCCTTACCAAGCCGCCGCGCACCGCTGTGACCTGCAAGGGCCAGTACTTGGGTTACTCCTCGCCCGCCAAAACCACGACCGACCCCGCCCCCGCCGCCCCTCTCGGCCCTACGCCCCGCCGCACCCGGGTAGGGTCGGGCACAGCCCGCGCCGATATGGCGTGCGCGGGCGAGGCCCGGTGCCCAGCGCGCTCTGGGAGCAGTACCACCGGGCCGCCCCTTCCTTCCCGCTCGGCCTGTCCGTACGGGTTGCGGGTCGCCTGCACGAGCCGGACGGGATGCGGCTGGTGAGTGCGAGCCCCATGGTGAGTCCGGCCGTGACCCTGATAGGTCCGCCCCTTGTTTTCCCAGGTGAACGGGCCTGCTGATAGGCGAGGCTGATAGGAGCTCGGGCCGGGCTTACCACGCGTGTGCAACGCGAACCGAGCTGGCCGGCTTCACGCAGGAGACGTTCGACTTCGGCTGACTCGACGACAGCGAGGCCGGGCAGGATCGCCCTGCCCGGCCCCGCTATCTGTTCCGGTTGCTCACCGGCTGAGGCGGATGCGTGGCCCCCACGCGAGCTCGAGGTCGTCGAGGAAGACGGTCTCCAGCTCCTTCTCCCACTTGCTGCGCAGACCGAACGGGTTGGTCTCCATCCGCTCCAGGACGACCAGGGTCTCGGACTGCCCGATCAGCGCGTACCGGCCGTGCGAGGCGGGCCGACTGCCGGGTCCGTACGCCCGCAGCAGCTCCTCCAGGCGCTCGCGGTGCTGCTCCACGAACGCCTCCAGGCGCTCGATGTACCCCGCCCGTTCCTCGGCGCGCACCGCGCGCAGAGCGACGTCCAGGAACTCCCCGTCCGGCCAGTGCAGCGCCGCGGGCGCGGCCAGGGCCCACGGGAAGCGCTCCGCCGCCGCCAAGACCTCCGTTGCGTCCACCGCCACGACCGGTTCGGCTTCCTGCACTGGTGTGCGTTCTCGCTTTTTCTGCGGCAGATAGAGGGCTCTGAGCCGCAGTGCAGCAGATAGTTGAGATGCCTCTTTGTCCTGCTTGCAGTGCGGTTGATCTGGGCTGCAACAAGTTGAATGAGAAGACCGCAAATAGAGTGAGAACTCGTGGCAGCCGTGGGTCCTTGCCGAGCGGAGGTCCTCGAGGACCGCTCGGAGGCAAGGAGATGCCCTTGACCAGCCGCGGTGGTACTGGTTGCCGGGCCCCGCGTCCATCGCCCTACATTTCCGGATCAGCGAGGACCTGACCGGAGTGAACGGCACCGGCGACGATTCCTGCCCACGCCGTGTACCCGAAGCCGCGGCCTGAGCCCCGGGCCGCTCAGGCCGAGCCGGGCACCCGGCTCCCGCCGGACAGGCGCTCGTCAGCGTCGATGTCAGTGGCCGCCTCTATGCTGCGCCGCACAGCGAGGCAAGACCCCGCTCACCCTTCAAGAGCGGGGAGTTGGAACCCATGGCGCGCACCGGCAGACCGCGGAAGGACCCGCGCCAGCCGGAAGAGATCATGCGGGCGGCGGGCCTGGAGCCCCTGGAGCCCTACCCCGGCAGCGCCGGCCCGTGGCGGTGCCGTCACGGGGCGTGCGGGCGGGAGGTCACCCCCCGCCTGAGCAACGTCACCAAGGGACAGCGCGGCTGCGTGTACTGCTCCGGTCGTGCCCGGATCGACCCCGAGGCCGCAGCCGGAGTGATGCGGGCGGCCGGCCTGGAACCCCTGGAGCCCTATCCCGGCAGCGACCGGAAGTGGCGGTGCCGCCACCTCGCCTGCGGACGCGAGGTCGCACCCACCTACGTCCGGATCAACTCCGGCTCAGGGCCCTGCCGATGGTGCGCACCGAACGCACCGGTCGACCCGGACGTTGCCGCAGCCGACATGCGGGCCGCGGGCCTGGAACCCCTCACCCCGTACCCGGGAGTGGACACACCGTGGCCCGGCCGCTGCACGACGTGCGGAGAGCGCGGGACCCCCACGCTGGGCTCCATCCGGAGGGGGCAGGGCGGCTGCTACCCCTGCGGCCGGCGCAAGGCCAACGAGTCGATGCGCCACGGCGCCGAGACCGCGGCCGCGGCGATGCGGGCGGCGGGCCTGGAGCCGCTGGAGCCGTACCCCGGCACCGCGTTCCCGTGGAAGAGCCGCTGCATCAAGTGCGGGACCACCGTCTCTCCCCGCCTGGGCTCCCTGACCGGCCGCAGCCGACGCCCAGCCTGCAAGCCATGCGCCGACCGGGCAACCGGTGTGGCACAGCGCCACGACGAGGACCTGGCCGTCGCCGAGATGCGCGAGCACGGATTCGAACCGCAGGAACCGTACCGCGGCGTCAAGTACCCCTGGCGGTGCCTGTGCCACGGCTGCGGCACCATCACGTCGCCGACCTTCGGATCCATCCTGGCCGGCCAGAGCGGATGCCGACGCTGCGCCGACCTCCGCGCCGCCGCCGCACGACGGGAAGACCCCGAACGCGCCGCCGCCTCCATGCGCGAGGCCGGTCTCGAGCCCCTGGAGCCCTACACCACGACCATGACGCCCTGGCGGTGCCGCTGCACCACCTGTGGCCGCACCTCGACCCCAATCCTGGCCAAGATCCGCAGCGGCCGCAGATGCAAGTACTGCGCCCGGCACGGCTTCGACCGCGCCGCGCCCGCCCGCGTCTACGTCGTCACCCACGCACAGCACGGCGCCGTCAAAATCGGCGTCGCCGGCGCTCTTCAGCGCAACGACCGCATCGCACAGCACCGCCGCCTCGGATGGGCCCTGTTCTACGAACACCACGTGCCCACCGGCGACGAGGCCCTGTCCGTCGAGCAGACAATCCTGCGCCGCCTGCGCGCCGCCGGGCACGGCATCTTCCTCACCGCCGCCCAGATGCCCAACGGCTGGACCGAGACGTTCGACGCCGCCCGCGTCACCGCCGCCCAGCTTCGAGACGCGATCCGGGAACACCAGCCCACGCCACCCCCACCTCAGCCGCCACCGACCCTGTTCTAGCTACTCCGCACCCGCCCTGGGACGACCCCGGCATCGGTGTTGCCGTTCACCTCGTGCAGGTGGGGGTGCGGCGCGCTCCGAGCCACGCATTACGGCCCTGCGCCAGATCACGCCCGTGGTCAGGACCTGGGCGGCGAGTGTTGCGTACTCAACCACCGCTTCGGGGCCGCATTTGGGACGGTACGGGCGCTGGGGCCTTGGTGCGGAGCCGGTTACCGCCGAAGAAGTCCCTTGCCATCGCGGTTCCTCTGGGTTCTCTGGCCGCACAGTTGAGACACCCAATGGCCCACTCCCACACAGGGAGCCGTGCCACCCCCCTCCCGCCACTGCATCGGGTGGGCAACACACGGACGTTGCCCACCCGATCCAGCGCCCGCAGGACGCCTTTTCCGCCCTCCCTGCACTGCCACGCAGGCCACCGCGAGATAGGAGGATCAGACACCTCAGCTCCACCGCAGTAACCGCCGGGCAGCCAACGTAAGACCTCTTGAGCCCCATGAGGCCAACACGCCCGAATGCCAGCTCACCATCCGGGAGCCATGACCGTGCACCGGGCCTGTCCCGGAACACATCCCAGCCCCTGACATGAACCTCATAGATCCTTCGCCTACGTTCGTGCCGTCGGAGATACTGGCAGCCGGTTGACGCGGCAGCGGTTCAGGCAGCAGGGATTCTGTGGAAGGCGGCTGCGGTAGGAACGCGGTAGCCAGCCGCGCTCGCGCTCGTCGCCGGGGTGCTCGCGGTCGCCGTAGTGGTGCGTCGCCGGGCCGCTTTCGCCCGGATCACGCGCCGCCGCCATCAGGCCGAGGAGCTCTGGTCGCAAGGCTGGTATTGCCACTGCTGCGGCACCGTCCACTTCGCCGACGTCCCCGGCGAGGACCGCCGCCCGCTCACCCTCCAGCGTTTCCGCGGGAGGGGCTGGGGGCACGGCGGCTACGGCGAGCTGGCGGCGCAGCAGCGCGCCGTGAACCCGGCCCGCTCCTGACGGCCAGCCCATCGCACCCCGCAGAACACTGGTCCCCGCGCCGCAAGGCCGGCGCCAATTGATATACAGCCCCCCGACCCCGGAGGCATGATGGCCTGGCGGTGCGAAGCCCGTGCGCTCTGCGCCGTTGACGCTATGGAGGCTCCCTGAATGGCACCACTGAACGCGACGAGCTTCGGCACGCTTCGAACCTGGAACGGCGAGCAGAGCCGGGCCTTCGAAGAACTTGCGTTCCAGCTACTCAAGGACAAAGCCCCTCCCGGAGCACGCGCGATCCGGACAGGCAACCCCGACGGCGGCGTCGAGTGGTACGCCACCCTGCCTGACGGCACCGAGCACGGGTGGCAGGCCAAACATGTCCACGGCATCGAAGCGCTTCTGACAGCCATGACCGACTCGGTCGAGCGGGTCGCGAAGGAACGGCCGGGCTTGCGGAAGCTGGTCTTCGTCATCTCCTGGAACCTGGCCACCGGCAAGAACAGACGCGAGCGCAAGTCCCAGCGTGAGAAGTACACCGACAAGGTCACCACCTGGCAGCAGACCATTCCCGGCGCCGACAGAATCGAGTTCGACCTGGTCCAGGAGAGCGACCTGCTGGACATCCTGGCCAAGCCCGAGCACAACGGCCGGCGCTGGTTCTGGTGGGGCGACCTCATCCTCGGATCTGACTGGCTGGCGCGACACCACCAGCAACAGGCCGATGCGGCAAGCGAGAAATACCGCCCCGACCTGCAAGTCGACGTCCCGATCCAGGACGACCTGCTCGCCCTCGGCTTCGACAAGTCAGTCCTCGCCCACTTCAACCGCCTTCTTCACGGCGTCGTGTCGGCCCTCGCCGACGTGGATGTCCACCAGGAAGGCGACGACTTTGCCGCGGCACCGCTGTACCAGGCCATTCAGCGCGCGGCCGCCACCCTGCAGGGGACGACGGCATCATTCATGCTGCAGGCGGGCGATTCCGCAGACGCCATGGACCTGCTTCTTGAAACGGCGGACAGATGTCAGAGAGCCATCGATGCTGCCAAAGACTTCGAGCGGCAACTCAAAGCAGAATGGCGCGAACTGCCCCAGGACGATCCGGCCAGGGAGAACAAGCCGACGGACCGGGCAAACAGCTACACGATCCATGACCTGCAGAGGGCGATGGGCGAGCTGATCTCCTGGATCGAATCATCAGCCGGCCAGTCGTTCCGGCGCCGGACCTACCTCCTCACCGGGCAGGCCGGATCCGGGAAGACGCACCTCCTGCTCGACGCGACCAAGCGCGCGCTCGACGCCGGGCGCCCTGCTGTGTTTCTCGCAGGAGCATGGTTCGGCCGGAGCAGTCTCTGGGCCAGCATCGCGGACCAGCTCGGCCTGGAAAACGTCGGAGCGGACATCCTCCTGCAGGCCATGGACGCTGCCGGCGAAGCCTCAGCCATGGCTGGCAGTCGATTCCTCCTGTGTGTCGACGCCCTCAACGAGACTTCATCACCGGACTTCTGGCGTGTCCATCTCCCGGCACTGCGGGCTGCCATCAAGCCCTACCCGCACATTGCCCTTGTCGTGTCCTGCCGGGACACCTACCAGGACCTTGTCCTGGAAGGGGCAGAAGGCTCGCACTATGTGCGCAGCAGCCATCCGGGATTTGCCGAGCGAGAGATCGAAGCAACCCAGAAGTACTTCGCGCACTACAAGCTCGAAGCACCGAAGATTCCGCTGCTGACCCCCGAGTTCGCGTTGCCGCTCTTCCTGCGGATGTACTGCGAGAGCTTGTCCGCCCCCGGCGCCGGCGTGCCCTCCACCGGCCACCAGGGCCGGATCGCGATCTTCGAGCGATACCTTGAGGTGAAGATCGCGACAGTGGCACGCCGCTCACGGCCGGACGTAACCTCCGGATACGAACTGGACATGGCCAAAGCGCACGTCCGCAAGGCGCTGGAAGCGCTGCTCGACGAGCTGTCTCGTCTCGGGCGAGAAAGCATGAGCAGCCCCGCCGCCGAGACGTGCGTCAAGAACGCCCTCGACACGAACGCTGACGGCACGCGGATCCTGGGCCTCCTCCAGGAGGAAGGAGTCCTCACCCGCGAGCACCTTTACCTGGGCGACGCCTACGGCGAAGGCGTCCGCATCGTCTTCCAGACCTTCGCCGATTTCCTGCTTCTCAAGCGCCGCCTCGCGCAGTCCACCGACCCGCTCAACGACCAAGCCCTCAAAGACTGGTTGACCAATGAGTGCAGCTGGGGCATCAGCGAGGCAGCCACGATCCTGTTCCCTGAACTCTACGGCCTCGAACTGCCCGACCTTCTTCACATCACTCTCGGCGACGCACCGTCACGGGACGAGGACAGGGCAGCATGGGAACGCCATCGCCGCGACTCGCAGCTCTACCGCTCCCTGGTGGAGATGCTGCCCTACCGCGACGCGCAAGCCATCTCCCAGCGCACCGTCGACCTTCTCAACGACGCACAGCCCTACCTTTCGCGCGGCGAGTTCTACCAGGTCCTGTTCACCCTGGCCCCCCAACCAGGCAACCGCCTCAACGGCGACGGACTGCACCACTACCTCAGCAAGCGCCCCATGCCGCAGCGGGACCGAGATTTCGGGTTCGCGACCTATCACGAACTGTTCGAGCCGTTCAGCCCCGCCTCCCGCCTCGCACGCTGGGCTGCCGCCGGCCCCTATCCCGCCTACGCTGCCCACGTCATCGAGCTGGCTTGTATCCCGTTGTGCTGGCTGCTGTCCTCACCCAACCGCTTCATGCGCGACTGGGTCACCAAAGCCCTCGTCCAGCTTTTGAGCGGCCACCTCGATGTCACGCGGACGCTCCTTGAACGGTTCTGGAAGGTCGACGACCCCTACGTTGTCCAGCGCGTCACCGCCATCGCCTACGGAGCCCTGCTCCGCAGCACGCCAGCACAAGCACCCGGTGCGCGGGCACTTGCCGAAGCCGTTCACTCGCTTGTCTTCACCCCTCCTGTCCGGGCGGACGAACTGCTCCTCGACGCCGCCCGGGGCATCGTCCGGTGGGCGGTCGCCCACCAGCTGCTGCCCGACACCGCGCTGACCTCATCCCAGCGCCCCTACGGTCTCACGCCGCCCGGACCGCCACCCACCGAAGCCACCATCGAGGCCAAGTACCCATGGGACAAGGACCAGCCCGACGAGGAAAGCTACGCATCCATCAGGTTCTCGCTGCTGGGCATGGGCGACTTCGGCCGATACGTCGTCGAACCGGGTGTCCACCACTTCTCCCGGCACCGTATCGGCCAGGACTATCCGGCCCGCGGACACGGCAAGCCACGGTTCGTCAAGAGCCGCTGGAAACAGTTCACGGCATCACTCAGCGACGAGCAGCAAGCGTCGCTTGCCGATTGGCTGGCCAACCCCGAATCACGCAGCATGAGCCGCCTTGAGCTACTCCTGGAAGACGAAGACGATCCTTTCACCGAAGAGCAGCGCCAGTTGCTAGAACGCGCCTTCGTCTACCCGAAGTACGTCAGCGACGAGTACTCAGCCGACACCGCCCGACGGTGGATTTTCCGCCGCACCCTCAGTCTCGGCTGGACACCCGAACTCTTCGGTCGCCAAGACCGCATGATCGCCCACCGCGACGGCAGAGAAGGACACAAGGCCGAACGCTGGGGCAAGAAGTACCAGTGGATGGCCTACCACGAACTCCTGGCACGCATCGCGGACAACTACCAAACATCACGCAGATTCGACGACAGCGAACCCTACGAAGGACTGCACCAGATCATCGGCGACCGCGAAATCGACCCCAGCCTCCCGCCGATCGACTTCCGCGCCTTCAGTGAGAACACCGGCAGCGGCGAAACCTGCTGGGAACCACCACCGATCCAGCTACTGCGCTGGCCTCCCACACCCCTCGACTTCCGTCACTACCAAGACGACACCTCCCAGTTCATGGCCGACACAGCGACAGAACCCACCGTCCACAATTCCCTGTTCGTAACCGACCGCGACGGCAACGACTGGGTTGTGCTCGAGAGTTTCGTGAAGAAGATCGATCCACTGGCACGCAGAGGCTGGCAGGGCCTTCAGGAACACAGCTCCATCGGCACGTTTCTCACTACCGCCTCCCACGCCCGCCGTCTCGTTGCCGCCCTTCCCGAACAATCCGGTCACCGGATCAGCGACCTCACCGATTCCCATGGCCACACCGACTGCTGCTACATCGGCGAAGTAGGCCGCACCGGGCCCGCCTGCCCCAACCGGCACGCCGAATTCCACCAGACACACCTGGCAGACAAACCCTACGAAATTGCCGCAACCATGGAGCGATACACCTGGGAAGGCAACATCCTCGACTGCTCCATTGACGCAACCACAAGCACCACCCTGCCCTCGACATTCATCCAGCAGACCGCTGCACTCACCTTCGACCCCCGCGGCCCCAGCTGGCTCGACGAAACAGGAACCCCAGTCTTCACCAACTACGACGAAGAAGGAAACGACAGCCACGCCTTCCTGGTCCGCGCATCCTTCCTGAAGAATTTCCTGACCAAGCACAAGCTCGAACTCATCGTGCTCCACCGCTTCGAACGGATGAGGCTCAGCGACAACCACAGAGGCGACAATCCCTACGTGGAGGAACGCACCGAAGCCCGGCTCACCGAGCACTTGGTGCTCCGCTCCAACACACCACGACGCACGGAACGCAACCTCACCTGAGTATTCGGCCCAGTCAAAGGAACCGCAGACCGATGGCGTCTCGCCCCACGAGGGATGGGGGTGCCCGGATGCCTGTCGGTGCCGACTTGCTGGCGCTCTGGAAGGCCAGCCGCCCCTGGACCTCCGTACGCGGTTGGTCCGCGCCCACGCGCCCAGGCGGCGTCCCGCACAAGAGCGTCAAAACCGCGCAGAGCATTGAGGTGCTGCAGCTCTGGCAAGCGGTGCCGGTCGTTGGCGATCTCGATTTTCAGGCTTGTTCCGCCTGGACCAGGTCGAGGTAGTGGGCGGCGTCGTGGAGGACCTCTTGGGTGAGTGCTTCTGTCCCGTCGAGGATGGAGAGTTGGGCGGCCATGCCGATCAGCGGGGTGAGGTGTTCCATGAGGCCGTCAGTAATCCGGTAGATGTCCTTCTCGTGTTCCAGGAGGCTGCCGGGCGTGTGGTGCCGCAGCCGGAGCCTGCCGTCGAGTGTTGCCAGGGTGCTGACCCACTCGTTGGGGTGTTTCTTGCAGCGGGGCGGCAGTCGGTTGACCCAGAGGGTGGGGACCGAGCGCGGCCGGATCGGTGCAGTGGTCTCGGTGGGCCGGCGCAGGGCTGGGAAGCGGGCGGCGCGGGCCTCGCGCAGGATGTCGCTGGAGCCGATACCGCTCCAGAAGACAGTCAGATCCAGCTCGTCGGCGAGGTAGTCGAAGAAGTCGAACGTCGGCTGCAGATCCTCGGGCCTCAGCCGGTCGATCCCGTCGACCAGACAGACCTCCGTGTGAGCGTGGCGCATCACATGGACCGCGGGGCCGGTGAAGTCCTTCATCCGTTGGACGGGCCGCTGCTCGGTGTCGGAACGGTACAGGTCCCAGCCGACGAACACCGCCAGGGCCGCTGCCCAGTCGGCGGGCGAGCCCTGTTCCGGCGGGGCGTTGACGCAGACGACCGGGATACGGCTGTCATCGATGCCGTGAAGCTTCTCGCGGCGTCCCTGGTGCGCCAGACCGATGTGGTGCAGCAGGGTGCGCTTGCCGGTACCGCGGCAGTCGCTGTCGACGGCGACGTGCTGGCAGGGGTGGCGGCGTTCGCCGTTGAGGCGCAGCAGCCGTCGTGCGGTCTTCAGGCCAGTGGCGATGTCGGTGGTTTCGACGAGGCCGAGCTGGGCGTGGTAACGCACCCGGGGGTCGTCCTCGTCGACGGGCGTGGAGTCGTCGGCCGGGGGGATTGGGGGAGGGGAGGGTTGGTGGCGTACACGTGCCCGCCAGCCCTGCAGGGTGGTCGGCGGCCCGGGGGACAGGACCGGTGCCGGCGCGGGGGGTGGGGCGCTTTGAGCGTCGCGGACGGGGGTTCTCACTGGTCGTCTCCTTGCCGTGCGCTGTCCGGTTCATCGCTGGGCAGGCCGCCGGGCGGGGGAGAGGCGGGGCTGTTGTCGGCCCGGAGGGTCTTCTCCGGGCGGGGCCGGCCGTCGGTCTTGCTTATGGGCCTGGGATCGGTGGAGGTTGGCGGGTGGAGGCCGGGCAGGGAGGCCAGGAATTCGTCAAGACTCTGGCCCGCGCCCCGGGCGGGCTCGGATGCATCGAAGAGATCTCCTGCCGGGCGGTCGAGGGACCGGAACGGGCGGACGGATTCCGGGTCCAGAGGCGGCAGGTCGCCGTAGGGCTCGGCAGGCGCCGGCAACGCCGGACGGGACGGCGCAGCCGGGCGCGGAGTTGGCTTGCTCGTGGGGGTGGTGGCCTGGGGGCCGGCGGTGGCGGTGCGCAGCAGTCGGGCGGTGGCGCGGGTGATGGCGGCCTCGTCGCGGCGGCTGCCGCCGGCGGCAAGGTGGATGTGCAGGGCCTCGGCCCATGTCTCCTCGGTCCACCGGTCACTGAGCAGCCGGCGGTGGATGAAGGGCACCTCGATCCATGGGTCGGTGCCCGGTTCGGCCCGGTGGTTGAACAGCCAGGCCACCTCCGGGTGGTCGGGGGAGTAGTGGACCTCCCAGCGCCCCTGCTGAGCTGTGATCCCGGAGGACCCTCGGCACGGGTCCAACTTGCCTCGGCCGAGGTTGTAGGTGCGGTTGTTGATCTGGAAGCCCTTACGGCTGACCCGCACCCAGACGGCCGGCAGGAGTTTGCGGTTCTCCTGCTCGGCCAGGGTGGTGGACCGGTAGCCGCGCAGGGACACCAGCGCTGCGTACATCTGGTTGGGAGTCAGGCGCAGCCCGGGGGTGAAGGGGGAACGGAGCGCCCCGTGGGGGGTCTGCTGCCAGTGGAGGACCACCCACTGCTCGAACAGCTCCTGGAGCTGGGGGATCGTCCACAGGGGCTGCTTGCGGACGCGTTTGCCGCGCAGGTCCAGGCGGTGGTGGGTATAGGTGGCCAAGTACTGGCTGAAGCCGGTCTTCACCGCCCGCATGGCGCGCTCGACGATCGCCTTGTCGGGCGCGGTGCGTAGCCTTGCCTCGCGTACCTCGATGCCCAGGGAGTGGCAGGCGCGGGTGAAGTCCGCCGAGATGAACGGCGAGCCGTGGTCGATGACGAGCGTCTCGGGCTTGATGACGGGCCGGGCAGCGGACCCGGCGAATCGGGGGTCGGCCGCCAGGAGGTCCTCGAAGGGTAGGTCGGAGCCTTCCATGAAGGTTTCCGGCGCCCAGCCCGGCCGCGCGGGAAGCGGGGCTGTGGTCTGGGCGACGACCTGCATGGTGTCGAAGGAACGGGTGGCCCGCCCGGCGAGCCACCGCCCGGTCCCGCCGGTGCGGCCGGTCCGCTTGGGCACGATCAGCGAGCCGACGATGCTGCGGGTGGCCACGTCGATCGCGATCGTGAGCTCCACGGAGATGACCCGCCCGTCGTCCCCCAGGACGAGGACGTCCAGCCCGGTGGTGTCGATCTGCATCAGCTCCCCGGGCCAGCGGGCCCATGTCGCCCGCCGGGAGTCAGACCGTGCCGCCGAGATGGCGGACCCGGCCGCCTGCCGGGCCGCGGCAGTGTGTGCGTTCTCCGCGGTGATCCCCAGCCGCTCCAGCAACCGGTAGAACGTCGCCGGACTGTTCACCAGCCCCCGGGCGGTCTTCGGATCGGCCAGCAGCTTCGCGTAGCGGACCCGGACCGTCTGCTCCACCCGGTCGATCAGCCGGGACAGCGTTCCCGGTGACAGACCTCTGGCCCGCTCGTCGTCCAGGATCTCCCAGACGATGTCGACCACTCGCCCGTCGACGCGTCCATGCGGGTTCGCGGTGCGCAGGTGTCGTTTGTCGACCAGGCCCATCAGGCCTTCTTTGCGCCAGACCGCGCATTTTCGTTCCACGGTGGCCGCGGACACCGGCACTCCGGCCTGGGTGAGCTGGTCGGCCTTGGCCTGGTACCGCTGGCGCAGGGTACGGCGCTTGGGGTCGAAGGCCGGATTGGGTGGAGTGGTGGCGGGAACGTTCGGGGCCTGCTGGTGCAGTACCTCCTTGACATGCCGTTCCCACTTCTCGGCGGCCTTGCGTACGTCGCGTGGCAGGGCATGGAACTCGCCGATGCGGCCAGGCAGCGTACTGCGCGGGGCCGCCCGGTTCAGCACGGCGAAGTCGGGGGCGGAGGTCACTGCCGTCTGCAGGATGATCAGTGGCTCTGCCGGCTCCTCGGGTTCCATCGGCTCCGCGACGTCGAGGAAGAGACGAGGTCCGTGGAAGGCGGTGACCACCCAGTCGGCACCACGGAAGCGGACGGTGTCGCCCACCGCGATGGTGTCAGCAGCGGCCGGCGCCGCCGCGTCTACGGCGTGCCGGGGAGCTGCGGTCATGCGATCTCTCCAGCGCTCGCCCATGCCGTCGATGACGGTGTGAGCGGGATGCTCATGTCGGTGCGCAGACGTCGCGTCCAGATCAGGTGATAGGCGAGGTCAAGCCCCAGTAACGGGGGGAGGGCGGCGGCGCGCACCCCGGAGCGGATGGTGCGCGGCGAGGTGAACTGCCCGGACAGGACCTGGTCCTGCCCGGCCGTGAGCCACCGTGGACTGCGGGCGGCATAAAGGAGCTTGAGGTTGTCCAGTTCCACACCCTCGGGTGGCACCTGCACCTGGATCTGCCAGCAGGCGGCCGCCGCTGCCACGGCCAGCACTTCCTGCTCGTGCCGCCACTGGTCGGTGAGTTCCTCGGGCTGCACGCAGATCACCTCGCGCCGTCCCGCCCGGGAGGCGACGAACGCCGGTCGCAAGCTGCGACGGCGCCCCTGGAAGCTCCAGCACAGCTCCATCGGCCCCGCGCTGCGCAGCCCCACCGCCGGGTCGCGGTCCAGGAGCATGGCGCAGTGCTGCTGACGCAGCGAGCCGCACGCCAGAGCCTGGCCGGTGGCCGATGCCCAGGCGTTGGTGACGAACGACTTTCGCCCCGGGTAGGGGATCGGCCGATCCAGCGGGGCCAGCTCCTCGAACGGCACCTCGGCCGCCTCGGTCACCACAAGCTCACGCCGACGCCCGAACCGGTCGAGATAACAGACGGTGATGTCGCCCGCGCTGACCAGGGTTCCCGGCATGTCCGCCCCCTCTTCCACCGGTGCTGCGGGCCGCAGTCGTGCGTGTCCCCGCTCCAGCATCCGGGCATCGAGGAGATGTCCGCAGCGACTTGTATTTCCATCCTCCGATCGGGCAGATGTGTGGATGCGCGTGCGAACCATGCGAGGTGCGTTCATACGGCGATGAAAGCATCGCTCCAGTCCCAGGGCAGACAGCAGCGCTCGAGTGACACCCGGCTTTCATCGCCCCGATGGATCAGTGCCGTGACCGGCCGCCGGGCACGACTCCGGCCGCTGCGTTCGACCTCCCCCAGGGCCGGTGCGCACTTGTGGTGCCGGGCGAGCCACTCCGCCACCGGCATCTGCCATCTGCCCGGCGGCAGCCCGAACTCACCCGCCAGTCGGGACAACTCAGCCACCAGACCGGCCTCTGCCCCCGTCCAGGGCCCGCCAGGCCGGTCCGCCCGCTGCTGCTCGTAACGCAGCAGAGCCCTGGCCACCCACAGAGCCTCCGGATACACCAGCAGCCATGCCGTCTCGACGTTCCCGGGCTCAAGCCCGGCCCGATCGGCCCGGTCGGCCCACCGGCGGGTCATGGGGGCGCGGCGCCACCACGAGCCGGTGACGGCGAAGGCATCCGCGACCAGCATCGCCCCGGCTGGCCCGAACCGCCGCTCGAGCCGGCCCCGCCTGCGATGCGCGCGCACCGTCTCCGGCAGCCGGGCCAGGTCAACCCCTCCCGGCCCGTCCTGGCGTACATGGGTGAACCGGCCGTGCCGTTCGCAGATCCGCCACCTCTCCGGCCAGACCTGCCACACCTCACCCCAGCCCCCGCCGCGTGCCGCCGCACACAATCCGCAGCCCGGCACCAGATAGTGCGCCAGCGGCTGCCACGGCCACTCCCACCGCGCCTGATCACCTGGCAGAAGGTGGGATTCCCGCAGGTGCGGCAGGGCCCACCGCAGCCGAGCGGACGGCACGCCGAGCATCTGCGCGAGCCGGTCCGCCGCCGCACCGCTCAGCAGCACCTCCGCCAGATGCGGAGGCAGGGCCTGCTGCCTGGGCGGCCCGTCACCCAGTTCGGCGAGCAGGAAGTCGACCTCCACCCCCTGCACACCGGCCACCCGCCACAAGAACGAGCAGTTCGACTCGTGCGCCATGAAGCGCACCGGTTGCCGCGACAGGCTCCTGCCCCACATCGCGTTTTCCAACGTTCCGCCCCCGCCCCGCTTTCACTGCTGCCCGGTTACGGGCGCCACTCCCGCGCAGTCCTTGCTGATCCTTAGTCCGCGTCCCGGTCCCTGGGTCCGGGTGACGCCGCACGGCTGTTCCGTGGGGATCTCTAAGCCGGTGTGGCACTGCGCTCTCTACCACGGCGCACCCGTTGCCGACGGGAGAGTTCACCCCCAGGAGTGAGGAGACCCGCATCGAGCACCCGACGCCGCACGCCCGGTCCGCATTCTGCCCCTTGAAGCCCGTCATTTGCTTGAGCCGGGGGGAGCCGTCCTGTGCTGCACGACCTGCCTGCCCAACGCCTGCCCAGCGAACTGTGGACGCGCCAGCGCGCTGCGGCGGACTGTGTCCTCAACGACTTCGCCATGGGCCATGCGCGTGTGCAGGTCATCATGCCGTGCGGCACGGGAAAGACCCATCTCGCCGTGCACATCGCCCACGAAGTCGCCCCCGACAGCCGCAGCCTGACCGTGATGCCGACCCTGGACCTGCTCAACCAGACCGCCCGCGTCTGGCACAACTCCGGTCGGCCCGGCCACTACGTCGGACTGTGCTCCGACAAGCAGACCAGCGAACCCGTCCTGAGCGGCGTGCTCACCATGACCAGCGACCCCGCCCGGCTGGCCGCCGCCGTGCGCGGCGCCGACGGGCCCGTCAGCATCTTCGCCACCTACGCCTCGCTGCCCAAACTCGTCGAGGCCCACCAGCGTCACCTGCTGCCGCGCTGGGACATCGCGGTCGTCGACGAAGCCCACCGCACCGCCGGCGCCCGCGCCAAACCGTGGGCCGTCATCCACGACGACGACGCCATCCCCGCCCGCCACCGGCTCTACCTCACCGCCACGCCCCGGATCTGGGACGTCAATCGTGGCATCACCACCGAGCCGATCGCCTCCATGGACGACACCGACCTCTATGGTCGCGTCACCTACCGTTACTCGCTGGCTGAGGCCATCCACGAGGGACGGCTCGCTGACTACCGCATCGCCGCCCCCGAAATCCACGACCCGCACCTGCACGCCTTCCTGGCCGGGCGCAAGGGCAACGGCGCCCACCACACCCCCCAGGCCGATGCCATGCGGGTGGCGGCGGCCCAGCTGACCCTGTTCAAAGCACGCGAAGAGCACGGCATCCGCCGCACGGTCGTCTTCAGCCGCAGCATCGTCCAAAGCGAGGCCTTCGCCGAAACCCTGCCCGAAACCGCCGCCGCCATCCCCGGCGGCCACGCCGAGGACCTGTGGGTCGCCAGCGTCCACTCCCGCAACGGCCGCCGCGACAGGCGCGAGCGCCTGGCCCGATTCGCCCAGCCCCCGCAAGAGACATGCGAGGGCCGGCTGGCGGAGCTGAGTGTGCTGTGCAACGTCCGCCTGTGCGTCGAAGGCGTCGACTTCCCGCTGGCCGACTCCGTGCTCTTCGCCGATCCCAAGCAGAGCACCATCGACATCGTCCAGGCGATCGGCCGCGCGCTGCGCATCGGCCCTAGCATGAACAAGATCTCCACCCTGGTCATCCCGGTGCTCTTCGGGCCCGGTCAACGCGCCGAGGACGCCACGTTCGGCACCCCGTACCACCTGCTGCACCAGGTCATGATCGCTCTCAAGGCGTACGACGAGCACTACTTCCGCCGCCTGCCCATCAGCGGCCCCCGACTCCTGCTGCCCACACCGGCTTCCGCCATCCGGCCCGCGCGCGCTCCGGAGATCGCCCCGCACCTGATGCTGCGGATCATGGAACCAGAGCCCGACATCTGGGAGACCGGGATGGCCTGCGCCCAAGCCTTCTTCGACACACACGGCCACCTGATCGTCCCCAGCAACCACATCACCGACGACGGCTTCCACCTCGGCTGCTGGCTGGGCTACCAGCGCGCCCTCAAGGCCGCCGGCAACCTCTCCGCAGCCCGCGTCGCCGCGCTGGCCAGCTGCAACATACCCTGGGCGCACCCCAAGAACAGCACGGAGACGTTCCTGGACATCGCCCAGGCATACGCCTGCGAGCACGGCCACCTGCTCCCCGAGCCGGCAGAGGCCTATCAGGGACGCCCCCTGGGCGAGTGGCTCGCCGAGCAGCGCCGCCAGGCAGCCGATGGCACCCTGCCCGCCCCCTACCAGCGCGCACTGAAGGACATCGACCGCTGGTGGAACCCCGCCTGGCCCGAAGAGTGGCAGCGCATGTGCGCCCGCGCCCGTACCCACGACCAGACCCTGGCCATCCCGGCGGGCCCGCTGCCGGCCGACGCCGACGACCTCACCTGCTGGCTGGACGAACAGTTCGACTCCTTCCCCGCCCTCGCTCAGGGCCAGCAGGCACAACTGGCCGCGCTGCCCCTGCAGCATGACCCCCTCGCCCTCGCGCTGCGCCGCGCCGTCGGCAGCCAGGCCGCTTTCCACGCCCGCGGTCTGCGCGCCGCCCGGCGCTTCTACCGCACCCACCAGCACTTGCGCGTACCCGCTGCCTATCTCGACGACCACACCAACCCGCGCTTCCCGCTGGGCAAGTGGATCGCCGACCTGCGCGTCCTCGCCCCCGCGGGCCTCCTCAGCCGCGAAGAGATCGACTCCGTCGAACCCCTGGCCATGGAATGGGCCCCCCAACCCCAGCAGGAGAGCACGGCCACGCTCCCCGGGACATCCACGAACACCACCGACGAGCACCCGCCTGTTCAGCGGCTGCAGCTGGCACTCGGTGTCGCTGACCTGCATGAACACGGTCAGGATTTCTGGGTCGCGGGCCGCGAACCGTCACCTCCCATGCTGCCCGACGTCATCCTCAACGGTGGCCGGCGCATGCTGCTCAGCATGCCGGCCGGGGGAGGCAAGACCATGACGGTAGCGACAGCGGTCCACGCAGCCGCGAGCCGCGCGTGCCTGGTGCTCGGGCCGGACCGGACCTACCTCCACGACGTGGTCAAGACCTGGCGCATGGTCAGCCGACGACCGCTCGCGGGCATTAACATCCAGCCCACCCACAGTGGCAAGGCGGGCGACAAGCTGACCACCGCAGGCCAACTGGCCGACTGGATGGCACAACAGCCTCCGGGAGCCCTCGTCGTGGCTCGCTACAGCGATGCCGGGCTCATCGCCGAAAGCCACCGCGACCACCACCTGCCGCCCTGGGAACATCTCGTCGTCGAGGAAGCTCACCGCACGTTCGAAGGCATCACCAGCTCGGACCATCCGGACGCCGTGATCCACTACGACGACGGCATCCTCGCCTACAAGCGCGTCTACCTGACGGCCACACCCCGCATCCCCAACGAGCTGCCCCGCCCTGGAGACAGCCGAACCGAGATCGCCTGGGCCGTGGACATGCCCGCCCAGCCGATCTTCGGCACCCACCACCCCAGCGTGGACCGCGCACAGCTCGTGGACAAAGGACTGCTCAGCCCCTACCGGCTGATGCGGATCCAAGTACCCGAACTGCCCAGATTCCCCATCTGGCGAGCCCAGGCCCTCGGAGCAGCCCACCTCATCGAACAGCACCGCCTGCGCCGCGTGGTAGCCGTGCTCCCGGACCGGAAGGAGGCCGAAGCCTTCGCCTGCCAACTCGCCGTCCACATGCTCGACGCGAAGATCCTCATCCCCCGGCAGGGGGCCGTGTACTACCCGCACAACCAGCCGGTGATCCGCTGCCAGCGCGCGACCGACCCCATGCCCCCCGACCTCGACGCCATGGTGCTCCCCTCCAGCGCCTACACCACGCTGGAACTGGTTGACGTCCTCTCGCCCCTGATGGGTCAGCACGCACAACGCGCCGCGCAGACAGCGATCATCGTCCCCGAGCCGGTTGCCCCCGACGATGACGCACCCGCAGTCGCGCCCCCAGCCGTCCTGCGCCAGATCGCAGCGGCACTGTGGGCGCATGATCCTGGCGGTCCTTGCTAGAGCGCGGATGACGTCTGGGGCATCAGGCCATGAGGACGCGCTTGCGGAGCAGTTCGCATCCTGAGCACGGCAGCGTGGCCTACCACCCTGCGCAGGGTCGGGAACGGGTTGTCGCACCTCACGAACTGAGCACGTTCATCTGTACCTGCTGAGCACATTCGGGTGTACACCGACACCACAGACAGAGGGGACCCAGATACCGTCCCCTCTGCAGCATCCGCCCGACGCCGTCGGACCAGTACGGGATGATGTGGGTCATGGTCACTCCGGTCGCGTCCGCTGTCCCTCGCCCTGCCGGTCGTCCTGTGCTGCGTTCGGACCAGGAGCGGGGTCTTGCTGCTGCGGTCAGGCATTTGCGTCGCCCGCGTACCCGGGCTTTGTATGTGGCGGCGACGGGGACGGGTAAGACTCTGGTGTCGATCCGGGTCGCGGACGAGCTCGCAGCGCGCCTGGTTCTGGTCGTCGTGCCCACGTTGGACCTGGCGGTTCAGACGGCGCTCGCGTGGCGCCGGGATGGTCATCTGGAGCACATGGTGATCGTGTCCTCGATGGACACCGGCGCGCACGATGCGCTTGCCGCCCGCAGGGTCGGTTCCACCAGCAGCCCGCAGGCCCTTGCAGCATTGATGTCGGTGGTGGGGGAGGAGGACGACCAGCTGCCTGCCCTGACGGTTATCTCGACCTACGACTCACTCGACAAGATCGAGGCGACGCAGCACACCTGCTACACCGTGCCACCCTTCGACCTCGCCATCATGGACGAGGCGCACCGCATCGCCGGCCGGGCGGACAAGAAGTGGGCAATGGTCAACGACGCGGCACGGATCCATGCCGAGCGCCGTCTCTACATGACGGCCACCCCGCGCAGCTTTGCCGCACCCGACCTGGCGGACTCCGCCTCGACTGCCCGCCGCCACCCCCGAACCCCTTCCGCACCGGCGGTGGATGCGGTGGCGAACAGCATGGACAACGAGGCCGTGTACGGGAAGAAGGTCTTCGAGTACCCGCTGGCGCAGGCCATTGCTGACGGCGTGGCCGCGGACTACCGCATCGTGGTTCCCACCGTCACCGACACCGAGCTCCGCGCTCGCCTCAACCTTCTCGCCGTCGGCACACCCTCGGGTTCGGACTCGCCAGAGGGGGCGCTGCGCACCACCGCCCTCCACCTCGCTGTCCTGAACGCCATGGCCAAGCACTCCATGCGCCGAGTCCTGGTCTTCTTCCACCTGGTCGAGGACTCCGTTCGCTTCACCCGCGAACTGCCTCACACCCTGCGCCGCCTCCGCACCGCCGACCCCGACTGCTTCCCCGGCCTCGACCCCGACGTCTTCCACGTCCACGGCGACCACACCGCCGACCAGCGCACCGACATCTTCGCCCGCTTCGCCGCCTCACCCCGCGCGATCCTCACCAACGCGAAAGTGATCGCCGAAGGCATCGACATCCCCAGCGTCGACGCCGTCGTCTTCGCCGACCCCACCAGCAGCATCACCCGCTGCGTCCAAGGCCTCGGCCGCGCCCTTCGCCTGGACGTCTCCGGCAAGACCGCCAGCCTCATCGTCCCCGTTTACATCCCGCCCAGCGAGGACCCCGAGAACATCCTCGGCACCCCCTACGAACCGGTCTGGGCCATCACCACCGCCCTGGCCAGCCACGACCACCGCATCCTCGAACGCCTCCCCGACAAGACCAACCGCCTCACCACCGAGACCAGCCGTCTCATCCAGCACCGCTGGCACTTCGACTACACGATCCACCCCGAACGCATCGCCCGCGGCATGGACCTCATCGCGTTCAACCCCCGCGGCACCCTGACCCGCACCCGCCGCGAAGGCCTCGCTTCCGCCCAGGCCTTCCATGACACCTACGGTCACCTCGATGTGCCCGCCGAACACACCGACCCGGCAGGCTTCGAACTCGGCCGCTTCATCACCACGATGCGTGACGCCGCGACCGCCGGCCGCCTCGAACCCGACTGGATCGCCGAGCTCGACGCGCTCGGCATGATCTGGGACAAACACCAGGCCGCCTGGCGCGCCCGCCTTACCGCTGTCGCTGATTACCACCAGGCGCACGGCCACCTCGCCGCCCCCGCCACCACCCCCCTCGGGGCCTGGCTCGCCGAACAACGCTCCCTCGCCACACACGGCCACCTAGACACCGCCCGTGCCGCCGACCTCACCGCCATCGACCCCGACTGGCAACTGCCCCACGGCCCCGACTGGCACCGTAAGTACCACTTGCTGCGCCGCCACCTCCAGACCGGCCAGCCCCTCACCCCCGACACCACCACCGGCAACATCAACCTCGGCAGCTGGGCCACCCGCCAGCTCACCACGTGGAACACTCTCGACCCGGGCCAGCACCGCCTCCTGGCAGCCCTCGATCTCACCCCCGCCACAAGCCCCCTGGCGCCCCGCCCCACGACCCGGCGCACCTTCGCCCAGACCGTCCAGATCCTTGAACTCTTCCTCCACCGTGAACGCCGTGCCCCCGCAGCCCGCGAGACGATCACCGTTGACGGCGACACCGTGAAGATCGGCCCCTGGTTTGCCAAGACCCGCACCAAGATGCGCGCCGGCCAGCTCGACGCCGAACACGCACGCCTCATCGCCGCCCTCTTCGAAGGCGAGTGGACCAGCGAGAATCCTGCTCCAGCCTTCACCTGAGCAGTCCCACGAAGAAGCGGTGTCGCGCCACCGCTCAGGCTGGCCTCAGCTCCGAGCTCGCGATGCCACCTGACTGGGCAGTCCAACTACGCAGCGCCGCGACCGGCATCGCCGGCATTTCCGCTGCGCGCCAGCAAGCGGTTAGGAGCGACTGCTGACGAGTTCTTCCAGAGTGAGCTGAACACGCTGGCGGTTGATATCGCGTCCGAACATGAGGGTTGGCCGGTTGAGGGCGTCGGACTTGGAGTAGTAGCGGAACTGCAGGATCTGACCGCAGACGGATCGCACATCCGTCATCAGCCCGTCCTGGCAGGTGGCCAACACTGTGATGCCGTGATCCTGTGCAGCATCACGTAGAGCCGTAATGACTTCGCGTCGATGTTCGGCTCCCAGAGAGTCGCCGAGTTCGTCGAGGATCAGTACGCGGCCGCGGGCGTGCGGGGCTGCCAGCAGAGCGGCCAGGACGAGATGGATGGAGAACAGCTTCTCCTGGGCGGTATTGGTGGGTACGTCGTAGGGCAGCAACGGCCCGTTGGGATTGCGCTGCCATCGCGGGACGACATGGCATACCCACTGGTCCTGGGCGGTCTGCGGCTCTGTGACGGTGAATTCCAGATCGGCCCGGTACCCCTCACGGCTGTGGAGCTCGTTGAGTCGGCTGCTGATCCGGCGCAGCGCGCCGTTCACCCGCTCCTTGATGGACTGCTGGGTCTGGGCCAGGGCCTCGCGGGTTTCCTCGACCACGTCCTGGAGATAGCGGTGCTCGGTCTCTCGTTCGGCGCGCTTGGCCTCCACCTGTTCCCGGGCGCCTTTGTCCTGCTCCTCGTTGGCGGCCAGCCAGCTCCGCAGGGCCGACAGCGAGGCACGAAAGATGATGCCGTGGGGATCCTCGGTATGGACCTCATGGTGGTGCAGAGCGTCACCCAGCTCAGGCGTGGCGACGCCGGTGCTGCGAGAGTCGGCTGCCAGTCGCGTGAGTGCGGACGCCAGCCGGGTTCGGCTCTCGCTGAGAAGCTCTAGGCTGGTGCGCCGTTCCACCTCGCCGCTATGGGGAACGACGGCATGGACGCTGATGCCATCAGCAGGTTCGGCACCAGGGTCGTCCTTTGGCACCTCGTCCCAGTTCAATGCCGCAAGGGCGTCTTGCAGCGTGTCCGTCCACACGAGGACGGGGTGGGCCGGGCCTTTGCCGCGCAGTTCCAGCAGCCGGTCGCGCTTCTGCGTTGTCTGAGCGATGTTCTTGTTGATTTCCTGGACGGACTTCTCGAGGGCCTTGGCGTGCTTGGTCGCGTTGTCGAAGGAGTCTTTGGTGCGCAGGGCTTCCTCGGCTGTTGTCGCTGCAGTACGTCTCAGGCCGGGCAGCGTCTCGTCGTGTGCGACAAGCTTCTCCTCCAAGGCGCGTGCCTCATCGCCGAGCCGGGAAGCCTCCGCCTGGGCGTTCGCCCTGTCGATATCGCGGCCAAGCGAGGTGATCCGGCGGCCGCAGCGTTCGATCCCGGCCGCCAGGGCGTCCCGCTCGGCCTGTACCCGTCCCAGCTGATTTTCGAGGTGGGCGCAGATGTCTTCCTGCCCCACGATCGGCTGGTCGAAGCCACCGACGACGTGGACGCCCAGACTCGGAAGCGAGGCGTGCGGGGGGTGCTCCACGGTGGTCGCGTCGGCAAGGGCGTGCAAGAACGGTGCTGCCAGAGGTGCGGCATCGACGATTCCCTTGGGCCAGACCGGCGCCGGATCGGTGTGGGCCGTACCGGCCCATGCCGGGGGACCGGTGACGAGCAGGGTCCCCGGCAACTCGCTGACGGCCTCGATCGCGCGGTCGAGGAGGTCCGCGGGGACGCAGACCGCATCACTCCACGGTGCCAGCCGGGCCTCCCACAGGGGGCGGGCATCAGGGTGGAGGCGTGTGCTGGCCATGAGCCCTACGGCGTCAGGGCACGGACCGTCGTGCAGTGCCTGCAAAGCAGCGGCCGCCCGGCCAGTGCGTCCCTGGCGGGCATCAGCGAGTTCCTGGTCTGTTTCCTTGACCCGTTCTTCGGCCCTGATCAGTTCAGCCTTCGCCTGCACAAGGAGGGCCTGCTGGGAGTCGAGCAGCTCAGTCAGCTTGGCCGGCGGCGGCCCCTCGTAGCCCTCGGCCCGAGCCTGGGCCGTGCGGCGATCCCGCTGCGCGCGTTCCAGCGCAGATCTGAGCTCTCCCCGCTTCTCGTTGGCTTCCTCCAGGCTCTGCTGCGCCTGCTGCTTCAGCTGGGACGCCTCTTGGGCTGTGCGTTCCAGCAGGCGGGTATCGCGTGCCGCGGTCAGCAGTTCCCTGGCCGTGCTCTGCTGCCCCTTCAACTCTTCCAGCGTGCCTGTGAGCAGCTCGAGATGGGAGGCGATGCGACGTTCAGTGACGAACGCGTCCACATGGGCTCGTGCCGAGGCCAGCGTCCACAGATCATGAGCCCGTTCTGTCTCGATGCGTGCGCGCTCCCGGGTGTCGACCGCGTGCAGGATCCCCTCTTCGTCCCGGTAGGAACCCTCGGCCTTCTTGAGTGCCTCGGCCAGATCAGCCTGCGTCTGGGCAAGCTTCTTCCGGTCTTGTACATCATGGGCCAGCATCGCGGCCTTGCCAGTGAGATCGATCAGCGCGTCCCCGATCTGGACGGGAGTGAAGGTGCCCGCGTCCAGCTTCAGCAAGGAGGGGCGCGACCTCATCCCGCCACGGCTGACGATGTAGGCGAGCAGCCGGGGCGCACGTCCGTAGAGAACCTCGGCGTACTCCGTAGCGCCCAACGGCTTGCCCCCGAGCCTGCGGAAGAAACCGGCAGCCTTCTCGTGCTGGCTGCGATCGTCCCCCTCGATCAGCAGGTGGACCCCGGTCTTGTGCCGCACTTCGACATGCGGCGACTTCGCGGATATCTGCAGCCACACCGTGTGAGCGCTGGTCTGAGGATCGTCCGGATCGGCAAAGACCCCCACCACATAGCCGACCTGGGCCGGCTCACTGACCTCTGGGGATGCTCCAGCCGTCACCGGCTCGAACAGCAGCTTCGGTGCATGCACCGAGCCGCCTCCGGTCATCCGCCACTCCGGGTCACCCAGCAGGAGCGCCACAGCAGCCAAAAAGCTTGTCTTGCCCGACTCATTGGAGTCCTTGGGTCCCCGGCCCGTCACGGCCACGAAAGTGCCGGGTACGAGTGCCACGGGATGTGAGGTCAATCGCGCAATGAAGAACGTCTGCACGGCAACCAGCTGCCTGGTGCCGATCACACCGAGCTTGCTGAGCGCGACATTGAAAGGCTGCTCGCTCACACAAGATCCTTCCCTGCGCCGCCGCTGGCGGCCACAGACGGGGAAACAGGGCTGTCCGCCAGCTGCCGCCGGCGTCGGATGGCTGCCGCCAGATGACCGTCAGGCCGTCCGACAAGGATCAAGTCCTCCCACAGCAGGTTGCTGCGCTCCGCGGTCAGACGGTCTAAAGCCGGCCCGGGCAGGTATCGCCCTGTGGTGGCTTCCGCGACCATCCCGGCAGCCCTCAGACGGCGCAGCGCCGCACTGATCGCCACTTTGGAGATCTTCCGGTTCGAGGCAAGCACCGCGAGAGTGACCGTGTGCGTTTCGCCCGTCCACCGGCTGTGCCGGTGCCGGCCCTGAGCGCGGGGGAGCGCCACCGTGTGCAAGAGCACCAGGGCCAGCACTGCCCTGTCCACATCGCCCAAAGTGCCTGTGCCCTCGGCCACCAGCGCATCGCTGACCGGATCGCGAAAGCCCGTGACCCAGTTGCCTTGCTCCGTCTGCAGCAACTGCCGCCCGCCACGCTCCAGAGCCCGCCCGACCCGGGCCCGCAGCGCAGGATCCGCCAGCATCGGCAGACTCGCCCGCGGCAGGGGACGGCGCGCCGACTCCAGGGCGGCGATTACCGACCGGACAAGGTAACCGTCAGCGCCACCATCTACCAACCGGTCCCCGCCGCCGACCTCTCGCGCAGGCGCCACCGCCTTCTCACCGCCCGCTTCACCACTGTCCAGCCCCTCGGCGTGCATCGCGGGCAGCAGATGATGCCCGCGCCGAAGGCCCTCCACCACCACAGCCGGCAGCGCTGCGACAGCGGGCCCCAGCCTCAGAACATCTCCCTGCGAGACAAGGAGACGGGCTGTCTGCAGCACTCCGTCCACGGTCCGTTCCACCGCGTCCTCATCCGCCCCCAACCGGCAGCACAGCGACACCACATCCGCACGCAGAAAGGCCACCCCCGGAAAAGGCAGCACCTCAGGGCGAGGCCACGCCGCACGCAGACAGGCCGCCCACACCAGCGTCGCGACCGGCGGCAGACCGACCTGCCACCCCGCCACCGAGATCCCCGCGACAGGAGCCGTCTCGGCGTCCCAACCAAGCACCACCAGATCGCCAGGCGTCGAGCCGGATACACGCACAATCCGGCGCCCGCTCCCACTCGCCGCTGAGGCTGCCCTGGCCAACACGGACTCGCCGACAGCAGCCGACGCCACGCCCTGAGCACGCAACCGCCCTAACAGCACCTGCGCCTGGAGGTCCTCCTCTGCATCGGACCCAGACGAAGAAGAGCCATTCTCAAACGTCATCCCCACCACCGTCGGCCTCGTCGCTCACGTCGTGCCTGCGCAGCAGCAGAGGATGCAGATAGGTGACAGAGGCAGCCGGATCAGCCAGCAGCGCATCCTCCACCACCACGCTGTACGGCTCGCCAGGCTCGTCACCCAGCGCCAGAACATCCGTGATGATCGCCGCCGCCGCCGGCCAGCCCGCCGCGTACAGGAGCGCTGTGAGATCAACCTCCTGGTCCCCGGCCAGCAGCTCGTCGGCCAGGAGCCGACGATCCTCCAGGAGACGAGAATGAGCTCCCTCAGCCCACTCCCAGGGCTCCTCCTCCTGCTCGGCATCGTCCATCACGAGCGGCCGCCCCCGGGCACCTGAGCGCGGAGCGAAACCCGACACCGTCTCCAAGACCTGCGCCGGGTCAATCCACACCGACGGGGCATCCGCGACAAGTGCCGTGCCCACCTGAGACAACAGCGCCACATCCCCCTTGAAGGCTGCGTCGGTGTACTCGCTCACAGTCAGAACATCGAAGTTCAAACTGCCACCGCCCTGCGCGAGAACCTTGTCGGCCGCGACCATCACCTGCCGCCGGTAGAACTGCTCCGCCTCAATCAGAGCCGAAGCCGCCTCTTCCAGTGCCCAACTGCCACTGAACCGACTCGTCACCACCTCGTTCAGCTCCGCCACCTGACGCGTGAACCCCTGATGATCATGCTGCCGCTGTGCTTCCATCAGCTCCGTCGGCGTCCCCGTGGCGACCAACCGCTGCAAGTCCAAAGCGAAAACCCGCAGCGCGTTACGGCACGACACCAGATAGTCCAAGGCAGCCTCAGGATCAGGATTGCTGCGGTCGAACACAGCCCTCGCCCGGTCCAACAGCAAGATCAACTCATCGACGCCACCGTGCTCCGCCAACCTCTCGGCAGCCAAAGCTCCAGCCAACCCTGCCGGACGCACCACGTACCGATCCTGATGAGCCTTCAGCAGATAAGGCTCGAGAAACCCAAGGCGTGTCAACACCGTCAGCCGATGCTCGATCAGATCCGAAGACCACTCACGAGGATCACCCGCCAACGCCTGCACCACCTCGGCCCGCGTCAAACCATGCGGACCGGAATGCTCGGCAAACACCTTCAAGATCGCAAGCGCCACCCGCGCCACCTCAGGATGCCGCGCCACAGCACCGGCATCCTCAGCAACCGGAGCCATAAACGCCCGCCAGTTGGCCAACTGCACCGCCGCAGCGAGATCCGCCTGCTCACCATCCCCGAACGCGAGCTGATCACCCACCGGCCGGCACCGCACCCAACAGCTCCACCAAACGCGGCAGCACCTTCCTGTGCAAAGGCTCCTGCTCCAACGACTCGCCCGTCACCGCGATCTCCGACGCCAACGCCCGCAGCTCCACAGGCCCCTCATCAGCCATCCGAGCCGCCAACGACTGAGCCTTCACATACTGCTCAGGCTCCTGCTCCCTGTACGGCCCAGCACGCCACAACTCAACCTCCATCCCAACCGCGTGCACCTTCCGGCCGAGCCGTCGAGAGATATCGTCAATGATCGCGATCCCATCAGCATCCAAATCCCCCCAGATCGCGAGCCGCTGAGGCTGCATCCACTCCAGCAGCGCGACCAGCTGGTTCGTCACGTACCCCTTGCCCCAGACGCACAGCCACTGCGACGTCACCTCGGGAATCGCACATACACGCTCAAAGGTGTCCGAGTTCTCCACCAGGAACACCCCCCGACCTCCGTGCTCAACCTCACCCACCAGCCGCAACGCCCCAGCAGGCACCGCGATCCACGGGTTGGCCACCGAAGCATCGGCAGCCACTGACCCCACCCGCCACCGCAGAGGACCTCTCACACGAACGTCGATATCAGCCTCATCGACCGCGAGGTCAAAACTCACCCCGACCAAGTTCTCAAAGGCAGCCTGCCGAGCAGGAGTCCACTTCTTCGAACCGCCCAGAGCAAGGCCAGCCAACTCCTTGGCAGACAACCGCTCCCCAGCCAAATCCGCCGGCCACCACACCGAAGCCGCCCGCACGGCAGCCTCATAAGCCGTCCAAGCCTCCGTTCCCACGGCACTCCCCAACGGAACCCGAAGCGCCGAGCCCACCGGACACCCCTCCAACAGTGCCCGCTCCCACTCCAATTCAGGAACAGGGGCCATCAACGCGAGCAGCTCCTTGCGCATCTCATCCGGGTCCCGCCACCCCCGCAACTCCTGCAACAACTCATCCGTCTGCAGCGCCCACGAATGAGACAGGCGCCAACTCAGCGGTTCCGAAAGCTCCAAGTCCTCATCGACCGCACACCGGAGCACGACACCGCCGCACCGAACCAACGCCACAGCAACAGCCCACGCCTCGTCCTTGAACCGAGACGCCACCGCAGCCCACGACCTCCGCCCGGCCGACAGGACCCAGATCAAATGCCTGCCATCCAAGGAACTTGGCGGATCGTAAGCCGACTGCGTGTAGGCAGTAACCAGATCAACCTCCCGAATACGCAGCAAGCCCTGCCGGTTGCGAGGAGCGCGATTCACCCCCTCACGCCGCACCGGCACGGACAATGCGTCCGTCCCTTCCGGCGTCCCAGCCACCGACACTCGGATACGTCCCTGCGCCTCGCTGAACAACAGCTCAAGCGACCCCGTCCCTCTGACGCCCACACCCACCCCTCAGACCTACCCTGCGAATCAGACCAAAGACATATCCACCCCCCTAGCAAGACACACATAGATCAACCAGGCCCCCACAACTCAGAAAATGAGGCCCAGCCAACACGGCTGAGCGCCGCACATCACGGCACGCCGCCAGGGACAGCGCCTTCGCCCGCAGCGTCCCCGGCCCCGTCGCCCTCCGCTGCCGCGGCAGATTCGTGTGCATCATCGGGCCCGCGCCAGCTGCAGCCCGAACCGCACCTCCCTGCCCGAAGCCGGCGCGAACCAGCTCAGCACCTGCTCCCCAGCCCCCTCCTGCGCCCCGCGGAGGGAGCAGGCACCCCTCGCACGACGCGGGCCCCACTCGGGGACTGCGCGGCGCATGCCGCCGCTCACACGCTGGCGAGGACAGCGCCCCCCACACGGGGCCATGGTCAACCTCGTCCTCGACATCCAGGAAAGCAAGGACACCGTCTACCAGGCCGCCGCCGAGCGCATCTGCACTTGGCGCCTGTAACCCCCGAGCCGGGACGCTCCGGCTCCGCGCTTCGTCATGCGGATGGCGCTCCACAGCCTCTGAACGCTGCTCCGGTCCTTGGCCGAACTCACGCGCGGAGCGCACGCCGACCCGCGAGCCTCGCATGTGACCGGCGGGTACAGAGGCGCTTGTCACCACCCGCCTCCCCATCTTCCACCCGGGCCGCTCGTGACGGTGCCAGCCTTGCGCATAGAGAACAGATATCCGGCTTTGGCCGCGCAGCCTGCCTCTAAGCTCTTCCCGACGGGCTCAGGCAACGACTGTCACCCGCACAGCACGAAGGGGACGGGGAGTAAATGCTCGACTTGGACGACCTGGTGAACCGGGTGGTCAACCCGGACGTGCGGCCGCTGGTGAAGGAAGCACACCGCTGCTACGCCACCGGCGCCGCCCGAGCCGCCATCGTCCTGACCTGGACCGCAGTGTGCGCGGACCTGATCCATAAGATCGAGGTCCTCAAGGAAGAAGGCGAGCCCGACGCCCGCCCCCTGGCCGAGGACGTCGAGCGCGCCCAGCAGCCCGGCGCGGCCGACGCGGTGCCCCTCATGCTCAACGTCGAGAACACCATCCTCGACGTAGCGGAGAAGCTGGAACTGATCGACAACACACACAAGACACAGCTCGAGCGACTGCGCGAGGACCGGCACCTGTGCGCCCACCCCTCCCTTCGCCCCATGGGAGAGCTGTACGTCCCGACGTCCGAGTACGCCCGCGCCCATCTCGCAGCGGCCCTCGACGCAGTTCTGGTGCACCAGCCGAGCCAGGGCCGCAAGGTGCGAGACAGCTTCATCGCCCACGTTGCAGATCCCGCGTTCACGTTCGAGGCCGGCTACCTCGGCCACACCTTCTTCGACCGCGTCCGCCCCACCTCCCGCGCGAAGCTGGTCGACTTCGCTGCCAAGTTCGCCCTGCTGCAGATCGAGGACGACAGGATGCCTCTGGCCGCACCGATGTTCGCCGATCGGATGGCACAGTGCCTGCGCCTGTTCGCCGACCGCGACCAGCCCCTGGCAGAGGAGTATCTGGCCCGGCACATGTCCAGACTTGAAACGGCTGAGCCAGCAGTCCAACTCGCGGCTCTCGGCCGTCTCGGCGACCTCCCGGCGTTCTGGAAAGCGCTGCCCGACCCCATGCGCACGCTTTACAGCACCAAGATCACCAGCATCGCCACCCAGATCGCAGCGACTGGCTACCTCCGACCCGACGAGACCAGGGCCCTCGCTCTGGTGGCCTACCCTGAGGTCCGCACGAGCCTGCCTGCCCTGACGAGCACATTCACGGTGCTCCCGGTAGCCGAGCAGTCCCGGGTGATCGGCGTTCAACCCGACGCATACTTTCTTCCCTGCCTTCCCGGCCTGCTCATGGGTGTGCGCAGCTTCGACGAGGGTGAATTGGTCGCCCGCACCGCCATCCTGCCCAGCGCCGGCCTGATGAGCCTGGAGGACACGAAGGCCGTCCTCAGGGCATGGTGGGACAACGAGAATGGCCAGACCTGGGGCCGCGCCATGCCCGGCTACCTCGTTGCGCTGTACTTCACCACCGCCCACCTCGGCCAATCGAGAGACGAGATCTGGAAGGCTCACCTGGAGGAGCTCCGCCCGTTCCCAGACCTGTTCAACGCCATCGCCCGCGGTACGAGTCTGGCGGCGCCGATCGTCCAGGGCTGACCACTGCCACCGCCTGTCGAGCCCTATCCGAAGCCGTAGCGGTGTCAGACGGTGCCCCACGCACTCCGCGCCATCAGCCAGCCCGGCCTGCTCGTGCAGGGTGCTCGTCCAGGTGTTCACGAACCCGGCGGCGCCGCCTTCGTCACCGGGAAGGCGAAAGAGGTCCGGGTCTGCCATGAGCTGTTCCATCAGCGTCTCGTACAACTCGTCCAGCATGTCGCCGTGGCAGGCCGTCAGGCCTTCGGCGAACTGGCGGGGCGTCGGGCTGATCGAGACGACCTGGTCGAGGACCGGCCCATGCCGCGCTCGTCGATGAGTGCCCGCAGTGCGGCCAGCCCGGGGGTGTCGGGCATGAACAGGCCGTGCAGCATATACATCGCGTAGAACGGCCGCAGCCCGATCAGCACCGTCCGCGCCCTCACCAGCTCCTCGTCACTAGCCCCGCGCACCTGCTCCACCGAGTCAACCTCTCCGAGCAGCTCCCACGGCACCGGCGGCGCTTTACCGTGCTTGGCCGCGCCCAGCATCTGCGCCCACTCGCCGGCCGTGAGATCGAACATGCCGACCGCGGCAAACCCCTCGGCCAGCGCCTCTGCCCCGACCTCCTGCGGCCCCAGCCCGAGCGCCGCGAACAGATGCGCCACACCACCGGAGCCAGGCTCATCCGGCGGATCCTCACCCACCAACAACGCCGCCCGCATCACCGCAGGATGCACCGGCCGATGATAGGGCCGCGCCGCGAGCATCCGGCCCGCCACCGCATACAGCGCATCCTGCCCCTCCTCACCCGCCCCCGCCGCGCCCCGCGCGGCCTCGAGCAGCCGTTGCGACACCGACCCCTCCAACACCCACACCAGCGCCTCACGCACCGCCCCTGCCGGCGGCTCGGGCACCACCGCCGCGCCCGGGAACACGGGCATGCCGGCCTCGGCGAACCAGTCCAGCACGGCCAGCCGTCGGTTCCGTCCCTGCCGCAGATGCCGCGCCAACGCTGCCGCGGTCTCGACCACGGCCGGATCGACCGCCTCCACCACCGACCCTTGGCCCCGGCCGAGGCCCCGCTGCCGATGACGCGGCAGCAACCCCACGCGCCGCCAGCTCTCCAGCTGGCTAGGCGTCACCACCACGCCTCGGGCTGCGAGTTCACGAACCACCTGCTGATCAGCCGGACTCGGCGCTCCTCGTGCCATAGCGACAATTACAACCCCGAGAAGTACCTGCCCGGACGGAAATCTGCCTCTGGCTCACTGGTGGTCAGCACCCGCTACCGCGGGGCATCGACGACGACCAGGAGCCAGCCATGAACCCCCACCACCGCACACGCGTCCGTACCCGAGCCGCAGCCGTCCTCACGACCATCGCCTTCAGCCTCCTCATCACCACCGCCCTCCACTCCGCCCACCTCACACGCCTCCTGCTCGCCCTCGCGGCAGCCTTCGCCCCCACCACCGCCACCCGTCAAGCCGCAACCGGAACCCTCGACCTCCTCCTGCGCCTCGTGCCCTGGTACACACCCCGCAGGTGACTTGAGGGCGCCTCGACCGGCATCGGTGACTGTCGGTGGCGCCTGGGAGCATGCTGGGTCATGGACGAAGCGCTGAAGATTCCGGAGCATGAGGTCCGCAGCGAGCCGGAGAGTTTCCTTCTGCGGCTGCGGTGCGATCTTGTCTGGGACCGAGACGCCTTTTCGCGTCTGGAGCGTGCCGCACGTGCGGTCTGCGAGCGTCTGCAAGACGCTGATGCGCTCCCCAGAGGGCTTGCAGAGGGCTACTACCACTTGGCCACTGAGGTGCCGGCCTGGACGAGCCACCCCAACTTTCCACGGCCGGAGCCGCGGGAGTACTACGACGCCTGCATCGAGCGGCTGTCGGACCTCGCGGATTGGTTCTTCCTGGGATGGCACGCCTACACGGAGCCCCATGTGTGGCCGGAGCTGTAGCCCCAACCAAGATTTGCGATCCACGCAAAATAATGCGACCATCGCAAACATGGATCTCGTTGCTGATCTCGCCGCTATTCGCAACCCCATGCCCACCCCGGACGCTGTCGCTCCAGCTGACCTCTACTCCGACGCCTGTGCCGCCGTCGAGCGTCACAGGATCGACGACGCACACCACCTCGAAGCCGCCAGCGACGGCCTCGACACTGATCCGCTCCTCCTGGCCCTCGAGGAAGCACGCGCCCGCAAGACCGCGGCCGACGCGGAGATCCGCCGACTCCTCGCCTACGGAAGAGAGTTCCACGGCCCCCGCCCCTACCGCCTGGAATCACTCGCCGAAGCCAGCGGCATGACCCCCTCCGGGATCCGCACCGCCTACGGTGCGGAAGAACTGAGCCAGCCCCCCTATACCCCCTCTAGAGTGGGTAAATTAGGACAAACTAATTTCAAAATCGTGTGGTAGGTAACGCCCCCTAAGGAGCAAACCGCAGGTCGGAAGGGGGGGAGGTGGGAGCGACCCTCCCCCCTTCAGCGCGCATGGGGTCTCCCCCCCTCCCCCCCTTCTCCCCCCCTTCGTCTCCCCCTTAGCCGTGGTGACGCTCCGTATAGAAATCGAGTGGTGCGGTTACTCACGTGCAGCGCGCTCCCGTGGCCGGAGGCCCCCTTGGGGCGCGCCGCCGGACGCGTGGGCGGACACGAAGAAGCCCCCGGTACGAATCTCGTACCGGGGGCTTCCCAGGGTCACGCCGCTACTCGGCGGTGTCCGCCTCAACTGGTACCGGGCAACCGCCACGGGGGCCCTCCTCGGCCGCTTCGAACAGACCGGAGGCGGTCGCGTACCCGCAACGCGCTCTCGAACAGACCCGACTTCCCGCCGGCGCCCCCGGAGCCGTTCCACAGCTTCAGGTCCGACGCCCCGTTGATCACGCTCTTCAGGTCCTTCGTGTTCACCGGGCGCCATTGCGGAGGATCTTCTCCCGCATCCGGGCGCGCCACCTGCCGGACCAGCGGCGGCACCGCGTTGTTGGAGAGCGCCCGAGCGTTCTCCGCCGCCGCCGCCCGGGACGCCATCCGGATGTTGTCCTCGCTCTGCTCCTGCCGCTCCTGCCACTGACCCACGCGACCGCCACCCGCTTCGTCTCCTCGGAGACCGCCGAGAGGGCTAGGGCAACTCCCAGTCCCCCTCCTCGATGACCAGGGAGCACCGCAGGAGCGCCGACTGGGCCGCCCGGCGGTACAGGTTCAGGGCGATGTGGGAGATCAGCGGGTCGTCCTGGTTGAGACCTCCGGCGAGTCCGAACGTGACCAGGCCGATCTCCGACTCCATGCGCCGCGCACATCGTCATGCGGACCGGCTCCCCTCCCCGGTCCAGTCGCTCGCGTCGCGAGCGAGGCCCAGGAGGAACGCGGACACCCTCCGGGCGGGCTCGGGAGGCTGCGGCATGGGGTTCTCCCGGACGTACGCCTCCGCCTTCACCATCTCCTCCCGGGAGACGCCCCTGACCCGTGGCCAGGGCGCCACGGTGTCGAGGAACCACTGGGGGCGCTTGGTCTGGAGGATCGGCGTGTACCCGAATCGCTGGGCGAGGCCGGTGGTGCGCGCCAGGGCCTGGCCGATGATCTCCGCCTGGAAGTACGCGTCCAGCCCGAGCCCGTAGCTCCCCTGCGGCACCGGGGGGCGGGCCGTCTTGTCGGACACGTCCGCCCGGAGTTCGTCCCCCACGAACGCGTCCAGGTACAGCGGCTGGAGGCCGGCGCCGTTGCTGGACGCCGACGCGGACTTGTTCAGGGCGCCGAGGAGGGATTCCTCCCCCTCGGCGTAGGTGGCGTGCACGCGGGGGACGGGAACCGACACCGTTTCGAAGGTCTTCGCCGGGAGCCCGTCCGCGTCCAGCTTGGTCGGGTGCTCGCCCGTCACACGCGAACCGTCCGCTGCATGTGGAGACCAGCGTGGACCCCGTGGGCGGGGACACCCGGGTGAAGCCGTGGTCGTACGCCAGGGCCTCCTCCAGGGACTCGAAGTCGGTCCGGAGCTCCCGGGGGAGGAACGTCTCGGGATGGGGAGGTACGCCTCCACGGCCCCGGCGGGAGACGTTGGAGCCGGACCCCGGAGAGGCCGACCAGCGCGTGTAGGCGGTGAGCGCGAACGGCCTGGCGGTTGGAGAACTGGCC